>NZ_FMZA01000001.1 GCF_900102685.1 Melghirimyces thermohalophilus
CGTTGATGAAGGCGGGTCAAAGTCGAAATTTCTTCCATAGGAGCGGCTAAAAAAGCACGGAGAATCGCCTCCCGGGAATATCCGCGAGCTCCTTGGGGGGAAGATTTTTTCATTTCCTTCACATAGGGTCGAAGATCGAGCGTTTCAAAAAACAAGGGCAACCGATCTTTGGACTCAATTTTTAGCCATTCTTCAAAGGAAAATAGCGTTCCTTGGAGAAGATACAAGTGACTTCCCTCCTCATGGGTTTTCGGTTTGGTCACTTGAAAACTTCTCCATGATGGGGTGAAGTCCTTTTTCTATGCCTGAGGAGCCTTGCTGCTCAAGGGGTTTGAAATCTGCAAAAGGCTCTTTTAGGATATCCGGCTTTGTTTATTTATAAATTTGGTTAACCCTGTGATTTCATTATCGTTGCAAAATTATTCAAATGGTATCGGCAATTTTTATTTTTAAGATGCTGTAATCATCGACGAAATAGTATGTGTCCATGTTATATTAGTTTGTTCCCCAGGAGTTCATGGGTACGTTTATTGAAAAACTACTTCATCCAGCGGGATAATAAGATTGAAACTCTCTTAAAGAGAGAGGAGGAAGAGCGGTTACAGGAGATCGAGGATACTGAACAGGAACAGCAGAAAAAGCTAGATGAATATATAAAGGGTTCCAATTAAGAAAAAGGACCCACTAAGGGTGGGACGATCGTCCCACAGTAGTTTCAATGAAGATGTAAAAAACCCTCTGCAGGAGGGTTTTTATTGTGTCTTCGATTTGGCGGGAGGGGTAAACGCTTCTTCCAGTATCGACATGATGATTGTGTCGTGCCATTGTCCCTCTCGAATGCGGCCTTCTTCTCGAAAGCCCAAGCGGTGATCGAGTGCGATGGCGCGGTCGTTAAAGGAGAATACGCGCAAAGATACCCGATGCAGCC
Organism: Melghirimyces thermohalophilus; assembly: GCF_900102685.1. Taxonomy (GTDB): domain Bacteria; phylum Bacillota; class Bacilli; order Thermoactinomycetales; family DSM-45169; genus Melghirimyces; species Melghirimyces thermohalophilus. The sequence goes on from NZ_FMZA01000001.1 coordinate 929, forward strand.
CCAGTTCGTGAAAAGCAAACGTCAATAAGAGTCCCAAGGCCTCGGTGGCCTATCTTTTTCTCCCAGAAGCGAGTTTCAACTCGATCAATGATACACGCTGCATTCCGTTTGAAGGGATCGATATGAGCCAGGGCACACACCCCCATCGGTTGCTCGGCTTGTTTCTCGATGATCACATCGCATTTTACATGGGAGCCCAGCATGGATTGGGGCAAAACTCTTCCGTCTCTTCCAGACTGTAAGCATCCGGTGCAGGGTTGGTCGTTCGTATCACGTTCCAATTATTTCTCCATGCATGATAAACGGGGATATGCTCTTCCGAAAACTTTTTCAACGTTCATCATTCGGACTCAAACAAGGTGGAATCATCCTCAAATTATAGCGATTTTTCTTGTGGTGAGACTTGTACTCTGTTGACAAAAGCCATCACTTGGTCTGGATCGATCTCACCCGCCCATCGGTGTTGGGCGTTGGAGGCGGCTGCGGCTGTGGCCCAGGCGAGGGCCTTCGGAATAGGCTGGTCCTGGTAGAGGGCGGCGATCAGACCGCCTAGAAAAGCATCCCCGGAGCCGACGGGGTTAAGGGCTTCGACGGGAACGGGGAAAAGATGGAAGACTTTTTCCCGGTAGGCGGCCCAGGCCCCCTGGGCGCCCAGTGTGACAATGGCCAGCGGGATGCCGGATCGGTTCCAGGATGTCAAAAGGGAAGGGAGTTGTGTTTGTTCGGCTGGATCGAGGTCGGTGATTTGTGCCAGCTCGTATAGGTTTGGTTTGATGATGTCAGGAGAAGCCCGGAGGCCAAGGGCCAGAGGTTGACCGCTGGTATCCAAGGCGGTCTGCGCCCCGCTCTCTTTGGCCAATTGAATCAATTGGGCATAGGCGTCGTTGGGCACTCCGGGGGGCAGGCTGCCGCAAAAGAGGACATACCGGCTCTCCGGGGACAGATCAGCCAGTCGCCTCTGAAATGTTTTCCAGGCTTCCGTTGAAATCGAGGGACCCCGCTCCAATAACTCCGTTTGGGTGTTCACCTCCTCATCCAGGATGTTGATGCAGTCTCGAGTCTCCCTGTCGATAGGGAGCAGGTTTTCTGGGATGCCCAGCTCCGCCAGTTGGCTTCGGATCCACCCCCCGTTGCTGCCGCCGACAAAACCGATGAGCTGTACCGGACATCCTAACGCCTTCAGCACGCGGGCTACGTTGATCCCCTTGCCGCCGGAGCGGCGGATCACCTCGGTCACCCGGTGCACACGACCTGGTTCCAACCGGAGGAGGCGATAAGTTTTGTCCACCGCCGGATTCAGGGTAACGACGGTGATCATGCTGGACTCTCCCGATGGGGCTCTCCCGCCGACTGGGTCCAGGCGATTTTTTCGCGGATCACGTCGCTGACCCCTTCCCGGGCGACGCGGAAGATTTTGCGTGGGTCGGTCTCCTCAGGAGAGTCGGTGAGAAACCGGCGCAGCGTTGCGGAAAAGATCTGTTTCAGCTCAGTGGAAAAATTGACCTTGGCGATACCTGCTCGGATCGAGCGACGGATCTCTTCCGGTGGAACCCCGGAAGCACCATGCATCACCAGCGGGATCCCCGTGCGGCAGGCGATGGCTTCTAGACGGGCAAGATCCAGTCGCACAGCCTTACGATAGACACCATGGGCTGTGCCGAAGGCGGGAGCTAAAAAATCAGTGCCGGTAGCGGTGACAAATTCCTCGGCGTCGGCGGGATCGGTCATTTCAGATGCATCGATGGTGCCCAATTCGGACTCCACCGGCACTCCCGCAGCATGAGCTGCTTCCGTCACTTTTTTCACCAGCCGGATATTTTCTTGAAAGGGGAGGTGGGAGCCATCAATCATCACTGAGGTGAACCCCTGGCGGAGGCAGCGGATGACGGTGGTGAAACTGTCACCGTGATCCAGGTGGAGCGAAACGGGAACAGGAACCCGATCAGCAGCGGTACGCACCATGGCGGTGATAAAATCGGCCCCAACCTGCTTCAGCGTGGCCGGTGTGGCCTGCAGGATGACTGGGGATTGCATCGCCTCTGCTGTTTCTGTGACAGCGCGGATCATGTCCAGATGATGGGCGGGAAATGCAGGGACAGCATAACCGTTACGGCGGGCATCTGTCAGCAGCTCCTTAGTGGAAACCAGGGGCATCTTCAGTCCCCCCCTTTGTCGTTCAGGCGGACCACCTGACCCAGGTTACGGGGTTGGTCCGGGTTTTGTTTCAGCTGAAGGGTACGGTAATAGGCGAGCAGTTGAAGGAAGGGAAGATACAGGATGGACCGACTTCCGTCGCCTAACCCCGGGGGCAGCTCCACTGATCGATCCGCTCCCAGCGTCCCCGCTTGTTCACCGATGGCAGTGACATCGGCGCCGCTTTGTTGCAGGTCTAGAACCAAGGCTTGTTCATGGGGGTGACCAACACGGCTTTTCAACAGAAACACCCGGGACTGCCGATTTAAGGTGGAAATGGGTCCATGCCGAAACTCCAGCGGGTTAAAGGCTTCGCAAAATGTTTGGGTCATCTCCTTCATTTTCAGCATTCCTTCACAGGCCAGCCCGTAATAGGCACCCAAGCCAAGGTAGACGAAATGTGTAAAGGATTCCTCCGCTCCCAATTGGCGCGCTGTCTCTTCCGCAGTGGAGAGATGCTTTTCTCCCAGGGCCGGAACTTGCCTCAATTCCCGCAACAAGTCTTCATTCCCTGCCACAATGGCCGTCCACAATTGGAGGGAGAAGAGGAGATTGGTGAAGGAGCTGGTCATGACCACGCTTTGTTCCCGAATGTGGGGTAGAGCGAGGGCGAATCCGGCGGACTGGGCCAGTTGGCTGGCGGGTTCGCCGGTGATTGCCAGGGAAGGGGCGAGTCGTCTCTCCTGTACCACTTTTACGGCACGGACAACTTCCGACGTCTCCCCCGAACGGGAGGAGGCGACCAGCAGAGCCGGGCGGTCGGGAGGGAAGAAAGCCGTCGGTTGGATCATGATCTCCGAAGCAGGAACCGCCTGAGCAGGGATCCCCGTCTGCTCCTGAAACAGGCGGGCGGCGGCTATGGACAGGTAATAAGAAGTTCCGCACCCGGTAAACAAGATGGATTCCGGTTGTCTCTCCCGAAAAAATTGAAGAAGGGAGGCTCGTTTTTCCGTCCACACCTCCCACGTTGTCTTCCACGTGTCCGGCTGTCGTCGAATTTCTCGAAGGGTGGCATGATATTGCAAGAAAACACCCTCTTTTCAGAAATTTTTCAACCCAGGTATAATATACCACCGGCGAAGGCGAGGAGCAAGGTCACTCCGATTACAGGAGTGGGATCAGCCTTCCAATCAGAGACATACAAGTTCCGAAAACAAGCGATTTTGGGTGAACTTTAGTTGACAACGCTTACAAAAGAAATTATCCTTTGTTCAAAGGATAAACAAAGTTGAAACGATGAATGGATCGGTATAAAGAAAGGAGGAAGGTGTAAGTGTCGTTGGGAGATTATAAGGAATCTCACCCTGTTGCCCAGTTCAAAAATCAAAAGAATAACTTATTTGTTGCTTTAATTACATTTGTGGCGACCCTAGGTGGATTACTGTTTGGTTATGATACCGCTGTTATTTCGGGTGCAGAACAGTCATTGGAGCATTATTTAATCCATCCTTTGGAGTTAAATTCAATCATCCATGGATTAACGGTCTCCAGTGCTTTGATTGGCTGTATGATTGGCGGAGCGATATCCGGATTCTTTTCAAATCGTATGGGAAGAAGAAACTCCTTGAGATTAGCCGCAGTATTATTCATTATTTCGGCTTTAGGATCGGCCGTCCCTGAGTTTCTTTTTTTTGAAAAGGGTGAACCCAGCATCGCTCTTTTAATCATGTTTAATGTTTACAGAATTGTTGGTGGAATAGGGGTTGGTTTAGCATCCGCCATTTCACCGACTTATATCGGAGAGATCGCACCGCCTCAGATTCGTGGAAAGTTGGTTTCATGGTATCAGTTTGCTGTCATTTTTGGGATGCTTGTTGTTTATTTTGTTAATTGGTCGATTGCTAGCGGGCAAAGCATCGAATGGATTCGCGATATAGGCTGGAGGTATATGTTTGCATCGGAAGCTATACCGGCGTTCCTATTTTTGGTTCTATTATTTTTTGTACCGGAAACTCCACGTTATCTCGCCAGGAAAAACAAAAATAATGAGGCCCTTCGTCTTTTAGAAAAACTGAGTGGTTCAAAAGAGACGGCCCAATCGATTCTGTTTGAGATAAATGCTTCATTTAATACCACCCGTACTTCGGGAAGTCTATTCTCCTATGGGAAATTAGTAATTGTGGTTGGTATTTTACTCTCTGTCTTTCAACAATTTGTCGGAATCAATGTTGCCTTATATTATGCCCCCCGTATTTTTGAGAGCATGGGGGCCGGTCAACATGCATCGATGGTGCAGACGGTGGTGATGGGGGCCGTAAATGTCATTTTTACAATAATAGCGATCAAAAGGGTGGATCGATGGGGAAGAAAGCCTTTGTTAATGGTAGGATCCGCGGGAATGGCGGTTGGTATGTTTGGTGTGGCTGGGTTGGCTTTTTTCGATATGATTGGACCTGGAATCTTAGCTTTTATCATCCTATACACAGCCTCTTTCATGATGTCATGGGGACCCGTTTGTTGGGTACTCCTCTCTGAAATCTTCCCCAATAAAATTCGCGGGCAAGCGATCGGGATCGCTGTTGCTGCACAGTGGGTAGCCAACTTCTTCATTTCCTCCACCTATCCTTCCATGATGGAAGTGAGTGAAGGGTTCACTTACGCTTTTTACGGAGGAATGAGTCTCTTATCCGCGTTATTTGTTTGGAAACTCGTCCCTGAAACAAAGGGGAAATCACTTGAAGAATTGGAAGCGTTGTGGACTCCAAAAAAGAAAAAAATAAGTGCTTAAGACGGGGGCTTGGCTCCCTTCAAAAGAAAGGGAAACCATCCCTTTACCAGATGGTTTCCACAGAGGCTGTGTTATGTTTCATTCCACGGATATTTTCATATCGGAGAAGAAGTTTGTAATAGAGACGGAGGCAGCGCCCAAAGCGCAGGAATGGGCCCCTAAGCTGGAAAACGCGATTTTCATATGCCCGCGGTGATAAGGTAAGGCACGGTTTTCAACGATTCGACGAATCGGTTGGCTGATCCATTTTTCCGCTTTGGCAAACCGGTTTCCTATAATGATCAGCTCGGGATTGAATGTATTGACGATGTTGGTTAAGCCGATCCCTAAATATTCACCGGCCTGATGAAATAACCGGATCACTTCATCGTTTCCTTCGTTCGCCGCTTGAAGATACCAATCGAGATTAAACTCTTCAGTTGAATCGGCTGAATCGATGGATAAAGTTTTTGCCTGTTCCAAAAAGGCGCGTTCGGAAGCATATAATTCCCAACATCCCCGATTACCGCACCGACATTTTTTACCGTGGCTTTCAATGACAGAATGCCCCATCTCACCGGAAAAACCGAGCGCGCCTTTATATAAATCGTTGTTTATGATAATTCCCGTTCCAATTCCGATCCCGACACTGACATAAACGAGGTTTTTTGTGTCTTTTCCTGCGCCGAAGAGGTGTTCCCCGATCGCTCCGGCATTGGCTTCATTGTGAACGGTGACCGGTAGTTGAAATTCCTTTTTGACTATTTCCGATAGGTTGACGTTTTTCCATCCTAAGTTAGGGGCAAACAAAACAGTCCCTTTTTCCTCCACAATACCGGGAACCCCGATTCCGATCCCAACGATTCCTCGTGGGCTGTCGGGAGCCCGTTCAATCAGGGTTCGGATCGACTGAAACAGGGTTGAGATAACTGAGTCAAAAGAAATATTTTCTAAAGTCGTTCGAATTTCTTCCACCGGATTTCCTTCTAAATCGGTCAAAACCGTTAAAATGTAATTCACACCCAGATCGACGCCGATTGCAAACCCGGCAACATGATTGAATAAAAGCATCACCGGCCTTCTTCCACCGCTGGATTCGCCGGGGCCGATTTCGTAGACTAGATTGTCATCGATTAAATCCTTGACCAAGCTGGAAACGGTTCCTTTGTTTAGGTTGGTCGTTTCGGAGATCTGCGCCCGTGAGATGGGGTGATTTTGCCTGATGGTATCAAAGACGATGGATTTATTGATTTTTTTTATCAGGTATTGATCGCCGGTTATTCGCATGGAGTGACCCTCACTTCATATCATGATGAAAGAAATATCTTAGTAAAAAATGTCATTTTATTTACAAAGGCTCGTTTTCCAGTATATAAAAGTTTCACAGAATAATAAAGGAACAGCCATAGTACTCCAGTTTGTTTAATCGATAGACAAACTATTTTGGAGATGATAGGATGGTTTGTGATGAAAGCGGAAACATGATTGTTCTTTAGGAGGGATTTGACGTGGGATATTTCAGCGGTATAGGCACCATTTCCTATGAGGGAAAGGATTCCAAGAATCCGTTCGCTTTTAAACACTACAATCCGGAAGAAGTAGTCGGAGGAAAGACGATGGAAGAGCATCTCCGGTTTTCCGTCGCCTACTGGCACTCCTTGACCGGCGATGGGGCGGATCCCTTCGGTCGCGGAACGATAGAAAGAGAGTGGGACCGCTTTTCGGGAATGGATCTGGCTAAAGCCCGCGTGGAAGCCGCTTTTGAGCTCTTTGAAAAGCTGAATGTTCCGTATTTTTCTTTTCATGATCGGGATATAGCTCCTGAAGGGGAAACCTTGCGGGAAACCAACAAAAATCTCGATCAAATCACGGCCATGATGAAGGAATATATGAAGGGGAGCAAAGTGAAGCTCCTGTGGAATACAGCCAATCTGTTTAAACATCCGAGGTTTGTTCATGGGGCGGCCACGTCCTGTAATGCCGATGTCTTTGCCTACAGCGCCGCCCAGGTGAAAAAAGGATTGGAAATAGCGAAAGAATTAGGTGCGGAAAATTATGTCTTTTGGGGTGGGAGAGAAGGATACGAAACCCTCCTCAATACGGATTTGGAACTTGAATTGGATAACATGGCTCGGTTTTTACGGATGGCAGTGGACTATGCGAAGGAGATCGGGTATACGGGACAGTTTCTGATCGAGCCGAAGCCCAAAGAACCGACGAAGCACCAATATGATTACGATGTAGCATCGGCGACAGCCTTCCTGCAAAAGTATGATTTAGACGGTCATTTCAAGTTTAATATCGAAGCCAACCATGCGACCCTTGCCGGGCATACTTTTCAGCATGAGCTAAGATGGGCACGAATCAACGGGATGCTGGGCTCCGTGGATGCGAACCAGGGAGATGACCTGTTGGGGTGGGATACCGATGAATTCCCCACCGATCTGTATGAAACCACCCTGGCGATGTATGAAATTTTGAAAAACGACGGGTTGGGAACAGGGGGACTCAACTTCGATGCCAAGTTGCGACGGCCTTCCTTTGAGCTGGAGGATTTGCTTTACGCCCATATCGCCGGGATGGACAGTTTCGCCAAAGGGTTGAAGGTGGCTCATCGGCTGATCGAAGATGGAGTTTTTGAAGAGGTCCTGGATCATCGTTACCGCAGTTTCAAAGAGGGAATCGGCCGTGACATCGTATCCGGAAAAGCCGATTTTCACACACTTGAAACCTATATCCAGGACAAAGAAGAGATCCGTAACCAATCGGGAAGACAGGAGCAGCTGAAGGCGGTTCTGAACCAATATCTGTTGGAAAGTTGAAGCAAGAAGGAGTCGATGGCGTTCCTTCGGGAACGTCATCCACCTTGGATGTAAGGGAGCGAGCCTGTTGTGAAGTATGTGATCGGGATCGATCTGGGGACCAGCGCTGTCAAAGGGCTGCTGGTAAACCAAAATGGTAAAGTGATCCAAGAAGTCTCAAAGAGTTATCCCCTCATTCAGAATGCTTTCGGTTACAGTGAACAAGATCCGGAAATATGGGTCGAACAAACGATACGGATGCTTGCCGAGCTAATAGATGTCTCCGAAGTCGATCCGGAAGAGATCGAAGGGCTCAGTTTTTCTGGTCAGATGCACGGGTTGGTATTGGTGGATAAGCAGGGCCGGCTGTTGCGGAACGCGATTTTGTGGAATGATACGCGTACAACAGAGCAGTGCCGAAGCATCGACGACCGGCTTGGCAACCGGCTGGTCGATTGGACTAAAAACATCGCACTAGAAGGATTTACACTGCCCAAATTGTTGTGGGTTAAAGAAAACGAACCGGCGGTTTTCGAGCGGACGGCTCAGTTTTTGCTGCCCAAAGATTATCTTCGGTTCCGGATGACAGGCGTATGTAACAGTGAATATTCCGATGCAGCAGGAACCTTGATGCTAAATGTAACGGAAAAACGGTGGAGTGAGGAGATCTGTGACTGTTTCGATATCCCAGTCGACATCTGCCCCCCGTTGGTGGAATCCGATCAATGGGTGGGGACGCTTTTGCCGGAAATTGCTTCCCGGACCGGTCTGCAACCCTCGACCAAGGTTTTCGCTGGGGGAGCCGATAATGCCTGCGGGGCGATCGGGGCCGGTATCTTGTCGGAAGGGAAAGCTTTGTGCAGCATTGGAACCTCTGGAATCATTTTATCCTACGAAGAAAAGAGAAATCGGGATTTCCGCGGAAAACTCCACTTTTTCAACCATGGACAAGCGAACGCTTATTATGCGATGGGGGTCACTCTTTCTGCCGGTTACAGCTTGCGTTGGTTTAAAGATACTTTTGCCGGGGAGGAGAGCTTTGACGAACTGTTGAAGGAGGCGGACCGTGTTCCTATCGGTGCTAACGGCTTGTTATTTACCCCTTATCTGGCCGGGGAAAGAACCCCCCACGCCGATGCGACGATTCGGGGGAGTTTTATTGGTATCGACACTTCCCATACGAGGGCCGATTTTGTGAGGGCGGTGATCGAGGGGATCACGTTTTCCCTGAATGAAACCATCGAAATCCTGCGCAAGGAAGGAAAATCGATTCCCACGATCGTCTCCATCGGAGGTGGGGCAAAAAATTCGAGTTGGTTGCAGATGCAAGCAGATATTTTCGATGTTACTATTGTCGGATTGCAAAACGAACAGGGACCTGGCATGGGGGCTGCTATGTTGGCGGCGGTCGGCTGCGGCTGGTTCGGATCCCTGGAAACATGTGCGGAACGATTTGTACAGCCTTCTGTCGAGTTTAAGCCCAATCCGAAAAATGTAGACAAATATCGAGAGTTGTTTGCGGTTTATCAAAGGGTGTATGAACAGACAAAGGATTTAAATCAACAGCTAAAAGCGTTCAGGAACTAACGGATAAAGCGGTATCTGGAGATCAACTGCATGGAAAGGGAGTTCCGCCTAGCTACCGCTACTCGTATTCGTAAAGCTTCCGGTTGTCGATGATAAAAACCCCAACGGTTTGGATACCGTTGGGGTTTTGTCATGGTTTTTACGGATTGACGGACAGGAGGTGATCCAGTTTTTTGCCCATCTTTTGCAATTGTTGCCGTTGGTCCTGATCAAGAGAGGTGTGGTCATTGAGTCGCTCCAGCAGGCGGTTGAGCCGGTGCAGGGCTTGCTGGTTACGCCCCTCGACTATGGCGGTGAATAGCTGGCCTGCCTCCTTTTTCATCGCCTCGCCCCCGTAGCTGTTCACCTGGTGGTGGAAGCGGTACAGGGTGTACATCATCATCGTTGTCAGATACACACGCAGCCTTCGCTGGGGGTCAAAGATCAGAGTTTCCCCGATGACGGCGGGATGATTGGAGCGATAGGTCCAGCCTTCCGGCTTTTCAAAACCTGGATTGGCAAGCTGGAAGCCGGTTGGTTGCAGCTGGTCGAAACCGGTGTAAAACCAGCTGGTCGGCCCTTTTTGTTTGCGATAGAGACGCAGAGAGAGGACGGCTTCCTTTTTTCCTTTTAAGTGCGGGGTCAAATGAATATGAGCTCTTTTCCACCTTTGGGTCAGGTCCTGGTGGACATCCCGTTCCCATACGACCTGTCCGTCGATCAGTACTTGTTTTACATATTGCCCGTTTCTCAACCTCCAGGGATAGACGCTGAGATGGTAAAAATCGAGAGTGTATTTCCCGCTGCCGTCGGGAACAATGGGCTGCTGCCACTCTCCCCAACCTCCAGGGGACGGATGGTTTCCCGGGGGGACAAAGAGGCTGCCGTATCCAAAACCGCTGTGTGCGGAGCGATCTTTTCGCTCGGGAAACCATTCCTTTTGCAATACATAAGTGATCAATCCCTGCAGATTCCCTTTACGCATGTGGTCCAATCCGATCCGCATGCTGGTCTGAATATAACGGACGGAAGGATTGGACGGGGTGGCGGACAGTTTGCTCGCATGAACCATCAAGACCAGCGGAAGCTGCTCTTTTCTCAGAATGCCGGCGGCTTGTTCAATCTGTTCATCCAACTCCCGGGTGCGTTGAGTGTTGCGGTATTTTCCGTCCCGGTAGGTCATGATTACGCCGTCGATCAGGGAGCGGTAAGGTTTGATCAAATCGGGTTTGATGCCGGTATAGTAAATCTGGGGGTAAAATTTCAGCTCCGGGTTCATTTTGCGGCCGGCTGAGCGCATCTTGGCCACGTATTCCGGCGAAAAAAAGGAGTAATTGTGATTGAAATCGTCCATAACGACGCCCTTTAAATTTCCGTATGATTGGGAGAGCCGGCCGATCGCCCGGAACCAGGCGATGTAATCGGTGCCGAAGGGTTCCGAGGATTTGCTGCGCGCCTCCGAGGGGGGGACCAGATAGACCCATACATCGATCCCTGCTTTTTGGGCGGCAGGAAGGAACTCCCGGCGCAGGTCATCCCAGTCGGTGGGGGCATGCCACACTAGGTAGAGATAGGAATTGACCCCCAGCTCCTTCAGTTTACGGATTGTCCGCACGGTATCCACGTGACGGATACCGTCCTGACGGGGATGAGGCTCTCGTAGTTCCCCTGCGTAATCCCCCAGGATGGGAAGCGGTGCTTTCCTGTCGGCATATGCCGCGGCAGGGGCGGACCACGACGAAAAAGGGAAGAGAAGGGGGAAACAGAGGGATAAAAGCAGAACGGGAAGCAAACCGTATCGGCAGAAGTTATGAATCATGCATCGTCACCATCTCCCATGCATTCTTAGGCCCAGCCCCTTTCCATCCACCCGATAGTCTGGAGAGACGGGTGATGAAATATGTGCCGCATGATAAAAAGGCACGCAAGCACCCATAATACATATGAAAATGCGGCTATAGGGCCCAAGGAGTGTGAAATGTGAGATGGAATTGCTGAAGGAGTTGACGGAAGCGAACGGGGTGCCCGGTTATGAAGGCAGGATCCGCCAGATTATGCACCGAGAGCTGGAAGCGATGGGAACATCGGTTATCACCGATGGTTTGGGCGGTATTTTTGGCCGGAAGTCGGGCGCCTCGGATAAACCCCGGATCTTGCTGGCGGGGCATATGGATGAAGTCGGTTTTATGGTGAAGGAAATCCATAAAGATGGATATCTGTACTTTACTCCCCTCGGTGGCTGGTGGAGTCAGGTGTTATTGTCCCAACGGGTAGCAGTGATGACGGAAAAGAAGAATTTTACCGGTGTGATCGGGTCCAAACCTCCTCACCTGTTAACCCCGGAGGAGAGGAAAAAGGTTTACCCGATGAAAGAAATGTTTGTTGATATCGGTGCACGGAACGCTGAACAGGTTAAAAAGTGGGGGATTCGGGTGGGGGACCCCATCGTTCCCATCTGTCCCTTTGAGATTCTGCCTGATCATGACACCATCCTGGCCAAAGCTTTGGACAACCGATTTGGCTGTTATCTCGCCTTAGAGGTGATGAGGCGTTTACAGGAGACGGATCATCCCAATACGGTGTTTGGCGGAGCCACGGTCCAAGAAGAGGTGGGTCTCAGAGGAGCCGCCACCGCTCCCGACGTGGTGGAACCGGATATCGCCTTTGCCTTCGACGTGGGGGTGGCTCAAGATGATCCGAAGGGAAACCCGGAGACCAAGCCCCATCTGGGTGGGGGACCTTTGATCACCTTTTTGGATGCGACCATGATCCCCAATATCCGGCTCAGAAATCTGGTGACGGAGACGGCGGAAGAGCATCAGATTCCTTACCAGGTGGAGACGATGACCGGCGGTGGCACCGATGCTGGGAAATTTCATCTCCATGGCCGGGGCGTCCCGTCCCTGGTTGTCGGGGTGGCGGCCCGTTATATCCACAGTCACGTCTCCATGATCAGCAAGAACGATGTGGAACACGCCATCCGACTGATGGTCGAAGTGATGAAAAAACTGGACAATCAGGCCTTGGAGAGCTTCCGCTTCGACGGATAAGTTTTCTTTTCCCGATCTTCCCTTTGCGTCCACTGTCAGAAGGCGGCGTAAAGGGGTTTTTTGTTTCTGGGGAGGTCACATTCCAGCGATGGAAACTCAATCGCTTTCATGGTAAGATAGGGATCGGAATAGGCAGAAGGTTCGAAAAACCTATGGGTAGGAGAGAGATAAATGCATAGTCGAGATGCTTTTCTTCATGTTGTAGATCGGGAAATGGCCAACCTTCCCTCGGAAACAGTCGCCCAGATGGTAGAGCGGGCGGGGGGAATGGATCGGGTGTACCTCCTTTTGGTCGATATCCTAAATGGTTTTTGTAAAGAAGGTCCCCTCGCTTCCGATCGGGTGGGCGGTATGGTGGAGCCGGTAACAAGGTTGGCACAAAGTCTGGTGGAAGCGGGTTTGCCTGGTAGTCACCTATTGTTTCTCCAAGATGATCATCTGCCGGATGCCAAGGAATTTAGCGCTTTTCCGCCACACTGTATCCGCGGAAGCGCAGAAGCGGAAACGGTGGATCGATTGCAACCCTTTCTGAACATATCGGGGGTGCGTTTGTTTCGAAAAAATGCAACCAGCGCCCTCTTTAGTCAGGATGAACAGGGAGTACAACTGTTTCAGCTTCTGGATGATGTGTTTGAAAGAGGGCCAGCTACGTTTCTAGTGGTCGGTGATTGTACCGATTTGTGCATTTATCAAAACGCTATGGGCATTCGACTGTTGGCCAATGAGCGAAACGCCGATGTACGGGTGGTGGTATCAAAGGAACATACCCGCACCTATCACACGCCGGTGGAAGTGGCTGAAGAACAAGGGATTCCCGCCCATGACGGCGACCTGTTGGAATCAATCTTTCTATACCACATGAAAATAAACGGGATCGAAGTGGTGGCGACGATTGAGGGAGAGCAAGGCTGAAAGGGAGGATGATCCGATGCCATTGCGGACGGAAGAAATGTTGTTAAATGTGGGACCCCAACACCCCAGCACCCACGGCGTGTTCCGCTTGATCCTCCGGATCGACGGGGAGATCATCCAAGAAGCCACCCCCGTGATCGGATATCTCCACCGGGGAACGGAGAAGCTGGCGGAGGATCTGACCTATACCCAGATCATCCCTTACACCGACCGAATGGATTATTTGAACGCCATGAACAACAACCACGCTGTCGTCCTGGCTGTGGAAAAGCTGATGGGGGTCACCGTGCCGGAGCGGGCGGAATATTTGCGCGTCATCGTTGACGAACTAAACCGGGTAGCCAGCCACCTGGTCTGGTTCGGCACCTATTTGATGGATATCGGGGCGGTCAGTCCCTTTTTATACGCCTTTAAAGATCGGGAAAAAATCGTCGACCTGTTTAATGAGTTGTGCGGAGCCCGCTTAACTTATAATTATATGCGGGTCGGCGGCGTCAAGTGGGATGCGACAGCGGAATGGATTGAGAAGGTGAAACAGCTGATTCCCTACCTTCGCTCCCAGTACGATGAATATATGGACCTGGTCGGGGGCAACGAAATCTTTCTGGCCCGGGTAAAAGGGGTTGGGAAATATGATGCCGACACGGCGATAAAATATGGCTTATCCGGGCCGGGTTTGAGATGTACCGGTGTGAAGCGGGATCTGAGAAAGGATGATCCTTACTCGGTCTACGACCGCTTTACCTTTGATGTGCCCGTTTCGACGGCGGGGGATTGTCAGGCTCGGTTTTTTCTCCGCATGGAAGAAATCCTTCAATCCTTGTCCATCGTGGAACAGGCCGTGGCTAACATCCCCGACGGCCCTGTCATGGCTAAAATCCCGCGGGTAATCCGTCCGCCGGAAGGGGAAGTTTTCTCGGCGGTGGAAAACCCGCGGGGAGAGTTGGGGGTTCACCTGGTCAGCAAAGGGAAGGATAAACCTTGGCGGATCCACTGGAAACGTCCCTCCTTCAGTAACTTGCAGATTTTGCCCCGGCTCCTGAAGGGGGAAAACGTCGCCAATCTGATCGCCATCCTCGGCGCGGTAGATATCGTGCTGGGGGATGTGGATGCTTAAAATCTCCGAACAACGGCCTACAGGCCGTTTTTTGTTTTAAGCCCGACTGTTGTCCCATATACTAATAGTAGTGGAGATGACAAGCCGCTGGTAAACACGATCAGCGGTCAGGTTCTTTTTTAGCGGAATCAATTTTGTGGTATGATGGATTCGTGTTTATGTGACAGAAAACGGGGTTGAACCATGGAGCAAACATTGTTCGATCTGCTTTCACAGTACGGATACCTAGGAATTTTTCTCTTCCTGGTGATGGGGATCGTGGGTCTTCCTCTACCTGATGAGATCATGATGACTTTTATCGGTTATCTCGCTTCGGTGGGGAAGCTCAACCTCGCATTCACTTTCGTCAGTGCCCTGGGCGGTTCCGCAAGCGGGATCACAGTCAGCTACTTCCTGGGAAGGAGTCTGGGGTATCCGTTTTTGAAGCGATACGGGAACAAGTTTTTCGTCACCCGGAGACGGTTGCGCGTGACGCAGGTTCTGTTCCGCAAATATGGAAACTGGTTACTGTTTTTCGGCTACTTTATCCCAGGAGTTCGTCACGTGACCGCATATCTGGCTGGGATTTCCAAGATCAGCCTCAGCCGCTTTGCTCTCTACGCTTACTTCGGAGCCATCGCTTGGTGCACCACCTTTATAGGACTGGGGTATCTCGTAGGTTCTCACTGGGACAAAGTGTTTCAGAAGCTACACCAGTATACCGCGTTGGCGCTTTGGGTGTCCGTTCCGCTGTTGTTGGTCTGGATCAGCCGTATGATTTATCAGCAACACAACTCCGTGAGAAAATGAGAAAGAAGACAGGGAGTCTACCCCTTCTGCTACTTTCTTGCATATTCTGTTAGCATATAAAGATTGTTTTGGTGTGGGAGAGGAGATTAAGTCATTCATGATAGAATGGTTAGCCTGGTTTCCGAAAGAATTGCAAGTGCTGTTTATGGCAGGTATGCCCTTTATCGAACTGCGCGGTGCCATTCCCTTTGCCACCCTGATTGGACTCCCATATAATCAGGGGCTTCTTTTCGGCATAATTGGAAACTTGCTCCCCATCGTTCCCCTCCTTTATTTTTTTGAGCCTTTGATGAAACGACTGTACCGGGTTTCCCCCCGGTATCGACGCTACTTTACAAAGGTTCAGGAACGTGCAGTCAAGAATGGTGGTAGCATCCGAAAGTACGGGGCAGGTGTCGGCTTATTTCTATTTGTCGCCATTCCTGTGCCGGGGACGGGAGCTTATAGCGCTTGTTTTGCCGCCGCTTTTTTTCGGGTGCCTTTTTGGGTCGCGGTCAGTTCGATTTCGTTGGGAACGGTTTGTTCGGGGCTTCTGTTCGCCACCCTCAGTCATTATGTAGCTTGGCTGTTCGGAGGGTGATCGATTTCCCGTCCGGCACGGAGGACAACAGGGCAAGGCCGTTTCTCGGAGGAGGATTCCCGATGAAAATTCGGACCAAACGGGTATATGAACCACCGTCTGACGATGATGGCATCAGGGTGTTGGTGGACCGGCTTTGGCCCCGGGGGCTGAGCAAGGAAAAAGCTCGAATCGATCTTTGGGCCAAGGCGTTGGCCCCGTCTTCCAGTCTTAGGAAACGCTTCCACCAGGATCAGGATTATGATGCCTTCCAACGGGATTATCGGGACGAGATCGACCCTGAAGAGCTGGACCGCTTGATGGGACAGGTGGAGGGAGAACCGGTGGTGACCCTCCTGTTTGCCAGTAAAAACAAATGGGAGAATAACGCACAGGTATTGAAACAGCTGATGCAGGAAAAATCATAAACGCTTCACGATCGCTGGAGGGATACAGATGCCGCAGGTGGAAATCAAAATTGGACCACAGGAACAGTCCTTTGAGTGCATGGAGGGGGAAAATTTACTTTATGAAGCCATTTCTCGTTCCATCATGATCCCCTTCAATTGTACTTCCGGCCGTTGCGGCACTTGCCGGATCCGGGTGCTGGAAGGAGCGGAGAACCTGAGTGAGATGGGGGACCGAGAAGCGCTTCGTCTGGGTGAAGAGCGGATCGAGCAAGGATTCCGCCTCGCTTGTCAGTCCTATGTATTCGGGGATGTCCGGGTGGAGGTTCCCCAACCCCGATTTTATTAAAGTGCTTTTCAGCAGTTGACGCCCTTGGACCTGATTGATAAGATAATGAAAACTCCATCATTTCCACGGTACCACTGGGGGTGCACGGGAAACGTGCTGAGAGAGGCTGCGCCTCAACCCTTTGAACTTGACCTGGATGATACCAGCGTAAGAAAGTGGGGGCCGACCGTACGCTTGACATGAAAGTGGTTAGCGACCGGTATCCCCGCGGATACCGGTTTTTTGGTGGGAAAAAGAGGTGAGATCATGGGGGAACTTCACTGGGTAACCGGGCCCTCAATGACCCTGCCTGAGATTCTCCGCATCTCACGTGCCATCCATCCCTGGGTGGATCGAATCCATCTAAGATTGAAGTCCGCCCCGTCGGAACAGCTTTACCATTGGGGGAAAACCTTGCTGGAGGTAGGAGAGGTGGATTCGTCGCGTCTGGCGATCAATGGAGACCCCCAGGTGGCTCAAGCCCTGGGATGCGGTCTCCATCTGCCGGAGGATTATCCCGGGGAAGCAACGAGACAGAGTGAACACCAGATTCTGGGGAGATCGGTTCATTCCCCGTCATCTGCAGTGGCTAAGGAGAGCGATGGAGTCGATTATCTGTTGTTTGGTCACGTGTTTGCGAGCCCCTCCAAAGCGGGGCTGCCGCCTAAGGGGCCCGATCGGCTCCGTGAGGTGGTGAAAGCAGTTCGTCTCCCGGTGATCGCCATCGGAGGGATTACGGTGGATAGACTTCCGCAGCTGGCGGGTACGGGATGTGCTGGGGTGGGGGTCATCTCCGCCATCGCCGATGCGACGGATGCGGGATTGGCAGCTCGGGAATTGAAAGAGAGTCTAACATCGTGGGAGAGGAAGAACCATGGCTGATCGACGTAAACCGGAAGTAGCGGTGATCGGTGGCGGAGTAATCGGTACATCGATCGCCTACCAGCTGGCCAAAAAGGGAGTAGAGGTCACTCTGCTGGAGAAAGGACGTCTTGGAGGAGGGGCCTCCAACGCAGCGGCGGGCATGCTGGGTGCTCAGGTGGAGAGTGATTTTCCTGGACCGATGGTGGAGCTGTGTCTGGAAAGCCGCCGGATGTTTCCCGCTTTGTCCCGTGAATTGAAAGAACGAACCGGTCTGGATATCGAGTGGAATGGATCGGGCCTGCTTCGGCTCGCCGGTGATTCGGAGGAAGCGAATCAACTGGAGGAGCGGGGCAGGTGGCAACGGGAGCGGGGGGAACGGGCGGAATGGTGGAACCGGGAAACGCTCCGTCGACGGGAGCCGGATCTTGATTCTTCCTTAGTAGGTGGTTTATACATACCCGACGACAGCCAAGTGTCCGCCCCCCGGCTCGTACAAGCCTTCTCACAGGGAGCAACCCTGCTGGGGGCGGAGTTGTTAGAAGGTGTGGAAGTACAAGGAGGAGTCGTAGACCGTGGTCGCGTTTTGGAACTGACCACATCCATCGGAAGATTTAGTCCGGGGAGTGTGGTTCTCGCTGCCGGCGCTTGGGCGGGCTTTTTGGCTGGCGAGCTGGGTCTAGATCTACCCGTTGTGCCGGTAAAAGGGGAATCCTTGGCTGTCCGACCGACACGGCCGCTTTTTGATCGCACCCTGTTCGGGAATGGGTGCTACCTGGTACCCAAGGCAGACGGTCGGGTGATCATCGGTGCGACGGAAATCCGGCAGGATTTCACACCCGGTGTCTCGGGTGAGGCGATCCAAACTTTGTTGGCCGAAGCTTTTCGACTGGTGCCAGAGCTCCGGGAGGCGGAATGGCTGAGGAGCTGGTCGGGTGTGCGGCCGGGGACGGTGGATGGCCTCCCCTATCTGGGGGCGGCCCCCGGCTTTACAAATTTGTGGATCGCCGGCGGTCACTTTCGCAACGGTATTCTGTTGAGCGCCGTCACCGGCAAGGGGATGGCTGATCTGATCACGGAAAATCCGGTGACGACCTTTACACCCTTTTCACCGGAACGGGTGATGGTCAGCATGAAAGGAGGTTGAGTCACATGCAGATTAGACTGAACGGTAACATGGTGGAACTGCCTGATGATGTTACCACAGTTGCAGATCTGATCGGATATTGTGGATTGGAGGAACGGGTGGTTGCAGTTGAGAAAAACCGGGAAGTGGTGGAATCGGATCTGCATCAGGATACCCAGCTAGATGACGGGGATCAGGTGGAGATCGTCCAATTTGTGGGAGGAGGATGAGTCTTTGTTAAAAATCGGTCCATATGAAGTGGAATCCCGTCTTCTGTTGGGAACCGGAAAATTTGAAAATTTGGACCTCCAAGCGGCGGCGGTGGAAGCGTCCGGCACCGAGATTCTCACCTTTGCCCTGCGTCGCGTCAATCTGGAGCGTCCGGAACCTGATGCATTGGCACATGTGGACCGCTCCAAGCATCGGTTGTTGCCCAATACAGCCGGAGCGAAAACGGCGGAAGAAGCGGTCCGTTTGGCTCGACTCGCCCGCGCTTCCAAACTGAGTGATATGGTGAAAGTGGAAGTGATCGGCGATGATGAAACACTGCTCCCGGATCCGGTGGGGACCTTGGAGGCGACCCGTCAGTTGGTGGATGAAGGGTTTATCGTCCTTCCCTATACCAGTGACGATCCGGTATTGGCCCAACGCCTGGAAGAGGCGGGAGCCCATGCGGTGATGCCCGGTGCTTCACCGATCGGCTCAGGACAGGGGATTTTAAACCCCCTTCACCTCAAGCTGATCATCTGCAGGGCGAAAGTCCCGGTAATCGTCGACGCCGGAATCGGTTCTCCTGCTGATGCCGCGGCGGCGATGGAGTTGGGTGCCGACGGCGTCCTCCTCAACACGGCTGTCTCTGGAGCTAAGGATCCGGTGGGCATGGCCCGTGCCATGAACTGGGCCGTTAAAGCCGGTCATCTCGCCTACCAATCGGGACGCGTTCCCAAAAAAGAGACAGCCTCTGCCAGCAGCCCCACTGCGGGGTTGTTGGATTGATGTAACTTCATGTGGCGACTTCACACAGCCTGTTCAGGGCTGTGTTTTTTGTGCCAACATCGATGCCCTACTCCCCCTTGATGTGTGTGGTCACATGACTTAATGTCAACAAATCCGCCCTATAAAAGGAGCGGATTTGTTGGATATGTTGATACTTTTAAGTTTTCAGTTGACTTGGCGATGGGGAAGAGGGAACCGGCCGCAGGTGAGTTTTGTTTCGACGGTTGCGGGCTGGAAGGGTGTGGTAACGTGAAAGATTTAGAAGGATTCCCGCCGCCGACATGCTGATCATCAGGGAGGACCCCCCATAACTGATGAAGGGCAGGGGCACTCCGGTTACCGGCAATAAAGCGGTGACCACGCCTAGATTGAGGATCGCCTGCAGTGCGAACATGGTGACGATTCCGATCCCCAACAGGACTCCGAATTGATCGGGTGCCTTCAGCGCGATCCGAATGCCTCGGATGACAAAGGCGATCAATAGACCGATCAGGAAGGCTCCGCCGAGAAAACCCAATTCCTCCGCAATGACGGCGAAGATAAAATCCGTCTGCGGCATGGGCAGATAAGCCAGTTTCTGGATGCTGTTGCCCAAGCCTTTTCCGATTAACCCGCCGGGACCGATGGCAAAGAGGGACTGGATCGTTTGGTATCCGCTTCCCGTCTGATCTTTCCACGGATCGGTAAAAATCAATAGACGCTCCAAGCGGTATCTTTCAAACATCATCACCCACACCAACACTGGCAGGCCGGCGGAGGCCAGCAAGAGCAGGTGTTTCACGCGGGCCCCTGCGCAGTAAATGATCGTTAGACAACTCCCGATCAGGATGACCGTGCTGCTGAAATGGGGTTCCAACACGATCAGGGAGCAAATCAGGCCGATCACAATCAAGGGAGGCAGCAACCCCCGCCGGAAGCTATGTAACATCTCCTGTTTTTTAACCATGATCGACGCGGTGTATATCACAGCACCTAGTTTGGCCAGTTCGGAGGGTTGGAAACCGATCGGACCCAGCTGCACCCAGCGGCTGGCTCCGTTTACCGTTTCTCCGACTCCGGGGACAAACACCAGGCCCAAGACCACCAAACTCCCGAGAAGAATCGAACCCACATGTTGTCGGTACAAGGTGTAGGGAATGTTGGAAAAAAGAAAAAACAGGAAGATGGCGCCGATGGCCCAGATCAGTTGTCGCTTAAAATAGTAATAGGCATCGTCATGCTTGATCAGCCCATCGTAATAGCTGGCGCTGAATACCATCACCAGACCGAAGCCGACCAGTAGAAAAATAATCAACATCATCCAGAAATCAGGTTTGCCGCGTGACATAGCAATCTCCTTCACTGTTCAGATGTTTCGAGGCCTTGCCATTTTGGCGGTACCCAATCGGCCGGAGGGTGCGGTATACTGGTTATGTACACCATTTTATCACGTTGGAATCGGGTGTTGTCCTTAAGATGAAGCTGTTTCGCATCTTTCGCCGATTGGATGTTCCGTTGCTTTTGTTGATTCTGATGTTGGCGGTTATCAGCATTGTTGCCATATCAGGTGCTACCCACTCCTCCGATCCGGGTTATGTTGAAAAACAGGTGTATTGGTACCTCTTAGGAATTCTTTTTTTGGTGGCTGTACTCCTGTTTGATTATCGGGTATTGGCCAAGGGAAGGTTTGTTTACGTCCTGTATGGGCTGGGGATTTTGCTTCTGTTATTGGTGTTGATTCCCGGCGTGGGCGTCACGGTCAAAGGGGCCCAGCAATGGATTCGGATCGGAAGCTTTCAGATGCAGCCTTCAGAGCTGATGAAGCTGTTTCTGATTGTCACACTGGCCAAAGTCGCCTCGGAAATCAAGTGGGTCCCCATCCGCAATTGGCGGGATATCGGTAAATTACTCAGTCTGTTCGCGCTTCCGTTTCTGCTGATTTTACAACAGCCCGATCTGGGTACGGCCATGGTGCTGACCGGTATCACCGGCAGCATTCTGTTGGCGGCAGGAGTGGATTGGCGCTTCTTATTGACGGGTGTGGCCGGCGTTGTCCTGTTGATCGGCGGGGTGATGTTCCTCTTTTTCACCGAACCCTCCCTGCTGCGCACCGTTCTTGCCGACCATCAGATGGAACGGATTGAAACCTTTGTCAATCCGGCTTCCGACCCGGGTGGAGCCGGTTATCAGTTGACCCAATCGATGATCGCCGTCGGATCGGGGCAGTTGGACGGCAAAGGATTTCAGAATGGCACCCAGGCACAGGGAAAATGGATTCCCGAGCCCCATAACGATTTCATCTTTGCTGTCTTTGCGGAAGAGTTCGGCTTTATCGGCGGGAGTTTTTTGCTGACTCTGTTTATTTTTCTCGTTTACCGCATCCTGCAGGTGGGCATCCGGAGTGATGACCCCTATGGCTCCTGCATCACGGCAGGGGTTGCTGGTATGATCGTGTTTCAGGTATTTCAAAATATCGGCATGACCATAGGTTTGCTCCCGATCACCGGTCTTCCCCTTCCCTTTATCAGTTACGGGGGGAGCTCACTGATCACGCAGATGATGGCGATGGGGCTGGTGCTGAATATCGGCATGCGGAAAGAAGGGGATTTCTTGTTTATGGACTGAAGACCCGGCAGGCTGTGGTATAATATATTATCTAGGGTGCATGAAAGGAGGTCCAATATGAAAATCACCAGTGTGTTGCTCAATATCAAAGAAGAAGATTTTGACCTTTATGAGGAAGAATTGAGGCGGCTGGGATGGAAAAAAATGGGAGGACAGCCGGTCTTTCGTAAAACATATGGCGAAACCGAAGTGGAAGTGAAAGAACATATCCCCACCTTCAGCGCCGATGTCTACCTGACCGTTACCGCCCGCAACGAAAACGGGATTCACTATGATAATGTCACCAAGATCCTGCAAGAGTTACGGGAGGCGGACAAAACCCCGGATTAATTCGCCAGCTATACTTGGCCTGTCTCTCGTCCATAATGAGGGACAGGAGGTGAAGATAATGCCCGAAGTCAAGTGCAGTGTAGCCAGCTGTGTTTATTGGGATACCGGGAATAATTGTGGTGCAGATGCGATTATGGTGGAGATCGATGAACATGCCGACCGAAAGTTCCAGGAGACCATCAATGGAGAACCTGTGGACACAACTCATCAGGATTACTCCGCCAAGCAGTCAGCGGAAACCTGTTGCCACACCTTCAAACCGAAACATTAACCTCCGAACAGTGAAAAGCACCCGCATGCCAGTGCGGGTGCTTTTCTGCGTTTTCATTTAGGTCAGGAGTGCTCGTTAGCTTCTTTTTCGCCACGGTTGAAGACAGCTTTCAATGCCGGCGGGGTGACCAGGGTGGTGAGCAATACGATGATCACCGTGACGGTGAATAGTTCGTTATCGATCAGACCCCGGGAGAACCCAATGGAAGCGACGATCAAACCAACCTCCCCCCGGGCGATCATACCGGCACCGATTCCGGTGGAACTTCTCCAGTCAAAACCGGCCAATTTGGCACCGATTCCGGAACCGACCAGCTTGGTCAGGATGGCGACGATGCTTAGAACAACTATCAGGAGGATGGTCTCACCGGTCAATCCGGCCACATCGGCGCTAACCCCGATACTGACGAAGAAGATCGGGACAAAGAAAGAGAAGGAGACGATTTCCACCCGTTCAAACAGTTCCGTACGGAATTTGGTCATGCTGAGCATCAAACCGGCGAAATAAGATCCGACGATCCCAGCCATGCCAAACATCTCAGCCCCGTAGGCAAAGATGAGGGCGATAATAATTCCAAACGTGAGCACCACTTCCGTCGTCATCAAGTTGGCCGCCCATTTGAACAGACGGGGCAAAAGATGACGTCCCAGCAACAGAGTCAGCACGAAGAAGAGGACGATTTTGACGAGCAGGATGACGATATCCAGGACACTCCCGCCTCCACCGCCGCTGGCTGCGACTCCGATGACGATTGATAAGGTGATAACGCCGAGGATATCATCCAACACCGCCGCACCGAGGATGGTAGTCCCCTCTTTACTCTGCAGTTTTCCCAGTTCCCGCAGGGTTTGCACCGTAATACTGACACTGGTGGCCACCAAGATGGTGCCGATAAAAATGGCGGTCGTTGAGTCGTAGCCAAACATCCGTCCGAAGACAAAGCCCATGATCAAAGGAATGATTACGCCGCCGATGGCGACGAGGGTGGAGCCGTAAGCGGACTTTTTAAACTCATCCACATCGGTCTCCAATCCGGCCAAAAACATAAGCAGAATAACCCCGACATCTGCCAGTTCTTTAATCAGGCCCGGGTTATCAGGGTCGACCGTGATCCAGCCGAGCAATGCAGGACCGAGAACAATACCGACCAGGAGCTCTCCGAAGACGGCCGGTTGTCCAAATTTCTTGCTGAAGTGGCCCGCCAACTTGACGGCAACCAGGATAATCACCAATTCCAACAGAAAGTGAAAATCCTTTACCTTTTCAAAGTCGATAAATTTCTCTATCAGGTCCATCTTCTACCTCCTTTAGCGATTCCCTCTCCATTTTATCAGAATTTCATCTGATGTTCACTTATAGGTGAATAGAAGTTCATTGGATATTTACATTTGTATGTACCTGTTATATTCTACAGAATAACAGGTGCATACGGAGGGATTACCATGGGTAAATCCAATATTGGAATCTGGATTGTTTTGCTTCTTGCGGTGATCCTGATCGGTGGTATCGTGATGAATTTTGTGACCGCTTCTTGAAAAATGCCTGTGCGTACTGAAGGGAAAATCACTTCCCGGATCCGAGTATGCTATAATCTGATTGGAAGCCTGCCGAGATGAGGTGTGGTTGGATGCTTCGTAACCTTTCCTCTTTGGCTTTAACCATCTGGTTGATTCTGTTTCCCTTGGGTTGGGAGGTTGCCCTTTTGCCCCCGTTCTTTCCGTGGAAATGGCAAGAGAGAGTGTTGGGACAACGGATCATCCTTACGAAAAAGAGAGTACGCACCCGTCATCGGATTTGCTTCCGGCACCTGACGTTAAGGTGTGACCATATACAGTATCGGCTAAGAGGGATTTGGACTATACCTCGCCAATACCAGGGAGTCACCTATTAATCCCTCCCGTGCCGTTACCATAAGCATGAACGGAACTATTGACCATCGAATCATGAAAAAGGAGAAATGTGAAATTGAACATCAACCTGATCATGCTTCTGCTCGTTTTTGCAGCTTTCGGATTGGTCATTTGGGCCCAGTTCCGAGTGAAGGGCAGCTTTAAAAGATGGTCTAAAGTTCAGGCGTCCTCTGGTATGACGGGGAAAGATGTCGCCCGGAGGATCTTGGATGACAATGGCCTCACCGATGTGCCGGTGGAACCGGTCCAGGGTAAACTGACCGACCATTATGACCCGGTTTCCCGGACGGTACGGCTGTCAGAGCCGGTGTATTACTCCGATTCCATCGCCGCTGTCTCTGTGGCTGCCCACGAATGCGGTCACGCTGTTCAACATAAAGAAGCTTATGGAGCACTCGTGCTTCGTCACCGGATGTTTCCTGTGGCCAATTTCGCCTCGGGCATCGCTCCGTTTTTGTTGATCGGAGGATTGCTTCTGCAAGCAAGAGGCCTTTTTGGTCTGGGGATTCTGCTGTATGCGGCAGCGGTCGCCTTCCAGGTGGTTACGCTGCCGGTGGAATTTAACGCTAGCAGTCGTGCCAAGACGATTATGGTACAGAAAGGCTTCATCCGGAACGTGGAGGAGCGCGGGGTGAGCAAGGTGCTGAACGCCGCCGCCCTCACCTATGTGGCGTCGACGCTGTACGCTCTGTTGGAGCTTCTCCGCTTTGTGTTGCTCTTCCTCAGCAGCGAAGAATAAAAAGATATTTGATCATGAGCCGCCGGATGACCGGCGGCTATTTTCGTACATATTTTTTCTGGGCCGGCGGATACTAAGGTCGACTCTTCCATAAAGGAGAGAAGGAACAATGCGAAAGAGAATTGCAGTATTGGCTGCCATCGGCCTAGTGCTGACCGCCGGCTGTGCGACGCAGCAAAAGGGAGGACAGCAAGGGCAGGGGCAACAAGGACAGAACAATACGCAACAGGTTCGTAATCAGGATAACCGCATGGGCATGGAACGGGTACGGGAAGGAGGAGAAAATGTCCGGCAGCAGACGGGTCAGCAGATGCGAGTAGCCGATAAAGTGGCTGATTCCGTCACCCGCTTGGATTCCATCGATTCCGCCACGGTGATGGTGACGGACGGGAACGCTTATGTCGGTGTTGTCATGGACAAAGATTATGACGGGGAATTGACCTCCACCATTAAAAACCGTGTGTCGAAACGGGTTCGTAAAGCGGACAACAGCATCGATCAGGTATTTGTTTCCGCCAACCCGGACTTCGTCAGCCAATTGCAGGATTATGCCCAGGATATCCAATCCGGTCGTCCGGTCTCCGGTCTGATGAAGCAGTTTACCGATTTGGTGGAACGCACTTTCCCCGCCGCCCGTTAACCCAACAGGAGATCCGCCCTGGTTGAGACCAGGGCTTCTTTTTTTTTGGGGGATTTATCGGTATGATAAGATTGATAAGTGGAAGGTCATCCAAAAAGGGGAGGAGTTCAAATGCGTTTGACACCAAGGGACATTTTTAACAAGGATTTTAAAACGTCCATCCGGGGTTATGACACAGATGAAGTTAATGAATTCCTCGACCAGGTGATCCGCAGCTATGAAGATGTACTGGCAGAAAATGAACAACTGAAAAAAGAACTGAAGAAAAGCAAACAAAACTCCATGCGCCATAACCGGGTGGATGGAGAACAGGATCGGATCATTCAAGATATCTTGAGGCGGTTGGAACGATTGGAGCAGGTGGTGCGGCGGTAACATGTCCGGCACGGGGCTGGATGATCAGTTGCGATCGTTGTTTCATCGCTGGGCCGATCAAGAAGGGGAAGAAGGGGCGAGGGTGGGATGCGCACTCCTTCACTTTCCAAGTGGTGATCGGTGGAGCTTGGATGGGAATAAGCGATTTGTGCCCGCCTCTAATAATAAAATGTGGACCACAGTGGCCGCTCTCGGAGAGTTGGGTCCTCACTTTCGTTGGGTAACCCGGTTTGCTTCTGATGGACGCCAGTTGTGGATCCGCGGGGGCGGGGACCCCACGTTTGATCAATCAACGGTTACCGCCATTGCCCGCTCCCTCTGGAAACAGGGGGTGCATCAAGTGGCGGGTCCGGTGGTTTTGGATGATAGCTGGAGCGAGGATCCTCCTTGGGGAAGGGGCTGGATGTGGGACGATCGCACCCAAGGGTTTGCGGCGCCGGTTCACGCCCTCAATATGGAGAGGAATCGGATCACCTTTCAACTGGATCCCGTTGAACAGAAACCAGTGGTGCGTCGTATACTTCCGCGCCACAGCCAGGCGCGTGTCGATGTCCGTCTGCGTTGGACGGGTACCGCTGACCCGGAAATTCGCATTTTTCGTACGGATTTTAACAGACGGTATGTGTTGGAGGGAGAAGTTTCTCGGGATGAACCGGAAGTACAGGCGGCGGTGGAGTCAGGGCCCGAATTTTTCGCTGAGGTGTTTATCGGTGCGCTCCGGGAACAGGGAGTCCGAGTGGCTGAGGATGTCCCTGTGATCCGGGGCCCATTTGCGGAGAGGGCCCCGATACAGTTGCAGACTGAATCTGCTCCGCTGTCCAGCCTGCTTCCATCGGTTAACCGGGACAGCGATAATCTGGTGGCAGAGATCCTGCTACGCACCTTGGGAATAAGGGATCGGGGGCGTCTGTCCCAAGAAGGAGGGGAGCGCCGGGTACGAAAGTATTTTCATGATCGCCACATGCAACCTCCGACGGTTTATGTGGACGGATCAGGTTTATCCATGTACAACCTGTCTACTCCTGAAGCATTGCTGGAGCTTTTGATCTGGACACGGCGATCGGCTCCCCAATTTGGCTTGTGGTTGGACAGCTTGGCCCGTTACGGGCGGACAGGAACATTGAAGGATCGTCAGCCGTTGCTGTCCGAAGGGGTGGAGGTAGCGGCCAAAACCGGCTCATTGACCGGTGTGAAGTGCCTTTCCGGGTACCTTATAGCTCAAGAGGAACCGGTTGTCGCATTTTCTCTGTTGATCAATGGCTTATTGAAGGAACAAAACGGGGAAAAGCTGCAGGATCGATTCCTACAGCTGGTCTCCTCTCGACTGAGGAATAAACCTTTCCCTTAATCAGTCTCATCTCCCTGGTAGCGAGTCCCCCAGCAAAACTCCCTGTGATAGGGCTCGGTGGTCAAAGGATCGATGCGGATCGGGTGGCCGGTACGAGGGGAATGGATAAAAAAGCCGTCCCCGATATACATGCCTACGTGATGAATCGCACCCTGACCCTGTTCATAAGCAAAGAAAACAAGGTCCCCGGGAGCGAGGTGTTGTCGGTCGATTCGCTTTCCGTACCTGGCTTGAATGCCGGCATCCCGGGGGATTTGAATGCCCCCTGCTTCAAAGATTCGAAACATGAAGCCGGAACAGTCAAAACCATAAGCCGACATGCCTGCCCACAGATAGGGAAGTCCTAAAAATTGTTTGGCGATTCGGATTCGATCCTCTGGGGGAGCTAATTCCGGCTTGTGCCCAATAATGGCCTGGTCGGAAGGGAGTCGGCCCGTTCCTCCCTCAGGGGTTCGAACCAGTATCTCTTGCTTCCCTTCCTCGATGACAGGCAGTTTGGTCATAAAAGAGACGGTTTTTTCTTCGCCTGAACGGAGCTTTACAGAGGCGTGGCTGGCTGTTATCCAAGCCAAGGGTCCCCGGTTCCAGCGCTGGTGGTAATCGGAATCAAAGGTGAGTTGAGCCGAAGGGACCCAGCCGGGATACCCCCGTTTATCTTTCGGTGTGATCTGTCCTGGCAGGCAGACCTTTGACCAGGGGCCTTGCTCTTCCAACACCAGCACCGGCTCTCCATAAAGGGACTGGGATTCCATCCGGTCGACCAGATCCAGCCGGTCTGATAAGGTCATCTGAAGCCAACTTTCGATGTGGGCCGGATGCTCCAAAGAAGGCTTGTCGACATCCCGAACTTGCCCCGGATCCCGCCACAGATTGACAAAAGGTTCGCTTACATAACGCGTTTGCACAGAGTCACCCCCATCAAAAAGACCTCCCTTGAAAGTTTAATACAAAAGAAGGATCAAATGTGGGCTTTATCGAAAAAAGAGGGAATAATATGACTATAAATACAAGGGGGCAACGCTCATGAAAAAAGCAGGGTGGGTGGGGATGACTTTCTTGTTGGCCATCAGCCTGATGACTGCCGGATGTGGCGGAGGGGGGTCCGATGCCGGCTCCAGCGACGAAGTGCAGCAGGTCTTAAAACTGAACCTGTCCAATGGGGAGCCGACCTCGATTGATCCAGCCAAAGCTTTTGATGATGACTCGATGGAGGTGGTCAACAACCTCTTTGAAGGCCTCACCCGACTGGATAAAAACCATCAGCCAAAACCGGCGGTGGCGGAGCGCATCGAAGAGTCCGAGGATGGTCTCACCTATACTTTTCATCTGCGGGATAACGCCAAGTGGTCCAATGGGGAACCGGTGACAGCGGAGGATTTTGAATACGCCTGGAAACGGGTGGTGGACCCGGAAACAGCCTCCAGTGCGTCCCATCTCATGTTTTTCATCAAAAATGCGGAAGATTACAACGAGGGGAAGGCGAGTGTTGACGAAGTGGGTGTTGAGGCGAAGGATGATAAGACCTTGGTGGTGGAGCTGGAGGAACCGACCCCCTTTTTCGTTCAGTTGACGGCTTATACCCCCTTTGCGCCGGTTTATAAAAAAGGGGTAGAAGGGGAGAAAAACCCATTTGGCGCTGCAAAGGGTTATGTGAGCAATGGACCTTTCAAGATCAAAAGCTGGAAGCATGACGACAAAATTGTAGCCGAGAAGAATGAACATTACCGGGAAGCGGACCGGGTCCAATTGGCGACCATCCAATGGAAGATGGTGACAGAGGCGACCACGGCGTATCAGATGTACCAATCAGGGGAGCTTCATATGGGAGAAGCGCCGGGGGAAATTCCCACTGATCTGACCCCTCGATTGATCGAGAACGGAAAGGCTCAAGTTACTGATAGTTCCGGACTGGAATTTTACCGGTTTAATGTGGAAGAAGAGCCCTTCACCAATAAAAAAATCCGCAAAGCTTTTGCTCTGGCCATCGATCGGAAAGCAATCGTGGAACAGGTGGTTCAGGGCGGACAAAAACCGGCTTACGCCTTTGTGGCCCCGGGGACGGTTTCAAGGGCTGGTGATTTTCGGAAAAATGGAAAAGATTACGTACAAGATGATCAGATTGAGCAGGCGAAGCAACTGTTAAAAGAAGGCATGGAGGAGGAAGGGTGGGAAAAGCTTCCCAAGGTGACCATCCTCTACAACAGCGATGATAAACATAAAAAGGTGGCTGAAGCGATCCAGGAAATGTGGCGGAAGCACCTGTCTGCTGATGTCGAGTTGCAGTCTCGGGAAGTAAAGGTGTACTTTGATGATCAGAAGAGCGGCAATTACGTTGTGTCCCGATCCAGTTTCTTACCGGATTACAACGACCCCTACAACTATTTGGAGAGTTTCCAGTCGGACCATTCCATGAACCGAACCGGTTGGAGAGATGAGATATATGATCAGTTGTTGGAGCAGGCCCGGGGAGAGACGGAGGAAGAAAAGCGGATGGAGTTGCTTCATCAGGCGGAAGCTCGTCTGTTGGAAGAGATGCCGATCTTCCCTCTTTATTATTACAACAGCGTTGTGATTCAAAAACCGGGAGTAAAAAACATTTTGCGTCACATCGTCGGCCCTAACGATTACCGATTCGCCAAAATCACCTCAGCGGAGTAAAAAAGCACCCGGGATGACCGGGTGCTTTTTCTCAGCTTTCTTTTTTTCTTTTGATCAGATGACGAATCAGAATCACCAACAGAAGGACGGCGACGACAGCCGTGGTGATGATGCTGAAATACTCCTCGATAAAGGTTTGCGCTGATGCCCCCAACAAGGCAATAATCAGAGCTTCCAGGAAGAAGCGACTGCTGCGTCCCAAGAGAGACCACATGATCACTTCCCTGGTTCTCACCCTGCACATTCCCGAGGCGATGGTAAAAACTTTATATGGGATGGGGGTAAATCCGGCGATGGCCAGGGAGAATCCACCATAACGGTCAAAGTAACCTTCCACTTTATCCACGGTCTCCGCTTGAAAAAAACGGAGCATAATCGGTCGGCCCAGCTTGCGGCCGATCCACCATCCCAACAGCGCTCCACTTACCGATGCAGCTGTGGTAATCAGTGCGTACCACCAGACCAGTTCCGGCTGTGCGATACCCAGAGGAATCAACAGCACATCCGGGGGGATCGGAAAAAAGGAAGATTCAGTAAATGAAACGACGGCCAGTCCCCATGAGCCGTACGAAAGAAACCAGTCCATCATTGTATCGAGCCATTGTGAGATCATGGATGTGTTCCTCCCCCGAGTTAATCGACCTTCATCATCTTATCAGCTCCCGTCTTGGCAAACAAGATTCATCCCCACAATTAGACCCTTGGCATTACCTGTTGTATAAACTGCCAAAATACATACGGAGTGCATGCCACATACTATGGCTAAGCCCAAAGAGGGGAGGGTTGGATATGGATCAAGACAATTTTAAACGAGACACACAGCGACGCAGGGAATTAACAGGCGGCGCCGCTGATGAAGTGGAATTCGGCCAGGATCGGGAGATTCCCGATTTTGCCGCTGATGAAGTGAAGTTCGGCCGGGATTTTGAGGCATCCGATGACGCTGATCGAACCCGAGGCCATCCGGGAGCGCCCAACTACATGGATGCGGTGGAACTGGAAGAGGAGGGCGGCCTCGAAAACCGCCGTCACGAGAATAACGAAGATGTGGAAACCGCCGCTGAAGTGGCTCCCGTCGCAGAACCCGTCCGAAATGAGCGAGATCGAAAGGTAGAGGAAAACCGGGAGGGTAGCCAGGAAGGAGGCACTGGCCTCGCTACCGTCGGCATTATTCTTTCGGTCTTATCCTTCTTCTTCGTCCCCTTTCTGCTGGGATCTGCCGGCATCGTGTTGGGGCTCATCAGCGGACGGCGAGGCAGCACACTCGGCTGGTGGGCCGTCGGCTTGGGTGCGCTCTCCGTTATTCTAACCGCCTTTGTCGCGCCAATCGCCGGTTTTTAACAGAGAAAAAGGCTTCCCTACTATTGGGAGCCTTTTTCTTATGCACGCACCCGTTGATTTCCCTGTCTGCGGGTGATGCCTTCTTGATCCATTCGTTCCAGGAGGGGAACGAGGTATTTTCGTGACAGTGCGAACAGTTTTTTAGCTTCCGGCATGCTCAAGGCTCCCTTTTGGTCGATGGCGCTTTTCACCTCGGCAACCGCCTTGTCAAAAGCATCCCGGTGAATCAATAGCTTTTGAGTAAGGGGAACCAAGATACCTTGTCGGGTGAGAAAGCCTTTGATCTCTTCTCCCGGGTCGGGAGGAATATGGGCCTCCTGGAGGAGGCGATTCCATTCAGTCGGGGTAAAACCCTCCTCCTGGATTCGGTCCACAATCTGAGCCACCGGTTTTTGCCACCGATCGGGGATCGCGGGAGCGAAGTGGAATAGGGCGATGGTTTCGCCGCTTACTCGGATTTGCCGACGCTCCTCGAAAAAAGTGAGCAACGCGTTGCTCTCTTTTGCGCCCACCGAGGGGAGGAAACGGGAGATCCATTCCGCTTTGGGTGCTCCGTCACGCATGGGATACCTTTGATGTACATCCGTCAGCCAGCGAAGGGTTTTCTGTGCCAGGGCATCCAGGGACTCCGCCGAGGCAAATGCGGACCCGATGGGGAAGACCTTCTCTTTCGTCTGGAGGTCCTTTAGCTCTTCGGCAACCTTTTCCGTCGAAATATTGAGGTGTTGGGCCAATTGCTCCCCATCCAGCAACAGGTGATCCCGCAGAATCCGCAGCATTCGCTCTGCCGGCGTCGAGGTATAGGATTGCCGGATCGCTTCTGTGACGGAAGGGTGAATTTTTCGCTTGGGCGCCCGAGGCTCTACCACTTCACCGCCGCCAACGGTGGCTGCCGGTGTAGGACGCCTGAGGATGAGCCGGTCTCCTCGGGCCGCCACCACAGGTTGGTGCAGGGCGAGGGTAGCATAGATCTCCTCTCCAGGCTTCCATTCCTTGCGATCATAAAGGATTAAGTCGGCGAAAACCTCTGCGGTTCCGATCAACAGCTTCAAAGCGCTGCGTTGACGTATGGAGAAGGTAAGCTCGGAGATAGAGCGGACACGGATATCGATTCGCTCCGTGGTGTTCCAAGCGCCGGGTCGGATCACCGTCTGGCCGCGGTGTAGACGGTGAGCCTCGACACCGGTCACGTTAAGAGCTGCCCGTTGCCCGGCATAGACGGTAGGTACCCCTTTACCGTGGTTTTGGGC
This sequence comes from Melghirimyces thermohalophilus, assembly GCF_900102685.1. Lineage (GTDB taxonomy): Bacteria > Bacillota > Bacilli > Thermoactinomycetales > DSM-45169 > Melghirimyces > Melghirimyces thermohalophilus. The sequence goes on from NZ_FMZA01000001.1 coordinate 33,807, forward strand.
CTGGCGAACCTTCACCCGGTGTTCGCCCGGCACTATCTGCAATTCATCCCCAGGTGCTGCAGAGCCGGACTGGACCGTTCCGGTCACCACGGTTCCCGCACCTTTGATGGTAAAGGAGCGGTCGATGGGCAAGCGGAAAGGAGCGTCACTTTTACGCTTCTTGATCAAGGGGAGCTGTTGATCCAGCGTGCGACGGATAGAATCGATCCCTTCTCCGGTAACTGCCGAAGCTTTCAGGATCGGCGCATCCTGCAGAAAGGTTCCTTTTGTAGTTTCCCGCAAATCTTCTTCGATGATCGGCAACAGATCCGGATCGGCCCGATCCATTTTGCTCAAAATGATCAAACCATCCTGGATCCCTAAAAGATCGAGAATGGCTAAGTGCTCTTTGGTTTGGGGCATCACACCGTCATCGGCGGCCACAATCAAAAAAACGAAATCGATACCGGATACTCCCGATACCATCTGACGGATCAACCGTTCATGGCCGGGGACATCGACGATGGACACTTTCATGCCAGAGGGCAGGACCAGGGGGGCATAGCCGGGTTCGATCGAGATCTGACGCTTCTGTTCCTCCTTCAACCGGTCCGTGTTTACACCGGTCAATGCTTGGGTCAATCTGGTTTTTCCATGATCAATGTGACCAGCGGTTCCTAGTACAACATGTCTATCCTTCATCCGGTGCCCCACCTCCCTTTTGATCTGCTCCACTTATTTTTACCATTGTTTCAACGTGGGGACAAGCAGGGCAGTTGATCGAAAAAAGGTCTTGCATACTGATGGGTATCATGCTAGAATAATCGATGTCGATACAAAAGAGAAATCGCGCGGATGTAGTTCAATGGTAGAACACCAGCTTCCCAAGCTGGTAACGCGGGTTCGATTCCCGTCATCCGCTCCACAATGGGCCGTTGCACCTTTAGTGCAACGGTTTTTTAATGTGTCTCGGAAGGAATGGCGGAAAAAAAAGCGAAAGCGATAAGGGTGGAACGTTGGGATTGACAGAGAGGAGCGGGCTGGATGAAACGGGAAGCTTATGTGAGGGAACGGTTTGCACAGGAAGACCCGGTATTGCAGTCGATCCGTGACGAGCACGGTCAAAGGGGGCTCCCTCCCATCGCGGTGCCGCCGGAGACAGGGAAGATCCTTAAGATGCTGGTACAGATCTCCGGAGCCCGACAGGTTCTGGAAATAGGTGGACTGGCTGGAATCAGCGCCATTTGGATGGCTCGCGGTCTTCCTTCAGGCGGTGATCTTTTGTCCCTAGAGGCCAACCCCAAACATATCGCCATCGCTGAAGAAAATCTCCGCAAGGCTGGCTTGTCTGACCGGGTCCGCTACCGGTTGGGGGAAGCGGGTCCAATCATGGATACGCTGTTCGAGGAAGGGCACCGTTTTGATTTTTTCTTTATCGATGCGGACAAGGAAAATTACCCCCGCTATCTGGAACAGGCGATACGGCTGAGCCGTCCCGGTGCGGTGATCACCTTGGACAATCTGTTTTTCCATGACCGGATTTTTGATTCGGATCGTCAGGAGGCCTCTGTGGAAGCGATTCGAGAGACCAACCGTCTGTTGGCAAAGGATGATCGTCTGGACAGCACCATTCTCCCTGTGGGAGATGGTCTGGGAGTGGCTCGCCTCCGATTCTAAAGAAACAAGCCTCCCCGGATGGAGGCCTGTCTCATTTAATAATTATTCAGATGTGGTGTTCAGGCTTTCGCTTTCAACTGAACCTCGATATTGTCTCTCGTCGCTTTGGAATAGGGACAAACCTGATGAGCCTCCTCTGCCAGCTTCCGGGATTGCTCTTCATCCACACCGGGAATATCGACAGTCAGGGTGACTGCCAAGGCGAATCCGCCGTCTGAAGCATCTTCTCCGATGGTAACGGCGGCGGTCACTTTCGGTTCTCCGTCGGCTTGGATGTTTTTTTTCTGCATCACCAAGCTTAAGGCGCTGCCGAAACAGGCGGAATAACCGGCAGCAAAGAGCTGTTCCGGGTTGGTTGCGTCCCCTCCGGATCCTCCCATCTCTTTTGGCGTGCTCACCTTTAAGTCCAACTGGTTGTCCGAGGTGCGTACGTAACCATCACGGCCGCCTGTTGTGGTGGCTTCTGCCGTGTAAAGAGGTTTCATATTCGAGGCTCCTTTCTGCGTGGCGGTTATGGGTTGTTATAACCGATTCGGGGAGGTTTCAAACTTAGCGCGTACAAAGCCCCCCATACAGGAGGGTCAAGGGAGAATCCGTCGTAGCTTGGGATGTTTTCGCAGCTTGTCCATCTGTTTGGAGACTTTGGGATACCGGGTTTCCAATTTGGTGAGAAGAGCCTTGGCCCAGGGGGATGTCTTGGACAAAATCAGCAGTCCCGCCAACAGAAAGATGACCCCGTGGAGGACGGGAAAGAGCGTTCCGATGACCCCCATGATGATCAGAATCCAACCGATGATTCGGCCTATGATCCGCTTCAGTCGTTTTTTGTTCATCTAAACAACCTCTTTTTTGCCAGCGACAGCATGTACCGTGGCACGAGTGTAGGATGCATTTATCGGTTTTTCGGCGGGACATCTCCGACACCGTTTTTTAGACTTGCACCGATCTTCGTATTATATCGTGAAAAAAGGGTTGGATTCAAACAAATCACAGCAAATTCTGTCTTAAAGCACTGACATCCAGGCGGCTAGGCGCCCGGATGTCGGCTCATGGGGTAATCTCTTTTACGTTTAACACCCGAAAACCTTTTTCCCCCAACCGACGCCGGATCGCGTCTGTGTAGGAGGTCGGATGTATTTTCAAAAGGATGCGCCGGGCAGCGCTGTCGCCTGCATCAAAGGTGACCACGCTGATGATGTTCACCTCAAAATCGCTGATGGCATTCATGAGATGTTCCAATTCACGGGGAAGATCGGGAATCACTGCAAGCAGAAAGCGGACACCCGGGAGTTTATGGCCGTAGGTGTCAGTCAGAACCGCTTCGATGTCACTGATTTTAACGATGCCCAGAAAAGTACGGTTGTCTTCGGCAACGATGGGTACGAAGGGGTAGCGGACGATGACGGGAAGGGTTTTTTCGAAGTCGCTGTCGATGGCAAGCGGTTCCATCACATGGAGGGCATCCCGAACCGTCAGTTGCTCCCAATCTTCGAACCCGCGATTGATCAGGGATTTCATCACATAACTGTATCCGGTGATGCCGAGGAAATGTCCATCCATATCAATAACCGGGATCGAATCCAGTTGGTTGGTTTCCAGTGTGTGAAACAGCTCCTTGGCGTTGGTGTCCGGGGTGACAGTGACAATTTCTTTTTTCGCGGTCAGGCAGTTTTTGATGAACAAAGGTTTCACTCCTCCTAAGCTGGGACTGTTTCAGTTTATGCTGCGAGGATGGGGGATTTCTTTTTTCGTGGCTGAAAAACGAATTTCGTGGCTGAAAAACGAAATTTTGGATCTTCGTTTTTGCGAACTTTTCGGAAAAGTCGGTTGACGGGTTTCTCAGCGGTTGTTTAACATTGAATCAGTAATCATTTATTGTTATCTCCCGCCGGGAAACCCGGGCCAAAGGAGTGGGCGCGAATGATCGATTACAGCCGTTATGCGGACGGGACAAAGTTAAACTGGTATAAAAGCGATTTCTCCATGCAGCATTACGCACGCCGCTATCTTTCCCCCGCTATCTGGGCATGGGGAGAGGAAAAGCTGGTGAAGATGGGCGCTTACGCGGCGGGGCCGATGGACCGACGGGCTCGCCATACCGATCGGGAGGGAGCGCCGCGGCTGATTCGGTATAACCGACAGGGTGAGGAGATCAATGAAATTTGGTACAACGAGGGCTACCTGGCCACAGTTGGGGATTGCTATGAGGCGGGGGTGGTCGGTTGGCGCTACCGTCAGGATGTGCCAGAGCGGGTGCCCTTCCTGTTTACCCAGCTTCTCCATATGCTGATGTCCGAAGCGGAAACCGGGTTTACCTGTCCCGTCACCCTGACCATGTCTGTCGCCTTTGTACTGGAGAAGTTCGGTTCCGCCGAGCAGAAGGAGAAATACCTGCCGCTGTTGGCCAGCATGGATCGGCGGACTCTGGAACAGGGAGCCACCTACCTGACGGAGATTCAGGGAGGTTCCGATGTGGGGGCGATCCAAACCCGTGCCGTGCCAGATGGGGATCAGTATCGCCTGACCGGTGAAAAGTGGTTTGCCAGCAATTGTGATGCTGGCGTGGCCATCGCTCTCGCCCGGGTGAACGATGCCCCAGGAACGAAAGGATTGGGCCTGTTTTTGTTGCCCCGGCAGTTACCGGATGGGACCCGCAACTCGATTACCATCCGCCGGTTGAAAGATAAACTGGGGGTGCGGGCGGTGGCCAGCGGGGAACTGGAGTTGAAGGGCGCTGTCGGCTATTTGATCGGCCGGCCGGATCAAGGATTTAAATACATGGCGGAGGCGCTGAACATCTCCCGTATGTGCACCGCCACCGGGGCTCTTGCCATTTCCCGGCGCGCCTTTTTGGAGGCGGCGATCTACACTTCGAAACGGACGGCATTCGGACAGACTCTCAACCACTTTCCCATGGTTCGGCAAACCCTGCTGGACATGACGACGGACATAGAGGCGGGTTGGGCCTTGGCCGTTCAGATGATCAGGGTGATGGACCAGTGCCATACATACGGGGAAGAAACGGAAGAGCGGTCGATCCTGTTGCGCCTGCTCTTGGCCATGGCTAAGTTGCGCCTCAGTGAAAAAGGGGTGGAACATGCCAAAGCGGCCCTGGAGCTTCACGGCGGCAACGGTTATATCGAAGAGTACGTCACCCCCCGCTTGCTGCGGGATGCCCAGGTGAACACAGTCTGGGAAGGTCCATCCAATATCATGGCCCTGGAAATCCTGAAAACTATGGGCCGGGAAGGAAAAAGGACTGGTGGTCGATCCAGCATCATCCTGGAGGAGATTCGGGAGACTTTGGACGGGGTGAACCTGCCGGAATTATCCGATGCTGTTCAGTGTGTGCAAGAGCAGATTCCGGAGTTGTATAAAGATGCAAAGTATCTGCTCCAGTCGGATCCGCTGACGCAAAACGGATTTGCTCGCAGGCTCGCCGATCGTCTGATCGATGTGTATAGTGCGGCACATCTTTTGGAAGAAGCCAACTATGCTCGAGAGACAACCGGTTCATCCCGGTTGGTCAAAGTGGCCGAATACTTCGTGGACCGCACCTTCCGTCCCGAAATCTTCGACATCCGTTCCGGCTATCTACCGTCACAGGAACTGTTTGCGGAAGTGGTCGGTGATCAAGGGGGATGCCCGACTCGCACTGGTTGAAGCGATTGCACCAACGGGACGTTGGCGGAAGAAGTTTTGCCGCGAGCGGCAGCGGGTATCCGATCAACAGGCAGTGCCCAGGGAATAGGGACTGCTCCACCCTCAACCTCCTCTCCTCATGTTCCGCCCTCTGATCAGGGAGTCGGCTTCATGACAAGGCCGGCTTCCTTTTTTGTCGTCCATGTTGTAATCTGAGAATTAAAAAGAAAAGAGGAGAGCTGGATGCAGATTCGAAAGATCCGGGAGTCAGATGCCCGTGCTTTTCTCCATCTGCAAAAAGGGTTGGATCGAGAAACCACCTTCATGTTGCTGGAGCCGGGGGAGAGAAAAGAGTCCGTAGCGGAGACCGTGCAGCGGATCCGCGAGATTCTCGCCGCGGATAATTCCACCCTCCTGCTGGCGGAGGATAGAGGCGAACTCGTCGGCTTTCTGGCCGCCTTCGGCGGACGGGTGCGGCGCAACGGTCATGTCGTTTCCCTGGTGGTGGGGATCCGACAGGCCTGGACCGGCCGGGGTATCGGGACCCGCTTGCTGGAGGCGGTGGAAGCTTGGGCCCGGCAGCAGGGGATCCACCGGATGGAATTGACGGTGATGACACATAATGAACGGGCACTGGCCCTCTATCAAAAGGCAGGGTTCCAGATAGAAGGGACCCGGCGGGACGCGCTGCGGGTGGAGGAGACATATGTGGATGAATATGACATGTCCAAGCTATTGGTCGAAGAGAGAGGGAACGTTGAGCAAAACGGATGACGAAGAAATTGATGCGAGTAGAAACAGGTGAGTAGACAGCCATGATTTTTGTCAATGTGATGTTACCCGTCTTCCTCATTTTTGGTGCCGGCTTTGTCGGACAAAAACTGCTTCATCTTCACATCCGTTCCGTCTCCGCAGCCGCCCTCTATCTGATGTCCCCCTGGCTCGCCTTTCGCACTTTTTACGACAACGAGGTGGGCTTTCAGCAATTGTCCATCCTCATTTATTCGGTCAGCCTCTGCTTCATCCTGATCGGCATCGTCAAACTGTATACTTGGATCAGGGGATATACCTCCTCCGAAGAGAGCGGACTGGTGTTGGCGACCGCCTTTATGAACAATGGAAACATGGGTGTGCCCGTGATTCTGTTCGCCTTTGGTCGGGAAGCCTTCGACTATGCGGTCATGATCATGGTGATCCATACCTTCCTGATGGGAACCCTCGGCATCTATATGGCGGCCCGGGGTTCCATGTCAGGAAAAGAGGCGTTAAAACCGGTCTTAAAGATGCCGATCGCTTATACAGCGGTGTTAGGTCTGTTGTGGCAGCAGTTGAATTGGCCGATGCCGGAGGAGATGTACAAAGCGATCTCCCTCTTGGCTGACGCTTCCATCCCCACGATCATGCTGGCGTTGGGCATGCAGCTGTCTACCATCCGCCTTTACGCCACGGACATGGGGAAAATGATCTTTGCCAACGTGACGCGGTTGTTGGTATCCCCCCTGATCGCCTGGGGGATTGCGCTTTTGCTCGGGGTGGAACCCTTGTTGATGAAGGTGATGGTGATCGCTGCGGCCATGCCTGCCGCCGCCATTACCACCATGTACTCCCTGCAGTTTGACAGCGAGCCCAAGCTGGTGTCCAGTATCACCCTGACCAGTACTTTGCTCAGTGCCCTTACCATATCGGCTCTGCTTTGGCTCTTCTCCTGAAAAAACCCCCGTCGAACGGGGGTTTTTGGCCGATCAATCAAGGGCCCGGGCGGCGGCTTCCACCAGTGCCACGGTTTGGTCTACGGTGACCTGGCGGTGTTCCCGGAATTTCGGGTCGATATAGATTGAGGGGTCTTCCGGGTAAAACTCCAGGGCAGCATTATGAAGGTGTCCTCCAGGAATATCCTCCGCTCCTAAACCGACTCGCAACCGGTTGGAACGATACTGGCTTTCGTTGGAGAGATAGTTTCCTCCTCCACCGGCTTGCGCTTTGGATCCCGGGGTAGGGCCACCATCATGACAGGTGTAGGGGTCCTCAAAATCCGGAGGAAGCCATTCGCACACTTCGTCGTTCCGTTGTACAGGCCAGGGCCCGGTGTCGGCGTCGATCATCGCTTGTACCGGCAGGGTGGTTTCGATAAATTCGGGAAGGGGAGAGGGCATCGGCCACCGGGAGACCATGGGGATCTCTTCATCTCTCGTTTCCTCGTTGTTGTCGGTACCGGTATGCCAACGGCCGGCAAAGCCTTCAATATCCATTTGCCGTTGCCGTCCCTGACTGATGGTCATCATCAAGTCGATCCGCTCCGGACCCTTTTTCAGATAGGGACCGAAGGTATCTTCCACAATGCCCTCTTCAAAGTCCTGCCACCGCACTGGAAACAGGGCGGACTGGATAACGGCGGGTCCCTCCTCGGTCATGATGCGTTTGCCATCTAATTGTAACGCCGCCGCCCCAGAGGGGTTGCTGCGGCGAAATTCATGTTCCAATCGATAAGGATCAAATCCGCTGACCAAGACCCGCCGAACGTCGTCCCCTTTGGGGAAATCGATGGACCTGATTCCCCGGGTGGTATACTCCAGCTCCTGGATCAGCGTCTTTTTTTGCGATTCGGTCAGTTTAAATTCCGGGTCCCATTGGCGGAGGGTGCGAGTCATATGGAGTCGGGCCCAATACAGGGGCCGGTCGTCATATCGGTCCAGCGCCCCCAGGTCGGGACGTTTGCCCTGGGCCCGGTCAACAGCGGTCTGCCACAGACGGCTGCCATGGACTGGGATCAGCTTTTTTGCTGTGTTCACATCGGGGGCTTGGCACAAGTCCCGCTCAAAGGCCTTCACATATTGGTCAAAACGGCTATCTTTCAGTTTCAGGAGTGATGGGTGCGTCGGGATTGGTACATCCCGTCATCGGCTGTTGAGTGTATACCACTGTCGGTACAGACAAGGGCAGCGATAGAGTAAGAAGCCCGGTCAAAGCCAGGGTGATGGGTCTTTTACTGCGAATCATCATAACTCCTCCTTCGATGGATGTCCCCCGTGACCCGGGGGCATCTTTTTCATATTCGAAGGAGGAGAGTGAAAATCCTACCCATTCTAAATTATTACGCGTTTATTTTTGGTGAAAGGAGGGGCCGCTTCCATTTCGTATTTCCGATCCGTTTCCCCGCGGATGTGAAAACCCAGGCGGCGGTAGAGTGCCATTGCTTGTTCTCCTTTAACACCGTCAATCGCACCGGTTTTCCCTGCGCCTGAGCGGATGTCAATCAGTTGCCGATCGGTGCGGAGACCAGTCCCTGATTCTGAACCGCCGGCAACAGCTCAATTTAGGGAGGAACAGGTAGTCCGGACGGTCATCCACCGCAAACACGCCGGCCTCCTGACCGTTGACGATCACGATCCGGTCGATTTCCGGAAGGAATTTTCCTTCCATGTCCCGTCGTTCCGCTTCTTCATCCCATCCTCGCATCCGCTCCACATAAGGCTGCATGTTGGTTCGGTTCAACCGGAAGACGAACTCAAAATCCGTGGCGGTGGACGGGCGCAATCGGAAGTTCATCTATTTTACTCCTTTCCGATCCGTGTAAAATCGGTTATTCCTTCTTCTGACGCACTACCGTATCCTGCTATGGTCTACCGGCAGAAGAGATCGGGGATCCGACCGGATGCAGTGGGATCCTCCAGAATGGCGGGTTTGTTCCGCTTTGTCTTCTGTTACTCCCTTTGTTACGCTAACGGCGGCCCGTGAAACGAACAGGGGAGTGATCGTACCGAGTGAATATAGCAAAAGTGGATCAACGGGTATTTTGGGGATCCCTGGTGGTGGTCGGCCTCTTGATCGCGCCGCTCACCTTGGGACCGGAGAAGGGAGTCGCCCTTCTGAACGGTTTGCGCGACGGGATCACTGAGGATTTGGGATGGTTTTATCTATGGTTTGCAGCTGCCGTCTTCGGTTTGTTGGCCTGGCTGGCATTGGGGCGGTATGCTCATGTCCGTTTCGGCGGAAAATCGGCGCGTCCCGAATTTTCCACCGTCAGCTGGATCGCTATGATCTTTACGGCAGGGATCGGCTCCAGTCTGATGTACTGGGGGATGATTGAATGGGCTTATTATTATACGGATCCCCCCTTCGGACTGGAACCGAAGAGCGGGCCCGCCGGCCAGTGGGCGGCGACTTACGGTCTGTTTCACTGGGGTTACAGTGCCTGGGCCATTTACTGCATGCCCGCCGTAGTGATCGCCTACGCCTTTCACCAAAAGGGCTATCGGGTGTTGAATCTCAGTCGTGCCTGCCGCGGGGTGCTGGGAAGCCGGGCGGATGGCTGGCTTGGAAAAATGATCGACATGTTTTTCATCTTCGGCATGGTGGGCGGTGTGGGAACCACCCTTGGCTTGGGTACGCCTATGATCGCAGAGGGAGTTTCTGTTTTGACCGGTATTCCCAAGGGGCTGGGACTGAATGCCTCCATCATTTTGTTGTGGACGGTGTTATTTGGTGCTAGCGCCTACTTGGGATTGCAAAAAGGGATTAAGCGGCTGTCGGATTTGAATCTGTATTTAGGGATCGCTGTGGGAATATTTATACTCCTGTTCGGTCCAACGCTATTTATCCTGGATACCTTTACCAATAGCATCGGGCTGATGACTCAAAACTTCTTGCGGATGAGCTTTTACATGGATTCCGTCGGCGGGGCTGATTTTACTCGTGCCTGGACGGTCTTTTATTGGGCATGGTGGGTGGCTTTCGCTCCCTTTATCGGCCTGTTTACCGCCCGAATCTCCCGGGGGCGGACCATCCGGGAACTGATTCTGGCGATGGTGTTTGCTGGCAGCTTCGGTTGCTGGGTCGCCTTCGCAATTTTTGGAAACACCGGGCTATTCTTCGAGTTGAAGGATGTGGTTTCTGTTACTCAAATTTTAAATGACAGCGGCGCCCCGGCGGCGATGATGGCCATCTTGGAGGCATTGCCGGGAGGGGCGCTCCTGTTGATTGCCTTTCTGGTGCTGGCGATGGTCTTTTTGGTCACCACACTGGATTCCGCCGCCTATACCATGGCCAGTGTCGCCAGCAGGAGCATGAGCGAAAAACAGGAACCGGCTCGTTGGCTCCGCATCTTCTTTGCCCTCGTTTTAGGCGGGGTCTCTGTCGGCATGATGGCTGGCGGCGGGTTGGAGCCGATGCAAAACTTGACCATCATCACATCGGTACCGGTGTTGGTGATCCTGATCCTGATGGCCTTCTCCCTGATGAAATGGCTGCAGGAAGACGAAACGATCGATACCAACCAGGCCAGATCCCGCGAGCAAAAGTCCGCTTGATGTTGGAACCCTCGATAATTTCCGAGAGTTTCTTTTTATCATGACAAGAGTACGATCCCTTTACCGACCGTGTAAAAAGACTAAAAAAGGCCCGCCACAGGTTGTCTCTGTAGCGGGCCGTCTTACGCTGGCGGGAACGTGTGGGAATCGAACCCACCGGAGACGCAACGCGCCTCCCGCACGGTTTTGAAGACCGGGGGGGTCACCAGAACCCCATCCGCTCCCAAATGAAAATCAAGATTAGCTCTTATCATAACATAAGCCGGTCTCAGGTGCCAAAATGTTGGGGTACATGGTTGGACAACCTGTAATAAACAAGGTTGAAACCGAGAGCGCGTTCATCCGTTCATGAGGATGAACACTCTTGACGGGAGAAGGATCCATCCCTACACTTTGAGAATTGGACCCGGTATGGTTTGAACCGACATATAATCAAGGTGTGTTTAAGAATATTGGACGCCGTTGCTCCCTTGCGGGGAAGCCCCGGCAGTGAGGATGATGATGTCGTGAAACGCGTGACTGTTCTTTTGGTGGCCGTCTGTCTGCTTTGGCAACCGGATCCGGTTGCTGCCGCCGATCAGGACAAAGATCCATACGAAATAGCTGTTCAGGGCGTTTATCCGGTCGAGAAGGGAGATCAAGCCGGTGTGAAAGTCCGGGCGAAACTTCGTCCTGTGACGGAGAAGGATCGGGTGAAAGGGGAGTGGACCATTACCGGAGAAATCGACGGGAAGACGGTTTCTCGGCAGGGAAAAGGATCGGCGGAAGAGGTGTTTTTCACCGATCCACAGGTGGTGGACCCGCTCCGAAAAGATCAGCCGATTACCGTGACCGCTACGTTTCACGGCAGGATCAACGGAGAGAAGCTCCGGCTTTCCCGTACGCGAACGTTAACGCCTCCCGCTGTCGATGTTCGTCTGGAGTGTCATGAGGATCAGGTGAAAGTGTACGGCCAACTCACTGGGACAGAAAAAGCGTCTGCCCGCTGGCTGTTTGAAGTGCGGCGGAAAGGGGAGGATCAACCCTTCGACAGATATCAGTCCGATGAGATGCGGGGGTTATCCCATCATCAAACCTTGAACCGGCCAAAGGGTCCCTTCGAGGTGCGGGTCCATGTGGATGGTCGGGGGAAAGGTGAGCAAGTGGGTGATCTGTTCGGTGAGAAGGGTGGTCGATTTGCATCGGCAACCGGTGAAGTGTCCAGCGAGAAGGGATGTTCGGAGCAAGGAGATGCTCCCGTATCATCAACCCGTGCCCTCCGCATCGAGGCCGATCACCAGATATTGACCAGTCGGAAAATCGAGAAGAAATGGATTGAGATACCGGGGACGGAAGTGGATGGGGTTCGCATGCGGGCCAAACTGGATACCGACGGGGATGTTCGGGGCATCTGGCGATACCATTACGCCTATCCCAAGGTGTTGAAGTTGCCGGGCGGAAAGGAAAAGAAAGTAATGAAGAGGGGAATTCTGGCCGCCCGGAACGGCGTCGTCGATCTTCATATGAAGCGTAAAGATCAATATCGGGTCATTGTCGACTTTCAAGGGACGGTAAACGGAAAAAAAGTGCATGTGAAACAGCCATACACCTTTGATATCCCCCGTATGATGCAAGCGGCGGACAAGAAAGGGGAAGGCGCGCCGACGGTGATCCGGGCCGAAATGACCGGACAAACCGTGAACGGGCATTGGATGATGGCGGTGGCTCGACGGGACGGCAAAATCCTTTACCTTCACGAAGGAGATCCCCGCTTCGAGGTTTCGTTACCGAAGGGGGAGTATATCCTGAAGACGGTTTTTTACGGAGAAGTGGATGGACAGCGGTTAGCGATGCAGGAGTCTAAAACATTGAAGGTGAAGAAGAGCGAGAGTGACTCCTATCTCATCCCCGGGAAAAACAATGAGTACCGCACTTATCAACAGGGGGTGAGCGCTGTCCAGGGAATGAAAAAAAGCGCTCGGCTGGCGGAATCGAAAAACACCTATTCCCTCAAAACGGAAGCCTACAGCGGAGGCACCGCCGCTACTCTGGTGATCATCGGCCTGATTATCTACCGGAGGAAGAAAATGTCCTAGACTTGGGAGATGCTCCAACAGGTGACTCCGCCCGGTGCAAACAGGAAGCAAGGGATCAGGATTCACAGTCGGTTTCGGGTACTTGACTCGGAGCGCGGCGCCTCGCGGCGCCGTTTTTTTATGAAGCTGCATAAACAGGGACAAATGTGCATGTTTGTTGTATACACTTCCAAATACATCCATAAGGGTCCTCCAGATGGGAAGGGACCGGGAGATGGTTACTTGATTGCCGTTGATTTCTGCCCTTGTCGTTTTTCGTAAAGCGTGATATTCTCTGACCGGAAGACTGAAAGCGTTTTCTGAGGTATTTTGTCTTCCCAGGCTGACCGAGCCATTGATCCGAACTCTTCCTGATGAGGAGGTTTGATGTCCATGATTCCATACGAACATGCGGAAGAAACGGACTTTTCCAAAGAGGAGAACAGACAGGCTTACAAAGAAGCTCTCAATAAGGTGAGAGGCGACTTTCATCGGGAATATCCCCTCCTGATCGACGGGGAAGAGATCCATACGCCTCAAAAGCTCACCTCCTACAACCCTGCTGACAAAAAACAAGTGGTGGGCAAGGTGTCCATGGCGGACAAGGAACTGGCGGAAAAGGCAATCGAAAGCGCCTGGAAACACTTTGATACCTGGCGGAAATGGCCGGCCAAGTCCCGTGCCGAGATTCTATTTAAAGCGGCGGCCATCTTCCGTCGCCGTCGCCATGAGTTTTCCGCTGCCATGACCGTGGAGGCGGGGAAAAACTACGTGGAGGCCGACGGGGATACAGCGGAGGCAATCGATTTTTTGGAGTATTACGGTCGCCAAATGGTGGAGCTGGACAAAGGCAAACCCGTTTTGTCTCGGTTGAATGAGCATAATGAATACTTCTACCAACCGATGGGGGTCGGCTTTATTATCCCGCCGTGGAATTTCCCCTTCGCCATCATGTGCGGAACCACGGTGGCGGCACTGGTGACTGGCAATACGGTGCTGATGAAACCGTCGGAAAAAGCTCCGGTGGTCTCCGCCAAATTTGTGGAAGTGCTCCGGGAAGCGGGTCTGCCCGACGGCGTGCTCCAGTTCATACCCGGTGATCCGAAGGAGATCGGCGACTACATTGTGGATCACCCTAAGATCCGCTTCATCAACTTTACTGGCTCCCGTGCCACCGGTACCCGCATTTATGAGCGGGCAGCCAAGGTGCAGAAAGGACAAAAGTGGCTGAAGCGGGTGGTGGCCGAGATGGGCGGCAAGGACACCATCATTGTGGACAAGGATGCCGATCTGGAGTTGGCGGCCAAGTCCATCGTCACCTCCGCCTTCGGATTCTCCGGTCAGAAGTGCTCCGCCTGTTCCCGGGCGATTATTCACCAGGATGTGTACGATCAAGTGCTGGAGCGTACCGCTGAGCTGACCAAAGAGGTGACGGTGGGCGACCCCGCCGAGTACGGTACCTTGGTTGGACCGGTGATTGATGAGATCCAGTTCAATAAAATCCGGGAATATATCGACATCGGCAAACAGGAAGGCAAGTTGATCACCGGCGGTGAAACCGATGACAGCAAAGGCTATTTCGTCCAGCCGACCATCTTTGCCGATGTGGACCCAGAGGCGCGCATCATGCAGGAAGAGATCTTCGGTCCTGTGGTGGCCTTTACCAAAGCGAAGGATTTTGAGGAGCTCTTGGCTATCGCCAACAACACCGACTACGGCCTGACCGGCTCCGTTATCAGCCGCAACCGGGAACACCTGGATCGCGCCCGCCGCGATTTCAACGTGGGCAACCTGTACTTCAACCGTGGTTGCACCGGATCGATTGTCGGACTGCAACCCTTCGGCGGCGTCAACATGTCCGGCACCAACGCCAAAGCCGGCGGCCCTGATTATTTGCTCAACTTTATGGAGCCCAAATCCGTTTCGGAATGGCTGTAAATTAGCGTTAAAAACCCCCCTCTCAAAGAGAGGGGGTTTTTATGGACCGCTCGTCGGTGTGTAAGATTGATCCCGCAGGACCACGGTTTTCGGATGAAAGCGAATCAACTGATTGCGCTGGTCGAGATCCCGAAACCGGGGGTCCCATTTTTGTTGTCTGGGGCCCAGATAGCGGGAGAGCAACCGGGTGGCGATGTCCGGGTCAAAGGGTTCCACCGTGGCCCACCCCCGGAAACCGGCATGGAGCACCCGGCCCTGTTTCGGGTCAAAATCGACGATGCCCACGGCGCAGCGCGGATCCGCTTTGATGCGTTTCGGGAAGCTGTCCTGGGGAGTGCCGATCATCCACAAGGCGCCTTCCTCCCAGTGAAACCAGACCGGGGAATCCCGCGGCCCCTGTTCACACACCGTGGCCAGATGGGCAAACAAAGGGCGGGTGAGAAACTCGGCGAGATCGAAGCTTCGCTTCGTATCTCTGATGATCTGCAAAGAGATCGCCTCCTGACGAACCTGCGGGTTGTTGTTCTCTTCGCTGATCCTCTTGATTTTCCTTCCTCCGCTGGCGACAAAAACCGACTGGTGGATCGGTCCATTTTTGATACAATAGGGTGGGTTCCTTTACCGGGACCCGGAGAGTTCGCAACTCCCGCCTCTCCTAAAACAAAAACTAGGGACGCGCGGTCCTAGCCACGGGTTGGGATCGGGTGAATGAAAGGGGAAACGAGGATGAGCCGCCAAGATCGTTGGTTTATAATGTTGGCTGGCTTCTTTGTCGGTCTGTTGGTGATCGGAAATGTGCTGGCGGTCAAGATCATCCAAGTGCCGCTGTTCGGACAGACGGTTTCCCGCCGTGTAGGTTTACGCGCTCACCTTTGTCTGCACGGATGTGGTGGCGGAAATTTGGGGGAAAGAGCGGATCCGCTGGCTGGTTTTTGTCGGGTTGATCACCTCCATGTTATCCGCGTTGATGGTGCAACTAGCCGTCTGGCTGCCTGCCGCTCCCTCCTGGGAAGGGCAGAAGGCGTATGCCGCGGTGCTCGAAGCCAACCTTCGCGTCACCATCGCGGGAATGGTGGCTTATCTGATCAGCCAATATCACGATGTATGGGCGTTCCATTTTTGGAAGCGAAAGACGGCTTCCCGCCACCTGTGGCTTCGGAATAACTTGTCCACCGCTGTCTCCCAGCTTCTTGACACCGTTGTGTTTATCATCATTGCTTTTTACGGTGTGGTGTCGGAATTGTTGGGGCTGATGCTGGGGCAGTATCTGGTGAAACTGTTGGTGGCGGTGGCGGACACCCCGGTGGTTTACGGTTTGGTCCGGTTGATCCGGAGAGGTCCGCAGGAACGATCCCATTCTTATATAAAGGGGGAACCACGCCTTGGGTAAAGTAGACGTTGATCACAGTAAATATCAGAACATCCGGTTTGATATCCAGGATGAGTCCGCCATTATGACGGACATCCTGGAGACGATTCCTTACGAATATCCGGGGAAAGATGTGGAGGTGGAGATCCCCACCACGGAATTTACATCGGTCTGTCCCTGGTCCGGGCTGCCGGATTTCGCGGAGATCACGATCACGTTTGTCCCGGATCGTCACCTGGTAGAGATGAAATCCCTCAAGTATTATCTGACCTCTTATCGCAATGTGGGTATCTATCAGGAACATGCCACCCGGCGCATTTTGGAGGAGCTGGTGGATCTGTTGAAACCGAAGCGGATGAAAGTGGAAGCCCTCTGGAACCCTCGGGGCGGTCTGGGCACCCGGGTCGTGGCGGAGTATCCGGAGAAATAATCGCATAGCGGATCAAAGGAAGCCGGGTGGGGATCACCTGGCTTTTTTCGGAAAGTGTCATATACATTGGGTTGAAATAGCTGGACTTATGTGTCCACACCAAAGGATTCCAGGTAACCCTGGGTGGATTGCGATGTCGGTATCACTCTCTTTTCAAAAGACAGCCTGCCGATGATCCTTCGCCCACAAGATCGTCATCCTCCTCGCCAGCGGGAGGAAGTGACCGGGACGATCGATCGCCTGGTCGATTTGAGCGGCTAAACAGGAATGCGCTGCAATCCTTTCGGGATGGAGCTTTTCAAATGTTAACCCTGCGGGTCCTCAAATTTGGCGATGTAGTCTTCCACATAGGTATCCAGAGCTTCCTGTACCAACTCGGTTTTCGTGACCGGCTCCGCACGGTTCTCCAGCTTGTTTCTTCGAGCAGCCATTTGCTCCAGTTTTTGATCCAGCTCTGCCGGGATATCTACGGTAACTCGTCGCTTGTCTCGAGTCATGGGACAACGCCTCCGTTTCAGGGTCCTTCCCCTAAAAGTATCTCCGCGAAGGGGACGGATCATGAGCATCCAGGGCGCGGCTGGAATATTGCTTGCGGTCCGGTTTTTGTGATTAAAATAGGAGTACTCGCTATTTTTCAAGCACAAAAGGAGTCGATCATCGTGGCCACACATGTTCACTTAGGCAAATCAGACGTCTCCGTCCATCCGGTCGGATTAGGAACCAATGCGGTTGGGGGACATAACATTTATCCCAATATGCTGGACGAAGAACAGGGAAAAGAGGTGGTCCGCACCGCCCTCAACAATGGGATGAATCTTCTGGATACTGCGTATATCTATGGACCGGAGCGTTCGGAAGAGCTGATCGGTGAAGTGATGTCCGAATATCCACGGGAAGAGATCGTGTTAGCGACCAAAGGTGCCCATCGATTCGTCGGAAATGACATGGTAATGGATAACTCCCCGGCTTTCTTAAAACAGGCGGTGGAGGAGAGTTTGCGTCGGTTAAAAACCGACTATATCGATTTATATTACATCCATTTTCCCGATGAGAAGACCCCGAAAGACGAGGCGGTCGGTGCGTTGAAAGAGCTGAAGGATGAAGGAAAAATCCGTTCCATCGGGGTTTCCAACTTCTCTATCGAGCAGCTGAAAGAGGCGAACAAAGACGGATATGTCGACGTGCTCCAGTCGGAGTACAACCTTTTGCACCGGGAAGCGGAACAGGATCTCCTTCCCTATACGGCGGAAAATAACATCACGTTTATCCCTTATTTCCCGCTGGTATCCGGTCTGCTCGCCGGAAAATATGATGAAAACACACGCTTTACGGATTTGCGGTTGAAAAATCCGGATTTCCAGGGGGAGCGGTTTAAACAAAACCTGGCCAAGGTGGATGAGCTTAAGGAGATGGCGAAAGCCAAAGGGGAGGAAGTGGCGGATCTGGTGCTGGCCTGGTACTTGACTCGCCCCTCCCTCGATGTGATTATTCCCGGAGCGAAACGTCCGGAACAAGTCAAAAGCAATTTGCGGGCGGCCGAGATCTCCCTTTCTGAGGAAGAGATCAAAGGAATCGATCAGATTTTCTCTTAAGTGATGATTCCCGCTCGGAAACGGCAAGTTGGCGTCTGAACCCACAGGCGTCAACTTTTTTCATTTCCGTCGTAACGGGAATTCCCGAAGCGGTTACCAAACATGATTGGCAGCCTGCTGCAATTTCCATGACCATGCCTCTATATGAAGACTGGTTTACACGTCCCTTTTCCTCCTTCAGCCGTCACTGTGGCGAAGACTCCGTTGACTAAAGTCAGCTGGGGAGGGACGTGCCCGATATCCACATCGTAGATCACTGGCACATCCATGGGAGAAAAGGCCGCTTCAGGGCGTCGACCAGGCCAAAACCTTCAGTTTGCCGGTACGCCCGGGTCGTCCAAACAATATCCCGTTGGCATGGCGGAACCAACCGTTTTCCCGCATGGTCCAGAGTGCGCGGTAAATTTCACTGGGAGAAGACCCGGCGCTTTACAAATACCAGAGGATCCCTGGGTCAGCCCATTTTTCAACGAAAGCATGAACCGGTGCGTAAGGGTGCCAGCTAATCTAGACAGGGTTTCCACGCATCCTCCTAACAGCCTTCCAGAGATGGTGGCGGAGTCCCGCTTTCCGAGAACCTTCCATTCCGCAGGGGGTGGTCCAGGTAAAATACAGTTCCCAGATTTTTGAAAGTCCGGTCCCAGGAAGACTGATCCTTTTCCGAAGCATGTTGAATCACAGTTTTGCCGACTTCGGTTCCGAGAACATCCCTCCAGCGACGGGTGAGAGGATCCCACCGGGTAGCGCTTAAATCGCAGTAGTTGGTGCCAGGGGCGCTGGCGACGCCAGTGTTTAGTGTATAGGTAAAAGTCAACGTGCTGATGTCCGAGTATCCTAGGATCCACTTGGGAGGAAGGGACCGCAAGTGTTCCCAGTCGATCAAGGGCAAAATATCGAAAGGAAGGCGAGATACAATCAATGATGAGTATGTACTCACTTTTTATTGACGGAGCCAGATAGGCCGTTTTAAAGTATAGGTGAGTAAACAATCACTTACTACATGACGGAGGCGAAACAGTGTGACCGGATGGCCATGCTGAATCGGGAGCGGGTGGTGGCGGAAGGTACCGTGCCCGCGTTACGACAGCGTTTTTCCCATTCCCCACTGAAAGAAATTTTTATCCGCATGATCAGGAGGCAACATCAGATGACAATGAACCACGAAGACGAGAAGAGCTGGGAAGAATGGATGGAGTTGATCGCTGAAGAATATGGGCTCAATCTGGATCAAAAAGACCGGGAGACGGAAAAGCAGAAGCGGATCCTGGAGGCGGCCTTGCACATCTTTTCTGAACGGGGCTTCGAGGGGGCGTCCACCAGTGCCATCGCCGCACGGGCTCAGGTGGCGGAGGCGACCATCTTCAAACATTACCGCTCTAAAAAAGGTCTCTTACTCCACCTGGTGATCCCAGCCATCTCCCGGGTGGCCACCCCCTACATTCTTCGCCCCGTGTTGAAAATCCTGGAACAGGACAAACCCTTTGCAGAGGTGTTTCAGGAGTTGTATGCCGACCGGGTGCAGTTGGTGGAGCGGAACTGGCGGAAGATCAAGATCATCCTGGTGGAAAGCTTGTTTCAGCCGGAATTGCGGGAAGCGCTGGAGGATCATGTGGCCCGTTCCATTTACGCTGTGATCTCGGAACGGATCGACGGCTGGAAGCAGGCGGGACGGATTCGGGAGGATCTTCCCACCCACGTGATCGCCCGCAGCATTTTATCGATCGGGATCGGCTATCTATTGGCTAAAAATATTTTCCCCCGGTACCTGGCTCAAGGGGAGGAAGAAGAGGAGTTGGCTTGGATGAGCGAGGTGCTCCTTCGGGGAATTGCGGGGCCGAAGGAGAGAGAATGAAGTTGAATAGGGAGGTACGAGCGATGCGCAAACCGACAGCCGCGGTGGGAAGTGCTTTGTTTTTTCTGGTGGGTCCGGGGATAGTAGCGGGTCTGATCCCGTGGTGGATCACAGGGTGGCAGATGGAAGAACCTCTTCCGTTCTGGGGCCCCCTGCGTGTGATCGGGGTGTTGATGCTTCTGGCAGGGGTGTCTGTGTTGATCCAGGCCTTTGTGCGATTTGTAGTAGAAGGGTTGGGAACACCGGTGCCGATTGCACCTCCCTCGCGTTTGGTCGTCGGAGGGATGTATCGTTACGTCCGCAACCCAATGTACGTGGCACTCATCTGGGTGGTAGTGGGGCAGGCTCTTATTCTGGGTCAACTCCCCCTGCTACTGTACGGTGCTGCTTTTCTTTTGATCTCGGCAACCTTTGTTCGCTGGTACGAAGAACCGAAGCTGAAACGCCAGTTTGGTGCTGATTATGAAGTTTATCGACGAGCCGTCCCTGCCTGGTGGCCCCGTCTCCGCCCCTGGAATTCCGAGGAGAAGGGGGGCGAAAATTGAGCATTTTTTCCAGCATGGGGGGCGGTTCGGCTGAACCCCAATTCTTTTCCCTCGCGATCGGAATGTCCTCCGCCATTCCGTCGTATGTCTTAATAAAGGATTTATCTTTTGCGTAAACATGGTTGCGGAGGGATGTCAATGATCATTGCGGTGGATTGTGGGCGGAGCTGCGTCAAAGTGATCGCGAAAGGGAAACACTTTCTTTTCCCCAGCAAGGTGAGCGGTTGGCGGAAACGGAATTACCGGCAGGAGCTTCCGGAAGACATCGAATTGGAATACCAGGGTCGCAAGTGGTTCGTCGGGAAACTGGCAGAGCGGGAAGGGGAATTTACCCGCCAGGCGATGCAAGATTCCAAGGCGGTGGAGGAGACGCTCATTCTGACCATGACGGCGCTCCATTTGGCAGGGGCTCGGGGAAATGTGACTCTGATCACCGGGCTTCCCATCGATAATTTTACCGATGTGGAGCAGAAAGCGCTGAAGCGTCTCCTGGAAGGCCCCCATCAGGTGAAACTGAACGGGAGAGAACGCTCCTTTTATGTGAAAAAAGTGTTTACCACCATTGAGGGAGGAGGGGCCTTCTTTTCCACACCCCGGATGGGTTTGGTCCGCATTATCGATATCGGGGCCAAAACCACCAATTTTGCCACCTTTCGCGATAAAGTGTTTATCGATCGGGAATCAGGAACCTTGCCCATCGGCTGGGAAACGGTGAAAGTGACCAACATCAAAGAGATGGCGGATTTGATCACCAGCACCGTTTCCAAGACATGGGGCAATCAGGATGTGGTGATGCTGGTGGGAGGGATGGCCCGGAAGTTGGAACCTTATTTCCGGGATCATTTTTACCATGCATTTAGCGTGGAGGATCCTCAGATGGCCAATGTGAAAGGATATTACGAAATCGGAAGGGCTATGATTGATGGGGTTTAAAAAAATCCGCGGGGTCACCTTTGACATGGCCGATCCCCAGGACCGAATGCTGCTGGAACAGGTGGAGAGGGAAACACGCGATTTCAGCCAACTGGTTAAAAACCTTCTCGCCCGTTGGCTGGACCCAGCGATGCAATCGAAAGAGGAAGGGGCCGATGATCGACAGGAAGCGATCCGAAACAGCGGGCTCCCTTTTGGTTAAAGGCTGAAAGCTTTGGTGTTTGGACGGGGAAGGGGGATCTCTATACCGACACGAAAGATCGATTTTAGGGGTCAAAAAGGGGAAGGGACTGTTCCGAAGAACAGTCCCTTTTTTATCTGGTCTCTTCTTGAAGAACTTCTTGAAAAGAGCGGGCAGCTCGGCCAAAATCCTCCGCTTCCAGGGTGCGGGGATCGAGGAGGAGTCGATCTTTGGATACCCGGCCGATCAGCGGAACGGTGGCCTGACGCAGCCCCATTTCCAATCGGGACAAGGGGATCTTACGGGGAGTGACCGCGACACAATAGGTGGCCAGCTCCACACCCGGCATCGATCCTCCGCCTACTTCTGATTGCGAGGGGACGATTTCCGTCTTTAGGGCGTCCCCGCCGGCTTCTCTGATCCTCTCTTCCAACTGAGAGGCGGCTTTGTAGAGCTCCTCCGGCTTCTTCAGTATCTGACGCAAGGTAGGGATCTCCCGAACCGCTTCCTCCGGATTGAGATAATGGCGCAAGGTCGCCTCCAGGGCAGCCAAGGTAAACTTGTCCACGCGCAGGGAGCGGGTCAGCTGGTTTCTTTTCAGCTCCTCGATCCAATGTTTGCGCCCGACCACAATCCCCGCTTGGGGGCCGCCTAATAGTTTATCGCCGCTGAAACTTAAGAGGTCCACCCCGGCGGTGACACATTCCCGGACGGTGGGTTCATCGCCGATCCCGTGGGCTTTTAGATCATACAGAACGCCGCTGCCCAGGTCTTCAAATAAAGGCAGACCATGCTGGCGGCTGAGCGCCACCAATTCCTCCCGGCTGGTTTCCCGGGTAAAGCCGATGATGCGAAAGTTGCTGGTATGTACTTTCATCAGTAGGGCGGTCTCGTCGGTCAGCGCCTGTTGGTAATCCTCGATCCGGGTTTTATTGGTGGTTCCCACCTCTCGGAGTTGGGCTCCGGACTCCCGCATGATTTCTGAGACACGAAAGGAGCCGCCGATCTCCACCAGCTGTCCCCGGGAAACAATCACCTCTTTGCCCCGGGCCAGGGTGCGCAAGGTGTGAAAGACAGCGGCGGCATTATTGTTTACCACCAGGGCGGCTTCCGCACCAGTGAGACGGCAGATGAGCTCCTCCACATGATCGTAGCGGGAGCCCCGGACGCCTTGTTCCAGACGATATTCCAGGTTGCTGGCGGAAAGAGCCACTTGTTGAACCGCCTCGGCTGCCGCCTGGCTCAAGACCGCCCGCCCCAGGTTGGTGTGCAGCACAATCCCAGTGGCGTTGAGCACCGGGGTGAGTCGGGGGTGAGTGAGACGTTGGAGCGTTTCCTCCACACGGGTAACCAACGTTTGGTCCGGTTCTACATCCCCTTTATTCTCCAGGATTTCACGCCGGCGCATGGCCAGGACATCGGCGATGGCCTGGGTGATCCATTCCCGAGGCAGGCGCTCCAACCAGGGGGCCAACTCGGCCCGCTCCAGTATTTGATGCACCGCTGGCAACCGGCGCAGCGCTCGGCGTTGTGTTTCTGTCGGCATGGGCATTCACCTTTCCACTTCATATCCGGTATCCTCATGATAGCGGAGTGAAGGGACCGGTGCAAAACTGTGTGGCAGTTCGATTTCCTATCATGACACTAAATACCATGGGTTCATTTTTACACAACGGATGCACCACAGGCACTAGGAATCGGATGGGCTGGCGCCTGGAAAAGACCAACCGGGGGCCGTTTTCCGGTATCCGGTGATGACCACTTCCGCCTCGTGCCAGTGGATCACCTTTTGCCAGAACTTTGTCCCCTGGGTCATGATAAAGCGATCGAACCATCACTCAAAGTTTTAATTCGAGTGTTATGGCGTCTTCAACCCGGTAAAGCAACCGGCATGAACTACTTTGTTCGATTTGGACAGGACCCGAAAAAACTTAGATTTAAGGTTGCTGTATGGTTTTCTTCAGGATAGGGAAAGGTGGATATCTTACAGTTCAATTAGAAATCATCGAAAGGAGTTGATGTTTCATATGGGTACTTCGACAATTGTAAAAACACAAAATCTTTCTAAACAGTATGGGGAGATTCATTGTGTCAATCATACGCTAAGCCAGGCCCCGATATTCCACGATCTTACAACCTAGTCGAAGTAGCGAAGTTCTCCCGTTATTATCTTATGGAATATCCGGTCTATAGTTGGGAGTACGGGGATGGACTGCTTGTGGTGGGATATCTTGATTGTGTTCTATAAACAACTAGATCTGCTCGGGGAGGGAGCTTTTATCACGGACTAGGCTCCCTTTTTATCCAGGTTATTATAAAATACAGTTATTTACCTGAATTGTGTTATTAGTAATTTTTATTTGCAAAAAACAACAAACTAATTACAATATGGTTTAGGATAGATAAATATCCAATAGATTCATAGAGAGGTGAATTATTGATGTAAAACCTGAAATTAGAAGCCTTAAAAGCAATTAAAGACGTCAGTGATGAAGAACTTTTGCGTGTTACAACAACTGCTGCAAATAGCGGCGGTGTAGTTTGCACAATCAGCCACGAATGTTATTACAACTCAGCATTTTCTATAGGAGGGATTATATTGAAAATCAAAAAAAGGGTTGTTCAGTTGCTTTCAGTCGGGTTGATCTGTGGTAGTTTATCAGTTCCAGCGTCTGCAGCTGAAGTCTATCAAGGTTGGAGCGAAGGGGAACTGAATACTAAGAATGTAGGTATTGAAGCGGTCGATCATAATGGTTGGGTGGAACCCCATCCAGATGACCCCTATCTGGAACGTGCGGCGGGTGAAACTACGTGGAATGGGGTTTATCATTATACCCGTGCCCGTATGGAAAGTGGGGACCAGGTAATAACTGATAGCTTTAGGCAATGGGGTTGGGATTACACAAATGCTAGGTCTCCGTATGCAAACATCTTGTATACAGCAAAAACTTATTATGGTAACTAAGAACAAATTAAATTCACCGTTTAGTATTGGTAATTTCACATTCGAAACAGGGCGGGTATCGAAAAGATACCTGCCTGTTAATCATCTTCTAAACAAGCCAAAAGTGAGTAAATACCAACCGGTTGGATCGAGGGAAAATGTATTTGGGATGCTAATAATGCTCCCTCGTGCGACCATAGAGGTTGGACTGAGGGCTCCGGTGATGGGTGGTCGGGGAAACATATTGGGTATTATACTCGAGCACGTGTGGAATCTTGATTTGACCCATGCAAAATCACGATGTGTAGATTCTAGTTATAGAAGATAATTAAAAGGGAAAAGCAGGTGTTCATTTGCGATGCCTGCTTTTTTCTAAGTACTAAGTTATCCATTTTAAAAAAGAGGGGCGTCTATGCAAATCAGGCAATGGCAACGAGATGGGACCTTGTGGTTGATTGTATTGTATTTGTTGATCAGTATCCTGATCGTCTCCGCAAACTACTATCAGATCAAACAACAAGAGATGGGTATCTTGACCCGGGGGCTGTATGATCCGACGAGTTTCACGTTTACATTACAGGATTCAAGTCGATCCATCGACTGGAGACAACTGGATACGAACAAACCTTTTACGATTTTTAATGAATTAGATACCAAGGAACAATATGCGGATCGGGCCATCTACTTTAAAGATGAGACCTTTGTCCCTCCGATGGTATCGGGTCGGTATTTTACGTCCTCCGATTTTTACAACGGAGAGCAGGTTGCGGTGCTGGGTCAAGAAGTGGGAAAAAGGGTCGGGAAAGAAGATGTGTTTCAAAAAGGTGGAAAGGAATATTTTCGGTTGGCCGGAAAAACCTTCGAGGTGATCGGCCGGATGGGCGCTTCTTATCCCTCGGAGGTAGACGAGTTAGCCCTTGTCAATATGGATGCGATCGATCGATTTCCCAATCTGTATGTCATGAACACCGAGGACAATAGGTTCCAACAAGATCAAGCCTTATCCGTCAATCAAAATCAGATATCTATCCAAGTGATTGATCGAGATGATCATGGAATACAGCGCTACATCGGTATTAACTCCTACCAAAGGGGCATCTGGATCACGATTGCCGGCATCCTATTGGTTTCTAGTCTTTTGTTCAACCAGTATTGGTTCAACAAGAGAAAAACTGAGGTGCTGATTTTATGGCAGCATGGGATTTCGCTGAGCAAAATTTACATACGTATGGCGGTTCAGT
The DNA here is from genome assembly GCF_900102685.1 of Melghirimyces thermohalophilus. GTDB lineage: Bacteria > Bacillota > Bacilli > Thermoactinomycetales > DSM-45169 > Melghirimyces > Melghirimyces thermohalophilus. The sequence continues at coordinate 59,490 of NZ_FMZA01000001.1, forward strand.
ATCTTTTGATCATTTCCGCTTGTTACACGTTGGTTTCGATCGGAAGTTCGGTTCTATTTGTGGTCTGGGATAAGATGAATCCTAACTTCCTTACTTCTTATACGTTGCAACTCTTGATGGCGTATGGCTGGATCCTTCTTTTCTCCCTGCTGTCCATTTGGGTATCGAAAAGGAATGGGTTGAAGCCAATGGCCAGGAAAGGAACATCTCGCTCATGAATATGATCCTACGAGAAGTTTGGGAGAGCCTCAAACGCCGAAAATGGTTTTCTGTGCTGATCGCGATTCAGATTACCGCCTTGTTTTTCATCGGTACTTTGTTATTTCTTACCCATACCAGGATTGAAAGCAAATCGGACCGCTTACAACCTTTGGATGAACTGACCCTCTATCAGCTATCCGATGGCCTTGTACCGGACAGTAAATTACAGGCATTTTTGGAACAGCCGGATTCCCTCGATCAACTAAAAACCTTGTATCAAAACTTAGAAGCCCAGTTTGAAGAGCGTTATATCTATCTGTTTAACCAGATGATTGAAGTGAAACTAGGCGACGATCAAAAGTGGGATCCATTTTTTCATGGTTATGAACAAGGGGCACCCATTGAGCGCTTAAAGAAACGCTCCTATAAGCCTATGAAGGCAGTTCAGATCAATGAACATGGGTTTACCCGTTTTTCGATTCCATTGAGTAAAGGAGCCGGATTTTCATCTGAGGATTTCCATTATAATGGAAATACGATTCCGGTCTTATTAGGAGCGAAGTATGAACCCTTTTACAATGTGGGAGATGAAATAACGGCAAAATATATCCAAAAGGATCTCACACTGATCGTTCAAGGATTTATTCAACCTGATACGTTTGTATTTAATTACAACCATCCTGAATTGTATTTGGATCGTTATATCGTGATGCCCGCTTTGCAATTTGACAAGATTCCCCAGACAGAAGCGGATGAATTATTTCAGAAAAGACATTACCTGCAGCTGATCAATGGGACCATTTTTAGTGATGAGGAACCGTATGTAGTTCGCCGCGATTTGGAGCAGGTGAAGAAGGTATCCGATTTTTCCGATATGCAAATCATGGGGGCAAATAGCGATACCCTTAATTTCATGTTCTCGGCAATCCAAGTCAATAAAAATCTATTAAAAATCATGGCGGGCTCCTTATTCCTGGTATGTATACTTAGCATTTCAATCTTAATGATAACCAAGTTTCAAGATAACTACCGAAATATGGCGATTCATCTCGCTTCCGGGGCGACTCTCAATCAGCTGTTTTCTTACTTTCTGGCTGAGATTTTTTTCATGGTGGGATTACCAGGGCTCGTGGTCACGCTCTTGTATCGACAGGTAATCGAAGTGTCCTTTGGGATGTACACCTTGATGAATACAATGCTCTTTGCCGTCATCGTTCTGATCTCCGCTCTGCCTCTTTATTTGCAATTCCGCAAACTTGAAATTAGCAGCTTATTAAAACGATCGGAGTGATTCCCCTTGATCACCTTGAAGGATCTCAGAAAATCATATGAGGTCGGTGAGCGGCAAGTCGATGTTTTGAACGGACTTGATTTGGAAATTAAGCAAGGCGATATGCTGGCGATTATGGGTCGGAGTGGATCGGGAAAATCCACCCTGCTCAATATCCTGGCTGGCTTAGATACTGCAGACAGTGGCGTTTACCAGTATAAACAAGTGTATATCAGCGAGATGAATGGGAACCAACGGGCCCAGTTCCGAAAAAAACATATCGGCTTTATCGTGCAAAATTTTGCGTTGATTGACAGTAAAAACGTATTTGAAAATATTGCCCTGCCTTTGCGTTACAGCAAGTTGTCGAGAGGAGAGATTCGTGATCGAGTCGATCGTGTGTTAGCGGATTTAAGGATTACAGAACTCCAGTCTAAAGCGGTGGATACGTTGTCAGGAGGGGAAATGCAGCGTGTGGCGATTGCCCGGGCACTGATCCAAAACCCCGATCTAATCCTGGCGGATGAACCGACGGGAGCCTTAGATGAACAAACGGAAGCGGAGATCTTAGATATCTTTGCAAAGCTGAATCAGCAGGGAAAAACCCTGGTGGTTGTCACTCATGACCAAGTCGTTGCCGATTATTGTCAACAAATCTACTATATGCAAGAAGGAAAAGTGGCCCCGATCACTTCTTAAGAAAGCATGACTCGCAAACTCGGTATTGTGAGAGGGAGAACGGATTCAACAGGAAATAGCTTTCAGCAATATTTGATTATCCCCGAGAGGGACCACCCTCGGGGGTTTAAAGAAGACGAAAAGTTGAAAGAGTTTGATGTGAACCCCTCTTGGAAGTCCAACTAAGCCCCAATGCCCCCATTTGACCTAAAGTACATCAGAGGCAGCATGCATCATTTGAGTAGAGCGAGACTTGTATTTAAAAACCCCCGCCTGATAGCAAGGACTGGACTGTGCTGAATTAGTTTTGTTGGTAGTTTATTCCCTTTACGGTATAGAGCCACCAAGACGCAAGTGATGCCGGGGGCCGGTCGTAACTCCCTAGAAAGAGGGGTGCGGCCATGCTGGAGAAGATCCTTGCGGTCCTATCTGCTGCAAAAAGCGTTGCTTGAAATCTGGCGTTTCGTGGAAGAACGGATCTCCAGGAGAAAAGGCAAACGCCCCCAGTCTAAGCGCAATGGTTAACGGCCCTTTCGCTTAGTTGGGGGCGTCTCTGCTCCTCATGCGACCGGCCTTCGCCGAGCGTCGCGGTGCATCGACCGTCGGGGGTGCCACCCCAGCGGTCTTTGTTATCCTATGTTCATCATACCCAATTTATTTAGATCGGTAAACAGATGGACGTCGTGCTCGATACTGCTCTGGACACCTGGTTTTCATCCAACTTGGCCGCTACCCTGGGACCGTCGCGGGTGATGCCGCCGGTCCCAGGCTGCGACCTGCGGGATGATGTCTCATTTAGGTAAAGTTAAATGAGACGGTTAAAGACATCTGATTTTCTCAAGGGTTTGAAGACTACAAAGAATGCGCAAAAGTGAACCACGGAGGACCCCCATCCCCGACACATTTCACTTAGATGAATATGGAGAAGGTGTCATCAACCGGCTTCTTAGTTTTAATGAAGATAGCCCCATCCATATCCTCGAAATATAGGAGAGCTAAATACCATACATGATCAACCGAAAGAACTGATCCCGTTTGCCAATGATTCGTTCGGGAATGTTTATTGTTTTGATTACCGGCAAGGGAAAACTCCTTCTCTAGTTGCCTATGACCATGAAGAGGGAGACATCGAACCCTTATGCCGTACTTTTTCTAAGCTTGTGGCCGGGATAATTGAAGAAGATGACGACTTTTAACGATAACGTTTGATTTAACCCATATTTTCAAGAGATGCTGTAGCCCGAGGGTTAGACCTTGGGCTGTTTTTTTAATTAAAAAGAAGCCCAATGAGGAATCGATGAGTACATATAGCCAGTGAAATGGATGTGCAAAGGCGTTTGGGGTCCACATTCATTTGGCGGATTTATCTGCCTAGATGGCTTTTGCCCTTTGACCGCAGCAGGATGATTGTCGGAATAACGAAAGGCTTGTAACAAACAAACCCCACGCTATCGGCGTGGGGTTGAAACTTCTATGTGTCTTATCCCTTGAGACCTTGTTTGACCGCTTGGGCCACTTGGGCAGTGCGTTTGGCTTGATGCTTGATCGCCACTTCCACATCTTCTTGCATATTGCCTTCTTGGTCTACGGTCACGCTGTTGCCGTAGGGGTTGCCGCCGGAGGTGAAGGCCGATTGATCGGTATACCCCGGTGCAGCCACGATGGCCCCCCAGTGATACATGGTGGTGTAGAGCTGGAGAATAGTCTGCTCTTGACCGCCGTGAGGGTTATTGGCGGAGGACATGGCACTGACCACTTTGTTAGCCAGCTTGCCTTGGAACCACAAGCCGCCGGTGGTATCCAGGAAGGACTTGAGTTGGGAGGGCACGTTGCCGAAACGGGTTGGAACACTGAAGATGATGGCATCGGCCCATTCCAGGTCTTCCAGCGTCACTTCCGGTACATCCTTGGTGGCCTCCAGATGGGCTTTCCAGGCCGGGTTTTGGGCAATGGCCGCTTCCGGAGCGGTTTCCGGTACCTTGAGGATCTTGACCTCGGCACCGGTTTCCCTCGCGCCTTCAGCTGCCCACTGGGCCATTTGGTAGTTGGTTCCCGTGGAGCTGTAGTAAATCACAGCCAGTTTCACATCGGACAATTGGATCGACTCCTTTATTTGTGATGATGTGATCCACATTTAGAGTAAACTATACACTTACATTTGTAAAGTAACTAAATAAAAAAAAGAAATCGCAGTTATTTATACCGCATCAATTGGTCGGCCAGCTGCCAGATGCGCTGCTGAATCGTCTTCCGGTCATCCAAGTGGGTGGCGATGTCCAGCAACTCATGATAAGCCTGATGCATCACTTCGCCCGCTGCTTTGTATAGCCGTTCCCAATCCGGGGTCGGTTCAGTCATCTTCCGGAGGCTCTCCCGCTCCCAGGATGATGGAGAAGGGGATCATCTCTTTCTCCCTTCCGTTACGCATGATCAGCCACCGTTCTACGGGATCGATGCGGACGACGTGACCGATGTAGGTTTTTGGTCCGTGCTTGCTGGCATAAGTGATCTCTACCGGCTCTTCTTCGGTCATGGACCACTCGATCATGCGGGCGATTTCCTCCAAGGCATCGGGATCCAATTCCGGTGGGCGATACTCCTCTTTTTTCTTTCGTTCTCGCCACAATTCTTCCTCATGTTCCGGAAGGATCATCCGGTGACCTTCCCACAACTTGTTCCCACGCTCCAATGCTTTCACATGCATCACCTCGACTCCATTATAACCGAACAAACGTTCCTGTATCAGCGGCAATTTCTAACAGGGGCCTGCGGAAAAATCCCTCAAACCAATAGCAGGCATGAGGGGATGAGGTGATGAGGATCATGGGGTCAGTGAAATGCCCAGGCGATCAGTTCGTAGCTCTTTGGTGATCAACATCACTTCCTGTGTTCCATAAGCTTCCGCCAGTGCGAGGATGTCCCGTCTTCGGTCTAGATTGACCATCTGTTTTGTGATCCGAGGAGGTATGATCTAAATAGGAGCGGAGAAAACATTTTCACGTGGCCAACGACCGGGAAAGTGCGGGTTGCACGCAACAAAGCCCCTGCCGAACCTTACGGCCAGGGGCTTTGTGAGTTTATAGCACCCAGATTTTCCCCGGTTGTTCCTCTGTGACGCGGCCGATGATCTGGGCGTCTTCCACCCCCTGTTGATGGAGGGCGGTCAGAGCTTCCTCCGCCTGTTCCTGTGGCAGGGCGGCGAGAAGCCCGCCGGAAGTGACGGCGTCACACAAGATGATGTGCATGGTGTCGCTGACAGCATCGTCGAGCAAAAGGCAGTCGGTCAGGTGCTGGGCGTTGGCTTTACTACCACCGGGCACGACTCCCTCCTCGGCCAGGGCTGCCGTGCGCGGGAGAAGCGGGACCGCCTGCGACTCGATCTCAAAACCGACGCAGCCGGCCCGGGACATTTCCGAGGCGTGACCCAACAAGCCAAAACCGGTGATATCAGTGCAAGCATGTACATCGAAGGCGGACAAAGTCTCTGCGGCCGTCCGATTGAGGGTGGCCATCACCCGGGTCACTCGCTCGATTTCCTCCTCCGTCACTTTTCCGCGCTTGATGCCGGTGGTGTGGATGCCGACACCGATGGGTTTGGTCAGGATCAACCGATCACCGGGGCGGGATCCCCCTTTTCGCCAGATGCGGTCAGGATGAACTTTGCCGGTGACGGCGAGCCCCAGTTTGGGTTCGGGATCATCGATGGAGTGTCCGCCGATGATGGTGGCGCCGGCTTCCTTTACCTTATCCGCCGCCCCTCGCAACATGTCGGCCAACAGGGAAGCATCCAGCTTGCCAACGGAAAAGGCGACCAGGTTGAGCGCTGTCATGGGGGTGGCCCCCATCGCGTAGACGTCGCTCAGACTGTTGGCAGCGGCGATCTGCCCAAAGGCATAAGGATCATCCACCACCGGGGTGAAAAAGTCGACGGTCTGGACCAAAGCCGTCTCTTCGTCCATCTGGATCACACCAGCATCGTCCGGTTCGTCCAGTCCGACCAAGACGTTTCGATTCTCTTGCTCACGGGGTAAATGACGCAGAACCTGCGTCAGGTCCGAAGGACCGATTTTGCAGCCTCAGCCTGCTTTTGAAGAGAGTTGAGTAAGGCGAATTTCGTCCCGTTCTTTCATCCTACTCACCTCCTTGATACCATGTGGGACATCCAGCCTTATTATACTCGAAGTGGGAATGGGGAAGGAAGGCTGGTGAAAAAGAGTGAATTTGGATGAGAAGCGAAGTAGAATGGCGCTGGTGTCATATATAATGGAAAAAGAAAACGGTTGCGCCCCAGGTGGGAAGCGAAAGGAGATCCGATTGATGGCCACGATCAAAGATGTTGCTAAAATCGCAGGCGTTTCCCCATCCACGGTTTCCCGTGTGATCGACGGGAGTGATCGGATTGGCGATCAGACGAAAGAACGAGTTCGTAAGGCGATGAAGGAAGTGAATTACGTCCCCAACGCCATTGCGTGGAGTCTGGCTCGGAAACGAACGCGTACGGTCGGCTTCACCTTGTCGAGACCGGCGGATCAGGCCTTTTCCAATCCTTTTTTCCGAGGTGCTCCGGGGGTTGTCGTCGGTCGCTCAAGAGAGGGATTATAATATCCTTCTATCTATCAGCCGCAGCGAAAAGGAGGAAAGGGAAAAGTGCCTGCAGCTGATTCGGGAGCGGCGGGTGGATGGATGGGTGGTTTCCACCTCCTGGGTGAAAGATATCCTGATCGAGACGTTGCTAAAAGAAGGGATCCCCTTCGTCTTGATCGGGCGGAGTACGGCTTCCTCCGTTACATCGGTGAACAACGACAACGTTCAGGCAGCCTTTCAGGCGACGAAACATTTGTTGCAACAGAGGTATCGCTCCATCGCCTTTTTAAGCGGTCCTCAAAAAATCTGATCGTCAGCCTGGACCGCCTGCGGGGTTATCGACAAGCGATGTTTGAGGCAGGTCTTCCCATTGATGAAAAACGGATTACGGAAGCGGACTTTTCCGAGGAAGGGGGCTTTCGCGCCTTAGTCAGGATGCGAAAGGCGGGGATCTTTTTTGATGCGGGGGTGCCCTGCGCTTTGCCCAGCATGAAGCATTGGCGGTTCCGGATGAACTGGGCATCCTCGGATTTAACGATACGCCGCTGATGGCCCATACCCATCCCCCGCTGACCAGTGTTCGGATCCTCTCTTACGATTGGGAGCCGTAGCGATGGCACTGTTGCTGGAGAGGTTGGAACATCCGGAAAAACAAAACCAGAACAAGGAGCTTTTGCTCCCTTCCTGTCTGGAAGTTCGGGCATCTACACGGCGTGGAAATGGAACCGCGGTGGATTCGGCCCAAATTTGAACAACAGCCGGTTTCTTATTTGGAAAGGGAACCGGCATTTTATGTCTTAAGGAAGCCCATTATGTGCTGTAAGCGGTGGTTGCCGTGCTTCTTTCACCGGGGTATCTGCTGTGGTATGATGATTTTCAGATCGAATCCAGACGGGAATAAAAGGATGAATGGTATGGTATATCTAGACAACAGTGCGACAACGCAGCCGGATCCGGAAGTGATTCGGGTGATGAGCGATGTGATGCGCGATATATATGGCAACCCCTCTTCTCTGCACGGGTTGGGAGGCAAGGCTGAACGGCTGTTGAAACAGGCCCGGGAGACAGTGGCTCGGATTCTGGGGGTTTCCCCGCAAAGCCTAGTGTTTACTTCCGGCGGCACCGAGGCCAACAATACAGCCATTAAAGGGGTGGCTTACCAGCATCGAGGACGGGGACGTCACCTGATCACCACCCAGGTGGAGCATGCTGCCGTCTACGAGGTATGCCGTCAATTGGAAAAATGGGGCTGGGAGGTGACCTACCTGCCGGTGGATCAACAGGGGCGCGTCCGGCCCGAGGATGTGGCGGCGGCCCTGCAGGAGGATACGGTCCTGGTCTCCGTCATGCATGTCAACAATGAGATGGGAACCGTTCAACCCATTCCGGAGATCGGCCGCCTCCTCCAGGATTATCCGAAGGTTCTTTTCCATGTGGATGCGGTGCAATCCATCGGAAAGCTGGAGGTCCGACCTCGGGAATGGGGGGTCGATCTGATGAGCTTCTCTGGACACAAATTTCACGGCCCTAAGGGAGTCGGTTGCCTTTACGTCCGGGAAGGGGTGACGCTCTCCCCGCTGTTAGTCGGTGGCGGCCAGGAAGGGGGCTTCCGCTCCGGCACTCAGAACATGCCGGGAATCGTGGGCTTCACCAAAGCGGCGGTGCTGGCGGAACAGCGGAGGGCAGAAGCTGTTCCTCGGATGTACCGGTGGAAGCAAGAGATGATCGAGGCGGTGACAGACCGACTGCAAGATGTCCGCATCAATGGGGATACGTCGGAAAAGGGGGGTGCTCCCCACATTTTGTCCCTCTCCTTTCCCGGGCTGAAGTCAGAGGTGATTGTCCACGCCCTGGAAGAGAAGGGGGTGGCGGTTTCCAGCAAGTCCGCCTGTTCTTCCAAAGGGGAAGAGCCAAGCCGGGTGCTCAAAGCGATGGGTCTGGATGATGAAACCGCCGTAGGCTCGATTCGGATCAGCACGGGGGCAGACAATCGGGATGAAGATATCCAGCGGGGAATCGAGGCCTTGACCGCGGTTATTCCTCGTTTGCAACACGTGATGAAGGGGGGATCCTGATGAACGATCTGATTTTAGTTCGATACGGTGAGCTGGCGTTGAAGGGGAAAAATCGCTCCGAATTTGAAAACCGGCTGGTTCGCAATATCCGGGAAAAGCTGAAGCCATTCCCGGGGGTGCGAGTGACAAAAACCTACGGACGGGTGTTTGTGGAGCTGAATGGTCAGCCGATGGATGATGTGACCCAAGCGCTGACAGAGGTGTTTGGGGTGATCGACATCTCACCCGCTAGACGGGTGGAGTCCGACATCAACCGGATTCGGGAGGCTGCGCTGCAACTGGTACAGGAGGTTCATCCCCGCCCTCGCACCTTTAAAGTGATCGCCAAACGGGCGCGGAAGGATTTCCCCCATACTTCACAGGAGTTGAACCATCTTTTGGGCAGTCATATCCTGAAAAATACCGAGGGTCTCCAAGTGGATGTGCACCATCCGGAGTTAGCTTTGCGGGTGGAGGTGCGGCAGGAGGGGACTTACTTGTACAATGGCTCCGGACTGCCGGGTCCCGGCGGTCTCCCTGTAGGCAGCAGCGGCCGGGTGATGCTGATGCTGTCCGGAGGGATCGACAGTCCGGTGGCAGCGTATCTAGCGTTGAAGCGGGGAGCCGCCCTGGAAGCTGTCCATTTCCACAGTTATCCCTTTACCAGCGAACGGGCTCGAAAAAAGGTGGAAGATCTAGGCCAGATTCTCACCCGGTATGCCGGGAAGATCAAGCTCCATGTGGTGCCCTTGACAGAGATCCAGACGCAGATCCGGGAACAGTGTCCTTCCTCCTACATGATCACGATCATGCGCCGCTTCATGATGCGGATTACCGAGAAGCTGGCCCGAAAAAATGGGGCGCTGGCGATGGTGACCGGAGAGAGCCTGGGCCAAGTGGCCAGCCAAACCCTGGAGAGCATGAATGCTATCAACGACGTCACCCGTATGCCCGTGCTTCGGCCTCTGGTTGGGATGGATAAGCAGGAGATCATGGAGGTGTCCCGAAAAATCGGTACTTACGAGACATCAATCCTCCCCTATGAGGATTGTTGTACAGTCTTCCAGCCTAAAAATCCAGTGACCCGCCCTGGAGTGGAACGAGCCCGGGAACTGGAGGCCCGTCTGGACGTGGAGAAACTGGTGACTGCGGCTGTAGAAGGAACGGAGCGGGTGGAACTTACTCCGGATCGCCAGGAAGAAGAATTTTCGTCTTTGTTTTAACCCTGTCTCTTGCCCCACCCGATGTTAAAAGGTGGGGTTTTTTACGAGTGGTATAATGGGAGGGGATGGGATGAAACCTTGGAAGGACGAAGTGCTCCAACTGACGAAAGAATTGGTACATCACCCCAGCATCAACGGGACCATCGGGGAACGGGATATCGCCTATCGGATCGTCGATTACTTTCAGGAACTTCCTTATTTCAAAGCGAATCCGGGCCACCTGCGGATGGTGAAAACTTCCTCCGACGAGCGGGAGCGGTATAACGTGATGGCGCTGGTCAAAGGCGGGGATGCCACCTTTCGGGAGACGGTGATCCTGATGGGACATATGGATACGGTGGGGGTGGAGGATTACGGGAAGTGGAAACAGCTGGCTTTTACCCCTGACGAATTGATGAAGCGATGGGAGGGATCAGCGATCCCCGACCGGGTGAGGCAGGATTTGCAGAGGGGAGAGTGGGCCTGTGGCCGCGGTTCCCTGGACATGAAGTCTGGGTTGGCGGGTCATATGGCACTCACCCGATACTTTGCCGAACACCCGGAAGAACTACGGGGAAATATTCTCTTTCTGTCCGAGTGCGATGAAGAGGACAATTCCCGCGGGATCCTGTCTGCGCTGTCGGAGTTTCTTCGCTTGGCCCAGGAGGAGGAGCTGACTTACATCGCTGCTATCAACGCCGATTACACTTCCTCCCGCTTTGAAGGAGATCCCCACCGCTATGTCTATATGGGGACCGTGGGAAAACTGTTGCCCGCTTTTTTCATCGCCGGCAAAGAGACCCATGTCGGTCAGGCCTTCGAGGGGTTTGATCCCAATCTGGTGGCAGCGGAGCTGACCCGCCGACTGGATTACAATCCCGCCTTTTGTGATGAGATGTACGGGGAGACGACCCTTCCTCCCATCTCCTTGAAACAGACGGATTTAAAAACCAAATATGATGTGCAGACACCGATCACCGCATTTGCTTACTATAATTTTTTCGTTACCAGCTGGTCTCCGAAGGATGTGCTGGAGAAGCTAAAAGAAGTAGCCTGGGATGCAGTTAAGGCAGCCAACCGGCTGTGCCGAGAACGACAGCGGCAATACTGCGAACGCACCGGAGATCCTCAGCTCTTTCCGGATTGGACCCCCCGGGTTTACACCTATGACGAATTTTATCATCACTGTTTGACTCGTTACGGGAGCCCATTTGAAGAGAGTATGCGTCTCTTTTCCATGAACCTCCTTAATGAAAAGGAGTTGGATCTGAGGGACTACTGTTGTCGAATGGTTGAGGAATTGTGGAGCTGGGATGAGCAAAAAACCCCCGCCGTGATTCTGTTTTACGCCTCCATGTATATTCCGCGGATTGTCCTCAATCATCGAGAGAAACGGGATCAGCGGTTGATTCGAGCCGTAAAACGAGCTGTCGAGGAGATTCAGCAGATGTGCCCCCATCCGATTAAGGTGCGCAATTTCTTTCCTTATATCTCCGATATGAGTTTCGTGGCCATCAGTGACGATCGAGAGGGGCTCAGCTCCCTGGAAAAAAATATGCCCGCATGGGGCACCAAGCATCAGATGAACGTAGACGCCATACGGGCGCTGGATGTGCCAGCGGTCAACATCGGTCCCTACGGTATGGACGCCCACAAACAGTGGGAACGGGTGGAGGTCGCTTACTCCATGGAGACCGTCCCCAACCTAAATTACCGGGTGATCAAGGATCTGGTGGGGAAATGACCGCTCACCCGGTCAGGGTCTCGATCACTTGAGCGAGCTGAAAATCCTTTTCCGATATCCCGCCGACGTCATGGGTGGTGAGTCTCACCTCGACCTGGCCGTAACGGATGAGCAGGTCCGGGTGGTGATTCGCCTCCTCGGCGGCTTCAGCTATTCGTTCCACAAATCTCACCCCGTCCATGTAAGAGGGGAAGCGGTACGTTTTCATCAAAGTGCTATTTTCTTCTTTCCAGCCGTTTAAACCAGACAAACGGTTTTTAATCTCTTTGGAAGAAAGCTTCATGCCTGAGATCATCTCCTTTGTAAGGGTTCTTCAGCTTCTGTTCCCTGTGGTTTGTTCCGGGAAACGCATGTTTATGTTTGAGAGCGATATATTGAAGAGTAACGTCGTATGGCTCTTAGAAGGGTTGGTATCAAAGGATGGATACACAATTTTGGTTCGGTTTTTTCAACATTATTATCTTGGATCTGGTTTTAAGCGGCGACAATGCGGTTGTGATCGGGATGGCCGCGCGCAAGTTGCCGGATAGGCAGCGGAAACAGGTGATTTTGTATGGGACAGGCGCTGCTGTGTTGCTGCGCGTCACCCTGACGCTGATCGCGGTCTGGCTGTTAAAAGTGCCGCTGCTAAAAACGGTCGGAGGTCTCCTGTTGATCTGGATCGCCATTAAACTGTTGGCCGATGAGGGAGAAGAAGCGGATATCCATGTGGGACAGGGACTTCGCTCAGCGATTAAAACGATTATCGTAGCCGATATCGTCATGAGTCTGGATAACGTATTGGCAGTCGCTGGTGCCGCTCACGGAAACTTTTGGCTGGTTCTGTTCGGTCTCGCTCTTAGCATCCCTCTGTTGATGTGGGGGAGCAAGACCGTCGCTTCCATCATGAACCGCCTCCCTTGGCTCGTATATGTGGGTGCCGGCATTTTGGCCTACACGGCGGGCCAATTGATCGTCGATGATCCGGTGATACACGAGAATGTAATTGTATACGCTGAGTTTCTCAGCTGGCTGATTCCGACTGCGCTGGTCCTGTTGGTGCTGTGGGTGGGTCACGCCTGGAAAGAAGCTCGTTCCCATCGCTAAATTGTTGCTCTGTGGACGGGCTTTCGTATGCCCTTTACCTTTTTAGCGGATACTAACATCGGTTTTTCATGAAAGGAGGGGTGAAGAGTGACGGGGGCTTTACTGTCCGTTTGGCGTTGGATTGATAAATTTTACTACCGTTTGACCCGTTTGCAGTATGTGGATGAATCCGGTCAGAATCTGTTCCGTGTGGTTGTGAAGCCTTATCGCGGAGAGACATTGATTACCCGGGACGGCGTCCGGTTGGAAAAGGGGGATCTGTATGCCAAGCTTCATCTGCACAACTTCCGCATCGCCCAATTGTTGACGGAAAGAAGCAAAGCTGACGGGCATGGGGGAATTGTGGAGGAGCTGTTGGTGCTTCGGCAGATCCGTCGTTCCTTTCCTGCTTTGGCCCGGTATTTAGAAGGACACCCACAAGGGCCTGAGATCCACGTGTTGTTGGGGACCACCTTTCTGCACCGAGGGGCGGGGCGACTGGGATTTGATGTGCAGACTCTTCCGGGCCGATTGCGACCCTTGCTGAAGTCGTTTTTTCTCAAGTGGATCTTGGTTTGTTGCCACCCCCAAGGCTGGGGACGAGTTTCCGAGCACAGGCATCATCTTGTTCCCAAAAGGGTATTCATTTCTAAGGAGCAATTTAACCAGCAACATATGCGGGGTCGAGATCATGGATAAGGTATTGGTATTAACAGAAACCATTGGAGGAAGCGGACACTTTCAGGCAGCGCGGGCGATTCGCAGGGGACTGAACCGCTCGGAATCTGATTTGGATGTGGAAATCGCCTGTGGGTTGCCCTTTTTCAGCCGTAATCTGGAAGGGATGGTTAGAAAAGTATACTTAAACACCATTCAATACGCACCGGGGTTGTGGGGAGCGGCGTACAGCAAGGAGCGGGAGTTTAGCGAAACCTTCCGCAGTTCCCTGTCCCGGATGTTGGCCGGTAAAATGAGGGAGCTCTTGGACCGGAAGCGCCCCCGTGTGGTGGTTAGTACTCATGCCTTTTGTTTGGGGGCGATCGCGGAAGCCAAGGAGCGAGCAGTGCAACCTTTTCAGCTAGGGGCTGCCATCACTGATTTTGATGTCAACGGTTTTTGGGTTCATCCTGCCGTCGACTTTTACTTGGTCGCCCATGAATATGTGGCCGCTAAGCTAAAAAATCACTACGGGGTCCCCGATCGGCAAATCTATCGCACCGGAATTCCGATCGATCCCACCTTTGCCGACCCCGCACCGGAGCCAGAGGTGTTTCGGCGCAGGGTGGGGATTTCGCCGGATGCTTTTACCGTTTTGTTGATGGGCGGCGGAGTGGGGTTGGGACCTATCGAACAGGCGATCATGCAGTTTAGCAGGGATATGTGCGACGCCCATCTGGTGGTGGTTACTGGAAAAAACCAGGAGCTCCTGGAACGGCTGAAATCACGTTTTCAGACGGAGAGGCAGGTTCATCTGTTTGGCTATATAAACGGGATGCGCGATTTGATGAAGAGTTCCGATCTGATCGTCACCAAACCGGGGGGCCTGACCAGTTCGGAAGCACTGGCCTCGGGTCTTCCCATGCTGATCTGCCAACCGATTCCGGGGCAGGAGGAGCGGAACAGCCGTTTTTTAACAGAACACCGGGTGGCTCTTCGTCAGGATCAGCCGGAAGAGATTCCCCGCTATATCCGTTCCTTCGTTCAATCGCCCCAGCGATGGGAAACGATGCGAGAACGTGTGAGCCAACTGGGACGTCCCCGCTCCGCACTCGATGCTGCTGACGTGATTGCTGAACATATCCAGTAACCGACCGAAGCAAAAGAACCCCTTCTTTGACCGTTGGTCAGAGAAGGGGTTCTTCTGTAAAAAATTCTTTACGCCGACGGGCCGCTGCCGATGCTGTGAAAGGTGATTTCCGGACGGCAGCGCAGGCGCATCTTGAAACCGGTCTGTCCCAGTCCATCACTGATATAGAAGGCGCGGTTTTTATGGTAATGAAGGCCGCTGATAATATTGAGGCTGTAGAGTTTGCCCATCTTTTTCAGGTGATACGGTTTGGGCCAATGGATCTGTCCGCCGTGGAAATGGCCAGACAAGAGATAGTCAAAGTGATGATCCATTTCCAACACGATTTCAGGGTCGTGGGTGAGCACCAGGTTGATTCCCTCTTCCACTCCTGCAAAGGCTTGATCGGCATTGCTTCGATTCGTATAGTGGTCATCGATGCCGATAATGTTCAAGGTTTGGTCGCCGATGGGGACGCGAACGTGTTCGTTTTTAAGCACCACGCATCCCCGTTTCTCCATTTCCCGTTGCAGATACGGAAGATGGTCAGCGATCACGTAATCGTGGTTCCCAAATACCGCGTACATCCCGTAACGGGGTTGAAGATCCTTCAAAACGTCCATATATTGCAAAAAGCGATCCGTCATCGAGACGGTATCGAGATAATCTCCCGTCAGCGCGATCAGGTCGATTCGCTCTCCCTGCACCTGTTTCAGCAAGGCTTCCGGGCTGATGGATAACCTTTCCATATGAAGATCGGATAAATGTAAAATTCGAAGTCCGTGCGTATCCAGTGGGTGAGAAACTTTGATATCAATCTGTTTCACCAGCGGCCGAAAGGTATTCCAACGCGCGACAGCCCAGATGGTGAACAAAACAGCGATGAGTGCGAGAACAATCCAGACAATCGTCATGGTTCTCACTCCTCTCTACATAAAAAACGGTACAACCATATACGTTCATATGGTAAAACATCTGGTCGGTAAAGTCGAGTGATCAAACCATGAAAAAACCTTGGATTTTACCCAAGGTTTTCCTGTGGCTGGGGAGGCAGGATTCGAACCTACGCATCACGGAGTCAAAGTCCGTTGCCTTACCGCTTGGCTACTCCCCATTATATTCGCCTTGTTTCCATCGGTGCCTCGGCATTTTCATTGTGTCTCAGCGACGGCGATTTTATACAAAAAACGCAAGAAAAATACGTTGTTTGGATCCGAGAGAAATCGACCAGACTGGATGACGACGGACTCAATAACAGGAGGCGGAGAAAGAATGGAATGGTTTGCGGGAGGTTCTGTATTCGTACTGCTGGTGGCGCTGGTCCATCTCTTACGCAAAAACAGGGAGCTGGCCAACATGAGATCCCTCTGTGTGGATTATTTTAGCCCCTCAGACGAGGTGAAGAAGACCTTGCTCAAGGGATTGACTGAACGGTTCCGGCGGGAGAGAGCGAAGGACTCCAAATACGACTTTGCACATTTTGTCGCCAGGGTACTGGCGGCCGGCTTGGGCGGGAGCACCTCGGTTACCAAACAGACTGGGGACCTGGGGGTGAATATCGAACATCAGCGTGCGGACGGACTTCATCTGATCCAGGTGAAATGCATCAACGAGCCGATCGACTTCGAACCGATCGCTATCATTCATTCACGGATGGTGAAGACAAAAGCGGCGGGAGGCTGCGTGGTCACCAGTGGAACCTTTACCCCGGCCGCTCGTTCCTACGCCGATGAGACGGGCATCCAACTGATCGACGGCCACCGGCTGGTAGATCTCTGGCTGCAAAACGTCACCCTAAAAACAGAAGCCTGGGATGCTCATGTGAAATCCCCCGCAAAGGGACACAGAACCGGAGTACAGGAGGCTTGACAGCGGGGATGCGGGAAGCAATAAAAAAAGCTTTCCGCATTTTTGTGCCGGAAACTCTAAAGCGTTCTTGGGACCGTCTTTTCACCAACTCTGCCACCCTGTCGACCCAACGGCCGGCGGGGGTGCGTCTTAAAATCTGATCTACTGCCATCGCCACGACGACGGCTCCCGCTTCCTGGGCGGTAAGCGCTGCACCCAGGGCAGTAAAACCACCAGCCCAGATACTGCCACCAGTAGCGAGGGTGAGGATGCCGTCGATGACGGCGGCAGTGATGATGACGCCGGCTTTCTCCCAGCCGTCTAACCCTTGCCACCAGTCGGACAGACCCTCTAATAATCCGGCAAAGTAGGCGTCAGCGATCTCGAAACTGCTCGAAACTGTGAGGGCGGACAGGGGAGCGACGATCCAGGCCCCTACGGCAAACAGCCGGGCATAGGGGGTCCAGGACAGCGTCTTGCTCCGGGACAAAAACCAAAACTGCCACAAAAGTTAATAGCTCCACAAAAACTGAACCCATGCATCTCTTGCCTGGGGGATGAAGATCCAAGCCAGGACCGCCAATCCCAACAGCAGCCAGGTCAGCACCATATAAGCTTTTTTTATCGCCTGAGGAGCAACGGATGCGCCTCTATCCATCGTTTCCGACGCTACTCAATGTAATCCAACAGCGTCGTACTCCATCGGCGCATCGATTCCACCAAGGGCATCCCTCCTTTAGGTGGTAGATTTGTTCTATATTTGTCAATCCTAAAATTCTTCCAATGCATGTTATCTAGAACAGTGGGTGTTCCTGACACAGGTATAGGAAAAGCCAAAAGCTGCGTTAAAATGAAAAGCAAAGAAAAAGTATAGGAGAAATGGGGTGGTAAGATGCTTACATCATTTACTGTTTCCACTAACCGCCGGGATGAGCTGGTGGAGATCACCTCCGAGTTGGAGGCGATTCTGCGGGAACAGGCGGTTCAAAATGGGATTCTGGTGGTTTATACGGCCCATACCACTGCCGGGATCACGATCAATGAAAACGCGGATCCCGATGTGAAACGGGACATGCTCATGCGGCTGGATGAAGTGTATCCTTGGGAGCATCCGAAATATCGGCACGCCGAGGGGAATTCGGCTTCCCACCTGAAAGCCAGCACCGTCGGTGCTTCCCAAACCCTGATCATCGAAGAGGGACGCCTGTTGCTGGGTACTTGGCAGGGGGTTTACTTATGCGAATTTGACGGTCCCCGGCGGCGACAAGTGTACGTGAAAATCATGGCAGGTTGATGAAGAAGGTGAAGGGAGATTCCCTTCATCTCTTTTTCTGTTATGAGTAGGATTTTTGAAACATTTGTCTAAATATTTAGTAACATACGATCATGCCAAAAGGAGGTTCTCGGTGTGAGACGACGACGCATCGCTTTGGCGGGCATTTTGACCGCCGCGCTGGTGACGACTACCAGTTTTTCGACGGGTGCCTGGCCTGTCCAGGCTCAGCCATCGGAAGGGTTGACGGGCTTCAGCCCAGAGATGAACAACTGGCAGCAGCAGTTTGAAGAGCGTTATTCTGAAGGGGTTCGCGCAGAGAGGATCAAAAAAGATTCTCGCGCTATGAGCCAACGGCCGTCACAGGTGGCCAGTGAAGGGAACGACGCCTCCCTGGATTATGCTGTGAAGAAATTGAAAAAAGCTGGGTTGAACCCGAAAGTAAAAAGCTATGATGTGTATCTGTCCACACCGAAAAAGATTTCAGTGACCCAAACCGCTCCGGAAAAAAGGGAACTGCAGGTGATGGAAAACCTCCCGAAAGAGACTCCCTTTAAGGAGGAAGTGCTCCCGGGGTACAACGCCTATTCTCCCGCGGGGAAAGCGGAGGCGGAGTTGGTCTATGCCAATTACGCCCGGCCGGAGGACTTTGCAGAATTGGAAAAGCGGGGTGTCTCGGTGGAAGGGAAGATCGTCATCGCCCGCTACGGCGAGAATTTCCGGGGGGTGAAGCCGGATCTGGCCGCCCAACACGGGGCGGTGGGGATGATTATCTACTCCGATCCGGCCGATGACGGATACAAAAAAGGGAAGGTCTACCCCGACGGCCCTTGGCGGCCGGCAGACGGGATTCAGCGGGGCAGTATCCTGCCCATCTACCAGTATCCCGGGGACCCCTTAACCCCGGGTACGCCATCGATTCAGGGGGAGAAGCGGCTAGACCCGGAGGAGGCAGACCATCTGCCGACTATTCCCACCACCCCGATTTCTTATGGGGAAGCGAAACATTTATTGAAGAGTATGGACGGACCGAAAGCACCGCAGGAGTGGCAAGGAGGCCTTCCCTTCACCTACCATCTGGGACCGGGTTCCGCCAAGGCGAAGATCGATCTCGATATCGATTATGAACAAAAACCGGTCCATGATGTGATCGTCAAGATCCCCGGGAAAACATACCCGCAGCAAACCATTGTGATCGGGGCTCACCGGGATACTTGGGGCTATGGCACTCAGGATAATATTTCCGGTTGGGCGACGACGATGGAGATCGCCCGCGTATTGGGGAAAATGGCCGAAAAAGGTTGGCAGCCCGAGCGCACGATTGTGCTCGCCGGCTGGGACGGGGAAGAGTATGGACTATTGGGCTCCACGGAGTGGGCTGAGGAAAAACGGGACCCATTGATGAAACATGCGGTGGCTTATCTCAATTTGGACGGGGTCGGTGGCAAGTATTTTGACGCCAGTGCGGTTCCTTCGCTGAACCATTTGATCACCTCGGTCACCAAAGATGTGACGGAACCCCGCAACGGGAAGAGCATCTATGAGGACTGGGTGGAGCGTTCCGATGGTGAAAAACCGACCATCGGACAACTGGGGAGCGGGTCGGACTATACCGCCTTCCTGCAACACAACGGAGTCCCCTCGATCGATGCGGGCTTCAGCACCCCCGGCGGACAGTATCACAGCGCTTATGACAACACCGATGCCATGGAACGGTTTTTGGACCCGGGCTATCAACACCAAGCTGCCGCGGCAAAAGTACACGGCATCCTCGCCCTTCGTTTGGCCAATGCCGATGTACTGCCCCTTCAGTATTCTGCTTACGGGGAAACGGTGGAGAAGCTCCTGTTGGAGCAGGTGGAAAAGGGTGCTTCTAAAGAAGAGTTGAAAGGAGCCATCGAAGCAGCCAAAGCTTGGCAGGAAGCGGCCCGAAACTTGGAAAAAGAAGCGGATTCCCTGATCGAAGATGGAATCACCCCTGAGGAAAGGGAAAAACTGCGCTCGATTAACCGCGCCTTGCTTAAGCAAGAGCGAGATCTGATGCAGGAGGAGGGCATCCCCTCCCGTCCCTGGTATAAACACCAGATCTGGGCACCGGGTCTGACCACTGGCTACGCCGCCCAACCACTCCCGGCGCTGGCGGAGGCGCTGGAGTCGGGGGATGAGAGCGCGGTCCAACAAGCCGCCGACTGGCTGGAGGCATCCCTCCAGGATGCCGCGGACACCGCCCAATCTGCTGTCCGATGAAGAAAAAAGAGTGGCCTTTTTCACGGGCCACTCTTTTTTATGTTCCTAGGTTGAACGGGTGTTTGTGTATTTATGGAACCACTTTCACATTGAATAGATCCCTTCCCAATATTCGGTCATAGGCATACCAGGCTGCGATCCAGGCTCCGCCTGCTTGGTTGGAATCTTTGCTGATATACCGGACCGAATACTTTCCTACTCCGCCGGTGGAGGCCCCTTGCCAAGTAGACGCGAAGGGAAACTCATCACACTCGCTATTCGCTGGCTTGGGTAACACTCCATCCCTGTGTAACCTCTTGCACGTTCTTTGTGATTTGCCTCGGTTGCGTTTGATGGCTGATTTGTCTCTCAACCGACTGAGCGGAGCTTCATAGGTTCCCCCTGGAATGATCTTGCCAGGACCCGGATAGGGATAAGTCGTCTCCGGACGCTTGAGCGCATCTTCGATGTGCTGTGCTTGCTCTCTCATGACATGGGGAGCGCTTTTGGAAAAGTGAATGACCGGTCGGACGTCGCTGAAGATGCCAGCGTTATAAAATCGTTGATTGGGATGGATCACCATCATGTAATCAGCAGAGTCCCAGCGGACTTTCTGTTTCGGAGAGTCCAGTGTTCGAGTCGGCAAGTTTTGTGGTGGGTTCATCACTTGGTGGGTGTAGAATTCCATATAACCCTTCTGTTCTGGATTGAAGTCACTTTTCGGGGGTGGTGTGGAATACAACGTCTTGCTGCCATAGTTGTTGCTCTTCCATTGAGCAATCGTTCGTTCGATAGGGCCTCCCTTCTCTTTGCAGTCTTCGGGTTGAACCAAGGCCTGGCAATCGATGTCTACCTTTAGCTTGGCGCCATTCAAAAACGGGTGGGTGGTATAGATGTCATCGATGTAGTAGTCAAAGAAGACTTCCCGCTCTTTTTTGTCCTTGTCTTGTGAGTTGGTACCATATCCGATCTCTGTAATCCGGTATTGAATTCCGTACGTAATTGGGATAGGTAATGGGAAGCGATATCTTTGCCAACCGTAGCTAACGATCTTACTCCGGCACCAGGCAAAGTGGTTCTTTATCCATCCTTTGTCCCGATTGCTCTTCGCTTGTCTGATACATTCATCTTTACTGATGTAGTCGTACTCAAACTTTGGTGGGACCCACCGATTGGCGACCTTTACGGGTGGATCTACCTTCACTGCATAGGTCTCTTTTGTTTGGGCATCCTCCTGTTGCAATTTATCCAGTGATTGAAAGGACCGTTTTTCTACTTTGCCTGAAGGTAAGTTTAGATCAGCGGGAGTGGCTCCATTTTCTAACTGCTTCTGCAGCTTAGCGGCTTCCTGTTCATCCCCCGGAAGCATCACAAACCAACCATTTTCTTTCGGTGTAGACTTGGGCTTTGCTTCTAAGGTGGGTGAAATGACAAGCGACAGGGTGATTGCCATCGTCAAGATCACACGGAACCAACGGAATCCCTTTTTCACTTATTTACCCCCATTCCCGTTTTGACACTCTCTATATATAAATACAGCGAGGGGGGAAATATTCCATTAAAATAAAAAGAGAACACCGCTTCCGTGGAATGGGTAGGAGACCAGTGAAACACCCTTGTGGGGACACAACCGCAGATGGGTTCAGTATTTGTCTGGGATATCTTCAAATTGTTCATCAAAGGCATTAGCCTAAGAACTTGATGCTTGTTTTTATGCTGGGACTGACAAAATGCTGGTCTTTTTTGATTTTCGTTTCGATGCCCCCGTATCAGTCTTTTGGAAAAACCTCTACGCTGGCTTGATCCAAGGGTTTGATTCCCGGTTCTGAAGGAATTTCTTCCATTAACTGAAGTAAAGTTGTATCTTTTCCCTTTGCTTCGATCATGACATCCAAGGCATCGCTATGTATGGCTGCCATGCGTAAAAACGGCAGATAATCCTCGCGCCTGACATGTTCGGCATGATGTTTGGGTTTATCTTTGCTATAAGGGCTCGATATGTGTATCTTCGGAGGGAATGTTTCTCCTCTCCATGTTTGGGCGATTTCCGGCCATAGTCTGTCAAGTGACTCTCCGTTGTGATTCATCCGGTGATGATGCAGATCCAACACGCATGGCACGCCGACAGTTTGGGCAATATCGAGGGTTTCACGGGCAGTGAACGTCGTGTCATCATTCTCCAAGCAAATATGGGCTTGAACCTGGGGGTCAAGCTCCTGAAATGTACGGATAAAGCGTTCCGTAGCGGATCCTTTGTCCCCGTAGACCCCACCCACATGGATATTGCATTTATACGCCGGACCCAGTCCCATCGCCTGCAGGATGCGAACATGGCGTACTAAATCTTGGACAGAAGCCCGCCGAACATCAGGGCGCGGTGAATTGAGCACGGTAAAATGTTCTGGATGGAAACCGACACGCAGGTTGTGTTCCCGTACCAGTTGGCCAATTTCCTTTAACTCCGGCACCAATGGCTTTACAAAATCCACTTTTTCAAATGTGGGATGGGAAGCTAGGGGAATCAATCGTGAGGAAAAACGATAAAACTGAATATCATGGGCAATCGCATGGTACAAAATCCGCTTGGTGTTCTTCAGATTTTCCCGTGCCAAGCGCAATACCTTTTTGGCCGCCCACTTGGGACCGATCCTTTTAAGCATTTTTTCAGTCATGGTTTTGGATGGTGACGCATTAGGCACCTGTTTACTCATCGCTACAAATCCAAGGCGTACAATCATCGCAACTTCACCCCATTTAAGGGTGCCCTAAAAAGAGTGTAGTCATGTTCTGCCCTAGGATTCTGATTGAAGTTCAAAAAAGTAAAGCCCTCCATTTGAGGTGTTCTCATCGCGAAGCTCGTCATCATGGACGGTAGGGAGGTTTGAGTTGAGCATCTTTCCCGATTTTTTACCCAATTGACACTTCTCAAGGTACCGATTAATCTGTATGTAATCGGTTACATAAATAGGTTTAAAAGTATGATGATAACGATCCGAGATAATTACGCTCATCTTACTGAATATCATGAACCCGTTTTTCTCGGAACTGGATCGGAGGTAGAAGGTACAGAGGGGGATTGGATCTATACCGTTATTTATCCAACTCCGATCAGCGTGGTGTGAGGGTGAAGCACAATTTGGAGGTTTTCACAGAAATACGTCGATGGAATGATTTTATGGGAAAGAGGATGTCGCGATGATGAGGATGACAGCTCCACTTTTGGAGATGGAAGGGATTCAAAAGGAGTTCGCCGGCGTACGGGTGCTCTCCGATGTGCAGTTTTCGCTCTATCCGGGGGAAGTACACGCGCTCATGGGTGAAAACGGAGCCGGAAAGTCCACCCTGATGAAGATCCTCGGGGGAGTGTACGAAAAGGACGGGGGAACGGTGCGCATCCATGGTAAGGAGCGGGAGATTACCAATCCGCGTCAGGCTGGCTCGTTGGGAATCGCGATGATTCACCAGGAATTGAACCTGATCCCCCATCTCACGGTGATGGAGAACCTGTTCCTCGGACGGGAATCTGTTTTTAGTCGATTCGGGTGGATCCGGTGGGAACGGATGCGGCAGGAGTCACGAAATTGGCTGGAACGGCTGGGAGTGGATATGGATCCCACCCGTAAGGTGAGCGAGTTGTCTGTCGGTCAGCAACAAATGGTGGAGATTGCCCGGGCGCTCTCCCTCGAAGCGAAAATATTGGTACTGGACGAGCCGACAGCGGCTCTGACCAATCGGGAAATCGAATCCCTGTTTGAAGTGATCCGTTCTCTCCGAAAGCAGGGGGTTGGGGTGGTGTACATCTCCCACCGAATGGAGGAGATTTCCGGAATATGTGACCGGATTACGGTCCTTCGGGATGGAGAGTATGTCGGCACCCGGTCGGTGGTGGAGACGGATATGGATGAGTTGGTGCGGATGATGGTGGGTCGAGAAGTTCAAAGCCGCTATCGGCGTCAACCGGTGGCTCCGGGGGAAGAGCGTCTTCGTGTGGAAGGATTGACCCGTCGGGGGGAAGTGGAGGACATTTCCTTCTCGATCCGCGCTGGCGAAATCGTGGGTCTTGCCGGTCTTATGGGAGCGGGGCGTACGGAGACGGCACGGCTGATTTTCGGGGTCTGCCAACCGGATCGTGGGAATGTTTGGGTGAGCGGGGCGAAGGTTGAGATCCGAAGGCCGGAGGATGCCATCCAGCATGGGATTGCTTTTGTCACGGAAAACCGAAAGGATGAAGGCCTGGTGTTGCCCCTTTCCCTAAGGGAAAATCTATCTCTTCCCAATCTCGACTCCCTCTCCTCCAAGGGCATCATCCGTGGCAGGAAAGAAGAGAGTCTGGTCCGGGAGCAAGTAGAGCGCTTACGAGTCAAAAGGAACAGCTTGGAGCAGGAGGTTAAGACGCTTTCTGGAGGGAACCAGCAAAAAGTGGTGATTGGTAAGTGGCTGGCGCTCTCGCCCCAAGTGCTGATTCTGGATGAACCAACTCGGGGAGTGGATATAGGGGCCAAGGAAGAGATTTATCAGCTGATGGACCACCTTGCTCGGGAGGGGATGGCTATTCTCCTCATTTCTTCGGACCTGCCGGAAGTGCTTGGGATGAGCGACCGAGTGTTGGTGATGCATGAAGGTCGACTCAAGGGTGAATTTACGCAAGAAGAGGCAACCCAGGAAAAGGTGATGACGGCTGCTTCGGGAGGCGAAGTGACATGAAGGCTCCATTGAATCCCTCAACTACCCGAGTGGGCCTGGCACAAAAACTGGGTCCACTTCTGGGACTCGGAATGATCGTGATCGTTTTGTCGATGATTAGCCGAGATTTCCTCAGTTTTACCAATATTTTCAATGTTCTGCGGCAGATTTCTATCAACGCTCTCCTGGCTTTCGGTATGACTTTTGTCATCCTGACCGGGGGGATTGATCTCTCTGTCGGGTCTATACTGGCCCTTTCCGGAGCTTTTAGTGCCGGGATGCTGGCCGGGGGCATGGATCCGGTGCTAGCCGTGCTGATCGGGGTCACGGCAGGGACTGTGATGGGGACCGCCAACGGAGTTCTGGTAACCAAAGGCAGAGTGGCACCCTTTATTGCCACGTTGGCTACGATGACGGTTTATCGGGGGCTAACCCTGGTTTACACCGAGGGGCGTCCCATCGCCTTTGATAACGATGTTTTTGCCATGCTGGGGAAAGGTTATTTTCTCGAAATCCCCATTCCGGTTTTCTGGATGCTCGGTACGTTTTTGATCCTATCCTTTGTGTTGAAAAATATGACTTTCGGTCGTCATGTCTATGCCGTCGGAGGAAATGAAGAGGCAGCCATGCTCTCGGGAGTTCGAACGCATCGGGTGAAAATCGGCGTCTATGCCATCAGTGGTTTCTTCTCTTCATTGGCCGGAATCATTCTGACTTCCCGGCTCAGTTCCGCCCAACCAACGGCGGGTACCACCTACGAGCTGGATGCCATCGCTGCGGTGGTCCTCGGGGGAACCAGTCTCGCCGGTGGACGGGGCTGGATCACTGGGACCCTGATCGGGGCGATGATCATCGGCGTGTTGGACAACGGTCTCAATCTGATGAATGTCTCCTCTTTCTACCAACAGGTGGTCAAAGGGGGCGTCATCCTCCTGGCGGTCTTACTGGATCGTTCCCAGAAATCCTGATTATAGTACGAGGGGGATCACAATGAAAAAAATGGGGCTTATGTTGTTGGTGACAACGCTGGTCTTTGGCGTGGTGGTGGGCTGTTCCAGCCAGTCTGCACTGGAACAGGAAGAGAAGAAGCAGGATGACAATATCAAGATCGGACTGTCTGTCTCCACACTGAATAACCCGTTCTTTGTTTCCCTAAAAGAAGGAGCGGAACAAGCGGCCAAGAAAGCCGGAACCGAACTGATCGTAGCCGACGCACAGGACGATAACGCCAAGCAGTTGAACGACGTGGAAGACCAGATTCAGAAAAACGTGGACATTTTATTGATCAACCCCTCTGACAGCAAAGCCATCGCGACGGCAGTGGAATCCGCTAACCAATCCAATATCCCTGTCATCACTGTGGATCGGGAAGCGGAAGGGGGAGAAGTGGTGGCCCACATCGCTTCTGATAACGTGGAAGGTGGGAAAATGGCCGGCGACTTCATCCTCGAACAGGTGAAGGGAAAAGGGAATATCGTCGAGCTGGAAGGAATCCCCGGGACTTCCGCAGCCCGTGACCGGGGGAAAGGATTTCACCAAGCGGTAGACGGCAAGGACGGAGTCGAAGTAGTCGCGTCACAGCCGGCCAACTTCAACCGCGCCAAAGGGTTGACTGTGATGGAGAATATTCTCCAGAGCAAAGACGACATTGAGGCCGTTTTTGCCCATAATGACGAAATGGCTATGGGGGCTGTCCAAGCTATCCGGTCCACCAAGAGGGATATCCTCGTCGTTGGCTTTGACGCCACCGATGATGCCGTGAAAGCCGTTAAAAAAGGGGAAATGGGAGCCACCATCGCCCAAAAGCCCTCCGAAATCGGGAAAACGGCTGTGGAAGTCGCTGTGAAAGTGGCCAAAGGAAAAAAGGTAAAGAAATTCTATCCAGTGGAACTGGAATTGATTACGAAATAAGCACGAAAGTAATGCCCTCAAATGGAGGGCTTTTTTCATGTTATGAGGTCAGCCGGCAGATGGACTTTCGTAGACTGGATCGCAAAAACTACCAGGGGCCATATTGAAGGGGAAAGGTTCGCCGCCATGTTGCGACGAATTATTTTTATAAGGAAAAAGAAGAAAAATTTGCAGGATCAGGAAGGGGTTCGTCGTCATTTGTCGAAATGTGGTATCGAATCATAAATTTTTCCTGTTGGGGTGGTGGTGCATGGATACGGCGAGTTATGTGAATCGGTTGTTAGAGGAGGCCTTGGATACCCGGGCCAGCGATGTGCATCTGGAGCCGAGAGCGGAGGTTTTGCAGATTCGACAGCGGGTGGATGGTTTCTTGGTTCCCGTCGGCTCCGTTTCCAAAGAGGAGATGTATCCATTGATCTCCCGGCTGAAGGTGATGGGGAACCTGGATATCGGGGAAAAACGCCTGCCCCAGGATGGGGCCCTGACAGTGACCCACCGGGGAGAACGGGTGGATGTGCGCGTCTCCAGTATGCCTACGCTGTACGGGGAGAAGCTGGTGTTGCGGTTGTTGCGCAACCGTCCGGAACAGATGTCGCTGGCGGAGTTGGGGATGGAGGAGGAGGAGCAAAAGCGGCTGACGGAGATCATTCGGCGCCCCGGTGGGCTGATCTTAGTCACCGGACCGACGGGGGCGGGAAAGACCACCAGTCTGTACGCCATTTTGCAGGAGTTGAATCGGGAGGAGGTCAATGTAGTCACCTTGGAGGACCCGGTGGAATTCCAGCTGGCCGGGGTGAATCAGATCCAGGTGAACAACAAAGCCGGGTTGACTTTTTCCCGGGGACTTCGCGCCGTTCTGCGCCAAGATCCCAACATCATCATGGTCGGTGAGATCCGGGACGCCGAGACAGCAGATATCGCCATCCGGGCTGCTTTGACCGGTCATCTGGTCTTATCCACCTTGCACACGGTGGATGCCTGCAGCTCCATCACCCGCTTGTTAGATATGGGGATCGAACCTTACCGGATCGCTTCCGCTTTGACGGGGGTAGTCGCCCAGCGGCTGGTTCGACTCATTTGCCAGGGGTGTAAAGGGAAAGGGTGTGACGATTGCCGGCAGATGGGGTTTAAAAATCGGACTGGAGTGTTTGAGATTTTGTCGGTCAAGGAGGATTTCCATCCGCTGATCGTGGATCGCGCTCCTCTGTCTCGACTGCGGCAAAACTTTCGGAAGGCGGGGATGCGTTCCCTCTCCGACGCGATGCTGGAGAAAGTGATGACGGGGGAGACGACCATATCCGAGTACCATCGTGTGGTGGACGTGTATGAGTAAGCGGAAGAACAGATGGAGTGCCGACCGTCTGGCGGGATTTAGCCGACATCTGTCCGGATTGTTGCAGGCCGGATTTCCCCTGGTTCCCAGTCTGCGCCTGTTGTCGGAGCAGGAGGTGATTCGGGGAGAGGAAGCAGGGAGGATTCTCCGGCAGTTGGACGGCGGGATCAGCTTCTCGGAGGCCCTGGCCAAAGAAGGATTGCCGCCGCTGTTCATCTCCCTTCTCCGGGCGGCCGAGGAGTATGGGGATTATGGTCATGGCCTTCAGCAATGTGAGCAGTATTATGCGGAGAAGGGCCGGTTGATACGCGAACTAACCCGGACCTTAACCTATCCCGCGGTGGTTTTGCTGCTGGTGGTGTTGGCTTTTCTATTCCTGATGACGACAGTGGTGCCTCGGTTTTCAGATATGTATGAAACGATGGGTTTGTCGCTGCCTGTGTATACGCAGTTATTTATTTCCTTTCATGAGTCGCTGCGAATCGTCTTTTTGGTTGTGGGGATGGCTTTTCTTCTCGCTGTAGTGGCAATCATGATCATCCGCCGTCTCCCTTCTGACAGGCGAAACCGGTGGACAGCTCCCCTCTATCGTCTTCCGGTGGTGCGCTCCTATTTTGCCCTTCGCTTTACTCACTATTTGGCGATTCAACTCGGTTCTTTGCTCCGAGCGGGCCTCCCTTTGTTAAAAGCGGTGGAAGTGATCAATGAGTTGATCCCCTGGCCACCGTTGAAAACGGGCATGGTGCGAATCCGGGAAAGGTTGTTGGCGGGTGAGCCCCTGCATCGGGCCTTGAAACGGGAAGGCCCCCTCTTTCTTCCCTCCTTGAACCGGATGGTGGCCTTAGGTGAAGAGTCAGGGGAGCTTGATCAGGCGTTGTTGAGCCTGGCCAAGAGCACGGAAATGATGATGAAGGAGCGGTTGGATCGATTCACTCGCAGCCTGGAGCCGATCCTGATCTTTGTGATCGGGTTGATGATGGCGATGACGGTGTTGGCACTGTTTTTGCCGATGCTAAACCTGGTGCGGGCCATTTGAGGAAAGGAGAATGATCATGAACCCAAAGCGCGTTTGGCGGGATGAACGGGGCTTCACTCTGATTGAGATGCTGGTGGTGCTGTTTGTGATCGGTGTGATCATCGCTATCGCTCTTCCCAATCTGAAAGCGGCGGGGGAATCGGCCCAGGAAAAGGCTTGCGACGCTAACCGAAAACTGATCGGATCCCAGGCAGACAACTACTATTTGGATTTGGGAAGTTATCCTGACAATGCTCAACAGATGAAGCGGCGGGGCTATCTAAGGACGGTCCCCACTTGTCCCGCCAAAGGGAATTACCGGATCCAAAAGGATGCACCGGTGGAGAAGCGGGTGACCTGCTCTGTTCATGGGGATTAAACAGTTATGGCGAGGTGATGGAGGTTGGAGCCTGGTGGAGTTGACCATCACTCTCACCCTTGCCGGTCTGATCACGGCATTGGCACTCCCTGCCTTTGTCCAGTGGGGGGATCGGCAGGAGCGGGAAGGGTTTCTAGGACTTCTCGCCGAGGATATACGGCTCGCCCAGCGTAAAGCTCAGATCGGGGAAGTCGATGTCTACCTAAAGGTGAATCGAGAGGGTTCCTCCTATGCTGTTTACCAGGGGAAACAGCGGCTGTCCAGAGGGACAGCGCCAGCCGGAACCCGCCTGACCAGCAACTTTCCTTCGGGTCAACTCGTCTTTCGCCCTTCGGGACAAAGCCGAGGGGGTACTTTTCAACTCATGCAGGGGAAGGAGATCGTCGGACGGGTTGTCGTACAGGTCGCCTCCGGTCGTCCCCGAGTGGAGGTGCAGCCATGATCCGGGATAAACAGGGGTTTACCTTGGTGGAGACGATGACCGCCCTGATGGTGTTCGGTATGTTGCTGTCTGTGGCGTTGCCAGTGCTTAGTGAACTGAAGATGCACCATGAAAGCCACGTTCGGCGGACGCAAGCCTCTCACTTGCTGGAAGCGGAGATGGAGCGGATTCAATCCCCGACGGTCTCCGTTCCTTCCCAGGGGGAGAGGAAAAAAACGATCGAAGGAACGGTGTATAAGCTCCGATGGCGGAAAAAAAGGGTGGAATCGCACTTGACGGGCTCTTATGTGGAAGTTTTATGGGTGGACGCGGTAGAAAAAGAGCGAAAACAAAGCCTCAAAAGCTTGACTTACACGCCTTGATGCGAGGGGAGGGCGGATTCACCTATGTGGAACTGGCGGTGGTGATGTCTTTGTTGGTGCTGCTGATCCCGATTGTTCTCGCTGTCAGCCTGGAATTGGAAAAGGGGATGAAGACCATCCTGGCGGAACAGGCGTTGCGCTCGGGAGCGGGGGCTTTTGCCGCTGATGTCCGGGAGGATCTGCGCCAGGGGAAGAATTTTCGTTTGACATCGGAGGGGTGGCTGCTGTTTGAGCAACCGGAGGAAGGCACCATCCGTTATAAACTGGATAAGCGGCGGATCATTCGCAGTGTGAGCCAGTCCGGTCAATCCAACTTTCGCGGAACTACTGTCCTGATCCACGATGTCTATATGGTTCACTTTACCCCTGAAGCAGGCGGGGTTCGGATTGAGCTCGGGATGCAGAATTGGCACGGGGATTACGAGACGGAATTCTTCTTCCGGGGGAGGGTGGACCCGTGAAGGACTGCACATGGCTGAAGGATGAACGGGGAATGGCTCTTCCCTTTGCCCTGGCTGTAACGGTGTTGGCTTTTCTTTTGACATCGACGGCACTCTCCAGCTATTCCCGTTCCCTGCAGGCTGCGAATACGGACTGGGCTCGAATCCAGGCCCAATACGCCGCCGAAAGCGGACTCGCAAGGATGAGGCAGAGGGTATGTGCTGACCCTAACGGGGATCGCCCCCTGTCGACTCCTCTGAATGGATTCCACACCCGCAGCACGGTAGAGAAGACAGAGGATGGAATCTTCCGCATTCGCTCCGTGGCCCAGAAGGAGAACGTGAAACAATCGATAGCGGCAGAACTCGACCCCCGCACCTGCACCATTCGTCGCTGGGAACCATAACGTTCCAAAACGATGGGATCGGATATGTCCGCTTGGAGAGATGTACGATAAAGTATGGTTTCAATTTGAAAACGGAGTGGCTAAAAGTTCGCTCCGTTTTTTAGTGTAGTCAGGAATGACAGGGTGAGAACATGTTTACCTGTTGCGGATATTTTCCGTTTCGGTGGTTGAAAGCGGTGGGGCTGATGGATCCCTTCCTAGCACAAAGAGCAGTATTCTTCGTATGTGTGGGTTCGGACATTTTTTTTACGTATTTGCAAAAGGGAGCAAAAATGGATCAAAGATAACCGGGATCAGCAACTGATCGGTTGTTCAGCGTGAATCAGACGGATGTCCGACGGTTATCGATAGATACATTGTACCCTTCCACTGCCAGTGAAAGATCCTCCGATTTAACCCCACTTCATTAATGGTAAACAAATGATGCGGTTGCTCCGTGTTATAATGAGCGAAACTTGTACATACGGGAGCGATGGTGGTTTGGAAAAGCATCACCTGATTTTGATCGGTTTTATGGGTACAGGAAAAAGCACCGTGGGCCGGATGCTGGCGGAAAGGTTGGGCTGGCCCTGGGTGGATACCGATACGGAAGTGGAGCGGCAAGCAGGAAGAAGTATCCCGGAACTGTTTGCGGAAGGCGGAGAGGTCCGGTTTCGGGAATGGGAAAAACGGATCTTATGGAAAGTGACTGAGGGAGAAACGAAAGTGATCACCACTGGTGGAGGAATTGTGCTGGATCCAGCCAATACCAACCGCATTGCGACCAGCGGCTGGACCGTCGCTTTGGATGCGACGGAGGAGGAGTTGATCCGGCGTCTGGTGTCGGATCAGTCCCGCCCGCTTCTCGAAGGCAACGCCCGACGGCGGGTGCGGGAACTGAAGCGGGAAAGGCAAGGGGTTTACGATTTTGCTGATTTTTATCTCGATACCACCGGGCTGACCCCGGCAGCATCGGTGGAACGGATTATCAAGAGTTGGAAAGGGTGTTCCGACGGCGGCGGGGTTTAAAGCGTTGTCCCCTGGATACACTGAAGAACAGGGGGTGGAGTCCATGTCGACTCAGGACTTTCTCAAGTACCTGGTTCAGGAAATGGTGAAATATATGGACACGCCCAGGGATCGACGCAGGGAAGAGCGGATCAGCCGCAAACAGCAGCGTCCTTCCTGGGGAGTTCGCTGGTTTGGCATGGTCCCCTTCGGGATGAAGATGTTTACGCATAAACAAAGGTCCCGTTTGAGAGGGGGCAATACCCGGTGAGACAAGACAATCCTTCCTACCGACTGGTCAACCTGAAAGACCGGAATGATGTCCTCGATCGGATCACCCGGGCCGAGCAGGAGCTAAACCAATTGATGGACGGTCAGGTGGCATTGATCGCCTATGTAAAAGATGAAGAAAAATCAACTGGTGCCAACAATAACGGATAAAGAAGGTGAACTGATGAACAACTATCGCGTCGCGGTGGAAGAAGGCTTAAACCATGTCAGCCAATATCTGCAAAGCCAAGGATGTCAGGTGGAACCCTTGAATGCTGATCAATTGCAAAACTGCGATTGCTGCGTCATCTCCGGTGAAGACAAAGATATGATGGGAATGCAGGACGCCATGGGTCAAATGCAGGTGATCAACGCCGAGGGACTGACTCCCGAGGAAGTGTACCAATCCGTGCAACGGGGGATGAACCAGCAGTAAGGACAGGCAAGGAGAATATAAAATTTTGATTAAGCCGGAGCCAACTTAGGGTATGGCTCCTTTTTTCCGTTTGCGAAATGATATATAATGTACGGAGTGTGAGTTTCTATGGACTAAAGGGGCGATACCGAATGTATCATCGCACTCAAACAAGACCCGTAAAAGTGGGTAACATTCAGATCGGCGGAAATGATCAGGTTGTTATTCAAAGCATGACTACGACGAAAACCCATGACATAAAAGCCACAGTGGATGAAATCAACCGGCTTGAAGAGGCCGGCTGTCAGATTGTCCGGGTGGCTTGCCCCGATATGCGGGCTGCTGAAGCGATCCCGGAGATTAAGAAGCAGACCAATGTCCCGCTGGTAGCGGATATCCATTTTGACCACCGCTTGGCGCTAAAAGCGATCGAAGGCGGTATTGACAAAATCCGCATCAACCCGGGAAACATCGGGAAACGGGAAAAGGTGGAGGAAGTCGTAAAAGCAGCGAAGGAACGCGGCATCCCGATGCGGATCGGGGTAAACGCTGGCTCCCTTGAAAAACGGATCCTGGAGAAATACGGGTATCCGACAGCGGACGGCATGGTGGAAAGTGCCTTGTACCACATCGGAATCCTGGAGGATTTGGATTTCCACGATATTGTTGTCTCTCTGAAGGCTTCGGACGTGAGGCTGGCTATTGAAGCCTATACCAAGGCGGCGGAGCAAATCCCCTATCCGCTTCATCTGGGGATCACCGAGTCCGGCACACTCTTTTCGGGAACGGTCAAAAGCTCGGCGGGGATGGGTGCCGTCCTGTCCAGAGGGATTGGCTCTACCATGCGGATCAGTCTGAGTGCCGATCCGGTGGAAGAGGTAAAAGTGGGCCGGGAACTGTTGAAGAGTTTCGGTCTCGCGGCTAACGCCGCCACTCTGGTATCTTGCCCCACCTGCGGCCGGATCGAAATCGATTTGATCAGTATCGCCAATGAGGTGGAAGAGTACATCTCCAAAATTAAAGCACCGATTAAGGTGTCCGTATTGGGTTGTGCCGTCAATGGCCCCGGGGAGGCGAAGGAAGCCGATATTGGAATCGCCGGCGGCCGGGGTGAAGGTCTCTTGTTCCGACATGGAAAAACGATCCGCAAAGTCCCTGAGGATCAGATGGTGGAGGAACTGAAAAAGGAGATCGACAAAATCGCTGAGGAGTATCGTCAAAAAGAGGAACAGGAAAAACAAAAAGCGTGACCTATGGATTTGAACAGCCGACGTCCCACGTCGGTTGTTTTTTTATGTATGCCCGACATGTACGTTTTCCGGGATGAGAGTCTAAAACCCGTTTTTAAGGCGGAAGTGTCCCGCGGTGAGGTGGAGTGTGAAGGAGGCCGGTGACTTCCCTCTTGGTGATCATAAAATGAATGGATTCGTGGCAACCTGAGAACAAAGTATAGATAAGGAGGCTTTTTCGATGAGTACCTTTTCGCGTCTGGCCTTGATTTTGACGATTGTCGGAGCGATCAACTGGTTGTTGGTCGGCTTATTTCAATGGGATTTGGTGTCTGCTCTTTTTGGAGGGGATTCTATTCGGGAATCCTCCGGTTTCAGCCGGATCATCTACGCGCTGGTCGGTCTCGCTGGGATCTATGCCATTCGTTTCCTGATGAATAATCGAGTGCCTGCGAAGTAAATGACGATCCCTTCTCTTAATCTGCTATGGCAGGTGTTTTTTGGTACCTTCCCCCCGATGAACATGATAAGATAAGATCAGACAGAAGAATAAAAAGACAAAAAGGGAACGGGGGAGAGGGAATGGCACCCGTAAAACCGGTGATTGGTATTACGCTCACCTATAGCGAGAGGGAAAAGCAGTTGACGTTGAAAAAGGACAACAGCGATGCCCTTCTGGATGTGGGAGGAATCCCCTTCCTGCTTCCTCTTACAAATGATCCGGATTCTCTCCGGGGGATGGTGGAAAGCATCGATGGGCTGATGTTGACTGGAGGGGATGATATTGATCCTTCGCTGTTCGGTGAGGAACCCCAGCCCGGTTTGGGGAGGGTGGAGCCGGAGCGGGACCGAATGGAAATTGCTTTGTCCCAAGCGATGGTAAGGGCGGGAAAACCGGTTCTTGCTCTCTGCAGAGGCTGTCAGGTCCTGAATATTGCTCTGGGCGGGGATATGTATCAGGATCTCGACAGTCAACGGGAGGATCTGATCCAACACGCCCAGCGCGGGCCTCGAGATTATCTTTCCCACAGCATCGAAATCCGTCGTGGTACCTTGCTGGAGCAGATCGCCGGCACTGATCGGGCGCGGGTCAACAGTTTCCATCACCAGGCCCTTCGTCACATCCCGGAAGGTTACACCGTATCAGCCACGGCTCCCGATGGGGTGGTGGAAGCCTTTGAAAGGGTAGAAGAGCCCTTTATACTGGGCGTGCAGTGGCACCCGGAGAATCTGTATCGCCGGGATCCCTTTGCTCGTCGGATCTTTCGCAGTTTCGTGGACGCCTGCCGTGAATCAAAAACGACAAGAGCCGCACGATGATCCCGTGCGGCTCTTTTTTTATTTTTTCCCCTGGACGTAGTTGGCATTGAACAGAAAGAGTCGCAGCAAGAGGAGGAGGGAAGGAATCAGCAGAAACAAGCCCGCGACAAAGGAAATGACCAGGGCCCAGCCCATGTTGGAGTGGGTGAGTCCGGAGTGAATGGTGATATAGGGATACAGAAGGTAGGGTAAGTGGGAGAACCCGTAACCAAAAAAGGCGAATCCAAACTGGAGCATCACCAATATAAAGGCCCACCCCAGGCGTTTTCCCCGCCCGATCAGATAGACTGCTCCGAGAAAGCAAGCGAGGGAAAGCAGGAATACCCATGCGATCTCCCACATGTTTTGAAAATGTTCCTCATTGTGACGAGATAAAGCCATAAATACCCACATACTGGCTACCATCGTCGGACTGCTCCAGAAGAGAGCATATTGGCGCAGGGTTTCAAAAGCGGGACCATCCTTGGCTTTATCCGCGTAGTAGGTTAAAAAGGAGGCGCTGATAAACAGGACGCTGACTACTGCGAGAAAAACCACAGACCAGGAGTAGGGACTGGTCAAGAGCTCCCAGGGAAGGAATCGGACCTTTCCTGCTGCCTCTTCCCGGATAAACCCCCCCTCGGAAATGGTTAAGACCGTCGATAGAGAAGCCGGGATCAACAGGCCTGTGATCCCGTATAAAAACAGAAAGCTGCTGTTCTGTCGCGCCCCGTAATTGGCAAAGGCGTAAAAGGAGCCCCGGATCGACAGCAGCAATAGCGCTATGCCTCCGGGAAGCAGCAGGGAAGTTCCGTAGTAATAGGCGGTATCCGGGAAAAATCCCACGATCCCCACAAAAAAGAAGACAAGAAACACGTTGGTCACTTCCCAGACCGGGGAGAGATACCGGTTGATCACTTGAGTGATACGATGTTCCTTTTTCGTCAGCACGCTGTAATAGGAAAAGAAACCGGCACCGAAGTCGATGGAGGCGACGATTAGATAACCGTACAAAAACGTCCATAGGACGGTGATACCGATCAGCTCCAGCGGCAATATGATCCCCCCGTTAAAGGATAATCCTGCGTTCTTCCAACTCTTTTTCGGGACTGTGGTGATGGAACAGCCTCCGCAGAACAGAGACAGCGATGACGGCCAAAGTGATATAGAGAAGGGTGAAGACCACTAATAACACCCCGACATGATCGGCGGTGGTGGAGGCGGCATCTACCCGCATCACCCCCCGAATGATCCAGGGCTGACGGCCCACCTCTGCATAGATCCACCCCAGTTCGATCGCCAAAAATGACATCGGGGCGCCAAGCACAATCCCCCGCAGCAGCCAAGGGTGCCAGAGGTTTCTTCGTCGCCACCAAGCGTAAAGAAACAGGGCGGATATCAAAATCAGGAAGGCTCCGATGAGAACCATTCCGTCAAACAGATAGTGCAGGTATAAAGGTGGGCGTTCATCGACAGGGAAATCATTTAACCCGATGATTTCCCCATCTGGCTTCCCTTTGCCGAGGATACTCAAGGCCCAAGGGATTTGGATCGCTCCTTGCACTTCTTGGTTTTCGTCAAGATACCCCCCGATAATCAGCGGCGCTTCTTGTTGGGTTTCAAAATGCCATTCCGCCGCTGCCAACTTTTCCGGAACGTTCTTGGCCAAAAACTTTCCGGACATGTCGCCGGCCACTGCGGTGGCCACAGACAAAATCAGACCGGCGATCATGGTCATTTTTAGCCCTTTTTGGTGGTAGGTAGAATGACGCCCTTTGAGAAGGGCATGGGCGGCAATTCCTCCGAGGAGGAAGGCGCAAGCGACATATGAGGAAGAGAGGACATGAGCTGTTTTGCTGGGGGTTGCCGGGTTGAACATGGCCGCCAGGGGATAAATGTCGGTCACTTCTCCGTTCTCGATTTGAACCCCGGCTGGTGTATTCATAAAAGCGTTGACGGTGGTGATAAATACTGCGGACAGGGCGGAGCCGATGATGATAGGGATCGATGTGAGCCAATGGTAAATCGGTTTTCTAAACCGATCCCAGGTGTAGAGGTAAATCCCTAAAAATATCGCTTCAAAGAAAAAAGCAAAGGTTTCCAGAAACAGGGGTAGGCTGATGACGTTTCCGGCCAGTTGCATAAATCGCGGCCACAAGAGATTGAGCATCAGCCCGATGGAGGTGCCTGTGACGACGCCGACAGCGACGGTGATTACAAACCCACGGGTCCAGCGTCGTGCCATCAGGATGTAGTGATCATCTTTTTTATATATTCCCCAAGCTTCCGCCAGGGAAATAAATATAGGAACGCCGACGCCGATCGTGGCCCAAATGATATGGAAGGCCAATGTCTCCGCTGTTAAAATCCGGCTGAGAAGGGTGGGATCCATCGTGGTTTCACACTCCCCATTCGCGTGATGAGTCATTTTTCATCCCAATGACCCGGGAACATGTTGTGAGACACAAAGGGTTGATTCACGAAATAAATAATATCTATTCAAACCTTAAGTATAGAAAGACCATTCCCTGGGTCTATCTGTAAAACAAACAGGGGTGAAGATAAAAATCCGACAGATGGCGTATAGTTTCTTTGTTATGATTGGCATAATCTTTAATTATGGATATCCTTCTTATTTATTTCGTCGCTGTCAATGGGATGGCCTTTTGTCTGATGGGAGTGGATAAAGCCCGAGCCAAAAAAGGAGCATGGCGAATTCCAGAGCGGAACCTGATCTTATCCGCTCTGTTTGGGGGCGCTCCTGGCTTGTATTTAGGTATGTACTTATTTCGCCATAAAACGATGCATCCTCTTTTTCGCATCGGCATCCCGGTGCTGATCCTGCTGTATGTTTTGGCGGGCGGGGGATGGATGCTTGACATCTTTTAATCCCCCTGATCTTCCCAGTGTGTATCCTGCCTTCCTTGACAAACTAAAGGGGAGGAGGTGAGTGGGTGCAATTTCTGGTTATGTTACTGTCTGTGCTGCTGTTAACTTCCGGCTGCGCTTCATCCTCTGGCCCTGTCGGCGGCGGCACTGCAGAGCCCTTGGCAGATCCCCAAGCGACTCACTCCATCAAACGGGAAACCTCTTCCCCTTTGATCCTTCAGTACGGAGAAAAAGAGTGGCGCCTCGATCTTTCCCGGGTCGGCTATGATGGGATAGATCCCACAACATTGGATCGGGATGCTTTTTATCGTTGGTTTGCCCGCGTAGAAAGAGCGATCAATCGTCCGCCTCAATCGGCACATTTTCGCGATCGAAAGCTGATTCCGCAAAAGGACGGGCTCAGGGTGGAGCGCGGGATGGTGGACAGATGGTTGGATCAACCCCATGCCTATCTCGAGCGTCCCCAAGAGGTTCCAGTACAAACCTGGAGGCCGCAGGTGACCACGGCGATGTTGAAGCGGATCAAGCAGAAACAGCTCGCTTCCTACACGACGGTGTACGACCCCAGCCACAGAAATCGTTCCCATAACATCGACCTGTCAGTCAAGGCGATCGATCATCAAGTGGTTCCTGTCGGAGAGGTTTTTTCCTTTAACCGATCGGTGGGTGTACGTTCTAAGGCCCGCGGTTATCGTCCCGCCAAGGTGATCGTGCGCGGTGAATATACAGAAGGGGTGGGAGGGGGCATCTGTCAAACCTCTTCAACCTTATATAACAGTGTGGAACGTGCTGGACTACGGATCTTGCAGCGAGTGAGTCACAGTAAACATGTAACGTATGTTCCCAAGGGGAAGGATGCCACGGTCTCCTGGGGTGGACCCGATTTTGTTTTTCAAAACCAATTGAATCAACCGATTCTGGTTTCTGCTACCGCCAAAAACGGGGTTTTAACGGTGAAGATCTTCGGGCCCTCCAATACCATCCACCAGTCGAAAAAGACAAAGGACGCACCGAAAACGAAACCCGATATGGAGGAGGTACCGGCTCCGGAGAAGAAACAGTCGATTCGTGAGGATGCGAAAAAGCATCGTCAGGAACCGTTGCCGCTTGATCGTTTATCCGGGACCAAGGAGTAGTGGGATCACCGGAGAGCGGAGTACGATCAACCGCTCTCCTCTTTTCGTTCCACAGGGATCTCGGAGAGAGAAGGGTGCTGGACGTCAGGATCCGGGATTAAAAGGAAAATTGCGTATATCGGTGGTTGGAAAAAACGCTGGTTCCGCCAACTGACGGGCTGCATCGAACTGGAGGTCTTTCCTGTAATGTAATTTTTTCATAGACATTTTCTTGAACTCTGCTATAATAAAACCGTCTTTTGACCAGTGGGAAAAAGGGAGGTTTAGCATGAAAAAAACCCTGATCATCGTACTAGGGGTTGCCGCCGTCCTACTGTTATCCGGAGCCTACGTCAGTTATGCCATGATGAACAAAGAAGTGAACATCACCTTCAGTGATCGAGAGAAAACCGTTCAGACAGCGGTCTTCAACGGGACACTGTCG
This sequence comes from Melghirimyces thermohalophilus, assembly GCF_900102685.1. Taxonomy (GTDB): domain Bacteria; phylum Bacillota; class Bacilli; order Thermoactinomycetales; family DSM-45169; genus Melghirimyces; species Melghirimyces thermohalophilus. The sequence goes on from NZ_FMZA01000001.1 coordinate 99,042, forward strand.
GATGCATTGAAAGAAGAAGGAATGAAACCCGCCAAGCTGAAAGAAAAGTATAAACCGAGTATCCCGTGGGATCAAAAGATCCAGGAGGATACGGATATCCAGCTTACCTGTAAGTGTTCGGTAACCTTAAAAGTGGGAAATAAGGACCCCGAGGAACATACCACACTCCAGCCGACGGTGGGAAAATTCCTGAAAGAGCAGAAGGTGGATGTAAATAAGAACGACCAGATGAATGCTACATTGGATCAAAAGATTACAAATGGTATGACCATTGTGATCGATAAAATTGAGAAAAAGGTTCAAAAGAAAGTGGAAGAGACGGATTACTCCGTTAAAAAGAAAGAAGACCCGGATATTCCAAAAGGGGAAAAAGAAGTGGTCCGGGAAGGGAAAAAGGGAAAAGTCATTTATCAAGTGACAGCATTATTTAAAAATGGCAAGGCGATGGTGACCGACCAGAAAAAGATCGACGAGATCAAACCGACGGCACAAATCGTCAAAGTAGGTTCCGGTGAAGCGGAGGAAGCCTCGGCTAAAGGGGATACTGAACTGTCTTCCGGATCGCGGATCGCCGGTCTGAAGTACAAAAAAACCATGGAAGCGGAGACGACCGGATATACCGCTACCGGAAACAAAACAGCAACCGGAACGACCCCCCGCCGGGGTACGGTGGCTGTCGATCCTGCAGTGATCCCACTGGGGACTGAGTTGTACATTCCTGGATACGGCCGCGCTGTGGCGGAAGATACAGGCGGTGCCGTCAACGGCAACGTGATCGACCTTTACTTTGAAAGTGAATCAGAGGCGATCCAGTGGGGACGTCGCAACGTGACGGTTTATATTCTCGAATGATCAGGTTCAAATCCCGCGAATTTTACGCGGGATTTTTTTTGTCTGAAATCCTTGAAGAAGCAGGGGTTAAAGGAGTGGAAAAATGATCAGCTTTTTCCAAAACTTTTTGTCAGCAGGTGGGTAATTCGTATATACTACAGAAAAGGATATCTTACGGGATGTGTCGATATGCCTGTAACAGCCGGTCGTAACGATCCATGCCCCTGTGGTAGCGGAAAGAAATACAAAAAGTGTTGCGAACGGGTCGTGGCCATTCAATCTGCTGAACAAGTGCGAGAAGAGAGAGAGCGGAAAGCCAAGTCCCGTTTGGTCACGGAGTTGAATCGGTGGTTTGAGGAAGTCTGCTCGGAGGAAATTGATGAAATTTGGGACCTTCGTTTTAAAGAGTTTTTCCACCTTCCTGCGGACAAGCCGATTCCTGCCAATCTAACTTACACCTATCGGTTTTGGATTTTATTTGACGCCCCTTGTTATCACGGGCAGAGACCTGTCGAAGTTTGGCGGGAACAGTTGTCGGAGCGGACGTCGGAATCCGATCGAATGGCACAGGAGTTGACAGAAGTTCATCTATGCTGTTATGAAGTGATTGAGGTGGGCGAAGGGGAAGCCCGACTACGCTCTTTGGTCGAGGAGAAGGAGTTTTTAGTGCGGCTGGACGAGCCCATCAAAGAAGGCATGTTGATGTTCGCGCGCCTCTCCCGTTTGGTAAATCGTTACGAGCTGTTTGGCCCTTATACTGCTTTTGGGGTTGAGATGAGGGGGGAGATCCTGGTGCACTTGAACGAACAGATACAGAGAAAAGGCGATCTAAAACGAGAATACTGGCAACAGAACGGGATGCAGGTGCTCGGATGGCTCATGAAAAGGGCTCGGGAACTGGAAAATTCCGATCAGCCGGAAACGCTGCCGGAGGTGATCGGTGACCGGGGAGAGGATTTGAAGGATCTCCCCAAGGTAGCTCCTATAGAAGATCTGTTTCGAATGCCTACGGTGCCGGAAGAAAAAGCGAGCTTGCCCGATGTGGTGGGGCAGCAATTCCAGTTGTTTTATGATCGATACGTTTCCCTTTTTCAGGAGAAAACGCGGGAACTGTATCAGGAATCGCTGGACTTATTAAAAGATTATCTTTCCATCCGGTTTGGGGAGAGTTTTACCTGGTCTCTTTTAGATGAGCAGGTTCTGTCGCATTTTTTCGGTGTCTGGTACGTAGATAAGGGCAAGGGCGGACCGATCCGCTCAAGAATCTTTCTCAACACCTTGAAAGGGTTATTTCGTTGGATCCGGGAAGAAGCGATCTGCGACATTTATCCCACTTTTGCCTCTGTCTACAAGGAATCGATTCAAGAGTTGCCTCGTGCCTTTGAAGCCCGGCGCTGGTTGGCGGAAAACGGGTTATCTAAAGAGATGGCCCCGCCTTTTGTAGAAGGGATCTTTCAGTTGGGGATCTCATCCACAGGAGCCTCGCTGGAGATCGGCGGGCAATGGATTCCCCTTCAGGCCAACATACAAAGCCCGCCCCCGGCGGGGTTGGATAACCGGTTCTGGGTGAGAGGAAAGTTATCCCCTCACCCTCGGGAGGCCCGCATGGTTTCCGTGGAAGCCGTATATCCTTATCTTAGGGTATTTGAACGAGAGCTGGCCGAATAAAAAAGTGCTCCCTTATCGGGGGAGCACTTTTGTCATTACAGATTGGACAGAACTTGAAAGAGAAAGACGATTAGGATCAAAACCGGTGTTACCCAACGGGCGATCCATTCCCAGAAGAGCTGTGCGGGAAGGCCTTTACCGTCTTCCCCTTTAGCTGCATCGAAAACCTGCCGAATCCCCCATTTCCATCCGGCAAACAGGATAAAGACCAGTCCGCCCAGGGGGAGCAGGACGTTGGAAGCGATAAAGTCCATCGATTCAAAGATCGGTAGTCCGGCAATCCCTTTGACATGGGACAGTGTGCTGAAGGAGAGGGTGGCGAAGATTCCCAGTAGAAAAATCAACCCGCCAGCCAGCAAGGTGCCCTTCTTACGGCTGAATCCATGTTCATCCTCTAGGTAGCGAAGCGGAACTTCCAACAAGGAGATGGAAGAGGTGAGAGCGGCTACGCTCAACAGGAAGAAAAACAGGATCGCAAATAAACTGCCGCCCGGCATCTGAGCAAATACCGCCGGCAAGGTGATATAGACCAATGGCGGGCCGGTGTTCGGTTCATAGCCCAAAGAAAAGATCGCCGGAAAGATCGCCAATCCCGCTGCCAGGGAAACCAGGGTGGAAAACAGGACCACATGTTTGACTGCGTGAGGGATACTTTCTTTTTTCGGCAGATAGCTGCCGTATGTGACCATGGTGCCAGCGCCGATGGATAAGGAGAAAAAGGCCATTCCCAAGGCCTCAAAGACGGTATTGAAGGTGACGCTGGACCAGTCAGGGTAAAGAATAAAGCGAATCCCTTCACCAGAGCCGGGTAGCGTGATTCCCCGGATCACCAGGATGATCAACATGATCCCCAGCATCGGCATCAAAAATTTGTTCGTCCGTTCAATCCCGTTTTGCAATCCAAACAGGCAGATGCCCATGGTGAGCATCATAAATAAAAATTGCCACAGAATCGGGATGATGGGATCGGAGATGAATTGGGTAAAGCGAGCTTCCGCCTGTTGGATGGACATCTGGCCGAATCCGTCGGCCAGTGCCCCCCAGATGTAGGAGAGGGTCCACCCTCCAACTGTACTGTAAAAGGCGAGGATGATGATGGTACCTGTAATCCCGATAAACCCGCCTAAAAACCAAGGCGTGCCCGGTGCCCGTTTTCTTAAGGCGCCGACGGGATTGCGTTGGGTGCTGCGACCCAGAACAATCTCTGAAAGGAGAACTGGCAGTCCCAGTAATAAAACGCAGACGACATAAATGAGCACAAAAGCTCCGCCACCATTTTCACCGGTGACAAAGGGAAACCGCCAGATGCTTCCCAGTCCGACGGCGGAACCGATAGCGGAAAGAATGAAACCGATCTTTCCGGACCATTGTTCCCGTGAATTTGAATCCGGTGCCAAAGTTGTGAACCTCCTGTACGGATCAGATGATTTTTTTCACTTCAGTGTAACACAGTATCAAAGAGGAAAAAACAAGTGATCCTGTGGTATATGATGGACAGAGGAGGTTCTTAGGATGGAATTGGTTTTTCCCGAGCGGTCATTGATTTTGATGTGTGCGGCGCCGGGCTGCGGCAAGTCCACCTTTGCCAATCGCCACTTCCTTTCAACACAAGTCGTTTCCTCGGATCGGTGCCGAGAAATGGTTAGCGATGATGTGGAGGATATGTCCGTTCATCGCGAGACGTTTTCTCTGGTGCGACACATTTGTCACCTGCGGTTGAGTTTGGGCAAATTGACCGTAATCGATTCCACCTCCCTCAATAGAAGCAGCCGGGCCAGCTTTCAAAAGCTGGCAAGTCAACACGGCTTTGCAAGTGCAGTGATTTTGTTGGATCTCCCCTTAAATGTTTGTCTGGAACGAAATGAACAACGGCAAAGACAGGTGCCCCCTGAGGTGATCCGCCGTTTCCACGCTTATTTGCAGGACACCAAACGGACCATCCGGGAGGAAAGGTTTGACCAGGTTTACGTAGTCAGTGAGGAGGAGCTGAACAACGTTCGGGTAACCATCAAACGGAAACATAAAAGACCGGTGATGGAGTGATACTAAGCGGGCACTCAACATCAACAGAAGGGGGCGTTCAGTGTGTTCCGCTTTTTAAACCAGAAGAATGAACAGTCCAAACGTGAAGGCGCAGCTCCTCGAGCTCAAGCTGGAGAAACTTCCGATGATCGCAAGATCAAAAATATGATGAACGAGGTGGCCTCGGAATTGGGCGTCTCTGAAGCCCAGGCGAACCGATCTCCTGAGAAGGGTAAGGAGTTGGGTAAGCGGATTGAAGAAGAAGTGAAAAAACGCACCTGAATCCGTTGAGTGTGGCGGGCACCCGGTTTGGGATGCCCGTCTTTTCCCTTGGACAAAAAAGAGCGGACCCACCTACGGGTCCGTTTTCATGCTGTTAGCTTAAGAATGAACCGAGTAAAGGTATGAGAAGATTTCAGCGATTTTATGCTCCGTCGCCTCCCTGATATGGTCGGGTATAAACCCGTCTCGACGGCCTCCGCTCAACCGGTGGAGAACGGGTTGCCCCAACTTTAAATGGATGGTCGGCTGATTTTTTGTACGATGATGAGTGGTGGGGATCCGGAGGCGGAATTCCTCCCCGGAAATATGATCCCGGATGCGCAGATCGTAGACGGGCGGTTGTCCGTTACGGCGGACAAAGCCCCGGGAACACAGGAAACGGTCAATTTGATCGGGGGCATACACCAATCCCGTTATCCGTTTCATTTTTAACCCCAAATTGAAACCTCCTCATGGTCGGTAAATATAATTGGCTTTGCTCTGCACATGTGGGTTTTGCGCCAACGAAAGGTATTTTCATCGTATGAACCCGGGGGAAAATTATGAACGAAAGAGAAAAAAGGAGGGAGGAGAATGGATGACCAACGGGGGATTGTTGACTTTTTCCGTCGGAGGGACCAGTGGCAAGGAGAACAGACCCGCATATTTAATCGTCTGCTAAACCGGTTGTGCTGTTATGCTGACCGGGAGACCAACCTCCGGGAAAAAGTCCGTGCTCGTCACGTTTTTTCCACCATCACTGGAGATGATTCCTTTCCGGAAAAAAACCCTCAATGGGAAGATTGGTTTCAATTGTGGTATGCTTTGGACTATCTGAACATCCGCGGGTACAGGCATTTGGATGGTTACCTCCATAAATACCGCACCGATCTTACAGACAAGGAGCTGCGAATGATCGCCTCCCTTATGACCTCTTATCTGTCGGTGTTCCGGTTACAGATCGATGAAGAGAGCGGCTGTTCTATGGCCAGAGAATTTTTTAGGGGCCAGGATGCCGGTGACCTGGTGTTGGGGCTTAACGGGCTTGAGGAAGGTTCGCCGTTGTATTTACTGCGTCCAGTTAAGGTAGGAGTATACCACGTTCCTGCTGGTCCCGCGGCTCCTGTCACCCGAAAGCAAGCCAAGGCGATGAATGAATGGTTGGAGTCTATGTATCAGGCAGAATGGAGGCAGCGAACCGATGAATCCTTTTCTTGGCGAGTTTTTATGCAGCGTTGGGGCGTCGGACTGATTCATTGGCTGGATAGAGTCCACGGAGAAAAAGAGCAAAAAGGGAGATGAGGATATTGGACCTTTTGGACCTTCATGTACACACTACAGCCTCCGACGGGATGTTCTCGCCGGCAGCGGTTGTGGAGATGGCAAAGGAAAAAAACCTGTATGGCATCGCGATTACAGACCACGACACAGTGGATGGGGTAAAGGAAGCGATGGCACGGGGAAAAGAGTTGGGGATCCAGGTGGTCCCCGGTGTGGAGATCAGCACGGTGGCCCATGGGAAGGATATCCATATGTTGGGCTATTTCGTCGATCGGACAGATGAGGCTTTTCGCCTTCGGCTGCAGGAACAGCGTGAAGCTCGTCAGCGTCGCAATGAACTCTTGTTGGAAAAGTTGAACAGCTTGGGCATCTCGATCACCATGGAAGAGGTGCGCGCTAAAAAGAAAGATGGGAAAACCAATGTGGGCCGTCCCCACTTTGCCGAGGTGTTGGTGGAAAAGGGAGTGGTTCAGTCGATGAATGAGGCCTTTGACCGTTATCTCGGCAAGGATGGGGCCGCTTACGTAATCACCCCGCGGATTCATCCCGAAGAGGCGATCCATGTGATTCGAGAGGCGGGAGGTGTTCCGGTCCTGGCCCATCCCGGCTTGTACGGGGAAGATGAACTCGTCCTCCACCTCGCCCAACAGGGGCTTGCCGGCATCGAAGTCAATCATCCCGATCATGACGATGAGATGCGGGCTCGCTATCGGGAGATGGCCCGTCGGTTTCAATTGCCCACCACCGGTGGTTCCGATTTTCATGGGGAGCGTCACGGGTCGATGTATCACGCCCCTCTCGGCACCTGTGTGACCGACAGGGAGACGGTGGAGAGGCTGTCTGTTTCCCCTTCTGAATAACTTGTAAAAAAAGCCGGTCCTCAGGGGGAGAGGATCGGCTTTTTCATTTCCATATGTTCAATGCCCGCATCGAAAAAAGGTTCCCCTTGAGAGGAGTAGCCCAGTTTTCGGTAAAAGCCGAGGACACGTGTTTGGGCGTGCAGTTTTAGTTGGGAGGCTCCCTGGGCGATAGCGTATTGTTCGATGGCTTCCATCAAGGCCCGTCCCAAGCCGGTGCCGCGATGGGAGCTCAGGACGGCTACCCGCTCCACTTTTCCGATCCCATCGTTGATCCAGCGCAACCGCGCTGTTCCCACCGGTCGTTCCTGTTCCCAGGCCAGAAAATGGACGGCCGTCTCCTCCCACTCATCGACTTCCAAGGAGAGAGGCACTTCTTGTTCCTTTACAAACACTTCGTAACGAAGGGCCAAAGCATCTGAGAGGTGTTTTTGTTTGTCGACAGGCTCAATTCTGTAGTTCATAGACATCCCTCTGTTATTCCTGCAACAGAAAGGATTGATAAATCGTCCAGGAGCCATTTTCCAGCTGGTAGAGGAGATGGAATCGATCGATCCGCGTTTCAAACTCCACCTTTAGCATCTTCAGGCTCCCGTAGACATCGTGCAGTTCAGAATCGGATAACTTCTGAGCCAAGGTGATATGTGGAATATAACTGTATTCCTCTTCATGGTAAATTGATTTTCGGTTGATCTTTTCATGGAGGTTTTTTACCGCCTCCGTTTCATCTACCGCAATATAGATCACGTTGTTGGTAGGATGAAACGTGCTGATCTTCGGTAGACGAACGGTAAAGGCGGAGGTCTCTTTGGCCACCTGTTCCAGATGTTGCAGGGCTTGCGGAAGCATGTCCTCATTCAGTTCAAAGGGTTCTTTCAAGGTGATGTGAGGCGGAATCAAGGCATAATGAGGATCATACCTTTTTCGATAAGAATTGGCGAAGTCTTGAATCTTCTTTTCCGGAAAAGTTGCAACACCGTATCTCATCTTTTTCCCTCCTTTGAGATGGATCCGATCGTTCATGACGTTTGGTTCCTGCCGTATCAAGCTCTGCATTCCATTTAAAGACACTTTCTCCCCCTCTTATTATACCCGGTAACCGCTTCCTGATAAAGTGAGGGGCCATCATATATGGCTGCTAGGTATCGGTGTAAATTTGTGATAAGATGAAATTATGCCTCGAAACAGGCTGGAGGGAGGAACCCGAACATGGAGCGCGTTCACAGTAAAGAGGTGAAAGCCGCCGCATTGAAACGATTGAAGGAGCGAGGAGTTACCGTCGAAGGAATCGCCGAAATCGTTTACCGTATGCAGTCTCCCTACAATGAACAGCTGACCATGGAAAATTGTGTGGAGAGCATTTACGCTGTCCTGGAAAAGAGAGAGCTTCAGCATGCGATACTTGTCGGGGTCGAGTTGGATCGGTTGGCGGAAAAAGGAGAACTCTCCGAACCGCTCCTATCCCTGGTGAAGCAGGATGAAGGGTTGTTCGGGTGCGATGAGACCTTGGCTCTGGGATCGGTCTTTGGTTACGGAAGCATCGCAGTCACAACCTTTGGTTACTTGGATAAGAAGAAGATTGGATTGATTGAAAAACTGGATACCAAAAAAGGAGGTCCCATCCACACCTTTTTAGACGATTTGGTGGCCAGTATAGCCGCGTCGGCTTCCAGCCGTATCGCTCACCGGCTTCGGGACGAGGAAGAAGAGGGAGAACCTCCCAGCGAAGTGCAGGATCCATTTGCGGGATGAAACAGGATACAAGCGAAAAAGGACACATAAAAAACGGGCTGTCATTTCAGCCCGAAGTAGAGGAGGGAACATCTGTCCAATGGAGGTCAGATGGTTGAGCAACAATCAGGGTTCCCACGGAACGCCAGCTGACGCTTTTGTTCCGTGGGGCCCGGTTCCGATTGTTGCTTTATCTTATGTGATGATAAAGGGGAAGTATCGGCGCCGGGGAAAAATGTACGGATGTCCCTTGTCATAGGCATGAATCCCACCATCTCCAGGAACAATATCGGAAGATACATTTGAGCCAAAGGGGAGGGTGCAAGATGTCTGACTGGATCTATTGGGCCAAGCTGTATGATTCGCGGTTTCAAGCCCGTTGTCTGGCAACACGTATGCAGGAGGATTGGTGGATATACGGTTATGAGAGCCCTGAGGAAGTGGAAGTGTTCCAATCTAAAAAGGGACGCTACGGGGTGCGATATCAATGGAAAACCCCTTAAAAGGGAAAAATTTTTTTTTGGAAAACCCCTTGCATTGTTAACGGAGATCATGTATATTAATTGTTGTCGCCGCGGGGTGGAGCAGTCGGTAGCTCGTCGGGCTCATAACCCGAAGGTCGCAGGTTCGAGTCCTGCCCCCGCAACCAATTGAGGAGCTGTGGTGAAGTTGGAGTTCACGCCGGCCTGTCACGCCGGAGGTCGCGGGTTCGAGTCCCGTCAGCTCCGCCATTTTTATTCCGGGCCTATAGCTCAGTTGGTAGAGCAGTCGGCTCATAACCGATCGGTCACAGGTTCGAGTCCTGTTGGGCCCACCAAGACGAACTATTTTTGGGCAGTTAGCTCAGGGGGAGAGCGCTACCTTGACACGGTAGAGGTCACTGGTTCGATCCCAGTACTGCCCACCAAACCCGCCTTTTTTAAAGGCGGGATTTTCATTTTCGGCACCATTTTGTCAAGTTCCCAAAAGGGAGGATTCCGACCACTTCCCTGTCTCTTGGCATATCCATTGAAGGTTAATGATCCGTTAATCCCTGGTTTAAAAGGGTCCGTTAGGATGAAAGCGACAGAATTCCGGCTGAGTCAAAGGAGTTGGGACCATGAAGCGTTTGGCAGCCCGTTTGCAGAACGTGGATGACCGCTGGGTTTCCTATGTCAACCAGCGATGGAGGTGTCGGGTGATGGATTGGATCATGCCCCGGGTGACCCACCTGGGAGGGGCCGGATTTAGCTTGGCCTTCCTGGCTGCCTGGTGGTTGCTGATTGACTCCTTTGCCCGCTACTGGGCGCTGGAGGGATTGGTTGCGCTGGTGTTCAGCCATTTGGTGGTGCGTCTGGGAAAGCATTTTTGGCATCGTCTGCGGCCATATCTCGAGATCTCCGGCCTCTTCATTACGTCTGATGCGCTGCAGGATTACTCATTTCCCTCGGGTCACACGACGGCCGCCTTCTCGCTGGCAGTGGTGTGGGTCCTTCACCTTCCCTGGTTGGCTTGGATATTGTTCCCCTTGGCCATGTTGGTGGGCCTTTCCCGTATTTATCTCGGTCTGCATTATCCTACCGACGTGATCGTCGGCATCTGGTTAGGTACGGCTTTTGCTGCCGGATCCCATTTTGTCTTTCTTCAGTACTGAGCCTTGGTATCGCTCTCTACATGCGGTGTCCGCCGATTTTGCCCGCCCGGTCTGAAAAAACGCTGCTCTCTGTTAAGGACTGGGCGAGCAGGATGCTTTCTTTGCCGAACTTTTGTCGGATTTTATCCACCGTTTCGGCCAGGCGCTGCTCTTTTTCTGTCTGTTCAAATAGGTTGAGTTGGATGCCCCGATCGGTTCGGAGGTTGCTGAGAGTGATTCCGACCAGACGGACCGGTTGCCCGTGCCAGTGTTGGTGCAGCAGGGTCATCGCTGCCTGGAACAGGGGGCGTCCCAGATTGGAGGGGTCTGGCATGGTCAGCGCTCGGTGGATCGAGCGGAAGTCGGCTCCCTTGAGGGTGAGGGAGACGGTTTGCCCGACGACTCCCGCTTGGCGGGCCCGACCGGCCACTTCCTCCGCCAGTTCCCGGAGAACCAGCCGGAGCTCCTTCTCTTCGGTATAATCCCGGGGCAGTGTAAACTGGTGGCCGATGGATTTGTTTCCATCGAGGGAATGCGGATCGACGGGGCTGTCGTCAATACCGTGGGCCGATTGGTGGAGCACCCGTCCGATGATCCCGAACCGGTGGTGGAGAAGGTCGGGATCCGCTTGAGCCAGGTCACCGATGGTACGGATTCCCATGCGGTGTAAATGATGTTCCATACGGTGTCCCACGCCAAACAATCGAACCACTGGCAGAGGCCACAGCCGTTTTGCCACTTGCTTCTGGGTTAACACCGTTAATCCACGGGGCTTTTTTAGATCGGCGGCCATCTTGGCCAACAGTTTGTTGGGTCCGACACCGATGGAGCAGGGGATCCCCGTTTCCTCATCGATCCGTTGTTGGATTTGCCGGGCTGCGGTTTCACCGTCCCCGAAGAGGGCTTCGCATCCGGTCAGCTCCACAAAGGCCTCATCGATGGAGAAGGGTTCGACCAGGGGAGAGAACTCCTTCAAAATATCGACGATCCGAACCGAGTATTGCACATAGGTGGACATGTGAGGGGGAATCAACTTCGCATCGGGACACAGTTCCTTAGCCCGGGACACGGGCATCCCGGTCTTCACCCCAAAGGCTTTGGCTTCGTAGGAAGCGGCCAGAACAATACCGTGACGTTGGTCCGGATCTCCGCAGACAATCAGCGGGCGATGACGGAGGGAAGGGTCCAGTGTTTGTTCCACGCTGGCATAAAAGGCGTTCATGTCTGCCAGCAAAACGGTGCGTTTCCTTTTGCCCATCGATCATAACCCCCTTTCATCGACGGGAACAAACGTTCCTCGCTTTAATGATATGCTTTTCAAGGAGAGATGAAAAGCGGAAAATGGAGGAATTGATTCCTCCATCAAAAAACCGCCCAGCAAAAGGGCGGCGCGAAGGAGCGGCGATCAAGGTTTGCGGGGGTAAAAATACATGACGCGTCCGTTAAAAAGGTGAAGTTCTCCTTGGAAAGAACGCGCCAAAAAGCGGGAGAATTCATTGGCTTTCGCGGTATCACCGTGGGTGGCTCCGTCGGGGACTACGATCTGAATGTGGGGAACGGATCGGACCGCCTCGAGGGTGCCGGTGTTGACCCCTACAATCAAATGTTTGTACAGCTGGGGCTCCTTTCCCTTCAGCAGGAGCCAGCGTGTCCCATCGGTCTGTTTTTCCTCCATGGTGTAAGGGAAGGCGGCCTCCGCATACTCCCAGTCCAACTGTTTGCCGGTGTCGGTGGTCATTTCCACGTACCGGGACAACTCCTTCTTTACATCCTGCAAATCTACCGTCGCAGAAGATGATCCATCCACCAATTTAATGAAGGCGCTTTTGGACACGGTTGGCTTTCACCCCTGACCTTTTTATCTTCATGTTAGCATGTTTACAGACAGGGGGATAGAAGGGATTTCACGGAGTTAAATTTCATTTTTCCATGAAAGTTACATAGGAGATAGACCGGCTCTTGTAGAATCAAATTATAGAGGAGAAAAATGATGGTGGAATATTTAGAAAAGTAAATTGTGTGGCGATGGGGACTGTGCTATACTAAAATTTACTCCGGCAGTGGGGGATGGGTTGGATGCGTAAAGCAGATCTGTTGGATGAACTTCGTGCGGAAATCGGTGTGGTTTCCGACCGTCTGAACGGTTCTGTTTCCGTGAAAGGGCTGTACCGGTTTGTAGCCAAGATTTTGTATGAAAAGGTATCCGCCTACCGCTATGCAGGTGTCTACTTAACTTCGGGATATCAATTTCGGGAATATTGCGGCGCCGGATTTTGTTCTCTGATGCCCGTTGTTCCCTTCGGTGAGGGACTGCTCAGTATGGCGGCAGCCCGAGGCGGGGTGGTCCGCGAGCAGACGGGAAACCGAGTGGAAATTTTTGTCCCCTTTTACCGGGGGCACCATTTGATCGGTCAGCTGGTGGTGGTGGGAGAACCGGTTCACAGTGTGGATGAGGAGGATATTGCCCTCTTTTGTGAGATCGCATCCCTCTTTGAAACAAAAGTGGAAGAATGCAATCCGTAATCGATACCGCTGCAGCCTCCCGCAATCCGGGGTAGCTCCAGGGGCGGTGTTACGATTTTGGCATCGTTAACACCGGCATGTTTTTCGGCAAACCGTTGATTGTCTGCTTACAGACGGGGCACTCTGCCCTGCTCTCCCGGGATGATGTGGAAAAGTTGGAGGACCTGCAGCGAATATATAATCTGCGGTCGAGGAAGGAAGCGGAAGAGATCTCCGAATTCCTGCAAAGGAACGTTCCTTTCCTCACCTTGGATTCGGGCTAGAGGATACCCAGTGATGGAAAACCGACGAAAGTCGGTTTTTTTTGTGCTCATTTCCTGATTGTAAAACATTAATTCACACGGTTGACGCCATTGGTATATCATATTATAATCAATGTGCCATAACAATTAAAGCGTTTTCTTTTTTAATTCCGCTTTTAAAGGGGGATGACGAAATGGAAGCAATCGTATGCCAAAACTGTGATGAGGTCATCACCTATGTCGACGGTGATAAAAGCGGAACCCTATATGGGACGTGTCAGGGTTGCGACGACCATTGCGAAGAGAAAGAGTAAGACCGGTTTCATGGGATAGACGAAGAGGGCCCGCGGGGAAAACCGCGGGTTTTTGTGTGCAAGGATAGCCGCAGTGGGGAGAAGAGACAGGAGGCGGGAGGATAAAACCCGTCAGCAGTGTCATGATTTCTGAAAAGAAATGCATATGTTGTTATTATATAATCATTTCAAACAGAAAGCCCCTCCCGAAGGAAGGGGGCTTGATCGTTGATCAGCGGGAAAAGGAAGCCAGACGATAAAGCGGATCCAGCGTGCGAAAAGTCTCTAGGATCCCTTGAACCAGCTGATCACCGTTTTGGAGGATGGGATCCTTTGCATCATAGATGCGTCCGCACAGGAATTCGGCCTTTTTCACCTCACGAAGGCGTTTCAAAACGTTTTCCATCCCATCGTAGCCCAGGTCCCCGATCCTGTGGACTTCTGGCTGAGTGTGGTCCTTGGAGACGACAAAGTCGGGCGGCAGTTCCGGAAGGAGTTCATCCAATTGCCCCATCAGATTTTGAGCAAACTCCGGTTTGTTCGGATATTCGTAAATGATGGCGAACATCGCAAACAGTTGGGTTCGTCTCAGGCCGACTTGAAAGTGGGGCTGAGATTTATATCCTCGCTTATGGCCCGACCAGGCGACCCAGGTTTCATCTGGAGGGTGGACCGTCCGTCTGGCATGTTTGGCGACATGAACAAACATCTCTTCACCGGTGAGTTTAGACAGATCAGGAGCGATCGTTTCTCCTATCTGTTGCAGTTTGGGACGGATGTTTTCTTTCAGGGCTTCCATCCGCGGCTCCAACCCTTCGAGGGCAAACACCTCAAAATCACTGCTATTAAAACCTTTGACGGACATCTCTTTCACCACCATTACTGATTTCTTTATATCATAACACAATGCTTGACAAGGAAAACCGAGATAAAAATGGGAGGATACCGTGACCGGTTGCCAAGGGGACGCGTAGATTAAGGAGTAAAAATATTCAATCAAAAGACTTCTGCCGACATACAGGTTTAATTCGGGAAAGATGGGGGCATCCTGTTGCCAGAGTTTCGTTTGTGCCAAATAATGGATGTCCGTTTATCCCATCAGCCCGGGTGGTGGGAAAGTCATGGAGAAGGATGAAAAGAGGAAAAGGGGTGCAGCGTGACCATGGAAGATGTGATCAAGGCGTTTCGTTGTCGGGAGCCGGAAAAGAGAATCCCGGTCCTGCGTCTGGAGCTGGATTATGAGCTGGCCCTGTTGCACGAGGCAATGGTCAACAACGACCCCCACCGGGTAAAACAATGTAAAGATCGGCTGAAGGATTTGCGCCAGGAAATGTTGATGTTGGAAGCGTTATAAAAACGAATTTGACCATGACGATAGAACAATTTCCATGCAAAAGAGGAACATGGGGGGAAATCGTCGAAAAGAAAAAGTGTGTCTCATATCCGGAGATGCACTTTTTTTATTGTTGTGCATCCCGCTTACACAAATAGCGCGGGAGGGGAAAACATGGAGTGGAAAAGTACCAAAGAGAAATTGACCTCCCTGGTGACTGACTGTCTGGTTGTGGTCCATACACAGGGGAGGGAATCGTTGACCGGGTACGCTCGGGAAGTGGACGAAGCTTTGGATCACCGAATTTCCGGGCTGATTTCAGATGGCGAGATTACGGGAAAAGCCAATGAGGTTACCCTGCTTCACAACTGGGGAAAAATTCCCGCTAAACGATTATTGGTACTCGGTTTAGGTACGCAAGAGGAGCTCACCTTGGACAAGCTGCGCAGCGGAATGGCAGTGGCGGCAAGAAAAGCCCAGGCCGCCGGCGTGAAGCAGCTGACTATCGGTTGTTCGCAAAATAAAAAGGGACGTTGGAACTCGGCGGATCTGGTGCAGGCAGTGGTGGAAGGAATCGAGTTAGGCCTTTACCGCTATCGTGGTTATAAACAGGATGGGGATGAAGAGCGGGAGTCATTGGAAAGCGTCCGTTTATGCATCGAAGGCGTGAGCCAATCGGCTTTCCAGGCGGGAGTCGAACGGGGGTGTGCCTTTGCCGAAGCGACCAACGCCGCGAGGGATTTGGCCAATGAACCCGCCAACAAGCTGACACCGGCCGTTTTCGCCGACAAGGCAAAAGAGATGGCGGATCGGTGCGGCATCGAGGCGGAAATCCTGGATGAGGAACAATTGAGGGGACTGGGGATGGATGCGCTTTTGGCTGTCTCCGAAGCGAGTGCAGAACCGCCCCGTATGATCCTGCTCCATTACCGGGGGGCTCCTGAATCCCGCGAAGTGCTCGGCTTGGTGGGCAAAGGGGTTACCTTTGACTCCGGCGGAATTCAGGTGAAACCGGGGCGGGGAATGGAGACGATGAAAGGGGATATGGCTGGAGCCGCCGCGGTTTTTGGCGCCATGCAAGCGATCGGAACCCTTAAACCCCACTGCAATGTGATGGGGGTAATTCCCGCCTGTGAAAATATGATCAACGGGAATGGTTACCGGCCGGGGGACGTCATCTCCTCCTTCAGCGGCAAAACCATCGAGATCAACCACACGGACGCCGAAGGCCGATTGGTCCTGGCCGACGGCCTCGCTTATGCCCGGCGCCGGGGGGCCACCTCCCTCGTCAATGCCGCCACCTTAACCGGTGCGGTGATCATCGCCTTGGGTCATTCTGCCACCGGTGTGATGACCAATGAGGCGGAGTGGGGAGATGAAGTGAAGGAAGCCGCTCGGTTAGCGGGAGAAAAGGTATGGGAGTTTCCTATGTTTGAGGAATACGAGGAGTATCTTGAAAGTGATGTGGCTGATGTAAAAAATGAAGGAGGCAGCCCCGCTGGAACGATTCAGGGCGGGATCTTTTTAAAACAGTTTGTCGGAGACACCCCGTGGGTCCATTTGGATATCGCCGGTACTGCTGATTGTAAAAAGGATCGCGGCATCCATACCAAAGGGGCGACTGGAGTGGGTGTCCGCACCCTGGCCCAACTGGCCTTGCAATTTGCCGGAAAGTGAGTGTTTCCCATATCACAAGGCGTCCTGCCCGTGAAGGGCGTGGACGCCTTTTCACTTGTCAGTTCTTTGCGTTGCCCCTATATTGGATCATACATCGACGAGAAATGGAGGAATTACCGATGAAATGGGTGCGCTTTCAACGGGATGGACAAGAATGGATGGGTATTTGGAAGGAAAATGGAATTTATCCGGTGGAGGGGGAGATGTTCGGCTCATATACGGTGACAGAAGAGGCGGTGGCCCACGATGATGTACGCCTCTTGGCTCCGCTTACCCCTAACAAACTGATCGCCATCGGAAGAAACTACGCCGCTCATGCCGCAGAAGGGGGCAAACCGGTTCCAAAAGAGCCGATGATCTTTCTCGTGTCTCCCACGGCCGTGATCGGTCCAGAGGAGGAGATTTATCTCCCGAACCGGGTGGACCGTATCGATCATGAGGCGGAATTGGCGGTGGTGATCGGGAAACGGGGGAAGGCGATCCCGCGGGAACGCGCAAGGGAGTATATTTTCGGTTATACTTGCGGAAACGATGTTTCCAACCGGGTCCTGCAAAAAAAGGACGGGCAGTTTACCCGTGCTAAATCCTTCGATACCTTTAAGCCACTCGGCCCCTGGATTGAAACAGAGCTGGATCCTTCGGATCTGCGGATTCGCCTGGAAGTAAACGGGGAGGTGCGCCAAGATGGCCGAACGTCGGAGATGGTTCATTCCATTCCGGTGTTGGTGGAAGCGATCTCTGCCGTGTTCCCCTTGGAGCCAGGTGATGTGATTCTTACTGGAACCCCGAGCGGGGTGGGTCCCCTTCAGCCCGGTGATCAAGTGCGGATGGAGATTGAAGGGATCGGGGCATTGTCTCATCGGGTGACCGGGTAGCAGGAAGGGAGAGGTGGTCCCGTTGCAACTGGATTGGATCCACATCCAAGAAATCCTTGATAAATGGAAGCCGGGGTGGACGGAGGCGGATTGGTGGGGATTGGATAATCCCTTCGAGAAGCTTTTGGGAAGCATCCTGGTTCAACACACCACCTGGTCCAACGCCAGCCGGGGGCTGAAACGGTTGCGCGCGAAGGGTTGGAATCGGTCGGAGAGGGTGGCCCGCGTCCCTGATGAACAGTTGATGGAAGCGATTCGCCCTGCAGGATTTTATCAAAACAAAGCGGCCACGATCCACCGGGTATGCCGGTGGCTGAACGGATACGGGGGAATCCGGCCGGTGGCAGCAAATTTCTCTAGAGATCGCTTGCGAGAAGAGCTCCTCACCATCAAAGGGATCGGTCCGGAAACCGCGGATATGTTGTTGCTTTACGTCTTCGGTAAGACGTCATTTATCGGGGATACCTACACCAGGCGCTTGATGCTCCGCTTGCGAGGCGTCAAAATGGATGACAGAGATATTCGCCAATCGGTTCTGTCCCAAATCAGAAACCAGGATGTGCTGCGCCGGTTTCACGCCCTCATCGTAGAGTTGGGAAAAGAGCACTGCAAAAAGCGGCGCCCTCGTTGTCATAGCTGTCCTTTTCGCGAAGAATGTATTTATGTTGAAGCCGGTGGAGAGACAGGAGGCAGATGATATGAAAATCCATATACCCCCGGCAGCTGTTCAGGCGCTGTGGGATAAAAAGCCTGAACCGGACGCCGCCTTGCGTTTGGCGGCCACCCATGACGGGTGTGGATGCGGGGCGACGGTGTTGTATGAACTGAACTGGGATATCCCTCGGCCAGAGGATCAACGGTGGCATGTGGATAGATTCACCTTGGTGATGGATCCGGACAGCCGCCCGTTTTTTGATCCGGAGATCACCATCGACTACCATCCGGAACGTGATACTTTTGCATTGAAAAGCTCTAACCAGATCTATCTTCACCACATTTATCTGTAGAAGGAGATGCCATATGAAGGACCTGCAAGTGATTGCACACCGAGGGTTTTCTGCCGTCGCTCCAGAAAACACCATGGCGGCGTTCCGACAGGCGGCGGAAGCGGGAGCCGACGGGATCGAATTGGATGTACATCTAACCAAAGATGGCGAAGTGGTGGTGATCCACGACTACACGGTGAAGCGGACCACCGACGGCACCGGTTGGGTTCGGGAATTGACTTTAGAGGAGCTTCGCCGACTGGATGCGGGAAGCTGGTTCGGCGAAGCTTTTCGCGGGGAGAAAATTCCCACCTTGGACGAGGTGCTTCGTTGGGTTGCCGATCGGGATTTATCGATCAATATTGAACTAAAAAACCTCAAGTTCCCGGAACCGGGGCTGGAGGAGGCGGTAGCGGAGCGGATCGTCCGATATGGCAGGGCGGAGCGAACCATCATCTCTTCTTTCCATCATGCCAGTCTGCAACAGATGAAGGAACGGCTCCCTCAGCTGGATACAGCGATCCTCTATATGGCCAACCTGGTGGAGCCTTGGGCCTATACTCGCGGAGCGAAAGCCACATCCATGCACCCTTACTCACCGACGGTGACGGCGGAAACGGTGAACGGGTGCCGAAAAGCGGGGCTGCCCCTCCGTCCCTTCACGGTAAATAAGGTGAAGGAGATGCGCCGCCTGATCAGACTGGGAGTGGACGGAATCATTACCGACCAGGTGGAGAGACTGCGGGATGTGTTGAGGGAAGAGGGATGAGCCGTCCCCTTCCATTTTGTTGCGGTCGAAGAGGACAAAGTGGTATGATGAGGTTGTTTCAAGAGGCGCCCGAGGTGGCGCTTCTTTAGTGATCGGGAGGGATCAATATGCAGCTTGGATGCCATATCAGTGTAGCCAAGGGGTTTTCCAAGGCCTGCCAACGCGCCGGGGAGCTCGGAGCCGAATCATTCCAGGTCTTTACCAAAAACCCGCGGGGGTTGCGCCCGAAAAAATTGAACTACAAGGATGCGGAAAAAGGGGTTCAATTGATGAAAGAACAGGGGATCACCCTGGTGGCGCACACTCCGTACATCACCAATCTGTCCACACCAAAGGCGGATTTACACGAAGTGACGGTCCGCTCCATCAAAGAGGATCTCCACATCGCCGACACATACGGTGCCGTCGGTGCCGTGGTCCACTGTGGAAAGCATGTGGGAGAAGGAGTGGAGGCGGGTACGGAGCGCATGGTGGACACCTTGAATGAAATTTTGGCCGATTACGAAGGAAACTGTCGGCTGCTTTTGGAAAATACCGCCGGACAAGGGAGCGAACTAGGACTTGCGATCGAGGATCTGGTCCAGATTCGGGAAGCAACCGATTATCCGGAAAAGATCGGTTTCTGTTTTGATACCTGCCATGGTTTTGCCGCCGGCGCTTGGAACGGGGACACCTTTGATGAGCTGGTGACCCGGATGTTGGAGACCGGTTATCGGGAACACCTGGTGGCCATTCATCTCAATGACAGCAAAGCCCCGTATAATTCCCGCAAGGATCGGCACGAAAAAATCGGGCAAGGGGAGATTGGCGCTCCTGCATTGGCCCAGTTTCTCCGCTCCGAGGTTTTTGAAGGGTTGTCGGTTGTGCTGGAAACGCCCGTGGAGCAGGAAGATGAGTATGCCGAAGAGATCCGTTATCTTCATCAACTGAAAGAGGAAAAACCGGCAGATTAGGGGGGGAACGGAATGGAAGCGATCAACATCTGGTTAAAGTCACACCCCTTGATCTCCTACCTGGTCATTGTGACGATGACGGCCATTGTGTATAAAGTGGCTTTTGCCCGGCGGCTGCCTGTACTCAAATCGCTTTTGGTCTATGTGGTATTGGCCGTGGGTTGTCTCCTGTTATGGGTGATGTTTTTCCTTCGTTTTCCCATCATCGAGATTTTGGGGATCACCCTGGTGATGATTGCCGTGGCCAGGATCCGGATGTGGATGGGAGCGCGCAAAGAGCATACCGACTCCAAGTGAGCCGATCATTTTCGGGAAAGGAGACGGAAAATCATGAATCTGAGAGACGCCCTTTTCAATTGGCTGCAGATCATGGTTGTTCAGGAGGCACGGCCCCGTGACCGGTCGGCGGTGGAGACCGCTCGTTTTTTTCGGCATATTTTGGAAGAAGATCATGGAGTGGAAGAAATTAAGGTGGAACGGGAACAAGAGGAATACCGGGTGAGCTTGGACCGGAATGGGGAAGAAGAGCGATTTCAGTTTGACCGGGAACAGGTGGAGCAACTTTTGTCCAGTATCGAAGCCGAGCCGAAATACAATCAGCCAGACTGCGGGCCGGAGGAGGACTGACAGGAGGTTTTTCTCCGGTCCATTTCACTTTTTCGATCCAGCGTCTGTTGGCTGATCCGTTGGTGGCATTCCGGGCATAGGAACATCCGGTGGGGATGTTTTCTCAGTTTTTTCTCCTGTAGGGGCGCCGGAGTAAAGGTACGGTCACATAACACACACTTCGTTTTCATCGCAACGCTTTCTGTCCTTTCTTTGTTCCCTGGCAGGGGTTTGTCCGGTTGGACGGCTTGTCCGTTTGCATTCGAAGGGATTTTCGATCCTTCACCCTTCAGTATACATCATCCGACGGTAAAAACGATATCGTCAGCGCTGACCGGTTGATAAGGAGGAAGAAGATGGCTGAAGAAGTATCCAGTCAGTTGACAGAAACGTTGCTTCACAAATTGCAAGAAGAGCCTTATGCTCTGTTGGCTACGGTGGATGCAGAGACAGGGATCCCTGTAGTCAATGCCGTTTCCTGGATTTTTGCTCCGAATGAAAAACATCTACGTGTCGCGGTGGGACACCGTTCCCGGGTGATTGCCAATGTAAAGGCCAATCCCGCGGTGACCATCACCCTGATCGGACCTGAAACCACCTACTCCATCGTCGGCCGTGCTCGGGTGGCGCATGAACGGCTGCAGGGTGTTCAGATCAAGGCGGTTGGGATCGTGATCGATATTGAAAAGGTTGATGATGTGATGTTTCACGGGGGACAAGTTGTGAAAGAGCCTCAGTACACCAAAACTTATGATCGGGAGGCGGCGGAAAAATTAGACCGTCAGGTGATGGAAGCGATCAAGAGGGGCTAACAAGAAAAAGTCGACGGCATCTGTTTGCCGCCGGCTTTTTTACTCGTATTACCGGTTGGATCGGGCGGGTTTGGGGTTGCGGGTTTGGTTCATTCTTTCCTGGTCTGTCTGGGATGGAGGCTGTTCTTTCTGAGGCGTTTCTTTGGAGGGCTGAGGGGCGATCCGTCCAGCGATATCTCCCAGCCGTTCCGCCAAACCAGCCGCCGGGCGTCCTTGATTTATATCGTCGGACAGTTCCCGGATCCGTTGCACCAGATCGGGATCGGCGGTCACCAAGGCATTAGCCCCTTGGGGATCCTCATGCAAGGCCTGGGCGACAGCGTATTTCACCTCGCCGGTTCGGCTCCGGTCCAGGGTGGAGTTCAGATCAAGTCCTACGATTGTGTAACCGGCGAAAACTACCGCCGTAGCTCCTTCCACCTGGGGCACCTGGGTGGCGAGTTGCGTCAAACGGCGGGCGACGGCCTGATTGTTGTTCGTCCGTCGCGGTTCCGGTTCCGTTTGTTTCACTCTTTCGGTGTGGGGAGCGTTGTTCGCTTTCGGTGCCGATTCGTTGGCGGGAGATTTATTGGCCGGTTGACAACCGACAAGAAGGCCGACAGCACAGATAAGGGTTAGTATTCGGGTCATGGCCTACCTTCCTTTCCAGTCATGGTTGGCCATAGTTTAACCGGCAACTGGGGAATCCATGTACCTGCATCGATGCTCGTTCAGGACTGAAACGCTTCCTCGGCTTTGATACAATACAGACGACTGAACCAGGAAAGAAGGTGAGAACTGTGCAAGTGGAAAGTTTTGTATTGGGGCCGATGATGACCAACTGTTATCTCTTGTATCAGGAAAAGGGAGGCCGGGGAGTGGTCGTTGATCCCGGAAGCGGCCCCGAAAAAGCGATTCAGCGCATTCAGGAGTTGGAATTGGAGATTGAAGCCATTTTGTTAACCCATGCCCATTTTGATCACATCGGAGGACTGGAGGAAGTCCGGTCAGCCACGGGAGCGCCGGTGTGGATCCATGAACGGGAAAGCGACTGGCTGGAGGATCCGAATAAAAATGGTTCCAGCCTGTTTCCCGGTGTGGAGACGGTTCGGTGCCGGCCGGCGGAGAAGGTGTTAAAAGGGGGAGAAGAACTGAATCTCCTGGGCGAAACCTTTACTGTCACCCATACACCAGGCCACTCCCCGGGCAGCATCTCTTTTCTCCACGGCGAAACGGTCTTTAGCGGTGATGTTCTCTTTGCCGGAGGGATCGGTCGCACCGATTTGCCAGGGGGGGATTATGATACGTTGATGCGTTCCATACATGATTACATGATGGAGTTGCCTGAAGAGACAATCGTCTATTCTGGCCACGGCCCGGTCACCACCATTGGTCGGGAGCAGGACACCAACCCCTTTGTCACCGGAATGCTGGGCTAATCGATGCGCGGGAGAGAAAACTTATATGTTTTTCCTCCCGCTTTTTGTGAAAAAACCCTTTGACAAGACATCGGCTTTGTGTATAATAGAATCTGTCTCGCTAAAAAATATCACTCACAGGGGGCATTAGCTCAGCTGGGAGAGCGCTACACTGGCAGTGTAGAGGTCAGCGGTTCGAGCCCGCTATGCTCCACCAACCCAACCCTCGATCCATCGAGGGTTTTTTGCTGTACATTAAGCAGCAAAAAAGGTCCTTTCACTGTCGTGGAAGGACCTTTATGTTTACGCAACCTATGATTTCCCCACCTAATAAGCGGCGGTTCTCGCCCGATATGTATGAGCCCCCACATCGTGTGTTCCTTCCGCAAAGGAAGTGACTCCGGAATCGTTCACTTGGGAGGTGAAGCAGGAGGTTTGGTAAGCCGGGATTTCACAACTGTAGGACCTCCCGTCGCTGTTTCGCACGACCTTCGCGTTTCCACCGTAATCGTTTCCGGGATCATGGGCGACCGACGCTGTGATCCGCGCCCAAGCGGTTTCACACTGGGTACTGTAACGGAGTTCGATCGTGGCGTAGGGATCGATCCGGGCGGATTCGACGGTGATCGCACTATTGGCACAACCGGTGCTGACGGGATCCGTACCATCCAGAGGAGCGGCTTCAACTGCTTGGTGGGCGCCGCTCAGACCGAAAAAGAAAGTAGTGAAGACAAACGATAACGAGAGCATCAACATCCCTTTTTTCA
This sequence comes from Melghirimyces thermohalophilus, assembly GCF_900102685.1. Classification (GTDB taxonomy): domain Bacteria; phylum Bacillota; class Bacilli; order Thermoactinomycetales; family DSM-45169; genus Melghirimyces; species Melghirimyces thermohalophilus. The sequence continues at coordinate 122,538 of NZ_FMZA01000001.1, forward strand.
ATTCAATCAACTCTCTTTTGAAAAGATTCTATATTTCCCCTATTCTAACATATAATAGCTAAAATTGGGTGATAATTAATCCGTAAGATTAAGATATTTTTGATTTTCGCTATTTTTATTGATTCATCGTTGCAAGTTTCTACCTTAACATGCTAAAATTTAACTGACATAGAATTAACAAAATTGAGAGTGGAGGGTGACGGATGAAAAGGATTTTCACTTTTTCTCTTTTTTTCGTGACTGTTTTCAGTCTGAGCTTCTTTGCTTTTCACAGCGAAACCTATGCCTGGTCCGAGAGCTACACGGGTACATGGCCCCACCAAACGCCATGCGCCAGTGATGCGCGAACGGTTCATTCCGCTCAAATCGATAGCGCCTCGGTGATTGAGTTGCGCTACAGCCCCTCCTGTGAGACCGCTTGGGCGCGAATCACGGCCGACTATCCCCACGAGCCGAGCGAGCGCGGATTGGGAGAAGCCCGGATCGTCCGTAACAGCGACGGGAGGAGCTATTCTTGCACCTTACAAGCGGGTCAATCCTCCTGCTTTACCCAGCAGGTGAACGATCACAATGTGACCTCCTTTGCGGAGGGTGTGCACGATAATGGGATCGTCTTCAGGGAAGCGAGAACCGCTTCCTACTAACTTTCGGGAATCCATCCCCCTCGTTGACTGCGGGGGGATTTTTTGTTTTAAAAATCAACCTTATTTTGTGCCAAACAGGGAAGACAGGGAAGACAGGGAAGACAGGGAAGAAAGGACATTTCGCCCAGGCAATCACAGATATGTCTATTTTATAGTCCACCTTAATATTTTTTGTATTTATAATATAAGAGCCGCATCACGATCTCTCTCATGTGATTTAAATCACAATAAATAGCTTATGAGTATGATCTAATGGAGATGAAGATAAAGAAAAGTTGGGAGGCCTGTAAATGGCCAATTCACGGATTGAAAAATGCCTAAGGTTATAATTGAAATACAAAGAAAGGAGATTGTTATAATGGCAGATCTTACATTTGCATCCGAAGCAACATGGAGCGGAACTGGTAAAAAAGGTGAAGGTAAGATTACAATAGGTCAAGAGACAGTCAGTTATTCTGTGCCTGTTTCCATGGGTGGTAAGGGGATGGGTTCAAGCCCTGAAGATATGCTAGTCGGTGCGGTAACGGCTTGTTACAGTGGTACACTCTATTCAACGTTAGTCAAAAAAGAGTTGCCGGTGCAACACGTTACACTGCGAGCAGAAGGAATCGTCACTGATTATCCCGAACAGATGAAATTCAGCCGACTAATTGTCCATCCGACTATCGTTGGCGGGGAAAAATCGCAGCTATCTGAATATGAGCAGGCCGCAATCACCGCTCGCGATAAGTGCTTCATTGGGAAAACTATCGCGGGAAACGTTGCTTACGAGGTAGGGAAGGTACGGGTCACAAATGCATTGCTCGAACAAGAAAAGATCGACGAATTGGTTGAGCGATTCTACAATTACCTAACGAAGGAATCTTACTTTAGCTCCATGTTCACTAAACGGAATGTCGATATCAATAGACTCAAAAACCGGCAAAAAATATTTATTTCCCGAATAGTAAACAATGACACTCCGGATGTCGATCAGGACAGTGCTAAGCAAGTTGAACAAAGGCATCAATTTCATACTACCCCTGAACGGGCAAAAGTTTGGCTGGACTTACTAGAGAAAGCCGTAGACGACATGGAGATTCCGCTCGAGATAAAAGAACCATTGATGGATAAAATGAATTTTATGATGGATAAGATCGTCAAGAAATGACTTACACTCTAACTATTTCATACCACATCCCCGTTTTCCGTTATGATAAGCATTTGGATCGAAAAAGCATTCGTTGTTAGTTGCTCCAGGTGATTCGCTCCAAATTTTCGGGTGACGAAATGGCTTCGCGTCGAAGGTGTGATCTCACGAGCCAACGCGTTGACGCCCGTCCGTGTTTCAGAAACCTTGTTGCGTAACCCCATCCATATGTTCAGTGCTGATTTGGAACGGTACAGGCCGTACCGCTGTTTCTTGAGATCGTATCGATATGGCGAGTCGGGAGTACGAGACATATCGGTTCCTTTGGAAGGCTATGGTTGTGTCCATACACCAAAGGACGATCATGTCTCTTATTTTGTCAAGGGATATTTTTTCGGTAAATTAACACGATTACTGTTAACCTCTACAATCAAAATGGTACCCGAAATTCGCACGGACTACTCAGCTATTCGGTCGATTTACCCGAGATCAAAGATGTGGCCGGTTTGGTGTTCTCACGCTTATCCTTCGACGGCGCAAAAGTTGTACCAAGACGCGTTCGCCGGCCCCGATGTTGTTCCATTCTCATCGACTCCGGCGGCTTTGGAGATGTTGTTTGTATCTATATCACAGGCATGATTGCGGATACAAAAGGGAATAAGGATGGTTGGAATCTATGTTGAAAGGGGAATCGAAACAGATGAAAGTGTTGGTGGTCGGTGCAAACGGTCAGATCGGCCGACAGTTGGTAGCGCTCTTGCAGGAGAGCGAGGAGCATGCCGTCCGGGCGATGGTGCGCAAAGAGGAGCAAGAGGAGGCTCTGAAGGAAAGAGGGATTGAAGCGGTGCTGGCCGATCTGGAAGGAACGGTGGAGGAGATTGCTGAAGCCGCTAAGGGGTGTGACGCCGTGGTCTTTACTGCCGGTTCCGGCGGAGCCACGGGACCGGACAAGACCCTGTTGGTCGATCTGGATGGGGCGGTGAAGACGATGGAAGCCGCGGAACAGGCCGGGGTGAAGCGGTTTGTGATGGTGAGCGCCATTCAGGCCCACAACCGGGAAAACTGGAGCGAGAAAATCAAGCCCTATTTCGTGGCCAAGCATTATGCGGATCGGGTTCTGGAACAGAGCGGGCTAACCTACACGATCATTCGTCCTGGAGGGCTGTTAAACGAGCCTGGCACCGGCAAAGTAACCGCCGCCGAAAATCTGGAACGGTCCACGATCCCCCGAGAGGATGTGGCCCGTACCATTTTTGCTTCCCTAAACGAGCCCCGCACCTACAACCGCGCTTTTGATCTTATCTCCGGGGAGACGCCGATCTTGGATGCCGTGAAACAGATATAAGCATGCTTTTCCTTGGCAGCTTCCTTTAAGGGAGCTGCTTTTTTGCTGGACCTATATATAAAAATGCGGATGTTCCTCCTGCGCTGCTACCTCCACACGCAGTATAATCAAGGAGATGTTTTAGGAACCTTAAGTGGTTTTTTGCGCTCCAATGCTTCATCATCAACGTCATATACTTGAACGTCAAATCCTTTGAAAGCGGTCTGGTACGCAATCTGACTTCTCAAAACACCGCCGCTGGCAACAGTGATCTGTTTATAATCCATGGCGATTCTCCGATTTTAACTGCTTTTATTCCTCATGCAAGAGTGGCAACTTTCAGCGATTTTGCAAGGAAAAGGGTATGGAGGCACAGAGGGATGTTCTCATTCAAAGGTTGCTTTCTGTTTTACCACTTATGCCATATAAAAGGGTATCAACCGTTCATTATAGAGTGGGATGGGAATGATCATCCTCCCCCTTTCCGCTTCCACAACCATCGGACCAACACCAGGGCGATCAAGAGCATGGCCAGGCGGAGACCATGCTCTCGAACGTGGATCAGATCGTGGGATACCCATACTTCCAGAGCGATAGAAGGGATTTTGCCGATAGCTGTGGCCAGGAGAAAATGTTGGAAACGGATGGTGGTCAAGGATCCGAGTAAATTGATCGCGCCGGAAGGGATCATAGGAGCCAATCTCGCCGCTAGGAGAGAGATGAACTGACGGTGGGGCGGCCAGCGATTGAGATGGTTAATCCAACGCCAATCTGGGAACCGGCGTCCGGCCCCGATACGGTAGCCCGTCCGAAAGAAAAAGAATGCGGCACCCGCCCCCAGGACTTCCCCCAACCAGGAAACGATTCCACCTAATACCGGTCCCCAAAGAAACACGTTCACCCCGGTGATGGTGACACTGGGTATGAAGCCAGGGATCTGAAGCAAGGTATTAACCAGGATGGCAACCACCATTCCATCTTTTTCCAGCGAGAGAAGCCACTGGGCGACAGTTTCGGCCATAGATGAAATTTGCCTCCGTTCTTTAGGATCCGATCCTTGTCTCATACTATAATAGAAGAGATGCAACTGATCGGCGAAAGCCGGACTTTTCACAGAAACACCACAAATTCGGTTTACAATCATTGGGGCGAGCCGACAATGGATGATAAAATCATACCGACTGGGGTTGAAGGGGGACCTTCAGGAGGGCGGTTGTAAAGGAGGGGGCGATTCGATGAACCATCGATTCCAATGGCGCCATGTTTTGATCGGGGTCATCATCCTGGCGGCGGCGGGAGCGGCGGTTTGGACGGCAGTGGAACCGAAGAGCGACCAGACAGCTTCTGGATCGGAGCAGGCGGTTTCCCGTTCAGAGGAAACAGAGGGACAAGGCGGGGATCATTCCGAATCGAAGACACATGGAGCGATCCGTGAAGGATCGCCAGCACCGGATTTCACCTTGAAAACCCTCCAAGGTGAAAAGGTCTCTCTTTCCGATAATGGCGGCAAACCAACCATAATCAATTTTTGGGCGTCCTGGTGCGGCCCGTGCCGGGAGGAGATGCCTCTTTTGCAAAAAGCCTATGAACAGTACGGGGACCAGGTCAATTTCCGCTTGATCAATACTGGGGATGGAAAAATCACCATGGATGACTATTTAAAAAAACAGGATTTCACTTTCCCTATCCTGCGGGATGAATCGGGTGAGGTGGCGGATGATTACCAGATTATCAATATCCCGCAAACCTTTATCGTGGACGAGCAGGGTCAAGTGATCAAACGGGTGATGGGCACGCTCTCCGAAGAAGAGTTAATGAACATCATGAAAAAGATCACCTCGTAAAAACATAGGGAGGAGGGATCGGGGTGGTGGACGTCAATATCGGGCTGGCTTTTGCAGCAGGGGTCCTGTCCTTTATCTCCCCTTGTTGCTTGCCGCTGTATCCGTCTTATATTTCATATATCACCGGGGTGTCGGTCAATCAGCTCCAGGATAAAAACCGTTCAGGGGACTTAAAGCGATCGACTATGGTTCATACGCTGTTTTTTATCCTGGGGTTCTCCATCATTTTTTTTGCCATGGGCTTCACCGCCAGCTGGATTGGGCAGTTTTTTAAGGAGTATAAGGATTTGATCCGGATGTTGAGCGGGGTGTTGATCGCGGCGATGGGCCTTTTTCTGCTAGGCTTGTTTCAGCCACGGTGGATGATGCAGGAAAAGAAACTGAGCTTTGGCGGAAAGCGTTGGGGATATGCGGGATCAACCTTTATCGGCATGGGGTTTGCCGCCGGCTGGACACCTTGTACGGGGCCGATTTTGGCCTCGGTTTTGTTGTTGGCGGCTGCCAACCCGACAGCGGGTCTGATCTACATAACGGCCTACACCCTCGGTTTTGCCGTTCCTTTTTTCATCATGGCTTTTTTCTTGGGTCGCACCCGCTGGATCTTGAAATATTCCAACGGCCTGATGAAGGTGGGCGGTGCGATGATGGTGGTCTTCGGTATCCTTCTGTACACGAACCAGATGACATGGATCATCGCCTGGCTGACCGACCTGTTCGGGGGATTCACCGGGTTTTAAGCAATGGCTTGATGGTTTCATGAAACACGGATAACAACCGGGATGTTGCAGGTAAAGGGGAAAGGTGATCAACATGAACCGAAAAACACGTTACTGGGTCCGCCGCATTTTGATGCTGGTCATGGTTGTGTTGGTAGGGCTAGCCATCTACCAAACCATGGGCGGGGAGGGGGAAAAAGAGACGGCAGTGGAGCCGGGGAAAAAGGCTCCCGATTTCCAGCTGGAAACCCTGGACGGGGAAAAGATGAAATTGAGCGATCTGAAGGGAAAGGTCGTTCTGCTCAATTTCTGGGCTTCCTGGTGCGAACCCTGTCGTGACGAGATGCCGGCGATTCAGACCGTTTACGACAAACACAAGGATAAAGGCTTTGAAGTGGTGGGTGTCAATATCGCTGAAACTCAAGTGGCGGTGAATGCCTTTGCCCGCCAGTACGAGTTGAAGTTTCCGATCGCGATGGACCGGGAGCGGAAGGTGACCGAGCAGTACGGGATCGGGCCGATTCCCTCATCGATTTTCATTGACCGGGAAGGAAACATTATCCGCAAAGTAAACGGTCAGATGAATGAAGATCAGTTGGAAAATTACGTATTGAAGGCGTTAACCGGATAAGGATGAGCTTCTTCTGCTTTTCCTGAAAGTCGTGTTATCATATAGGGAAACGACGAAAAACAGGGGGATTTTTTGCGATGGAAGAGAAGCGATATAAAGATATTGAAGCTCACAAACTGAGTGAAGCGGATGAAAACGAGCGAAACCGGTACGTGTTAGTCGATGTGCGTCGGGATGAAGAATATGAAGCGGGCCATATTCCCGGAGCCCGACATATCCCCCATGATCAGATGGAATCTCGTGCTGGGGAATTAGAGCCCTATAAAGATCAAGATATCCTGCTCATCTGCCGCAGCGGGCGTCGGAGTGTATTCGCAGCCAACGTGCTGGCCGATCGCGGGTTTCAACGGCTTTACAACCTGAAGGGAGGGATGCTGGAATGGACCGGACCGATGGAAAAATAAGCAACCGTACCGCCGACTGGTTGACCGATCTGGTAGGGGACACCCCGCTGGTCCGATTAAATCGCCTGACCGGCCCGGAAGATGCCGACGTCTATGTGAAGTTGGAGTCTTTTAACCCCGGGGGCAGTGTAAAGGACCGGACCGCTCTCAATATGATTCGGCGGGCGGAAGAGGAAGGGCTCTTGAAACCGGGCTCCACCATTATCGAACCCACCAGCGGCAATACCGGGATCGGACTCTCTATGGTCGGTGCCGCCAAGGGCTACCGGACGATACTGGTGATGCCGGATACGATGAGCGCTGAACGGATCAATATCCTGAAGGCCTACGGAGCTGAGGTGGTCCTGACACCGGGGGGCGAACGGATGCCGGGGGCGATCCGTAAAGCGAAGGAGCTGTTGAATCAAATCCCTGATTCCTTTATGCCCCTCCAGTTTGAAAACCCGGCCAACCCGGAAGTGCACAAACTGACAACGGGCCCGGAGATCCTTCGGCAAATGGAAGGGGAAACTCTGGATGCCTTTGTGGCTACTGCCGGTACCGGCGGGACCATTTCCGGGACGGGGGCTGTGTTACGGGAGCATTATCCCGATCTGTTCATCGCCGTGGTCGAGCCGGAAGGTTCTCCGGTTCTGGCCGGCGGAGAGCCAGGTCCTCACAAAATGCCCGGAACCAGCCCCGGTTTTATCCCTGACACCTTAAACCAGGAAATTTACGACGAGATCCTGCATGCCTCCGATGAAGATGTGGCGGAGGTGACCCGGCGGATGGCGGGCCTGGAGGGCATCCTGGTCGGTCCCTCTTCCGGTGCCTCGGTTTGGGCGGCTTTGCAGGTAGCAAGACGGCTAGGTTCAGGCAAAAAAGTGGTTTGTATGGCTCCGGATACCGGAGAGCGGTATCTATCTACGGATGTGTTCTCCCCCTGATGGCCATGGACCGATCCCTGATTGTCCAGATCCTGCGGGAAATCAAAGCCGATCCTCAGCAGAGGATTTCCTTCCGCCGTTATATGGAGCTGGCCCTATATCATCCCCATCTCGGTTATTACCGGCGGCCGCTTCCTAAAATCGGTAAGGAGGGGGATTTTTATACCAGCCCCAAGGTGGGAGAGGTGTTTGGTTGGAGCTTGGCTCAGGCGATGGCACGGATGGTTGATACCTTCCCACCGGACACACCCTGGTTGTTGATCGAGGCAGGGGCGGGGGATGGGACGTTGGCGCAGCAAGTGATCCAATCCCTCGCCGAGCAGGAGCAACTTCCCGCGGCTTTCTATCTAATCGAGTCCAGCCATTATCACCGAACACAGTTGGAAGAGCTGGCGGGGAGATGTCCCGTTCCGCTCCGGTTGGTGAACGGCGTGGCCGAAATTCCCGACGGTAAACCTGCCATTTTATACAGCAACGAACTGCTGGATGCCTTTCCCGTGCACCGAGTCACTTCCGATCAGGGGGCCCTTCGGGAGCTCTACGTGGCCCAGGAGGGGGAAAAGTCCGCATTGACTGAGGTTTCAGGGCCACTGTCCCGACCGGAGTTGGAGAGTTATTTTCGGGAACTGAAGTGGCAGTTGCCGGAAGGGTGGACGGCGGAAGTTCCTTTGGATGCCCTGGAGTGGTTGGAAGAGGTGGGGGGGTGGCTGGAGAAGGGATACCTGATCACGTTGGATTACGGCGGGACGGTGGAGGAGTTGTCCCGCCCAGAACGGAAGCAAGGAACCCTCCGCTGTTACCGACAACACCAACTTCACCGGGATTTCTACCGGGATCCGGGCTCCTCGGACATGACCAGTCATGTTCATTTTACCGCGCTGATGGAACGGGGGAAGAGACTGGGCTTGGAAACCCTCCTCTACACCGATCAGTCTCGTTTTCTGCAGGGGGCGGGGATATTTAAGCGGTGGACCCTGCCTCCGCGGGATCCCTTCAGCCCGGAAGCGAAACGGAATCGGGCGATTCGGCATTTGGCCGTGGCTGGGGGGATGGGAGATGCTTTTCAGGTATTGGTTCAATCCAAAGGGATTGCCCAACCAGTGTCAGGTGTGACATCGGAATTATAACAAAAAGCGGCTGTTGCACCCCCGCTCGGAAGTGGACAGCCGCTTTTTTTATCCATATCATTATCCAACTTGAAAGAAGGACCAATACACGATCCCGGTGAAGGCGACCAACATGTACCCCCCGAAGATCAGCATATACGTGCGCTCTGTAAAATTCATAAGTCCGAGAACAAAGAAGATGGCCGCCTGGAACATGAACAAGCCTGCCAACATGTACATCTGGCCCGCCATAAACATGAGGCCGATGGCCAGGAGCCAAAACCCTAAAACACGAAACATGCGGTCCATTGGAAGACAACTCCTTACATTGATTGACGATGATATGTACGACGCCGTTTAGTTGACGGTGTTCGTCCGATCCGTCGTTCCATCTGTAATCATCATTTATTATACTCCCCAGCTACTAGGGGATCAAGGCCACGGTTAGTTTGTCTCATCAAACCGTCAGGAATTCACGGAAAAGATATGGATTGGGGGATTTACTATGGAAACACTGCGCTGGGAACGGCGCGATGGCGTCGGATGGATCTTCTTCAATCGTCCGGAAGTTCGGAATGCGGTCAATCTGCGCATGATGGATGAACTGGAAGAATGGATCGAACAGTGGGGGAGCGATCCGACGTTCAAGGTACTGGTATTTGCCGGTGACGAGAAGGCCTTTGTCTCCGGCGGAGATCTCGAGGAGTTTCGTCGACTGACGACGGAAGAGGCGGTCTTCCCTGTGATGGCTCGCATGGGCCGCTTGCTGGAGAAAGTTCGTTCCCTGGGTAAACCGACAGTAGCCGCGGTGCGAGGGACAGCCGTAGGTGGCGGATGTGAAATTGCCGCCTCCTGTGATTTTCGCGTCGCCTCCCAACAAGCGGTGTTCGGCTTTGTCCAGTCCCGGCTCGGGATCACTACCGGTTGGGGAGGAGGCAGCCGCCTGTTCGAGCAGCTGCCCAAAAGCCAGGCCCTCTATCTTTTGTTGAGCGGAAAGCGTGTCGATGCTCGCCTGCTTCAGCAATGGGGTTGGATCATAAAATTGTTTCCCGAAGAGAATTTCCTTACCTCGGTGCAGTCTTTTGCCCAAGAGCTGGCCCAGGCACCGGCCGAAGTGATCAAAGCCTATATGGAAATGGCCAGCGGAGGGTGGGTGGATCCAGTCGATCGGGAAGCCCGCTATTGCGCTCGGCTGTGGGAAACGGAGGAACATCTTCGCGCCATGGATGCTTTTCTCAACCGATCTTGAGCAGGAAGAGAGCCCGCCAAATGAGCGGGCTCTCTCTTTAGGGGGACAGACTCCATGTATAGGAAGAACGGGTTTCGGTTATAAGAAATAGTAGTTACATATACTACGGTTTATAGCAAATGCATACAAATAGATCAAACCCGCAGCATGCCGTAAATCGGTTGATCAAGGATTGGAGGTTTTCGGGCTTATGGCTGTGAAAAGACAGGATGCGTGGACACCGGATGATGACCTGGTGTTGGCGGAAGTGACGCTTCGACATATCCGGGAAGGGGGGACCCAGCTGAACGCTTTCGAAGAGGTAGCGGAAAAGTTGGGGCGTACGCCCGCTGCCTGTGGCTTTCGTTGGAACAGTCTGGTGCGGAAAAAATATGAAGCCGCGATTCAAATCGCGAAAGCGCAGCGGCAAAAGAAAAAGCAGAAGACGCAATCGGTGCGGCACCGGGCTGGCGGCGGCGGGGAGTTAGAACTGGGGCAGGACCGGATCGCTTCACTTGATGCGATTATCCGCTTTTTGCGCCAGCATAAATCAGAAGTGATGGAGATGAAAAAACGGCAGCAGGATCTGGAAAAAGAGTTGGAAGAACAGGAAGAGAAGCTGCAGCTTCTCGGTCAGGAAAACGAGGAGATGAAAGGGCGTCTCAATCATGTCCAGACCGATTATCGCGTGGTCAATGATGATTATAAAGCCCTGATCCAGATTATGGACCGTGCGAGAAAGCTCGCCCTTTTAGAAGAGGAGGAGGAGCCTGAATCCAAGGCTAAATTCCGAATGGAATCCAATGGTAATCTGGAGCGTATGGATAAATGAACGGGGTGTTTGTGGCCTGCAAATATAAAAAAGAGAAACCCAGCTCAAGTGACGGCGGGTTTCTCTTTTTATAGTTTTGGCACAGCAGGGCTTCAGTTTTGCAGTTGAACACCTGAAGGCAACCAGACAAAGGGGTTCTCCCCGCGATCCCGTACCGGATCATAATTTACCGGTTTGAAGCCCATTTTCTTCCAAAACTCATCGGAGCGGCAGCGGGCGTTGGTTTTGATGGGCAGTCCGAATGTCTTGGCGTGATTGACCAGAGCCGTACCGTAATCTTGTTCCCGGTATTGAGGGAGCACTTCCAGTTTCCACAATTCATAGTAATCCTGGGGCGGGTCAAAGTAGCGGTCGTATTTACCGTCAATTCGGTACAGGCTGATGCGGGCGACCAGTTGCCCGTCCACATAGATTCCGTAAAAGGGGGAGTTGCTGTCGTTTTCAATAATGTTGGCTTGCAGGTCTTCCAGCATGGACAGCTCTTGCAAACCGTATTCCCGGAACTTTTGAAACTCTTCCAACGTTTTGTAATTGATTTTCAACCGTTCCACCTTCGGTGTGCTCATCGAAAGAATCTCCTTTCCGTCCCTATCCCTTCACCGTATTTCACTGTTTATTATACATGATTTTGCCTGCCTTTGCCTATGTGCCTGGCGACACACGGGAGCATTGGAGTAAAATTCCTTCCTTTCAGGGGAGGATTTTCTGTGGAAATGGTCGAATGAATCTTGTGGATCTCACCGAAAAGTAAAGAAAAGAGTGGAGAGATCCAGCTGCCGCAGATCTAGACCAGAGAGGGCAGATAGCCCCGCGCGACAGCTAAGACCATGTGATAGTGAGGTGAATCGATGAAAATAAAAAAACTGTTGATCGCCAACCGGGGGGAGATCGCCCGCCGGATTATCCGGACGTGTCGGGAAAGGGGGATTCCGACGGTCGCCGTCTACTCCGAAGCGGACGGGGATCTCCCTTTTGTCCGAGAAGCGGATGAAGCGGTTGAAATCGGCCCCCCGCCGGTAGCCAAAAGTTATCTCAACCAGGAGGCCCTCCTGAAGGCGGCTCGCGATACGGGTGCCAATGCCGTTCACCCCGGGTACGGCCTGTTGTCTGAAAATGCCGCCTTTGCCCGTCAGGTGGAAGCAGAGGGTCTGATCTTTGTCGGTCCCCCGCCCCAGGTGATTGCCAAAATGGGGGATAAGGTGACTGCCCGGCAAACCATGCAGGACGCGGGGGTCCCTGTGGTTCCTGGAACGGGAGACGTTCATACGCCCGAAGAGGCAATCCGGAAGGCGGAAGAGATCGGTTGGCCGGTAATGTTAAAGGCCAGCGCCGGCGGCGGCGGGATCGGAATGCAGGTACTGCGTGGTCCTGAGGAAGTGGAAAAAGCTTTTGCGACTGCCCAGGGGCGGGCGAAAGCATATTTTGGTGACGAAACGCTGTTTATGGAGCGGTTTATTCCTTCGCCACGCCATGTGGAGGTACAAATATTGGCAGACGGTGAGCGGACTTTGCATCTCTTTGAACGGGAGTGTTCCGTGCAACGGAGAAACCAGAAGGTGGTGGAGGAAAGCCCCTCTCCGTCCATCCGCCCCCAAACACGGGAGGGGCTTTGTCTAGCGGCAGTCCGTGCCGCTGAAGCCGTCGGTTACACTGGAGCGGGAACCGTTGAATTTTTGGTCGATCCCGATGAAAACTTCTATTTCTTAGAGATGAATACCCGCATTCAAGTAGAGCATCCTGTCACGGAGATGGTAACCGGTCTCGATCTGGTCTCCCTGCAGCTGGATATCGCGCAAGGGAAAGCCCTTTCCTTGGATCAGGAGGCGATTCGCACCCAGGGGCATGCGTTGGAGTTTCGAGTGTACGCTGAGGATCCTGACCGTTTTTTACCTTCCCCGGGAACGCTGGAAGCTTTTGTACCGCCGTCAGGTGAAGGGATCCGTGTCGATGCAGGGGTGGAGTCCGGCTCCACTGTTACCCCTTTTTATGATCCCATGATCGCCAAATGCATCGTATATGGCAGGAACCGGGAGGAAGCCTTGGAGCGGAGCCGAGTGGCACTGGCTGATTTTGACGTTCGGGGCATCCAGTCCAATCTGCCCCTGTTGAGAGAGGTGCTGGACCGCCCGGAGTTTATCAGTGGACAATATGACACCCAACTCTTAGCAAACATCGATCATGCAATCCGAGGTGATAAAAGATGAAAACCATTCAGGCGACAATGGCAGGAACAGTGTTACAGGTATTGGTGGGAGAAGGAGATCTGGTGGAACCGGGTCAGGATGTGGCTGTGCTGGAGTCGATGAAGATGGAGGTTCCGGTTCAGGCTGACCACGGTGGCAAAGTGTCAGCGGTAAAAGCGGAAGTGGGCAGCTTTGTCAATGACGGGGACACTCTGGTCGAATTGGATGGCTGAGGAAAGGAGGTAAGCGCCGGTGCAAGAAGTAACCCTGGTGGAAGTGGGTTTGCGGGATGGGCTACAAAACGAAGCGACGCCTCTATCCACCGCGATGAAAAGGGAGCTTGCCGAGCGGCTGATCGCCGCGGGGGTAAAGGAGATGGAGGTAACCTCCTTCGTCCATCCCCGGTGGATTCCCCAATTGGCTGATGCCGTCGATTTCGCCTGTTCCTTGCCCGAGCGGTCAGATGTCTGTTATCGGGCTTTGGTGCCTAACCGGAAAGGGTTGGAGCGAGCCCTCGCTACCCCTATCGACGAATATGCCGTCTTTCTTTCCGCCAGTGAAAGCCATAACCGGAAAAATATCAACAAAGGGATCGCGGAGACATATCCGGTGCTGGAGGAAGTGGTAAAGGAAGCCCTCCACCAGGGCAAACGGGTGCGGGGTTATGTGTCCACGGTCTTCGGGTGTCCCTATGAAGGGGACGTTTCCGTCGGGCAGACGGTGGAAATTTGCGAGCGGCTCCTGAAGATGGGGGTTTATGAGATTTCCTTGGGTGACACGATCGGCGTCGCTACCCCGATTCAAGTGAAGGAAAAATTGAAAACCCTTACACGTCATGTGCCGCCGGAGCGGTTGGCCGGTCATTTCCATGATACCCGCGGAACGGCTCTGGTGAATGCCTATGTGGCCCTGGAAGAGGGCATCACCACCTTGGATAGCGCCTTCGGAGGGATGGGCGGTTGTCCTTATGCCCCTGGGGCTGCCGGAAACGCGGCTACAGAGGATATGGTCTATATGTTGGAAGGGATGGGGATTGACACGGGGATCGATCTGGACGCGTTATGTGAGGCTTCCCTTTTGGCGGAAAAAGCATTGGGAAAACCATTGCCGTCCAAGGTGCTTCAAAGTTTCTCAGCCACAAAACAGCAGCAGGAGGGGAAGGCTACATGAACCAGGTGGAGTGGGAACGAAAAGAAGGCATTTCTGTGCTGACACTCAACCGGCCCGATGTATACAATGCGTTGAACCTGCCCGCCTTAGAAGAGTTGTCCGAGGTGGTCGACGAGCTCCGTTTTTCTAAAGCGACTCGGGTCGTCGTCATCACCGGGGCAGGTGACAAGGCCTTTTGCGCAGGGGCGGACCTTAAAGAACGGCGAGGCTTTACCGAGGATCAGGTGCGCCGCTACGTGCATACGATCCGCGAAACCTTCCACCGTTTATCCAAGTTGCCCCAGCCGGTGATCGCTGCCGTAAACGGGGTGGCTCTGGGCGGAGGCATGGAACTGGCCCTGGCTTGCGATCTCCGAATCGCCGATGAACACGCTGTATTCGGTTTGACGGAAGCTTCCCTGGGCATCATTCCCGGCGCTGGCGGAACGCAGCGTTTGGCCCGGTTGATCGGAAACACCCGAGCAAAAGAGCTGATTTTTACCGCACAAAGAATTACGGCTCAGGAAGCAGATGAATGGGGGATGTTAAACCGGGTAGTGGAAGGCGGTGCTGCGTTGGATGCCGCTTTGGAGATGGCTGCCCGCATCAATCAAAATGCCCCCCTCGCTCTTGCACAAGCCAAGTACGCCATCGATAACGGATCTGAGGTCGATCTGGAGACCGGTCTGGCCATCGAATCACAAGCTTATGAAACCCTGATTCCCACCAAGGATCGGTTAGAAGGGCTCCACGCTTTTAAGGAGAAAAGAAAGCCAATCTACCTGGGCGAATAACTACGGGAGGGAGAAGCGATGCAGGAGACGAAGGTGCAAAATTTGCAAGAGCAGGTGAAGAAAGTCCGTCAAGGGGGCGCTCCCAAATACCATGAAAAGTTAAAAAAACAAAACAAGTTGTTCGTCCGAGAACGGCTAGAGCTGTTATTGGATGAGGAGCTTCAGATGGAGGACGGTTTGTTTGCCAACGCGACGGCAGAAAATCTCCCTGCCGACGGCGTCGTCTGCGGGATAGGAAAGATGAACGGACAGACCGTTTGCGTCATGGCTAACGATTCGACGGTGAAAGCCGGCTCCTGGGGAGCCCGCACCGTGGAAAAAATCATTCGCATCCAGGAAACCGCGGAACGGATGCGTGTGCCGCTGATCTATCTGGTGGACTCTGCCGGGGCCCGAATCACGGACCAGATTGAGATGTTTCCCGGACGGCGGGGAGCGGGAAGGATCTTTCACAACCAAGTGAAACTCTCCGGAGTGGTGCCCCAGGTCTGCCTCCTTTTCGGGCCCTCCGCCGCAGGCGGAGCTTACATTCCCGCCTTTTGCGATGTGGTGATCATGGTGGATAAAAACGCCAGCATGTACTTGGGATCGCCCCGTATGGCCGAGATGGTGATCGGGGAGAAGGTGTCCCTGGAGGAGATGGGCGGTGCTCGCATGCATTGCAGCATCAGCGGTTGCGGGGATGTTCTCGCGGCCGACGAGCACGAAGCGATCGCCTCCGCCCGGAAGTATCTCAGCTATTTTCCGGCTCGCTATAGTGAACGCCCCGCTACGATTGACGGAGTGAAGCCGGCAGCGGATGCCAAGAAAATTTCCGAGATTGTTCCTGAAAACCAAAATATCCCCTTCGATATGATGGAATTGATCGACTCCCTGGTTGACGAAGGTTCTTTTTATGAAATCAAACAACTCTTCGCTAAGGAGTTGATCACCGGGCTCGCTCGTTTAGGCGGGAAGGTGGTCGGAATCATCGCCAACCAGCCCAAGGTGAAAGGAGGCGTATTGTTCGTCGATTCTGCGGACAAAGCGGCCCGTTTTATCACCCTTTGTGACGCCTTTAACATTCCGCTCCTGTTTTTGGCCGACGTTCCCGGATTTATGATCGGGACTCAGACAGAGAGAGCAGGGATGATCCGGCACGGGGCCAAAATGATCGCGGCTATGTCGGAAGCAACCGTACCCAAGATCTCCGTCGTGGTCCGAAAAGCTTACGGTGCGGGTCTCTACGCCATGGCGGGACCGGCCTTTGAGCCCGATTGTTGTCTTGCCCTGCCTACTGCTCAGATTGCGGTGATGGGACCGGAAGCTGCCGTCAATGCCGTTTATAGCAATAAGATCGCTGAACTGGATGGTGCGGAACGGGCCGAATTTATACAGCAAAAAAGGGAAGAGTACAAGGAGAACATCGATATTCAACGATTGGCCTCGGAATTGATCGTTGACGATATCGTGCCTCCGGATGATCTCAGGAATCAATTGATCGCCAGGATGGAAGCCTACGCCGACAAATCGGTAACATTCAGCCGACGCAGACATCCCGTCTACCCGGTTTGAAGACGGAAGGCACCTGCTGATTCCCCTCACATGTGGAGAGGGGAATCTGTTATTATATGGGGGATGGGGGGTGGGCATGTTGCGGATTGGCGTCTGGGGCGGAGGGGCGATCGGACTTCTGTGGGCCGGCCGCCTGTGCCGACTCTTTCCGGAAACATGGGTGATAACGCGGAGCCGGGAGCAACGGGATCTGCTCCGTTCACAAGGCTTGATCTGGACCGATCAACAAGGGAAGTCACTCCAGGTGCATCCGCATGTGGAGTGGTCCGGAGGGAATCATCTGCCCGCCTTCGATGTCATCTTTTTGACAGTGAAACAGACGGTGGTCGCCGAGGTGCTCCCGCTGCTGTCTGCTCTCTCCCCTTCCCCTGATATTTGGCTGTGGCAAAACGGATTGGGGGTGGAGGACAGGACAGGATCCATGCGCCTGGTTCGCGTGGTCACATCAGAAGGAGCCCTCCGCTTGGGACCAGGTCAGGTGCAGCACACGGGTACTGGCTCCACCTATATCGGTCCGGTATGCAGAGAGGAAATGCCTGGGAATTCCGCTCGGCTGGTCCGGAAGCTGGCCGCCGCCGGAATGCCGGTTTCATTCGATCCGGATATCGACCGCCGGGTGTGGGTGAAACTGGCCGTTAACTGTGTGATTAATCCACTGGCCGCCTTATGGAACATCCCCAACGGGAGACTGTCTAAACAGGCCGGATTTACCCGTTGGATGGAGGGGCTCCTGGAGGAAGTAGTCCAGGTGGCGGCGGCGGAAGGATGGATCTTCTCCAAGAAGGAATTGACGGATCAAATTGAAACGGTGTGTCGATTAACAGCGTCGAACCGGTCATCGATGTTGCAGGACCTCTCCCGTGGAAAGCGCACCGAGGTGGATTTTATCAACGGTGCAGTGGCAGACAGAGGGGAGCGGCACGGTATTCCCACCCCTCTCAACCGCCGGCTGATTGGCCTCATCCATCAGGCGGAGAAAGAGCGGAAACTGCTGTAGGGTTGAAATTGGAGGCGATGGACCGATGCCCTTCGGAAAAAAACTGACGCTGGACGCTTTTATAATCGCTATTTTCCTGAGTGCGCTAGACCTGGGCATTGTTGCGCCGTCTCTTACCGTGATCGCCGCCG
Organism: Melghirimyces thermohalophilus; assembly: GCF_900102685.1. Classification (GTDB taxonomy): domain Bacteria; phylum Bacillota; class Bacilli; order Thermoactinomycetales; family DSM-45169; genus Melghirimyces; species Melghirimyces thermohalophilus. The sequence goes on from NZ_FMZA01000001.1 coordinate 140,130, forward strand.
ACCTTCAATTTCCGGTGCGGGCGGTGGTGTGGGTGATCGCCCTTCACCTGGCGGTTTTTGTACTGGCCTTGCCTTTGATGGAAGCTTGGGGAGCCCGTGCTGGCATCCGGAATTGGTTTGCCCTCTCCCTCCTGCTTTTTGCCGGCGGTTCCTTCGCCGCGGGTGCCAGCGACAGCTGGGTGACCTTGATTGCCGGACGTGTGGTTCAGGCCCTGGGGGCGGGAGGGATCGTTCCTCTTCTCTCGGTGCAAATCCGCCGGCTCACCTATCTGCGAAAGCGGTCATGGCGAGTCTTTGTTCACGTGGTTTTAGCGGTACTGTTTATTTGGGTCCCTATGTTGTCCTCCGGCATCACTTGGCATTTCGGTTGGCGTTGGCTGTTTTGGATCAACTTGCCGGTGGCTGCTGTCATTTATGTGCTCAGTTTTCGATTTGCGCGAGGCGGTGGTTATCGGATTCCGGATTATCACACGGTGGGACTCTTCTATTTCGCCGGCATCCTTTTGTCTGCTATGGTGGCGGTCTCCCAGCTGGATCCACGCAAAGGGTGGGGGATGATAACCGATCCGGAATTTCTTCCCTTTGCTGTGTTGACTGTAGGCTTGCTAATCCCGATGATGATGGTGGAGCGACAGGCGGAACACCCCTTTTTCCAATCCGAGCTCATGACAGATTTGCGGCTGATCGGTTTAAACGCCGCCGTCGCACTGGCTGGGTGTACCTGGGTGGCGGTGGTGCTGGTCCCTGGTTGGATGGCGGATCTGTTTGGCCAACCTCGGGGCACCGGCGGCATCTATCTGTCCATTGTCGCTGGGGCTGCCTGGCTTACACTCCCTTTTGCCCGCTGGATTTCCGCCCGCTGGGGATATCAAGGGGGATTGGCGTTGGGCTTTTTCTTTACGGCAGCGGCTTATTTTATCCTGGCGTTGATGGAGGAACCGATCGCCCTGCTCGCGGTTTTGGCCATTCTCGGTGGCGGTCTCGGATTTACACTGGCGGCCCCGGTTCACGAACTGTTATTTGAAGTGGTACCAGTCCGGCGAGTAAAAAACAGCTTGGTCGCCTTAGCCATGTTTCGCGCAGCGGGTGCAGCCTTCGGTCTGGTTGTGATCGGACTTTCCTTTTTCAATCCCGCCGATTCACCGGCGGTTAACGGTTTGCCCATGCAGTGGAAACAAGGGTTCCAAACAGGTATGCTAACGGCAGCGGGCGCTGCTGTTCTGGGTTTTGTCATATCCCTTCTGTTGCCTCTGCCGAAAGAGGTGGATGAGAATTCGGAAGGGTGATGTTCCTTAAGGGAACCCTCTGCTATACTGGGAGAGATTGATTGAGGAAGAAAAGAGGTCTGGCATGAGAGTAGAAGATATTTTTCTGGAATGGAATCATCCGCTTTACCGAGATTATCTCCATTTTTTTGATCGGTTGCAGCCGTACTATACTTATCCTCCTGGAGATGACTCGTCTTTTCATTTACGGGAGCGGATCTTAAAAAAAAGGGAGAGCCCGTTGTCTCGGGAAGAGTTGGCCAGGGTGATCAGCCAGTACCATGCCGGGGAATTGGAACATCCGGCGGTTCGGTCCAACCTCGACCGTCTCACCCACTCGGACAGCCTGGTGGTGGTAGGTGGGCAGCAAGCGGGAATCTTGACCGGTCCGCTCTATACCATTTACAAGGCGATCACATTGATTCAATTGGCGGAAAGGGAAGAGAGGCGGTTGAATCGACCGGTGATCCCTATCTTCTGGATTGCGGGGGAAGATCATGATCTGGAGGAAGTCAACCACCTTCATCTGATCACCCAGGGGAAACTGGAAAAATGGACGCTTCCGGTGCCGGACGAGCACCGCCCGATCTCCAGCACAGTGCCTGATCTGGACAGCTTGCTCCGCTGGATCGAGGAACTGGGTTGGCACCTGCCGGATACCCCTTATAAGCAGGAGTTATTGGCCACCCTGATGGAGTTGTCCCAGGAACCGGCCAGTCTGTCCCGCCATTTCGCACGGCTGATGCACCGTCTGTTCGGTCGTTACGGGCTGCTGTTGATCGACTCCGCCTTTCCGCCCCTTCGTCAACTGGAAATCCCCTTCTTTACTTGGTTGATTGAGCATAACGAAGCGTTAGGGGAGGAGTGGGTGAAACAGTCCCATCGGCTGGAACAGGATGGGTACCCGGTCACCGTCGATGTTCATCCCGATAAAGCCCACCTGTTTCTAATCGTGGATGGGAAGCGAGAACCCCTGTATCGAGTGGGGAAGGGGCTTTTTGGCACGAAAGACGGACAGCAAACCTTCACTCGGGGAAAACTGTTGGAACACCTTCACCAACACCCGGAAGATTTCAGCAACAATGTGCTGACCCGACCGTTGATGCAGGAGTATCTCTTTCCCACTCTGGCTACCGTGTTGGGACCTGGTGAGCTGGCCTACTGGGCTTTGCTGAAACCGGCCTTTTCCCTGGCCGGGATGGAGATGCCTATTTTATATCCCCGAATCGGGTTGACCTTAGTTGGCAGAAAGTCGGAAAAGGAGATGAACCGGTATCGCTTAACCGTCGATGATGTGTTTCACCGCTTGGAGGAAAAGAAGCGGTTGTGGCTGAAAGAGCAGTATCAATTGGATGTGGACGCAGTCTTTCGTGATGTCCGGACCCGGTTGGAAGAGATCTACCGGCCTTTGATCGGCCAAATCTCCGGTGTCCGCCCCGATTTGCAACAGATGGGGGAGACCAACCGGAAGCTCGTGTTGCAACAGATTGAGTATCTGGAAAGGGAAACCTGGAAGGCGCTGGCGAAGAGAGAAGAGACGGATCTCTCCCGCTTTGCGCAGCTGGAGACCGAGCTTTACCCCAAAGGCCAACTGCAGGAACGAGTGCATAACGTGATTCCCTGGTTGAATCGATACGGGGAAAAATGGCTGGAGGAACTGGTTCAAACGCCGCTGCTCAGCACCCGAGCCCACCGGGTGGTCTTCCTGTAAAGGCAAAGCTTCATGGATTGAGGAGGATGGGAAATGGATTCGATTTCGGAAAGCATCGTTCGCGACAGAAGTTTGGCTCCTGAAGGGCGGCTTAAGATGGATTGGGCCCGTCAGCATATGCCTGTTCTTGAGCGGATTCGGCGGGAGTTTTTGGAAGAACAGCCCCTCGCCGGCCAACGGGTGGCGATCTCCCTCCACCTGGAGGCGAAGACGGCACGTCTAGCCGAGGTGCTGCGTGATGCCGGGGCCGAGGTGACGATTACCGGTAGCAATCCGTTATCCACCAAAGATGATGTGGCAGCGGCCCTGGCCGAATCGGGTGTAACGGTCTATGCTAAATACGATCCGGAACCGGAAGAGTATAAGGAACATCTGTTACGCACCCTGGAGACCCGGCCCAATCTGATCATCGATGATGGAGGTGACCTGGTTAGCATCCTCCATGCGGAACGACCGGATCTGCTTGAGCAGGTGAAGGGCGGATGTGAAGAGACCACCACCGGGATCTTACGGTTAAGAGCTCTGGAAAAGTCCGGGGAGCTGAAATTTCCGATGATCGCTGTTAACGATGCCTTTTCCAAATTTCTCTTTGATAATCGATACGGTACGGGTCAGTCGGTCTGGGATGGCATTAACCGAGCCACCAACCTGGTCGTCGCCGGAAAAACCGTGGTCGTTGTCGGCTACGGTTGGTGTGGTCGGGGGGTTGCTATGCGGGCCCAGGGTCTCGGAGCGCGGGTGATCGTAACCGAGGTGGATCCGATCAAAGCGACCGAGGCACACATGGACGGCTTTACTGTGATGTCGATGGAGGAAGCAGCCGCCCTCGGTGAGATTTTTGTCACGGTGACTGGAAACAAAAAAGTGATCTCCGAAAGGCATTTCCCTCTGATGAAAGATGGTGCGGTGTTGGCCAATGCGGGTCACTTCGATGTGGAGATCGACAAGATCGCTCTGGAGGAGCAGGCTGTGGACAAACGGAGGGTTCGCCGGGATATCACTGAATATCAATTGGAGAATGGGCGGCGGATTCACCTCCTCTGTGACGGCCGGCTGGTCAACCTGGTTGCAGGCGATGGTCATCCCGCCGAGATCATGGATATGACCTTCGCCCTGCAGACATTATCTTTGATCTATGTCATGGAAAACCATGAAAAGATCGGTCCCCATGTGCTCGATGTTCCATATCATATCGATGAGCAGGTGGCCAATTACAAGTTGCACTCCCTGGGTGTGCGTATCGATGATCTCACCTCGGATCAAGAAGCATATTTGGGTAGCTGGAGAGTATAAGGCGATTCCTGGAGAAGCAGAATCTGTAAAAATCCTGCGCCGAAGGTGCAGGATTTTTTTGTGTTGATGTGGTATAATTTACAATGTGGTGGAAAGTGGAGGGAAGTGGAGAGTAAGGGGGGGTAAAGGGGGTGCGGTGGCGTGTTCATGGGAGAGTACCGACATACCGTCGATGATAAAGGCCGCATGATCATCCCGTCCAAGTTCCGGGAGGGTCTGGGAGAATCCTTTGTCATCACCCGTGGACTCGACCACTGTCTATTTGTTTATCCGATGCCGGAGTGGAAACAACTGGAGCAGAAGTTGAAGTCACTCCCCTTTACCAAAGCAGATGCCCGCGCCTTTACGCGCTTCTTTTTCTCCGGCGCGACGGTGGCGGAGCTGGACAAGCAGGGTAGGGTCAACCTGCCCGGCAACCTGAGGGAGTTTGCGAAGCTGGAGAAGGAATGTGTCGTCATCGGTGTTTCCAACCGTGTGGAGATCTGGAGTAGAGAAGCGTGGTCGTCCTATTACGAGAGCTCCGAGGATTCTTTCAACGAAATCGCGGAATCCCTGGTCGATTTGGATTTAAACCTGTAGGTATGGTAGAAAGGTTGAAGCTTTTGTTCCGTCATGAAACGGTGATGAAAAAAGAAGCGGTGGAAGCGCTCCGCCCGAGGCCTGAGGGTGTCTATGTGGATTGCACCTTGGGCGGGGCCGGTCACAGCTCGATGATCGCCGAGCAACTCAGCTCCTCAGGACTGTTGGTAGGATTGGATCAGGACGATCAGGCACTATCCGCCGCATCCCATCGCTTAAAGGGGTTTGCGTGTGAGGTTCGTCTGGTGAAATCCAATTTCCGAAGGTTATCCCAGGTACTGGATGAACTAGAGATCGCTCAGGTGGACGGCGTTTTGTTTGATCTGGGTGTTTCTTCACCACAGTTGGATGAGAAAGAGCGGGGATTTAGTTATCAACATGATGCTCCCCTGGATATGCGGATGGATCCGGACAGTGATTTGACTGCCTATGATGTGGTCAACCAATGGTCCCGGGAGGAGATCGGCCGTATTCTATCCCGTTATGGTGAGGAACGGTTCGCCCGTCGCATCGCCCAGAAAATTGTCGATTACCGCTCGCACAAATCGATCGAAACCACGGTGGAGTTGGCCAATATCATCAAAGAAGCGATCCCAGCGCCGGCGCGACGGTCCGGTCCGCATCCGGCCAGACGGACCTTCCAGGCGGTGCGGATCGCAGTAAACGACGAGCTGAACGCCTTCGAGGAAGGGTTAGAACAGGCGATTGACCGACTTCGTGCCGGAGGGAGGGTTAGCGTAATTACCTTTCACTCCCTGGAGGACCGGATTGTAAAACACATGATGCAGGACAGAGCCAGAGGGTGTATCTGTCCACCGGATTTCCCGGTCTGCACCTGTGGCAGGGAGCCGGAGCTCCGCATCATTACAAAGAAACCGATGCAAGCGTCGGCAGCAGAAAAGGGGGAGAACCCCCGGGCGCGGTCGGCTAAATTGCGCGTTGCGGAAAAAGTGTGAGGAGGGTCAAAGATAAAAATGAGAGAGTACCGGGGAAACACGGCGGTTGCGTATCAACCTGAACCTCAACAAAAAGTGACGGCGCAAAGAGAACGAAAGCCCGCGTACGGACTCCCTCCCGGAGAAAAACTGTTGTATTTGGTCAGTGTGATCATCTGTGCCGCCCTCGCCACTGCTGTTTTGTCGCTTTACGCCAAGGCAGCGGAAATCAATATGAAGGTACAGCAGGTGGAGCAAAAAACGGCTGAATTGCAGGAGACCAATCAGGCACTGAAGCAGCAGAAAAAACAATTGAAAAGCGGGGATCGGATCCGGCAATTCGCTGAGAATCAGGGGATGGTCCTAGCCGAGAAAAACCGACCGAAAGGTTCTGGACAGGAGAACGTGAAAAACCGTCCGTCAATGACTGGCGGAGCTGAAGGTTTATGAATCCGACACCGACGAGCAAGAAACGATCACTGCTGGTGGGCCTCCTATGTGTTCTCCTGTTGACGGCAGTGATTTTTCGACTTTTTTGGATTCAGACCATCAAAGCTTCTGAACTTCGGCAACGGGCGGAAAAATCCTGGCAGGTCAATCGGGTGATCGAACCGGTGCGGGGCAGTATCTTGGACCGCAGCGGCGAGGTGCAACTGGCGGGTAGTGTGGACAAGTATGTGATCGCCGCCGATCTCAATCGCCTGGAAAACCCGCAGAAGGCAGCTCGTCAATTGTCCCCCTTGCTGAACATTCCGGAAAAACAGCTTTTGAAGGATCTGACCAGGAAAGATGTAAGACAGGTGGAGCTGAGGAAAAAGGGGGATTATAAAGTCTCCCGGGAAGTGACCGATAAGATTATGAAATTGGATCTAAAAGGGATCTACCCGATCAAGACTCCGGGGCGGCAATACAACGAAGGGAAACTGGCCGCCCATGTGCTCGGTTTTGTCAATATGGCGGGCAAGGCTGTCGGTGGAGTGGAACAGCAATACGATAAAATACTCCGTGGTCAGCGCGGGGAAATCAGTTTCAAGAAGGATGGCCAGGGGATGCAAGCACCCAACTCCGCGGAAGAGTACCGACCGCCGAAGGACGGCAGGGATCTGGTATTGACACTGGATGCCAACATTCAGTACCACGTGGAAAAAGTACTGGATGAGGTGAGCGCCCGCTATGATTCCGAGGGGGCGACCGCTATCGTGGCCGACCCCGATTCTGGAGAAATATTGGCCATGGCTAGCCGCCCTACCTTTAATCCCGCTCAATACAGCGCTACCTATGAGGCGGGGAAGAATAACATCAACCGGGCAATCCGTACCCAATACGAGCCAGGATCCACCTTTAAAATTGTGACTGTGGCAGCTGCGATCGAAGAAGGTGTCTTCGACGCTGACGCCAAGTTTCCATCCGGTTCGATCCGAGTTGGCGGTCGAGTGCTTCGGGATTGGAATGAACAGGGCTGGGGGGAGATCACCTACGCCAAAGGTGTCTATCTCTCCAGCAACGTCGCATTTGTCCGTCTAGCTCAGGAACTGGGGGCAGATGTTCTGACTCGGTACATCGATCGGTTTGGTTTCGGTCGGATTACGGAATCGCACGGTCGACAAACAGGGATCGACCTCCCGCTGGAAGAAAATGGGGTATTCTATAATCATGCTCCTCTTCATCCGACGGAGTTAGCGACTGCTGCTTTCGGCCAAGGGATTGCGGTTACTCCGATACAGCAGGTGATGGCTGTCTCTGCCATCGCGAACGGCGGCACGCTGTACCGGCCGTATGTGGTGAAAGAAATCCGCGATCCCCGGAACGGTAAAACGCTCAAACAGAAGAAGCCCGAGGAGATTCGAAAGGAAGTAGTCTCCGAAGAGACGGCTCGTCAAGTGCGAAAATTGCTCCGGGGTGTGGTGACAAAGGGAACCGGCAGCAAAGCTGATGTGGCGGGTTACCGCGTTGCCGGTAAAACAGGTACCGCCCAAAAACCTAAGGAAGATGGCTCCGGGTATGCCACAGGAAAATATGTGGCCTCCTTTATCGGGTTTGCTCCTGCTGACGATCCGGAGGTGGTGGTGTATGTCGCTCTGGATGAACCGGAAGGATCGACCCACGGGGGAACAGTTGCCGCGCCAGCCGCAGGGGAAATCATCGCTAAAACGCTGAGAGAGATGGAGGTACCCAAATCTGAGCAGAAAAAATCGGATTAGAGTATTCCTCCGCCCGCCCTGCTGCCGATTGGACCGCGATTAAGCGTGATCTGGCCGAAAATGGACGGATAGCCGCGGGCTAGGCAGCGTGGAGCGGGGGTGAAACAGCCGGGTTGATTGGTTGTCGGGAGCGCCTGAGATGATAGGTGTCAGATGCTCGGGTTGAAGTTGGAATGGAAGAAACCGAGATAGAAACCGCCTTTCCTTCTAAGGAAGGGGAGGCGACCCAGACGGGGTCAATATGGGGATGAGGTGATCACATGGAAGTGATGGTACATGAGCGTTCGATCTGGAATAAGGCACCGTCAAAAATGTCAAAATATGAAAAATTACGGCGAAAAGAGTCGGAAAAAACTGAATTCCGCTCCCTCGATTCGATAAGTTTACAACGCGTCTGCCGTCTGATTGAATGCTCCAAACTGGAAGAACAGCCTATCGTGATTCGCTTTGTCAATAGTGGAAGAGTGAGGGAATCGATCGGCCATGTGGTAGGGATTGATCTGGTGAAAAGAATGTTGCTGATATGTAACGGCGAGTTTCAGGAAGCGATTTCTTTTACGGCGATCGTTGGAGCTGACAAACTTCCCTAATACGGGAACATAGATTGATCTCGGCCGATTGTATGGGGAAACCTTCCGTTGGGATAGGTTCTTTTTTTTGCGATAAAGGGGCCGGTTCTATTGTATGAGATTTCGGAATAGGGTTGTCTCTAGGAGGACTTGTCTGCGGGGAGGAGTGGGGCTGTTGTCTATGCCCAGCAACCAGGTACGGAGACGCCTGTTTATCACCCTTTTGGTCGGGTTATTCCTATTTGCCGGCCTGCTGGCCCGGTTGGGTTATGTTCAATTGGTGGAAGGGAATTGGCTGAACGATAAGGCCCGGGATCTATGGACGAGGGACATCCCCTTTGAAGGGAAACGGGGCCGCATTCTGGATCGGAAGGGAGAAGTGTTGGCCTACAATATCAGCTCTCCCTCGGTGCTGGCGATTCCGGCTCAGATTGAAGATCCTGCCAAGACTGCCCGGGAACTGGCTCACATTTTGATGGCGCCGGAACAGAATATTTATCGGCAGATCACGAAGAAACAACTGATTGTGCGGCTTCAGCCCTATGGTCGGAAAATCAGCAATGAGCGGGCCCAGTCGATTTTGGAACGTCGTCTGCCAGGTATTGTGGTGGCGGAAGATAACAGGCGCCATTATCCACAAGGAAGTCTGGCTGCCCACATCCTCGGTTTCGCCGGGATCGATAATCAGGGGCTGGCAGGACTGGAATTGGTTTACGACGAGCGGCTCAGCGGTACGCGGGGTCACGTCTCCTTCGGTGCCAATGCGAAGGGGGAAAGGTTGCCCGGGGGTGTGGATCGGTACACCCCCCCTGAAGATGGAATGGATTTGGTTCTCACGCTGGATAAAAACATCCAGGCGATCGTGGAACGGGAAATGGATCAAGCGATGGCACAGCATGATCCGGAAAACGTTCTCGCTATCGCGATGGATCCGGATACAGGGGAAATCCTGGGGATGGGGAGCCGTCCTACCTTTCGTCCCGATAATTTTCGGAATGTAGATCCGGAGGTATACAACAGAAACTTGCCGATCTGGCGGACCTACGAGCCAGGTTCTACCTTTAAAATCATTACGCTTGCCGCCGCTCTGGAAGAAAATAAGGTGAATATGAAAGAGGCTTTTCACGATCCGGGTTACGTCAAGGTGGGCGGGGCGCGGCTCCGTTGCTGGAAAGGGGGCGGCCACGGTTCACAAACCTTTTTGGAGGTGGTGGAAAACTCCTGCAACCCCGGATTCGTCAACCTGGGGCAACGGCTGGGCAAGGAAAAGCTGTTCGAATACATCCGCAAGTTTGGTTTCGGTCAGAAGACAGGGATCGATCTCAATGGGGAAGCCAAAGGCATCCTCTTTAAACCGAAACAAGTGGGGCCGGTGGAACTGGCCACCACTGCTTTTGGTCAAGGGGTTTCAGTTACGCCGATTCAACAGGTGACGGCGGTAGCCGCAGCCGTCAACGGAGGAGAGTTGATGGAACCTTATCTTAACAAGGCGTGGAAAGACCCCGAGACTGGGGAGGTATTGGAAAAGACGAAACCAAATGTGAAACGACAGGTGGTTTCGGAAGAAACTTCGAAAAAAGTGCGCTATGCTTTGGAAAGCGTAGTCGCCCGCGGTACCGGACGTCGGGCTTTTATCGACGGTTACCGGGTGGGCGGCAAGACCGGAACAGCACAAAAAGTAGGTCCCGACGGCCGCTATTTGAAAAATAATCATATCGTCTCCTTTATCGGGGTGGCGCCCTCAGATGATCCGGAACTGGTTGTCTATGTGGCCGTGGACAACCCGAAAGGGGTTCAGTTTGGCGGAGTCGTTGCCGCACCGATTGTGCGCAACATCATGTATGACAGCTTGCGGTATATGGGAGTGGAAAAACGGAAGAAACAGATTCCGCCGGAGAAAATCCCGACGAGCCAACCGATTGTGACGGTGCCGGATCTGATCGGGGAAAACGTTTCCCGTATTCGAAACAGCCTTTATGATACCCCCCTCCAAGTGAGCGGAAAGGGAGAGGTGGTGATCAACCAAGCTCCCAAACCCGGGGAGAGGGTAGAAAAGGGCACGCCGATCCGAATATACTTGGGTGACAAATGAATAAAAGCAGATTAAAATAGGATTGATAATGCCAGATGGATGCCAGGAAAGTTGCCTGGCATTTCTCGTGTCATATCGTTGATATTTACGGACGAATGGATGGAGTCGGTGAGGAGGGAACACATGAAGCTGAAAACGTTGGTCGGTTCTCTCGTGGTTGCGCAGACAACCGGAAATACCGATGTTGATATTGAGGGGATCGAAGTGGATTCCCGGCAAGTGAAGCCGGGGGATTTATTTGTCGCTCTGAAGGGATTTACCGTCGATGGTCACGAGTATATATCCCAGGCGGTGGAAAAAGGAGCAGCTGCGGTGGTCGTGGAAGAGGAGGCGGGCGCTACGGGTGACGTGCCTGTGGTCCGCGTTCCCGACACGCGCCGAGCCATGGCCGTGCTCGCCGATGTATTTTATCGTCATCCCTCCCAGGAATTGAAGGTGATCGGGGTGACAGGCACCAACGGGAAAACGACCACTACCCATTTAATCCGGGAAATCCTGCAGGATCGGGGACGAAAAACGGGGTTGATTGGAACGATTCATATGTCTGTGGACAACGATGTCTACCCGGTGAAAAATACCACGCCGGAAGCCGTCGATTTACAGCGGGGGTTTCGTAAAATGGCGGATGCCGGTTGTTCCCACGCTGTGATGGAGGCTTCTTCTCACGCCCTCCACATGGGGCGTACCCGGGGCTGCCGCATCAAAACGGCGGTATTCACCAATCTGACCCAGGATCACTTGGATTACCACGGGACGATGGAACGTTACCGACATGCTAAGAGCCTCCTCTTTGGGCAATTGGGAAATACTTTTGCGGACCGTGCTGAAGATCAACCGCTGGCCGTGTTGAATGCCGATGACGAAGCCAGCCGGGCTTTTATGGAGGTAACGCCCGCCCAGGTGATTACATATGGAGTGGAAAAGCCGGCTGATGTCCAGGCGGAAAACATTCGTTACCATAGCGGCGGAACCCGGTTCACGTTGAACACCTTCCGTGGGTCCGTCGACATCGATATGAAGCTGGTGGGCAAATTCAGCGTATATAATGCTTTGACCGCAGCAGCGGCAGCGCTGGGAGAAGGGGTTTCTCCGGAACAGATTCGGGATACTCTGAATCGAATAGAGGGGGTTCCCGGTCGTTTTGAACCGGTGGACGCCGGCCAACCCTTTACGGTTTTGGTCGACTATGCCCACACACCTGACAGCCTGGAGAATGTATTGACCACCATCCGTGATTTTGCTACCGGCTCCGTCTGTTGTGTCGTGGGCTGTGGTGGAGACCGGGACCGCAGCAAACGGCCGGTGATGGCCCGGATTGCGGCGGAATACAGCGACCAGGCGATCATCACCAGTGACAATCCCCGAACTGAGGATCCGAAGGAGATCATCGATGATATGCTGGCTGGAGTGAAGGATGATGCTGAAGCCCGGATCCAAACGATCTTTGACCGTGCGGAGGCCATCCGGTATGCTGTGGAGAGCGCCGGCCCGGAAGATGTGATTTTGATCGCCGGAAAAGGTCACGAAACCTATCAGGAAATCAACGGCGTCCGTCATGATTTTGATGATCGCGAAGTCGCACGGAAAGCCATTCTGTCAAAAGGATCGGGTTACAATGCAAAAAACGTTGAATGAAATCGAACAGCAGGTGGGTGGCAAGCTGAGCGGTGGTGTCGCCGACGTCCATTTGTTGGTCGACGGGGTTTCTACCGACACCCGTAAAATGAAAGAAAACCAGCTGTACATCCCGTTGCAGGGAGAACGGTTTGATGGGCACGACTTTTTGCAGGCCGCCGCGGACCAGGGGGCTGCTGCTGCTCTCTGGGCCAAGGAGTTGCCCGCCCATTCGCCGATCCCCTTGATTCAAGTAGAGGATACATTGGTTGCCTTACAGGACCTGGCGGCCGCCTGGCGTCGGGAGCTGGGGGTGAAGTTGGTGGCGGTGACCGGGAGCAACGGGAAGACGACCACGAAGGATCTCATCAGCGCTGTTTTAGGTGTTAGGTATCAGGTCCATCGCACCCATGGCAACCTGAACAATCACATCGGCCTGCCCCTTACCCTCCTGTCGATGCCGACGGGGACGGAAGTGGCCGTCGTGGAGATGGGGATGAGCCGGGCTGGAGAGATCGCTCGACTTTCCGAGATCGCAACACCCGATACCGCTGTGATCACCAATATCGGAGAGGCACATCTGGAGTTTTTCGGTAGCCGGGAAGCCATTGCCGATGCCAAGCTGGAGATTCGTGAAGGCTTGTCCCCGGATGGGGTGTTGTTCGTTGACGGGGACGAACCCCTCCTGCAGGAACGGCTGGCCGCCGAAGAGCGGAAGGTGGTTCGGGTGGGGTTTGCACCTGGTAACGATGATATCGCCCAAGAGCTGGAGCTCAAGGGGACAGAAGGAATCGCTTTTCGCTCCTCTGCTGCTGGAACCCGTTTTGAACTGGGGATGATGGGGCGGCACAATACGGTCAATGCGCTTCTCGCCATCCAAGTCGGCCGCCACTACGGATTAGTCGAAAAAGAGATTCAGACGGGACTGAACCGAGTGGAAAGATCGGGGATGCGCCTGGAAACAGCGATCGCCTCTAACGGGATGACAGTGGTTAATGATGCCTACAACGCCAGTCCGACGGCGGTGCGGGCGACGATTGACCTGCTTGTTTCCCTGGAGGATTTCCGGGAGAAATGGGTCCTGCTCGGGGATATTCTTGAGCTGGGGGATCAGGAGGAGGCCCTGCACCGCGAGGTAGGTCGTTATGCGGCAGAACAAGGTGTCACCCGTCTGTTCACCCTGGGCGAACGGGCTCGCTGGATCGCCGACGCGGCCGGGGAGACCGAGGGAACTCTTGCGGTCACCCATTTTTCCACGGTAGAAGAAGCGGCACGACATCTGGATCAGGACGGGGATTCTTCCGTTGTCCTACTGGTGAAAGGTTCCCGCGGCGCCCGTCTGGAACGGGTGGTTGATCATCTGACAAAAGGAGAGAAGCGAAGGTAAATGGATATGCGGCTGATTTTGGTTCCCCTCGCCGTGGCTTTTGGCCTCGGTGTCTTGTTGGGACCGTTCGTCATACCCGTTCTACGACGGTTAAAATTCGGTCAGGCTATTCGTGATGAAGGGCCCAAAGCCCACCAGAAAAAGGCGGGCACCCCGACCATGGGGGGAACGATCTTTCTCACGGTAGTCGTGTTGACCGCGATCCCGCTGAGCAATGTCTTTTTCTTTGAATCGTTGTCGGATTTATTTTTTCTCCTTTTTGCCACTCTGGGATATGGCATTCTGGGTTTTATGGACGATTATATCAAGGTTGTGATGAAGCGAAACCTGGGGCTGACAGCCAAACAGAAGCTGCTGGGTCAGTTATTTATCGGCATGGTGCTGTTTTGGGTGTTGTGGGAGGTGCGGATTGTTCGCGGGGAAAATCCGGCGATCTCCACGATCCATATGCCTGGCACCGAGCTCTATTTTGAGTTGAACTGGCTTTATCTGCCCCTGTTGGTGTTGATGATGATTGCCGCTTCCAACGCGGTTAACTTGACCGATGGTCTAGACGGCTTGGTGGCTGGTACAGCTGCTATCGCCTACGGGGCTTATGCGGTGATCGGTATGGTACAGAGCAACTATATGGTGGTGATCTTCTCTGCATCTGTGGTCGGGGCCCTGCTCGGCTTTCTGGTGTTTAATGCTCACCCGGCCAAGGTGTTTATGGGCGATACCGGATCCCTGGCTTTGGGAGGGGGGCTGGCGGCGCTGGCGGTGATCACCAAGACAGAGCTGCTTCTGCCGATCATCGGGGCGGTGTTTGTCATTGAAACCTTGTCGGTGATGATCCAGGTCTCCTCCTTTAAATTCCGGGGGAAAAGGATTTTTCGGATGAGCCCGATCCACCACCACTTTGAATTGGTGGGCTGGTCGGAATGGCGGGTGGTTACCACCTTCTGGTTTATCGGGTTTCTATGTGCTGGCTTAGGGATCTACCTGGAGGTGTTCTTAACTTGAAACCGGTGAGTGAGGACTTCGCCGGAAAGAGGGTACTGGTGTTGGGGCTGGCAAGAAGTGGGCGGGCTGTGGCCCGGCTGCTCCGTTCCCTCGGTGCACAGGTGACGGTGAACGACCGGAAACCCCGTTCGGAAACGGCGGAGGCAGAGGCATTGGAACAGGAAGGAATCCGGGTGGTCTTGGGTGGGCATCCCCCCGATCTGATCCAACCTGGAGTGGATCTATTGGTGAAAAACCCGGGGATTCCTTATCGGATTCCCTTGATCCGAAGAGCGGAGGAGCTGGGGATTCCTGTGGTGACGGAGGTGGAGATCGCCTATCTGTTGACAGATGCTCCGCTCATCGGCATCACCGGCTCCAATGGGAAGACGACCACCACTTCCATGGTGGGACGCATGCTGGATCGTGGGAATCTTCCTGTTCACGTCGCCGGCAACATCGGAACCGCCCTGTCGGAAATCGCTCCGCAGCTGAAGGCAGAAGAATGGCTGGTTTCGGAACTGTCCAGTTTCCAGCTGAAGGGAACCCGCTCCTTTCGACCTCGGATCGGCGCCCTTCTCAATGTGGTGCCCGCCCACTTGGACTATCACGGATCGATGGAGGATTATGTAGGCTCCAAAAAAAAGCTGTTTGCCAACCAAGAGCCGGGGGATATTGCCGTCCTTAACAGGGACTCCGCGGAGTGTCGAGCGGTCGCTGCGGAGTTGGACGTCGACGTTTGGTGGTTTAGCCGACGGGAGTCGGTTGCCCGGGGGCTGATGTTTGAGGAGGGTTGGGTGACAGCTCGCCTTCCCGAACATCGGGATCCGATTCGGATTTTGCGGGAAGACGAAGTCCGCCTGCCCGGTGTGCACCGGGAAAACGCCCTGGCGGCGGCGGCCATCGCTCTGGCTGCAGGCTGCCCGGTGGAAGCGATCCGGGAGGAGTTGGCCACCTTTCAGGGAGTGGAACACCGCCTGGAATTTGTGGAGACCGTGGACGGGGTTTGCTATTTCAATGATTCCAAAGCGACCAATGCCAAAGCGGCTATTTCCGCTATGGAATCCTTCACCGAACCGATTATCTTGATCGCGGGCGGGTTGGATCGCGGCGTCGATTTCAGGGAATTGACCCCGGTTTTTCGCGACCGGCTCAAGGGGATCGTCGCTATCGGTCAGACGGCGGATACGCTGCTGGCCCGAGGGGAGGAAGCCAAAGTCCCCTACCGCGAGTTGGCTTCGGATATTGCGGAAGCAGTGGAGCGGGCCCATCGTCTGGCAACAGCAGGCGATGTGGTGTTGTTGTCTCCAGCCTGTGCCAGTTGGGATATGTACACCTCATTTGAAGAACGGGGGAGCATTTTTAAACAAGCCGTGCATAGGCTTAAATAGGCTTGCCCCAAAATCTTCACCGAGGTGAAAAAGCCTATGCCCAAACCACGGAACGCACCGGACGTGGTGATTATCGCTTCCATTCTCGCGTTGTTGACGATCGGCGTCATCATGGTGTACAGCGCCAGTGCCGCTTACTCTTATGACAAGTTCGGCGACAGTTTCTTCTACGCCAAGCGGCAGATGCTCTTTGCCGCCTTGGGTGTCTTTTTGATGCTGCTGATTTCGCGGATCGATCCCGAGCTTTTTTATCGCTGGGCGAAGCCCTCCTTGTGGATCTGTTTTGCCCTGTTGGCTCTGGTGCTCGTTCCCGGAGTGGGTATGGTTCGCGGAGGAGCGCGCAGTTGGCTGGGGATCGGCGCTTTTAGTATCCAGCCTTCAGAGTTTATGAAGCTGGCGGTCATTCTGTTTTTGGCTCAATATTTAACCTCTAACGCGAGGGAGAACCAGACGCTGACCAAAGGCATCGTTATTCCCCTTTCCATCGCCGGCGCTGCTTTTGCCTTGATCATGATGCAACCGGATTTGGGAACCGGTACGGTTTTGATGGGAACGGCTTTTGTGCTGATCTTTGCCGCGGGCGCTCGCTTAAAATACTTGCTCGGCCTCTGTCTGTTGGGTGTAGCTGGGTTTGCCGGTCTCGTCTTGGCGGCACCTTATCGCATTCAACGGATTACTGCCTTTTTGGACCCATGGCAGGATCCATTAGGCGCTGGTTATCAAGTGATCCAGTCCCTGTTTGCTATCGGCCCAGGAGGGCTGATGGGTTTAGGCTTGGGAATGAGCCGGCAAAAACATCTCTACCTGCCGGAACCCCATACTGACTTCATCTTTTCTATTTTGGCGGAAGAACTCGGCTTTTTAGGCGCAGGAACCGCCATCATTCTGTTTGCGGTGTTGGTGTGGCGCGGCTTACGGGTGGCGATTCGGGTGCCGGACATGTTTATGGCGCTCATCGCTACGGGGGTGACGGCGATGATCATCATTCAGGCCGTCATCAACATCGGCGTAGTGACCGGCTCCTTTCCTGTTACGGGTATTACGTTGCCTTTTCTCAGTTACGGAGGTTCATCCCTGACATTAACCTTGATGGCAGTTGGCCTGTTGTTAAACTTGTCCCGTTACACAAAATAAAAAGACTGATCGAAAACGGGTGATAACATATGAAAAAAGTATTACTTTCCGGGGGCGGAACCGGTGGTCATATCTACCCCGCCCTGTCCATCGCTAAAGCGGTTCGCCGTCAGAACCCCCAAGCGGAGATCGGTTACATCGGAACGAAAAATGGTTTAGAAGCGCGCATTGTTCCAAAGGAAGGGAACATTCAATTTTTTGATGTGGAAATTCAAGGGTTTCGTCGCAAGCTTTCCCTGGACAACCTGCAAACCGTGGCCAAGTTTCTCCGTGCGGTGCGGGATTGCAAACAGTATATCCGGGATTTCCAGCCGGATGTGGTGGTGGGGACGGGGGGGTATGTCAGCGGTCCTTCCTTGTATGCTGCCGCCCGGATGGGCGTTCCGACGCTGATTTTGGAGCCGGATGTGTTGCCAGGCCTTACCACCCGCTTTCTTTCCCGTTATGTGGATACGGTAGCCGTCAGCTTGAGTGGGTCGGAGAAACATTTGACCAAAGCGGAGCGGATCATTCATACGGGGAATCCCCGGGGGACGGAAGTGGTCCGCGCCAACGCCGAAGCGGGCAGGGAATCGCTGGGGATTCATGATGCGGACAAGCCGGTCATCTTGATTTTTGGCGGCAGCCGCGGGGCCAAGCCCTTGAATGATGCTGTCACCGAGATGATGCCTAAGATCCGGGAAGCACGCCACCTCCATTTCGTCTATGTGACGGGAGAGGTGCATTATGAGACGGTTACTGCTAATATAAAGGACGACATCACTAACCTGACTGTAAGGCCATACATCTATAACATGCCCGACGTTCTCGCCGGAACCTCTCTGGTGGTGGGTAGAGCGGGAGCTTCTACCTTGGCGGAGTTGACCGCTTTGGGGGTTCCTTCCATCATGATTCCATCTCCTTATGTGACCAATAACCACCAGGAAGCCAATGCGCGCTGGCTGGAAGAACAGGGAGCCGGCCGCATGATTCTGGAGCGGGAGTTGAGCGGGGAGCGCTTGTGGGAAACGATTCGCGAGATCGCAGAAGATGCTGATCGCCGCCGGCAGATGAGCGAGACCGCCCGTCAATTGGGTCGTCCCGACGCCGCTGGCGAGATTGTTGAAGAATTGGAACGACTGGCTGGAAAAGTTAGTTGACCGCAACTGTCGGGCAGGCTTTCGTCACACAATGTTGGCGGGGGCATAGACTATCGTATACCGTGCCCGGATATCACTTTCAAGCTGAGTGTCTGCGAAAGGAGGCCCCACCTGTGGAGCAAATCGCTCAAGAGATCAAAGAATCCCAAGTTCGGGATGTTCGCAGCAACGAACCACTGTCACGCCACACAACCTGGAGGGTGGGCGGGCCAGCGGATATCCTTATCTACCCGCGAACCAAAGGAGAATTGGAACGGACCATGGCGGTCATCCGTAAACATGGGATTCCCTGGAGAGTGATCGGGAAAGGTTCCAACTTGCTGGTGAGAGACGGGGGGATCCGCGGAGCCGTGATCAAAATGGGAAATGGCCTGGACGAGTGGCGGATCGACAAGGACCGAGTGACGGCGGGAGGTGGACTCTCCTTTGTTAAACTGTCGGTTCTTGTGAGCAGGCAGGGCCTTACAGGTCTGGAATTCGCCGGTGGTATTCCTGGTACTGTTGGCGGTGCCGTCTTTATGAACGCCGGCGCTCACGGTTCCGAGCTGTCCCACGTGTTGGAATCCGCCGAAGTGCTGCTGGAGACTGGCCAATGGGCGGTCTTTTCTAACCAGGAGCTTCAATTCAGTTACCGGACCTCCATTTTGCAAAGGGAAAAACGAGGAGTGGTCACCGAAGCCACCTTCCGTCTGCAAGAAGGAGACCGGGAACAAGTACTTTCCGCCATGGCCAAATTGAAAGATTATCGCAGACAGACCCAGCCGTTGCAGTATCCTTGTGCGGGGAGCGTTTTCCGCAACCCGTCGGGTGATCATTCCGGCCGGCTGATCGAAGCCGCCGGCTTGAAGGGATACCGGGTCGGCGATGCCGAAGTGTCAACCCAACATGCCAACTTTATCATCAACCGAGGGAACGCGACGGCAAACGATGTTCTCACCCTGATTGAGCACATCATCGGAACCATCGAAGATAAATACGGTGTCACCCTGGTACCGGAAGTTCAGGTGGTGGGCGAGGGGTAGACGGAGGTGGAACATTGGAGCAGTTTGTCATCAAAGGCGGAAAACCTCTGTACGGAACCGTTCGTGTTCAAGGCGCGAAAAATTCAGCTCTTCCCATCCTGGCCGCCACACTTTTGGTCGGGGGGATCCACGAGATTCAGGATGTGCCCCGACTGTCCGATATTGATGTGATGAACCGGATTTTAAAAGCCCTCGGCGTCAAGTTCAGGTGGGAGAGCAATCGTATCAAGCTGGAAACCTCTTCCCTCCGGACGACACACATTCCCGAAGCATTGATGCAACAGATGCGATCTTCCATCTTTCTCATGGGGCCTTTGTTGGCCCGCTTCGGTGAGGTTACCGTTTTCCGGCCTGGTGGATGTGCCATTGGAGCCCGTCCCATCGATCTTCATTTGAAAGGATTGAAGTCGCTGGGAGCGGAAATTCGGGAGGAGGAAGGCCATATCCACTGTCAGGCTTCAAAACTGGTGGGGGCAGACATTTACCTCGACCTTCCCAGTGTAGGAGCGACAGAAAATATTATGATGGCGGCGGTGTTGGCCGAAGGGGAGACCGTGATCAAAAATGCTGCGAGGGAACCGGAAATTGTGGATCTCCAGCGGTTTTTAAACCGGATGGGTGCCGACGTTCACGGAGCAGGAACGGATACGGTCAAAATCCGGGGTGTCAGACGGCTTCATCCGGTTTCATACGAAATCATTCCGGACCGCATTGTGGCGGGGACGCTGGCGACAGCTGCCGTTGTTACCGGTGGTGAGGTCTTGTTAACCCATGTGGTACCGGACCACATGCGGTCTACCTTACATCTTCTGGAGCAGACCGGGGCTGAAATAAAGATCGAGGGAGATGCTCTTTGGGTCCGCGGTACCCTTCGACCGAAAGCTGTCGGTGAAGTGATGACCCAACCGTATCCGGGATTTCCTACGGATATGCAGCCGCAGATCATGGTTCTGTTGTCTTTGACAGAAGGAACTAGCTACATTTCTGAACGAATTTTTGACGGCCGTCTAAGGCATGTCGGTGAATTGATCCGGATGGGTGCCAATCTGCGTCAAGGTCACAATCGGGTGGAAATCCGGGGGGTTCCTACCCTCACCGGAGCCAGAGTGGAAGCGACGGATCTTCGCGCGGGAGCTGCGTTGGTGACTGCCGGCCTCGCTGCCCGAGGAACGACTTGTGTGAGTGGTTTACATCACATCGATCGAGGCTATGAGCGCTTGGATCAGACGTTCCTGCGTCTGGGCGGACAGATTCAGCGCTACCCAGGAAAGGTGGCCTCCTTGTAATCTGCAGCGGCACACAGGAGTGCGGCTGCTTTTTTTTATGCAGTTTTTTAAAAAACCCCGTCCCGGACGTTTGCCTCTTTGTGGTACCATAGATGAAGATTCCATCGAACCCTCCCCGGGCGGGGAAAAGCGAAGGAGTGGTCGCCTGTGGATGAGCGGGTTCCGCCGTTGCGCCCCTCGAATCATGGTCGAAAGCCCCCGTCGGTTACGGCCATCTTTTTTATTCTTCTGTTTTTCCTCGGGATTGGTGTGGTACTCTTTTTGAAGTCACCCCTGAGTGAAATACGGAACATCCGGATTGAAGGGAACGAACTGGTTTCGGATCGGGAGGTACTCGAAACCATTCGTCTGGTGAAGGGGACGTCTTTTTTCCACTGGGATGCGGGACAGGCTGAAGAAGCGTTGACCACCCTTCCCGAAGTTCGTGACGCTTCCGTCACCAAATCTTTTCCCTCCGCGGTTCGCGTTCGGCTCAACGAGGTGGAACGGGTGGGCTATTGGTCTCGTGGAGACCGGCTGTACCCTCTTTTATCCGATGGTTCCGTGTTGAGAGAGGATCCTTGGGAAGGTGAGGTGGACCGGCCGGTGATCCGCGGGTTGAACAAAGGAGAGGTGTTGATATCTGTCGCCAAAGGCTTATCCCGTTTATCCCCAGGGGTGATTGACGAAATCTCGGAGATTCGTCCCGGACAGGATGATACATATTCCGATCTGGTAAAGGTATATACGCGCCGGGACCATTTGATTCACGTTCGGGCACGGGATTTTGGCGAAAAAGTGAAATACTACGCCCATTTCAAAAACCGTCCCCCGGGGACGCTGAACTTGCTGGAGAGCACCTGGTACGTTCCCGGTACCCAACACCGGGAGCCATAAGGCGCTGTGATCGAGTTTCGGTTCGACCCGTGACAGCGATTTTCGGGTTACCGCTCCTGATCGTTTCACAACGCTATCAGGGAGATGGGTGGAAAGGGGGAAGAAAAAGTTGGGAGGGAAAAAGGGGAAAAAACGGTGGATGTTGAATTATTGAGGTACAAGCGGAACTTCCCTTCGCTTCTCCCCTCTTGCAAGTAGAGAGAGATACCATTTCCACCACCATGTATCAGAATCTCGGGCAAGGAGGTGCCCAGGATTTGAGCAGTGGAGAGTATATTGTAAGCCTTGATATAGGCACATCGAAGGTGCGGGTTATCGTCGCCGAAGTCACCCGAGAAAATACCCAGATTGTCGGCGTCGGCTCCGCAGTCTCCAAGGGGACGAAGAAAGGGGCCATTATTGATATTGACCAAGCGGTTCAATCGATCCGTGAAGCGATAGACCATGCCGAGCGGATGGTTGGAATAGACATATCCAATGTGTTTGTAGGGATTTCCGGTCATCATGTAGCCCTTCAATCCAGCCATGGAGTGGTGGCGGTTTCCGGAGAAAACAAAGAGATCGGTCAGGAAGACATTGATCGGGTGATGCAAGCTGCCCGCGTGGTGGCTCTCCCTCCGGAACGGGCGGTCGTGGAAGTGGTCCCCAAACAGTTTGTGGTGGATGGTCTGCGAGAGATCCAGGATCCTCACGGGATGGTGGGGGTCCGTCTCGAAGTGGAAGCGACCATCGTGACCGGCGCCAAAACGATCATTCACAATGTGCTTCGGTGTGTGGAAAAGGCCGATCTGTCGGTGGCCGGGATTATTTTATTGCCTTTGGCGGCGGGGGAAATTTGTCTATCGACTGATGAGCGAAACATGGGTGTCGTGCTGGCCGATATCGGTGGCGGAACCACATCCTTGGCTGTGTACGAACAAGGTCACTTGTCAGCCACTAGCGTTCTGCCCATCGGGGGTGAATACATCACTCACGACATTGCTTACGGTCTACGCACGCAGACGGAAACCGCGGAAAAATTGAAGCGAAAATATGGTGTCGCTTTGGTGGAGGAAGCGAACGAGGAGATCACCTTTGAGGTTCAAACGATCGGCAGCCATCGTGAAAAAACCGTCAGTCAGAAAGAATTAGGGATGATTATTGAACCTCGGGTGGAGGAAATATTTCAATTGATCCGGGATGAAGTGGAATCGATGGGATACGTGGACGAACCGGCAGGGGGATATGTTTTGACCGGCGGCGTGATGTCGATCCCTCACGCTCTCGGAGCAGCCCGGAACCAGTTGGGACAGGCGGTCCGAATGGTTTCCCCCCGTCACATCGGTGTGGAGGATCCTTCCTTCACCAGCGGAGTGGGGATGATCCATTATATCCGTCGACGTTTTTTACACCGGCTGCCTGAAGGTAACGGCCAGCAACGATCCTCAAATAAAAAAGGGGGCCACTCCACCTGGATGAAGCTGAAAAACTTTTTCGGTGAGTTCATCTGAGGTCCTATAGAGAATTATACTGATATTGGAGGGACAATCGATGTTGGAGTTTGATATGGAAGTGGAACAAATCGCTCAAATAAAAGTGATCGGTGTCGGCGGGGGCGGCAGCAATGCGGTAAATCGGATGATTGACAGCGGGGTGCAGGGAGTCTCTTTTATCGCCGTCAATACTGATGCTCAGGCGCTCAATCGTTCCCAGGCACCGGTAAAACTCCAGATCGGTGAAAAGTTGACTCGGGGACTGGGGGCAGGAGCCAACCCTAACATCGGGAAGAAAGCGGCGGAGGAGAGCCGGGAAAATGTGGAGAACGTATTAAAAGGTGCGGATATGGTATTTGTCACCGCCGGGATGGGGGGCGGAACCGGAACGGGTGCCGCTCCGGAGATCGCGGAGGTGGCCCGGGAGCAGGGTGCCCTCACCGTCGGTGTGGTCACCCGTCCCTTCACCTTTGAAGGCCGGAAACGCTCTCTACAGGCGGATCAGGGAATCGCGGAGCTGAAAGATAAGGTGGATACCTTGATCGTGATTCCCAACGACCGGCTCTTGGAGATCGTGGACAAAAACACTCCCATGCTGGAAGCGTTTCAAGAAGCGGACAATGTACTTCGGCAGGGTGTTCAAGGGATCTCTGATTTGATCGCTGTTCCAGGTTTGATCAACCTAGACTTTGCCGATGTGAAGACAATCATGACTGAACGGGGTTCAGCACTGATGGGGATTGGCGGGGCCACTGGTGAATCCCGGGCGACTGAAGCGGCCAAAAAGGCGATTTGCAGTCCCCTCCTGGAAACCTCCATCGATGGAGCGCGGGGGGTGCTGATGAATATCACCGGGGGAACCAATCTCAGTCTCTATGAAGTGAATGAGGCGGCGGATATTGTTGCTTCCGCCTCAGATCCCGAGGTAAACATGATCTTCGGAGCTGTCATCAATGAAGACCTGAAGGATGAAATTATGGTCACGGTGATCGCCACCGGATTTGATACGCAGAAGGAAGCAGAGGTCGGACAGCGGAAACCAGATTTCGGTGTGGAACGGGAAAACCGTCCTTCCACGGAGAAAACCAGCCAGATCGATATCGTCAAACCAAAGTCCGACGGGGGGTTGGAGATTCCCACCTTCCTGCGCCACCGCCGTAAGAAGTAAACCTTTTCTATTCTTTCAAGCTCGTTGGCCCTATAACTGGCCGACGGGCTTTTTCAATATGGAAGGATTCACATCTGATCTCGCTCTATTCTCTGGCTTCTTTCATGGACTCTCTCCAAAAAACGACAAAATAAGTATTCGACGGGCAGCAAGTTTAGACAGACATTGAAATAGGATTTAGATATACTGGTAACACCTTGAGCAGAGGAAGGGAACAAAATATGGTTGTTTATGCTGACATGGTATTTGCTCTCAACCTCTGTATCGATTTTTTGTTGTTGTGGTTGACTGCGGCAATCAGACGCCAGGAGACCTCCATCTGGCGTCTATTGACAGCTGCTTTTCTCGGTGCGTGTTTTGCTGTGGTACATCTGTTGCAGCCCTTGGCTCTTACTTATACGTTTCTCGGAAAAATGCTCTTTTCCGTTCTAATGGTCTGGGTGGCGGTCGGTTATCGCGGTCCGCTGGCCTTTGTCCGGAACCTGGGTGTCTTTTACCTGATTTCCTTTGTGACTGGAGGGGGGATGTTTGCACTCCACTATGTCTTTTCCGGAGACGTCCAAGCATCGGGCGGTATGCTCCTTACTCAATCCTACGGGTGGGGCTCTCCCGTCTCCTGGGTATTTGTGCTGTTGGCTTTTCCTCTGGTTTGGTTTTATGCCCGTCTCTCCTTCGGATCGATTCAGGAACGTCAGTCGGTCAACCATCACCTGACCCGGGTGGCAATCCGGATCGGAAATCACAAACTGGAATGTGTGGGTCTGATGGATACCGGTAACCAGCTCCGGGATCCGATTACGCGCACACCGGTGATGATGGTGGAATTGGAACCTCTGCTTCCCTATCTTCCGCCGGCAGTGGGTAAATTAGCCCGGGAACAGAGCTGGGAGCGACTAAGTTCGGAACTGCCCAGCGATTGGATGACTCGGATCCGGTTTATTCCATTCCGCGGAGCGGCCAGTGACGGCGGGATGATGTTGGCGTTGAAGCCGGAGGGGGTGGATGTATTCCAGGATGGCACCTGGAAGGAAGCGGGGAAGGTGTTGATCGGGTTGGACAGCAAACGGTTGTCCAGCGACGGGACCTATCAGGCGATACTGCATCCTGCCTGCATGCCGACTGCGGGGTGAGTGAGGAAAAACAAAGATTGGAGGTTGAGTGTATGGTCGTCAAGTGGAAGTTGGCTTTGCAACTCCTCTGGTATCGTATCCTTATGCAAATGGGGTTGAAAGGAGAAGAAATATATTATATCGGGGGAAGCGAAGCACTTCCTCCACCGCTGACCCGGGAAGAGGAGGCCCATCTGTTGGACCGTCTTCCCAACGGGGATGCAGCGGTTCGCGCGATGCTGATCGAACGGAATCTGCGCCTGGTCGTCTATATCGCCCGCAAGTTTGAAAACACAGGAATCAATATCGAGGATTTGGTCTCCATCGGAACGATCGGATTGATCAAAGCGGTCAACACCTTCGATCCGACAAAAAAGATCAAACTGGCCACCTACGCTTCTCGCTGTATCGAAAATGAAATTTTGATGTTTTTGCGCCGCAATAACAAAATTCGTTCCGAAATCTCTTTTGATGAGCCGCTTAACATGGACTGGGATGGCAATGAACTGCTCTTGTCCGATGTGATGGGGACGGAGAGCGATATGATCTTTCGCAATATTGAGGAACAGGTGGACCGAAAAATTCTGCGGGCCGCCCTATCCAAACTCTCCGACCGGGAGCGTAAAATTATGGAGCTGCGCTTCGGTCTCAACGGAGAAGAAGAAAAAACACAGAAGGATGTAGCCGACCTGTTGGGCATTTCCCAGTCCTACATCTCCCGCTTGGAAAAGCGGATCATCAAACGATTGCGCAAGGAGTTTAACAAAATGGTGTGAGGAATCCCCGCCCCGGTCATTTCCCGGTGGCGGGATTTTTTTATGAGCTCAAATCCACGGTCTGTCCCTTGTTTCATCCTTTTGCGATCCAGGGAGGGCGGTGCAACCACTTATAAATTTCCCATCTCAGGAGATACTTGACAATGAACTTCCCGCATCACGGTCTCCCCTTCTAAGTTGGTGTGAAATGGGATCGATCATCAGGGGAAGGCTGCAAGGCGGGACCCAGCCAGTGATTTTGGAATCTACCGCTTCGGTTCCTTTTGTGGGCCGTTCGGGGGATCGGGGATTGAGGTCCGGATTCCCCGAGCCGCAACCGAGAGCCGTCGCTTCAGGCATTGCTTCCGTAGGAGGGGAACCCATGGCGCGAAACAAAGTAGAAATCTGTGGAGTGGATACCTCGAAACTGCCTGTACTAAAAAATGAGGAAATGCGTACCCTCTTTCGCTCCCTGCAGGAGGAGGGAGACTTATCAGCACGAGAAAAATTGGTGAACGGAAACCTTCGGCTGGTGCTCAGCGTTATCCAACGTTTCAACAACCGGGGAGAAAATGTGGACGATCTGTTTCAAGTGGGATGCATCGGTTTAATGAAAGCCATCGACAACTTCGACCTGAGTCAAAACGTCAAGTTTTCCACCTACGCCGTTCCCATGATTATCGGGGAGATTCGCCGGTATCTCAGGGACAACAATCCGATCCGGGTTTCCCGGTCCCTTCGGGATATTGCCTACAAAGCGCTTCAGGTACGGGATACATTGACTTATCGCCATTCAAGGGAACCGACGGTCAATGAGATCTCCAAAGAGCTGAATGTATCTAAGGAAGAGGTCGTCTTCGCCCTGGACGCGATCCAGGATCCTGTTTCTCTTTTTGAGCCTATTTACCAAGACGGGGGCGATCCTATCTACGTGATGGACCAGCTCTCCGACGATGAGAACAAAGACCTTCACTGGGTGGAGGAGATTGCTCTCCGGGAAGCCATGGAACGACTCAACAATCGGGAAAAAATGATTTTATCCATGCGCTTCTTTGATGGAAAAACGCAGATGGAAGTGGCTGACGAGATCGGAATCTCCCAAGCGCAAGTTTCGCGTCTGGAAAAGGCGGCGATCCATCAGATGAATAAATTTATTCAATGACCGCACCGGATGCGGTTTTTTTTTGCGTGGACCAGCGGGGCATAATACCCGCCTGTTTCATATACTTGAAGTAAAACCGAAAGACAGGGTGGGCCGCATGATAAAAATTTCCGAACTGCAGTCCAAAGATGTGGTGAACGTAAGCGACGGCCGGAAGCTGGGTCAGATTTACGATCTGGAAGTCGATCTGCGCCTGGGTAAGGTGAAAGCGTTGATGATTCCCGGAGAATCTCGCATGTTCGGGTTGTTTACAGGGGGAAAGGAATGGGTAATCCCCTGGAATCAGATCATCCGGATCGGTGCCGATGTGATTCTGGTCCGGCTGGAAACTCAACGCGATTTCAGTGAGGAAACATCGGATTCCCGTCCGCTTTTAACCAACCCGGATGCACTTAATCGCTGATGGAAGGATCGCTTTGTCTCTTTCCCGGGCTATGGTAATATGGTTAGGGGAGGGAAACCGATGGAACCGTTTCAGTTACAGGATGACGTTTCTGTTCCTTATTTTTCTCTCCGATCCTGGGAAAGGGAATTTCCGCATTTGGCGGCAGGGATTAGTGCCAGGGACGGAGAATCCGTAGAGAACCCAAATAGCACCAATTATGCACTACATGTGGGCGGTCGACGGGAAACGGTGATCCAAAACCGAAAACGATTAGCCAGCCGATTGGGTATGCCGTTTTCTTCCTGGACCTGCGGTGAGCAGGTGCACGGAGTGGCGATCCGTGAGGTGACTTCCGCTGATCGAGGAAAGGGTCGGGAGTCCATGGATTCCGCTTTTCCGGAGACAGACGGGTTGCTTACCCGGGAACCCGATCTTCTGCTGACCTCTTTTTACGCTGACTGTGTTCCTCTCCTGTTTTATAGCCCTGACCCCGCTTGGATCGGGGTGGCTCACGCGGGCTGGCGGGGGACAGTGGGAAAGATCGGTTCCCGGATGGTACGAGAAATAGTCCGTCGGGGAGCCGCCCGGGATCAGATCCATGTCGCCATCGGTCCATCGATCGGTGGTTGTTGTTACGAGGTGGATGAGAAAGTGGTGATGCCGCTCAAGGACGTATTGCCCAACCCGGGTCGGGCGGTGGTGCAGCCATCTGGCAGGGGAAAGTGGAAGCTGGACCTGAAGGAGGCCAATCGACAGCTGCTGTTAAAGGAAGGACTGAAGGAAGACCAGGTTGTGATGACGGGCTGGTGCACCTCATGCCATCCGGATCTCTTCCATTCCCATCGCCGTGATCACGGGAAAACCGGGCGTATGGTTGCCTTTATCGGAATGAGAAAGGATGACGAATGATTGGATCAAATCGAGCAAAATCTGCACCAGGTAAAGGAAAACATCGCTGCTGCATGTCGGCGTTCCGGACGGAATCCCGATGAGGTTCGAATTGTCGCCGTGACCAAATATGTCGATCTGGAAACCACCCGCCGGGCACTGGATGCAGGTCTGACTCACATCGGGGAGAGCCGGGCCCAAGAGGCGGTACCCAAATGGGAGCAGCTGGGGGATCGAGGTATTTGGCATTTTATCGGTCATCTTCAGAGCAATAAAGCGAAAGCGGTGGCGGGACGCTTTACATATGTTCATTCCTTGGACCGCTTCTCTCTGGCTAAAGAACTGAATCGTCGTTCGGAGGCGGCTGGCCGGCCGACACGCTGTTTTGTACAGGTGAATGTTTCCGGAGAAGCGTCCAAACACGGCCTCGATCCAGTGGAGGTGAAGGAGTTCGTCGAGCAGGCGGCGGAATTTCCTTATCTTCAGTTGGAAGGATTGATGACGATGGCCCCCTTTACAGAAGACCCGGAAGAAGCGCGACCGGTTTTTCGCCGGTTGAAAGAGCTGCAGCGAGAACTGCAGCAGTCCGGGGCTTCCGGGACGGCTCTTCCTCATCTGTCCATGGGCATGTCCCGGGACTATCAGGTGGCTGTCGAAGAAGGGGCGACCTTTGTTCGTTTGGGCTCGGTGCTGGTTGGCGAGGCTTACCCTAAACAGCGGTAAGGAGGCGGCGCCGTTGAGTTTTATGGAGCGAGTGATGGTGTTCTTCGGGCTTCATGATGAGGAGGGACAAGCCGGAGGTTATACCGATAGCGATGCGGAAGAGACCCATCCCCGGCAGCGGAAAAACGTGGTCTCTCTGCACGCCGCTCAAAAACAGGTTCGGGTGATGCTTGCAGAGCCGCGTTCTTATGATGAAGTCCAAAATATCGCGGATTATCTCAAAAACAACCGGACCACGGTGGTTAGTCTACAGCGTCTACCCCAGGATGAAGCAACGAAAGTGATTGATTTCCTGAGTGGAACCGTCTATGCTTTAAACGGGAACATCAGTAAACTGAGTCCGGTAACGATCATCTGCAGCCCTGCCAATGTCGATATTCAAGGATCCATCAGTGAACTGATTTCCGATGAAGTGAACGATTTGTTGAGGTGACCCCATGATCTATGAAATTGTACACACACTCTTTACGATCTACCGGGTTTTAATATTCGGCTATATTCTGTTATCCTGGTTTCCCCAGGGAAGGGAATCTCCTGTAGCGCTCTTTCTTGCGCGTGTGGTGGAACCGTACCTGACGATTTTCCGCAGCTTTATCCCGCCCCTGGGGATGATCGATATTTCCCCGATCGTCGCCCTGATCGCTTTGTCATTTATTGAGCAAGGGGTCTACTTTGTGCTCAACCTGCTCCTGGGGGTCTTTTGATGACGCGGAAGGACGACCGTCTTCGCCACTTCCGTCCCGATGAACGGATGTTTGCCGAACGGGTATTGGATTGGGCGGATCAGGCGAATCGGCAATACCGTTCCGTGCTCACACCCTTTCTAAACCCGAGGGAGCAGACCATCGCTGGCATTTTGGTTCGGAGTGTTCCCGATCTGAACGCGTTTTTCGACGGGGGATTTCAGGAAGCAGAACGGAAACGGGGGCGAATTGTTCCCCCCTATGTGACCGAAGGCGATCATGGTTTGACCTTCCTCTCCCTGGAGCCGGCGGATCGGATTTCTCAATTGAAACATCCCGATGTGCTCGGCTCGTTACTAGGATTGGGTATAAAACGGGAAGTGGTCGGGGACATCCTGGTTGGGGATGCCGGCTGTCAGGTGGTGATCGCCACAGAGGTTGCGGATTTTATCCGGATGCAGTTCACCCATGTCGGAGGATTACCGGTACGAATGAGGGAGATCTCACGGAATGAGCTTCAGCCGCCGGAGATACCGACCCGGACGGTGACAGCCTCTGTTGCTTCCTTGCGACTCGATGCGGTAGCGGCGGAGGCTTTCCGTTTGTCCCGCAATAAGGCGGTGACGTTGATTAAAGGCGGAAAGTGTCGAGTCAACTGGAAGACCTCGGATGATCCGGCTGAACCCGTCAAAGAGGGGGATATGCTCTCTCTTCGCGGTTACGGCCGGACCCGGATCGGCCCTCTCCTGGGCGAAAGCAGGAAAGGCCGCACCCAGATCCAGCTCATCCGATACTTGTAGTCTGGAAAACTCCTGCAATTGGACAAGATCATATAGCCAATTGGGAGGAATTCTGCTACCATTGTAGAATAGAAAATGGCATAGCAAAGTCCTGAGGAGGTGCCAACATGCCGCTTAGTCCCTTGGATATACACAATAAAGAGTTTAAACGATCCTTTCGCGGCTATGATGTAGATGAAGTCAACGACTTCCTCGATCAGATCATTAAAGATTTTGAGTTTCTGATTCGGGAGAAACAACAACTAGAACAGCAAGTGGAAGAGTTGCAGCAAGAGCTGGAGCATGCCCTGGAGGAACAGATGGTATCTCCTTCCCAGAACACGCAGCCGCCGGTTCCGCCCCAGCCGCAACAACAATCACCGCAACCGCGTTACCAACAACCCGAACCTCCTGCACCGGTTCAGCAGCAGCCTTCTACATCTTCCCTCTCTTCCATGGAACAGAGCATTCACAAATCGATTCGCGTCGCTCAGGAAGTGGCCGAGGAGGTTCGCTTGAATGCCAAGAAGGAAGCAGAGCTGATTGTTCAGGAAGCGGAGAAAAACGCGGACCGGATTATCAACGAGGCATTGCAAAAAGCTCGGGAAGTCCACTCCGAACTGGTGGATCTCAAGCAAAAATCAACGGTCTATCGGGCCCGTTTCCGTACCTTGGTGCAATCTCATCTGGATATCCTGGACAACACCGATTGGGAGTCCTTGGAGGAGCTGGAAGAAGGCCTGGATGAAGTCGGAAAGCAACTGGATCAGTATGCTGAGGAACATGGAACGGACAACCTGACCCTACAACAATCGGGCGAAGAATATGGACAGCCCCAAGACTACGGACAGCAAGGTTACAGCCCTCATGGATCCTTGGAAGGCACCAACCCGGGTTATGATCAAGGTTACATGGAAGGGGAAGATGAAGCCCGCCATGAACTGCGCCGGACTTCGCGCAAAATGAAACGAAAGGCTATGTTCTAATCTGATTTGCTTTTAAATATCCCGAATGGTATAATTTAGCAACCTTCGTCGGATGGCACAGTGAATGCCGACCGAGGCGAGCGAAAACGGGTTGGGGCGAGATCACACCCGGCCCTGAACAAGCCGGTCACGGACCCTGTTGAGAAGGTCAAAAAAGGGTTTCGCTGTAATGGCGAAGAACGGGAGAGTAGGCAGTGCTGCCACGGTTCAGCGAATTAGGGATGGTGAAAGCCTAATCCGTGCACCTGTTGAAGATCACCCGGGAGCCGTCACCCGAACTAGAGTAGGGTGGACCGTCGGATCCACGTTACGGATCGGTAAAGCGGGTCCTTCCGTTTCCACGAAGGGCTTATTAGGGTGGTACCGCGGGTAACTTCTCGTCCCTACTGGGATTGAGGAGTTTTTTTATTTGCTGATGTGTCAAGGAGTGAGAGTTGAGTGGACTATAAAAAAACCCTGAATCTGCCAAAGACACAGTTTCCGATGCGGGGAAATCTCCCCAACCGGGAGCCGGAAATGCAGAAGTGGTGGGATGAAATCGATATTTACCAACAAGTTCAGGAAAAACGGAAGGGAAAACCGAAATTCGTCCTGCATGATGGCCCCCCCTATGCCAACGGAAACATCCATATCGGCCATGCCTTAAATAAGGTGCTGAAAGACTTTATCGTCCGCTATCACTCGTTACAAGGGTATGACGCTCCGTATATTCCCGGTTGGGATACCCATGGCCTCCCGATCGAACATGCGATTGTCACCAAAAAGGGAGTGGATCGCAAGAAAGAGAATCCGATTCGCTTTCGCGAAATGTGTGCCGAGTATGCCTGGTCCTTTATTGACCGGCAACGGGAACAATTTAAGCGGCTCGGCGTTCGCGGGGATTGGGAACACCCTTATGTGACGTTGTATCCGGAGTATGAAGCCCGTCAGATTCGCATTTTCGGCGAAATGGTGAAGAAGGGTTACGTCTATCGCGGATATCGTTCCGTTTACTGGTCTCCTTCTTCGGAAACGGCACTGGCGGATGCGGAAGTGGAATACCGGGATAAACGCTCTCCCTCCATCTACGTAGCCTTTCCGGTGAAGGATGGAGGTGGGGTGCTCCCGGAAGAGAATACCGATGTCGTGATTTGGACCACCACCCCTTGGACGCTGCCGGCCAACCTGGCCATCGCACTGAATGCTGATTTCACCTACGCTCTGGTGAAGGCAGGGGATCGCCGCTTCCTCCTGGCTGAGGAACGGGTCGATGAAGTGATGGAACTGGCCGGAATCAAATCTTATGAAAAAGTAGCCACCTTCCAAGGTTCCCAACTGGAAGGTTTGACCTGCCACCATCCCTTCTATGATCGGGAGAGTCGCTTGGTCCTGGGGGATCACGTCACTCTGGAGACCGGTACCGGTTGTGTCCATACGGCACCCGGCCACGGAGCGGAAGACTTTGAGCTGGGCAAGAAATACGACTTGGGCGTATTGTGCCCGGTGGATGAAAAAGGTTTCTTTACTGCAGAGGCGCCTGGGTTTGAAGGCATGTTTTACGACAAGGCCAACAAACGGGTGACGGAGATCCTGGAAGAGAAGGGGGCGCTGTTGAAGCTCACCTTCATCACCCACCCATATCCTCATGACTGGCGCACCAAAAAACCGGTGATCTTCCGGGCGACCGAGCAGTGGTTTGCCTCTATCGATGGTTTTCGGAAGGATATGCTGGAAGCGATTAAAGAGGTGAGGTGGACTCCTGCCTGGGGAGAGGTTCGGCTGGCCAATATGGTAGCGGACCGGGGCGATTGGTGTATCTCCCGGCAGCGGGTCTGGGGTGTGCCGCTTCCGATCTTCTATTGCCGCTCCTGCGGAGAGCCTTATATCAATGACGATTCCATCGATAAGATTTCCCGCCTTTTTGCTGCGGAAGGTTCCAACGCGTGGTTTGCCAGGGAGACCGAGGAGTTGCTGCCCGAGGGGGCGGTCTGTTCCCAATGCGGAAATGACAGTTTCCGCAAAGAAACCGACACCATGGATGTCTGGTTTGATTCCGGAAGCAGTCACGCCTCCGTCCTGGAACAGCGGGAGGATGCCCAGTGGCCAGCCGACATGTACCTGGAAGGTTCCGATCAGTATCGGGGCTGGTTTAACTCCTCGTTGTCCACGGCAGTGGCCACCAAAGGGACGGCCCCCTATCGACAGGTGCTGTCTCACGGTTTTACTCTCGACGGGGAAGGACGCAAGATGTCCAAATCACTCGGCAACACGATCGACCCCTTGAAAGTGATGAAACAATACGGTGCGGATATCCTCCGCTTGTGGGTCTCCTCAGTGGATTACCAGGCTGATGTCCGGGTATCCGATGAGATTTTGAGACAGATTGCCGAAGTGTACCGCAAAGTTCGTAACACACTCCGTTTTCTTCTCGGCAACCTGGCTGATTTTGATCCCGACCGGGACAAGGTGGCGGTGGATCAACTGGAACCGATCGACCGGTATGCGTTGATCAAACTGCAGCGGCTGGTGGGACGGACGACTCAGGGGTATGAGGATTATGATTTTCACTCCGTCTATTCCAATATCCATTACCATTGCACCGTCTTCCTCAGCCAGTTTTATCTGGATGTGCTGAAGGATCGGCTCTACATCCTTCCCCAGGAGGATCGCCGGCGCCGCTCCGCCCAGACGGTGATGATGGAGACGCTGTTGGCCTTGGTCAAGATGTTCCATCCGATCCTGCCTCATACCACGGAAGAGGTTTGGCAATATGTCCCCGGCCGGGAAACGGAAAGTGTCCAGTTGACCGATTTTCCACAGGTGGATTCCTCGGTGTTGGATGAAAAACTGGAAAGCAAGTGGGATGCTCTGATGGAACAGCGGGATACCGTGTTAAAAGCGCTGGAAGAGGCGCGCAATGAAAAAGTGATCGGTAACTCCCTCGGAGCTTCGGTCAAGCTGTATCCCTCGGAGGAGAAGTTCCAACTGCTGAACAGTGTGGACCATCTGGAGGAGCTATTTATCGTCTCCCAGGTACGTCTGATGCAACCCGGTGACCAACCGGAAGGTGAAACCGTCGAAGGGGATGGCCTGCGGGTGAAAGTGGAACCGGCTGAAGGGGAGAAATGTCAACGCTGCTGGGTGATCAGCCCTATAGTGGGACAAAACGAAAAATATCCCGACTTGTGCGACCGTTGTGCGGATATTGTGGAAGAGCACTACGCGTAAGGCTGAAACGATCAAAAAAGGATTGCTCGCGATGCGGGCAATCCTTTTTTGTGCAAAAAAACCATGACCGGATGGGGAGTGGCAATCCTTCGTTGCGGCATCAACCAGAATAGATCTCGTTTATAAACCGGCTGAAATCGAGAGAGAATAGGATGAGAAGATGTTAGCCGGCGTCTTCTTCCCGTAGCAATTCTTCCCACCACTCTTTATCTTTGGTCAAAAGAGCCAGGTCCATCATCAGTCGGCGGAGTTCCCGCCGGTCTTCCTGATTGAGGCGGATGCCGATCCGTTTGAGGCGATGGGGGGTTATGCGCTGAAGGCCGTGGCTTATCCGCTTGCGAGGATCATAGGCATTTACTCGAATCACCGCTGCATCGCTCTCCACGACCCAGCCTAGCATCTCCTCTTTATCAGACGACCAACTGTGAATCGAAACCCACTCCCCCTCTGAAAAATGGGTACCAGAGGGCGTCTCTTTTTCTGTTCCTTCCTGGTGACCGTGATCTACATCAGGGCGACAGCGGTCACAACAGTCCGCAGGATGATCTCTTTTTAGCAGGATCCCACATTTTCGGCACCGATCGAGGGGTTGGTGCATGATAATCACCTAATCTCCCTTTCTCTCGGACTAGTACTTACAGGTTATTCAAATCGGCTATAAGTGTCACCGATTTGAGCCTCCATACTAGCCCATGATTGCCTTCCAAAGCATCCGCGATTCACCCGATGGCATAAAAAGGGAAAACGAGACAAACCCTTTTTCTTAGGAAGGAAAGGGCTGATACAAATGGCAGATACAAACCGAAGGATTCCTGAACATCTGATTCACCTGACAGAATCCTCTTGGAAAAATCATATTGCCGAAGTGTTCCATGTTATACTGGGTTCGGGCCAATGGATCTATCGGGAGAAATGACCAAACAAATGGTCGGTATATCTGAGGATCGATTGGATTGGATTAAGGACACGAGAGTAGATGGTTGCACCCTTGGCACTGATGGACTCATGCTATTGGTCCGGATCTGTCCATCTGTGAGTGCTGTTACAGGCTTCAAAAGAGATAACGTTTCCAGCATGCCTCTCCACCTTGAGGAGGGAGCACAAGCATCAACCGGGAGGGCGAGCGATGAACGAAGAAACCGAAGAGACTCGGGAGTGGTTGGAGCGCGTGGACGATCGGTTAAAGGAGTTGGGCCGGAAAATGGAAATGGGCCAGATTGCCGCCTATGTTCAGTTGCTCAACTCCCCGACACGCCTGATTCTGATCAATATCCTGACCGGTGTGGCTCGAGGGGTGGGAATCGCTATCGGTTTCACGATCTTTACGGCCACTATCGTTTATGTGCTGCGAAAACTGGGAGCGTTAAATTTGCCGATTGTGGGAGACTATATTGCAGAAATCGTCCGCATTGTCCAGGCGCAACTGGAACTGGACGGGATGACTTATTGATGAAAGGGGAATGAGGGTGACCGAAGAACAACAGGTTCAATTAAAGGAACAACTCGAGGCGGAAAAAGCCCGCCTGATAAAAAAATTGGATGAAAATCGTCACTACGGGATGGAAGAGGGAATGAATGATTCTGTCGGAGAGCTATCCGGTT
The DNA here is from genome assembly GCF_900102685.1 of Melghirimyces thermohalophilus. Lineage (GTDB taxonomy): Bacteria > Bacillota > Bacilli > Thermoactinomycetales > DSM-45169 > Melghirimyces > Melghirimyces thermohalophilus. Next base: position 176,524 of record NZ_FMZA01000001.1, read on the forward strand.
ATGATAATCATCCTGCAGATATCGGTAGCGAGTTGTTTGAGCGGGGTAAGGATCAAGTCTTGAATGAGGAGGATGAAGAGCGGCTGAAAGAAGTGGAATTAGCGTTGCTCCGCATCCAGTCAGGACACTACGGCAGGTGTGTGGTTTGCGGACAAGAGATCCCCTTTGAGCGGTTGGAAGCAGTTCCGGAGACCGCCTACTGCATCGACCATCAGCGGGAAAAGGATGTGTCCGGGCGGCGGCCGGTGGAAGAAAAAATCATTTCTCCCCCTTATGGAGACCATTTTCATGATCGGACAGACCGCAATTTTTTTGATGCAGAAGATTCCTGGCAGGCAGTGGAACGTTACGGAACCTCCAATCCCCCCGACTTTTTTCGGGAGGGAAAAGATTATGATGAACTCACCATCGATCAGGATGAGCGGTCGGGGTATGTCGAGGATGTGGAAGCCGTTGCAACGGTGGGTTCCGATGGACGTCCACAGGAAGACATGGCGGAAATGACGCATAACGATGCAACCCAACGCTTGGAGGCGGAAGAATACGATGAAAAGGATCAGAACTGGGGCTAGGAAGATAGAATATCTGCCTGGTTGCCACCAGAAAAGGATTTTCCGTCCAGCAATCGATTACCAAATACGCCCGTAAAGAGAGAACCTCTCCTACCCAGCAGATCAGTTGCTGGCCGAGGAGGCTGTCCGCAGCCAGTCCAACCTACTCTGCTGGATAGCATACGAGACCAAACGAAGTGACTGAAGAGGTTTGTGCCCTATAGGTGCGGTTGCCGGCTTTGGGTACATCCTTTCAAGTTGTCTGCCTTCTCCCGGTGTGCTAAAATAAAATACTGGTAAAAAATATTTGCTGGGGTGCCGAACACCGGTTGAGGGGGGAACCAACATCAGAAGATATTTTATAGCGGCTTTAGCCATCCTGGGTTTGGACCAGTGGACCAAATGGCTAGTTGTTCATAAGATGGATCTATTTGAATCGATCCCTTTGTGGGAAGGGATTTTTCACATCACTTCCCACCGCAATCGGGGCGCTGCTTTCGGGATCCTGCAAAATCAACAGTGGCTGTTTATCCTGGTCACCCTCATCGTCGTGGCGGGGATTTCTTGGTATCTCATCCGATTGAAACGGAGTGAACCGCCCATGTCTTGGGCGCTGGCCCTGATCCTCGGCGGAGCGGTGGGCAATTTGATCGATCGCATCCGGCTCGGGGAAGTGGTCGATTTTCTCGATTTTAAACTGATCAATTACCCGATTTTTAACGTAGCTGATTCTGTGATCGTGATCGGGGTTGGAATCATGATTTTTTTAACCATCCGCCAGCCGGAAGGAAAAGTGGATGGGTTGACTGGGAAAGCGGGGGATCCGCGCTGACCGCCGAAGATCATTTCTGTTTTCGTGTGGATGAGACCGACCGAGGAGAACGGGTGGATAAATTTCTGGTTGCCCAAAAGGACGAGTGGACCCGTATGGGCATTCAGGCCTGGATTCATGAACAACGAGTACAGGTGAACGGCCGCGCCGTGAAAAACAATTATCGGTTGAAAGAGGGAGACCAGGTGGAGCTGACGGTCCCCCCACCGGAAGAAGTGACAGTGGAGCCTGAGCCGCTTCCGCTGGAAGTGGTGTACGAGGACGATGACGTGATTGTGGTCAACAAACCCCGGGGGATGGTGGTTCACCCTGCGACGGGGAATCTTTCCGGGACGCTGGTAAACGCGTTGTTAGCTCACTGTAAGAATTTATCAAAGATCGGCGGGGAGCTGCGGCCTGGAATCGTACACCGAATCGACAAAGATACCTCTGGCCTCATCATGGCGGCAAAGAACGATCACGCCCATCAGTCCCTCGTCGCTCAGCTGAAGGCTCATTCTGTGGATCGCCACTATGTGGCTGTGGTCAACGGGAGCCTCGCCCATGATCGGGGAACGATCGATGCCCCGATCGGCCGAGATCCCCACCATCGGAAGCGGATGGCGGTGGAACATCAAAAAGGTAAACCGGCGATCACCCACTTTGAAGTGTTGGAACGGTATCGGCGGGCTACGTTGGTACAGTGTCGGCTGGAAACGGGGCGGACGCACCAGATTCGGGTGCACATGAAGTATATCGGTCACCCGGTGGTTGGCGATCCCATCTATAGCAGCAATTACCGCAAGTTTGCCATTCAAGGACAAGCCCTCCACGCTAAATCCCTCGGATTTGAGCATCCGAAAAAGGGAGGGAGAATCCAGCTGGAGTCTGAGCTTCCTTCAGATATAGGCAAGCTGGTACAAATTTTTCGCCAGGATTGATCATCTAACCCTTGACAAACACCTGGTGATTCCTCATAATGATGAAGAACTGAAGAGAGGAGCCTTTTAAATCAGTCCGGTGAGACTGGCAAAGGTACGGTAGTCCACACATCAGGGGACGTGTGCGCTCTTTGCCGAATCCGGGCAGGGAGCGCTTTTTTGGATCAAAAAGGGAGGCTTTGAATATGGCGCCGAATAAAACCATCCTGGATGAAGCTGCGGTGCGGCGGGCGTTAACCCGGATCGCCCACGAGATCCTGGAACGGAACAAAGGGGTGGACAACTGTGTCCTTGTCGGGATCCGCACTCGCGGTATCTATCTGGCCCGGCGGCTGGCGGATCGGATCAACCGGATTGAAGGTGTACAGGTTCCCGTCGGTGAGTTGGACATTACGCTGTACCGGGATGACCTGACGGAGAAGACGGAACAACCGGAGGTGCGGGATTCGGATCTGCCGGTGGAAATCCACGGAAAGACCGTCGTATTGGTAGATGATGTTCTCTTTACCGGGCGGACGGTACGGGCGGCGATGGATGCCTTAATTGACCGGGGACGGCCCCATATGATCCAACTGGCGGTCTTGGTGGACCGAGGCCATCGGGAACTGCCAATCCGTCCCGATTATGTGGGGAAAAACATACCCACCTCCAAAGACGAAATCGTCCGGGTGGAAGTTTCTGAACACGATCAACGAGATGAAGTGAGCATCGGAAGAAAATAAAATCATCCCCCCCTTTAAGGCGGTCCTGTGAGACCGGCAAGGGAGGACGCGATTCCCTTCGCGTACCTGTGTGCGCTCGGATGTTGTTTCTGTGCGCCAAAAAACCTCTCTGCCGGCCGGAGAGGTTTTTTTATGGGGGAAAAGGGAGGTAAAAAGTATGGAAAAGATGGTTCTGGATGTCCATGATCGACCGAAAGCTTGGAAATGGTTTGCTTTAAGTCTACAACACCTGTTCGCCATGTTTGGAGCAACGGTTTTGGTCCCCTTGTTGACCGGCTTGGAACCGGCGGTGGCTCTCCTCTCCAGCGGGGTGGGTACCCTGGCTTACCTGGTGGTCACCCGTGGGAAAATCCCGGCCTATCTGGGTTCTTCCTTCGCATTCATCGTTCCCATCATTACCGTATCCCAGAACCAGGGTACGGGTGCCGCTTTATTCGGCTGTTTCCTGGCAGGTGTGGTTTACGGAGTCGTCGCGATAGTGATCCGGCGGTTTGGCTCCGATTGGCTTCATCATCTGCTGCCACCGGTGGTGATTGGTTCCGTGGTAATCGTGATCGGCCTCGCTCTGGCCGGGACAGCGGTGGATATGGCCAGCACCCATGAGGTCACCCGCCCTCTGCCGGACACGGTGGAAGAATTTCACGCATTGCCTGGAACGGTAGAAAAGGTGGATGAAGCGGCGGGAACGGTTACCTTGAAGGTTTATTCGCTAAAACACTTTGGGATCGCTTTGGCTGCATTGGCCATCGCGATCATCGCTAACCTCTTTTTCCGCGGATTCTTGAACCTGATTCCAATTCTCTCAGGCATCGTAGGTGGTTATCTGGTCGCCATGGCGGCGGGCTTGGTCGACTTGAGCCAGGTGCGGGAAGCAAGCTGGTTGTCCCTGCCGCAATTTACCACCCCGGAGGTCTCCTGGACGGCGGCCTTGGTGATCCTGCCTGTCGCCCTGGTCAGCCTGACGGAGCATATCGGTCATCTGATAGTGACCGGTAATATCATGGAACGGGATTTAACGAAAGATCCTGGGTTGCACCGGTCGATACTGGGTGACGGCTTAGCCACCAGTCTGGCTGCCCTGTTTGGGGGACCGCCTAACACCACCTACGGCGAAAACATCGGGGTCTTGGCCATCACCCGTGTGTTCAGCGTATTCGTTATCGGCGGAGCCGCCGTCATCGCCATCGCTTTCGCCTTCATCGGCAAGTTGTCGGCGCTGATTTCCACCATCCCGACGGCTGTGGTAGGGGGCATCTCCATTCTTCTCTTTGGCATCATCGCCTCAGCGGGCCTTCGTATGCTGGTAGACAACCAGATCGATTTCAGCGACAAGCGCAATCTGGTGATTGCATCTGTCGTGCTGGTAATCGGTGTAGGTGGAGCTGCTCTCAAATTTGTGGGGATCCATTTGGAACTGGAAGGGATGGCCCTGGCGACGATCGCAGGCATCCTGTTAAATCTGGTGCTTCCGCGCTCAACGGAAGAAGGACAGCGTGTGGAGTCCTCCAACCAGGCTGCATAACAATCAAACCCTTACCGGCAAACCTTTAATCCGGTCCCGAGAGGCCGTGGAAGGAAGCTGCTGGAAACTTGTGTCCGGTCCCGGTGCGGATGTTTCAAAAAGGAAGCACCCGTGTGCGGTCCGGCGGTTTTCCGAGACAACTCCTTCCCCGGTCGAAGGAGTTTTTTATATCGCTTGAGGAGGGGAAGAGCGCCATGATCGACACCGGAATCCGAAGGGGAGACCTGATCGATACCGATCGGTTGTCCATCGAAGAGATGAAAGAATTGTTCCGCCGGGCGGAATTTTGGAGAAACCGGCCCAAGACGGAAACACCCGCTTATCCAGGGACGTATGTTGCCAATCTGTTTTTCGAACCGAGTACGCGGACAAGGCTTTCCTTTGAGGTGGCGGAACGGAGGCTGGGGATGGAAGTGATCCGCTTCGATGAACAGACCTCCAGTATGGTGAAGGGAGAGTCCTTTTACGACACCATGAGAACACTGGCTTTCCTCGGGATTGAGGTGGCGGTGGTGCGTCACGCCGGTGGCGGTATCCTGCAAGAGATGTCTGACCGGTCCCCGGGGCCGGTACTGATCAATGCCGGTGAGGGGGAAGGGGGGCACCCCACCCAAGGGTTGCTCGATCTCTACACCCTGTACCGTCACTTCGGGGAATTGTCCGGCCTTCGGGTCGCGATCGTCGGGGACCTTCGCCACAGCCGGGTGGCCCGGTCCAACCTGTGGGCCCTCAAAACCTTCGGAGCCCGGCCCGTGTTGAGCGGACCGGAGTCGATGCGGGATCCCGAGCTGGAACAGTTGGCTCCCTACCTCCCCTTAGAGGAAGCGATCCGGGAAGCCGATGCGGTGATGATGCTGCGGGTGCAGCTGGAGCGTCACCGGGAGACCCTGTTCCATTCGGCAGAAGCGTACCGCCGGGTTTATGGCCTGACCGGTGAGCGGTTGGAGATGATGCCTCCCCATGCGGTAATTCTGCACCCCGGTCCGGTCAACCGGGGAGTGGAAATCGACAGTGATCTGGTGGAACATCCCCGTTCCAAGATCTTTACGCAGATGGAAAACGGCGTCTGGATCCGGATGGCGGTCTTAGAGCGAGCGATTCAGGGAGGCGTTTAAATGAAAAACCAGTTGCTGTTAAAAAACGGTCGGATGCTGGATACCCACACTGGCGAGATCTTCCCCGCCGATCTAATCATCCAAGACGGAAGGGTGGAACGCATTGGGAAGGATCTGCCCGTGAAGGGTATGGAGACAATGGATCTGGCAGGCAAGTTGATGATCCCCGGTCTGATTGATATGCATATTCACCTGCGGGAACCGGGCTTTGAAGAGAAAGAGACCATCGCCACGGGAAGCCGGGCTGCGGCCCGAGGCGGTTATACCACCGTCGCCTGTATGCCCAACACCCGACCGGTGATCGATACACCGGATAAGGTGCGCCAGGTCTGGAAGATCAACATAGCGGAGGGTTGCGGTGTCCGGGTGCTCCCCATCGCCGCGATCACCCGGGACTCCGCCGGTGAAGTGTTGACCGATATGGCCGGTTTAAAGGAAGCGGGGGCGGTCGCCATCTCCGATGATGGAGTGGGGGTGCAGTGCCCCCGCATGATGAAGGATGCGATGCGTCTGGCTCACGAAGCGGGCCTGCCGGTGGTTGCCCACTGTGAAGAAGAGGATCTGTTGGTGCCAGGTGCCTGTGTCCATGATGGCTCCTTCGCCCGCAAACACGGCTTGCCGGGGATCCCCGGGGAATCGGAGGCGATCCACGTCGGGCGGGACATCCTGCTGGCAGAAGACACTGGGGTTCATTATCATGTGTGCCACATCAGTGCGAAATCCTCTGTCCGGCTGGTGCGAGAGGCCAAGTCCCGCGGGCAATGGGTGACAGCGGAGGTGACGCCTCACCATTTGTTGTTGTGTGAGGAGGATATCCCAGGTCCTGACCCCCTGTTCAAGATGAACCCGCCCCTTCGCTCCGCCAAGGACCGCGAAGCGCTGATCGAGGGGTTGAAAGACGGAACCATTGATATGATCGCCACCGACCATGCCCCTCATACAGCTAACGATAAAGCAAAGGATATCCGGGAAGCACCCTTCGGGATCGTTGGGCTGGAAACAGCCTTTCCCCTCCTTTATACCCATCTGGTTCAGACTGGAGAGTTAACCCTGGCTCAGCTGGTGGACCGGATGAGCCGCATCCCCGCCGAGCGCTTCGAACTGCCTGGGGGCGTGCTGAAAGAGGGAGGTATCGCCGACCTGACGGTGATCGATCTGGAGGAGGAACGGCCCGTCGAACCGGAAAGGTTTGCATCGAAAGGGAAAAACACGCCCTTTGCCGGGTGGAAAGCCAAGGGGTGGCCGGTGGTCACTCTGGTGGAAGGAAAAGTGGTGTGGGAAGCAGCGAGTCAGGTGTAACCAATCTGAAAAAAACCAGGAGGGAGAGAAACATTGATGCGGGCGAAATTGCTGTTGGCCGATGGTACGCGGCTGGAGGGTGAGGGCTTCGGCGCGGAGACAGATACATGGGGGGAAGTGGTATTCAACACCGGGATGACCGGCTACCAGGAGATATTGACGGATCCTTCCTATTGCGGACAGATCGTCATCATGACTTACCCTCTGATCGGAAATTACGGGATGAACCGTCACGATATCGAAGCGCAACGCCCCTTCGTCCACGGCTTGGTGGTGAGGGAACAGGCGAAGGGACCGAGCAACTGGCGGAATGAGCAGACGCTGGACCGGTGGCTGAAGGAGTACGGCATCCCGGGAATCGCCGGAGTGGATACCCGGATGCTGACCCGGAAAATTCGGGCTCGCGGGACGATGAAAGGGATTTTGACCACCGGTGGGGCCTCCTGGGAGACTTTGGCTGAGAGGTTTCAGTCCCACACGTTGATGCGGGATCAGGTGGCCCGGGTCAGCACCCGGAGCATTCACGCCTCCCCCGGTTATGGGCCCCGGGTTGTACTGATGGATTTCGGCGCCAAGTACGGCATCCAGCGGGAACTGACCCGGCGGGGGTGTGACGTGGTGGTGGTTCCCTGGGACACCTCGGCCGGCGAGATCGATCAGCTCGCTCCCGACGGGATCATGTTGTCCAATGGACCTGGCAATCCCAAGGATGTACCGGAGGCGATCGAAACAGTGAGACGTCTGGTGGAGAAGGTTCCCCTGTTTGGCATCTGTCTCGGCCATCAGCTGTTTGCCCTGGCCTGCGGAGCGGACACGGAAAAGATGACATTCGGCCACCGGGGTTCCAATCATCCGGTGAAGGATTTGGAGACGGGACACACGGTGATCACCTCTCAGAACCACGGATACTCCGTCCGGAAGGATTCCCTGAAAGGAACGGAACTCATTTTGACCCATACTGCCCTGAATGACGGGACCTGTGAAGGGTTGAAACACCGACGGCTGCCGGCTTTTTCCGTTCAGTACCACCCTGAGGCGGCACCGGGGCCATTGGATACCGGTGATCTGTTTGATCGCTTTATAGGGTTGATGGAAGAGCGAAAACAGGAACAGGAGGGGACCGTACATGCCTAAAGACCCATCGTTGAAAAAAATCCTGGTGATCGGATCCGGTCCCATCGTGATCGGGCAGGCGGCGGAATTTGACTACGCCGGAACCCAAGCCTGCCGATCTCTGAAAGAGGAAGGGATTGAGGTGGTGCTGGTCAACAGCAACCCGGCCACGATCATGACCGACACCGATGTGGCGGATCAAGTGTATCTGGAGCCGATGACCCCCGAATTTTTGACCCAGGTGATCCGCAAGGAGCGTCCTGACGGTGTGCTGCCTACCCTGGGCGGGCAGACAGGGCTCAACCTGGCAGTGGAACTGGCGGAATCCGGTGTTCTTGAACGGGAAGGGGTGCGCCTGTTGGGCACTGATCTGAAGGCGATTACCTATGCGGAAGACCGGGATCAGTTCCGCGGGTTGATGCGCAAATTGGGGGAACCCGTCCCTGAAAGTGAGATTGTTCACACGGTGGGTGAGGCCGTCACCTTTAGTGAGACGATCGGTTACCCGGTCATCGTCCGTCCAGCTTACACCCTAGGGGGAACCGGAGGCGGTATCGCCCATAGCCGGGACGAGCTGATGGAGACGGTGGAAAACGGGCTTCGGTACAGCCCGATTCATCAGTGCCTGATTGAACAGAGCATCGCCGGTTTCAAGGAAGTGGAGTATGAAGTGATGCGGGATGGACGGGATCATGCCATCGTCGTCTGCAATATGGAAAACTTCGATCCCGTCGGTATTCATACCGGCGACAGCATCGTATTCGCTCCAACCCAGACCCTGTCGGACCGGGAACATCAACGGTTGCGCAGCTCTGCTCTCCATATCATCCGGGCTCTGGATATTCAGGGTGGGTGCAATGTTCAATTCGCCTTGGACCCGGATAGTTTCCAATATTATGTGATTGAAGTCAATCCTCGCGTCAGCCGCTCCAGCGCCCTGGCCTCCAAGGCGACAGGCTATCCCATCGCCCGCACCGCCGCCAAGATCGCCATCGGTTACAGCTTGGACGAAATCACCAACCCGGTGACAAAAGAGACGACTGCTTGTTTCGAACCCACTCTGGACTACGTGGTGAGCAAGATTCCCCGTTGGCCCTTTGACAAATTTGCCGGGGCTAACCGGAAGATGGGCACCCAGATGAAAGCCACCGGGGAGGTGATGGCGATCGGAAGAAGCCTGGAAGAGTCCCTGTTGAAAGCAGTCCGTTCTTTGGAGATCGGACTGGATCATATCCAACTTCCCGAAGCGGCAACGATTTCGCAGGAGGAGCTGGAACGACGGCTGTCCACCCCCGATGACGAACGGTTGTACCTGTTGGCAGAGTGGTACCGTCGTGGCGGGACGACGGAGAAGGCCCACGCCATCACCCGGATCGACCCCTTTTTTCTGGACAAAATCCAAGGGATGATCCAGCTGGAGAGGCGCTTGTCCCAACTGCAGGAACTGGACACAACAGTACTGGCCCAGGCTAAACAGGCCGGTTTCAGCGATGCCGTTATCGCGCGACTGACAGGCAGGAAAGAAGGGGAGGTTCGCTTACGCCGGAAAGAATGCGGGATCCAACCGGTCTACAAAATGGTGGACACCTGTGCCGCCGAGTTTGAAGCGGCCACACCTTATTACTACTCCACTTATGAACAGGAAGACGAGGTGATGACCACCGACCGGCCCACGGTGGTGGTGCTCGGCTCCGGTCCGATCCGGATCGGCCAGGGGGTGGAATTCGACTACGCCACCGTCCATGCCATCCAGGCGATTCGTGAAGCCGGTATGGAGGCGGTGGTCATCAACAACAATCCGGAGACTGTCTCCACCGACTTTAATGTCTCCGACCGCCTTTATTTTGAACCTCTCTTTACAGAAGACGTGCTCCATATCGTGGAAAAAGAGCGACCCGTGGGGGTGGTGGTTCAGTTCGGGGGACAGACGGCCCTCCATCTGGCTCGGGATCTGAAGGAATACGGCGTTCCGCTCTTGGGGACGACGTTGGATTCGATCGATCGGGCGGAGGACAGGAAAAAGTTTGAACGACTGTTGGCTGAAGTGGATATTTCACAGCCGCCGGGCACTGCGGTCACCTCGGAAGAAGAAGCTTTGACCGCGGCCCGCAGACTGGGCTTTCCCGTCCTGGTCCGTCCTTCCTATGTGCTGGGTGGCCGGGCGATGGAGATCGTTTACAGTGAACAGGAACTGAATGCTTATATCAATGAAGCGGCCAGAGTGAATCCGAAACACCCTGTGCTGATCGATCGCTATCTGATGGGAAAAGAGATCGAAGTAGATGCGATCTCCGACGGGGAACAGGTGTTGGTACCAGGAATCATGGAGCATGTGGAACGGGCCGGTGTTCACTCCGGTGATTCCATCGCCGTTTATCCTCCCCGTTCAGTGACGACGGAGCAAAAAGAACGGTTGGTTCGGATGACCACGGAGATTGCCCAATCGCTAAACATCAAAGGGTTGATCAACATCCAGTTTGTTCTGCATCAGGATGAGATTTACGTTCTGGAGGTAAACCCTCGCGCCTCCCGAACGGTCCCCTTCTTGAGCAAGGTGACAGGGGTGCCGATGGCCCGGGCCGCCACCCGAGTGATGCTGGGCGAACCTCTGGAGACACAGGGGCTATCTGGCGGGTTGTGGCCGGAGACTCCGTCGACGGCGGTCAAAGTACCGGTCTTCTCCTTTGCCAAACTGCGCCGGGTGGATATTACCCTCGGCCCGGAGATGAAATCGACGGGGGAAGTGATGGGGCGGGATCGGGATTACGCCCGGGCGGTGTACAAGGGACTATTGGCTGCTGGAATCTCTCTGCCCCGATTTGGAACAGTGGTTGCCACTATCAGCGATAAGGATAAAGCCGAGTCGGTTCACCTTTTCCGCCGATTCCATCATCTGGGATACCGGATCGTAGCCACCAGCGGGACCGCAGAAATCCTGGAAGCCGAGGGACTGACGGTGCGGCGGGTGAACAAATTGACTGAAGGCTCTCCCCATATCCTCGATCTGATTCGCCAAAGAGAGGTGGACCTAGTGGTCAACACCTGGACCCGGGGAAAAACGCCGGAACGGGACGGTTTTCGGATCCGGCGGGAAGCGGTGGAGCACGGAGTGGCCTGCCTCACTTCCCTGGATACCGTCGAGGCGCTGCTGTCCACACTAGATTCCATCTATATGACTGCGGAACCGATCGGAGGTCCAGTAGAAGCGGTGCAAGGGGGGGGATCCGTATGATCCGACCGGTGGTATCCCCTTTGCTGGAGGCAAAAAACCGGGTGATCATCGCTCTCGATTTCCCCTCAGGGCCGGAGGCGGACCGTTTTCTCAGTCATTGGGACGGGCGGGATAAACCCTTTGTCAAAGTGGGGATGCAGCTGTTTTACGCCGCGGGGCCAACTTGGGTGGCGAAACTGGTAGAGACGGGCTATAAAGTTTTTCTCGACTTGAAACTGCACGATATTCCTCATACCGTGGCTGGAGCCGTCCGTTCTGTTGCCTCACTAGGCGTTGACCTTTTAACCCTGCATGCTTCCGGAGGGCGTCGGATGATGGAGTCGGCTCGGGAAGGGTTGGAAGCGAAAGGGGGAGCGAATCGCCTCCAACTGTTGGCGGTGACCCGACTGACCCATATCGACCAGAAGGTGTTGAATGACGAGTTGGAAGTACCTGGTGCGGTGCGGGATTCGGTGCTCAACCTGGCCCATCTCGCTCAGCTGTCCGGGATGGATGGTGTGGTCTGTTCCGGTGAAGAGGTGAGTGGGATCAAGGAGAAGATCGACCGACAGCTCCTGACCGTGACACCGGGAATTCGCCTGAAAGGACAGGATCCTAGAGACCAGAAACGGGTAATGACACCTGAAGCTGCCATCCAGGAGGGAGCGGACCTTTTGGTAGTGGGCCGCCCCATCACCCAAGCCCCGGGACCGGTAGCCGTGTGGGAGAAGATGATCGCAGACATTCAAGAAACAGGGAGGGACGATCATGAACGAGCAACGTGATTGGCAGGTGGAAGAAGCGATGGAACGGACCGGCGTGGTGAAAGAAGGACATTTCATCCTCTCCTCCGGCCGCCACAGTCGACGCTATATGCAGTGCGCCCAGTTGTTGCAACACCCTGGGGAAGCCGAAGGGGCGGGGACAGCGATCGCCGATCAGTTTCGAGGGGAGAGGGTGAATGCTGTGATCGGTCCCGCTCTCGGCGGGGTGATTATCGCCCATGAGACCGCCCGAGCTTTAGGCGTCCGTTGTCTGTTCGCTGAGCGGAAAGAAGGAGAGATGCGCCTCAGGCGAGGGTTCACCATTCAACCTGGGGAACCGGTGCTGCTGGTGGAGGACGTAGTGACCACCGGTGGTTCCGTCGGCGAAGTGGCGGATTTAGTAGAAAATCTGGGGGGACGTGTCGTTGGGATTGGTGCCATCGTGGATCGAAGCGGAGGTGAAGCTGATTTTTCCGTCCCCTTCCGTTCCCTCATCGAGCAGACCATCGACAGCTATGATCCGGCGGATTGCCCCCTTTGCGCACAAGGGGTGCCGGTGGAAAAACCGGGAAGCCGCAAGCAGGTAAAGATATAAACGGAAACGCCCGTCACCCGGCAAGTCCAGGGGATGAGTGAGCATCGGTTTTTCGCTATGATGGTCCCGAACGAAAGTGAGGATAAATGAGAAGGCACAGGCAATGGATATCGGAAAAGATGAAAATGCTGAACGGGGAAGCCTATGATCCGTCCGACCCGGAATTGGTGAAGGATCGCAACCACGCTCGGAGATTGACTCGACTATTTGTGACCAAAGACGTTCCCGATGGGGTTGTCGTCGGCGGAAATCCGGCAAAGGTAATAAAAAGAGTGTAATCGTTCTAGTCTCACTGGTATGTCCGCATCGGGAGCACCGTATAATATAGCGGAGAGGATCGAAGCGATTCAAGGGGTTGAAGGTATGATTCGGTGGCTTCGGACAGCCTTTGTGCTGTTGGCAGGACTCTTTGTGGTGATGTTGATCGGGCTTTGGCTGGAAACCGCCCTCCACGTGGCAGCCGGGGCGGCTTTTGCTCTGTATGCGGTCAACCGGTCGCTCCGTTCTCCGTCATTGGTGCGGTTGTTCTATTTATTTCCTGTTATCGTGGCAGCGGGAGTCAGCTGGTGGGGTCTGGATCTCTCCCTTCACTCTCATGAAGTGGGGATTTTGTACGTCCATGGTGTCTTCGCCTATATGGAACATGCGCTCTCGGTGATGTTTTCTGCCGATGGAATTTTTTTCAGCCTGGCCACTTGGGCGAATCTGGCGGTGATGGCTTTGGTGGTCTTCGTGATGGATCCCAGTGAGGACAGCCGACGGACAGCCTGACAGGGGTTTACCTGCCCGACGCTTATCAAGGAAAGCGTCGGGCTTTTTGTGCCTGCCATCAATTGATAATTCCTTTAATCATTTGGAGGATACGATTTTAAAACGATCTTGCAAAAAAGCTCGACATTTGTAAAAATCTTGTCAGGTAATACAGAATGATAGAGAGAATGGGAGTGGAAAGCATGCAGGAGACCTGGCTGCGGGCGGGGCTTCTTTTCTTTCTAGGCATCTGGGTGATCGGATCAAGCATGTACAACCTCTCCTATGCCAATAATGCTGGAGAGCGAATGCAACGACAGGCGGAGGGAAACAACCACGCTCCACAGGTCGAACCGGCGGATCCCTCCCCGTCAGCGCCATCGGAACAAAAGGAAGGGGCAGAAACGGAGGACAATCCGGAAACAGAGACGCATCCGAAGGAAAAGTCACAGAGGGAGAGCGCTTCCAGCACCCCCGAGCCGGCCCGTGCCGCTCAGAAGCAGGAAGAGGAAAAGTCGCGAAAACATCCTGCTCCGCTGGTGATCTATCACGGTCCTAAACAAGAGAAAAAGGTGGCACTCACCTTTGACGACGGTCCCGATCCGGTCTATACCCCCAAGATTTTAGATATCTTGCGAAAAAAGAAAGTTCCGGGAACCTTTTTTGTGGTAGGACGGGAGGTCAAAGCTTATCCGGGGATCACGGTACAGATTGCGGCGGAAGGGCATGTGCTGGCGAACCATACATGGAATCACGCTTATCTTCCCGACCTGAAGAAAAAAGAGGTGAAGGAGGAGTTGGTGCGAACCGCCCAAGTGGTCGAAAAACTGACCGGCAGGGAGATGGAGCTGATGCGCCCCCCCTATGGAGCGGTGGCCGGACAGGAGAAGGAAGTGGCTCACAATGGTTACCGCATGATCAACTGGGATGTGGACTCCCTCGATTGGAAAGGGAGACGGACACCTGCACAGATCTTGCAAACAGTGAAAAGTCAGGTGCAGCCGGGAAGCATTATCTTGCTCCATTCCGGAGGCGGGAATCGCTCCGCCACGGTGAAAACTTTGCCGCTTTTGATCGATCAGCTACAGGCGAAAGGGTACTCCTTTGTCACCGTAGACGAATTGATAGGGGTTCCAGCTTATCGTTCAGAGTAGTGGCTACCTCATCGGTATACTTCCCCCGTCCCCGTTTCATCATAAGAGGGATGACGGAAGGAGTGTGATGTTGTTGAGTTCTATGGAAGGTTTTCGAGAACCGGATTCCCGCCGGTCCGGTTTGCGCCATGAGTTGGATCGGTCCTTTGGTCGTTTTTTCCACGAACCGTTGTTTGCGGAAAGCGAGGAGGGATCGTCCTTGATTCCGGCGCTGGATGTGGAGGAACAGACTGACCAATATGTGATTCAGGCGGAGATGCCGGGCATGGACGTAGAGGATATCGATTTGGAAGTGAGCGGCCGTCTGTTGACGATCCGGGGGGAACGCCGTCAGGAGCATCGGGAAGAACACCGGTATCACTTGGTGGAACGACGCTACGGTACCTTTCAGCGTTCTTTCACCCTTCCGGGAGATGCCGATGTGGACGGGATCACCGCCGACAGCAAAGATGGCGTGCTACACATTTATGTACCCAAGAATCCCTCAGAAAAAGCGCGGAAAATCCGCGTTAATCGACGGGATGCGTAATCACGGCCAACTTTTTTCACCGCGATCCTGTAAGGGATGGCGGTGTTTATCTTTTTACGGCAATTTTTTACGGCAATGATGCTACCCCCTCGAATCGCCGCGGAGTTGCTGTGATCTTGGCAAGTCTTGTCGTTTGTGCAGGGTTTGCTATTTTTTTCGTGGAAGATGGGAGCCAGAAATAAGGGAGATCCCCGTTCGGGGGCATCAGAGGAGGATCTAACTTGATCAAGTCGGGAGAGAAAAAATCCTACCACCCGATGGTCTGGCTGTTGCTGGTCTCCACCGGGCTGGGCAGGACAGCGGTCTTCATGGTGTTGCCATTTCTCGCACTCTATCTCTCCGCGCGGGGATATACTGCTTTTGAAGCGGGACAGGTGGTTGGTGCCGGCTGGTTGGCGGGAAGCCTTTGCGGTTTTATCGGAGGCTTTGTCTCCGATCGGTGGGGGCGGATGCCCGTGCTGTTGACCAGCTTGATCCTTTGGGCCCTCACCTTTTACGGTTTTGCCTGGGCGGACCGTTTTGGGGCCTTTCTGCTGCTCAGTGTCCTTAACGGCATCTGTCGAGCCTTTTATGACACTATTTCCAAAGCGATGTTGACGGATATGGTACCCCAGCAAGGCCAGACGCGGGTGCTGGGGCGCAGCTACCTGATGCTCAATCTGGCTCTTGCCGTCGGCCCCCTGCTCGGTAGCCTCATGGCCCGTTTTTCCTATGAGCTGGTCTTTGCCGTGACCGGAACGGTGATGAGTCTGCTGGTCATCGTCATGGGGGTTGCGGATCTTCGCTACCGGAGGGACTTGCCCACAGGCACTGCATCGGGTTCCAGCCTGTCAACTGTGCTGGGGTCGGCGGCTCGGGATTCGTCCCTGCTGTTTGCCCTCCTGATGGGGATTCTTTTTATGATCGGTTACGCCCAGATTGAAACAACTCTTCCCCTCCATCTAAAAGCAGCCTCCCTGTCCATTTATCCGCTCTTATTGACAACCAATGCCGTTTTAGTGGTGCTGTTGGCAATCCCGCTATCCAACTGGGCCAGCGGGCAGCCGCCTGTCCGGGTGATCCTTGCGAGCGGTCTCCTATTTGCCGGTGGGATGGCCCTTTTTGGAAGCGGGCAGCCGTTGTTCCTGTTTACGGCGATGGGTGTGGTAACCTTAGCGGAAACACTGTTTTTTCCCATCTGGGAAGCCGGTGTGGCCAAGCTGGGTCAAGATCGAGGGATGAAGGGGGTTTATCTAGGCAGCAGCGGATTGATTCAGGTGGGTTTTTTTATCGGGCCGCTGTTAGGGGGATGGTTGATGGATCAGAGCGGGGGAGCTTTTACCTTCGGGGTGATTGGTACGCTGATGTTGTCCATCCTGCTGATGCCCCTGTGGGCTCGTTTCCGGGAGCCTGTTGCGGTCGATGAGGCTCAGAAAGCAGCATAATACGGAAATAACACAACGGACGGGCCCAGTGGTCCGTCCGTTGTTTTCTGCCCTTTTATTGATTGACCAAACTCATGTAATAGTTCCAGTCCCACTGACTGCCGGGGTCAGTGTGGGTAGCCCCGGGTACTTCACTGTGGCCGATGATGTGGGAGCGATCCCGGGGAATCTCGTACTGATCGCACAACCATCGGGTGAGAGCGGCAGAGGAGCGATACATGGAATCGGTATACCAGCCGGGCTCCTCCACGTAACCTTCATGTTCGATGCCGATGCTGTGAACGTTGTAATCCCAATTCCCCGCATGCCAGGCGATATCACTGTCTTGGACCATCTGGGTGATCTCGCCGTCACTGGACCGGATCACATAGTGGGCACTTACATTGGAAGAAGGGTTTTGAAACCAGCTGATCGCTCCGGCGTAGGAGCCCTGAGTGGTGTGAATAACCACTTTATCGATATCGTTTCCGTCCCCTTCCCGGTTGGCAGCGTTATAATTGCTGCTATCTGCCGGAATCCAGCGGGCGTTAGGATAATCGTAAGCGGGGAGGGTGTTAGAGAGCTGGACGTGCTCATAAATTCCCCGGTCGGGAAGAACCCGGGTTGCCTTCAGCTCTAAGCGTTCTCCTTCCGCTTGTTTGCTGACGCCCTCACGGATCAATCGAAACACCTCATCAACGTGGAGACGGGTGATCATTTGGCTTTGGTAACCGGCGTATTCCGCGGCAACGGGATACCATTTACCTAGTCGATCCGGCAGGCGGCCTTCCCCTTGCTCCTTGGCGATGTGGGCGAGAACTGCTGCGGCTCCCATGATGTTGGCGTGGCTGTCCTGTTTCAGTCTTTCCTCGGAAAATCTGGTCAACTGGGCTGCTTGCTGCAAGGTGTGGTGGCGAGGATTGTCCACGAGGTGCATGATCCCGTAACCGTTCAGCTGGCTAGGTTGACCGTCATGGTGGTTCCAGCGGGTTTCCGCATAGCCGATCGCCATCAACAACGGCAGAGGGACCTTATAAGTTTCCGATGCTTGTCGGAAAGACTCCATCAAGGATGATGGACTTTGCCTTGCATCTGCCTTCTGAACCGTGAGCGGAAGCAGCATCAACAACAATGCCAGCATCAACAGTACGCCTCTTTTCAGCATCATCCCTCATTCCTCCCATATCTTGAGTTGAAAAATATTACTATACATAAAATTCCGTATATTATCCATAAATCCTGCCGATAAAAGGAGGTTTTTGGAAAAGAGAATCAAAAAGCTGTCGACGGAGGTCGACAGCTGGGGAGATTCTGCGTTGGAAGGCTTTTTATTATTCCTCTTTTTTCTCCAGCTTCCGAATCTGGTGTTCATCAGGGGTGACGAAGAGGGTTTTCTGTTCTTCGTAGATGACGAAACCGGGCGGAGTGCCGGAAGGTTTTTTTACGTGCTTAATCAGGGTGTAATCAACAGGGGCTTGGCCCGACTCCCGGGCTTTGCTGTGCCAGGCGGCCAGCATCGCTGCTTCATGCAGGGTGGTTTCACCAAACTCTTTGCCCCGTATCACCACGTGGGATCCCGGGATCTCTTTAGTGTGCAGCCAGGTATCGGTGGGGGAAGCGATCCGGTGGGTGAGGAAGTCGTTTTGTTTGTTGTTCCGTCCCACCAGGATGGGAACCCCTTCCGAAGAGAAATAGGTGTCGGGTCGGGGTTTTTGGGAACGTTTTTTCCGGCGGGCTGGTCCCGGAGTCCGCAGCCACCCTTCTTCCCGCAGCTCTTCCTTGATCTCTTCTACTTCTTTTGAACCGGCATCCTGGAGTTGGACCAACACCGATTCCAAATATTGATTCTCCCTCTCCGTTTTTTCCATCTGCTCTGCGTTCCATTTCCGGGCGGATTTGGCTTTGTTGTACAGGCGAAAGTAGCGCTGGGCGTTCTCCGAGGGAGTGAGACGAGGATCGAGGGGGATCGTTTCCTCCGGTGCCTCCTCCTGGTAGTAATTGATCACCTTCAGCTCTTCATCTCCCCGCTTGACCTGGTGCATAAAGGAGGTCAACAGTTCTCCGTAGATGCGATAGGTTTCCGCCTGCTCCGTCTGGGATTGCTCCTCTTTCAACTTCTCGATCTTCTTCTCATTTTTATCGATCGCATTTTTTAGATGGCGAAACAGATCGAGGTTTCGTTGACGGGTTCGGTCCCGCTCCGCTTTTCCGGTATAGAAGGAATCGAGGCAACGGCTGATCGAGGAGAAAGCTTCCCGTTCCCCCTCCAGGTGAGTCAGGTCGATGGCGGTGAAGAGGGTTTGGCGTGGGGCATAGATGATTTGGGGCTGATAGATGTGATCCTTCACGTTTTCCATCAGTTCATGGAAGGCACTCCAAAGTTGTTCCCGGTCGCCGATGCCGCCGCGATGGACGATTTCGCGGGCGGTCCGGGGGCCGATTCCCTCCAGACGGTTGACGATCTGTTTGTCCAGCTTCCCCTGGTTAAAATCGAGAGAACGGAGAAAATCCTCCCGGTCCACCGTTAGAGGATTTTTTTTATGTTGCTCCGGTGGTTTCCGGTACGTCAGTCCCGGCAGCACCTGCCGGTGACGGCTGATGTCGGGAGTTACCCGGCGAATGCCGTCCAGGATCTTGCCGGAAGCGGGATCCATCAGGATAATATTGCTGTGCCGCCCCATCACTTCCACCACCAGCCGGCGGATCACCTCATCGCCCAGCTCATTCCGGCTGCGGATGTCTAGATGGACGATCCGTTCCATCTCGACTTGATAGATTCCCTCGATGCTGCCGCCCTCGCAGTGTTTGCGGAGCAACATGCAAAACATGGGCGGTGTCAGCGGGTTGTCGGCCCGCTGCTCCGTCAGGTGAAGGCGGGAATAGGTCGGATGGGCCGAGAGGAGCAGCTTCCGATTGCCTCCCCGAGAACGGAGGTGAAAGATCAGATCGGTATCGCTCGGTTGATAAATCTTGGCCACACGGCTGCCGGTAAGGGTTTGCTCCAACTCATGTATGACGGCCCGGAGTGCGATTCCATCCAGGGACATGGCGTGGCCTCCTTTCCAAAAATAAGGGTGACGTCCGCAAAAGCCATCCTCCAGTATATCATGATCCGCTTCCTCCAGCACAGGACCGCCGCTATGCCTCTCTCATCCACAATGTGGCATGTTTTACGGCCTGTCTGAATAAGGTTGTCTTGAGATGTGTTTGGACAAAGGGGGAGGGAACGTGGCGGAAGGCAGCCGTTATCTGGACTGGGGGAAGGAGCAGCTAGCCGATCACTTCGGCGTGGATCCTGCTGAAGGGCTGACGGAAACAGCAGCCAAAAAACGAAGAAACCAAGTGGGACCCAACCGGTTGACTGAAGGCAGCTCCTTGTCCCCCGCGGTTCTTTTGCTCAATCAATTTAAGGATTTTATGGTGTTGGTGCTGCTGGCGGCCACCTTGGTCTCTGGCTTGTTGGGCGAGTATACCGATGCGATCGCCATCATCGCCATCGTGGTTTTAAACGCCATCCTGGGGTTTGTGCAGGAATTCCGAGCGGAAAAATCCCTGACCGCTTTGAAGGAACTATCCGCTCCGATGGCCCGGGTCAGACGAGGCGGGGAGTGGAAAAGGATCCCCGCGGCAGATCTGGTGCCCGGGGACTTGGTATCCCTGGAGAGCGGAGACCGAATCCCTGCCGATCTGCGGTTGATTCAGGCGGATAACCTCTATATCGAGGAGTCGGCACTGACCGGGGAGTCCGTGCCGGTCAGCAAGACGGATCAACCGATCCAGGGCGGGAAGGTACCTCTCGGTGATCGGAAAAACATGGGCTTTCTCGGTACCATGATCGTCCGGGGAACGGGAACCGGTCTGGTGGTAGCTACGGGGATGCAGACGGAGATGGGCAAAATCGCTCATCTGATTCAGACGACGGAAACGATGCAGACGCCGCTACAAAACCGTCTGGAACAGCTGGGTAAAGTTTTGATCATCGTTGCCCTTTTCTTGACAGCGGTGGTGGTATTGACGGGGATTGTTCACGGCCATGACGCCTATAAAATGTTCCTGGCGGGGGTCAGTCTGGCGGTAGCCGCCATTCCGGAAGGGCTGCCTGCTATTGTCACCATCGCCCTCGCCCTCGGGGTGCAGCGGATGATCCGGCGCCGGGCGATTGTCCGTAAGCTTCCGTCGGTGGAGACCTTAGGTTGTGCTTCGGTCATCTGTTCCGACAAAACGGGAACCTTAACCCAGAACAAGATGACCGTCACCCATCTGTGGCTGGATGGACATCAGGTAGAGGTGTCCGGTTCCGGTTTTGAGCCGACGGGGGAGTTTACGTCTGGTAAGCGAAAGCTGGTGCCGAAGCGGGAGCCGGTGTTAAACCGGCTGTTAGAAATCGCTGTCCTCTGCAATAATGCGGAACTGATCCGGGAAAACACCCGGGAAGGGATGTTAAAGCGGAAACAGGAAAGCTGGCGCGTCGACGGGGACCCGACAGAAGGGGCGCTGATGGTATTAGGAGCCAAAGGGAAGGTGACCCGGGAGTCCGTGATGAAACAATGGAAACGGGTCAAAGAGTTCCCCTTTGACTCTGAGCGCAAAATGATGTCGGTGCTGGTCGAGAACAGACAGGGCCAGCAGATGGTGATGGCCAAGGGAGCGCCGGACGTGTTGTTAAACCGGTGCACACACATTCTGCAGGGAGGGCGTCCGACCCCCTTAACCCCATCGATGCGGCAAAAAATCTTGTCCAATAATAATCAACTGGCGGCGATGGCCCTTCGCAACCTGGCTCTGGCCTATCGGGAGTGGAGCGGCGTTCAGCCGAAACAGGAAGCGGATATGGAGAAAGGCTTAATCTTCGTGGGGCTGGCAGGCATGATCGACCCGCCCCGGGAAGAGGTGAAAGATGCCATCCGTAAATGTCGCCGCGCCGGGATCCAGACCGTGATGATCACGGGCGACCATCAGACCACGGCGGTGGCCATCGCTAAGCAGCTGGGTATTTTGACAGATGACGGCGATACCATCAACGGAAACGAGATCTCCCGGATGAGCGATGAAGAGTTTGAAAAGCGGGCCAAAACGATTCGTGTCTACGCTCGGGTGTCACCGGAACATAAATTAAAGATCGTCAAAGCTCTCCAGAAACAGGGGCATGTCGTGGCTATGACCGGCGACGGTGTCAACGATGCCCCGGCGATCAAAGCGTCGGATATCGGGATCGCTATGGGCATCACCGGTACCGATGTCTCCAAAGAGGCTTCCTCACTGGTTTTGTCCGATGACAACTTTGCCACCATTGTGGCGGCCATTGAAGAGGGGCGAAGCATTTACGACAACATCCGGAAATTTATCAGTTATCTGTTGGCCAGTAACGTCGGGGAAATCCTGGTGATGTTTCTCGCCATGCTGGCGGGAATGCCGCTGCCTTTGGTTCCGATCCAGATTTTGTGGGTCAACTTGGTGACTGACGGGTTACCGGCGATGGCACTAGGGGTGGATCCAGCGGAGGAGGATACCATGGACCGGCCGCCGCGTAACAGCCGGGAGAGTGTGTTCGCCCGGGGGGTCGGATGGAAAATCATTTCTCGAGGTCTTTTGATCGGTCTGTTCACCCTGGCCGCCTTCTGGGTTTCCTACAACGAAGCCCCAGATGACCTCGTTCGGGCCCAGACGATCGCCTTTTCCACCCTGGTGCTGGCCCAGCTGATCTATGTGTTTGATTGTCGCAGCCAGCTGTCCATTTTCCATCGGAACCCTTTGAGCAATCTGCCCCTGGTGCTGGCTGTCGCTTCGTCGGCGTTGCTTCTGTTGGTGGTGATGTATTATCCACCGTTGCAGCCCATTTTCCACACCGTTTCTCTGGGAGTCAGGGAGTGGGCGCTGGTGATTGCGGCGGCGTCGATGCCAACCTTGTTGGCCGGAGTGGTGGATCTTTTGCGTCCCGCCCGCCGTCCCGCACATGGTTGAGCCGGCGAAATGGATTGAAAAAGAGGCCTTGCTTGGGGTATGCTCAAAACAGGAGAAGGATGATGATCCGATGGTGCCTCCGGTGCCATCGGTCGCTTTTTTATTCTGCGGTGGAAAGGAATATGAACATGCGTTTTACTAAGATGCAGGGGTTGGGAAACGATTTTGTCGTGATCTGGGCGGACCAATCGCCGGAAGGGGCGAGGGATCTGGCTCGCCGCATGTGCGATCGCCACTTCGGAGTGGGAGCCGATGGTCTGGTTTTCCTCCTTCCCTCCAATGCAGGGGATGTCCAGATGCGCATCCTGAACAGTGACGGCAGTGAAGCGGAACAGTGCGGCAATGCCATTCGCTGTGTGGCCACATATTATTACGAACGGATCTCCGGTGCCCGCCGGGAATTGTCCGTGGAAACAAAAGCCGGTTTGCAAAAAGTCTGGCTGGAGACAAAGGCGGGGCAGGTGAGCGGAGTCCGCGTCGATATGGGGGAGCCGATCCTGGAAGGAAAAAGGATTCCCGTCTCCCTCGATGACGGACCGGTGGTGGACCATCCGGTAGAGGTGGAGGGGACCTCCTTTCCCATCACCGCCGTTTCCATGGGGAATCCCCACGCGGTCATCTTTGTGGAGGATGCCGCCGGGTATCCAGTGGAAACTTGGGGTCCCCGTCTCGAAAAGCATCCCTTCTTTCCCAATCATACCAACGTGGAATTTGTCAGCGTTCGGGCGAAGGATGAGCTGGAGATGCGGGTCTGGGAACGGGGGGTCGGGCAAACCTTGGCTTGCGGCACCGGCGCCTGTGCTTCTGCCGTAGCCGCTGTTTTAAATGGAGAAACCGGCCGCCAGGTTCTCGTCCATCTGAAGGGCGGGGGTTTAACGATCGAATGGGACGAATCCGATAACCGCGTCTACATGACCGGCCCGGCACAGACGGTGTTTGAGGGCGAGTGGGCCGGGGATCGGTAATATCGTCATGTGACGCCCTCTTCTGAATGAACAGGAGAGGGTTTTTCAATTACAGAGGAGATGGGACGGATCCTTCGGTCACGAACGAGTCGACATCCATCATTTCGGCAGCACCTCGGCTCCCGGTTTCAAAGCCCATCATGCCGCTTGTCAAAGAGATCAGCCGTGTGGATTCCTTTCACGAGCCGATGAAGGCCTTCGGTTATGAATCCTCGGGTGAATACGGCATCGAGGGTCGAATCCAACCCATCATGTCCATATTTTTCAGTACGACTATCACCTAGAGATCGACCGGCACCTGGCAGTGAAAGACGATCTTCGAATGCACCAGAAGGAGGCACATCGATACGGGGAATTGAAAGAACGATCCGCTCACCAATTCCCAAATGATCGAGAGGCTTATTCTAAGGGGAAGGATCGATTTGTCAAAGAACTGGAACGGAAAGCCCTTCAATGGGGGAAGAATCGTAAAGGCGAATGAGGGAAGGGGACTTTCAGGGGGTGTCGTTGCCACTTTGAAGTGTTAAACAATCGAAAAAGGGAAATGACATTCTTGAGTCTATTTAAATGAGATAACAGGGAGGAAACAATGTTGGCCAATCCACAGGGAACGATGCGCTCCTATCGAATGAAGAAAACTGGGAGCCTGGACCATTTGCAGATGGTGACAGAAGAAATCCCTGCCGTTCAGCGGGGCGAAGTGTTGGTGCGAGTCAAAGCCTCTTCTTTAAACTACCGAGATTTGGCGCTGATCAAGGGGGAATACCCCGGAGAGATCCGTCCCCACCGCATCCCCTTATCCGATGGTGCGGGAGAAATCGTCGCCGTGGGAGAAGGAGTGCGGCGGTTTCAAGTGGGAGACCGCGTCGCCGGCAATTTTCACCGGGAATGGTTTGGAGGGGAATACCCCGATTATATTGAACCCTACGGTTCTCACAGTGACGGGTGGTTGACAGAGTACAAGGTGATCAACCCCGAGCTGCTCGTTTCTATCCCCGACCACCTCAGCTATGAACAGGGAGCGACCTTGCCTTGCGCGGCGGTCACCGCCTGGTCCGCCCTGCACGGACCGGAGCCCCTCTCACCCGGCGATACTATTTTAACCTTAGGCAGCGGCGGTGTCTCCGTCTTCGCCATCCAGTTGGCGAAGCTGCTGGGACTGCATGTGATCGCCACCACATCGAGTGACCGCAAAGCGGAAAAGCTGAAGGAACTGGGTGCGGAAAAGGTGATCAATTACAAAAAAACTCCCAACTGGGGGGAAGAGGTGAAAGCGTTCACCAGCGGTCGTGGTGTGGATCGCGTGGTTGAAGTCGGTGGGCCGGGCACCCTCCATCAGTCGATTCAAGCGGTGGCCCGGGGAAAAGAGATCGCCCTGATCGGTGTCCTTACCAAGGACGGGGAGAAAGTGGGTTATCACGATCTCTTCTTTAACGCCAACACCCGAACCATCAGCGTCGGAAGCCGACAGGATTTTGAAGAAATGAATCGCTTGATCGAAGACAAAAAAATGGTTCCCGTCATCGATCACGTTTTCTCTTTTGACGAAGCCAAAGAAGCCTATGCATACCTGGAAAGCCAGAAGTTTTTCGGGAAAATCGTCATCTCCCATTCCTGATGTGACATTCTTTGCTGATGGAGCAGATCCCGTTTCACGGTCTGCTCTTTTTTTATTCTCTCCGGGATTCCGGAAGAGGGGGATTTTTGAAACATTTTTCGCTTTTTTACGAGAAAGCATTGCTTTTCAGAGGGGGTCCGGGTGTATAATGGTCTGAAAATCCAACGGGGGGCTGTCTATGGAATCATCATCACAAACCTCAACCAGTGTGAAAATACCGAAAAAAACAGATAAGGTGACGGTGGAGGATATTATTTTCGCCAATCATGTGTTAAAAGATGCCATTACCCACACCCCCTTACAGAAGGACCCTGTGCTGTCCGCCAAGTATGATTGCAACGTCTATCTGAAGCGGGAGGACTTGCAGGTGGTCCGCTCCTTCAAGATCCGGGGGGCTTACAATGTGATCCGCCACCTCCCCCAAGAGAAACTGAAAAAGGGAGTCGTCTGTGCCAGTGCGGGAAACCATGCGCAAGGTATCGCCTTCTCCTGTCACAGTTTACAGATTCCCGGTCGGATTTTTATGCCGAGCACCACACCGAACCAAAAGGTGTCGCAAGTCAAGTGGTTTGGGGGCCGTTTTGTGGAGGTGGTCCTCACAGGGGATTCCTTTGACGATTCTTTGTCGGAAGCCCTTCAGCATTGCGAGGAACACGAGATGACGTTTATCCATCCTTTTGAGGATCCTAAAACGATCGCCGGTCAGGGAACTGTCGGGCTGGAGGTTTTGAACGATCTTCACCATCCGGCGGATTATCTTTTCGTCAGCATCGGAGGCGGGGGCCTCGCTGCCGGAGTGGGTACCTACGTGAAAAGCCTTACTCCCTCTACCCGGGTGGTCGGTGTTGAGGCCACCGGCGCCCCGTCGATGAAACGCTCGGTAGAAGCGGGTCGGGTGGTGCCCCTGAAGGAGATGGACAAATTTGTGGACGGAACCGCCGTCAGCAACGTGGGAGAATTGAATCTCGACATCTGCCGGGAAGTGGTGGACGATTTCGCCCTCGTTCCAGAAGGAAAAGTTTGTACCACCATCCTGAACCTTTACAACGAAAATGCGATCGTGGCCGAACCGGCCGGCGCTCTCTCCATTGCCGCCCTGGATCCGTACCGGGAGGAGATCCGGGGGAAAAACGTGGTCTGCATCGTCAGCGGCGGCAATAACGATATTGATCGGATGCAGGAGATCAAGGAGCGCTCCTTGATTTACGAGGGGTTGAAGCATTATTTCACTGTCGACTTCCCGCAGCGGGCTGGCGCCCTCCGGGAATTTCTTGATGAAGTGCTCGGTCCCGACGACGATATCACCCGCTTTGAATATACGAAGAAGAACAGCAAAGAAAACGGCCCCGCCCTGGTGGGAATTGAACTGAAACGGAGAGAGGATTACCAGCCGCTGATCGAGCGGATGAATAAAAAAGGATTCCGTTATAAGGAAATTAACAAGGATCCCCATCTATTTAACCTGTTGATCTAAAGTAGACCGCACCGGCACTTTCGCCGGTGCTTTTCTCGGTTCAGTAGTCGGATAATTCCGTATTATCTGTTGATTATCTGTGGGAAATTCGTAAAGATAGAAAGTGAATCACTTATAAGAATCACAGGAGAGAGGACGGTGATCGGTGTGCTTCAGCCTCTGACACCGATGGACTGGAAGCGACGGGCCGTGAAGTACTATCCGAATCAGATCGCAGTGGTCGACGGGAAGAAGCGGTTTACCTACCGGGAATTTGGGGAAAGAGTGAATCGCTTGTCTAACGCCTTAAGCGCACTCGGGATTGGCAAGGGGGACCATGTAGCCGTCATCCTGCCCAATATCCACGAGATGTTGGAGTGTTTTTACGGCATCCCTCAGCTGGGCGCGGTGATCGTGCCGCTGAATTACAGGCTGCAGAGTGAAGAGTTTGACTACATTCTCAACCACAGTGACAGCAGAGTTCTGATTGTGGATACGGAATATCTTCCTGCCGTGGAGCCGATTCTGGATCGGGTTCCCAAGTTGGAGCATCTGATCCTGGTGGGGGAAGGGACGACCCGAGTTTCCCATGCCCGTTATGAATCCCTCTTGCAGCAGGTGGAGACGACGGAACCTCCTGTTGTGGACATCGATGAAAACGACATGCTGTCTCTCAATTATACCAGCGGCACCACTTCCCGTCCCAAAGGAGTGATGCTGACCCATCGGAACAACTATATCAACGCGGCCAACTTTTTGTATCACCTGCGTGTGCAGCATGATGATGTTTACCTGCATACCCTGCCGATGTTTCACGCCAACGGCTGGGGAGGGGTGTGGTCGCTGACCGCGGTAGGCGGGACCCATGTTTGTCTGCGGAAAGTGGATCCAGAAGTGATATTCCAGATCTTTGAGGAGGAGAAGGTTTCTCTATTGTGCGGAGCGCCGAAAGTGGTTAGTATGCTGGTGCAGGCGGCGGAGGGAAAAAACCTTTCCCCTGTCCAGCGCAGAATGGGTACGGCCGGTTCTCCGCCACCCGCCGCGGTGATTCAGCAAGCTCAACAAATCCTAAACCTGGAGATGCACCATGTTTATGGCCTGACCGAGGTTTCTCCTTTCATCCTTTACTGTGAATGGCCCCGAAAGATGGAGAGGTTGTCCGCGGAGGAACAGGCGACAGTGAAAGCCCGTCAAGGGGTGGAACTCCTCTTTAACGGGGAGACCACCGTGATGCGTCAGGATAACAGCGGCCAGGAGGTGGAATGGAACGGTCAGGAGATCGGTGAGATCGTCGCCCGAGGAAATGTGGTGATGAAGGGTTACTACAAACAACCGGAAGAAACCGCACAGGCCATTCGGGACGGCTGGTTTCACACGGGAGACCTGGCTGTGATTCATCCTGACGGATATGTGGAAATTTTGGACCGGTTGAAGGATATCATCATCTCCGGTGGGGAAAATATCTCTTCCACCGAAGTGGAGGGAGCGCTGTATAAGCATCCTGCGGTGCTGGATGTGGCGGTGATCGGTGTGCCTGATGAGACCTGGGGAGAGGTGCCCAAGGCCTTGGTTATCCCCAAGCCGAACATCCCGGTTTCGGAAGCGGAGCTGATCACCTTCTGCCGCAATCGTCTCGCCCATTACAAAGCGCCTAAATCGGTAGAGTTTGTCGACCATTTACCCCGGACTGCCACCGGGAAACTGCAAAAGTTTCGGTTGCGGGAGCGTTATTGGCACGAGGAAGCGAAAAACGTCCGCTAGTCTGTGCTTAGGGCCGCTTTCCATCGGAGGAATGCGGCCTTTTTTTGCGGAAAGGAACAACAACGGGGGATCTTGTCCCCACGAGCCCGGTCTGCTACGCTTTTCTCATTCCAGTTGAACGTAGATAAAGGGGAGGTAACGAATGGTGCAACACTCACAATCGAACCAAAGTCGGTGGCGGGAAGACCCGCGCTACCGGATCGCACGGCGGGAAGCGTGGATCGGGGTCGGACTGGCCCTGGCCAACTTTATCTGGTGGTATGCCTTCGCCTATGGCTTGGGTTCCAAACCGGTGGAAGAGTATCAATATATCTTTGGTTTGCCTCAGTGGTTTTTCTATAGTTGCATCGGTGGACTGCTCCTGTTTATTCCCTTGGTGGCACTGGTGGTTCGCTTCTTCTTTCGTGAACTTCCCCTGGAGGCTACTCCGGAGAAAGAAGAGGAAGAAGGGAGGGAGTCCACATGAACCTGTCGGTGGTTCTGCCAATGACCCTCTATTTGTTAGCCGTCTTTATTATCGGTTATCTTTCCTCCCGCCACTTGCGGTCGACCCCTCATTTTTTGCAAGCTTATTTTCTCGGTGGAAGGGAGCTGGGCGGGTTTGTGCTGGCGATGACCATGGTGGCCACCTACGGGAGTGCCAGCAGCTTTCTAGGCGGCCCGGGGACGGCTTATACCCTGGGACTGGGATGGGTCCTTTTGGCCATGTCCCAGCTGGTGACCGGTTATTTTACCCTGGCCGTCCTGGGTAAAAAGTATGCCATCGTCTCTCGCAAAATGAACGCGGTCACTCTGGTTGATTTTCTCAAAGAGCGGTATCGGAATCAGTGGGTGGTTATTCTATCCGCCATCAGCATCGTCGTTTTTCTCTTTTCAGCGATGGCGGCCCAATGGGTGGGCGGAGGGCGGCTGATCCAGTCCATCACCGGGATCCCTTATGAGGCCGCCCTGTTCATTTTTGCGGTGACGGTGCTGGTCTATGTGGCGATCGGCGGATTTCGCGCCGTGGCCATGACTGATGCGATCCAGGGATTGATCATGCTCGGGGGAACCATTCTGCTGTTGGTCGCCACTATCCAGGTTGGAGGTGGGGTGTCACAGATCATCAATCAGCTGGCGGAAGAAAATCCGAGGCTGATCACTCCTTACGGAGCTGATGGGTCGTTAACTCCGCTCTATGTTTCCTCTTTTTGGATCCTGGTGGGAGTCGGTGTGGTCGGTCTGCCCCAGGTAGCGGTCCGGGCCATGTCTTATCGAGATTCCCGAGCCATGCACCGGGCGATGGTGATCGGCACCGTTGTGGTTGGCATCATTATGTTGGGCATGCACTTGATCGGGGTGTTCGCCCGGGTGGTGATCCCCGGAGTAGAAGTGGGGGATATGGTGATGCCTTTGCTTGCCCTGGAGGTGCTGCCGCCTTGGGTGGCAGGCTTGGTCCTGGCTGCGCCGATGGCGGCGATCATGTCTACCGTCGACTCGCTGCTGCTGATGGTCAGCTCGTCGATTGTGAAAGATCTGTATCTCAACTATCTCCGTCCCCGCGCGACGGAACAAAACTTGCGACGACTCAGCATCACCGTGACCGCTGTGGTGGGACTGCTGATGTTCGTGATGGCGATCCGTCCGCCGGAATTGTTGATCTGGCTCAACCTCTACGCCTTCGGGGGCTTGGAAGCTGCCTTCCTGTGGCCGATCGTGCTGGGCCTTTATTGGAAAAAGGGGAATGCAAACGGGGCTCTAGCCTCGATTGTGATCGGCGTCGGTACCTATCTCTTGTTCGGCCGCTTCTGGCCTGATCCCTTGGGGATGCACGGAGTGGTGCTCCCAGTGCTGCTCTCTCTCATTGCTTATGTCGTGGTCAGCCTCTTGACGGCTCATCGGAATCAGGTAGAACAGCGGGAGATCGTGCAGCGGTTTTGGGGAGCTTAATAGAGAGTGGACCTTTTAGAGTGAAAGAGACTAAGGAGGACCCTTAGTCTCTTTTTATGGGTGGGCTGGATAAGCATGGATCCCATTATTGTTGGTCCCTTGTGAGAAGGTCACCGATCAAAACAGTTCCAGATCACCGGAAGCGGTCAGCAATGCGCGCACCGAGGAGAGCAGATGGCGGGGGTTGTCCAGGGTGAGAGAAACGGCTGACTCCCCGGGATGAAGAGTTGTACCCGGCATCATAGCGGCCATCTCTGCCTGTCCACTGTGGGCAAACTCCACTTTGACCTCGATCGGTTCCGACAACTGGACCGGAGGGATTTTGCCGACGGCGGAGAGTGCTTCCATGGTTTGTTGCCGCAGCACGTCCCGGCTTTTTTCAGGGGAGAACAGTTCAGCGGAGGTTCGGGAGACCGCCGTCTTAACGATAGCGGTCCGGATGTCAGGGACCCAGTCCCGGGCTTCCTCAGCGATGCGATCATCTCCAGACACCAGGCAGGACGGAACCCCGAGAATGCCGGCAAAAGCGCTGTTTAACCCAAACTCGCCGACTTTTTTTCCATTGAGATACAAGTTGCGCACCACTGGGGAGATGGTGTGGCTGAGCACGCCTGGGGCTCCGTGACGGGTGTGGTATCCCACAAAAAAAGCGGCGTCGAATGTTTCATCCAGCCCGTGCATCATAAAGTCGGGGCGTGGAAATCCAGCAATCAGCCGGATCGCAGGATGAAGCGACTCTGACAACAGATTGTTGCCATCAAAATGGCTGTCGGCTACCACGACCTCCTTCACTCCGAAATCCAGCGCCGCTTCGACGACGGTGTTGACATCCCGGGTCATAAAGGACCGGCCCCGCTCATAATTGTGACCGGTGCCCGGCAAGATGTGTGAAGGATCGTGAATGCCGGAAATCCCTTCCATATCAGCGGATATAAATAGTTTCATCGCTCTCCCTCCCGTCGACATCATACCATGTTTGACGAAAAAATTGGAAGCTGTTCCAGGTTGGACGAAACCGGGAGAACTATGTTATAAAATCGGGCAGGCGTTCAAATGGCAGTATCTCACCCAGAAATGGGAAAGAAATCCGTCTATCGAACACATAAAGAGAGAAAAAAGAGACTGCTTGATATGGGAGAGGAAACCAGTGAAGAATCAATGGATTGCGATCCTATCCGCTATCACCGTGCTTGGGACCTCAACTCCTGTAACATCGGTTCACGCGGAAGAGGAAACCAAAGCCGAGATCAAAGACCTGCGCCAAAAGCAGGAGGATGTGGAAAAGGAGACCCGAAAATTAAAAAAAGAGATTGACCCGCTAAAAAAGAAAGCGATCCGGATGGAGAAAGAGATCTCCCAAACCAGTGATCGCATCGACACCCTCCGCAAAAAAATGAAGAAAAATGAAAGCAAGTTAAAATATCACCAAAAGCAATACCAGGACCGTGTCAAATTGGTTTACCGTAAGGAAGATGCGGGCCTGGAGAGTTTGTTGGCAGCGGACTCCATCAAAGAGTTTTTAGGTCGGCTGGAACTTCTCCGCTTGCTGGTCAAAGAAGACGAAGCCGACTTTCGCAAGTTCGAACAAGCTCGGCAGAAACGGGTTCAAATGAGCAAAAAGCTTCATAATCTGAAAGATAAACAGCAGCATGAGGCGAAGGACATCCAAAAACAGTATAAAAAAATCAACACCAAGCTGGAGAAAAAAGAAGCCCGATTAGACCATTTGGGAGAGCGGGAACAACAATTGAAAGCGGCCCTCAAGAAAGTGGTTCAGGTGTCCGCCTCTCTTTATCCCTTCAAGGATGCCAGTACATCGGGCATCGATCCCTGGGGCTTCTACAACCGACAATGCACCTCTTTTGTGGCTTGGCGTCTCAACCAGGACGGGATTGATTTTTCCAACACGATGAAAGGCGGCAAGTTTAGTAACGCCAGCAACTGGGATGACAACGCTCGGAAGATCGGGTTCCTCGTCAATGATCAACCCGCCGTCGGAGCTGTCGCTCAGTGGAACCCAGGAGCCCAGGGAGTGGGCAGCGCCGGTCACGTCGCCTACGTCACCGAGGTGAACGGGGATCAGGTGACGGTAGAAGAGTACAACTGGGAAGTAGACTACGGATTTTCCAAACGGACCATCAACGCCTCGGAAGTGAGCAACTTTATCCATATCACGGAATAACTATTCTAGCGTCAAGCGGCTCAACACGGCCACTTTTTTATGCCACTGATCTATATCGGATGGGTGGGGTCAGAGGGAGGATTGGGAACATCAAAATGAATGAGCCCTTTGGGGTCTTGCTTTGCTTGCTAGATTTGGCTTAACTTAAATGGAGGAAACGTTATCATGGTCGGAGGAAACAAATAGATGACCAC
Organism: Melghirimyces thermohalophilus; assembly: GCF_900102685.1. Lineage (GTDB taxonomy): Bacteria > Bacillota > Bacilli > Thermoactinomycetales > DSM-45169 > Melghirimyces > Melghirimyces thermohalophilus. The sequence continues at coordinate 209,067 of NZ_FMZA01000001.1, forward strand.
GATCAAAGAAATTGCCAAATTAGCCAATGTATCCAGCTCCACGGTTTCGCGGGTGTTAAATGATGGTTATGTCAGTGATGAAGTGCGTCGACGTGTGTTGAAAATTATAGAAGAGACGGGGTATGTACCTAGTGAGCACGCCAAATCCCTTCGAACCAAGCGGACCAATGTGATCGGGGTGGTTCTGCCTCGCTTGAACACGGAAGCGTCCATTCGCACGGTGAATGCCTTAAATGATGAATTAGCCAAAGAAGGTTACCAGATCATTTTGGCCAATACAAACCTGAAGCAAGAGAAGGAAATTGAAAATATTAACCTACTAAAGAGCCGGCAAGTGGATGGAATGATTTTGTTCGCTACCAATCGAAACCGCCGTCTCACAGATGAAATCCGTCAGCTTAATATCCCTTTGATCGCCATCGGACAAGAGATCCCCGATGTATCCATCGTCGTCAATGATGACTACGGGGCAGCCAGAGAAATGACGGACCGTCTGATTGCTCAAGGCCACGAGCGGATCGGGTTTATCGGTGTAACAGAAGAGGATCATGCGGTGGGTTATTTGCGAAAGCAAGGTTATCTGGACAGCTTGAAAGCCCATCGATTGGAGATCAAAGAAGAATGGACGGCGGAAGCCCATTTCGATTTTGATTCCGGTTATCAGGCGATGAAATCGATCCGAGAACAATCGGTCCACCTGCCGACCGCGGTTTTTGCCGCAACGGATACGATTGCCGTCGGGGCGATGCAGTATTTAAAAGAGCAGCACTTTTCGATCCCAGAGGATATCGCCCTTGTCGGGACCGGGAATTCAAACATCGGCCAATACCTTGACCCGGCGTTGACTACTATCGACTTTCAAAATGCCGATACCGGAAGAGAGGCCGCTCGATTGCTTCTGCACCACATCCAACATCCGGGAAGCAAGCCAGTAAGAAAAGTGATGAGATATAGACTGATTGAACGAGATAGTGTATTGTGGCTTTAAACTCTATAAAATGGAGGCGGTTTCATCTTTTTTCGCCAACTATGGAATCGATTCCACAGTAATGAAAAAAGGGTGAGAAATAAAGAAACAGCACAAAAAAATGGCGCAAGAAATCATTTTGGGAAAAGTTTCATCCGGCCGGAGCCGGAGGAGAGAATCTGTACGCTTGATCGGTACAAAGCCTGCACATCTTTCTGGACACATCCTCCATCGAAATTATTGTCAATAAAGGGGAAGAGGTGTTTACGGCCCGTATGTTCCCCCGACCGGAACAGGAAGAGATCCAGTTTATCGCTGATGGACAAGTTCAGTTTGATGGTCATTAGCGCTGAAGGAAGTCCAACCCTTGTTCGGGTTGGCTCGGTAATCGAGTGATTGAAAGCCCGCTTCGCCCATGCTCGGGGAAGCGGGCTTTCATTTTTCGTGAGATCGTCTTTCTGAGCGTGTAGACCGACGTGGATCTTCTCTCTTTCTAGCGCTCTCCTTGACCTTCTGTTTTTCCGCGCCGTATGAGTGCGGCAAGTGAGCCGACCAGCAATCCCCAACCCCCGTTTGTGATCAGGACGCTGACGACGGCAAAGGGGTTGGTGATCGGACCTTGCAGGTGGCCGGTGATCAACGGGGAAAGCACCGCGCTGAGGATGATGGCCAGGAGTCCGTAACCGACCCCCACCCATGTCAACGTGACCAGGGGGCGGTGGACGCGTAGAGACAGCACAACGACGAGCCATACCGCGGAAATGATGAGGGTCACCGCGATACTGGCGGTCGGTTGTCCGATAGCCTCCAGCCACCCGAGGATGCTCATCAAAGGTCTCACCATCGCCAGCGCACTGAGACCGAGAATAAGGGGCCATTGTTCCTTTACCGCTTGCATCATGATCTTCTCACTCCGATGTTATGTCTTGCGACGTTGGGTGCCGGTGAGCGTGAGGTATAAAAATAATCCGGCCCCGGTTAGAAAAAACACCATCGTGGACGCGATCGCCGCGTAGGTTTCACCGGTGGCGAAACGGGTGATCATTCCGGTGAAAAGGCTGAACAGAAGAAGTCCCACAGAAAGGGCAAACAAGGCCGCCCGGATTTTATTCATCGCGTATTTTTTGGCAGTCTCTCTCGTCAACAGGCTGTAGGTGAGCAATGCACCGCCAGCCACTATAAAGATGCCGTTTGAGGTAACTTCGACGGCGGGCAGATCCATGAAATACAACATGCTGGCAGTAAAAGCACCGAAGAGAATCAATAACACCCCAGCCACAATGCCGGCTGTCGAAATACGTGCGGTCATGGTGGAATAGACCGCTTGTTTCGCTTGATCCTGTCCCAGCTGACGCATATCCTCCACCAGCCCGCTCAAATCCCCCATCGAAGCGATCGTCTCTTTGAAGGCTTGTTCTTCATCCATTCCTTGGGACAGGTAATCGGCGATCTTCTCCTTCATATTGGTGGCCAATTCTTCTTTCAGATCGAATAGCTGTTGGCTCTCCCCCACGTGAGAAAATAGTTTCTCAATATATTCCTCAACTCTCTTTTCCATCCGACGATTCTTTTTACTCATCGCAAAGGCCTCCTTTGATCAACTTTTCCAAGATCTCTTTGGCGACATCCCAGTCCTGGACCCGCTTTTGATAGTGAACCTTTCCTTCATCGGTGATTCGATAGTATTTACGCCGGCTGCCTTGGGTTTCATCCCCCCAATAGGAAACGATATAACCCTCTTGTTCCAATCGACGAAAAGCGGTATAAAGGGTGGCCTCTTTTAACTCATATTGATGGTCGCTCAACATCGCAATTTTTTTGTAGAGATCGTAGCCGTAACTGTCACCTTGACGCAATAAGTTTAAGATAATCGCATCGGTATGCCCCCGAATGAGGTCGGTTGAAATCGCCGTTTTCATATTTTTCCCTCCCAAATACATGGTAAGACGAATTACTTTGTCTGTCAAGGTAATTTTGTGAATAAGGTATTTGCGTAGGAAAAACTATAGGATCTCTAGGATATAGGCATTATGAAAAGGGAGGTGGTGACGATTATGGTGTACCCTCTGATTCATCCATAAGATGTTGCCGGTGGCATGATCGTCCTATGTGAACTTTGGATGGGCCGATTGTGGCGGGTGCGATTAAGACTGAATGATATCTATGGGATGATTGGGTTGTTTCTAAACACGATTTATGCTGACAGTTAAAAACAAACGCCCCTCTTGATAGAGGGGTGTTTGTTTTAACTGTAGTCTTGTTTGTGCTCAAAGACTTTAGCGCTAATAAAGCCTGCGAGTAAAATAAAAAAGTTAGCAATGCTTAACATAAGGTAACCCATACCTTCCCATCCCCGGGATATAAAGGGGAACGCATGGACGACCAGGTAAATTTCAAATACCAAACAGATAAAGGATGGTATATATTTCGGAGTTTTTCGAGAGGGAAAAAGCCGATAAAGTGTGTAGGTTAGGGAGAGGATTATCAATCCTCCGAAAACAAATATAAAAACCGGGTGAGACAACAGAAACGACATAAATATTCCTCCAGCAGTTTTATTCTCGCCGTCAAGGCGTCTGGGCAGAACCACGATCAAGAGCAAAAATTAAAAAAGGAATTCGCTATGCTCGCGTTTCAGTAGGAGCTGAAGGACAAAAGCCCTCAAAGGAAGTGCTCGATATTTCGATTCAACACTGGCGTGGTGAAATTTCCGAGGAAGAAGCGTTAAACTGTTTGAAAAGTCTATAATCCCCTGCTATTTTAAGCGAACATGGACAAGGGTTTAAAGCTCTTTATATCCGCTCATACCGAGTTATAACTTCCTTCAAGGGGCTTTACACTAGGGGGTAAAGGTGTGGTTTACTGAATCACTTAAGGAGCGAACCCATAGAAGGTTAAGATAAAAACCCAGTAAAGTATGTAAGAAGCTATACCAACTACGGGAACGACACCAATCATAACAAACGTCGTGGTTAATCTTTGATTTTGGGGATTAAGTTTGCGAAACAGGCGATAAGAACCCCATATAGCCCATACTGCAAGAGGAATAATAAACAATATAGCGAAGGTGTCTACCCAGGTTAGTAATACATGAAATCCACTATCCTTCGATGGCCCTTTATCTAAGTGATATTTGCTCACTATCCTGTTTTTACCAACGAAAAAGATAATTAATGTTAAAATATAAAAAATAACAAGACTATTGAGTAAAATTTTGTTTTTATTTTCGCTCAATTTATCACATCCTTTTAAATGTGGTGAAATCTTCTTTCTCAAATTATGGGCCATAAAGCCACGGACATCGGTCTGTGGTTTGACGATCATCTTTAAAAGATGAGGCCAGGTCAGGTGACACCAATTATGTTATACAAAAAAGCCCCCTGTGAGGGGCCGGCGATTATTTGGTCAATTGCTTATGCACCAATGTGTTGCGGACGGTGTTCAGCTTTTCCTCCACATAGCGGATGGGGTCGACCAAGCGGCTGGTTTCTAGATGCATATCGGCGAGGGTTTCCGCCGCCCGGCAGAGATTGTCTACTGCTATGCGGAGGTCAGAGGGATCCAAATCGCCTTCGTGGGCAGCCACCTGTAGCTGCAGTTTGGTCAGGCTCCGACGAATTCGTTTCACTTTGCGCCTTTCTTCCAGGGTTAACAATCCGCATCCCCCTTATCAAAAGTCTCTTTGATAATCTATGCAGATTGTCCCTGACAAAAGAACCGGCCCTTTAAAGGGCTGGTTTGTTAAACGTCGGAACGACGGGGCCAGTCCGGCAGATGGTGTAAGCGTTCTTCCGGATAATCGGAGCGGAAAACCTTGAGGAGATCCTCCTCGGCCACAGACAGAAAGCGGCGGGCCCACCGCTTGGCTCCTTCCAGATCATGATCCCGGTAGTTGCCGCAGTGGACGGGGGAACAGCCTGGCACCTGATCCGCTTCCAGGATGTCTTTCAGGGTGCGAGTGATCAGTCGAGCCACTTCTTCCGGTGACTTTTTCCCGTGCATGATCAGGTAGAAGCCAGTCCGGCAGCCCATCGGCGATAGGTCCACCACATCATCGCTGTGATTACGGCTGTTTTCCGCCAGCAGATGCTCCAGGGAGTGCAGGGCATCCGTAGGGATGAACCGCTCGTTGGGTTGGGTGAAACGGAGGTCAAATTTGGTGATGGTTTCTCCGTTTAACTCTTTGACATCTGCCACCCGAATATAGGGGGCAGCGACTTGGGTATGGTCCAGATTAAAGGATTCTACATTGTAGCGATCGGTCATCGAGGTTCACTCCTTATATCGGGATGGGATCAAGAGACCGGTTGCAATTGTTGCGCTTGGACAGACAGATAGGTATCTAGCAAGCGGGCGTTCCGCTCCGAAGTCTCTGCCAGAAAGGTTTCAAAGGAAATTTCCGCTTCACCGTCGGCGTTGTCGGAGACAGAGCGAACGGAGACAAAGGGGATGCCGTTCAGATAGGCGATCTGGGCGAAGGCGGCGGTCTCCATCTCCACCAGCTCCGCATCAGTTTGCTTACGAATCGATTTTCGCCGTTCCCCGTCGGAGACGAAGGTGTCTCCGGTAGCGATCCGTCCGGTGTGACAGGAGAGGTCCAGGTTGGCCGCCACTTGGCTTAGCTGCTGGATCAGTCCCGAATCCGAAGGGATCACTCGGGGAATGCGGGGCAGGGTGTTCGGTGCTTCACCGACCCCGGTACAATCGACATCGTGATAAAGGGATTCGCTCACCAGGACCATCGCGCCCACCTGCAGGCGATCGTTTAAGGAACCAGCGGCTCCGATATTGATGACCTCAGAAGGCCGGTACAATGTGATGACCTGCTGCATACAGGCGGCGGCATTGGCTTTACCGACGCCGGAGACGGCCAAAATGACGCGCAGACCCTCGAAATGGGCGATCGACAGAAGAAAGCCGCCCTTTATACCTTCTTCCTCGATGTTGAGGCGTTGTTTTAGAGGAGCCAATTCTTCCCGCATCGCGGAAATCACAGCAATGGTTTGGACTTCATTCACTTTTCGGTGTTCCTCCTTCGATGAAGACGGCGATGGGTGACAGATTAGGAGCTGTATCGGCATGCGATTTCGATTATAACATGTCTCGCAACCGGCGCCCATCGATGATACAGGGCCCATCTTTTTGAATTTGCCTCTCGGATTCAGTAAAATGAATGGGTATCCGGACCAGGTCCTTAAAATAGGATCATACATACAAACGGAGGGACCCACATGGCCAAGCAACTCACATTCGACTATTCCAATGCCCTCAATTTTTTCGGCGGGCATGAGCTCGAACAGATGAAACCGGCCGTTCAAACGGCCCATCAACTGCTTCATCATGGAACCGGTGCCGGCAGCGATTTTCTGGGTTGGATTGAGTGGCCCCGGAATTTTGACAAGGAAGAGTTTGCCCGCATCAAGCAGGCGGCGGAAAAGATCCGTTCCGATTCCGATGCGTTGGTGGTGATCGGGATCGGGGGTTCCTACTTGGGGGCCCGAGCGGCGCTGGAGATGCTGACCCACACCTTTTATAACCAACTGCCGAAGGAGAAGCGGCAGGGACCGGAGATTTATTTTGCCGGTCATCACATCAGCTCCACTTACCTCACCCATCTCCTGGAGCAACTGGAAGGGAAGCGGGTCAGTCTCAATGTGATCTCCAAATCCGGCACCACTACGGAACCGGCGATCGCTTTTCGTATATTGAAAGAGTGGTTGGAGCAGCAATATGGTAAGGAAGAGGCGAAAAAACGAATTTACACCACTACGGACCGACAAAAAGGCGCCCTGAAGCAATTGGCGGATACCGAAGGCTACGAAAGCTTCGTCATTCCCGACGATGTGGGGGGCCGTTACTCTGTGCTAACGGCGGTCGGGCTGTTGCCCATCGCTGCCGCCGGCATCGATATCGATCAGATGATGGCCGGGGCTGGGGAGGCGGCCCAAATCTACGGTACAGCTGATTTAGAGCAGAATGCGTCCTACCAGTATGCAGCCGTGCGCAATCTCCTGTACCGCAAAGGGAAGACGATAGAGTTGCTGGTTAATTATGAACCCTCCCTGCAAACTTTCTCCGAGTGGTGGAAACAGCTCTTCGGGGAGAGTGAAGGGAAGGATCAGAAGGGTATCTACCCGGCATCGGTCAACTTCACCACCGATCTGCATTCCATGGGCCAATATATTCAGGAAGGACGCCGGGATCTGTTTGAAACGGTGGTACGGATCGATCAACCGGCGGAGTCGATCACCATTGGGGAAGATGTTGACAACCTGGATGGACTCAACTATCTGGCTGGACGGACCATGGATGAAGTGAATCACAGCGCCTTCCAGGGGACACTGCTGGCCCACACCGACGGGGGTGTGCCCAATTTGGTGGTAAGCGTCCCGGAGGCGAATGCTTACTATTTCGGTGAACTGGTCTACTTCTTTGAAAAGGCTTGTGGCATCAGCGGTCATCTGATGGGGGTGAATCCCTTCGATCAACCGGGAGTGGAAGCTTATAAACGGAATATGTTCGCGCTGTTGGGCAAACCCGGTTTTGAGGAAGACGGGGAACAGCTGCGCAAACGGCTGAAGGAGTAAGACCAAGGGGACTGATCCCATCTCTCCGACGGAATTATCGGAAGATGGTTTTATTCCGGTCCGGCTATCTGAATGAGGTTGGATCCGTCCGACAGACAACCACTAAAGCAAAGACCTAAATTAAAGGACATAACATATTTTATATGACTAATATGTTATGTCCTTTTTTCTTTCACTAACGACACCCATTAGTTAAAGAACCGATTTCTGGATACCATTTTTGAGCTTATAATACACCCATGGTTAATTCTCCCTTTTTTCCTTCCAAAGCTGTATACGTTCTTCATGACTAACCTCTTTATGTACTTGATGCAGCATCCATATATAACCAAAGGGGTCCATGAATATGGCGTTCGATACTCCGAAGTCAGAAATCTCAGTCACCGGTTGCACCTCTGTACAACCTAAATCCATCGCCTTTGCATAGGTCTTCTTAATGTCTGAGACAGCAACATTAACCCAACTAGTTTTAGGGTCGTCAGGATTTGGTGCGATCAAATGGAATTCTGGGTTTTCATCTAACAAATGAAAGCGAACATCATATAGGATAAAAACTACCTCATTTTCACCACGAGGTAAGTTTGAAACCTCCACACGCTCGATATCAAATATATTTTCGTATAATTCCAATGCCTTTAAGCTATCTTTCACAACCATATCAATTTCTACTCCAACCATAATGGACACACCCCATTTACAAGTAATAAAAATGCTTTACTTCACCTCTAATATGTGTGAGAAAAGAGGATATATGCTCATATATTGAACATCATATCCTCTTATTAGTTTCGTCTATTTAACTTGACCTATGAGTCTTTTTCAATGGTTCAGCTGCTTTTGAGGGAGCTGAACAGGTCGGAGAGCCAGGCCAGGATTTTATCAAAAAAGCCCTGGGCTTCTTCCGACTGGGCTAACTCGCCCAAACTGCCTTTCAGCTTTTCCAGTTGGTTACCGAGGGAATCCCAGTCGATATTCAGCTGGGAAAATTGGAACATTACTTGGGTGATGTTTTGGATATCCTGATCATTGAGGTTGATGTTCAGATCTCCGGCCACGTTGACGATGATGTCTCGCACCTCTTCTTCACTCTTAGGTTGCTTGTTGGCGATTTCGTCTTTCACCTGGGTCATAAACTGTGCTGCTTTTTCCTTGTCGCCGATCTTTTGCCCCAACTGGGAGGTTTGCTTCATCTCTTCATTGGCCACTTGACGCTGTTCCTGACTGATCTGTTGATCGGCTGCTTTTTCAAAGGCCATCATGATGCCGGTCAATGCGGCCGTGCCGGTGACCGGTTTCGGGGATGTGACCTGAACGTCGGCATCCTGAACCCCGGCGGTGAGCAAGGCGTTGGCATACATCTGTTCCGTCACCTGGGTCACATTATTGGCCTGTACATTGATCCCGTTTCCGGAATCGGTCAGGGTGATTTTGGCCGAGGAGTAGGCTTTGTTGTCTCCGCCGGCGGAACCACTTGTGGTGGAGCTTTTGCCGTGGAGATATTGCTGGATATCCTCAATCCCCACTTCAATGCTCTCCACGTTAGCATCTACACCAAACTCCTGACGGACGGACTGCTCCTGTGCCGGTGTCAAATCGGCGCCCAGAGTGACCACGGTCTCTCCGGTGACCGCATCAGCGGAAACCGGTTGCGGCAAGACCGCTGCCAACATAAATAAACCGATCAGTGCCAAAAGCGTACCTTTTTTCACGGAATAACCCCCTTGATATGGATCTCTTAACCACTAACGAGATCTGGCGCGGGGATGTTTCCATTTAAGTGGTTCAGGCGGGTGGCGGGCGGTTGGGACGGGAATGGGATCAGGAGGACGTCCATTCCCCTCCGTTCACATGAAGTGTTTGACCGGTTACAAAACGGGAATCATCCGAGGCGAGATAAACATAAGTAGGGGCAAGTTCAAATGGTTGACCTTGACGCTCCATTGGATTATTGACCAGGGTCACTTCGTCTGCAGAAAAACTGGACGGGATCAGGGGGGTCCATACGCGTCCAGGTGCGACGGCGTTTACTCGAATCCCTTGATCGACGAGATTGTTTGCCAATGCACGGGTGAAACCGATGTTCGCCCCTTTTGTCGCGGTGTAGTCAATCAATTGTTTATTACCGGCATACGTCACAATGGAAGACGTATTGATAATGGAACTGCCGGCTTTTAAGTGCGGAAGGGCTGCCCGGGTGGTGTAGAAATGAGAGTAAATGTTGACTTTAAAGGTATCATCGAACTGTTCATCAGTAATATCAAGCAAGTTTAATTGCTGAAACTGGATTCCGACATGGTTACAGAGAACATGAAGTTGCCCGAAAGTTTGAATGGTTTCTTCCACGATGCGGATACATTGTTGTTTTTCCCTTAAGTCACCGGGCAACAATAAACAGCTTTGACCCAGTTCTTCGATTCTCGTTTTGGTCCGATTTGCGTCCTCATGCTCATCTAAATAGGAAATGGCGACATCAGCCTCTTCTTTGGCGAAGGCAATGGCCACTGCTGCTCCGATCCCGCTGTCACCACCGGTGATGAGAGCGACCTTCCCCCTCAATTTTCCGCTTCCCTTATAATGGGGATTTTCGATGATAGGCGGGGGGACCATACATTTTTCTACACCGGGTTGGCGAAGCTGGCGTTGCTCTGGAACCGTGATGGGAACATCTTGGTAACGTGTGATTTTTCCGTAATGGGGATACATCGGATACCCTTGCTGCTCAGAGGGTTTCTTCTGATGACGATAATTCTGTGACATGGACAATCTCCTCTCAGAGGCATCGATTTTTGAGTTACTTTATGTCACAGGGCCTTTGCCGTGCATGGTCTAAATGAATTTTCCAACCCGAGTACGGGCTCATTTCTCCTGATATGGAATAGGATGATGTAAATAAATACACCAAGGAGGTTGCCCGTTTTGCAATACTGTCCATTCGATCCCCGAGTAACTTTGTTGTTGATCCATCACTCCGATGAAAAGGTACCGTTGTTATATGATGAAAATCCTTATACATGGTCCATGCCCAAAATCGGTCAGAGACCGCCCTATTACTTTAACCCACGATATGAACCGTATTATCCGGTTATATAGACTATAGCGCCTCTTTGGGGAAATCTCGGTCCTATTTTGAAAGAAAGCAGTCCTGTCCCGCCAAAGCGAGACCGAGGAGCGGAGCGGGGCGAGATTTGTGCACTGTGGGTGCAGTCGGAACGGCTTCGGGTAAAGGCCGCCGTTCGTATTTGCCGAAGAGGCGGAGTTTGTTGCGTCATCCGAGATATGTGTCATATATACCATGCGTACGGAAGTGGATTGAAAAATGCCGATCCTTTAAGCAGGGTCGGCATTTTTCATATTCTCGTTGGGAGTTACCTACTCCCGGCTTGGTTTGAGCTTTCACCCTGCCTCAATACATGTTAACCCTGAACTGCCTACGTTTTGATTCAAATCCTTACGAGGCAATTTGTTTTGACATCATCTGCTCCAATGGCTTTGATAAGGTCAGCTGAAAAAGCTTGGTTTCCGGTCATGCCTCGATGATAACTGTCACCGTCATTTGTGGCTGTATAGCCATGGGGTAGCCTTCCTCCTCACTTTCCTCTACTTCCTTCCTGTTCCGGCCAGACTTCCTAAAATACAGCTATCGGGCCAATCTTAGGACAGAAGATGGTGAGGCTAACATCGTTTGAAAGGGAATGGATTTACGCTTCCAGCCAGTCATGCATGTCCTTCTGGATTCGGTTCAGCTTGTTTTGCGCTGTGGTTTCCGAGGGGCCGACGGTGTTGAGGTAGAGTTTGATTTTAGGTTCCGTACCGGAGGGCCGGACAGCGATCCAGCTGCCATCCTCCAGGATATATTTCAGCATTTGCGTCGGAGGGAACCCGTCCAGGCCCTGGATGTAATCCTTTTGTTTCCGGACGGCCAGGCCTCCGATCCGTTTCGGAGGGCGGTGCCGGAGGCGGTCCATGATCGCCGTCATTCGCTCTTGACCGGCTTTTCCGGAAAAGGTGAAGGAGGCGAGGGTTTCCCGATACCAGCCGTGCTCCTCATAAAGCCGGTGCAACACCTCATCCAGGGTGAGGCCTCGTTCTTTATAGTGGGCGGCTGCTTCACAGATGAGCATCGCGGCCTGGATCGCATCCTTGTCCCGGACGAAACCGTCCAAAAGATACCCGCCGCTTTCCTCATAGCCGAATAGGAATTGGTACCGGCGATCGCTTTCGTACTCCGCGATCTTTTCAGCGATATATTTAAACCCGGTCAATACTTCATCCACAGCAACACCGAAGGAATGGGCGATGGAACGGCCCAGATCCGAGGTGACCAGGGACTGGACAATGACGCCATTGGATGGAAGAGTGCCCTGTTGTTTCCGCTCTGTCAACAAATAGTACAGGAGCAATGCCCCGATTTGGTTTCCATTGAACGGAAGGTAATCTCCGGAGCGGCTTTTCACCCGAATCCCCAACCGGTCGGCATCGGGATCGGTGGCCAGCACCAGGTCAGCTTCCCGCTTGCGGGCGTATTCCAGTGCCCGTGCAAAAGCGGCGGGCTCCTCCGGGTTGGGGGTAGCAACCGTGGAAAAGGCTGGATCCGGATGTTCCTGTTCCGGAACGATGTACAGTCCTGTATACCCCAGTTTCTCCAATACATGGCGGACCGGGAGGTTCCCCGTGCCGTGCAGGGGGGTGAAGACCACCTGCAGCGCTTGGTTTGCTTCCCGCTTTCCCCTTAAAGAGAGGCGGAGGAGATGCTCCATATAGGCCTGGTCGACGGTTTCCCCTAGCGTTTCAATCCAGCCCTGGGCCCGTCCCTCCTCCGGGGAGAGCACAGGGATGGTCAATTCATCTTGGATCGCTTCGATATTCCGGAGAATCGCCTCCATTTTGTGAGAGGGCATCTGAGCGCCGTCCTCCCCGTACATTTTATAACCGTTGTAGGCGGCAGGGTTGTGGCTGGCTGTGATCATGATCCCGGCAGCCGCCTCCAGATGGCGAACAGCAAAGGAGAGAAAGGGTGTCGGGCGGAGGGAAGGAAACAGATGAACGCGAATTCCGTGTGTCGCCAGCACAGCGGCTGCCTCCTCCGCAAATTGAGGGGATTTTAGTCGGGAATCAAAGGCGATCACCACCCCTCGCTCCCGCTCCCTGTTCGTGCCTGATTCTAAATACCGGGCCAGCCCCTCCGTCGTGCGGCGGACAGTATACCGGTTCATCCGGTTGGTGCCCGGGCCGATCAATCCTCGCATCCCGGCAGTGCCGAAGTCCAGATAACGGTAAAAGGCGCTCTCCAACTCTTCCCCGTGGAGAGAATGGAGCTCCTGCTTCAAATCCGAGTCCAAATCCGAGTAATCCATCCAGCGTTTCCAATGGTTTTGGGTCAATGGATCCATAAATCACACTCCAGATGATGTCCAAATAGGAAGTCCTCCAATGGGGGATCTCCGACAAGCCTTTTTCGACAGATCAGCCCAAATCCCTTCTTACGATCAAGCGATTTGCTTTTCAGGAGAATGGCTGAACAGATTAAGAACCCTCAACTAACTGTTACCGGAAATGTAAGGAGGTCGTGCATTATTTTGTGAGTTCCACAGATCTTGGGGTGAAAATCACGAGTGAAATTCGGAATTATTAGATGTTAATTCAAGTTTTTGTATGCCGGGACGTCTAAAAGAAAAACGGTTATTTGCAAATATAAAAGAATGTTGGAATTACTGTATTTAGAATGTATCGTGTGTTCATGAAGTAGCGGTCCCTGAGGACGGGTAGGAATTACTACGTTCAAATGGACCAAGCTGAGCTTCTGGGCCGAAAACAAATAATAAACCCCGGTGAATGTCAGTTCGCCGGGGTTTTCTCCATGGGCCTAACACCATCCCAAATCACAACTGTCGACGTATCCTTGCTGAAAAGGGTCACGGGTTGGTTTCGAGACCACGGAGTAGATTTTATTTTGACTGAGCTGATATCCGGTCTCCAGTTGAATTCGGTCCGGATCCATGACCATCTCTCCGATCCGGCGGCTGCCATCGTAAAAGACGATGTGCCCGTCCTGTAGAATGCCGGTAACCTGGACGGCTATTTCCCGTTGCAAAGGATCACCTCATCCGTTGTTTTTAAAGCAAGTGTAACCATTGTTTAAGGGGATATACATGGTTTGAGGACCAGCTCAAAAAAGCAGTTCTCGCAAGTCGAACAATTATAAGATAGAATGGAAGTGCCCTTCCGTTACAAAAATCTACCTTGTCAAACTAGTTAAAGTTGGATTTCATCGTGTGTGGGTGGATCATGGACTCGAAGCAACATAAGAAAGGATGGGAAAAATGGCTGGTCGATTGCCTGCAATGATTGCGGATCAGACGGAATTGCCTGTCATTGCCGCGCCGATGTTTCTCGTTTCTAGTCCTGAATTGGTGATCGAAGGGTGCAAAGCCGGGGTGATTGGGTCCTTCCCGCTGTTGAATGCCCGTACTTCGGAACAATTGGAAGAATGGATGAAACGGATATCCGAGGATCTAGCTGCGGCCCGGGATCGTCATCCCGATCAGCGCATTGCGCCCTGGGCGGTCAACCTGATCGTCCATCGGACCAACCAGCGGTATGACGCAGATGTGGAATTAATCAAAAAATATCGTCCCCCGATCGTGATCACCTCCCTCGGAAAACCGAATCGGGTGGTGGAGATTGTTCACCAGTACGGCGGGCTAGTCTTCTCTGATGTCAGCAACTTGTCACATGCCAAAAAAGCGGCTGCCACCGGTGTGGATGGGTTGATTCTGGTATGTAACGGAGCGGGTGGACATGCAGGGACATTGAATCCTTTTGCTTTTATGGGGGCTGTTAAGGAGTTTTGGAATGGAATCACCATCCTCGCCGGGTGTATTTCCGACGGGGAGGACATTTTGGCCGCTAGAGCGATGGGTGCCGATCTGGCTTATATGGGAACGCGTTTTATCGCCACTTCCGAAAGCATGGCCAGTGAAGATTACCAGGACATGCTGACGACATCCAGCATGGACGATTTGATTTATACTGACGCCTTTAGCGGCGTTCATGCCAATTATCTTTTGCCCAGCATCCAGCGGGCAGGTCTTGACCCCGATCAACTGCAAAAGAAGGAAACAATAGACTTTTCCAAGATGGAAGCATCCGGGGCGAAGGCATGGAAAGATATTTGGTCGGCGGGGCAAGGTGTGAATCGGGTGAAGCGCAAAATGCCGGTATCCGACTTGGTACGGGAGTTACGGGATGAGTACGAGCAGGCGCTGGCCTCGCTGGTTCCCAAGAACACAGCCATGAAGTCCCGCTAAATTGCGGAAAGGACGCGAGAAAGAAGCAGATTTTTCAGGCAGGGATTTTTTTAAGGTCTTGCCTGACCGATAACCCTCAAGTATAATAACCGTGAAAACGCTGTCAAGCGACCGGAGACGTGGAGAGAGGTCGTACTGTCCCAGACATCGTACAAGTTCGACAGATGTTCATTGGGTCAGTGCGGCCTTTTTTGCGCCTTTCTACCGCGTCATCTGGAAAAAAGGAGAATCGGGGGGATGGTACGATGGACAGGAAATTGTGGGGGCAGTGTCTGTCTGAGTTTGTCGGCACTTTTATCCTGATATTTATCGGATGTGGAAGTGTCGCACAGATGGTTCTAAACAATGCGGAATTGAGTCAGTGGGAAATCTCCTTTGTTTGGGGACTGGCTGTTTCTATGGCCATATATGTAACGGGCGCCGTCTCCAGGACCCATATCAACCCGGCCGTTACGATTACCGTGGCCATGTTGAGGGGGTTTCCCTGGAAAAATGTGATGCCTTATATCGTCGCTCAGTTGGCCGGTGCTTTTACTGGTGCTGGTTTGGTCTATTGGCTATACCGGGGTGGGTTTGCCCAGTTTGCCCAGGCGGAAAATATGGTAAGGGGATCGGCGGAGAGTGTGGAGACTGCTGGAATCTTCTCGACTTACCCAGCAGCTTACTTGTCCAACTTTGATGCCTTTTTGGTGGAGGTTTTTATCACCGCGATTCTCCTGATCGTGATCCTGGCCGTGGTGGATGATAAAAATCCCTCGTTGCCGGATCTGCGTAACCTGGGTCCGTTGGTGATCGGGCTGACTGTTGCCATGATCGGAGGTTCTTTTGGTACCTTGACCGGTTTTGCCCTCAACCCGGCCCGGGACTTCGGCCCCAGGTTGTTCGCCTGGGTGGCGGGGTGGGATTCTATCGCCCTACCTGGTCCCGGTGGATACTTCTGGGTGCCGATTTTGGGTCCGATCATCGGCGGGCTGCTGGGTGGGGTGATCTACGACAAGCTGGTTCGCCGCTACCTTCAGTCCAAGGATGAGATTCCCGCAGGACAGGCGGGCGAAGGACAAGAGAGAAACTCCGCAAGCTGACAAAGCGTAAAACCGAATGTTTTTCGTTCATGTTAGGGTATAAGGCGGAATAATCAACACGGAGGATTGTAAAGGGGGAAGAGCCGTGAGCAGAGAAACGTATATGTTGGCGATTGATCAGGGAACTACCAGTACCCGGGCGATGTTGTTTAACCATTCAGGCCAGGTCAAGGGGGTCAGTCAACAGGAGTTTCATCAGTTGTATCCGCAGCCGGGCTGGGTGGAGCACAATGCGGAGGAAATTTGGCAATCGACGCAAAACGTGCTGAAAGGCGTGTTCCAAGAAAGCGATGTGCAACCGGATCAAGTGGCGGGGATCGGAATCACTAACCAGCGGGAAACGACAGTAGTTTGGGATAAACAGACAGGAAAACCGATCTACAACGCCATCGTCTGGCAGAGCCGCCAGACAGCCGACATCTGCGAGGAGTTGAAAAACCAGGGCTTTGAAGATACCTTCCGCCAGAAGACCGGGCTTTTAATGGATGCTTATTTTTCCGGGACCAAGGTGAAATGGATCTTGGATCATGTGGATGGTGCCAGGGAAAAGGCCGAACGGGGCGAACTTCTTTTCGGTACCATCGACACCTGGTTGATCTGGAAGTTGACCGGTGGAAAGGTGCATGTGACCGATTACACCAATGCCTCTCGGACATTGATGTATAACATCCATAAATTGGATTGGGATGATGAACTGCTCCGTATACTGGATATTCCTCGCAACATGCTGCCGGAGGTCCAACCCTCCAGCAAGATATACGGACATACCGAGGAGGATTTGTTCTTCGGCCGGCAGGTGCCGATCGGTGGTGTTGCCGGAGACCAGCAGGCGGCTCTGTTCGGTCAGGCCTGTTTCTCTACTGGCATGGCTAAAAACACCTACGGAACCGGATGTTTTATGCTGATGAACACTGGGGAGCGTGCGGTTCAGTCTTCTCACGGGCTTTTGACCACGATCGCCTGGGGGATCGACGGTAAGGTGGAGTATGCTTTGGAAGGAAGCATCTTTGTGGCCGGTGCCGCCATCCAGTGGCTTCGTGATGGTCTTGAAATCATCGAAAAATCATCGGATTCCGAAGCATGTGCTTTGCGTTTGAGCTCCAATGAAGGGGTTTACCTGGTCCCCGCTTTCGTCGGCCTCGGGGCGCCCTATTGGGATATGGAAGCGAGAGGGGCCATTTACGGATTGACCCGTGGTACCGGACGAGATCATATCGCCCGCGCCGCCCTGGAATCGCTGGCATATCAGACCAAGGATGTGCTGGATGCGATGGAGCGCGATGCGGATATCCAGTTGCAACAATTAAACGTGGACGGGGGAGCGGCTCTCAATAATTTTCTGATGCAGTTTCAGTCCGACATTCTCCATGTGACGGTGAAGCGGCCTGACGTCAATGAGACGACTGCGCTGGGTGCCGCCTATCTGGCTGGTCTCGCCGTCGGGTATTGGGACGACAAAGAGTCGATCAAGCAAAACTGGACCGCAGAGGGTGTCTACCAGCCGAAAATGTCCGAGGAAGAGCGTGATTCCCTCTATCGCGGTTGGCAGGATGCCGTCCGCCGAACGATGTCTCCTTCGGAGGTTAAGATTTAAGGGTTTTTTTCTAGACCGATTAGGTATAAAATAGGGTTAGAAATATAACCGAGCATGGGACCGAGATGAAAAGAGAGTCCCTCACCGGAACCAACTTCAACTCCGCCGGTGGGGACTCTTTTTGCATTTTTTGCGAAGGGAGTCGCTCAAGATGGGTTTTCAAGATGGGGTTCGTAGGCATTCTGTGATTGCTGCCCTGAAAAATGAGCAAGATATGAAACGGCTGGAGTGTTCCAAGGTGGAGGTATGTTTTCTCCTGTTCGGCGAGATCAACACCCTCCATCAGACCGTCAACCGAATTCGCCGCATGGGCAAACAGGTTTATCTGCACGTGGACCTGGCCCAGGGATTCGGGAATGATCGTGCCGCCCTCAAATATATCCGTAAAGAGATTGAGCCGGACGGGGTGCTTTCCACACGGACGCATTTGATCCGCTTTGCCCGAGAGGAAGGGTTGTTTACCATCCAACGTTTATTTATTCCGGATACCATGTCCGTGGAAACGGGAAAACACTTATTAAAGCAGTCAAAAGCAGACGCTGTGGAAGTGATGCCAGGCGTCGTTCCTGCATGGGTCTATAAGGAATTGAGGCGCAATCACGACATACCTATCGTGGCTGGGGGATTGTTGCACGGGCTCGGGGATATCAAAAGCGCACTTGAAAATGGTGCGGATGCCATTTCCGTCAGCAACGGAGAAATTTGGGATTTAACTTTTTGATCATTGGAAGGGGGAGGCAAGAAAACATGAGCTTTTCTGCTCACGACCGGAAGCGCCTATTGGAAGAGATGCAGGGAGAAAAACTGGATCTATTGGTGATCGGCGGAGGCATCACCGGGGCAGGGATCGCCTGGGATGCCGTATCCCGCGGTTTGACCGTGGGCCTAGTGGAAAAACAGGATTACGCCGGTGGAACCAGCAGTCGCTCGACGAAACTGATCCACGGGGGGCTCAGGTATCTCAAACAGTTTGAAATCAATTTGGTTAAAGAGGTGGGACGGGAGCGGGCGCTCCTTTACGAACGAGCTCCCCATCTCGTGTTGCCGCGGCCGATGATGCTCCCGATTTATGAAGGGGGAACCTACGGGAGGCTGGCTTCTTCCGTCGGTCTTTACATCTACGATCGGCTGGCCGGAGTCAAAAAAGAAGAACGGCGGAAGATGTTGTCTCGAGAAGAAACACTGAAAAAAGAGCCTCTGCTGCGGGAAAGAGGCCTGAAGGGGTCCGGTCTGTATGTGGAGTATCGAACCGATGATGCCCGCTTAACCTTGGAAGTGATGAAGACGGCCGCCTCCATGGGGGCGAAAACCGTCAACTACGCCCAAGCGGAAACCTTCTTGTACGAAAATGGGCGAGTGGTCGGCGCTTCAGTCAAAGATCGGGTCAGCGGAGACACCTATCAAATTCGGGCCCGTGAGGTGGTGAATGCCGCCGGCCCCTGGGTGGATCAGCTTCGCAAGCAGGATGGCTCCCTCTCAGGTAAACGTCTCCACCTGACCAAAGGGGTGCACCTGGTTGTCTCAGCGGAACGGTTCCCGGTAAAACAGCCGATTTACTTTGACGTTCCCGACGGTCGGATGGTCTTTGCCATTCCCCGGGGTCGCGTCACTTATATCGGAACCACGGACACCGATTATGACGGCTCCATCGATACACCAGAAATGACCACTCGAGATCGGGATTATCTGTTGCGGGGAGTCAACGATGTTTTCCCTGAAGTTAATCTGAAAGCGGAAGATGTGGAGTCCGGCTGGGCAGGCCTTCGCCCCCTGATTCACGAGGAAGGAAAAAGTCCATCCGAACTTTCCCGTAAAGATGAGATCTTTGATTCCCAGACGGGCCTGATCACCATCGCCGGCGGTAAATTGACCGGCTTCCGCAAAATGGCGGAACGGGTGGTGGATGTGGTTAACCGGCGTCTGGACAAAGCTGGCGTCCATTCCTTTACCCCTTGCCGAACGGATCAGCTCCCGATCACCGGCGGGGATGACCTGGGTGGAGACGGATTTGTCCAGTTCAAGGAAAAATGGGTGAAACAACTGAAAGAGGGCGGCTTGACCGAGGAACGAGCCGAAGAATTGGTCCATCTGTATGGTGTTCATGTGGAAAAAGTCTGGGATCGGGCGGGCCACTCTGAGGATAAGCTGTTGCAAGCCCAGGTGGAATATGCCGTAGAAGAGGAGATGGCGGTCTCCGCCGTCGATTTCCTGATCCGCCGTACAGGGGACGTCTATTTCCGCCGGGATCGAGCCCTGGGAACGGCACCTGACGTGATCAAAACGATGGGCGAACAGCTAGGTTGGGACAAGGAGAAAGAAAAAGAAGAGAAGGTAAAACTGGAACAGGAGATGAGCCGTACCCATCCCCAACCGGCTGATCAATAAACGAGTACACAGCTCCGGAGGGTTTATCCCCTTCGGAGCTGTATTTTTTTATGGTCCGGGGGACATAGTAAAAACGTGTTGTGGAGCGTGAAATCACGGCAGATCGCAGTTTCCCCGGAAGGAGAGGATACACATTGGATTTATTTCGAAAAAAAAGCATTGAAGAACTGATCCGTGTCAGCAAACGGGGCCGGGTTCTCAGTAAAGATTTAACCGCCTGGGATCTCACCTTGCTGGGAATCGGTGCGGTGATTGGGACAGGCATCTTCGTTTTAACCGGAACCGGTGCGGTGACAGCCGGTCCTGGATTGGTTCTCTCTTTTGTGATCGCCGGGGTGGCTGCAGCCCTCTCGGCGCTTTCCTACTCCGAATTCGCCTCCATGGTCCCGGTTTCCGGGTCCGTTTATACATACACCTACGCCACCCTAGGCGAAATTATCGCCTGGTTGGTCGGGTGGAATCTGATCCTGGAATATTTGTTGGTCACCAGTACGGTATCCGTCGGTTGGTCGGGATATTTTCAATCGCTGCTGAAGGGCGTCACCGGTCTCGAACTACCGGCGGCGTTAACAGCAGCGCCGGGTGGAGAGGGGAGCCTCTTCAATCTGCCAGCCTTCTTGGTCGTGATCTTGATCACGTTTCTTCTGGCCCGGGGGATCACGGAATCGAAACGGGTCAATAATATCATGGTCGTGATCAAGACATTGGTGATCATCCTGTTCATCGTTGTAGGAATCAACTATGTCCGTCCGGAAAATTGGCATCCGTTCTTTCCTTTCGGTACAACAGGTGTCTTCAACGCCGGCGCTCTGGTCTTTTTCGCTTTTGTCGGCTTCGATGCCGTAGCCGCTGCAGCTGAAGAGACCAAAAACCCGGGTCGGGATCTGCCCCGGGGAATCATCTATTCTTTGGGCATCTGTACCCTTTTGTACGTGATTGTTTCAGCGGTTATGACCGGGATCGTCCCCTACGCCAAATTTGAAGGAGTCGACCATCCGGTTTCGCTGGCCCTTTCCTATGCCGGTCTGGATTGGATGGCGGGGATCGTCAATCTCGGAGCGATCCTGGGGATGACCACCGTCATGTTGGTGATGCTTTACGGGCAGACGCGAATCTTTTTTTCCATGTCCCGGGACGGATTATTACCCGAATTTTTGTCTTCGGTGCATCCACGGTTTCAGACGCCCTTCGGTGCCACCTGGTTTTTGGGGATTATCGCCGCTCTGATCGGCGGCCTTTTGCCCCTTGAACGTTTGGCGGAGCTGGTCAATATCGGGACATTAACCGCTTTTACCTTTGTCTCTGTCGGCGTCTTGGTCCTTCGGAAAACGGAGCCGGAGCTGAAGCGTCCTTTTAAAGTTCCGTTTACCCCCTGGATTCCCTTGCTGGCGATTTTGATGAACCTGTTTCTCATGTCCCGTTTGGATACCATCACCTGGACCGCCTTTCTGATCTGGGTTATCATCGGCGTGTTGATCTACTTCACTTTCTCCCGGCGCCATTCCAATCTCAACCAGGAACATTAAAAACCCCCGGCCGCTTGGGGGGGTCTGTGCAATAGATCAGGATGCGATCGATTTTTTTTCGTCATCGGGTATCAGCCGGATTCGTGTTAACCATTGACTGATTCGGTCGCCCATGGGGAGGAGTCGCAGCTCTTCCGCGCCCACGGTACGTGTCAACAGGAGGGTGACGGCGTAGGTACATGCCCCCAGGATGATTAATACCAACACCAGGGCTGCATTTAGCAGCCGGTCCATGCCCGGATCGAGAAGCCGGCCCATTCCGTACTGGCCGAGCACCAGTAAAGTGGTCATGATTGCGACGCAAAAAGCCGGCTTGATAACAAGATCCCGGTAAGGCAGCTTTACTCCTGTCTTCCGGATGACCGAACGAAGATTGAGATAACAGACGGAACCATAGGCCAAAACCATACTCAGGGCGGAACCGGCGATGCCGAGTATCGGGATGAACAAAAAGTTGCTGATCACTTTGACCACGACTCCGACGCCCAAGTGGAAAACTGGCAATTTATTGTGCCCCAAACCCTGGAGAATTCCAGAGTTGGTGACGGCCATGGTGCTGAAAATCGTGGAACAAGCTAGGATGGCGATCACATGCGCACTGATCTCCACCACGGTCGGAGATTGGTTGTGATACATCATAATCGTGATCGGTTTGGCCAATACCGCCAGACCTGCCGCACATGGCCACCCGGAGACCACCGTGAACATCCAGGCTCTGCTCACATTTCGCTCCACCGATTTTGTTTCCTTGCGCTTGACGTGGGCAGCAATCGCGGGCACCAGCGCCAAGGTGAGGGCTGAGGAAACAGTGGCGATCAGATTGACAAAGGGTTCTCCCCGCCCGTAGATGCCGAACCGTTTTTCCGATTCCAGTAAGGACAAGTCTAACCCCCATTGAAGGAGCTGGGGAACGGTTATGGAATCCAAAAGCTGGATCAAGGGCAGTACCAAGCTCCCGATGGAGATCGGTAGAGCAAATTTTAAAATTTGTGCCGATATAGGAAAAAAACGGTCCCGATGAGCCGCTGCCCGTATGGCGGTGCTTGGGACGGGACGGGATCGGCGGTCGGAGATGATATAGATCCCCATCACGATCATACCGGCAACGGCACCGGTCACAGCACCTAAAGTGGCTCCGGCGGCCAAGGTTTCTGTGCTGACTTCCCATTTCGCCATCCAATAGGTGACGGCCACCATGGTGGTAACCCTCAAGAATTGCTCTACGACCTGGGAAAGAGCGGTGGGAAGCATCTCTTGATGTCCCTGAAAGTAGCCCCGGTTGGCGGCCATCATGGGAACCACCAACAAAGCGAAGGAAAGCACTTTTAAAGAGGCTTCGGTATGGGCGCTGTTCAACATGGCCCGGGAGATAAAACCGGACCCGAAGTACAAGAGGCAAAAGCCAATCATCCCCGTTAAGGACAGGATCACGGTGGACACCCGTTGGATCCGCCTTGCCCCTGCATAATCGCCGACAGATAGGCGTTCAGAAACAAACTTGGATACCGTGATCGGCACCCCGGCTGTAGCCAACATTAGCAAAATGGAGTAGAAAGGAAATGATTGCCTGTAGACTCCCATCGCCTGGTCGCCGGCGATGTTTTGAAAAGGAATCCAGAACACCAATCCGAGAAACTTGGTAAACAGAGTAGCCAGACTAAGAATAATCGTTCCTTTAACGAGTAGCCCCGATTTACCGGACATATATAAAACAACATCCTTTGATGGAAAGATTTTTGTTCTTATTCTACCAGTTTGTCTGTTCCCCGCCTAGCAGGGTTGTGATGAAGGCAGCAGGTTTGATTCATATTGATCGGTGAGCCCCCGATGGCCCAGTAAAAAGGGTTGGAACACCCGGCCAACCCTTTTTACTTGAGGGGGCGGTTCAAATCCTATAAAATAAACACATGATGAACGAACATAACATCCGCAGTATGACAGGATATGGTCGGGGCATGTCGGAAGCCGGCGGCATCCGTTTGGTCGCGGAGATCCGTTCCGTCAACCACCGGTTCTTGGAATGGGCGATTCGGCTGCCCTCCGGTTGGGCTTCGTTGGAAGACCGAGTGAAAAAAACGGTCGCCAGTGTGGTTCGGCGCGGTCGAATAGATGTCACCGTCCTCCTGGAGGGAAAAGAGGTCGCCGAAAAGAAGCTGACAGTCAATTGGGAAGCGGCCCGCTCCCTTGCGGATGCTGCCGGCCGATTACAGGAGCAGCTAGGAGTGGAAGGGACCTTTTCCTTGTCTGACCTTTTGCATCATCCCGAGGTGATCCAGGTGGAGGAGACGAAGCTGGACCCGGAGGAATGGGAGGCCCCCCTCATTCAAGCGGTGGAGGAGGCGACCCATGCCCTGCTGGAAATGAGACAACGGGAAGGCGCCGCGTTGGCGGAGGATCTCTCCAATCGCATAAAGTTACTGCGCGGGTACGTTAAGGGAATGGCCCAACGTTCTCCACATGTGGTCGCAGAATACCGCAGCCGGTTGGAGGAGAAGATCCGGGATGTGTTGGACGGTACCGATCCAGACCCTGACCGACTCTTGACAGAAGCGGCGGTCTTTGCGGATAAATCGGATATCCAAGAGGAGTTAACCCGGATGTCCAGTCATCTGGACCAATTTTCCTCAGCCCTTACTCGACAGGAGCCGGTGGGCAGGCGGCTGGACTTTCTCATCCAGGAAATGAACCGCGAGATCAACACCATCGGTTCCAAAGCCAATGATGCACGGATTGCCGAGCTTGTAGTTGATTGCAAGAGTGAGCTGGAAAAAATGAGAGAACAAGTGCAAAATATTGAGTAAACAGGTTATAATGAGTTGAATATGGATGTGATGCTCCTTATATGAGTTTGTTTTGATTGAGGGTAGGTAATCTTTTCTGTAGATAACCTTTTCCTCAAAAATGAACAGGTCCAAAAGGGGCAGTAACAGACCTAATGGTTTGAGGGGGTACCCCAGGTTGAGCATTAAGCTGATCAATATCGGTTTTGGCAATATTGTATCTGCCAATCGGATTATTTCTATCATCAGTCCCGATTCAGCTCCGATCAAGCGGATCATCCAGGAAGCCAGAGATAGGGGCGTATTGATCGATGCTACTTACGGCCGCCGGACTAGGGCGGTCATCATCACAGACAGCGATCATGTGATTCTGTCTGCTGTCCAACCGGAGACAGTGGCCCATCGGCTGGCAAGCAAAGATTCCTCTGATGAAATGGAAAATTAGAAAGGGAGCGTTATGGGTATTCAAAAGAGCGGAAAGGGGCTTTTAATCGTCTTGTCCGGTCCGTCGGGAGCAGGAAAGGGAACCGTTTGCTCCGCACTCCGGCGGCAGGCGCCTGAGGTGGTGTATTCCGTATCGGCGACTACCCGCCAACCTCGGGAAGGGGAAGTAGACGGGATCAACTATTTTTTTAAGTCCAAAGAAGAATTCAAGCGGATGATTGAAGAGGGAGAACTCCTGGAGTGGGCCCGGTATGTGGACAACTATTACGGCACCCCCCGTCGGTTTGTTGAAGATCGCCTGGCGGAAGGAAAAAATGTGCTGCTGGAAATTGAGGTGCAAGGCGCCCGTCAGGTGAAAGAGCACTTTCCGGAAGGGGTGTTCATTTTTCTTCTCCCCCCGTCGATGAAGGAGCTTTATGCCCGGATTCGCGGACGGGGTACGGAGTCGGAGGAAGTGGTGGAAGACCGGATGACAGCGGCGCGTAAGGAGCTTGACCAGGTCCACCAGTATGACTACGTCGTGGTCAATGATGAAGTGGCAAAGGCCTGCCAACGCATCCGTTCCATCATGATGGCGGAACAATCGAGACGGGAACGGATCTTTCGAGAACAACCTGATTGGCTGGAGGGATTTTAAATTATGCTGCATCCATCGATCGATAAGTTGATGTCTAAGGCGGACAGCAAGTATACACTGGTCATCTTGGCTGCCAAGAGGGGCCGTCAGCTGCTAAACGGGGCTACTCCCCACCTGGAACCCCGTTCCAACAAAAACGTGGGAATCGCTCTGGAAGAGATCGCAGAGGGCCACCTGGTTCCACCTGAAGAAGTCGGGCCGAAAAAATAACAACCGCTCGGGTTGTTATTTTTTGTCGGAAAGGAGGGGGAGAATTGAAAGGAAAGCGAATCGTCCTCGGTGTGACCGGAGGAATCGCCGCTTACAAAGCGGCAGGATTGGTCAGCCAATGGACACAGCGCGGGGCGGATGTGCGAGTGATTATGACCCAGTCTGCCACCCGCTTTATCACCCCGCTGACATTTCAAACGCTTTCCCGCAACCATGTCGCTATCGACACCTTTGATGAACAGGATCCAGCGGTGGTAAACCACATCGACCTGGCAGACCATGCCGATCTGTTTGTGATTGCACCGGCTACAGCCAACATCATAGGGAAGATCGCGCACGGTTTGGGAGACGATATGTTGAGTACGACGGTTTTGGCGACCCAAGCTCCGGTGCTGTTTGCACCGGCGATGAATGTGCATATGTATGAACATCCCATCGTTCGCGACAACATCCACCATCTGATGCAGAAGGGCTTTCGCTTCGTCGACCCGGCTTCAGGGCAGTTGGCTTGCGGGTATGTCGGCAAAGGACGATTGGCGGATCCCGAAGCGATCACGGCGGCTGTGGAGGAGATTTTACAGGAGGCTCCCGGAGCGCTTCGAGGAAAGCGCGTGGTGGTCACCGCAGGGCCGACCCGGGAACCGCTGGACCCGGTCCGGTATCTGACCAACCGCTCCTCCGGAAAAATGGGTTACGCCCTCGCCGAAGCCGCTGTACGCGCCGGAGCCGAAACGGTGCTCGTCAGCGGACCTGTGGGGCTGACGGTCCCAGCTGGGGTCCGGAGAGTGGATGTCACCACGGCGGAGGAGATGTTTGAAGCGGTGATGAAGGAATTGCCATCCTCAGACATTGTTATCAAGGCAGCGGCGGTGGCTGACTACACCCCGATGCAAAAGGCGAATCGGAAAATCAAAAAGTCAGGGGACCAAATGGCTCTGGAACTGAAAAAGACTCGGGACATCGCTGAGGAAGTGGGGAAGCGGAAAGACGGGCAATTTTTGGTCGGATTTGCCGCGGAAACCGATCATGTATCGGATCACGCCATCGATAAGTTGCATCGCAAGCGGATGGATCTCGTGGTGGCCAACGATGTTTCGCAAGCCGGAGCGGGCTTTGACGGGGAAACCAATATCGTCACTGTCTATGATGATCAAGGGGAGGTGCTTCGCCTGCCCCAGATGAGCAAGACTGAGGTGGCGCGGCGACTGATGGGCCTGATCGGAGAACGGGTTCGATGAACGATGAACGTATCGCGTCAGTGATCGTGGATGTGGCGGCGGAAGGGACGGATAAGCCCTTTGATTACCGCATTCCGGAGGAACTGGCGCAGGAGGTCGAGATCGGGAGCCGGGTCCGGGTTCCCTTCGGCCCTCGAAAGTTGATGGGTTACGTGGTGGACTTTCCGGAAACCTCGGAGAGTCGACGGCTGAAATCGATCGTGGATGTGATGGATCTGACGCCACCACTTACCCCGGAACTGGTAGAACTGGCCCGATGGATGGCCAAGGTGTACCTGGCTCCGTTGATCACGGTGCTCCATGCGATGGTTCCCGCTGTGTTGAAGGGGAGATACCGTAGATTTCTCCGCCCGGCTCCTGGTTTCACCGAAGGTTCTTGGATCGCCGGCGGTGAAGCCGTTCTGGCCCAGGTTCTGCGGGAGCGGGAAGAGATCCCTTTTGATGAAGCGTTGCAGTTGGAGGGAGTGAGCCGTCCCCTTCTCCGTCAGTTGGTGGAACGAGGCGAGCTTCAGGTGGAGGAGCGGGTGGGAGACCGGGTCACGCGCAAAAAGCGGACGTGGCTGTCGCCTGCCGCCTCCCCGGATGAGCTGTGCCAAGTAGCGGAAAAGCTGCCTAAAAACGCCGTACGTCAACAGGAGGTGCTGCGTTTTTTTGCCGACTGGCAAAAAGAGCTGACCCAGAAAGACCTTCTCTCCCGATTGGGGGTATCCAAATCCACAGTGGATCGGCTGGTAGAACAAGGGCTGATCCACCGGGAAGAACGGGAGGAACTGCGGGATCCCTTTGCAGGACGCAGCTTTGAGAAGACCCAGCCCCTGCCGCTCACCCCGGAGCAGGATAAAGTGTTCCAAAACCTGGTGCAAGTCCTGCGTCAGCGACGGCATGAAACGGTGCTGCTCCAAGGCGTAACCGGAAGCGGAAAGACAGAAATCTACTTGCAGGCGATCACGGAAACGCTGGCTACCGGACGGCAAGCGATCGTACTGGTACCGGAGATTTCCTTAACTCCTCAGATGGTCAAGCGGTTTAAAGGCCGCTTTGGCGGGCAGGTGGCCGTCCTCCACAGCGGCCTTTCCAGTGGCGAACGGTATGATGAGTGGCGCAAAATCCGGTCTGGGGAAGTGAGTGTCGCGATCGGAGCCCGTTCCGCCATCTTTGCCCCTTTTCCTGAGCTGGGTCTCGTTGTCATCGATGAAGAACATGAAAGCTCTTATAAACAAGATGAACAACCCCGTTATCACGCACGGGAAGTGGCCCGCTGGCGCTGCGCTCGACAGGGAGCGGTGCTGGTGATGGGAACCGCCACCCCGTCTGTGGAAAGCTACTATGAGGCAAAGCTGGGACGTTACCGATTGGAGCAGTTGACCGAGCGGGTGCACGGGCGTCCCTTTCCGCCGGTAGATGTGGTCGATATGCGGGATGAACTGCGAGCGGGCAACCGGTCCATCTTCAGCCGTTCCCTGAAAGAGGCGTTAACCGCTTGCGTGGAGCGGGGAGAACAAGCGGTTCTCTTTCTCAACCGACGAGGTTTTTCTACCTTTGTTCTCTGTCGGGAGTGCGGGGAATCCGTGCAATGTCCTCATTGTGATATATCCCTGACTTATCACCGAACCAACCGGACGCTTCGTTGTCATTATTGCGGTTACGCACAAAAAGTTCCCCGGGAATGCCCCTTTTGCAGCAGTACTTACATCCGGTATTTCGGTACGGGTACACAGCGGGTGGAAGAAGAGCTGGCCCGAACGATGCCGGGGATCCGGGTGATCCGTATGGATGTGGATACAACCGGGCGCAAAGGTGCCCATGAACGGCTCCTTTCCGCTTTCAGTGCCGGCAAAGCCGATGTCCTTTTAGGAACGCAGATGATCGCCAAGGGACTCGATTTTCCCAATGTGACTCTGGTCGGAGTGATCGCTGCCGACACGATGCTCAACCTGCCGGAGTTCCGGGCGGCGGAACGAACCTTTCATCTGCTGACCCAAGTTAGCGGCCGGGCCGGGCGCCATGAGAAACCGGGCCGGGTGGTGGTGCAAACCTATGCCCCGGAGCATTACAGCATCCGCATGGCAGCGGCGAATGAGGTGGAATCTTTTTACCGACAGGAGTGCCTGATGCGGAAACAGCTGCGTTACCCTCCTTTTTGTCGACTGTTTACGCTGTTGTTGAGTCACCCGGACCGCAGGGCGCTCATGCAGGCGGGCACCCGTGCGATGAAATGGCTGAGTCCCTTACTGCCGGAGGGGGGCGAACTCTTGGGTCCGGTTCCGGCGCCCATTCCCCGGATCAAAGACCGCTATCGGATGCAAATGATGCTCAAATACGGGGAACCGGATGATCCAAGTCGTCTCATTCAGGGATTGCGAGGGTTAAAATCGGCATTCAAAGACCCCGATCTGCGGATTGGAATTGACCGAGACGGTGTCTCCTTGCCCGTCGACGGGGATGGATAAGATAAAGGAGGTCGAGCAATGGCCATTCGAAAGATTGTGTTGGTGCCGGATCCTATTCTGAAAGAGAAAGCAAAACCGGTCACCAAGTTTAATTCGCGTCTTCATAAATTGTTGGACGACATGGCAGAGACGATGTATGACGCTCCTGGAGTCGGCCTGGCCGCCCCCCAGGTGGGGATCCCGAAACGGGTGTTGGTAGTCGATGACGGAAACGGATTGATCGAAGCGGTCAACCCCGAACTATTTAACAAAAAAGGGGAGAGTATCAACCCGCCGGAAGGGTGTCTCAGTATTCCGGGGTTGCTCGGGGAGGTCCGTCGCGCGGAACAGGTGACGATGAAAGCTCAGGATCGGGACGGAAACCCCTTTGAAATCGAAGCGGAGGGGTATCTGGCCCGGATTTTACAACATGAAACCGACCACTTAAACGGAGTGCTGTTTACCGATATCGCGGAGCGGGTTTTTGAGGCTCCGCAGTCGGAGGAGGAGGACTAACTCGTGGCTGCACAAGCTCGTATCGTATTTATGGGCACGCCTGACTTTGCCGTCCCCTCGCTAAAGACCCTGGTTGAAGAAGGATATGAGGTCCTCTCCGTGGTCACCCAGCCGGACCGACCCCGGGGAAGAAAGCGGGTGATGACCCCGCCTCCAGTGAAGGAAGTCGCCCAGGAGCTGGGGATTCCGGTTTTTCAACCGGAGAAACTGAGAAAGCCGGAAAACGTGCAACAGGTCGTTGACCTGAACCCCGATCTGATTGTGACAGCGGCCTATGGCCAGATCTTGCCCCGGGAGGTTTTGGAGGTTCCCCGTTACGGTTGTATCAACGTGCATGCTTCCCTCTTGCCCAAATACCGGGGGGGTGCGCCGATCCACCATGCCCTGATCCGGGGAGAGAAGAAGACGGGCGTGACGATCATGTACATGGTGGAAGCCCTGGATGCCGGGGACATGCTGGCTCAGCAGGCGATCCCCATCGAGCGGGACGATGATGTGAGCAGCCTGCACGACAAGCTGGCCCGGGTGGGAGCAGAGCTCCTAGCTAAGACGGTGCCTCCTCTGTTGAAGGGGGAGATCGAAGCGACTCCCCAGGAGGAGGATCAGGTGACCTTCGCTCCCAACATTCGGCGGGAGGATGAACGGATCGACTGGAACCGCCATCCTGAAGAGTTGTTTAACCAGGTTCGGGGGTTATCCCCCTGGCCGGTCGCCTATACTCAGTGGAAGGGAAAGCCCTTGAAGATCTGGCGGGCGGAACCGGTCTCCCTTGCCGAACCCGCCGCCCCAGGAACGGTGGTCCAGGTGTCGGAGGACGGCGTGGTTGTAGCGGCAAAGGGCGGGGGACTGCGCCTGTTAGAGCTGCAACCAGCAGGGAAAAAACGGATGACGGCGGAACAATTTGCCCGGGGGCGCAACATGGAGCCCGGCGAGGTATTGGGGGAATCTTAGATGGCGGTCCGGAAGACGGTCCGGGAAGTGGCATTAGACGTACTGGTGGCAGTGGAGGAGCGGGAGGCCTACAGCAATCTACTCCTGGACCACGCCTTGAAGGAGAGCGGGCTATCCGCTCGGGATCGGGGGTTGGCCACAGAACTGGTATATGGAACGATCCAGCGCAGGCTCACCCTGGACTGGATCTTAAACGATCTGGTGAAAAAGGGTGTGTCTTCCTTAGCCCCCTGGGTTCGGCAACTCCTTCGCATGGGTGTATATCAACTCCGTTATTTGGACCGGATTCCGGACCGTGCCGTCGTCCACGAGACGGTTAGCATCGCTAAGAAACGGGGTCACCGGGGAATTTCGGGTTTGGCCAACGGCGTGCTCCGTTCTTATCAGCGGCGGAGGCGGGAGTGGCAGCTACCCGCCCAGCCGGAGACCCACCGCGAATTGGCTTTGGTCACTTCCCACCCGGAATGGCTGGTCCGGCGATTGAGCGGGGTGTACGGCATGGAGGAGACGAAAGCCATGCTGGAGGCGAACAATCGCCCCCCCCGCTCATCGGTGCGGATCAACCTCCTCAAAGGGGACCGGGAAGAAGTGGCCGAGCGGATCCGACAAAAGATGCCTGCGGTTGCCGTGGAGCCATCCGCTGTCTCGGTTCAAGGTCTGGTTCTGTCCGGCGGCGGGAACCCTGCCGCCTCTACACTGTTTCGGGAAGGTTGGTATACCGTTCAGGATGAAAGTTCGATGCTGGTGTCGGAAATCCTCGATCCGCAGCCAGGGGAACGGGTGCTGGACGGTTGTGCGGCTCCAGGGGGGAAAACCGGTCACCTGGCCGAGCGGATGGCTGATGAGGGGGTACTGGTATCCTGCGATATCCATTCTCACAAGGTGGATCAGATCCAAGATCAGGTTCGACGGCTGGGACTTACCATCGTGGAACCGCGGCGGACGGATATGCGGGAGCTGGTTGGAAGCGAAAAACCCTTTGACCGCGTGTTATTGGATGCCCCCTGTTCCGGCTTAGGCGTCATTCGCCGAAAGCCGGATATCAAGTGGTCCAAGGAGCCTCGAGAAATCGAGGCGCTCACCGATCTGCAAAAGCAGCTTTTGGATGCCGCCGCCAAGCTCGTCTCCCCCGGCGGCATCCTGGTATACAGCACCTGTACCTTGGAGCCTGAAGAAAACAGCCGGCAGGTAGAAGCCTTTTTGGACGGACACCCGGACTTCTACCCTGATATAACGCTTGAGGAGCGACTGCCCGAAATCGTTCGGGAACAGGCGATCCTCGGGGAGGGATGGGTGCAAATCCTGCCCCATCACTTTGACAGTGACGGCTTTTTTATCGCTCGATTGAAAAAGAGCTGATCCAGTGTCCCTACGAGAATATGGATCTTATATAGAAAGGGAGACGGTCGTGTACCACTTCAGTGACTTTTGCATCACAAGCACCCCGGGTCTGACCTAGCGGTAAAACTCATTACCAAGACGACTCAGCCCCTGCTCAAGGCAGGATCATTGACGGGACATTCTACACTTTGATGCAGACCCGGAACAAGGTGCCCCGGTGAGACTTGTGCCCTACGGGTGCAACGGAACTTGGGGGTACACGCCCTCTCTACAGACAGCGTAGATTGAGTAAGAGTGTACATGAAGAATAAGTCTCCATTTTCAAAAATGAACACCTAAAAATAGATAGCGGGTCCGCAAGGTGGTTGGGAAGCGTGGTCGAGGTCAACTTTGAAACCCCTCCAAAGACGGTGAGTACGATCCCATGGATATTTTCTTTCAGATCATCATCGAAAAGCCTTGGTTCGCTTACGCCCTGGTCGGGTTTGGAGGCCTATTGGGGGCGATTATTCTGTGGCGAGCCAAAAGCGGCGACAGCGTTTCCTTTCTCGGTCTCAATCTGCAATCTGACACCAAACTGATCGCTTTGGAAGAACAGCTAAAAGAGATCAAAGAGGACAATAAACAAAACCGGTATGTGATTCAATCTATCAGTACCCTGGCCAGTGAAGTATCGCGCATCTTGTCCCAGCCGGATCAGGAATTTGAGGACCAGCGACGGCATGTTTACAATTATTTTTTATCTTCATTGTTGGCGACGATGTCTGGAAAAAAGGGGAACAATCCCAAGGTATGTATCTTTGTCGATGCCGGGGACGGTACATTGAAGGTTCATGAAGCGGCGGCCCACAGTCCTGACGGAATGCGGAAGTTGCGGCTATCCATCGCTGATTCTGCCGCCGGCCACACCTACCGAACCGGCGAGATCTTCTTCTCCGGCGAAATTCACACACCGGGCAGCCGTTTTCGGACCCATCCCAAAGCCCAGTCCACCTATCATTCCCTCATCTGCGTCCCGATCCGAACTGGGGATGAGATCCTCGGCGTCCTCAGTGTCACCGGAGATGAAAAACGTTCCTACACTGACGATGAAAAAGCTTACCTCAACGCTTTTGCCCACGTCCTTTCCCCCCTGCTAAACCTGGAGCTGAGTAAGGAAAAACAATCGGTGGGTTCGTAAAAACCCCCTTTCCTCTTGATGATGTGCACCCCTTAAAGTAGACACAGGAAAAACCCCCTGTGAACGGAACTACTTTTAAGGGGTGTTTTCATGGCGAAAAAAGGACAGAAGTTCAGGCATTATCCCTTTTCACTGAAGATGCAAGCCGTTCAAATGAGACTGCAGGGTGTAACCAAACGGGAGGTAGCCGAAAGGTTGGGGATCCATGACGTGAGCCGCTTGAAGGTCTGGTTGCGTCAATATAAGTTAAAAGGATCCGAAGGGCTACAAGACCGCCGGGGAGGGCGAAAGAGGCCACTGCAAAAGGATGAATATGTCCGTCAGCTGGAATTGGAGAACGATGTCTTAAAAAAGTGGTTGGA
>NZ_FMZA01000019.1 GCF_900102685.1 Melghirimyces thermohalophilus
CCCACTGGCTAGACCAGGTAAGACCCCTTGTAGATGACAAGGTAGATCGGTCCGAGGTGTAAGCGTGGCAACACGTTCAGCTGACGGATACGAATCGGTCGAGGACTTCTCCTGAGTCGCTTCGACTGGTGACAGGTTCTCATTCCGCATCCGGTTTTCAGGGTGCAACCCTGAATGATATAGGGTCTGGTGATGATGGCGGAGGGGACCCACCCGTTCCCATCCCGAACACGGAAGTTAAGCCCTCCAGCGCCGAT
Source organism: Melghirimyces thermohalophilus (assembly GCF_900102685.1). Classification (GTDB taxonomy): domain Bacteria; phylum Bacillota; class Bacilli; order Thermoactinomycetales; family DSM-45169; genus Melghirimyces; species Melghirimyces thermohalophilus. The sequence continues at coordinate 258 of NZ_FMZA01000019.1, forward strand.
GGTACTTGGGGCGAGAGCCCCTGGGAGAGTAGGACATCGCCGGGCAACAGAAACCACCCTCCTTCGATCCACAACGATCGGGGAGGGTGGTTTTTCTTTTGCTGGATTCACTGTTTTACCAAAGCCGATTTGAATATAATACACTATCCCCCGAATTCTGAAGGACAACCGTGATATAATGGAATAGACGAGGGGATCGGGGAATAATTCGGGATCAAACGGGGAATGAATGGATGAAAAACTTGAAAAGGTGGGTCGATCGTGCAAGAAAGGAATGATCAGATCCGCTGTCTGGTCTGCAAAGAGGGGTGCCAACAAGGGATCGCCGTGCTGGATGAGTTTATCTGCAAGGATTGTGAACAGGAAATAGTAAAAACTGACGTAAAGGATCAGAAATATCCGTACTTTGTCACGCGACTCAAAAATTTGTGGACCCATGGTCAAGGTCGATATGAACGGGGACTTTAAACAGTCCTCGTCTCTTTTTGGAGGGAGAAGGATGACGGAGGAAAAGCAGTACGTCGCACCTCTCTTTCAGGTGCTTCAACAGCATCAAAACGTGACGCAAGGAAATTTTCATGTACCGGGGCATAAGCAAGGAAAGGTGTTTGATGACAAAGCAGCATCGTTTTTTGGTGATCTGTTACCTTTGGACCTGACGGAAGTGGGGGAGTTAGACGATCTACATCAGCCTGTGGGTGCCATTGACCAAGCCCAGCAACTGGCGGCGGAAGCTTTTGATGCGGACCGCACCTTTTTTTTAGTAGGTGGAAGCACATCAGGAAATCTGGCCCTTATTCTCAGCTGTTGTCGTCCAGGTGAACGTCTGATCGTTCACCGCAGCTCTCATCAATCCGTTTTTCACGGCTGTATTTTAGCCGGGGCACGACCGGTGTTTATATCAGGAAGGGGGGAAATTCCCCAAGGGGGTCGACTGGAAGCGGAGGACCTTCGGTATGCTTTGCGCCGATATCCGGACGTCAAAGGGGTTTTTATCACCAGTCCCGATTATTTTGGACGGTTGCAACCTGTCGCTGAATTAGCGGAAATGTGTCATCGGTTTGGTGTACCCCTGTTGGTGGATGAGGCTCACGGGGCCCATTTTGGATTTCATCCTTCCCTTCCCCGACGTTCGATCGCATTAGGGGCGGATGCTGCTGTCCAGTCCACCCACAAGATGTTGCCGGCAATGACGATGGCCTCGATGCTCCACTTGCGAGGGAATCGGGTGGATCCGGACCGAGTCGGCCATTGGTTGAGAGTGGTCCAATCGAGCAGCCCCTCCTATCCCTTGATGGCTTCTCTCGATCTGGCTCGGCGCTTGATGGCGGTACAAGGGACTTCATTGTTGGAGCAAGCTTTGGAGAGGGCCACCCTGATTCGCCAAGGCATTTCTACCTTGACCCATTTGCGAGAGGAGTTTATTCCCGGCAATGATCCCTTGAAATTAAATATTCGTGCCCGTCGCAAGATTTCGGGGTACCGACTTCAGGAGGGATTAGAGCGACGGGGGTTATTTATGGAGATGGCTGATCATGAGAAGGTGCTGGCGGTGTTGACTCCTGGGACAAGCCCGTTGGAAGGGGAGCGGATGGTAGAAGCTTTGGCAGAGTGGGATCAGGCGGTGGGTAAAATGGAGGAAGATGAGCCTGTACCGATGCCGTCGATCCCACCGGTGATGGAGAGCGAAGTTTCATTGGATAGCCTCCGAACTCTTCCGGAGTCAGTGGTGGCCTTGACCGATGCTGAAGGAAAGATTGCCACCCGGATGGTGACCCCTTATCCGCCGGGGGTACCGCTGTTGCTTCCGGGGGAGCGGGTGGGACGACAACAGCTGGATCGAATTCTCCACATTCTCCGGCACGGGGGTCGTGTCCGGGGATTGCTGGCCGGTTCCCCCCAAAAAATGTACGTGATAAAATAAATCAAAAGAGATCAACCTTGGAGGAGCACTGGTGAGGGGTTTATTGATTACACTGGAAGGACCGGAGGGAGCGGGGAAAACTACCCAAGCCCTTCGGCTAAAAGCATATCTCGAGGCGCGCAAAATTCCTGTTATCCACACTCGTGAGCCGGGAGGGACCCCGATCGGCGATCGGATTCGTGAAATCCTGCTGGATCCACAGGCATCGGAGATGAGTCTGCGGGCGGAAATTTTGCTTTACGCGGCATCAAGAGCCCAGCTAGTGGATCAGTTGATCCGTCCCGCCCTAAAAGCGGGTAAAACCGTCATCTGCGATCGCTATGTCGACTCCAGTATCGTTTATCAGGCATATGGTGCCGAAGGGGATCATGAAGAAGTGGTCGAAGTAAACCGGATGGCTACCGGAGCGTTGGTTCCCGATCGAACCTACCTCTTGGACCTCCCGCTGGAGGAGGGCGATCGACGGTTAAAAGAGCGGGGTAACCGGAAAGACCGGATGGAATTGAAGGAGGCGGCTTTTCACCAACGGGTGCGGGAGGGATTCCTCAAGCTGGCGCAAAAAGCGCCGGAACGCTTCTGTGTTCTCGACGCCACAGAAGCTCCGGATCAAGTATTTCAACGAATTACCGGGGACCTTACAAAACTCCAGCATGGAGGAAGTGATTTAAAATGAAGAAATTGGTGATTGCCGTTGTCCAGGATAAGGATAGCAGCCGCCTGTCCGATGCGCTGGTAAAACAAAACCTCCGCGCCACCAAATTGGCCAGCACAGGCAGCTTTTTAAAATCGGGCAATACGACCTTTATGATCGGGGTTGAGGAGGACCGGGTAGACAGTGTGTTGAAATTGATCCAGGATAATTGTCGCTCCCGAAAACAGATAATGTCTCCGATTACCTCGATGGGAACCAATGCCGAAGGTTATGTACCTTATCCCGTCGAAGTGGAAGTGGGCGGGGCCACGGTATTTGTCCTCCCTGTCGACCAGTTTCTCCAGTTTTAATTCGCAGGGGTGAACGAGATGTCTTTAAAAGAGGTGGCCGGTCAAGAACGGGTGATTCGGCTGTTGAAAAACGCCCTGAAAAACCAACGGGTGGCTCATGCCTACTGTTTTTGTGGCCCGGAAGGAACAGGGAAGGAGAAAACAGCGATCGAATGGGCCAAAGCGCTCAACTGTGAACAACCGGGCGACGACGCTTGTGACCGTTGTCGTTCCTGCCGGCGAATCTCCCATGGTAATCACCCGGATGTGATCTTGCCGGAACGGGATGGACAAACCATCGGCATCGGACAGATCCGGGAATTGCAGCGGAGATTTTCTTACAGTCCTCCGGCAGGGACCACACGCGTATTAATTCTGCGGCATGCGGAGACGCTGACATTACAAGCAGCTAATAGCCTTCTCAAATTTTTGGAGGAACCGGCGAGTCGCTGGGTCGCCATTCTGTTGACCGAAAATGTGCATAACCTTCCCCCGACGGTCTTGTCCCGTTGTCAGCTGATTCGATTCCAGCCTCTCCACCCCCGACGGATTGAGGCGGCGCTGATCGAAGAAAGCGTGAATCCCGGGGCCGCCCGAGTTGCGGCTCATCTGTCCTCCAGTGTGAGTGAAGCCCGTCGGCTGGTTGAGCGGGACGAGTTTGCCCCTTTTTGCGAGCGAGTGATAAAATGGATAGGGGATATCGTCTCCGGAAAACTGGATCCCTTCGTGGAGGTACAAACCGAATGGCTGGCGAGGGATACCGACCGGGAGGATATACAGCTTCTGCTCGGTTTGGCTCTGCTCTGGTTGCGTGATCTGCAACACCGCCAGCTGGGTATGGAAGAGCCTCCTGTCTTCTCGGAAAACGACGATTCCCTCCGGCGCCAGGCGTCCAAATGGACACATTCCGGCCTGCTGAACGCGATGGACGCGGTCATTCAAGCCCAGAAGGCTTTGACCGGTCCGGTTCAACCCCAGGCGGTGCTGGAACAGATGGTACTGGCCATGCAAGGGGGATTTGATCATGTTGTCAGTCGTGGGCGTCCGTTTCAGACAAGCGGGTAAAATATATTATTTTGATCCGGGATCGCTTCCGATCAAAAAAGACGATGCGGTCATTGTTGAAACTGTTCGCGGAGTCGAATTTGGAACGGTGGTGACTGGAATCCGTCATGTGACGGAAGAAGAAGTGGTACTGCCGTTGAAAGAAGTGATCCGGATCGCTTCTCCCAAAGATGTTGAGCAGATGGAAAAAAACCGGGCTGCTTCCCGGGAAGCGTTGTCCATCTGCAACGAGAAGATCAAAAACCACAAGTTGGGGATGAAACTTGTGGATGCGGAGTACACCTTTGACCGGAACAAGATCATCTTTTATTTCACTGCCGACGGTCGAGTCGATTTCCGGGAACTGGTTCGCGATTTGGCCTCTATTTTCCGGACCCGGATCGAGTTGCGTCAGATCGGTGTTCGGGACGAAGCGAAGATGCTCGGCGGGATCGGCCCCTGTGGGCGGGTTCTCTGTTGTTCCTCTTTTCTCGGGGATTTTGAGCCGGTATCGATCAAGATGGCCAAGGATCAGAATCTGTCGCTCAATCCGGCAAAAATCTCCGGTCTCTGCGGTCGTTTGATGTGTTGCTTGAAATACGAAAATGACAACTACGTGGAGGCCAAACAAAAAATGCCGGATGTGGGCACACAGGTGACGACACCGGAAGGCGTTGGCCGTGTGGTAGTGCTCAACCTTCTGGAACGTCGGGTGCAGGTGGAATTGTCCGAATCGGGACGGACGGTGGAGCATCCGGCGGAAGAAGTTACAGCCCAGGCATAGTCCGGACCTCGCTTGTAGAAGGCCGGTCCTGGGAGATCCTGAACAGACGGCGGGTGATTTGAGGTGGGGGGCTTGGACAAGCAGGCCATTTTATCCCGGATGACCCAGATCGATGACCAAATCGGGGAATTGTATAAAGAGCTGGGCGGGTTGAAGGAACAAATTGTTCAAATGCTGGAGGAAAATACCCGTCTAGTCCTGGAAAACGAAGCGTTAAGAGAACAGTTGGACCAGCTGAAGTCCGGTGATCAGCCGGATCCTGCACCTGTTGAGACCAGAGGAGAAGGACACGATAATCTGGCCCGCCTCTACCATGAAGGTTTTCACATCTGTAATGTTCATTACGGAAATATGCGCGGCAATGGAGACTGCCTGTTTTGTCTCTCCTTTCTAAATAAAACCTCCCAAGAGGAGAAATGAGTTTGGCCCAACAGGGGTTGGGACTCAGCCTTATCAAGTGCCGGGTACCGGCACTTTTCTTTCTGTCACGGGAGGGAGAACATGTCAAAAAAGGAGTATGTCTTATACATACTGGAGTGTGCCGACGGAACACTGTATACCGGGATCACCAATCACTTGTCAAAACGGATCCAGCAGCATGAGAGAGGCAACGGAGCCAAATACACCCGGGGGCGGGGGCCGTTTTCCCTGGTCTGGACGGAAGAGGGCCTTACCCGTTCCGAGGCGTTGGTCAGGGAGCGGGAGATCAAAAAGTTGAGCCGAAGACAGAAGTTGGCGATGATCGGGAAGGGGATGGCCGACGATGCGACAAAAAAGTTTTGAAGAGGCAGGGGGCAAGCTCTATGTGGTGGGAACGCCGATTGGAAACCTGGGGGATTTGAGCGACCGTGTGCGGCAAGTGTTGGCATCGTGCGATCGGGTAGCGGCAGAAGATACCCGTCATACCCGCAAACTGCTCTCTCACTTGGATCTGTCGGTGCCATCGATAAGTTATCATGAGCATAATCGCTACTCCCGCCTTTCGGAATTAATCGAAGGGCTTCGAGGAGGCGAGCGGATTGCCTTGGTGAGTGACGCGGGTATGCCGGGGTTGTCCGATCCAGGAGAGGAACTGATTCGGGAAGCGGTGGAAGAAGGGATCCCTGTAATTCCCATTCCCGGTCCCAATGCGGCTTTGTCCGCTGTCGTCGCCTCGGGGTTATCGCCACAGCCCTTTGTGTTTATCGGTTTTCTCCCCCGCCATGGAAAGGAGCGAATCGGAGAGCTGAAAAAATGGGCACCGACTCCGGCCACCCTGGTCTTTTATGAAGCTCCCCACCGAATCCAGCCGATGTTGAAAGATGTGAAAGAGGTGCTTGGCGACCGGCGGGTGGCGGTGGCGCGGGAGTTGACGAAAAGGCACGAAGAGTGGTTGCGGGGTACCGTTTCCGATTGCTTAACCTGGTTTCAGCAGGAAAAGCCTCGCGGCGAGATGACGGTGGTAGTGGAAGGTGCTTCGGAAGAGGGGGCAAAGGAAAAGACAAAACCCTGGTGGGAGGCATTAACCGTTACCGAACACGTGGACTGGCACGTCCACCGGGGAAAGGGTAAAAAAGAGGCGATCAAAGCGGTCGCTCTTGAACGCTCCTTGCCGAAGAGGGAAGTGTATCATACATACCATCGAGGGGACGAATCGGCCGGGAATCCGTAGAAAAGGACTTCGGTAGTAAAAAAGCGAATGTTACCTTTGGATGGCTTTCTTCGCCAAGCGCCGAAAAATCAAGGGGGCGGCGCTCTAAAAGCGGGACGGCCTTCATAATGTGTAATAATCTGAAATCTCTTGGGGGTGTAACGATTGAAAGCAGTGTTTGGAAAGTTGCAACAGGTGGGTAAGGCCTTGATGCTTCCTATCGCAGTCATGCCTGCGGCGGCGATTTTGATGTCGCTGGGGGTATTGATCAATACCCTGGCGGACCAATTTGCCGTGGAGGGTACTTGGCTCACACAAGTGGGTGACACCATGGTTGCAGGGGCCGACGGGATTTTGGGCTTTTTGCCTCTTCTTTTTGCCGTCGGTGTCGCCGTCGGGTTGAGCGGCAGTTCCGGTGCGGCTGGATTGGCTGCGGTGACCGGTTATATGGTGCTCAATTCGATTGTCGGCATGAATGTGGCTCCGCCGGACAACGGGGAATGGCAGGTGAAACTGGATCAGACGGGTGTTCTCGGCGGGATTATCACGGGCCTGATCACTGCTTATCTGTACAAACGCTTTCATGATATCCAATTGCCGGACTGGCTTCAATTTTTCGGCGGCAAACGCTTTGTTCCCATCATCACTTCCTTTGTTATGTTTTTGGTGGGCATCTTGTTTCTCTTTATCTGGCCTCCTATCGAAGCGGGGATCGATGCGGTCGGCAATTGGGTGATCGGGGCTGGTGCTGTGGGACTCTTCGGCTTCGGTGTGCTGAACCGCCTGTTGATTCCTTTGGGCCTTCACCATATCTTTAATGCCGTCGCCTGGTTCCAGTTGGGCAAATATGAAACGCCCGGCGGTGATGTGGTGACTGGCGATCTTTACCGCTTTTTGGCCGGAGACCCCTCCGCGGGCATGTTTATGGCTGGTTTCTTTCCGGTCATGATGTTTGCCTTGCCGGCTGCCTGTCTGGCGATGATTCACGAGGCAAAACCGTCCCAGCGGGCTGTGGTCGGTGGGGTGCTCGGCAGTGCTGCTCTCACGTCGTTTATGACGGGGATCACAGAGCCGATCGAATTTGCTTTTATGTTTCTGGCTCCGGTCCTCTATCTGATCCATGCGGTGTTGACCGGGACCTCAATGGCCCTGATGTACCTTTTGGATGTGAAACATGGGTTTGGTTTTTCAGCGGGATTGATCGATTACGTGGTCAATTTTCACCTGTCCCACAATGCTTGGTGGATTCTTCCGATCGGTCTCGCTTATGCCGTCATCTATTACGGGGTGTTCCGATTGGCTATCCGTCGGTTTAACTTGCCCACACCGGGGCGAATGGAGGAATCGAAACCCCAAGAAGCGACGACAGACTCGACCCAGGATGACTCCTCCAATCATCTGGATCGTCTCGCTCGGGACGTGTTGGCGGCGATAGGAGGAGAGGAGAATGTGGAGGGATTGGATGCCTGTATCACCCGTCTGCGGATGACGCTCAAAGACGAAGAACCTTTGGATGAGGCTCGGTTGAAAGAACTGGGAGCTTCCGGGGTGATCCGAGTCGGGCCTGGTTATTACCAAGCCGTGTTCGGTACTCAATCAGAGCTGCTGAAAGAGCGGATTCTCCGTTTGATCGGGCGTGAATCCTCCTGATGAGCCAAAAAACGAATCGTATTTTGGATCTGGATCCGGCCGCGCTCACCCGTTTGTCCGGCCGGGGGCTGTTGGCCGCAATCCGGGCCGCCGAGGGGCGGACGGTGCTGGCGGAAACAGTGGTCACGGTGCCCCCGTTGGTGGATGGTTGCAGCAATCCCGAGTTGGCCGCCGCTTTCGGCGCCGATTTGATTCTGCTCAATCTGTATGATGTGAACCGGCCCGCCGTGGCCGGTTTCCCCGCGCGCAAAGGGACGGGCCCTGACCCGAAGCTTTTGAAAGAGTTCGGCCTATCGGGTGTGGAAGAGGTGATGGGTTGGGGGATGACCGCCGGCGAGATTCGCCGAATCGCCGGTCGCCCGGTGGGGATCAATCTGGAGCCGATTCCGGAAGGAGAGTTGCCAAAAGGCTTTGCGCCGGGGCGCAGGGCGACGGCGGGGAATGCTCGCAAAGCGGTGGAACAGGGAGTCGACTTCTTGGTTCTGACGGGGAATCCTGGCACCGGGGTTACCTGGTCCGCTGTCGCCGCACAGGTCCGCTGCATTCGGGAAGAGCTGGGGCGGGATCTGCCGGTGATGGCGGGAAAGATGCATGGTGCGGGTACCTGGGAAAACCAGGACGTCTGGCTGGAGGAATCCGTGCTGGAGGAGCTGGCTAAAGCAGGTTTGGATGTGTTATTGCTGCCTCAATCCGGAACAGTTCCCGGGGTGACACCGGATCATGTGAAGCAATGGGTGGATCGCGCTCACCGCTTCGGAATGATGGTTATGCTAACCGTCGGCACTTCCCAGGAAGGGGCGGCACCAACCGTGTTGGAACGGCTGGCTTTGGATGGCAAAGCCGCCGGCGGGGATGTGCTTCATATCGGGGATGCCGGTTTTGCCGGTATGGCTCCCCCGGAAAATATCATGGCTTACTCCATCGCCCTGCGGGGCAAGCGGCATACTTATCGCCGGATGGGCCAGTCTCTTACACGCCCGTCGCGCTTCAAATAATAACCGATTCAACTCAAAAAGGACCCTCCGGCGGGGGTCCTTTTTGAGCGGAAAATTTATCTTGCCTGTCTGCTTTCCGCGGAATCGCGATCAGGCTTTAACGCCTTCCTCTTCCTTCAGCAGCTCGTACATTTCTTCAATGCATTTCTTGCTGACCACTTTGTTTTTGTACCGGACGGTCTCGTCCACTTCGCCGGTGAAGATGCACGCCGGTTCGTACTTTTTCAACACGATCCGTTCTCCGTCGACATAGATTTCCAGGGCATCCTTCTCTCCGATTCCCAAGGTGCGACGAAGTTCAATCGGGATTACGACCCGGCCCAGTTCATCGACTTTACGGACAATTCCGGTAGATTTGAGCATTGCGAATGTCTCCTCTCACTTTTTGGTCTGTTTTTTTGGTCTTGGTCTCGAAGCCGTCAAATTTCGACAGCGGCGATTACCATCATCATACCAGCGATTCCCATAACAGTCAATATAACAGACAACGAAATATTATACAAAATATCAGAAGTCTCTGCAGGCATCTAATCATCCGAAGCTTCGATAGACTGGGAGTGGGCAGACGGGATTCTTGTTTTCTTGTAAACTGGAAAAAAGATAGGTTGTTCACGTCGGAGGCGAGGAGGGATGATGTTGCTTCCGGTATCCGAAAAGTTACGGCAGAAGCTGGAGGAGACCAACCGAGATCTGCGGAAAGTTTATCCTGAAGAAGTGTTTAACCGGTCGGCGATGAAGGAGCGCCTGGCCACCATCGGCCAGTTTAGCCAGGTGTCCAAGTGGTCCGGACCGGAGATGAAGGCGTGGCTGAGGGGACGTTCCCTGGTGGGTGTCGATGGTTCTGTCAACTCCACCCCCGGCACCCATCCGCACACCTTGTCCGTTTTTCAGGCCCTAGCCAAAGGGACAGGCGGTGAAGAGTACTGGGCCGCCGATCTATATACCCCTCTGCTGGAGAAGGAAGAAAAACCGGAGGAAGGGCAGTTGGCACGGGAAGCTCAACACCGGGGTCGGCTGTTGGCCGGACTGGAAATTGGGACGGCGCTGGAAGCGGTCCGGCGTTGGAGTCCCGGGGTGATCCTGATGGACGGGTCCTTGTATCATTTTCGTATCGATCATGGAAAAGCGTGGGAAGAGTTGGCCAATGAAGCGGAGAAGGCCGGGGTGTTGCTGGTCGGTGTATCGGAGGAGATCGGAACCCAGGCGTTGGCTCGAACACTTTTTCCCGGCCAGGGGAATTATTCGGACCGGGAGGTGCTGTTCGGGGTGATGCAGCCGGGGGAAGTTTATATATCGCCGGAACTGGAGCCGCCGGGCAGCGGTTTGTGGAAGGCAGTGCTCGCCCCCACCCGGAATCCGCAGCCGGTAGGTGTGGACGGGTTGTTGAGCCAGTCTGCTGCCCGTGAGGAGTTGCTTCGTCTCGTCTATTCTTTGACACCGGTTCAAGGGCGGGGCATCCCTTTGTGGTTGGATATCGTGGACCAGGAGGTGCGGGTGACCGACTCCCTGGTGGAGGCGATGGTGGAGCAGCATATTGATCCGGATTTGCGCCACCGGCTGCTGGTCCCTAAACGGAGCGATCGGGTTCTCTGATCCATGCACGCGATGGGAGAAATAAAGAAGGGAGAAAGGGGAAACCGATATGCAAGTAGTTGGTGTGACCACCCAGCAGGAGGTTTATGTAGCGAGTAAAGACCGGAAATTTCGGATCAATGAAATTCTGGTGATTGAAGATGAGATGTTGGACCATCCCAAAGGTGAAGTGGTGGAAACCCTGTCTTACAACCGGTTGATTCCTATGGGACTGGATAAAACCGTCGTCGATACGGAAGTGATCCGCTCCCTTGAGCAGATCGGCTACGATATTGGATCCGATGAGGTGAATCTGGCAAAACTGCGCCTCTTTTCGGAGGCGCCTCACCCGGTTCGCACCGGTTGCGGGGTGCGGTCTCCCCGCTTCGAAGAGGTGCGGAGGTTTCTGGTGAATACGACCCCGGAGAGAGGGTTGATTCTCGGGGAGATTCGGGGGACGGAATCCCTCGGGGAGACGTTGGACGAGGATTTGCGGGATCGGGTTCAGCTGTTGGAGGAGGGTCAATTGCATCCCCAGCGCGGCGTCCCCTTTCTGTTCGATATCCAGTCCATGCAGCAATATCCCCATATCGGTATTTTTGGGGGATCAGGCTCCGGAAAGTCCTTCGGTCTGCGGGTGATGCTGGAAGAGTTGATGAAGTTGTCCATCCCCACCTTGGTTTTCGATCCACACTTTGAAATGCAGTTCGCCGAGCGCATGGCTGCATGGGGGGACGGGGCACCGGACTTGGATGATCGTTGGTTATCGGTACAGGTGGGTCAGGAGGTGGGCATACGCTTTTCCGATCTCTCCACCCGGGATGTGGTCAGTCTGATCGGAGCGGCAGGCGGCAGTCTGTCCGAGTCGATGGTCAATGTGATTCAATCTCTTCACCGGCGCCGGGATTCCTATCCATCCTTCAGTGACCGCCTCCACAATGTGGCTCAGGCGATCGAAGAAGGGGTCCAAGGACTGAAGAAGCGTCTCAGGGAAGATGATTTGACCCCGACGGAGGTGGAGCGGGTCAAAGACTTGATCGAGCTGCATCAACAGTATGGCAGCCTGCCTCTGGCGTCGGTCAAAGGGGTTCAGTGGCGGTTGAACCGGCTGGACAAGGCGGGGCTGTTCCAGCAGGATATCCGGCCGATCGAGCAAGGGCTGGAGCAAGGCCGTCTGGTGGTGGTTCAGGGACCTTCCTGGGTGCTGCAGGTCTTTTCTACTTATGTGATCGGCGCCCTCTACCGCAAGCGCAGGGACTACAAGGATGCCCGCATGAACGGGGAGGAGGGGACTTTTTTCCCTCCCTTTGTCACGGTGACCGACGAAGCCCACAACTTCGCCCCCAAAGGGGTGGATTCCCCGCCTAAGATGATTCTGAAGGAGATTGCTCAGGAAGGACGGAAATATGGAGCCTTCCTGATCCTGGCCACCCAGCGGCCCACCCTGTTGGATGAGACGGTGACAGCCCAGCTAAACACCAAATTTGTCTTTCGGACCGTGCGGGGTACGGATATCGCCACTCTGCGAGAGGAGACCGATTTGACAGCGGAGGAGGGCAAAAGGCTTCCCTATCTCCGTTCCGGAGATACCTTTGTCTCTTCGGCTCTCTTCGGCCGTACGGTATTTGTGCGCATTCGAGCGGCTTACACCGACAGCCCCCATGTGGACAATCCCTTTGAGGAGTTGAAAGCGGTGAAAGCCGACCGGGACGACCGGGTGCTCCACGTGATTCAGGAGCGGCTGCCCCTCTTTGACACCGACTTACTGGACGCCGTTAGCCTCATCAATCGGGAATGCGGTCTGGACTGGGATGTGGACCGGTTGAAACAGGAGCTGGAAGAATGGTCGAAAATGGGGCGGATTGTAAAAAAGGAATCCCCCTTCGTCACTCGGTATGATGCCAAATGAGAAAGGGGAGGGACATGGTCGAGGAGAAGCGGATTCGGCGGGCCCGGGTTGGAGAGGAAAAGGTGCTGACGGATTTGGCCATCCGATCCAAGGCTCATTGGGGCTATGATGAAGCCTTTATGGCTGCCTGCCGGGAGGAATTGACGATGACGCCGGAGCGGATGCGACACCAGGTGGAAGTGGCGGTGGAAGCGGATCGGATCGTCGCCTTTATTGAACTCGTTCCCGAGGGAGAAGAAGGGGTGATGCGGCTCGTCTCTCTCTTCGTCGATCCCGCCTTTATGGGCCGGGGCTGGGGTCGGCGCCTGTGGGAGCGGTCCGTAGCCATCGCCCGGGGAATGGGGTGTCGGGCGATGATTTGGGATGCGGATCCATTCGCAGAAGGATTTTACCGCCGCATGGGCGGACGTCGGATCGAGGAGGTCCCGTCCGGGTCGATTCCGGGAAGGAGGTTGCCCCGGATGCGCATCGACTGGTGATTGTGGTCAATTATTTCTGTTCAGTTGTAAGGCATAATTTTTTTGTCTATAATGGTTTTTGAGAAAAACGATCCCATCCATTCGATGACGGGGAAGAGTAACCTGGAGCGCCCATGACAGAGAGCCGGGGAAGGTGAAAGCCGGTATGGGTGCAAAAGGTGAACATGGCCCCCGAGAACCCACTCTGAAGCCGCCGGTGTGTAGGGGTGGGCGTACCCGTCGTTACCGGGACAGTGTGATCACTGTTAGAGGGTGTCTGCCGTGAGGCGGCACTAAACTTGGGTGGTACCGCGTGAGGAGAATCTCTCGCCCCATGGCTGGGTGAGGGTTTTTTTGTGCCCCTTCAGTACTTTGTTCTGCCTGGGGATCGAGTGCCCCAGTTCCGTCGCACCAGAGGGTACCTTTCGCCGGGGCCCTTCGTTTCCGGCTTCGCTATGCCGTCCGGCATGGAGGGGATTGTGGCCAATCATCCTGCTTCGGGGGCTGCGGGGTTCGATGCTTCATCTGCTTAAAGGCGCCGGCTCATCCCATGGGTGTGCCTTTGGTGCAAAAGCTCTCCTTTGGGAGATACACAACGGTCTCCCTTCCAAGATGAATATTCCGGAAAAGGCCTTAGACTCTTAACGAGGAGCGATTGCCGTGACCAAGCCTTCTTTTTACATCACCACACCGATTTATTACCCCAATGACAAACTGCATATCGGCCACGCTTACACTACGGTGGCGGGGGATGCCATGGCCCGCTACAAACGGTTGCGTGGTTACGATGTGATGTATTTGACGGGAACCGACGAACACGGACAAAAGATCCAGCGGCGTGCGGAAGAAAAAGGGCAAGAGCCGCAGGCTTTTGTCGATGGCATCGTCCAAGGGATCCGGGATCTGTGGGACAAACTGGAGATCTCCTATGATGACTTTATCCGGACAACGGAGGACCGCCACAAACAGGTGGCTCAGAAGCTGTTTCAAAGGCTGCTGGACCAGGGGGACATCTATTTGGATGAGTATGAGGGTTGGTATTGCACGCCCTGTGAATCCTTCTGGACAGAACGGCAGCTGGAAGAGGGAAACTGCCCCGACTGCGGACGCCCGGTGGAGAAGGTCCGGGAGGAATCTTACTTCTTTCGCATGGGCAGATATGCCGACCGCCTGCTGAAGTATTACGAAGAAAACCCCGGCTTTATCCAGCCGGAGTCCAGGAAAAACGAGATGGTACAAAACTTCATCAAACCGGGTCTGGAGGATCTGGCCGTCTCCCGCACCACCTTTGACTGGGGAATCCCGGTGCCGGGCAACCCCAAACATGTTATGTATGTTTGGATCGACGCCTTGACCAACTACATCTCGGCGCTGGGCTACGGCACAGAGGAGGATGCCCGCTACCAGACCTACTGGCCAGCCGATGTCCACCTGGTGGGTAAAGATATCGTCCGTTTCCATGCCATTTACTGGCCGATCACTCTGATGGCGCTAGATCTACCCTTGCCCAAACATATCTTCGGTCATGGGTTTTTCATGATGAAAGACGGCAAAATGTCTAAGTCCAAAGGCAATGTAGTCGACCCTGTGCCGTTGGTGGATCGTTACGGGTTGGATCCGGTGCGTTATTATCTGTTGCGTGAGGTGCCCTTCGGCGATGATGGCGTCTTTACACCGGAAGGATTCGTGGAACGGACCAACGCCGACCTGGCCAATGATTTGGGCAATCTTCTTCACCGCACCCTCAAGATGGTGAACAAATATAACGGGGGTGTCATTCCAGAGCGGGTGCCTCATGCCACCGGCGAAGAGGAGAAGTTGGAGAAACTGGCCAAAGAGACGGTGCAAAAAGTGGAGGCGGCCATGGACCAGATGCGCTTTTCCGTGGCGTTGGTCTCCATCTGGGAGCTGGTGCGGGGCACCAACCGTTACCTGGAGGCGACGATGCCCTGGGAGCTGGCCAAGGATCCGGAGAAAAAGGAGATCCTGGGCTCAGTCCTATATCATGTGGTGGAAAGCCTGCGCATGGTCAGCATCATGATTCAACCCTTCCTGGTGAAGACGCCGGCTCGCATGTGGGAGCAGTTGGGTCTTGCTGACGGGGAATTTACGTCCTGGGAAAGCTTGTACCGTTTCGGCTCTTATCCCGCTGGAACCAAGGTGCAAAAAGGGAAACCCCTCTTCCCCCGCTTGGAAGTGGAGGAGGAAGCCAAGGCCATCGTGCGGATGATGGGAGGTACCCCCGTCGGTGAATCCGGGGAATCCGATCAACCGAAGCAGAAGGAAGAAGCGAAGGAGCAGCCGACCGATCTGGAAGAGACCATCACCATCGACGACTTTTCCAGAGTGGATCTCCGAGTGGCGCGAGTACTGGAAGCGGAAAAAGTAAAGGGGGCCGACCGCCTCTTAAAACTCCAGCTGGATCTCGGTTTTGAACAGCGCCAGGTGGTCTCCGGAATCGCCCAGCATTATTCGCCGGAGGAGCTGATCGGCAAGAAGGTGGTCGTGGTCGCCAACCTGAAACCTGTCAAGCTGCGCGGGGAGCGGTCCCAAGGAATGATCCTCGCCGGAACCGAGGGCGACCGGGTGGTTGTTTCCACTGTCCCAGATGGGCTTTCTGAGGGAACACGTCTGAAATAAATTAAAGTCCTCCCTCAAGCGGAGGGCTTTTTCTGCTGAATTTTTCTGGAGAAGTCCCCGTTTTTTGTGGAATCCCTGTGTCGGTTGGCAGGGACTGGGTTTTCGTGGGTCGAAAAGGAGAAGGAGAAAAAAGAGCATAGGGTTTGGAGGGGGTTTGGTTGGGGAAGAGGGTGAAGCGCGCCGTTAACGAATGGTTGACGGCGTTGATGGTAGCCGCGTCTCTGATGCTCGTCATCCGGGTATTCCTTTTCGCTCCTTATGAAGTCCACGGACAATCCATGTCTCCCACCTTTGAGGGAGAAGAGTTGTTGATCGTCAATTTGTTGGTTTACGATGTTTCCGAACCGGATTACGGGGATATTATCGTTTTCCACACAAAGGAAAACCGGGATTACATCAAACGGGTGATCGGTAAACCGGGAGACCGGATCGCGGTGGAAGGAGGTCGCGTGATCCGTAATGGAAAAACCTTGGCGGAACCTTACATCAAACGGGAAACCTTTGCCGGTACTCGGATCAAACAAACCATGCCGGAAACCGTCGTTCCGGAGGGTCATCTGTTTGTGCTGGGAGACAATAGAAGTAATAGCCGGGACAGCCGGGATATCGGCGCCATCCGGGAGTCTGAAGTCGTCGGCCGGGCCGACGTGATTGTAGCGCCGCCCAAGGCGTTTCAGATTCTATTCTGGTAGGTGCCCTTCGCGGAATGCCCGCGTGTGTAAGCAAGAAACAGGAGGGAAACCATGCTTTTTGACAGCCATGCCCACTTAAATGACAGTCAATTTGAAGGAGAACGGGAAGAAGTGATTCGGCGAGCCCGGGAAGAGTATGGGGTTAGTCGCATCCTGAACGTCGGTTTCGACCGGGAGACCATCCAGGATACCCTGAAACTGGCGGACTCCTACGACTTTATTTATGCCGCCGTGGGCTGGCATCCAGTGGATGCTATCGATTGCACGGAAGAAGATCTGGATTGGATCGAAGAGTTGACGGATCACCCCAAAGTGGTAGCTCTGGGTGAGATGGGATTGGATTATCATTGGGACAAATCGCCCAAAGGTATTCAAGAGAGTGTGTTTCGACAGCAGATTCGTCTCGCCCGAGAACTCAACCTCCCGATCATTATCCATAACCGGGAAGCTGATGAAGATGTGGTCCGCCTGCTCCGGGAAGAAAAAGCGGAAGAAGTGGGCGGAGTGATGCATTGTTTCGGCGGAGATTGGGAGATGGCGCAAGAGTGTCTCGATATGAACTTCATGATCGGCCTCGGTGGCCCCGTCACCTTTAAAAACGCCCGTCAGCCCAAGGAGATCGCTAAGCGAGTTCCCATCGACCGCCTGCTGGTGGAGACGGATTGTCCCTATTTGGCTCCCCATCCCAACCGAGGCAAACGGAACGAGACGGGTTATGTTCGGCTGGTGGCGGAAAAAATTGCGGAACTGCGTGAGATGCCGCTGGAAGAATTGGCTCGTCATACGTATCAAAACGCCAACCGCCTGTTCCAAATCGAGGACGGCCAATGACAGAAAAGGTGGGGCCGATCAAACAGACATGGATTAAAGAAGTGATTGTGGTTGAGGGACAAAAGGATACCGCTGCTGTCCGCCGGGCGGTAGAGGCGGACACGATTGAAACGAGGGGATCGGCGGTGGGACCGGAGGTGATTGCTCAGGTGGAACGGGCGGCTCGCTCCCGGGGAGCGATTATTCTGACCGATCCCGATGGGGCTGGGGAACGGATTCGACGCATCGTCTCCCAGGCGGTGCCTGGTTGCAAACACGCCTTTGTCTCCCGGGAGGAAGCCGTCGGCGAAAGAGGGGTAGGGGTGGAGTACGCTTCTCCCGAGGCGATCCGCCAGGCACTTCAGTCCGCTCGCTGGGAGGAAGCCCCGCCGTATCACATGAGGATTTCCCGGGAAATGTACATGAAGGCGGGCTTGGTCGGCAGGCCGGATTCCCGGCAGCTGCGGGAGCAGTTGGCTGAAATTCTAGGCATCGGGTACGGCAATGCCAAGCAGTTTTTCCGGAGGCTCCACCTGCTGCGTATCACCAGAGAAGAGTTTGAGCAAGCGCTGGCCCGAGTGGGAAAGGATGTTGGCGATGACTGAGGAGCGAATTGCGGAACGGACGCGTCGGCTGCTGGCGGAACACGGTCTGCACTTGAAAAAAAGTCTCGGACAAAACTTTTTAACCGATCGACAGGTCTTGGACCGAATGATCGAGGCGGCGGGAATGGGCGGGGATACCGGCGTGTTGGAGATTGGACCCGGAATTGGGGCACTGACGGAGCGCCTGGCTCAGGAGGCCAAAAAAGTGGTTGCAGTCGAGTTAGATCAGCGATTGCTCCCTTTGCTGAATCAGCTCTTCGCTGATCGGCCCCACGTCGGTATCCATCACGGGGATGCGATGGAGATCGACTTTCATCGCCTGATCCGGGAACAGTTGGCGGGGTGTTCCCCGATTCATGTGGTGGCTAACCTCCCCTACTATGTCACCTCGCCGATCTTGATGCGCCTTTTAGAGGAACAGCTTCCCTTGGATCGAATTGTGATCATGATTCAAAAGGAAGTGGCTGAACGAATGATGGCCGAGCCGGGCAGCAAGGCATATGGTGCGCTGACGGTGGCGGTTCGCTACTACACGACAACCCAGTGGGTGACTCGGGTTCCCGCCCATGTGTTTGTTCCCCGCCCCCGGGTGGATTCCGCTGTGGTCCGTCTGGATGTCCGGCCGCGTCCGGCGGTAAGTGTGCGGAACGAGTCGCTCTTTTTTGCAGTGGTTCGGGCGGCCTTCGGTCAACGGAGAAAGACCCTCTCCAACGCCTTGTCCCACGGGCTTTTTACCGGAAAGCAAAAAGGAAAGATCATCGGTTGGCTGGAGGAGGCTGGGATCGACCCGCAACGGCGGGGGGAGACGCTCTCCCTGGAGGAGTTTGCTCGGCTGGCCAACCGCTTGGATGAAGTGGAAGGAGTTCTCATATAGTATAAGAAAACCCACCCCGGCGGCACAGGTTAACAACCCGGAGAAGTCGGGAACTTCGGAGGGGAATGGGGTGCAGTTCTACCATCCACGTACCGGGCGCATCAGCCTGGACCAGATCATATCCGATATTTATGCTTTTATCGAACAAGATCGGAATGCCGTGTACAAAATGGTGATCGGGACCGATTCCCAGACCAACCATAAGGAAACCTTGTTTGTCACAGCGATCATATTACACCGGGTGGGTAAAGGGGCTTTGTTTTACTACTCGAAAAAGCGAAGCCGCCCCCTGTTGGATCTCCGATTTCGGATTTACAAAGAGACGGAGTACAGCTTAGACCTGATGGAACGGTTAAAGGAGAAAGGGTTTTTAGGGGCATCCTTGGAATTGCCCGTGGAGGTTCACTTGGATGTGGGCCGACAAGGGGAGACGCGGAAGCTGATTCAGGAAGTGGTGGGTTGGGTGACAGCCGTGGGATATACGGCCAAGATTAAACCGGATGCCTACGCGGCCAGCTCCGTAGCGGACCGGTTTACCAAATAAATATTCATCTAAAATATTGTCAGTATTTCACTTTTATTGTCATATGGCGAAAACCCGTTGACACAAGGCTTGTTCCCCTGCTATAATTCACTTTTTGACAAATGGACCTCACCGTGCTATAATTAGTATCGAGTGAGGTGGTCGAGCGAAAATGGGTAGGAATGCGTTGTCTGAAATAAAACGGACTTTGGATGGCTACATCGGACAGAAAATCCGCTTGAAAGCCAACAGTGGACGTCGCAAAACCATTGAGCGGAGTGGGGTTTTAGAGGAGACATACCCCTCCGTATTCATCGTTAAACTGGACGAAGACCAACACTCCTTTGAACGGGTCTCTTACAGCTACGCCGATATTCTGACCGAGACCGTACAATTGACAGTGTTCCAAGATGAGGGACAAGTCCCGGTCAAATACGTAAAAGATGTTTAATAATATATACGGGTTTAAATCCGATCACACGGATCGGATTTTTTTATGTTCCTTGCGGAGGGGATGCCCTAAAAGCATGGCGATCAATGGCAGGTCTTTGTGCGAGGGAAGCGGTTTACCTGAAAGAGCGTCTTTGCACCCGTGAGCCACGAACCGATAGGGTTGACGACAAAAGGTGAGGACGCTGTTCTACCCTGCGGAGAATCAGCATGCAAGGGCGCTTCCGGGCGACTCACCATTTACTTACAAGACGGATTTGTCCCTTCGCAGCAGGATGATTGGCTGGACGGTCTATACTTCTCTGCAGGAAAATATGGCGAGACCGGGAACAAAGCGAGCTGATGAGACTTGTGCCTGATGGTGCAGTTGGAGTGGCTTCGGATCAATGCTGCCACTCGCTTTTCACATTGCTTTAAGACGGAGGAATCAGGTGGGTGGACGAGGGTAAATACTAAACGCAGCCCGCAGTCGAAAACAAAGGGAGGATTTCAGGTGGCACGAAGGGGTATTATGTCGGAAGACATGAAAGTTGAACTGGCCAAGGAATTGGGTTTTTATGACGTGGTTCAACAGGAAGGTTGGGGCGGGATCAAAGCCCGCGACGCCGGAAATATGGTGAAACGGGCGATCGAGCTCGCCGAGGAACGGATGTCAGACCGATAACCCTGGGGCTGTCTTTAATACTTTCGTTCCGGAAGAACAAATGATTCGGTTGCGGGATAGCGGCGGGGAAAATCCCCGCTGTATTTTCTTTTACGGGGGGGTTTGCAATGTTACAATAAATAGGCCAACGCGGTCTTGAACTAATGAAAAGGTGTCAGAAAGGGGGCGAAAATATGGATGTGAGCATAAAAGCTCCGGCCAAAATCAATCTGACCCTCGATGTCTTACATAAACGGGATGATGGCTATCATGAATTGGAGATGGTGATGACCACCATCGACCTTGCCGACCGAATCGATCTCACGGAAAAGGCGGCCGGAGGAATCCAACTGGAAAGCAGCTCGGGCTTTGTCCCCTTTGACGACCGGAACTTGGCCTACCGGGCCGCACAATTGATCAAAGGGCGATTCAATATAAACAAGGGGGTCCACATTAAGATCGATAAAAAAATCCCCGTCGCCGCCGGTTTAGCCGGAGGGAGTTCCGACGCGGCCGCCACCCTGAAAGGTTTAAACCAGTTGTGGCAACTGGGGCTTAACCTGGAGGAACTGGCGGAGTTGGGGGTGGAACTCGGTTCCGATGTTCCTTTTTGCGTTTTAGGCGGGACAGCGATCGCCCAGGGGCGGGGAGAACGGCTGACCCCCCTTCCGCCGCCGCCTCCCTGTTGGGTGATTCTTGCAAAACCGCCCCACGGCGTATCGACAGCAGAAGTATTTGGGGCCTTCCGCCAGGAGAAGGTAGAGAAACGCCCCCAGCTGGAACAGATGGAAGCAGCGCTGGCCGCAGGGGATTTTCACGGTATCTGCCAGGGCCTGTCCAATGTACTGGAGAGTGTGACGCTGGATCAGTATCCAAAGGTACGTCTGATGAAAGAGAAGATGCAGCGTTTCGGGGCGCCGGGTGTACTGATGTCCGGCAGCGGTCCGACGGTGTTCAGTCTGGTGGAGCAGGAGAATGCCGCCCGGCGGGTGGTAAACAGCCTCCGTGGTTTTTGCCGACAAGTGTACGCGGTCCGAATTCTTGGAGGGCTGGGGGAACCCAACCGACTTGAATAAAGACGTATAAAATGCTATATTTTTGCTAATAACATTCGGATTTTAGCGGAGGATGTTCATGAAAAAGTGGAAGCGAAGTTCGCGCTTGGTCCATATGACCCAGGAATTGATGCAAAATCCTCACCGCCTGTTAACCCTGAGTTCCTTTGCAGAACGTTACCAGGCGGCCAAATCCTCCATCAGTGAGGATTTGGCCATTATCCAGGAGGTGTGTCAGGAGGAGGGATTAGGGGAATTGGAAACCGTCTCCGGGGCTGCAGGGGGAGCCCGCTTTCTTCCCGGAGTCGATCCGGCGACCGCCCGCGATCAGATCGACCAGCTGTGCGGCCGCTTGGCTGATCCGGCGCGCATCCTGCCCGGGGGTTACCTGTATCTGTCGGATCTCCTGGGGGATAGTGCCCTGGTTCGGGACTTGGGGCGCATCTTTGCTTCCGTTTTTGCCCGCAGCGGGGCGGATGCAGTGGTGACAGTGGAAACCAAAGGCATTCCGCTGGCATATGCTGCAGCCGCCCATCTCGGGGTTCCGGTAGCGATTGTTCGCAAACACAACCGCATTACTGAGGGCTCCGTGGTAACCATCAATACCGTTTCTGGATCGAGCAAACGTCTCGGGAGCCTTTCGTTGTCCCGGCGCAGCCTGCAGGAAGGGGCCCGGGTTTTGATTATCGATGATTTTATGAAGGCGGGCGGAACGATACGCGGGATGATCCATCTGTTGCACGAGTTTCACGCGGATGTGGTGGGCGTCGGTGTGATGACAGACAGCCTGGTCGAGGAGCGGTTAGTAGAGGATTACATCTCCTTGACAACAGTGGCCGAAGTGGATGTAAAGGAAAAGAAGATCCGGGTGGTACCGGGAAATTTCAACATGGAGCAACAGGGAGGAATCCTTCATGGAAAAGATTCAGACCGATAAAGCGCCGCAAGCGATCGGACCTTATTCTCAGGCCGTCCGCCAAGGTTCTATCCTTTTTACCTCAGGTCAAATCCCACTCTCTCCTGAAGGAGAACGGGTGGAAGGTGGGATTGAAGAAGAGACACGCCAGGTGCTCAACAATGTGAGGGCGGTGCTGGAAGCAGCGGGCAGCAGTCTGGATCAAGTGATCAAAACGACCATCTTTCTGACGGATATGGGTGACTTTCAGAAAGTGAATGAGGTTTACGCCGAGTTTTTTAGTCAGCATCAGCCTGCCCGTTCCTGTGTCGGGGTCGCCCAGTTGCCGAAAGGCGTGCGAGTGGAAATCGAAGCGATGGCTATTGTTGAATAAAATCATGGAAAATTTCCAAAAACGTTGGTGGGAACATGAAGGAAATTCACCACACTTCTAGAATATGTGAATTACATCATCTCTGGAAATGGGTGGTGAAGAGGGATGGAAATCACGGATGTTCGCCTGCGCCGGGTCAATCGTGAAGGCAGGATGCGAGCCATCGCTTCCATCACGATCGATGGCGAGTTTGTGGTTCATGATATCCGGGTGATCGACGGCAATAACGGGATGTTTGTCGCGATGCCGAGCAAACGCAGGCCGGATGGTGAATTTCGGGATATCGCCCATCCGATCTCTCCCGATACCCGGGAGAAGGTGGAGATGGCTGTCCTGGAAGAGTACCATCGCGCCGGCGATGGAGAGATCAACCCGGCGGTCGGAGACAGCGCCTCCTGACAGGGAGACCGAGAGGTTCAAGTCGTGTTACCATCGGGCTCTTTAAGTGCAGAAGAGAACCACGACAGGCCGGAAATGAAGAACAACAGGGGTCCGATCACGGACCCCTGTTTTCATATAGATTAGGGGGCCCTCTGTATGGTTTTTTCTTACAAATCGCCCTGTGTTGCATCGAAAAAATCTTTGGGATATAGTCGGATGTGGAGTTTTTTGCAAGGGAATTCAGGGGGGCTTCACTTCAATGGAAAATGTGTTTGCCGTCGTGTTAGCCGCGGGAAAAGGTACCCGCATGAAGTCAAAGACACACAAGGTTTTGCACCCGGTCTGCGGCCAACCGATGATTGACCATATCATCGATACGCTGTCGGATGTGGGGACACAGGAATGCGTCGTTGTGGTGGGACATGAAGCGGAAGCGGTGGAGCATCACCTCGAGGGCCGGGCCACCTTCGCCCGCCAGACGGAACAGTTGGGAACGGCCCACGCGGTGATGCAGGCAAAGGAGGCGCTGGTCGGTAAAGACGGGGTGACCCTGGTCCTAAACGGAGACCATCCTCTTTTCACCAAAGAGACGCTGGAAGATCTGATTCGTCACCATCGGGAATCTCAAGCGGGCGCTACGATCCTGACCGCAGTTTTGCCGGACCCGGCAGGCTATGGACGGGTGATCCGCCGGGAGGACGGCTCCGTCGACCGGGTGGTGGAGCATAAGGATGCATCGGAAGAGGAACGTCGGGTCCGGGAAGTGAATACGGGAACTTTCTGCTTTGACAACCGTCTGTTATGGAAAGCACTTTCAAAAGTGGACAACGACAATATTCAGGGAGAATATTATCTTCCCGATGTGATTACGATCCTGAAGGCGGAAGGACATCGGGTCAGCGCCCAGAGTGTCAGTGATCCTGGTGAAGCCAAAGGGGTCAACAACCGTGTTCAACTGGCCGAGGCGGAAAAGGAGATGCGCCGTCGTCTTCTGCAACAACATATGCTAAACGGCGTCACCATCGTCGATCCGGACCACACCTATATTGAGAAGGGTGTGGAAATTGGTGCGGATACAGTGGTGCATCCGGGTACCATCCTAAAGGGAAAGACGCGAATCGGATCCGATTGTGAGATCGGTCCCCAGACCGAACTGACTGATGTGGTGGCTGAGGAGAGCACGGTGATCCGTTACTCTGTCATCCAGGACAGTCGGGTGGAGCGCGCCGCAACAGTGGGCCCTTACGCTTATGTTCGTCCGGGGTCGGTATTGGGAGAAGAAAGCAAGGTAGGCTGCTTTGTCGATGTGAAAAAGACCGAGCTGGGGCGCAGAAGCAAAATCTCCCACCTGGGTTATGTCGGTGACTCCCGTGTCGGGGAAGGGGTCAATATCGGTTGTGGAGCGGTGACCGTCAACTATGATGGGCAGAATAAATACCAGACCGTGATTGAAGATGGAGCCTTTATCGGTTGCAATGTCAATATGGTAGCCCCAGTCACCATCGGAGCCGGAGCGTATGTGGCGGCTGGATCAACGGTGACAGAGGATGTGCCGGGGGATGCGCTGGCCATCGCTCGACAACGGCAAACCAACAAAGAACAGTACGCACGAAAGCTCCGCAAGCAAGACTGAACTTATTTTTTCATTAAAAGTGGAGGGTTGGGGGAAAGATGTCCACGGAAACGCAAGGGCGATTGCATGTTTTTAGCTGTAATTCAAATCCGCAACTGGCGCGGGAGATTGCTGAACATATCGGGGTGCCCCTCGGCAAAGCCGTCGTCGGTCGGTTTAGCGACGGAGAGATCCACGTGCGTCTGGATGAAAGTGTGCGGGGATCGGATGTATACATCATCCAGTCCACTTGTCATCCGGTCAACCAGAACCTGATGGAACTTTTGGTCATGGTGGACGCCTGCAAGCGGGCCTCTGCACGGACGATCAACGTGGTGATCCCCTATTACGGGTATGCCCGGCAGGACCGAAAAACCCGGGCTCGTGATCCGATCACGTCCAAACTGGTGGCCAATCTGATTGAGACGGCAGGGGCAGACCGTATCATCAGCATGGATCTTCACGCCACCCAGATCCAAGGCTTTTTCGACATCCCTGTCGATCATCTGTTGGGGGTTCCGATTTTGGGCGACTACTTCCGGGACAAAGGTTTGGAAGACGTGGTCGTCGTTTCTCCGGACCATGGCGGTGTGATTCGCGCGCGGAAGCTGGCCGAACGCCTGGAAAGCCCCATCGCGATCATCGATAAACGCCGCCCGGAGCCCAATGTGGCGGAAGTGATGAATATCGTGGGCGATGTGAAAGGGAAGCGGTGTATCATTATTGACGATATCATCGATACAGCTGGCACCATCACTTTGGCCTCCAACGCCTTGTTGGATTATGGGGCAAAGGAAGTATATGCCTGCTGTACCCACCCGGTCTTTTCCGGCCCGGCGATCGACCGGATTCGCGAATCCAGCATCAAGGAGATGGTGGTGACCAATACGATCCCGTTGTCGGAGGAAAAACAGCTGGACAAGACGCACGTCTTGTCTGTCGCCTCCCTGATCGGCGAAGCGATCATCCGCGTTCACAAGGAGCTTTCCGTAAGCAAGCTGTTTGATTGATGGACATGTTTAGCCTTCATGAGTATAGGGAATCCATAGTAAGAATGGAAAAAATGGATGCTCTCTATAAAATGAAGGGGGAACCGAATTCATGGCTTATACCATCGCTGTAGAAAAACGCGACAGTCAACCGCGGTCAAACTTGACCCGGCTGCGCCGGGAAGGACGCGTGCCGGCTGTTGTTTATGGAAAAGGGATGGAAAATGAGCTGGTCCATATGGAGAGCAGTGAGCTTATTAAAGCGCTGCAGCGAGAAGGGATGTCGGGAGTTTATCAGATTCGGTATCCCGACGGGCAGTCTCGTCAGGTGATGGTCCGAGAAGTTCAGCAGGATCGGATCAAGGACAAAATTCTCCACGTCGATTTTAAAGAAATTAAGATGAACGAAATGGTTGAAGCCGAAGTTGCCGTTGAGTTGGAAGGGCAGCCACAAGGGGTCAAGATGGATGGCATCTTGCAAACTCAATTGCGCACCGTCCACGTCCGCTGCCTGCCTGGTGACATTCCGGAACGGATCACAGGGGAGATCAGCGAGCTGGATATCGGCGATTCCATTACGGTCGGCCAGCTGAACGTTCCTGAGAATGTAGAAATTGTAACGGATTCGGAAGAAGTGGTCGCCTCCGTCTTGCCACCGCAGGTGGAACAGGAGAAAGAAGCGGAGGAGGAAGCGGAGGCTGCCTCCGAAGCGGGAAAGGCGGAGGACCGCGCGAAGGAGAATCAAGAGGAAGAATCATAACGATTAGCGAATAAATAGATAGAGCAAAAGGGTAGGGCGCAACGCAAACGTTGCGCCCTGCCTGTGTCAGAGGAGGACCGCCATGAGATTGATCGTAGGCTTGGGCAATCCGGGATTAAAATATGAACGAACCCGCCACAACATCGGCTTTGAGGTGATTGACCGTTTGGCGGAATCCTGGGGGATTTCTGTCAACAAAGAAAAGTGGAAAGCGCAGGTGGGCGAAGGGCACGCCGGCGGTGAGAAGGTCATCCTCATGAAACCCCAAACCTATATGAACTTGTCAGGTGCATCGGTCCGCCCGGCTCTGGACTGGCTAAAAGGTGATCGGGAGGACCTGTTGGTGGTTTACGACGATCTCGATCTGCCCCCGGGAAAAATTCGGTTGCGGTTGAAAGGCAGTGCCGGCGGACACCGGGGAGTGCAATCGGTGATTGACCACCTGGGTACACGAGAGTTTAAACGGATCAAAATCGGGATTGGCCGCCCGTCGACGCCGATGCCGATTCCGGACTTTGTCCTGTCCCGTTTTCAGGGAGCGGAGGAAAAAGCCGTCGCCGAAGCGGTCACCCGTTCTGTCCGGGCGGTGCAGGAATGGATCGATCACCCCTTTGCAGAAGTGATGAACCGTTATAACCGATAGATTAAAGGTCATTCTTTCCCCCATTCCGAATCCCTAACCCCTAAACCAAAAAGGAATAGGATTCCTTCCAATAGGAGATACTGTAGCCGAATATGTTGCTTACGGGGGGCATAGGATGACGGTAAAGTACCTCTGCCGGTATTGTGACGCGGCTATCGGATACATCGACGATGATCAAGTGACGGAAATGCAACTGGGGTTCCATTGGTTGACCCCGGAAGAGCGGAAGGATATAATATCCTATGATCCTGACGGTCAAACAACCGTTCGAGTGGTTTGTGAATCGTGCCAGGAAATGCTGAACAGAAATCCGGAACTGTCCCTATTGACCCGTCCATTTCAGTAAGTGGCCTGCCGTCGACAGAAGGCCTGACCGGGGACGGCGTCAGGACAGTGACGGTTTGCAGGAGATAAAGAGATACAGCCTTAGCTGTCCCAAGCTGAGGCTGCTTTTTGTATGTTGGTGGCAGGAGTGTACGATATACAGGAGGGGAGGATGAACCTATTTGGATACCCTGGTCCAACTATTTCGCAGGGATGATGAGTTTCAAGCTACCATCGAGTCACTGAAAAACGGGTTGAAGGAACAATTAGTGGCCGGTTTGACGGGGTCGGCCCGGATGCTGTACGCAGCTTCCCTCCACTTGGAGTCGAACCGCCCCGTGATGGTGGTGACTCACAACCTGAATCAGGCGCAAAAAGCGGTGGAGGATCTTTACGAATTATTACCCAAAGACCGGGTGATGCTTTACCCCGCCAACGAATTGGTTGCGACGGAGATCGCCCTGGACGGACACGAGACTCTCGGAGAGCGGATACAGGTGTTGTCCCACCTTTCCAAAGGCTTTCAGGGGGTATTTGTCGTTCCTTTTGCCGGGCTCAGAAAGTTATTTCCCCCACCTTATGTGATTGCCGGCAATCATCGGACATTGACCGTGGGTGAGGAACACCCCATCGAACCGTTGATGGAGCAACTGGTGAAAATCGGCTACGAGCGAGTCGATATGGTGGAAAAACCTGGCGAGTTCAGTTTGCGGGGCGGGATCTTGGACCTGTATCCGGTTACTTTTCAACACCCGGTTCGCATCGAATGGTTTGACGATGAAGTGGATTCGATTCGTCCTTTCTCCGTGACGGATCAACGCTCTTTCGAAAAATTGGATCGGGTGGAAATTCCTCCGGCCAAAGAGCTGTTTGCTGATGCGGAGACGATGTATCAAGCCGGAGATCGGGTGGCCCATCTTTTGGAAGAGCGTTTAGCCAAGGTGAAGGATCCCGAGATAAAGAAAAAGCTGGTCGAAAAAATCACCTGGGAAGTGGAGCAGTTAAAATCCGGAACGCCATTCACCGGAATCTACAAATATATCAGTCAAATCTATCCCGATTGTCGTACCCTGGCTGACTATATGCCTGACAACACGGTATGGGTGGTGGACGAACCCGCCCGGATTCAGGAGTCGGCCCGCCAGGTGGAGAGCGAGGAGAGCGAGTGGCAGACTGCCCTGTTGGGACAGGGGGAATTTCTGCCGCAATTATCGATTTCCCGTTCCTATGACGAACTCTTTTTACGTCAGGAACATCAGCGCATTTACCTTTCCCTCTTTATGAGACAGGTCGGCGGGATTCAGCCTCAAAATATCGTCCAGTTTATCTGCCGCGGCATGCAGCAGTTTCACGGGCAGATGCACGTACTGAAAACCGAGTGGGACCGCTGGGTCAAATCCAAATACCGGGTGCTGTTTTTGGCCAGCACTGATGATCGTGCAGAAAGGCTGGAACGGGTTCTTTCCGATTACGGTATGGAAGTGGTGCGGTCCACAGAGGAGGGCAAGCTGGTGCCCGGTGTGCCCGCGATTCGGGTCGCTTCCCTCGCCGGCGGGTTTGAGATGGGGAGCGCCCGGTTGGCAGTGATCACCGAAGGGGAGGTATTTACCCAGAAACGACGGCGTCCCCGGCGCACCGCCAAACTGGATCATGCGGAAAAGATCAAGGATTATCAAGAACTGAAACCGGGGGATTACGTGGTCCATGTCAACCACGGCATCGGGCGTTACCAGGGCACAGAGACACTGGATGTCGGCGGGATCCACAAAGACTACATGGTGGTGCAATATGCCGGCAATGACAAGTTGTACGTGCCCATCGAGCAGATCGATCAGGTGCAGAAATATTTGGGCAGTGAGGAAAAGAAGCCGAAAGTATACAGCCTCGGGGGCAGTGAGTGGAGCAAGGTTAAAAACAAAGTCCGTTCCTCAGTGGAAGATATCGCATCGGACTTGATCCAGCTCTACGCCAAGCGGCAGGCGAGCAAAGGATATGCTTTCTCCCCTGACACTCCTTACCAACGGGAGTTTGAAGCGCTGTTTCCCTATGAGGAGACCTCCGATCAGCTCCGCTCCATCGAGGAGATCAAAGGGGATATGGAGAAAACCCAGTCCATGGACCGTCTGTTATGCGGGGATGTGGGTTACGGCAAGACGGAGGTGGCCATCCGGGCTGCCTTTAAGGCAGCCATGGATGGAAAGCAGGTAGCGGTGCTGGTTCCCACCACCATCCTGGCCCAGCAGCATTACGAAACCTTCCGGGAGCGCTTTGCCGACTTCCCGGTGGAGATTCATGTTTTGTCCCGTTTTCGTACCCGCAAACAGCAACGGGAAACCATCAAAGGGGTGGAGGACGGCACCGTCGATATTGTTATCGGTACCCATCGCCTGTTGTCCAAAGATATCCGCTTTAAAGATCTGGGCCTGTTGATCGTCGACGAGGAGCAGCGTTTTGGGGTGAAACACAAAGAAAAGATCAAGCAACTGAAGAGCAATGTCGATGTGCTCACCCTGACAGCGACTCCGATTCCGCGCACCCTCCATATGTCGATGATGGGGGTTCGGGACTTGTCGGTGATCGAAACACCGCCGGAAAACCGCTTTCCTGTGCAAACCTATGTTTTGGAATACTCCGCTGCCCTCGTCCGGGAAGCGATCGAACGGGAGATGGCCCGGGGCGGGCAGGTTTACTTTCTATATAACCAGGTTCATGATATCGACAAAAAGGCGGACCAGATCCGGATGCTGATTCCTGATGCCCGGATTGCTGTCGCCCACGGGCAGATGGCGGAAACCGAACTGGAAAAAGTGATGCTCGATTTTCTGGATGGTGAGTATGATGTGTTGGTCAGTACCACCATCATCGAAACCGGAGTGGACATCCCTAACGTCAACACGCTGATCATCCACGATGCGGACAAGATGGGCTTGTCCCAGTTGTACCAGCTGCGGGGCCGGGTGGGCCGGTCCAACCGGATTGCTTATGCCTATTTCACTTACCAAAGGGACAAGGTGTTGTCGGAGACAGCCGAAAAAAGGCTGCAGGCAATCAAGGAGTTTACCGAGCTGGGCTCCGGATTTAAAATCGCCATGCGGGATTTGGCCATCCGCGGGGCCGGCAACCTGCTGGGAGCGGAACAGCATGGACATATCGCTTCGGTCGGATTTGAGCTGTATACCCAGATGTTGAAGGAAGCGATCAAGGAACAACAGGGTGGAAAGGAAGAAGAAACCGCTTTTGATCCGGTGATCGAATTGGACGTAGACGCCTACATCCCCTCCGACTATATCCAGGACGAGAAGCAGAAAATCGAGATTTACAAAAAAATTCGCGCCGTCAACACCTTGGAGGAAGCAAAAGATTTGGACGAGGAGATCGAAGACCGCTTCGGCGATCTCCCGCAACCGGTACAAAACCTGCTCCGCATCGCTCGTTTGCGGGCGTACGCTATTCGCTATGGGATCGAGGAGATCAAGCAGCAACAGTCGGAGATCCATATCCGCTTGCACCCGGACCAAAATGAAACGGTCGACGGGCAGCAACTTTTCCGCATCGCTCAAAATTTTCCCGGTCGTGTCCGCCTCTCCTCCGGTGAACGGATCGGTGTCACTTTCCGATTAAAGGGAATTCCGATAGCGAAAGGGCTGGAAATGGTGGAACAATTTCTGATACAATATGAAGCGGTTCCCAAAACGAAAGGAGCACTTCCAGATGCAGCCCATTAAAAAGCGATTGCTGACGTTGCTGAGCGCGCTGACAGCGATCTCCCTTCTGGTGGCCGGTTGTGGATCCGGTGGGGAGGACGGCAACGCGAAGGATTCGACGAATCCGAATGGACAAGCAAAACCGCTGCCCACGGATAGTAAAAAAGTGGTAGCGGAGTATGATGGCGGCAAAGTGACTGAAGGGGAACTCAACCTTTACCTGAACATTTTCCGTTTTTTTCAGCCGCAGATGGCAGCTCTCGTCAATTCGCCGGAGGCGAAAAAGAAGATCGTGGAGCAGTACATCGCGGAACAGATGATCGTGAAACGGGTAAAGGATGATGAGAAGTACACAAAAGAGGCGGATAAGTCCCTGAAACAATTTGAGGAACAGCTGAAGAATATGCCGCAAGGTAAGGAAAAAGAAACGAAACAGCAGGATATGGACAGTCTTTTGAAGGAAAACGGCATTACCGAGTCCGATCTGAAAACGTTCCTCATCAACAACAACAAGGTATCCGCCTACTTTGAGAATAAAGTGAAGGAAAGCGATCTGAAGAAGAAATATGAGGACTCGGAAGACTTCTACACCATCGATCTTCAGCATGTGCTGATCTCTACTCAGGAGGATCCTGAAGGCAAGAAGAAAAAACGCTCCGATAAAGAAGCGAAAGCCCTGGCGGAGAAGGTGAAGAAACAGCTGGAGGAAGGCAAGAAATTTTCCGATGTGGCCAAGAAGTATTCCGACGATCCGGGCTCCAAGGATAAGGGCGGAAAAATAGAGGGGACCCCCGATCAATGGGCGCCCGAATTTGGTAAGGCAGCCAAAACCCTTCCTCTGAAGAAAATCAGCGATCCCATCAAAACGGAGTTCGGTTATCATGTGCTCAAAGTGAATGAACGGAAAAAGCAGCCCTTCGACAAGGTGAAGGAGCAGATGAAACAGGAAGAAATCCAAAAGATGTACCAGGATTTCATTAAAGAAGAAGTTAAGGTGAAAAAGATGGACATCCCCGGGGATAAGGAGAACGATGAGAAAGAGAAGTAAATCATCCGGACCCTGGATCAATAACGGAAATGACTTCTGCGCCTATCCTGCTTAGGATAGGCGTTTTTATATATCCATTGCCTTCAAGAAGGTTGAACCGAGCAGGTGGACACCCTTAGGGCTGGCCATTTAACTGGTGGAAGGGGACTTAGCACCTTTTAAAGGGAAAAAGGAGTCAAAAAAGCAGAGGACCTATTCCTCTGCTTTCTTATTCGTTTGATGTGCTTCGCATAATAAACTGGAAATGAATGAATACTAGGGGCGTAACCAACAGTAAACAGAGGGAAGAGAAGCGGCCTGATCGATCGGAAAAAATCATCGTGAAAGAGAGGCAACCAGACCCATGAAAGCAACCGGTATCGTACGTCGGATCGACGATCTCGGACGGGTCGTAATTCCCAAGGAGATACGCCGTACCCTTCGTATTCGAGAGGGAGACCCGCTGGAAATTTTCGTTGATCGTGATGGAGAAGTGATTTTAAAAAAATACTCCCCGATTGGGGAATTAGGTGATTTCGCCCAGGAGTATGCAGAGTCTTTATTCGAAAACTTGCATGCGGTGACGCTTATCTGCGATCGGGATTCAGTGATCGCTGTCGCCGGCGCCTCCAAGAAAGATTATATGGAAAAGCCGGTAGGCGGCATCGTGGAGACGTGTATGGATCAGCGCAAACCCCATCAGGAAACCTCCTCCGTCCGGGCGGAACTGATTCAAGATGCACCGGAGACTTATGAATCTTACATCATTGTTCCCATTAATGCTGGTGGTGACCCCATCGGGGCCGTCATCCTCCTCTCCAAAAAGGATGGGGAGCGGATGGGTGAGTTGGAAATGAAAATGGCGTCGATCGCCGCTTCCTTTTTAGGCAAACAGATGGAACAGTGATGGGAGATAAAAGCGAAGAATCACCGTGGAAAAGCAGGCGGTTTGGGAGCCTGCTTTTTTCTGTC
Source organism: Melghirimyces thermohalophilus (assembly GCF_900102685.1). Lineage (GTDB taxonomy): Bacteria > Bacillota > Bacilli > Thermoactinomycetales > DSM-45169 > Melghirimyces > Melghirimyces thermohalophilus. Next base: position 33,198 of record NZ_FMZA01000019.1, read on the forward strand.
TGCCATTGTGCAAACCCCCGGCAGGAAGTGTATACTGGAGGATGTGTTCGCAAATAAGGAAAGGGGATTACGATGGCTCCGGGGAAACAATCATTTATGAAAGGAGCGGCCATCCTGGCAGTGGCTGCTTTTATCACGAAGCTGCTAGGCGCGGTTTATAAAATCCCCTACCAAAACATCACCGGAAATGAAGGAATGTTTGTTTATCAACAGGTATACCCTTTGTACAGTACCCTGCTGACAGTGGCCACCGCTGGTTTTCCCATCGCTATTTCCAAGCTGGTGTCGGAACGGCTGACCCGGGGCGATGAAGAGGGGGCCCGAAGGGTGTTTCGGGTCACATCGGTGATTCTGTCCGCCTCGGGCATCCTCTTATTTTTGCTCCTTTACAGCGGAGCGCCGACGGTGGCGACGTGGATGGGCAGTCGGGAGCTGTTGACGCTGCCGATCCGAGCGGTTTCCACTGCCCTGTTGGTGGTACCCGTTATGTCGGCCATTCGGGGTTATTTTCAAGGGCATCAAAATATGACGCCGACGGCTGTCTCCCAGGTAGTGGAGCAGGGAGTTCGGGTGGTGACCATTCTCACCTTGGCTTGGTGGTTTATGTCGTCGGGAGCCGGTGTGATCTACGCCGGATCCGGCGCGGTGTTTGGCGCGTTTACAGGAGCCGCGGCGGGACTGGCTGTTCTGCTTTTTTATTGGGGGCGGAACCGAAAGCAGCAACAGCTGTTGGTGAAAGAAGCTGAGCGACCGAACCGTTTCCGTGACCGGGAAGCTCTCGGTCAGCTGGTGCGGCAGCTGGTGTTGCTGTCGATTCCCATTTCACTGGGGGCCTTGATCCTGCCCCTCTTCTCCTTAGCTGATTCCTTTACTGTAGCCAATCTCTTGGAAGCAGGGGGTTGGTCCAAGGATCGGGCGGTGGAGGCGAAGGGCGTTTTTGACCGGGGGCAGCCTTTGATCCAGTTTGCCTCCTTTTTTGCCACTGCGCTCTCCCTCTCCATCGTTCCAGCGGTGGCAGAAGCGCAAACTCGAGGCGACGAAGGGAGTATCGGCTTGCGTTCGTCTCTCGCCCTCCGTCTCACCCTGCTGATGGGGGTACCGGCCTCCCTGGGGCTGGCACTGGTGGCACAGCCCACTAACATCATGTTGTATCGAGATGCCGCCGGTTCGGAGGCCCTGGCTATCCTGGCAGTTACCGCCTTGTTTTCCACCCTGGCCATGACCTCTTCGGGGATTCTCCAGGGGTTGGGCCACGTGGTTTTGCCGGCCCGAAACCTGCTGATCGGGGTCGGGGTAAAATTGTTAGGCAATCTGATCCTGATTCCCCAGTGGGATATCCGGGGAGCTGCGCTAGCTACCGTGTTCGGCTACGCGGCGGCGGCGGCATTGAATCTGTTGGCGCTCAAAAAACGCGTCGGTTTCCTTTTCCGACTCGGATCCACGAAAGGGCCCTTGGTCGCAGCAGCCCTGTTGATGGGAGCGGCGGTTTGGCTCACCGTACAAGGGATGACGTGGTGGACGTTGGATTGGAGTCAGCGCGCCGCCATGAGCGCCACCTCCCTGAGCGGCGTCCTGGCGGGAGCGGTGGTGTACGGAATGGCGCTTTTGCTTTTCGGTGTGCTCCGCCGCGGAGATCTGGAGCGGGTTCCCAAAGTGGGGGCCCGGTTGATTCCCTTGCTTGAGAAGCTCCGGCTGCTTAAAGACTGAAGGAGGCGATTTCCTTGGGAAAGATCACTGTGGTCGGCCTGGGTTACGGGGATGAGGAGAGTCTGCCGCTGGGAGTTTACCGCCTGTTGACCCGAGCGAAGACGCTTTGGCTCCGCACAGAGAAGCATCCTGTCGTCGACCAGTTGGCCGAGGAAGGTGTGGGCTATCGAACCTTTGACGCGGTGTACGAAAAGCATGGAGACTTCCCCTCGGTGTATCGGGAGATCGCCGATGGCCTCCTCGCCCTGGCGTTAGAGGGAAAGGACCCGGTGTATGCTGTTCCTGGACATCCGGTGGTGGCGGAGGAGGTCGTCGGCATCCTGCTGCGGGAGGGGGACGATCACGGCGTCACGGTAGAGGTGAAGGGAGGGAGCAGTTTCCTGGATCCTGTGTTTGCCTGTCTCGGAGTGGATCCGGTGGAAGGATTTCAACTTTTGGACGGGACCGCGTTGCAAGCGGATCAACTCAACCCCCGCTTTCACCAATTGATCGCCCAGGTGTATGATCGGATGATCGCCTCGGAGGTGAAGTTGACCCTGATGGAGGTCTATCCTGATGATTTCCCCGTCACTGTAGTGACGGCGGCAGGAGTGGCCGGAATGGAACAAGTGTCCGAGGTATCGCTGTTTGAGCTGGATCGGGAGGAGCGATACGGCAATCTGAGTACCGTCTACGTGCCCCCTGCTCAAGATGCAGCTGTGCTCCACCGGCAATTTTCCACATTGGCGGCGATTGTGGCCCGACTCCGCGCTCCCGACGGGTGTCCCTGGGACCGGAAACAAACCCACGAAAGCCTGCGCCCGTATCTGTTGGAGGAGGCTTATGAGTTCCTCGAAGCGGTGGCCGAGGGAGATCGGGAATCGATGGCCGATGAGCTGGGGGATGTGTTGCTCCAGGTTCTTCTCCACGCGCAGATCGCTTCCGAGACCGGAGACTTCGATCTTCGGGACGTAGTACAAAACCTGGCGGACAAGCTGGTGCGCCGGCATCCCCATGTTTTTGGCGATGAATCGGCGGAAGACTCGTCTCAGGTGAAGGCCAAGTGGGAAGAGATTAAGAAGCGGGAGCGAGCGGCAAAGGGAGAGGCCCGCCAGTCGCTGCTGGAGGGGATTCCCTCCACTTTCCCGGCGCTTAAACGAGCGCACAAGCTGCAAAAAAAGGCGGCCAAGGTCGGCTTTGATTGGAAAGAAGCCGACGGGGTCCTCAACAAATTGGAAGAGGAACTGGTGGAGTTAATGGCGGCTTCCCCGGAGGAACGGGAAGGGGAAGTAGGAGATCTATTGTTTTCCGCCGTCGCCCTGGCCCGGTTTTACGATGTGGATCCGGAGCAGGCGCTGTTGGCTGCTTGCCACAAGTTTGTCCGCCGTTTCCACAAGGTGGAGGAGGCTGCCCGGAAAGCAGGCGGGAAAGTGGAGTCCTTTCCCCTGGAACAGTTGGACCGCTGGTGGGATGCGGCTAAAGAAGAAGAGTGGGATGGGAATGCTTTTAAAGGGGAATCGAAGGAGTAGCATGGCTCTGCTTGAAGCGTTATGTTAAAATATCCATTTCAAGATGACCCCAAGGCACCGTGGGCGAAGTGGAGCGGAGGTGTGATGTCGGTTAACTTCTGAGGAAAGATTGGATCTGCAGGAGGAATTTTCTCTTTTGCCCAGAAAGTATATCCCACAACGGACTGTGAAGGAGGTTTTTCCATGAATAAGAATGATCTGATCGGCAACATCGCCCGAAAAAGCGGATTGACTAAAAAAGATGTGGAATTAGTGGTCAACGGATTTCTCGACGAAGTAACCGATGCGCTGGGATCCGGTGAAAAAGTTCAGCTGATCGGCTTCGGCACCTTTGAAACCCGCAAACGTTCCGGCCGCAGCGGTCGCAATCCGCAAACAGGCGCCACCATCCAGATTCCTGAGTCCACGGTTCCTGCCTTTAAAGCGGGCAGCAAGCTGAAAGAAGCAGTTAAGTAAACATGCGCCTGGATAAATTTTTGAAGGCCTCCCGCCTCGTCAAACGGCGTACACTGGCCAAAGAAGTTTGTGACCAAGGGCGGGTGGAAGTGAATGGCCGCCCGGCGAAAGCCGGCACGGTATTGGCGGTAAACGATGAGGTGCTGATTCGCTTCGGCAATCGCCGTCTTCGCGTTCGGGTGGATTCGCTCAAAGAAACCACCCGCAAATCCGAAGCGGGTGAGTTGTACACAATGCTGGAACCATCTTCACCGGATGATGCGGGCCACACCGGCTCCTAAATGGGAGTCGTCGGTTCTAAACCTTGTCCTCTGTCATAACATGTACCGAAAGGAGGTATATGGGATGGCGGAGGAAGTGTTTCTGTCTGGGGCCCCCAGACATGAGGTGAACCTGGTCGACCGGAATACCCTGGATGTCACCGGGGTGATCGGCGTGGAAAGTTTCGACAGTGAGGAGTTCCTGCTGCAAACCGAATGCGGATATCTGGGCGTCCGCGGTTCCAATCTCCATATTAAAACCTTGGATCTGGAGCAAGGAAGAGTGGCGATCAACGGGGAATTTTTTGAAATGAACTACCTGGATGATGGTACATCCCGGACGGAAAAGACCAAGGGCTGGATCGGCAGGTTGTTTCGGTGACGCTCCATACCCAGTGGGTGACGATGGCCTTGATGTTGGGGTCGGGCTGTCTGATGGGGATGATGTTGGATCTGTACCGGATCCTCACCCGCCGATTTCGTTTAGGCGGTTGGGCGGTCTCCTTGATCGATCTTCTCTACTGGGTGGTTGCGGCAGGTCTCGTTTTTTCTCTTTTAATGTGGAGCAACTGGGGAGAATTTCGTTTTTATATCCTGGTTGCGATCCTGGCGGGGTGGATCACATATTATACCTGGTTCAGCCCCGGTGTCTCCCGGGGAATGGAGTGGGGAGTCGAGGCGGTGTTTCAGACTTTCCGCTTCTGTCTGCGGGTGCTTCGGTTGTTGATCTGGGTGCCCCTCATGTGGTTGGGGGTGTTGCTGACCCGGATCGTACAGCTGATTTATAAAGGGCTGAAACGGATCCTGCGTCTGCCTCTGTCGCTGTTTGCTCCCCTGGGCCGTCGCCTGAAGTCCTGGGGAAATCGGCTCCTCCGGCCGGTGGATCCCTTTCTTCGCCCCCTGATTCGGGGGGTTGACAAAATTCGCCGCTGGTGGAGAGGCAGGGACAGAGAGGATCCATAAGCGGATCTTTCCCCGGAGATCGTTGAAAACACCAGAGAAGGATGATGGGATGATGAACAGAGGGTCTGAGGAAAAGGTCGTTTCCTTTCGTTCCCGTTCGTCACAGGCATTCCAGTCGAACCCGCCCAATCAGCCCACCCCCTCTCGCCCTCCGCTCCCACCCCATGTTCGCCGCCGTCGTTGGATCTGGTTGATCACAATGTTGATCATCATCTTGTGGAGCGGGAGTCAGTTATTTGTCCAAGCCCGGGAGGTTCATTCCAAGGAGATGGACCTCCTGAAAGAAAAGAAGCACCTGGAACAGTTGCAACAAGAAAATCGGGCTTTGGAGCAGGAAGTGGATCGGCTTCATGATGAAGCCTACCTGTTTGAACTGGCTCGGAAACTGGGGTATAAAAAGCCGGGAGAGGAGATCTTGGATTTGCCGGATATGCGGTAATGGACAAGCTCCCGTTCATCTAAAGCGTGTTGGAGCGGGGACGGGACGGAATATCTGAAGGTTCCCCCCCTGCCCCAATTTTTCACCACGAATGACTTAAGCGGAGGGATCTATGATGCGCTGGACGATGTGGACCTTAAGTGCGCTGTTGGCAGTGTTTCCACTGGCAGGATGCTCCCAAGGGACTACCACCGGTCCCGATTCAAAGGAGCAGCAGGAGACGGAGCAACAGCAAACGATGACGGCGACTGCGCAATTGCAGAATGCTGATGGAGATCAGGTGGGAACAGCGACCCTGACAGAAGGGGAGGATGGGGTGGAGATCCGATTGGAAGCTAAGGATCTCAAACCCGGCAAGCATGGATTTCACATCCATGAAACGGGGACATGTGAAGCGCCGGACTTCAAATCCGCTGGGGGCCATTTTAACCCGGAAGATAAAGCCCACGGAGTGGACAACCCCCAAGGAAGCCATGTGGGAGATCTACCTAACCTGGAGATCGGATCCGACGGCAAAGGTGAGTTGACAGCGACAGCCAAAGGGGCGACGCTGGAGGAAGGGAAGAACTCCCTTCTAAAAGAAGGGGGGACCGCCCTGGTGATTCATGCTGAGCCGGATGACATGAAAACCGATCCGGCAGGAGATGCCGGTGACCGTGTGGCCTGCGGCGTGATACAAGAGAAGTGATAAAAAAAGAAGGGCCTCCTGTTCGGGGGTCCTTCCTTTTATTAATGTGCTGATGATGGTGAAATCAGGATTTTGACAGAGTAGATGTGGCACCACTTGTGTTGAAGGAGAGTGGAGTAGATTGTCTAAGTGGTTCAGAACCGGCGGGGTGGCCGTAGCATTACTGATGGCGATTTTCCTTCAAATGGACACCCTAACCCGCGTTTTAGGAGGCGTGTTAGCGGTGATGCTATGGCTTGCTGTCGCAAGTTGTTTGCCAGAAGAGATTTCCGATTATTCAAAAGCGCAGAAGGTCATTACAGGAGTTATACTCGGGTCAATAGTGATGATCACAGCGTTACTCGTAAAGACGATCATGTCAAAAGGACTAATGGGGGGTTCAATGGGTGTAGGTTTTGTGATGCCAACTCCACCGAAAAACCCTTACCCGATGATGACCCGCTCCCGGGGGAAATGATAGGTTTCCGGCGGCGTCTGTTTTCGCAACAGGAACAACAGCACCAGAATCCCGATCCGACCCATAAACATCAGCACCATGATGCTGATCTTGCCAGCTGTGGACAAATCGGGAGTGAGTCCCATGGATAAACCGCAGGTACCGAAGGCGGAAGTCACCTCAAAGATGATGTTCATCAAAGAGTGATGGGGTTGGGTGATCGCCACCGCCCCGATGGCCAAGGCCACCAGCAGGACTCCGGTAGCGAAGACAACGGAAGCCTTGCGGATATCCTCATCCAGCAGTTGACGGCGGAAGACGCGGATATGGCGGTTGCCTCGAGCATAGCCGTAAATGGCCAATACGACCACAGCCAGGGTCGTGGTTCGGACACCACCGCCCACGCTGGAGGGGCTGGCACCGATGAACATCAGCAGGGACAGAAACAATTGAGAGGGAAGGCTGTAATCCTGGATATCCATGGTGGACAACCCGGTACTGCGTGAGGTGGCGGAATTGAACAGGGAATAGAAAAAGGCTTCTGTTCCGCTTTTGTCGGCGTAAAAATGCTGGGATTCCAGCAACCACAGAGCAACCGTTCCCAAGAACAACAGAAGGAAATAGGTACTGACGGTAATCTTGGTATACAAGGAAAACCGGAAATTGTGGCGGTTGGTGCTGGTATACCATTCCTTTGTTTCCACCAGCACAGGAAAACCGATAGCACCGGCGATCATCAAAAACATATGGACCATCTGCACCAAGTAGTCGTCGGCAAAGTTGCCCAGCGAATTGCCGAAAATGTCAAACCCGGCATTAGTAAAGGCGGAGATGGAACTAAACAGACCGTATAAAAAAGCTTCGACGCCATAAGAATAGGAAAAATAAAAATAAGTGCCAAGAATGAGGGCGCCGAGCAGTTCGATGGCTAGAGATAAAAACAGAATGTCTCGAATCAGCCGAACGAGCCCCGCCAGATCGAGGCGGTTTTGGTCCAGCATGATCATTTGTCGCCGTTGAATCCCGATGCGCTGGCCGGTGGCGATCCACAGAAAGGTTCCCAAGGTCATAAAACCGACCCCGCCAAACTGGAACATCAGCATCAAAAAAAAGATGCCGATCGGGCTGAAGGTGTCGGCTGTATTCACTACCGTCAGCCCCGTCACACTGATTGCGCTGACCGCGGTGAACAAGGCGTCGAGATAACGGATCTCAACCCCGGGCTGGTGGGAAAAGGGGAGATAAAGCAGCACGCTGGACAAGGCGGCGGCTGCCAGATAGATGGTAAACAGCCATTGGGCTGGTGAGAGTTTTTTTACATTCATGTTCCCTACATCCTTTCAACGCAAAAGCGTTACCCAACATATATATCATGGTTAAAGGTAAAAGAAAAGAAAGGACTTCCGATCAAAAAGGAGAAAAAGAAAACCAATCGAGGAATCCTGTTGTGGGAGCAGATGGACACCAGCGGAACTCGGCCGGAAATGGTCATACCCCAGTCTCCCGGAGGAAAGGGAGGAGAAAGGACATGTGGAAACGAGCGCTGGGATTGGCTCTGGTGGTGATATTCATGTTCGGCCTGATGGGTATCCCGGGAGCCGAGGGAGGGAACGGCAAAGTGAAAACCGGGTTGGATGTGCTGCTCCATCACCCGGAACAGCTAGCCGGGAAAAAAGTGGGGCTGATCACCAATCCAACGGGGGTCACTTCCGATTATCGACACGGTTTGGATGCCATGCTGGCGGCGGGCATCGATGTGGTTAAGGTATACGGTCCGGAACACGGGGTGCGGGGGACGGAACAAGCAGGGGATACCCCAGGCTCCACTATTGATCCGCGGACGGGCCTTCCTTTTATCAATCTGTATGGTAAACAGCCGAAGGAGATGGTTCCCGAATTTGAGGGTGTTGATGTATTGATCTTTGACATCCAGGATGTGGGAAGCCGCTTTTATACTTATATCTATACCATGGCGTATGCTATGGAGGCGGCGGCCCAGACGGGAAAGGAATTTATCGTCCTCGACCGGCCCAATCCCATCGGCGGTACCAAGGTGGAAGGCCCGGTGTTGGATCCGGAGTATGCTTCCTTTGTAGGGCTGTTCCCCATTCCGCAGCGACACGGCATGACGGTGGGGGAGCTGGCCCGACTGTTTAACCGGGAATTCCTTTCCCAAGCGGCGGATCTGACGGTGGTCCCTATGAAAGGATGGAAACGGACCGACGATTATGAGGAGACGGGCCTCCCGTGGGTGCTTCCTTCCCCCAACATGCCTACCACGGAGACCGCCTTGGTCTATCCCGGAATAGGCATGATCGAAGGGACCAACCTGTCGGAGGGCAGGGGAACGACTCGGCCCTTTGAACTGGTGGGGGCTCCTTACATCAAGGGGTGGGAGTTGGCTGAGGCCCTCAATCAGGCGGGTTTACCCGGTGTCTCCTTCCGGGAAGCTTACTTTACCCCCACCTTTTCCAAATACGAGGGCGAAGTGGTGGGAGGCGTTCAGGTGTATGTGGAGGATCCCCAAAAATTTTCCCCCATATTGACGGGCCTTACCATCATCCAGGAGACGAAACGGTTATACCCTGACGAGTTCCAATGGCGAGAGACAGAGGAACCGTTTTGGATCGATAAACTGACCGGCTCTGACCGGGTCCGGAAGCAGATCGATGAGGGAGTTCCCGCTCGGGAAATCGTGGAGAGCTGGCAGCAGGAGTTGGCGGATTTCCAGAAGCTCCGCTCTCACTACCTGATCTATCCCCCAAAAAATTAAATCCCGCCCCTTGACACAGTCACGGGCTTATCTGTATAATAAAGTCCGTGACTGCAGCGGGGTGGAGCAGTCGGTAGCTCGTCGGGCTCATAACCCGAAGGTCGCAGGTTCGAGTCCTGCCCCCGCAACCAAGTGAAAAAGACTGGGTGAGGGGTTCGGTAACTCCGGAATCCGGATTCCTCCCCTTTCGATGTGGCGGCGTAGCTCAATTGGTTAGAGCGTACGGTTCATACCCGTGAGGTTGGGGGTTCGAAACCCTCCGCCGCTACCAGACGAGGAAGGCGAGGTTAAGCCCCTTGATGGGTTCAAGGGGGCACTGATTCGCCTTTTTTCTTTTTCTTGCGGAGTTTTTTGAGCTTGGCCCCGCTTGATGTACTGGTCGATGGCGTCCCGGGGAATCCTATGTACGTCCCGGCCCTGAGTGCGATTCGGGTGTAGGAGTGGTATTGTGGATGTCACGATAAAAAAGATCAAATTTACAACCATCAATAAGACCTATACGGAAAAAGTACGCGACTGGCACGGTCGTCACTGTTTTGCGACCCAATATCCCAATCCCGACGGAAAACGGATCTTTCTCACCTATTACTTCGTAAAAAAGGGCTACACCATTTCCAAGGTGTTTCATCGTACCGGGGAGTTTATGTACTACTACTGCGATGTGATGGATATGCGTCAGGTGGGACGCCTGCGCTATGTGATGGTGGATCTGTTACTCGATCTCATCGTCTATCCGGACGGGCGCTATCACCTGATCGACGTGGATGAGTTTGCAACCGCCATCGAGAAAGGGCAGCTGAAACGAAGGCAACAGGTTTATTCGCTGCGGACTCTCGATAAAATGATCCGGATGCAGACAAAAGGCTCTTTTATTCCGAAGTATTTACATGAGGCCCGGATGTTTCCTCTGGACTCCTCGCAGAAGAAGTGAGAGGATCCGTCCTGGTGTACGGATTCCCGGACACACCCTTCAGCTCGCTCGCTGTTCGATGCAAAAGCGGAGGCAACCATCGGTTTTACGCCGATGGTTTTTTTGTGCTGGTCACGTCAATGATTGAACCATTTTGAACAGTTTTGTAGAAATGAGTCCCGATTCGAACGGAATCGACACCGATGGACAGTAACAGGACGCCATCGGACGACAAGAGGAGGAGAACGTACGGTCGGAGGGTGGGGTGGTAAAAATCCGTTTTTACTTACTTATGTTTTGCCGATCGATGGCCGCCTAAAAAATGTCGGAAGATTTTTTTCGCCGTTCAGCAATTATGACAAACTTATCTCCTCAGACCTGTCTATAATGGTTCCTACACATGATCAAGACAAGCATCGATTCTGACCGGGCCATGGAAAAAGACGAAAGGGTGAATCGATCATGCAAAACTTGATGACCGGTGCAGGGTCTTATCTTTCCCGTTTATTCCAGAGACTGGCACCTGAGCAAATGCAAGCACAAAAACAAAAAAGAGAAGCAAAGCGAAAAAGCCGCCTGTTATCTGCTTGGAACTTGCCCGTACTGGTGATGGGCTTTCTGTTGGGGAGAGCAATGATTCTCGACTCCTTATCCCCCTTCGCCATCGCTTATATGGGGGTGGTGATGCATCTGTGCCGGAGGCAGTGGCCCTTGGCGATGATCGCTTTGGTGATGGGAGCGTCCACCCTGGGCACATCCCATGCCGCATGGATCTCCGGTTCGCTGATCTGGCTGTTGGTGGTACAGAAGCTTTTTCACCTATTGGGTAAAGGGCATCTGAATTACGCCCCTTTCGTCGTGTTGCTATCCGCTGCCGGAGCCCATCTGCTCCGACTGTATCTGAGCGGGTGGACCCCTTATACTGGGATGATGGCCGGGGTGGATGTATTTCTCTCCTTCATCCTAACCTTTATTTTCGTCCAGTCGTTACCTCTGTTTACCGTCCGGCGTAAACAGTATTCCCTCCGCCATGAGGAGATTATCTGTCTGGCCATTTTGGCCAGCTCTGTGATCACCGGCACCCTTGGCTGGAACCTGGGAGATATGTCCATGATCCACGTGGTCTCCCGGTACCTGATCATGATTCTGGCTTTGGTGGGGGGAGCCATGTTGGGAGCCTCTATGGGGGTCGTGACGGGAATGATCCTCACTCTGGCCGATCCCCGGGCCATGGTTCAGATCAGCCTATTAGCTTTTGCCGGGATGTTGGCGGGGTTGTTTAAAGAAGCGCGAAAATGGGGAGTTGCGGTTGGATTTTTATTAGGCACCTCCATCCTTTCCCTCTACGGGGGCGGTTCCGCCGAGGTCTGGATCTCCTTGCGTGAATCGGTCCTGGCTATGTTCCTCTTTTTGGCCACCCCTAACGGCCTCGTCCAGTCGGTTGCTCGGTTCGTCCCTGGGACGGCGGAAAATGATGCGGCGCGCCATGATTATATTCGCCGGTTGCGGGATGTGACCGCGGCTAAGGTGGAACAGTTTACCGAGCTGTTTAGCGAGATGGCGAAAAGTTTTCGCGAGGACACCACTCGCGACCATCAGGGCGACGAAAGTCATATGAACCGGTTTATCGATGAGGTGATGGATCACTCCTGCCGGAGCTGTCCTTTGTACCGGCAGTGTTGGGAAAAAAACTTTGTCACCACCTACAACGGGATGACCGACCTCATGGCGCTGGTGGAATTGCACGGGACCCAAAAGCCCCTCACCTCGCCAGCCTCCTGGTCGGATCACTGCATGAAGGCGGACAAGGTGTTGGAGCTGATCCAGGAGGGCTACAGCGCCTATGAACAGGACATGATCTGGAGAGATCGGTTAAAGGAGACCCGCCGCCTCGTATCAGAGCAGCTGGAGGGAATTTCCGAAGTGATGGCCGGTCTGGGAGAAGAGATCAAAAACGAAACCCAGGTGATGGCCGCCCAGGAGGAACAGATCCATCAGGCGCTGGAAGAGTTGGGGTTGTCTATTCAGCGGGTGGAGGTGATCAACCTGGAGGAGGGGAAGGTGGAAATCGAAGTCACCTTGCCTCACAGCGATGCCCTGGACGAGTGTCGCAAATTGATCGCCCCGTTGCTCACCGAAATCGTCGGCGAGCCCATCGCTGTGCAGCGTAAAGGAGTGGTTCACGAACGCTCCTCCGGTGCGGTGGTTACCTTGGGGTCCGCCCAGCGATTTGAAGTGAAGACCGGAGCGGCGGGAGCAGCGAAGGGTGGGCAGTGGTTGTCCGGCGACAGTTACTGCTACATGAACGTGGGCAGCGGCAAGTACGCTGTCGCCATCAGCGATGGGATGGGCAATGGGACTCGGGCCCAGCAGGAATCCAGCGCTGCCTTGGAGCTGTTGCGAAGATTGTTGCAGTCTGGATTTCAGGAAGAGAGAGCAGTAGAGACGATCAACTCCATCCTGAGCCTGCGGTCGACGGACGAAATGTTTGCCACCATCGACCTTGCTATGGTTGATCTCAATTCCGCCCGTTCCCGCTTCCTGAAAATCGGATCCACCCCAGGCTTTGTCAAACGGGGCAAAGAGGTGATCATGATTTCCGCCGGCAATCCGCCTCTGGGAATTCTTAACGATATTGACGTGGAGCCGGTCGACTTTCAGCTGCAGCCGGGGGATCTTGTGGTGATGATGACTGACGGCATTTACGAAGCTCCTCGCCATGCCTCCGACAAAGAGGCCTATATGAAACGCTTGATTGCCGGGATTGACACCAAGGATCCCCAGGGGTTTGCCGACTGTTTGCTGGAGAAAGTGGTCCGCCAGCACCATGGGGTCATCGATGACGATATGACGGTGGTGGTGGCCAAGGTGGATCGCCACGTGCCCGAGTGGTCCACCATCCGCTTGCCAGGCGCCTCCCGCTTGGAGCGGAAGCATGTGGCAGGTTTGTGACGGTTCTGGATCCTGGAAGGCAAAAATTGATTCCGACGTCGAAAATAGCTACAATGTCCGTAAGTTGATACCCCTGCTTGCATCATGAATGGTCAGGGTAGATTACCCGGGGAGGAATTCCCCCGGGTTTTCCTGCTTCCATCGCGAGGATCCATCAACGGGAGGTCCAACATGCTGGAACAGATGAGACAAACGATCGAGCAACAGCGCTTGCTGCCCAAAGGGTCCCTGGTGACCGTCGGTGTTTCCGGCGGTCCCGATTCGATCGCCCTTCTCCACGCCCTCAACCGGCTCCGTTCCGAGTACCACTGGCAGCTGTCGGCGGTCCATGTGAACCATGGGTTGCGCGGGGAAGAGAGCGATGCCGATGCCCGCTATGTGTCGGAGCGTTGTGAGGCGTGGGGGATTCCTTGTCGCGTGGAGCGGGTTGATGTGAAAGGGGAATTGGCAAAAGGAGGAGCAAATCGACAGGCAGTGGCCCGTAAGCTGCGGTATGAGGCTTTTCGCCGTGCTGTGGCATCCTTTGGGGCGGATCGACTGGCTTTGGCCCACCAGGCAGATGATCAGGTGGAGACGGTGCTGATGCGGCTTCTGCGTGGGACGGGTCCCTCGGGGCTGACGGGCATTCCGCTGGCGCGAGAGTGGGAGGGGATTCACTTGGTGCGCCCGTTGCTGGAGGTGCGTCGGTCGGAGGTGGAGGCGTACTGTGCGGAGCATGGGCTCCGCCCCCGGCAGGATCCCAGCAACCGCGATCCCCGCTATATGCGAAACCGGATCCGTCTGGAGCTGGTGCCTCAACTGGAAACCTACAATCCCCGCTTTCAGAAGGCGATTCTGCAGTTGTCCCGGATAGCTGCTGAGGAAGAGCGCTACTGGGAGGAATTGGCGAAGCAGGAATCGGACAAGGTGGTTGAGGCGCGGGAAGAGGGGAAGGTGGCGCTCCATATTCCCTCTCTCCTGGAAGCCGATGTCGCTTTACAAAGAAGGGTGATTAAACTAATATTAAATTGTCTCGCACAACGAAATGAACAGGAAGTTACCCTGGACAGCGTGGAGAAGGTGCGGAAGCTGGCGGGGGGTTCCAACCCTTCCGCCTTAGTCCCGTTGCCCGGAGAACTGTGGGCAGAGCGGGAATACAGCCGCCTCTGGATCATGACCTCTCCACCCGCTGTCCCTTCTGAGGAAACTGCTTTTAACCCGGTCGTTCTGTCGGTTCCAGGGGAGCACTCCTTTCCTGAGGGTACGATCCAGAGTTGGATCGGAGACCGCGCTGCTTTCCAACCTTCCCCTAGCCGGGCTCTTTTTGACTTGGATCGGCTGCAGCCACCGCTCATCGCCCGTCCCCGGGCACCTGGCGACCGTATCCGTCCCCTGGGTCTGGGTGGAAGCAAAAAGGTGAAGGATGTCTTGATCGATGCCAAGATATCCCGCCGTCGTCGCGAGGGACTCCCCTTGGTGGTCGCCGGCGAGGAAGTGATCTGGATCCCCGGAGTCACCCGGTCCGATCAAGCCATGGTGACGGGACAAACCCGTCGCTATCTTCATCTGGAGTGGTTATGGGACGGGAATGTTCCAGGCTGCGGGTAACTTCAAAGGTTACGGGCATACATAACGTTGCAGGACTTGTTGATGAGGACCCTCCCCGCTGTGAATGGAGAAGGGTGATCATTGGCATCTGATCATTTTCGCGAATTCCAGGAGGTTTCCATGCACGAAGACATACGGGAAGTATTATTTTCTCAGTCGCAAATACAGGAGAAAGTGACGGAATTAGGCCAGCGGCTCACTGAGGACTACAAGGACCTCAATCCTTTATGTATCTGTGTCCTGAAGGGAGCTGCCCCCTTTATGAGCGACTTGGTCCGGGCGATCGATACCCATCTGGAGATGGACTACATGGCCGTCTCCAGCTATGGAAATTCGACCAAGTCCTCTGGTGTGGTACGGATTATTAAAGATCTGGACACCACAGTGGAAGGAAGGCACGTCATTGTGGTGGAGGATATCATTGACAGCGGCTTAACTCTCAACTATCTGTTGGATCTTTTGCGCCGCAGGAATGCCGCCTCTGTCAAAGTGGTTACACTGTTGGATAAACCTGGGCGGCGCACCACGGGCTTGAAACCGGACTATTGTGGTTTTGAAGTCCCTGACGAATTTGTGGTGGGTTACGGGCTGGATTATGCCGAAAAGTACCGGAATCTCCCTTACATCGGAATCTTGAAAAAGGAAATTTACGGCGATGCAGGTTGAGTTGTGGCCAATTTCCGCCTGTGGTAAAATGATGAAAGTGGTATTTTTGAGAGGAGGTCAAGGATGAAAACCATCTTCCGGAATTCCGGATTATATATCATACTCATCCTTGTCACCGTCGGGATTGTCAATGTTCTATGGAACCCCGGAACGGAGACGGATAACTTATCTTATACGGAGTTCCAGCAAAAACTGGAACAGGGGAAAATCGGGGAAGTGACTGTACGTCCGGAAGGAAATACTTACCACCTCGAAGGGAAGTACAAAGGGACGGACAAGATGTTCGTCAGCAACGGCCCTTACCAAGGCGGAACCTTGGTGGAAGACCTGCAGAAGGCCGGAGTAAAGACGACGTTTGAAAAGGCGAAGGGCGATTCTGTCTGGATTACGCTCTTTACGTCGATCATTCCCTTTGTTCTCATCCTTCTCCTCTTTTTTGTCTTGCTCAACCAAGCACAAGGCGGCGGCAACCGAGTGATGAACTTCGGCAAGAGCAAAGCCAAGATGTACAACGAGGAGAAGAAGAAAGTCAACTTCGGTGACGTTGCCGGAGCCGATGAAGAGAAAGAAGAGCTCGTCGAAGTGGTTGACTTTCTGAAGGATCCCCGGAAATTTGCCACCGTGGGAGCCCGGATCCCCAAAGGGGTTCTCCTCGTCGGACCGCCCGGAACCGGTAAAACCCTGTTAGCTAGGGCTGTGGCCGGTGAGGCCGGCGTGCCCTTTTTCAGTATCAGCGGTTCCGATTTTGTCGAGATGTTTGTCGGCGTGGGGGCGTCCCGCGTGCGCGATCTCTTTGAGCAGGCGAAAAAAAATGCTCCCTGTATCATCTTCATCGACGAAATCGATGCGGTTGGCCGGCAGCGAGGTGCGGGCCTGGGCGGCGGCCACGACGAACGGGAGCAGACGTTGAACCAGCTCTTGGTGGAAATGGACGGTTTTGGCGCCAATGAAGGGATCATCATCATGGCTGCCACCAACCGCCCGGATATTCTGGACCCTGCCCTCTTGCGTCCGGGACGGTTTGATCGGCAGATCACCGTCAATCGCCCCGATGTTAAAGGCCGGGAGGAAGTGCTCAAGGTCCATGCCCGGAACAAGCCTTTGGCCGATGATGTCAAACTGAAGACGATCGCCAAGCGCACCACCGGGTTTACGGGAGCGGACCTGGAAAACCTCCTCAACGAAGCAGCTCTTTTGGCTGCCCGGAAAGGCAAGAAAGACGTCGGAATGTTGGAAGTGGAGGAAGCGATCGACCGGGTGATCGCTGGTCCCGAGAAGAAAAGCCGGGTGATCAGCGAAAAAGAAAAACGGACGATCATCTACCACGAAGGCGGTCACGCCGTGGTGGGCTACTTCTTGGAGCATGCGGATGAAGTGCACAAGATCACCGTCGTCCCCCGTGGGCAAGCCGGTGGTTATGTTGTCATGCTTCCAAAAGAAGACCGCTTCCTGATGACCAAGAACGAGTTGCTGGACCGGGTGACCGGCTTGTTAGGGGGCCGCGCCGCTGAAGAAGTGATCTTCGGGGAGATCAGCACCGGAGCCCACAATGACTTTGAAAAGGCGACCAGCATTGTCCGGTCCATGATCACCGAGTACGGAATGAGCGAACGGCTGGCGCCGATGCAGTTTGGACGGAGCCAAGGTCAGGTCTTCCTCGGACGGGATCTCGGCCACGAACAAAACTATTCCGATGCGATCGCCTATGAGATCGATAAAGAAATGCAGGAAATGATCAACGACTGCTACAGCAAGGCCAAAAATATCCTATTGGAGAAACGGGATAAGCTGGAGTTGATCGCTCAGACCCTGTATCAGAAAGAGACCCTCGATGCGGAAGAGATCCGTCAGCTGATGGAAAAAGGAAAGCTGGACAAACCGATCGATGATGACTCGGACTCGGATGTCGCCGTCCACATTCAAGGCAAAGAGGAAACCCATGAATCGGATCAAACGGATGACTCTCCCGCGGAAGACGGGGACAATCCAGAAGGCGATCAAGATCACAAAGCCTGATCGGAAAAAGGATGCCGCGGCGCATCCTTTTTTGTGTCAAAGGATGAAAGCGCTTACGAAAATTCCGGAATAGGAGGGATCCCTGTGAATCGTGAAACCGGAACAAAGCCAGCCGTTCCCGCTGATATTGAGATTGCCCGACAGGTAGACAAACTACCGATTGTAGAGGTTGCCGGCCAGTTGGGTCTGACGGAGGAAGACTTGGAACTTTACGGAACCTATAAGGCCAAGCTGTCCTACGATTTGTGGGATCGAATCCGTACCCGTCCTGACGGGAAGCTGATTTTGGTGACGGCGATCAGTCCGACTCCTGCCGGAGAGGGAAAGTCCACGGTCACCGTCGGATTGGGTCAGGCGCTGAATCGGCTGAAAAAGAAGGCGACGGTCGCCTTGCGGGAACCTTCCCTCGGCCCCAGCATGGGAATCAAGGGGGGAGCTGCCGGTGGCGGTTATGCCCAAGTGTTGCCGATGGAGGATATCAATCTGCACTTTACAGGGGATTTCCATGCCATCACCTCCGCCCACAACGCCATCTCAGCCATGATTGATAACCACCTGCATCAGGGCAACCAACAGGGCATCGATCCTCGGCGCATCGTCTGGAAGCGGGTGATCGACCTGAATGACCGGGCTCTGCGCAACGTGGTGGTGGGTCTCGGCGGGAAAGCTCACGGCGTCCCGCGGGAAGACGGCTTTGACATCACCGTCGCTTCGGAAGTGATGGCGATTCTGTGCTTGGCCCAGGACCTGGAGGACCTGAAAGAGCGGATCGGCCGGACGGTGGTGGCCTACCGCTATGATCGTTCTCCGGTCACTGTGTCGGATCTGGGAGTGGAAGGAGCGGCCACCTTGTTGCTGAAGGATGCCCTTCGGCCCAATCTGGTGCAAACGGCGGAAAACACCCCCGCCTTTGTTCACGGTGGACCTTTCGCCAACATTGCCCACGGTTGCAACTCCCTGAACGCCACCCGCCATGCCCTGAAATTGTCGGAGTATACCGTCACCGAGGCCGGCTTCGGTGCTGACTTGGGAGCGGAAAAGTTTATTCATATCAAGAGTCGTGCCGGCGGGTTGCAACCGAATGTGGTTGTCATGGTAGCCACTGTACGAGCGTTGAAGATGCACGGAGGCGTTCCCAAAGGCGAGTTGACCCAGCCCAACCTGCAGGCCCTCCGCCAAGGCATGGCCAACCTGGAACGCCATCTGGAGACGATCCATCATTTCGGCCTCCCCTGTGTGGTTGCCATCAATCGCTTTTCTGACGATACGGAAGAAGAGTTGACCTATATCCGTCGGTGGTGTGAAGAGCGAGGCGTTCCCGCCGCTAGGACCGAGGTGTGGGCTCACGGGGGCGCCGGCGGAGAGGAGTTGGCACAGGAAGTGATTCGGCTGGCGGAAGCCGGTACCGCCCGCTCCCACTTTCTTTATTCCCTGGAACAGCCCATTCGCGACAAAATCGCCGCCATCGCTGAAAAGGTGTACGGGGCCGGCCGAGTTGCGTTTTACGCCAAGGCGGAAGAACGCATCAAAGCATGCGATGCCCATGGTTGGGATAAGCTTCCCATCTGCATGGCCAAGACTCCCTTTTCCCTTTCTGACAATCCTTCCCTGTTAGGGCGGCCGGAAGCGTTTACCCTTCACATCCAGGACATCCGACCTTCGATCGGGGCTGGCTTTTTGGTCGCTTTGACCGAAAATGTGATGACCATGCCCGGCTTGCCAAAACAGCCCGCCGCCTTAAACATGGACATAGATTCCGCGGGCCGGGTGTACGGGCTGTTTTAAGGCCCAAGCGTTTCTGTTGAGCCCGATGAAAGCGGAATGGATAATTGAACTACAGACAAACCCCTGCTATGATGGGAATGGACTTTTTTACCCTGGCAGGCCAGTGGAACACTGTTTCCATCCACCTGAGAAATGGTTTCGACCGGCCTGATACCTAAAAGCAGGTGGATATCTGATGTTGATGGTGATGGATGTCGGCAACACTCATATCGTGCTCGGTATATATAAAGGGGAGGAACTTCTGTACCATTGGCGGGTGCATACCGACCGGGGATCGACAGAGGATGAATATGGCATGCGGTTGAAAAACCTGTTCAGCCATGTGGGGATCCGGATGGAAGAGATCGAAGGATTGATCATCTGTTCTGTGGTTCCCCCCCTCACCTATGTGCTGAAATTGTTGGCAAAAAAATATTTCCGGGTGGACCCTCTCGTCGTCGGTCCCGGGGTGAAGACGGGTCTTAACATCCAATACGAAAACCCGCGAGAAGTGGGAGCGGACCGCATTGTCAACGCCGTCGCCGCTCTGGATAGCTACGGGCCGCCGGTGATTGTGGTCGACTTCGGCACGGCTACCACCTTCTGTTTCATCGACGAAAAGAGTCGTTATGTAGGCGGAGCCATCACGCCGGGGATTACCGTTTCCACCGAAGCTTTGTACGAACGGGCAGCCCAACTGACACGGGTGGAGATCCTCAGACCGGATTCGGTCCTGGGTCGCAACACGGTCAAATCGATTCAAGCTGGTGTCTACTACGGATATGTGGGAATGGTTGATGGGATTGTCTCCCGCATGAAACGCCTGATGAAACAACCTCCTACCGTTGTCGCCACCGGGGGGCTGGCAGAGATGATTTGCCAGGAGACCCGAACCATCGACCATGTGGATCCTTTATTGACGCTGAGGGGTTTAAAATTGATCTATGAGCGGAATCAAAGATAAGAGGTGGAAGGGCCCCGTTTAACGGGGTTCCTTTTTCATCGACCGACGAAAGAGGGATGACGATGAGTACGAATGGGGATTACACCGTACGCGGAACAGCCCGTGGCGGTTTTGTGCGGGGGTTTGCCTGCACCACCACCGAGATGATGAATGAGATGCAAAGGCGCCATCAAACCTGGCCCATCGCCAGCGCTGCTCTGGGTCGGACCGTATCGGCAGGGGCGATGATGGGGATGATGTTAAAAAATGAGCGGGATGCGATGACGATCCAGGTTCAGGGAGACGGTCCTCTCGGGCAGATCTTGGTCGATGTGGACGGCCAGGGGCATGTGCGTGGATATGTGGAAAATCCGGCTGTGGACCTGCCCAACAACGCCCAGGGAAAACTGAATGTGGGCGATGCTGTCGGCAATGGTTTGCTCAATGTGGTGAAGGACCTGGGGCTGAAAGAGCCCTACCGGGGAAGCGTCCGGCTGGTCTCCGGGGAGCTGGGAGATGATTTCACCTACTATCTGACCGCTTCCGAGCAGGTTCCCTCTTCGGTGGGCGTAGGGGTGCTGGTCGCCCCGGACGCCTCCATCCTCCACTCCGGCGGCTTCATCATCCAGGTGCTGCCGGGAGCCGATGAATCCCTGATCGGGGAATTGGAACAGCAGATCGCCCACATGCCGCCGATCACTAAATTGATGGAAAGAGGGGATCGGCCGGAGGATATGCTGCGCCGGGTGTTGGGAGACGAACTGGAAGTGACCGAAACTCAACCCCTCGCCTTCCAATGTCATTGCTCTCTGGAGCGTATCTACAATACTCTTCGCAGTATGGGAAAAGAAGAGCTGAACAGTCTGATCGAGGAGCGGGGAGAAGCGGAAGTGATCTGCCACTTTTGTAATGAGGCTTACATTGTTCCCCGAGAAGAACTGGAGCGGCTGCGGGATGAGGCCAGAGCGTGACAGCCGAATTAGTAGCGATTGACAGGCCTTTCAGCTATTGCATGCAATAAAACCATTAAATCCAACCGAATTTAAAGGGATTGAGCGGGAGGTTCTTTTATGCGCGCAGCCAACAACATTACCGAATTGATCGGACGTACACCGGTAGTGAAATTGAATCGGATCGTGGGTAAGGCCGACGCCGATGTCTATCTAAAACTGGAGTACTTCAACCCGGCTAGCAGCGTCAAAGACCGGATCGCCCTCAGCATGATCGAAGACGCGGAAGAAAAAGGGCTGCTGAAAGAGGGGGACACCATTCTAGAGCCGACCAGTGGTAACACGGGGATCGGCTTGGCGATGGTAGCCGCTGCTAAAGGTTACCGAGCCATGTTGGTGATGCCGGATACCATGAGCGTAGAACGGCGCAACCTGCTCCGGGCCTATGGTGCGGAGCTGGTGCTCACTCCCGGGGCTGACGGGATGAAGGGAGCGATTGCCAAAGCGGAGGAATTGGCCCGAAAGCATCCGGACTATTTTATGCCGCAGCAATTTAGCAACCCGGCCAACGTCCGCATCCACCAGGAGACCACCGGTCGGGAGCTGGTGGAGCAGATGGAGGGAAAGATCGACGCTTTCGTGGCTGGCATCGGCACCGGCGGCACGATCACCGGCGTGGGACGCGTGCTGAAGGAAAAGTTTCCCGGAATCCACATCGTGGCAGTGGAACCTTCCGCTTCAGCGGTATTGTCCGGCGGCCAGCCGGGCCCTCACAAGATTCAGGGACTGGGGGCCGGATTTACACCGGAAATTTTGGATACGGAGATTTATGACGAAGTGATCACCGTGGACAACGAGGAAGCCTTCCAATGGGCCCGCCGCATGGCCCGGGAAGAAGGAGTCCTCGGCGGAATCTCCTCCGGCGCCGCTGTTTTTGCCGCCTTGAAAATCGCCCGTCGCCTGGGAGCAGGCAAACGAGTGGTGGCAGTGATTCCCAGCAACGGGGAACGCTATCTCACCACCGATCTGTATCGCTTTGAAAGCTGACGTTCAAAAAGGCCCTGTATTTTGGCAGGGCCTTTTTGCGTGCGGAGGGAAACCTTTTTTCATTTCCCGATTTGTTGTAAACTGGTGGGAGAATTGTTTCCTATTCTGGGACGCTTGTTCAATCCATCACGAGTGACCGACGAGTGGAGACGAGAGGAGAAGAGA
The DNA here is from genome assembly GCF_900102685.1 of Melghirimyces thermohalophilus. GTDB lineage: Bacteria > Bacillota > Bacilli > Thermoactinomycetales > DSM-45169 > Melghirimyces > Melghirimyces thermohalophilus. The sequence goes on from NZ_FMZA01000019.1 coordinate 55,428, forward strand.
AGAGCAATGATCTTGATGATCGACAACTATGACTCCTTTACCTATAATTTGGTGCAGGTTCTGGGTGAACTGGGAGAAGAGCTGCAGGTGGTCCGGAACGACCGGATCGACACCGACGGGATCGAAAAAACAGCCCCCAAGGCGATCATTCTGTCCCCGGGTCCGGGAACACCGCGGGAGGCAGGCATCAGTTTGGAGACCGTGCAGCATTTTGCCGGTCGGATTCCGATCTTGGGGGTTTGTCTCGGCCATCAGACAATTGCCCAAACCTTCGGCGGGCAGGTGATCCAGGCGGATCGGTTGATGCACGGAAGAACCTCTTCGGTAAAGCATGACGGGAAATCCCTGTTTAAAGGAATCCCCACGCCCTTCCAGGCCACCCGCTACCATTCTCTGATCGTCGATCGAGGGAGCTTGCCCGCGGTCTTCGAAGTGAGCGCCTGGACCGATCAAGGGGAAGTGATGGGAATCCGTCACCGGGAACTCCCTGTGGAAGGTGTCCAGTTTCACCCCGAATCGATCATTACCGACCATGGAAAACGGCTGTTGGCCAACTTTCTAAAGACCTATACCGATGCAGTTCCGGCGAAAGGGGTCATTACCTGATCCGACGAAAACCAACGGGCATCGATTGGCCCAGGATGAAGGAGATATCGGCATGATCCAAGCAACGGAAAACACTGGGATCCGGCCGCTTCAGGCCGGTCCCTTCACATTACCCATCGATCGTCGGACAGTGGTGATGGGAATCCTCAATGTGACACCGGATTCCTTTTCCGATGGGGGAAAACATCATCAATTGGAACAAGCTCTCCGCCACGCGCAACAGATGGTGGCCGACGGTGCCGAAATCATTGACGTAGGCGGCGAATCCACTCGACCGGGATACGATCCCGTTTCTCTTGAAGAGGAGCTCACGCGGGTGGTTCCCGTGGTGCGGGAGCTGTCCCGGAAGGTTCACGTGCCTATCTCCGTGGATACCTATAAAGCGGAAGTGGCCCGCCAAGCGGTGGAGGCTGGGGCCCATATGATCAACGATGTGTGGGGGTTCAAAAAAGATCCGGATATGGCCCGGGTTGCCGCTGAGCTGGATGTTCCCGTTGTTTTAATGCACAATCGGTTGGATGCTCGATACCACTCCCTGATGGACGAGGTGGAAAGCGACCTGATGGAGAGCGTCACCTTGGCTCGGGAGGCTGGGGTGAAGGATGAGCGGATCATCCTGGATCCCGGGATCGGTTTTGCCAAAACCCACGAGGAAAACCTGATCGTGATGCGCAACCTGGAACGGATCGTCGCCTTGGGCTTTCCGGTATTGCTCGGCACCTCCCGCAAATCGATCATCGGCCGCACCCTGGATCTGCCGGTGGAGGAGCGGGTAGAGGGAACCGGAGCCACTGTCGCCCTTGGCATCAGCAAAGGTTGCTGCATCGTCCGCGTCCATGACGTAAAAGAAATGGTCCGGGTGTCCCGGATGACGGACGCCATGGTGAACGCTGCAGGAGGGGTTTGATGGACCGGATCTTTTTCAACCGGATGGCATTTTACGCATATCATGGTGCTTATCCTGAGGAAAACCGATTGGGGCAGCGTTTTTTCGTCGACCTGGAGTTGGGTTTGGACTTGGCACCGGCGGCTCGCCAGGATGATTTGAATCGGACCGTCGATTATGGCAAGGTGTATGAAATGGTGAAAAAGGAGACGGAGGCGGGACCCTACGCGCTGGTGGAAACCCTAGCGGAACGGATTGCCCAGCGTCTGCTGGAGACCTTTTCCTTGCAAGAGGTGAAGGTCCGCATCACCAAACCGGACCCGCCCATCCCCGGTCACTACGATTCCGTCGGGGTGGAGATTACCCGGAGACGACCCCATGACTGAAGCGATTGCCTATATCGGGTTGGGTACCAATCTGGGGCGGCGCATGGCTCATCTGGAAAAAGCGCTTCGCCGCCTGGAAGACCGGAACGGGGTGCGGATCACCCAACTCTCCTCCGTCTATGAGACCGCCCCCGTCGGCTACCTGAACCAGCCCGACTTTCTCAACGCCTGTGCCGAAATAAAAACCACCCGATCTCCGATGGATTTGCTGCACATTTTATTGGATGTGGAGCAGGAGCTTCACCGGGTGCGACGGATACGATGGGGGCCTCGCACCATCGATCTCGATCTGCTCCTCTACGATGACCGTATCATCCAGGAGGAACAGCTGGTCGTGCCCCATCCTCGCATGACTGACCGTTCCTTTGTCCTGGTTCCCCTCGCCGAGATCGCGCCGGATGTGGTGATCCCCGGAACGGGACAAACTGTCGCTTGGTGGGCGGAAGAGAGGAAACAAGGGTCCGAGGTGGTGAAAAGCCCCTACACCCTCAATCTGCAGTCGTTAACGGCTGCTATAAAGGAGGTGCCCGAAAAATGGAACCGATGAAACTGAAGATCGGTCCGGTGGAAACGGAAAACAATGTCGTACTCGCCCCAATGGCCGGCGTCTGCAACCCGGCCTTTCGCCTGATCGCCAAGGAGTTCGGCTGTGGTCTGGTCTGCGCGGAGATGGTCAGCGACAAAGCGATTCTTCACGGAAACGAACGGACGCAAAAGATGCTTTATGTGGATGAGCGAGAAAAACCTCTCTCCCTGCAAATTTTTGGAGGGGACAAAGAGAGCCTGGTGGAAGCGGCCCAGGTCGTGGACAAACAGACCAACGCCGATATCATCGATATCAACATGGGTTGTCCCGTGCCGAAGGTCATCAAGTGCGATGCCGGCGCCCGCTGGCTGTTGGATCCGGACAAAATCGAGGAGATGGTCTCCGCCGTCGTGGAGGCCGTTGACAAACCGGTTACTGTGAAGATGCGCAAAGGCTGGGATGATGAGCACATCTACGCCGTGGAAAACGCGAAGGCCTTGGAGCGAGCCGGCGCTCAGGCCGTTTCTCTGCACGGGCGCACCCGCAAGCAAATGTATAACGGCACCGCCGACTGGGACATTATCCGCCAGGTGAAGGAAGCGGTGAACATTCCCGTCATCGGAAACGGGGATGTGATGACGCCCCAAGACGCCCGGCGGATGCTGGATGAAACCGGATGCGACGGCGTGATGATCGGTCGTGCCGCTCTGGGCAACCCCTGGATGTTGTATCGGACGATTCGGTACCTGTCCACCGGCGAGCTGCTTCCTGAGCCTACCCCCCGAGAAAAAATTGAAATCGCCCTTTTGCACATGGACCGCCTGATCGCTCTCCGGGGAGAAGAGGTGGCCGTTCGGGAGATGCGAAAACACGCCTCCTGGTACCTGCGGGGAATGCGGGGAGCGGCTCGCGTCAAAGACCGGGTCAACGAACAGGTTGATCGAGACGGCATGGCCCGCGTCTTGACCGAGTTTGTGGAAGAGCTGGAGAGCCGCGTCAAACGGAAGTCCGCCTGACTCGAGCATCGGAGAGCCGCCGTCATCCGGCGGCTTTCCTTCGGTTAGAACGGCCGTTTCTTGTCCATAAAGGAGGTAAGACGGTCTTTTGCCGCGTTCGGGGTATGAGTATCCACCGAACAGCAGTTGCAGGTTGCACTGAGCCGCTTCATCATGCCTTTAAAAGCACTAATTTCTTTTTTATTGAGGGGCCTAATCGGAACGTACATCCCGATTTTATCAAGCAGCACCCCCGCTATTTTTGAGGAGTGATCGAAGACATGACACAAGGAGAAGAGCTGAACGAACTGTTGCAGGTGCGCCGTGACAAATTGGATCAACTGCGGGAGAAAGGGGTCGATCCCTTCGGCCGCAAATTTGAGCGGACGCATACCGCCCAGGCGATTCTAGACGCCTTTGACCACCTCAGTAAAGAGGAGATCCAAGAGAAAAACCAACCAGCGGTGATCGCCGGCCGGCTGATGTCCAAGCGGAAACAGGGGAAGGCCTCCTTCGCCCACCTTCAGGATCAGAGCGGCCGCATCCAAATTTATGTCCGTAAGGATGAGGTAGGGGAAGAGCAGTATGAAACCTTCACCTCTGCCGATCTGGGCGACTGGCTGGGCGTCTCCGGCACCGTCTTCAAAACCAACCGGGGAGAGACCAGCATCAAAGCGACGGAGATCACCTTCCTCAGCAAATCTCTGCGCCCCCTGCCGGAAAAATTCCACGGGTTGAAAGATGTGGAGCTGCGTTATCGGAAACGCTACCTGGATCTGATCATGAATCCGGAAGTGAAGGAGACTTTCCTCACCCGGAGCCGCATCATCAGCGCCATGCGCCGCTATCTGGATGAACAGGGTTTTCTCGAGGTGGAAACGCCGACCATGCACACCATTCCCGGCGGTGCGGCGGCCCGTCCCTTCATCACCCACCACAACGCCCTCGATATCGATCTCTATATGCGGATTGCCATCGAACTTCACCTGAAGCGGCTGATCGTCGGCGGGATCGAGAGGGTATACGAGATCGGGCGGGTGTATCGGAACGAAGGCATCTCGACCCGGCACAACCCGGAGTTTACCATGTTGGAGCTGTATCAGGCTTACGCCGATTTCCACGACATCATGGACCTGACCGAAAGCTTGATCACCCATATCGCCCAGGAAGTGCTCGGCACCGACACCGTCCAATATGCGGGACACACCGTCCAGCTGGGACAACCCTGGGCCCGTAAACATATGGCCGACCTGGTGAAGGAGCATACCGGTGTCGACTTCCGGCGGGAGATGAGCGACGAGGAAGCCCGTCGCCTGGCGGATGAACACGGAGTGGAGATCACACCTGCCATGACCTTTGGCCACATCCTGAACGAGTTCTTTGAGCAAAAGGTGGAAGAGAAGCTGATCCAGCCCACTTTCGTCTACGGCCATCCCTTGGAGATCTCGCCCTTGGCCCGCAAAAACGAGGAGGATCCTCGCTTCACCGACCGCTTCGAACTCTTTATCGTCGGCCGGGAACACGCCAACGCCTTCACCGAACTGAACGACCCCGTCGACCAACGGGAGCGCTTTGAAGCTCAGGTGCGGGAAAAATCCCAGGGCAATGACGAGGCCCATCCCATGGACGAGGACTTCCTGGAAGCCCTGGAATACGGCATGCCTCCCACCGGCGGCCTCGGTATCGGCATCGACCGCCTGGTCATGCTCCTCACCGACAGCGCCTCCATCCGTGACGTCCTGCTGTTTCCCACCCTGCGGGACCAGGGATGACGCTCATCGAACAACCCCCTTCTTCCCGATGTGAGGGAGAAAGGGGGTTTTTGTGTCGAAGGAACCCTTCTCACCAGGCAGGATCCATTGACGATCGAAATATTTTTATATAAAGTCCATATATAAGTTTATGATTTTATCAAAATTTGGAGAGAAGGGGTGATGTTTTGAACAAATTAAAGAGAATCCCAGTGATCATTTACTACATGATCGGGTTGCTTTTAAGTGTGCCTTTTGTGGATTTATTCGTCTCCTTTCAAGAGTATCTCACCCGGGAGCCCGGCGACGTGTCCTGGGCTCCTACATTGGCTTCCTATACGATGATCTATTTGATGTGTGTGTGGATCATGTTGACGGTGTTTGGATTTTTCCATTTGATTTTTATCAACTGGAGAAATAGGAAAAGGGATGGGAAAAAGGAGGACCAGGAAGGACACTGGGTGATGTGGCTATTGTTGGGGGTGATCCCCCTTGTCCTCTTTATCCTTTGCTTACCGCTAACTTTGGGAAACTATGTAGCGGCAGATGAGCGCGGGTTTATGCACGATCCGTATTGGGGTTGGGATCGGGTGCTCTATCCCTGGGAGGAGAGTCGCATTCAATTTGATTACGACTACTACAGCGAGGAAGATGATGACGAGGGAAGGGAGCTGGAAGTGGAACCTCAATATATCATCCGTCACGGCGAGAAAACTTACGATCTGTGGGAAGCGATCGTCGATGCCGATGCTACCGAGCATCCCACCCAATTTGAAATCATCCGAGCAGTAGATTCCCTTGCGAGAAAAAACCAAGTCCCCTTCCAAGTCAAGCATGTCCTAGGGGTGGAGCATGAAAGCGCCATGAAACAAGACGACGACTTTTCCCCGGAACAAATCCGTTTTTTGATGGAACGTTTCGGTTCTGAATATGGAGAATAAGGTTGGTGAAAGAAGACCAAATGATGTGTAAGAAATATTGGCTTTCATTCCTTCTGATTGTCGCCCTGAGCTTGACCGCTTGTTCTTCCCAAGCGGAGGATCCCAGTGAGGGTCAGGATAAAAACAAAAAAGCAGCGACGGAGATCGAGGGGATTCTGAAGCAAGAACCGGGTCCTTTTTCCGGAAAAGAGATCAGCATGGACAAGCTGCATCAGGAATTGGACCAGCTCCCCGATGACATGAAGGCCGATGAAGCTTATACCCATCTGGTGAACCAAGTGGGCGAAGATTATCAATCGGTGGCAAAGAAAATCGAGAACTTCGACCCCTCCTATCAGGTGGACGGTTTTGAGAAGAAAGGTGGAGACGGTAAGGAGCAGGCAGACGGGGATAAGGAGAAGAAACAGCTCCATATCGAGATTCTGCTGGATGCCAGCGGTAGCATGGCTGGAAAAGTGAACGGGAAGGTGAAGATGGAGGAGGCGAAAGAGGCGATTGAGGACTTCGTTTCCGATGTTCCTAAGGATGCGAAGATCTCCCTCCGAGTTTACGGCCACAAAGGGAGCAATGCCCAGAAAGACAAGGCGGTCTCCTGCGACAGCGCGGAGGTGATTTATCCCCACGGCGCTTACAAAAAAGATGCCTTTTCCAAAGCGCTGGACCAGGTGGAGCCCACCGGGTGGACCCCCTTGGCTAAGGCGATGAACGGCGCCAAACAGGATCTGGCCTCAGAAACCGGAAAAGACGTGAAAAATGTCGTCTATGTGGTGAGCGATGGTAAGGAAACCTGTGGCGGCGATCCGGTGAAGGAAGCGCAAAAACTGCATAAATCCGAGATTGAAGCCGTTGTGAACATCATCGGCTTTGACATGGATGCTTCCAGCCGTCAAGCTTTGAAGGAAGTGGCGGAAGCCGGCGGCGGATTTTATGAAAGCGTCAAAACTGGAGAAGACATCCTTCGGATCTTCCGGGAAAATCGGGAGAAAGTGATGGATGCCCATCGCGCCACCAACTACCGAAACCGACACACTTTTGACATGATGGCTCATAAGAGGGCGATGCAAGAAAAAATTGACGACTTGGTCAGCCAACTTTATCCCCAGCGCGGAACACTGGTCATCCGTTATGACCGGGAGCAGGAACGCTTGGAGAAAGCCGCCCAATACTTGGAGGACCAGGGAAAACTGAACGAAGAAGAATCCAAAAAGCTAGACAAGCTGCTGGAAAAACGGCACACGGAGCTGAAAAACTACCGCGAGAAAAAGCAAAAAGAGATGAACGACCAACTGGATCAAGCCATCGAACAAGCGAGCGAGCAAGTAGAAGAGAATATCAGCGATTGATTGTATCATCCCATGTGATTTCCAACTTTCACAGCATGCATCAGTCGAATGAGGCTAATCGGAATCTCCTTTTACGAAGGAAGTTCCACAAATGTCTATTTTAATGACGGGGACTTTATTGGGAGGCCATGCGATTCCAGATTGGTGGAGCTGGGGGTGGTGGAGGGATAAGTATGGAAGTAGTCGGATTTATCATAGTGATACCACTTGGAGTGTTGATGCTTTTTGGATTATGGAAAGTACTTATTTGGCTTTATAACATTCTTAAAATCACTTGTTTGCTATTGTATTGTGTCATCCGATATGGTCCTCGGAAAGGATGGAAAAAGTGGAACCGCATGGGGTCAAAGGCAGATGTGGATGCACCAGATCACATCCCATATACGGCAGGTTCAGGGGATAAAGGAAATGCCGGTGATCTAGACATTGACATAAACTTTGACTAAAAGCAAAAGTGAACCCCGCAGCACCTTAGGGGCGGGAACATTTGTGAAATAAAAAATGTTTTAATCCCGTAATAAAAGGAGTGTTTATCGTTGAGGTTGTGGCGGAAGTACATAGGACTTATCCTGGTTCCGATGCTGATTCTGGCTGGTTGTTCAGAAGAGACAACATCAAAAGAGGCCCAACCGCAAAAAGAGACGAAATCACAGGAAGAGACTGAGCAAAAACCAGACTATAAGGTTGATCTCCCCAAGGAACTAAAGGGGCACCATGTATTGGCAGGTCCCGGTAAATATGCGGGTGACAATTATGATGAAGAAAAGGTCAAGGCGGAAATTGATCAGTTTCCAAAAGATTTAACGCCTGAGCAGTACTATCAAAAGTTATTGGAACTGTTGGCAGAAGATTATACATCATATATTCGGTTTTTTGAGACCTTTGACACCTCTCTAAACGTGGTCGGACAGGCGCCAGATGGTGAAGTAGCGATTAAACTTCCGAAGGAAAAAGAAGTGAATGTGATGATTCTTTTGGATTCCAGTGGGAGTATGGCCGGAACTGTTGAGGGTGGCGTAAAGATGGATCAAGCCAAAAAAGCGGTGCAGGATTTTGCTGCAAAAATGCCTGAGGGAGCTAATGTCTCGTTACAGGTGTATGGACATGAGGGTTCTAATCAACAAAAAGATAAAGAGATGTCATGTAAAAGCATTGAAAACGTTTATCCACTGGGAGAATACAACAAGACTAAGTTCGATTCCGCATTGAAGAAGTTTCAACCCGCTGGCTGGACCCCTCTTTCCCGAGCTATGAATGCAGCGCGGAAAGAATTGAGCAACCATGTAGGTTCCAATGTACAAAATATCGTTTACGTGGTTAGTGACGGGGTGGAAACCTGTGACGGGGATCCTGTGGCGGCTGCCGAAAAGCTCAACCAGTCCGAGATGAAAGCGGTTGTCAACATCATTGGATTCGATGTAGATGATGATGGTCAGAAGGCTTTAAAGTCCGTTGCTGAGGCAGGAGGGGGGACCTATCAGACCGCAGATTCGGGCGCTGATCTGGAAGAGCAACTGGATCAGGAGTACGATCGACTTTGGAGACAATGGGATCAATGGGAAGATACACAGCAGAGGAAAGTTGACAAACTAGATGACAAGAAAGTTAAAGTAATTGATGAGACCGATGATAAAATGGTTCGATTGGCCGATGAGGAAGACGATCGTTTGCAAGACGCGTTGGACTACCTGGATGATCATGATGAAATTAATGTGGAAGGAGTTTCCCAATGGATTAATGAGCGGGAATCTGTATTACAGGATTATAGCAATGCCAAAGAAAGTGAATTAACGGATGCAGTGAACGAGAATGAGAGCAGGCTTCAAGATGATCTTAACAAAAGAGAGGACGAAGCACGCGAAAAATATCAATAACTTCGATGAAATCAAGTGTAGTTCATCCGGTCGCTAAAAAACGGCCGGATTTTTGTTTACTTGTTTACATCTGTGGAGGACAAGCGAATCATTGATGACCAATCAAAAGCCGAGAAGAGTTTATATATCTACTGCTGAAAGGGAGTTGTAATGTTTCTCTGAAAGAGTTTGGAACCGGGGATCCAGGAACAATGGCCATTATCGGTCGTGGGGACGAAAATGGTACCAGGATGATTGGCATATGAAACCCCGGTCTTTAAGCGACCGGGGTTGTTTTTACATTAGTGATCCAGTGTTTTTCTTTGTTCCTCACGCTGTTTATCAAAGACATCGCTTTGAGTTTTTCTCTGATTACTGAATACTTCGCTCCTCAGTTCTTTTTGTGTATTAAAAGCATAGCTTCGAAGGGCTTTTTGTCGTTTAAAAAATGCACTACGTACTTCTTTTGCATGGTCTAGATCCTTTTCCGAGTATAAATAGGTAGCAGCATCCCAAATTCGATCTCCTTCTTCTTGCGCTAAATCCCACATTTTATCGCCTATTTCATTAACCTCATCCCACTTCTTGTCCCCTATGTTTTGTGCTTTATCCCAATTCTTATTTCCCCACTCTTCCCACTCATCCCAGAGGCGGTCGTATTCGTCCTCAAAGTGCTCCTCCAGGTCCACTTTGGAATCGACGGAACTGTATTCTCCACCCCCCGCCTTGGCAGCAGCTTCTAAGGCTTTTTGTCCTTCATCGATATCGAAGCCGATGATGTTGACTACGGCGTTGATGTTAGAGGTGTGAAGGTTTTTAGCCGCCTGAACCGGGTCCCCGCCACAAGTCTCGATCCCGTCACTAACGACATACACGATGTTTTCCGCTTTGCTTTCGCCCTCCAACTGCTGTTTGGCTTTCTTCATCGCTCCAGCCAGCGGGGTCCAGCCGGTCGCTTGAAATTGACCCAAAGCTTGGTTGAACTTGCCTTCGTCATATGTATCCAAGGGATACACTTCTTCAATGCTTTTACAGCTTTTTGCTTTGTCCTTTTGGTGGTTGGAGCCTTGATGTCCGTAAACGGTCAGCGACACGTTGGCTCCTTCCGGCATTTTCCCGGCAAAATCTTTCACCGCCTGTTTCGCCAAGTCCATCTTGACCCCGCCGTCCACTCGTCCGGCCATGGATCCGCTGGCATCGACTAAAATCATGATGTTCACTTTTTTCTCTTCAGGGAGTTTCGGAGCTTTTACCCCACCCGGTTCATTGCCTCCGGCGTTGACCGCGGTGTCAAAGGACTCAAAGAAATCGATGTAGGGATGATAATTTTCTCCGAGCAAAGCCAGCAATTTCTTTTGGATTTCCTTCTCCGAAGCGTCTTGCGGGATCTTATCCAATTCCGCTTCTACTTTCTCCTCATCATACTTATCCCCTGCATACTTCCCTGCGGAGGTAGGAAGGGGGATGTCTTGAAGCTCCTCGGGCAAATCTCTTTTTGAAACGGTTGTTGTCTCTTCCGTTTTTTCCTCCTTGGATGTTTGTTCTGCTTCAGCGTTTTGGCTTTTTTCTCTCTCGTTTGTCTCACTACAACCCGTACCGATGATCGCCATGGCTAAAACCGTTAAAAAAACGTGAACAAGCCTCAATGACTGCTCCTCCTTAAAATATCTTTATTGCTATTATAAATACTTTTGTCAAAAGAATGTTAGAATAGATTCGAATTTTACAGTGAAGGAGGCGATGGATGTTTGAATAAGTCCGAAAAAAAAGTAGCTTTCTGGGTTCTCACCTCCATCTTCCTACCGCTTTTGATCGTTGTGGGACTGGCTGTGTTTGTGGAGATGACGGTGGAGGCAGTGGGGCCGGTGGAAGAGGCGATGAAGGACAGCGAAAACCCGAAATACGATTTTTTCGCCGAAGTGCCCAATGGCGATTCCTACGATGAGGAAGAATCCGCCCATATTTACCGGGTAGAAGGCACCACACTCGACCCGATCGTCAAACATCTCCATTCGCTGCAAGAGCCGAAAGCCGTCTCCAACCGTCTTCCCGACCGGCAGCTTTTGGTCTTTTCCGAGGAGCTGGTGACGGTGTATCGGGATCTGGATGATGAATCGGATGTGCTGGTGGAAGTGGCGCCGATGCGTTTTGTGAAGGAGCAGTATCATCCCGAAATCTTTATGGTAAAAACGAATGCCTTTGAGAAGGAACCTCTTGATATGCCCGCCTTCAACCAGTTCCGCTCTTATTACACGGGGTTCATTGAATGGAATGACCGTCAGTATACCCGATACCCCTACTACATCGAAGAAAATCGGTCCTCAACCACGTCGATACGGAATGGCTCGGCTGGCACCCGCAGTTCGCGTGGCGGCGGCATCAGTGCAGGAAAGTAAAGGAGGAGTTATGTGGACTTTTTCAACCAATACCCGCTGTTGCGTTCTATCGTGTTGACTCTCGGGTATACGGCCCTTTCTGGGTTGGAGATGTTTATCGGCTATTATTTGTTTTCTAAGGTTACTCAATATGATGACACAGTGGAGATCTTTGAGAAGAAAAACGTGGCGGCAGCGTTGGCTTCCGGTGGCAAGGTGGTTGGGACAGCGATCGTTCTCGGCTTTGCGATCGTGACCAATGACCGCTTGTGGTGGGCCGCCCTTTGGGGTGGGATCGGCATCCTTCTCCTGCTGCTGGGCTATAAGGTGCTGGAGTGGGTCACGCCCCGCCACCACGTGGATGCGGAGATCGGCAAAGGAAATACGGCGGCTGGTATGTTTTCTTTTCTCTTGTCCATCGGTCTGGCTGTCGTTATCGGAACGAGTCTGACTTGAGTCGGATCAATTTTCAAATGAGAGGGAGTGGATGTTTTGATCAGTGATGTCATGCTGGAACGAAAACAGCGGTCCGAAGCGAAACTAAAGGCGAATGGTGTCCCTGTGCATCCGCGTTTAGTGTATGAAGAGAGCGAGTCGGCCTTTCGGTTTCAGACGGCCCAGGACGTAGCCAAACGGGCCTTCGCTCTATATAACCTTCTGGGCGTGATTTTTTATGAGAAACCGGAAGAGATCGTCGATTGGGTAAAAAATGAAGGGTTATGGAGCACGCTCAGTCCAAAAGAGCGAGAGATTTGTGAAATCCCTGTATCCGATTTGGATGAAGGGGAAAAAGTGTGGAAGTTACGGGCCATGCAATCCCATCGGATCACTTGGCGGACAGAAGCACTGTGGGCGTTGCTATGGGCAATGGGAGAGATCGAAGGTTTGGAATGGCCTACGGGTCAGTGTGATGCGAGCTGGATCGGTCACATCATGCCGTCTTTAGGAGACCCCACGGAACCATTTATTCAAAATGCGCAACTACGTCCCGTCTCGGAGATTTTGGACGAAGCGGATCTGGTTTACCGATTGATGTGGGCAATTCAAGAAGAAGGGGAAAAGATTCCGGAAGATATAGAGACCTTCACGGTGTACGAACGGTTTGTTGCACTGGAGTGGCTGACCCACGGGCTGCAATGGGACGAACTTACTGAATAAGGAGCGATGCAGGATGTCTATGAAAGAGGCTGGCAACTTGTTGAGCCGGGTGACCGGAAAAGAGCTTCGATTTTATTCAACCTACGATTTTGGACGGCAAAAGGACGAAAATAACCTCTCCGTCATCATCGACGACGAAGAAGAAGCGCGGAACCTTGTGCTAAACATACGACCAGAGTTAAGTGAAGGCCTGGTCACGTTTGTGGGAACGACCAAGTGGTATGGGGACGAGCGGCATTCCGGTGTGGAGTTGGTCATTGGAGAAGGTGATTCCCAATTTGACATCCTCCGTCTCGCCCGCACCGATGCGCTTAATTACGGGATGGAGACAGAGGACTTGATCCAACGATTGAAAGAGATTCAGGAGCAGCATCAGATACAAATACAAATTTTCCAAGCGGAATCCGATACCCTTTGGTTTGATCTAAACGGCCACATCGGCGATTTGAGCGGTTTATGCGAGGACCTGTACGATTTTTGTCCGGATGTGGTGGATCAAAATTTAGGTTCTATGGAAGATCTTGAAGCCTTTGTAGAGGTGATGAGACAAGTTTATCTGTGGTGGGACTGATGATGGACTCGTGATCCTGAACCGAAGTGTTTCAGAAATGGACTAGCCCTTGTATGAGGAGGTAAGGTGGATGTATTTTCGATGGATGGCGGTTTTGTTTAGTGTGTTGCTGATACTGACCGGGTGTTCTGACTCCGGCTCAGAAGGGAGCCAATCAGCGGGGGAAAAAGAGGAGACCGCGCAGTCCAAGAAACAGAAAATCCCTGATGCGCCAGAGGATTATGAAGGAATCATGACGCAAAATCCGGGGAAATTCGCTGGGGATAACTATGACAAGGAAAAAGTAGAAAAGGCCCTGGACCGAATACCGGACGACATGAGCACGGAAAAAATCTATGATTACTTGATTTATCTCCTGGGGGAAAACTATCAGCCGTTATATCAAAAGCTGCAAGCCTTTGACACCTCCATCCAGTCTAACGTCAAGACGCCGGAGGCTGGCGAACTGCCCATCTTGGAACAGATGAATGTAGAAATTCTGCTGGATGCCAGCGGCAGTATGGCCGGACAGGTGGAAGGCGGCATGAAGATGAACCTGGCCAAGGAAGCGATCCGGGGATTTGTGTCGGAACTTCCCAAAGGAGCCCAGGTCTCTTTGCGTGTCTATGGGCACAAGGGGAGCAACCAAGAAAAAGATAAGGAAGTCTCCTGCAAAAGCAACGAATTGGTATATCCCTTCAGCACTTATGACAGCGGGAAATTTGAATCGGCTCTGTCCCAGTTTCAGCCGACAGGATGGACTCCCTTAGCCTCGGCGATCCAATCGGCACACAAAGACCTGAACAAAGTAAAAGAAAAACAGTCCCGCAATGTGATCTACGTGGTGAGCGACGGAGTAGAGACTTGCGGCGGAGATCCAGTGAAAGCGGCACAAGCCTTAAAGAAATCCGATATCCAACCGATGGTCAATATTGTCGGCTTCGATGTGGATGACGCCGGACAGAAACAGCTGAAGCAAGTAGCGGAAGCAGCGGATGGCTCCTATAAGACCGTCTATTCCGAAAGCGATCTGAAAGAATACCTGGAGGCTGAAAGAGAACGGTTAGAATTTGAATGGAGTATGTGGGGAACGAAAAGTCGAAACGAAATTTTCCACAATTGGGCTGAGAAGCAGAGAAAACTAGATGAAATTGTTTTCGGGGATGGTGGTCTTATAAAGGTCAAAGCAAGAGAAAAAGAACGGCTTATTGACGCGTATGAATATTTAAAAGAAAAAAATAAAATAAAAGCAGAGGAAGGATTGTGGGATAAGATAATAGACAGAAGTTTGTTATTTGATCAAGAAACAGTAGATTTAAAGAATGAAATTCGCGAGGAATTGAAACAAATGGAACGCAAAGCCAAAGAAAAAATTGATAAACAGGAAGATAACATGACCGATCAATATAATGAATAATTGCTCGAGGTGAAGAGATGAGGTGGATCCATAATAGACGGGTTGTTCGTTTTTTTGCATTTAGCTTGTTGATCTTTTATGCGATCAGTTTAAGCAGCCCGTTTGTGGGGGTGGCGTTGGCGGATTGGGAGCCGCCGGCGCCATATGAACCCCCTGATGATACATACATCCCGCCGGATCCCTATGAAGCGCCGGAGTATCAACAGCCCGATCCTTATCAAGCGGAAGACCCGGGAAAGCGTGAGGGGGAAGAGAACTCCGGTTCTGATTCCCAACAAGGGGATAACGGCGATGAAGGGCAGCAGTCGGATAATGTAGTACAATCACCGGAGTATAAAGCGTTTAAATACGTCGTAAAGGATCTCTTTTTAGGCAATATCGGCAGCCTAAGTGAAGTGGATTTTGACATATCGAGGTTTAATCCTCAAGCAGCAGTTATCCAAGCGTTGAGAGGGGCCAACGGAGCGCTTGCCGGAAACGATTTCCTCGGTAAATGGACCACCATCGGCCTCGATGCTTGGCAATCAGTCGACAACGCCAAACACGTAGGAAAGTTCGTCCGCTCTCCGTCGGAAATTAAAGCGGCTTGGCAGGCATCTGTAGCTGGTCGAAGTGTTTCTAGCTATTCTAATTGGGGACGATTTTTGGAAAATGCTTCAAAACCCCTAAAGGTGGGCGGGGATTATGTGGCCCGTCCGCTGAAAATGGCCGGAAAAGCCGCTCCGGTTTTGGCGGCTGTTGAAACGGGGATCTCCGCTTATGAAGCGATCCAAAACTTTAGTGATAAGGGCATCAGTAGTACGGACGGGTGGGCCAATGTCGGTGAGATGATGATGTCTGGAGCTGTCGTATTGAGTGCCTCCGGAGTTGGCGCACCGGTCGCAGCCGGGGTAGCGGTGGCAGGGGCAGCGATCTGGACAGTATCAAAAGGCATCAAACATTGGAACACAGTCACAGATACGTTGAAAATGGCTGGGAACGGTGTCAAATCCTTTGTAAAAGATCCTGTAAAAACGACGAAGAAAGCGGCCAGTGCGGTGAAAGATGGAGTGAGTGGAGCCGTGGATACTGTCAAAGGATGGTTTAGTTAGGAATCTCCTCTCGGGAGGAATTGGACATGATTAAGCTGAGTAATCTGCCGCAGAAAATCTTTGAAGTGGCAAAAAGGTATGAGCAGAAGGGGGAGAACCTGGAAGTTTTCCCTGCGAAATTTTTTATTGACGGACAGCTGTACTACTACTTTCACTATAACCCTTCACAAAAGGAGTTGATTATTAAAGAGAATGGAGAGGTCCCACCTGTTCATAGTATAGAAAAGGTGTTTTGCTATGCTAATGGATTTAATGCATCCATTCACGCAATGGCTACTATTGGTGAAAAATGGAGGAAGTCGGGGATGGGTCGGAAATATGCCCGCCTCAAACGATTGCTATCCAAGGTAGAAAAATTTATTGAAAGTGGACCGGAAGATGTGAGGTGGGCGTTTACATCCTTTCAAAAGGTTCCTGATGTGATTATTCAACATCAGAAAGTGATCGAGAGGTCGGTCAATCAGGCGGGCAAAGAAACTGTCGAGATGAGAAAACGTGAAATTGTAACTGAAGATGATTATAAAAAAATGAGAGGGTATCAGGTCGATACGGCTCGTAGCGGTTTTTGGCAAACTGATATTCAATTTAAAACAGCTGCTGATAGAGAAAAGGTGATGGATTATCTATCCTCCATCAAATCTATTACCAACTGGAAAGCCTGGTGGTATTATTTTCAGCTAAAACCCTATCAGAAGATGATGTATACCAAAGAGAAGAATCCGAAGGAATATGAAGAGATGCAGGAACTGAGCGAAGAGATATTTGAAGATGTTCCGATCGAAGAAAACCCAGAGGTCTTGGATCTAATTAAAAATCTGAGAAATCCGCGGTAGAAGATGACAGAGGTGAAAATATGGGCCCGGTGAGAGATGCATTACGGTTGTTTAGGGAGAACGTTTGGCAGGTTTTCCTGGTGATTCTTCTGTTTGTGGTTCCCATCCAGATGGTCTATACATTGGCGGTCAATTATACGACTCTGCCGTTTCAGGTGTTGGGAATTCCCCTTTGGCCGGCATTGATCAAATCCTTCTTTATGTTTATCGCTCTGTTTTTAATTCAGCTCCCCTTTATCAGCATGGCTCTTCAATATGCACGCAATGAGGACATTCGGCTAGGAAAGACATTGGCTGATGCTTTCCATTTACGTGATGAGTTTTTTTGTTTCATTTCTCATTGTGACTGGTTCACTACTGTTGATTATTCCCGGTTTGGTTTTGTTCCTTCTGTTTCTCGGAATTTCTTATGCAGCTATCATTGACGGTAAAACATGGTTGCAGGGGGTCAAACAATCTTTTGCATTTGGGTCCTCTCATTTTTTTAAATTGCTCGGTTTGTTGTTTGTGTTTGCCGTTCTTGGGTTGATCACCAGTTTTGCAGTCCTTTTTGTACTCTATTTAGTTACCGGGTTTTATCTGATCTTGAACGTGTCCGTCATAATTACCAATTCCCTTCTTTTCTCCATCCT
>NZ_FMZA01000007.1 GCF_900102685.1 Melghirimyces thermohalophilus
TTTTAAGACATCGTTCTCCAATTCCAGCTGACGGACATATTCATCCTTTTGCAGTGGCCTCTTTCGCCCTCCCCGGCGGTCTTGTAGCCCTTCGGATCCTTTTAACTTATATTGACGCAACCAGACCTTCAAGCGGCTCACGTCATGGATCCCCAACCTTTCGGCTACCTCCCGTTTGGTTACACCCTGCAGTCTCATTTGAACGGCTTGCATCTTCAGTGAAAAGGGATAATGCCTGAACTTCTGTCCTTTTTTCGCCATGAAAACACCCCTTAAAAGTAGTTCCGTTCACAGGGGGTTTTTCCTGTGTCTACTTTAAGGGGTGCACATCACAATCAGCACGCGGGGTGGTTTTTGTGATGCGGGATCAGCGGCGTTTGGCATAACGGGCCAGAACGGGATGGTGGGTTTCCAGATCGTTGTACAGCTGTTCAAAGGCGGCGCGGATGTCCCACTGGGCTTCCGGTGTGGTCCGGAGATTGATCAGGTGGTACAACTCCCACAGGTTGGCAGTGGCGGTCACCTGGCGGTGGTGGGCGTTGGTGACGCAGTAAGGGGCGGCTGCCGGGCAGATCTCCAGCATGTGGTCATAGGTTTTTTCCGCTATCGCCATCAGCCGGGAGAAGGTCTCGGTTAAGCCGGCTTCACGGATATGGGGGGGAATGGTGTACCCCCAATCCACCGTGGGTTCGCCGAAGGTGAAGTGGGTGCCCCGGTTGTGTCGGAGCAGTTGGTGCCAGTTGGCTTCCGACAGGCTGAACTCCATGGTGTAAAAAAGGTGGCGAAAGAGTCCCGTCGGATTGTCGAAAAAGTGTAGATGCTTCAGTGCTTTCTCCAACCGCTCTTCCTGTTGGGATACGGTCATCTGGTCAGCCGTTTCCGCCGCCTGTGCAGCGGAAAGGCCGTATTCGCCGACCAACAGGTGGATCGAAAGGTCGCGAAGGGCTTGCCGATATTCCGGGAGATGGAGGAAACGGGCAGAGGGACCCTGATGAGCGGTTCCCCGGTCGGAGCTGGTTTTCCGAGAAATCGGTTCTTGGGCCAACTCTTTCCGGGTTTCCAAGAGATACTCGCTAGGCTGCACATGTCGCAGCAGCGTTGGGATTACTTGGCTGATCTCCCGCTCCATCTGTCGGGCCAGTTCCCGGGATTCAGTGTGTCGGCTGGACAACAATTGCACCAAAGTGTCCCGGAGCGCCCGTCCGTTCCCTGTCAGTCCAAGGCTGGTCTGTGTCGCCAGGGTGAGCACATAGCGGGCGTCCTCAAAGGCTACCTTTTCCACTCGGGAGGAAAACCGCTTGTCGCTCTCCCCTTCCCGGCGAGGGAGGGTGTTTTCCAGGTGGGCGGTTAAACCGGCTAGCAGTTGTTCATAGGTGTCGTAGGCCTGTTCCTGGAGGCGGATAAAGGCGGTTTTAGCCGACGGATGGTCGTCCAGCTCTGCCGGGATGTGGTAGGAACCGCGGGCGGGCCGCTGATAACGCTGGCTGTATTCGGTAAAGCTGTTGAAGGTGTTGGCCAGCTCCAGCTCTGCTGAGGCGAGCCGGCTGATCTTTTCGATTCCGAGGTGGGCGACTGCATGTTCGGCGACACTGCTGTGGCCGTAGCCGACCACCCATTTTTCGTGAAAACGGGAGGCTTTTTCCGAATAAGCCGTGGCCATTCCGCTGGCAGCATCATTGACGGCCAGTTCATCGTCCTTCAACAGTCTGGCCAGATTGTCCCGAAAACCGGCTGGGCTTCGGCTGACATAGGCGAAGATGACTGCGATCACTTCTTCAGGCAAATTATAGATGGCATATACGTTTTGGTCCAGGTTGGATACATACCGGGTCAGATCGATCGATTGCTCCTCGGCGTGGTTCATTTCCTCTCCCCCGTTTCGATAGACTTCATCGTTCCTATTCTATCAACCAAGGGGTGGTATGGAAAATGCCGGTTTATTCTGCCTTCCAGATGGGTCACTTGTGGAATTTTCATATTTTTATCGTCCGTTGTGCACGGACACCGAACGATCGGTCCGATCAGGGGATCGCCGGATTTACCGGTCATAACCGTTGGTGAAAGGGGTTATTTCTTAAAGAATAACTATTGACGAACAGGAATTTGTTCAGTTAAATCGAATATATCCATTCTGAAAGGATTCATTCTTTTCCCTTGATTCACGGAATTCTTTTTCCGATATTTCACAAATGATTGAGGTGTCTTTATGGTTCGGCCTCTACTGGAGATTTCTCGATTTAAAATGTATTTCCATACCGACAAAGGGGTGGTCAAGGCTGTAGATGATGTGGATCTCACCGTAAACGAAGGGGAGGTGGTTGGCCTGGTCGGGGAGTCGGGCTGCGGAAAAAGCGTCACCTCACTGTCGGTGATGGGCTTAGTGCCCCGTCCTCCTGGGCGAGTGGAGGGAGGCAGCATCCGCCTGGCAGACAGAGAGCTGACCCATCTCAAAGGGCGGGAATGGCGGAAAATCCGCGGCAACGTTGTCTCCATGATCTTTCAGGAGCCGATGACTTCCCTCAACCCGGTATTTACCATCGGAGATCAGATCGTGGAAGCGATTCGTCAGCACCGAAAGCTGGACAAGAAAGCGGCGCGGCGTCTGGCAGCGGACAGTTTGCAGGAGGTGGGCATCAGCCGGAAAGGAATCCTGGAGGAATATCC
Organism: Melghirimyces thermohalophilus; assembly: GCF_900102685.1. GTDB lineage: Bacteria > Bacillota > Bacilli > Thermoactinomycetales > DSM-45169 > Melghirimyces > Melghirimyces thermohalophilus. Next base: position 2,665 of record NZ_FMZA01000007.1, read on the forward strand.
CCACCAATTATCCGGCGGGATGCGGCAGCGGGTGATGATCGCCATGGCGATGGTATGTCGCCCCAAGCTCTTGATCGCCGATGAGCCGACCACGGCCTTGGATGTGACCATCCAGGCACAGATTCTCGACCTGATGCGGCGGCTCAACCGAGAGACGGGGACTGCTATCCTGATGATCACCCACGATCTGGGTGTGGTGGCGGAAATGTGCGATCGGGTCGTGGTCATGTACGCCGGCCAAGTGGTAGAGGAGGCGGATGTGAATACGCTGTTCAACCAACCCCGTCATCCCTATACCCAAGGTTTGCTCCAATCGATCCCTCGATTGGGCCAGCGCGCCGAACGGCTGTACTCGATCCCGGGCAACGTTCCCAACCCGAAGCAGATGCCGACGGGATGCCGGTTTGCACCCCGCTGTGAGTACGCGATGAATATCTGCCGGACGGAAGAGCCTGGTCTGTTTGCGATAGGAGATGGACAAAACAGCCGGTGTTGGCTCCATGTGGATAAGAAGGAGGAAGCGGATCGTGACCCAACCACAACCACTTCTTGAAGTCGAGCATCTGAAAAAGTTTTTCCCGATCCGCGGCGGCGTGTTCGGAAAAAAGATGGGGGAAGTGAAGGCGGTGGACGATGTCACCTTCTCCATCCGGAAAGGGGAGACCCTGGGGATCGTCGGGGAGAGCGGCTGCGGGAAATCCACCACCGGCCGAGCCATCCTCCGTCTGGAAGAGCCCACCTCAGGCAAGGTGAGGTTTGAGGGCCGGGAACTGACCGCTCTTAAAGGAGAAGAGATGCGGAAGATGCGGCGGGAGATGCAGATGGTGTTTCAGGACCCTTTCGCCTCCCTCAATCCCCGCAAAACCGCAGGAGAGATTATTGCAGAGCCTCTAAAGGTTCACGGGATCGGCGACGCCCGGAAACGGAAGGAGCAAATGAAGGAACTGCTGCAAGTAGTCGGTCTCGATTCCTTCCACGCCGGCCGTTATCCCCATCAATTCAGCGGGGGACAGCGACAACGGATCGGGATCGCACGGGCGCTGGCGGTACGGCCGAAGCTGATCGTGGCTGACGAGCCGGTCTCGGCGCTGGATGTTTCTATCCAGTCTCAGGTGTTGAATCTGATGGAGGATCTACAGGAACGGTTCGATCTGACCTATCTCTTTATCGCCCACGACCTCAGCGTAGTTCGTCACATCAGCGACCGGGTCGGGGTGATGTATCTGGGCCGGATGGTGGAGCTGACCGATCGGGACCGTTTGTACGAAAACCCGCTTCATCCCTATACCCAGGCGCTGTTGTCGGCGGTGCCGGTACCAGATCCGGAACCGGAGGTGAGACGGGAGCGGATCATTCTGAGTGGAGATGTTCCCAGTCCCAGTCACCCACCGAAGGGGTGTGCCTTTCACACCCGTTGTCCCCATGTGATGGATATCTGCCGGGACGTGCGACCGGAGTTTAAGGACCATGGAGACGGTCATTTTGCCGCCTGTCATCTGCTGGATCCGTGACATCTTGTGAAGGAGGTGTTGTACCGTCTGGTGGTGAAGTAGCGAAAGGATCATCTTATCTCAAGGGGGTTATTGACAAATGAACATGAAGAAGTCTCTATTGATCGCTGTCGGATTTGTGCTGATCTTATCCACAGTTCTGGCTGGCTGCGGCGGCAAGAGTGCCGGCGGCCAAGGGAAAACGCTGATTTACGGCCGGGGTGCCGATTCGCCGCAACTGGATCCGGCGCTGGTCACCGACGGGGAATCCTTCCGGGTGACGGAAAATGTGATGGAAACGCTGGTCGAGTACAAAAAGAAGAGCATGGAAGTAAAACCGGGTCTCGCGAAAGACTGGGAACAATCAGATGACGGAAAGACCTGGACTTTTCATCTGCGCGAGGGTATTCAATTTCATGATGGAACGCCCTTTAATGCCGAGGCGGTCGTGTTCAACTTTGAGCGCTGGATGAACCAGGAGATGAAACCGTCTAAGAAGGATGACTTCACCTACTACGCCTCCATGTTCGGCGGCTTTAAAGGAGACGAGGGGCATATCATCGAGAGTGTCAAAGCGGTGGATGAATACACGGTCCAGTTTCAATTGAAAGAGTCCCAGGGCCCTTTCCTGCAAAACTTGGCCATGTCTCCCTTCGCTATCGCTTCACCGAAGGCGGTCAAAGCGGATCCTGCCGAATTTGCCCAACACCCGGTGGGAACGGGACCCTTCAAGTTTAAAAGCTGGAAAAAAGGGGACTCCATCACCATCGTGAAGAATGAGGATTACTGGCAAGAAGGCCTGCCCAAGCTGGACCGGGTCATCTTTGAGTCGATTCCCGATAACTCCGCCCGCTTCACTGCGCTTCAGTCCGGGGATATCGATGTGATGGATGGACTCAACCCCGACGATGCCAAACGGGTAGAAAAGAATGAAAATCTCCAACTTTTGAAGCGCCCTCCCAACAACGTCGGCTATCTGGCTTTCAATACGGAAAAGGAACCCTTTGACAACAAGAAAGTGCGGCAGGCGATCAACCACGCCGTCAACAAAAAAGGGCTGATCAAAAGCTTTTACGCGGGGCTGGCTGAACCGGCTAAAAACCCGATCCCGCCCTCCATGTGGGGTTACAACGAGAAGGTCGAGCCTTACGAGTACGATCTGGATAAAGCCAAACAATTGCTGAAGGAAGCGGGTTACGAGGACGGATTTAAAGCCACCTTCTATGCCATGCCGGAGCCCCGTCCTTATATGCCTGATGGCAAGAAGATCGCGGAGTACATTCAGGCGGACCTGAAGAAGATCGGGATTGAGGTGGAGATCGTCAGCCCCGAGTGGCAGACGTATCTTGAGGACACAGAGCAAGGGAAGCATGAAATGGCGCTTTTGGGTTGGACCGGTGACAACGGCGATCCGGATAACTTCCTGTATGTCCTCCTGGACCAGGATAATGCCCGAGTTCCCGCGCAAAACATCGCATTCTACAAAAACGAACAACTGCACGACATCCTGATTAAAGCCCAACGGGAAACGGAACAGTCCAAACGTGCCGAACTCTACAAAAAAGCCCAGCACATCATCCATGAAGACGCTCCCTGGGTTCCATTGGTCTACTCGACTCCGTCCCTGGCCGCCCAATCCTATGTCAAAGGCTATCAGCCCCATCCCAAGGGTTCCGACAGCCTGGCGGAAGTCGATATTGAAAAGTGATGGTTAGGGCGGCGTTGCAAGTGCAATGCCGCCCTTTTTTAAGCAACTGCCTGCGGAGACTGATTCAGCTTGGACTGAAAGGCTGGTGAAACCGTGATTGCCTATACGATCCGGAGAATCCTCATGTTAATCCCGGTGTTAATCGGAATGTCGATTATCACCTTCTCCATTGTTCATGCCATTCCGGGAAGTCCTGCCAAAGCGATTCTCGGGGAACGGGCCACCCCGGAAGCGATGGAACGCCTGGAAGAAAACATGGGCTTGAACGATCCCTTATATATCCAATATTTCCGTTATGTCGGCAACCTCCTGCAGGGGGATCTAGGGACATCTGTCCAAACGGGACGACCGGTGGCGGAGGAGATCCTCCCTTATCTGACAGCGACCTTCGAACTGGCTTTGTGTGCTATGTTGATCGCCATCTTCTTCGGGGTTAACCTGGGAATTTTATCAGCGTGGCGGCAGAACACTTCCGTTGATTATTTATCCATGGTGATCGCTTTGATCGGGGTGTCGATGCCGGTTTTCTGGCTAGGTTTGATGGAACAGTGGATCTTCGCCCAGGAATTAGACTGGCTTCCCTCCAACGGGCGTATGGATCCCAGGATGTTCTTTGAACCGATCACCAATTTTTATCTCCTGGACGCGTTGATCCAGGGAAATCTATACGCCTTACAGGATGCATTCAGGCATATGCTGCTTCCGGCGATTGCTCTGGGAACCATTCCCATGGCGATCATCGCCCGGATGACCCGCTCCAGCATGTTGGAGGTCCTGCGATCCGATTATATCCGGACCGCTCGGGCCAAAGGGGTCCGGGAAGGCTTGATCATCTACAAGCATGCGTTGAAGAACGCTTTTATCCCGATCATCACGGTATTCGGCCTTCAGATGGGACTCCTGCTAGGAGGAGCCATTCTGACGGAGACCATCTTCAGTTGGCCAGGGGTCGGACGCTATCTCTACGACGCGATCCATGCACGGGATTATGCCGTGGTTCAGTCCGGAATCTTGATTGTAGCCACTATTTTCGTGATCATTAACTTGATTGTCGACCTTTTATACGCCTGGATTGACCCGCGAATCCAATATGGGAAGGAGTGAATACGGTGTCCACAAACACCCCTACGATACAAAAGGAGGAACAGGGGACCGGCCCGGGAACGGAACCGGTGGATTCCCCTCTCCGGGACAACCTGCGTGCCTTGTTGCGCCACCGATCGGCGATGATCGGCGGGGGAATCATCCTCTTCTTTATTCTCATCGCCCTGATCGCTCCGTTATTGCTCCCTTACGGGTACAATCAGATTGACCCCGATGCCCGCCTGCAGGCTCCCTCCGGCGAGCATTGGTTTGGCACCGATGACTTCGGCCGAGACATCTTCGCCCGGGTCATTTACGGGGCCCGAATCTCTTTGTGGGTCGGCTTTTTTGCCATTTCGGGGTCGATCGTAGTCGGCTCCGCGCTGGGACTGATTGCCGGTTTTTACGGGGGATGGCGCGATACCCTGATCTCCCGTCTCTTTGATATCCTGCTGGCGTTTCCGGCGATCCTGTTGGCCATTGCCATCGTGGCCATGTTGGGCCCCAGTCTGGAGAATGCCATGTACGCCATCGCGATCATCAATGTGCCGACCTTCGGTCGCTTGATGCGTTCCCGGGTGCTGGCGGTCAAACAGGAAGATTATGTGTTGGCGGCACGGGCTATCGGGATGAAGGATCGGCGGATTTTGTTTAGTCACATCCTGCCCAATTCCTGGACCCCGATCATGGTGCAGGGGACGTTGGGCTTTGCCACAGCGGTTTTGGAAGCGGCTGCTCTCGGGTTTATCGGGATGGGTGCGCAGCCGCCGGAGCCGGAGTGGGGTAAGATGTTGTCCGACTCCCGGGCGTTTATCCAGTCCGCTCCCTGGACGATGGTGTTCCCCGGTTTGGCGATCATGTTAACCGTGCTGGGATTCAACCTGTTGGGTGACGGCCTGCGGGATGTCTTCGATCCGCGGATGAAACAATAGTCGTGCTAATGAAAACGGGCGGTGGCAGTTACCCGAAGGCTACAACTGCACCAGGTCTCGCTGTGCGATCCTGCAGAAAAAGCCGGACCTTCCCGGTAAGTGACTCGTTCGGGTAAACGCTTCTCTCGTATCGAACCGACCATGAATCATCATGCTGTGATAGGGACTTTATTGAGAAAAAGGCTGCTGACGATCGTGTCAGCAGCCTTTTTCTTTAAAATCCTTATTTCATCGGCGTCAGCAAATCGATACCCCAGACGGCGGGAAGGAGGAAATAGACGGCCAAAGAGACGACGATGACACCTAACAGATTGAGCCAGAAGCCAGCTTTGGCCATGTCCTGGATCCGGACAGAACCGGAACCGAAGACGACGGCGTTAGGCGGCGTCGCCACCGGGAGCATGAAGGCGCAGGATGCCGCCACGCCGGCCGCCACCATCAAGCCGTAGGGGTGAACCTGCATTGCCCCGGCGAAGGCGGCCATGATGGGGTACATCATGGTGGCTGTAGCTGTGTTGGAGGTGATTTCCGTCAGGAAGATCACCAGCGTCGTCACCACGATCAGCACCAGCAGGAAGTTGAGACCTTCCAAGAGCGTCAGCTGTTCCCCGATCCATCTGTCGAGACCGGATCCGGTGATGCCGGCAGCGATCGCCAACCCGCCGCCAAAGAGAAGCAGAATCCCCCAGGGGATATTTTTGGCGGTGTCCCAATCCAGCAGGAAGGTGCCGGGATGGTTCCGGGAGGGGATTAAAAATAGGATGACGGCAGCTGCAATAGCGATGACGGTGTCGTCGATCCCGGGGATCAACGGCTTTAGGATAAACTCCCGGGTGATCCAGGCCAGTGCGGTCAGCGTAAAGACGATAAAGACCATTTTCTCCTCGTACGTCGCTGTTCCGAGGCTTTCCTTCTCTTTGTCGATGATCTCGCGACCGCCGGGGACATTGTCAAAGTTCATCGGATAAGCGACCTTCACCAGATACCACCAGGTGAGGCCCAACAACACGATCACGACCGGAACCCCGAACAGCATCCAGGTGGCAAAGGAGATCTGCACACCGAATATTTGATTGACCTGGGCGGCGAAGATGGCGTTGGGCGGGGTGCCGATCAGTGTACCCAGGCCGCCGATGGATGCGGAGTAGGCGATCCCCAGCATCATCGCCGTGCCAAAGGGAAACCGGCCCGGGGTGGTGTCCACTTCGGCATCGCCGTTTTTCTTGAAAGATTCAGCCACATGGGAGATCACCGCCATCCCAATCGGAACCATCATCATAGCTGTAGCCGTGTTGGAGATCCACATAGACAGAAATCCCGTCGCTACCATCGACCCCAGGATGAGACGCTGGGGATGTGTACCGATCCAGGAGATGATGTTGAGAGCGATCCGCTTATGCAGATTCCATCGTTCCATGGTGAGTGCGATCATAAAACCGCCCATAAACAGAAAGATGGTGGGATCGCCGTAGGAGGCAGTCGTCTCCCCCAATTCCAGGGAGCCAGTCAACGGGAACAAAACGATCGGCAGCAGGGATGTGGCCGGAATCGGAATCGCTTCGGTGATCCACCAGGTGGACACCCAAAGGGTACAGGCCAGCACCCCCTGTGCCTGGCTTGACATCCCTTCCGGAGATGGGCCGAGCAAGACGATCAAAAACAGAAGCGGTCCCAGAACAAGCCCCACTTTTTGTCGGGAAGAGGTTGACGGAGTCGGCGGCGGGGTGGAAGGCCCTGTCTTTCCCGGCGGAGCCTGAGACTCCGTGGCCGCCGTTTTCGGGTTGTATTGAGCGAATAAAAGCAATCGTTTGACATCTTCACTCCATTGGCAGAGTCGGTTCCACCAAAGTTGGAAGGTACCCACGGCATTACCCCCTTTTTGAGGAAAACGTTTGCAAATCGCTAAATCTATCATAGCGGGTGGAACGGGTAGACTGTCAAGAGAGATCATTGCCATTTGAAAGGCGATTGTGTCTCCCGTAGGCTACTTTGCTACCTGATCCTCACCTAAAATTCTCTACATCAGAGGGTTCATGTAAGATCTTGTGGTTCGATCCACCCCAGCGATACCCGCTTTGGGATCGTGATGATCGGTGATCAGGTGTTTGAAAATTGAAGTCCGGGGACGGCAGTGATAATTTATATTTAAAAGGAACTTTTTGATCAATTTTATAAAGGATGAGCATGTTTTACCCCATCATTCGGAAAAGGCAGGTGGACCCGGTTGGCTAAACATCAGGAATATACCTATCGATTAACCGGCCTCACCTGAGCGGATTGTGCCGCTCAGTTTGAGCGGAAGTTGAAAAAAGAGCCTGGTGTGGCCGACGCCCGACTTAATTTCGGCGCTTCCAAAGTGACCATCGTCGGGAAGAAGCTGTCCACGGAGAAAATCAATCGGCTGGGCGCTTTCGATGATATACAGGTGGCAGAGGGGGAACCCGATGAAGGAGCCTCTTTTTGGACCCGTAACCGACAGGTGCGAATGACCGCCCTATCCCTGGTTTTCCTTCTGTTGGCTTTTCTCCTTCAATGGCTGCAGGTCTCAAAGCCTCCGGTGATCGGACTCTTTCTCCTGGCCACGGTGATCGGCGGATGGGAGACGGCCCGTAAAGGATTCCCCAGCTTGATCCAACTCCAGTTTGACATGAACAGCCTGATGAGTGTCGCGGTCAGCGGAGCACTGGCTATCGGGTACTGGGAAGAGGCGGCTGTGGTTGCTTTTTTGTTTGGGGTGAGTGAATCCCTGCAGGCATATACCACTTCCAAAGCCCGTCGTTCCTTAAAGTCGCTGGTGGAATGGGCGCCGAGGGAAGCGACGGTGCGGCGAGAGGGGCAGCTCAAAGTGTTGCCTGTGGAAGAGATTGCTATCGGAGATATGATGTTAGTGAAGCCTGGGGAAAAATTGGCCATGGATGGAGTGGTGACAGCCGGCCGCTCGGCGGTCAATCAGGCGGCGATTACGGGAGAATCGGTTCCGGTGCCGGTAGGGCCCCAGGATGAGGTGTATGCCGGCTCCATCAACGAAGAAGGGGCGTTGGATGTCCGGGTAACGAAACGGGTGGAAGATACCACCTTGGCCCGGATTATCGACCTGGTGGAAGAAGCACAGGAGCAACGGGCCCCGTCCCAAGCTTTTGTGGACCGGTTTGCCAAATACTATACACCGGCGATCATGATTCTGGCTGCCGGGTTAGCATGGGTACCGCCGCTTTTCTTCGGCTCTCCCTGGATCTCTTCCATCTATGATGCCTTGGCTTTGTTGATCGTCGCTTGTCCCTGTGCGCTGGTGGTGTCTACACCGGTGGCGATTGTATCCGCCATCGGAAACGCCGCCCAAAACGGCGTACTGATCAAGGGGGGGTTGCACCTGGAAAACATGGGCGCTCTCAGAGTGATGGCCTTCGACAAAACCGGTACCTTGACCCGGGGTGAACCCCGCGTCACCCGGGTGATCCCGGTCCATGGTGTCGAGAAGGCGGAAGCTTTGGCTCTTGCCGCTACCCTGGAGGCCCGTTCCGAACATCCCCTGGCCCGGGCGATCTTGCAAAAAGCCAAGGAGAAAGCGATCCCCATCGGCGAAGCCCATGATTTTGAGGCGATACCGGGACGGGGAGCGCGGGGAGTCGTCGACGGTCGGGAATGCTGGATCGGAAGCCCCCGTCTTTTTGAAGAGAACCACACCCCCTTACAAGCGGTGCAGCCCCTTTTGGAGGAGCTGCAAAGCCAGGGAGAGACGGCGGTTCTCCTGGGAGATGGGAAACAGATAACCGCGATTTTTGCTCTGGCGGATACCTTGCGTGATATCAGTCCACAGGCGATCGCGGAACTGCGGCGTGCCGGTGTGAAGCGATCTGTGATGCTGACAGGAGACCATCGGGCAACCGCCCAGGCGATCGCGACACAAGCTGGTATTCAAGAATACCGGGCGGATCTGTTGCCGGAAGACAAGGTGGAAGCGGTGAAAGAACTGCGCGAGAGCGACCACCGGATCGGGATGGTGGGCGACGGGATCAATGACGCCCCAGCCATGGCGGTAGCCACCACGGGGATCGCCATGGGCGGTGCGGGGACCGATACAGCACTGGAAACAGCCGACGTCGTCTTGATGGCCGATGACTTATCCAAGCTGCCCTTCACGGTTCGGCTGAGCCGGGCCGCACTGCGGGTGATCAAGCAAAATATCGGTTTTTCTCTGCTTACAAAATTTGCCGCGGTCTATTTGGTGTTTCCCGGCTGGCTAACCCTGTGGCTGGCCATCTTTGCCGATATGGGAGCTGCGGTGTTGGTCACCTTGAACAGCTTGCGCTTGATCCGTATCCGTCCTTGATCAGGCGGTAACAGATACAAAAGCCGCAAGGGGATGAATCCCTTGCGGCTTCTCTTTGTATTAAGTTAACGCCGTCAACACCGTTAAAAATCCGGCGATGACAAATCCGATTCCCATTCCCCACATGCCGGAGGCGGAGATCCGTCGACGTTCCGCCATCAGCAAGCTCCCGAGGAACAAGAGAGCCAACACTGCGGTTAATCCGTTGATCGGTGTGAAGGCCCACTGTGCCGGCAGGTCGGGAACCGTTCCGGTCAGCCAGGCAAACAAGGGAGAAGGGGGCTCTGTTCGCATCGTTTCAGCCACCTCATGTGGGGGCGTTTGCTGTCCCATAATGGCAGTCGCGATAAAAATGAGCAGAATATACATGCCTTCCGCCCGCACACCGGTGAGAGGGTTCCAGTTGGGATCTTGTTGCCAACGGGCCCGCCGTCGAAAACCGTTGATAAAGGCAAACCACAACAGGGGCACCATCAACAAATGCTTGAGCAACAAGGCTTGCCCATAGGGTAGCAGCCAACTGTTGACGTACTGGGGAACGATGATCTGCATCAAGCCTAGTCCTGCTACGATCAGAACCAGCACGCAACTGATGGCCACCGGGGTGAACCACTCTAAAAACTTCCCCCAGTCGGTGGCCCGGGAGGAGAACCAACCGACCACTAACAAGATCCCGGACCAGGTACAGACTGCAGCCACATGGAGGCTATGAGCCACAAATCCCGCCGCCGGCGCCTGGGAGGCGGCGTGGGAAGCCCATCCCATCAACAGGAGTAAGACGCCGGCCCACCCGACTCCAATCCGAGCCAAGCGGGGATTTTGGCTCAAGTCGTTGAAAGAGATCATCAAAAAGAGAACCATGGAGATCGCCAGAGTGAACCACCAGGCTTGTCCCACCTGAAAGCCGAACAACACTTCCTTCATTGTTGCCCAAAAACCGGAGGCTTCCGCCAAAAAACGGACAATGGTATAAACTGGACTGAAGGAGAGCAGGCCGACCATCAGAGCAGACCCGGCGAGCAAGGGCTTGGGAAGGTGGATCGCAGGCCGTCGTTGGGCCGGGATCCCATACAGGATCAGCCCGCCGAGAAGAAGAGCTAAGCTAGGGTAAAGAAGGGCTTCGGTCAAAATGACCATCGTTATCGTTTCTTCCTCATCAACAGGATCAACATCGCCACAGCAGCTACTCCCAGGACGGCAATCAGCCCGATCAACAGCGGAGCGGGTTGATCGGTACCGGTGTTACCGCTATTCTCTTTAGAGGTCCGCGGGGATTCATCCGGTTTCTCTTCCTCCGCTTCCGTTGAGGTCGAGTCAGTGTCGGTTTTTACCTCAAAGGAGTAGCTTCCCGACACCGGGTGACCGTCGGCTCCTATCACTTTCCATTCCACCTGATAAGGGCCTGGTTCCAGCTTTTCAGGCAACGCGCCCGAGACCGTATCCCCTGTTACCTGGAGGTCCTGGGGTTCGATCACCTGCCCGTCCTTTCCTTTAACAATAAATGAGCTGCCCGATTCTACTTTTGTATCAAAAGTCAACTGAAAATTTTTGACCGTTTCCTTGATCGTCTCCCCTTCCTTTGGTGACGCTTCTTCGAGACTGCTGTGTGCATGGACAGCAGCCGGCAGCCACACCAAAAGGATCGCGATCAAAAGCGCCCATCGCTTCATCTAGTATCACCTCAATTTGCTTCATGGCCTCATTATAGCAAGCTCCTTTCATCAAAAAGGGAGGTTCACAAAAAGGTTCCAATTTGTTCAAACCGAGCAGGGACGTTCATGGAGGATCACGCTTTGCGTCGGGGGATGAATCCGTTATCATTAAATTGAGGAGAAAGTCTACATTATGTGATTTAGAGGAGGAAGAGCATGGAATCGAGCCGCATATATGATTGGGGAAAGGGAATTCGGATGATCGACGGTTACGATCTCGGGTTGCCGGGCCGGACGGGAATCTATGTGTTGGAGGAGGAGGAACTCACTCTGGTGGAAACGGGTCCCAGTCCATCGGTGCCATATATACTGAAAGGGTTGGAGGAGCTGGGCTACCGGCCGGAAGAGGTGCGCAATGTGATCGTTACTCACATCCATTTGGACCATGCGGGAGGGGCGGGTCTTCTCTTACAGAGTTGCCCGGAAGCTCGGGTGGTGGTTCATCCTCGGGGGGCGCGCCATCTGGCCGATCCGTCCCGGTTGATTCAAGGAGCCCGAATGGTTTACGGGGATCAGTTTGACTCTCTGTTCGACCCGATCGTGCCGATCCCGGAAGAGCGGATACTGGTCCGGCAGGATCAGGAGACGCTTTCCATCGGGCCCGACCGGACCTTGACCTTTTTGGACTCCCCGGGCCATGCCAAACACCATTTCAGTATTTATGATCCCGTCAGCCAGGGGTTGTTTACCGGGGATACCGCAGGGGTCCAATACATGCAGAGCAAAGAGTTTGGCTTTCCTTTTTATCTTCCGACCACTTCTCCCAATCAGTTTGACCCCGCAGCGATGAAAGCCTCGATTCAACGCTTTCGCCAGTTGGATGTGGAACGGCTTTTCTTCGGGCACTTCGGTATGACGGATCAGCCGGGTACCGCCTTCGATCAGGTATCGGAAGAGTTAGACGCTTTTGTGGAAGCGGGAGAGCAGGCGATAACTGCTGGCGAGGGAGCCGCCGGGATCGAGCGTCGACTGATGAACCGGTACCATCCGATGCTGCGCAATCATGGCGTCCCCGAAGATCACGCGCTGTTTCGGATTCTCAAACTGGATTTAACAGTTTGTGCCATGGGATTGGAAGAGACCCTTACCCACCAAAAAAAGTAACACGATCGCCGATCCGGCTGTGATATCGTGTAGGGTACAAGGAGGTTTTTAAGATGAGCGTGGTGATTTATTGCCGTCCCCATTGTATCGAGTGCAATATCGTCAAACGTTTTTTGCGGGATCATGGGGTGGACTACGAGGTGAAGGACTGTTCGACCCATCCGGAGTACCTGGAAGAAGTGAAAGAGATGGGCTTTTTAGGGGTTCCTGTCACGGTGGTCAACGGGACGCCGATTCAGGGACTTCAACCGGACCGGATCAAAAAGGAGTTGGCATCTGCTGCCGAAAGTGGAGAATAATCCTCTCCCGCCTTCGGCGGTTTTTTTTTTGACCGATCGCTTTGGAGGAAAATGAAATCAAGGTCGAAGCGGTGAAACTTTTACCGGTTTTCTTCCTCGCCTCCTTCCGTTCAGGAAGAGGAGAGGGAGGGCTAACAGAATATCAACACAGTTACTGATTAAAAATACATAAAAATTAAAACAAAAGTGTCCTTCCCACACGTTCAAAACCATATAATGGTTCCCCTTATGCCGAATATTGTGTCGGAATCTGTGGACATTTGGCTAAATTTGCGATAGAATTTCATAAAACAACCAAGGGTGGACTATCTATTTATATTTTTGAATATTCCACACCTTCATTTTTTCAAGTATCTTCAGGAGGAATGGTCATATGGCTACACGGGAACAGTGGGGCAGCAGAACGGGATTTCTGTTGGCTGCCATCGGCTCGGCAATCGGGCTGGGCAATATTTGGCGATATCCCTATATCGCCTATGAAAACGGTGGCGGTGCCTTTTTAATTCCATACTTTATCGCGCTGTTGACGGCGGGAATTCCGATTTTGATCATGGAATATGCGTTGGGGCATCGGTACCAGGGCGGAACTCCTTATGTTTTTAAGAAACTTTCTAAAAAGTGGGAGTGGCTCGGTTGGTGGCAAATTGTTGTCGCTTTCTTTATTGTGACTTATTATGTGGTGATCATCGGTTGGGCACTCAGTTTTACCTATTTTTCATTTGGAACCCAATGGGGCCAAAACACAGAAGCCTTCTTCTTTAATCAATACTTGGGAGATACCGGAGCCTTTTGGGAGGCGGGAGGGTTGCAGTGGAAGGTGCTGCTCCCCGTGCTGCTCATTTGGGCAGTCATCCTCTTTGTGATGCAAAAAGGGGTTCGCAAGGGGATCGAACGGGCCTCCAAGATTCTGATGCCTGTTTTGATTTTGATGATGGTGGCGATTACCATTCGGGGTGTCACACTGCCGGGGGCTGTTGAAGGGTTGAATGTCCTGCTGACTCCAGATTTCTCGTCTCTCGTCGATCCCAATGTCTGGATTGCCGCTTATGGTCAAGTATTCTTTTCACTTAGCATCGGTTTTGGAATCATGATTACCTACTCCAGTTATTTACCTGAAAAATCGGATTTGGCCAACAGCGGAATGATTGCCGCCCTGGCGAACAGCGGCTTTGAATTTTTGGCCGCATTGGGAGTCTTCGGGGCGCTCGGTTTTCTGGCAGTCAGTCAGGGTAGTTCCGTCAACGAAGTGGTGAATGCAGGGGTCGCGTTGGCTTTTGTGATTTTCCCGCAGATTATCAATCAGTTTCCCGGACCGAACTCTCTTTACGGGGTGTTGTTCTTCGGTTCCCTCCTCTTTGCCGGATTTACTTCCGCTGTGTCGATTCTGGAGCCTGCTATCGCCGGCGTGAAGGAGAAGTTCGACCTGAGCCGCCGTCAAGCCGTCAACTGGGTGTGCGGATTGGCTTTCTTGGTCAGTTTGATGTACACCACTCGCGGTGGGATCCGCTATCTGGACACGGTGGACCACTTTATCAACCAATACGGCGTGGCGTTGGCCGGACTGGTAGAAGTGATCATGATTGCCTGGGCAGTACGCAAGTTGGGCATGATTCAAGAGCATATCAATGCCGTATCCGACATCCGGATTGGCAACTGGTGGCGCTTCTGTTTGGCCGTGGTAACGCCGGTGATGGTCACACTGATGACCGTCTTCAATTTGATGGGGGAATGGGCCAAGCCTTATGAAAATTACCCCTTAAGCGGTCTGATCGCTGTCGGATGGAGCGTGGTTCTGGTAGCGCTGGTGTTGGGCTTTGTGTTTCAGAAAATCGGTTGGCGTCAATCCGCCATCGGACAAAAGGAGGCGTCATAATGCACCCGCAAGCGATTGCGATGTTGTTGATCGGGGCCGTGGGGTTGTGGGGCGGTTTGGCCTATTTTCTTTTCCACGCCTATCGGTCAAGCCGGAAGAAGAAAGTTTCTTCATAATATAAGTAGTTTTAAAAAACTCCCCGCTTAAAGCGCGGGGGGTTATTCTCGCTTATAAATACAGAAAAATCAGATGAAAGGATTAATTGCGAAAATGTAGAATATAGGTTAAATGATGGCCGATCAGGCTGTCACATGTTCCTTACTCAAGGGGGAAACGGATATGGCACAGGTGCGTGACCAATGGACTACCCGGGCCGGTTTTATCTTGGCCGCGGTCGGTTCGGCGATCGGATTGGGCAACATATGGCGTTATCCTTATGTTGCCTATGAAAATGGCGGCGGGGCATTTTTGATTCCTTACTTTTTCGCTCTGTTGACCGCTGGCATTCCGATTTTGCTGTTGGAGTATGTGTTGGGACATCGGAGCAGAGGTTCCAGCCCGATATCCTATCGAAGGTTGTCGCAAAAGTGGGAATGGTTGGGTTGGTGGCAGGCGTTACTCGCCTTTGTGATCTCCACCTATTACATGATCATTTTGGCATGGGCGTTGTCCTACACGTGGTTTTCCTTCGGAACGCAGTGGGGGGAGGATACGGAAAGCTTCTTTTTCGGGCAATATCTCGGCTCCAACCAAGCGGAAGGATTTTGGGATATCGGCGGTTTGCAGTGGAGTGTCGTGATTCCGGTGGTGCTCCTGTGGGCCTTCGTCTATTTTGTGATGCGTAGACAGGCGCATCGGGGCATTGAGCGGATGGCACGGATCATGATGCCGATTTTGATCGGGATGATGGTGGTCTTCACCATCCGGGGCATCACCTTAGAGGGTGCCACTGCCGGGCTGAACGCCCTTTTGACCCCGGATTTCTCTGCCCTGACCGATCCTAATGTCTGGGTGGCAGCTTACGGTCAGGTCTTCTTCTCTCTCAGTGTCGGGTTTGCCACGATGATCACCTACGCCAGCTATTTGAAGAAAGATGAAGATTTGGCCAACAGCGGCTTAATCGCAGCGTTTGCCAACAGCGGCTTTGAATTTATGGCCGCTATCGGGATCTTCGGAGCCCTCGGTTTTCTGGCGACTCAATCAGGCACGGAGGTCGAACATGTGGTGGGGCAAACCATCGGCTTGGCCTTCGTGATCTTTCCGCGGATTATCAGCGAACTGCCCTGGCTCAATTCTCTGTTTGGCGTCCTCTTCTTCGGTTCCCTCGTCTTTGCCGGGCTAACCTCCGTCGTCTCCCTGGTGGAACCTTCCGTCTCCGCCATCCGTGACAAATTGGGTGTCGCCCGCACGACGGCAGTCAACTGGATATGCGGACTAGCGGCATTGGTAAGCCTCCTTTACGCCACCAACGGCGGGCTTATCTATCTGGACGTTGTCGACCACTATCTCAACTCGTACGGGTTGTTGATCGGGGCGATCTTGATGGCGGTGGCCACAGCATGGACGACGCGAAAAATCCGTGATTTGCAGGCTCACATCAATCAGGTGTCCGACATTCATATCGGAAACTGGTGGGTCCTGTGTGTCAGCGTGATCACCCCCCTTGTGTTAATCGTGATGACCGGATTGAATATCGTGGACGAGTGGAAGGTTCCCTATGGGGGATACGAAATTTCGGGCTTGCTTGTCATCGGTTGGGGTTCCTTGATTATCACGGTGATCGCTGCCGTCATTTTCCAACGTTTAGCGTGGAAAACGGATGATGCACTGACCAGCCATGAAAAGGAGGGTGCGTAAGTGAACGCCAGTGCCTGGGTGATGTTTTTCATCGGAGCGGTCGGCCTCTGGGGAGGTTTTGCTTATTTCCTCTGGATCGCGTACAAAACCAACAAAGAAAAAGTTTGAGCCAAAAAAGGTCCCCCATTATCGGGGGACGCTTTTACTTTCGTATCTTCTTTTTCTGTCGCAGCTGTTTGTATTCAGACCGTTCCCAGGCCTTTAAAAAGGGATAAGGGTCGAAGGAAAAGGTATTTCGTCCGTTAAACTTGTACATCCCGTAATGAAGGTGAGGGGGGAATTTCCCTGATGTTCCCGGCGGACCGTATCCGGTGGATCCGACAAATCCGATCACTTGCCCCGGCTGAACCACATCCCCTTTTTTGAGTCCTTTGCTGTATCTCGAGAGGTGGGCATAATAATGATAATTGTTTCGGATATCCCGGATGCCGATACGCCAACCGCCGTAGCGGTTCCACCCTTTCAATTCCACATATCCGTAGCTGGTGCTTTTTACCGGGGTTCCATAATCGGCAAATATGTCCGTTCCTTCATGTATGCGAAGTCCGCCCCATCCCCGTCGGTCCCCCCAGGTGTTGTGGTAGGTGTAGTTATAACGGAGAGGCATGATAAAGCTCTTTTTATTGAGCTCAGTGGTTCCGAAATGGCGGTAAATTTTGGCGATGTGGGTGATCAGATCGACAGAGACCGGGTGTTGGTAGTACTCCCACAATGCGATGCGGATATCGTCCTCGGTAGCACCGTGGCGGGACAGATATTGCGTCACCGTATACAAGACATCGGCGGCATTGGTTGCATCCGCTTTTCCGTCGCCGTTGCCGTCTCTGCCGATCCCCCCAAAGAAACGGATCGATTCCGGGACCGTGTCAAAGGGATCCGGATTGGTCATTCCACTCCAGCGTTTGGGTGGAATGATAATAGAAACCAAACCTTTCCGCTCTTTCAAACCGGGTCGGGCTCGTTGGATATTCCGTTCGTATTGATCCATGGCCGCCAGGTAGTACCAAGGGACGCCGGTCAGCAAATCCATTTTTTCGAAGAGTGCCTGTCGGTCCACTTCAAAAGAGTTTTCCGCAGACGCTTTCACTGTGGAACCCGGCCAGGCGGTAAGGGATAAGGCGATTATTAAGATGGAGGAAAGAAGTTTTCTTAACATCATCGTCACACCGCTTTTAACCTGATTATCCGTTATTGTGCTTAAAAATAAGGTTTTGATTTTGGTATTTGGTGGGTGGGATGTGTGCGGATTTCGGTGTGGAAAACAGGATTAAGAGGAGGCGATCGGGGGAAGGTTCTTAAAGAATCCACTTCGATTCAGAGCAAAGGGCACTCTTCCGGCCGATTCAACAAAAGATATGTTACACTGTGGGTGACATGGGCCGGATCAAAACAGCCAGCTGCCCCGTCGGAAGTACCTACATAACAGGAGGTCAGGTCTGTGGAATACCAGTTTAAGCGAAAGCCGGAATGGTTGAAAACGAAATTAACGGTAAACAAAAATTACCGGGAAATCAAAAAAATGATGCGAGGGAAAACCCTCCACACCGTTTGTGAGGAAGCGAAGTGCCCCAATATCCATGAATGCTGGGCGGTACACCGGACTGCCACCTTCATGATCCTGGGAGATATCTGCACCCGGGCATGCCGCTTCTGTGCAGTCAAGACCGGCTTGCCGACAGAGCTGGATTGGCAAGAGCCGGAACGCGTGGCCGAGGCAGTAGAGCAGATGGGGCTGAAGCATACGGTGATCACCTCAGTGGCCCGTGATGATTTGCAGGATGGAGGCGCCGCCATTTTTGCGGCAACGATCCAAGCGGTCCGCAAGCGAAACCCCTTGACCAGTGTCGAAGTGCTGATCCCGGATTTTAAAGGAAACTGGGAGGCGCTAAAAACAGTGATGGATGCCCGTCCGGACGTGTTGAACCACAATGTGGAGACGGTCCGCCGGCGCACCAAGAAGGTTCGTTCTAAAGCGACCTATGATCGCTCTTTGGAGCTGTTGAGAAAGGCGAAGGAATTTCAACCGGACATCCCTACGAAATCCAGCCTGATGATCGGTGTAGGGGAAGAGTGGGATGAAATCCTGGAAACCATGGATGATCTTCGGGAAGTGGATTGCAACATCATGACCATCGGACAATATCTGCAGCCGACTAAAAAGCACTTAAATCTGGTGAAATATTACACCCCGCAGGAATTTGCCCAACTGAAAGAAGAGGGAATGCGGCGCGGATTCGATCACGTTGAATCCGGTCCTTTGGTTCG
Source organism: Melghirimyces thermohalophilus (assembly GCF_900102685.1). Classification (GTDB taxonomy): domain Bacteria; phylum Bacillota; class Bacilli; order Thermoactinomycetales; family DSM-45169; genus Melghirimyces; species Melghirimyces thermohalophilus. The sequence continues at coordinate 21,258 of NZ_FMZA01000007.1, forward strand.
CAGCTCCTACCATGCTCGGGAGCAGGTGGAAGCGGCACAGGGACGTATCCAGCAGGCTAAAGCGCAATGAGTGAAGAAAAAACAGCCTTTTCCCATACGGGGAGGCTGTTTTTTTATCAGTCAGTCATTCCGATTGTCTACGGTTCCTGGAGACGGGTGGTCAGGAATATGTTTATTCATGGGGTTCCCTCGTTTCATTCGCTCGACCAACCCTTCCATCCGATCATCAGTCATGCGGATATGCTGTTGGGATCCCTTGCCGATCCGGTTCAGCTGATTCCGAACTTCCGGATCCCCGGTTACATAAACCCGGTAGTACCGGGGCGTTAAACTCCAGGCTGTCCGGCGAACCTCATGCAAAATCTTGTCACTCACTTTGCCTTTTCCGCTTTTCACGCCGATCAATACTTTGTCATCTGTCACCACCACTGTGGCATCATCCACTTGCGGAAGCCGGGTTGACAGGTTGGAAATTTGTTTCGCCAGCGCGCTCCGGCTGAAATAGACATCGTTTTGGCCTGAGTTGGAGCCCTTGTTTCCTTGTTGGCGGCTAAATCCGATCTCATCGTAGCGATCCGTCCGAGGTATATGCCCTTGATTGTTTACAAAGTCGTATCCTTCACGCCTGGCATTTGGGTTTAATGATTCCTCTTTATTGTCATCGGTTTCCCCTGGTGTACTACAAGCGGATAAAGCCAGAGAGAGGACCATCAAGGGAATCAACCACCGTTTCACCGCACAATCACCTCCTGGTGTTAGCCTCTCCCTGACAACGGCCATTTTTTCTTGGGAAAAGAAGGATTTTCTGCCGCTTTTAACGAAATTCCCCCGATAGAAGGCATTGTGGTAACATAAAACGATAGAAAAAGAACATGTTGAGGGGTCGTTCATGGAAAGGTTTGAATTGAAAGGAAAGCTCTTTGAGGTGATGATCAACCGCAAAGATGGATGGAATCCGGAGGCATTTTCCAAGCGGTACAGCGAAATACTGGATAAATACGATTACATCGTCGGGGATTGGGGCTATGGCCAACTGCGTTTAAAGGGATTTTTCTCCGACTCGCATCCCAAGGTCAGCCGAGAAACGCGGTTTGCACACGTGGATGAGTACATCCATGAATTTTGCAATTTTGGCTGCGCCTACTTTGTTTTGCGCCGTCTCAATCCGGTCAAACCTCACTCCTCCCGCAACGGAAAACACCGGGCACGTCGTTCCTCCCGGATGAAATAAAAACCGACGCCATCATCATGGCGTCGGTTTTTTTATTCTTCATTCTGGTTGGGATCATCGTGAGTGGGATGGCTGCCGGGCACTTGCCGGGGAATCCCTTCATGAAAATCCCGCATTTCATAGGTATACTGGGGAGCAGCATGTTGGCTGGGCCGCCAGGGAGACTCCTTGCCCAAGACATCTTCGTTCGTGGAGGCTCCGTAAGGCCCTTCGGGAAACTCCTCAAAGAACAACTGATTCCGCTGGGATTGCACCGTTTTTACATCGTGATGGGATCTTTTTTTGCGACGAAACATCATCAACCACCTCAACATTACCCTGTGCGTGGAGGGGGTTGATTATGTGGGGGATAAGGGTCCCCCTTTTAGAAAAAGGTGGAGAGGTACTGTTTCAGTTCTTCTGCTTCGTCTTCGCCGATATCGTAAACGCGTTCCAGGTAGCCCGGTTCTTCCAGGTCGTCAGGGCCGATGATGGCAAATCGATTGGATTGAATATTGAAAACGATCATTTTTCCATAGAAACGATCAGTCATCGTGATCCCCAGGTCGAAGCGGTTGGTTTCGCCCATAAAGCTGACAAATCGGGTTTGTGTCTCTTCGTTTTCGTCGTACAGAAAGAAGAAATCGCCGTTAGACATGGGAAGGTCTCCTTTTTTCTCGGATCTTCCCTTCATTATACCGAAAACTGATGGTTCCTCCACCCACTTTCCCGACTAAAAGATCCCCAGAAAACGGGTTCGCCTTTGTCGTCGGGGGGTGAGTTGTTGTGGTTCCGAAGTGGCAGACGCCAACCGATGGGAGAAGGTGGCGTTTCTCAGTTCCACCTTCAACTGTTCCTGTTTCTTACCGATTTCATCCATCATGTGCTGCACCGTAGCCACCGGCAACATGTTTTGCTGACTAGACAACACTTTGGTCTCCATTTCCTCCATCATGTCAAACATGGTGAAGACATGGTCTTCCAGTTGATCGAGGCGACTAAACACCGTCTCCATCATTTCCCCGATCTCGTCTATACTGCCGACCAGTCGATGGACCGGATACTCGCTTCCAAAGGGCATCTTCGGAGCTTCCGGTTGCGGTTCGGGGTTTGCCTGATCCTGGGCGGGGACGGGCCGCTCCATTTCCCATTTTCCTTCTTTGATCAAGTCCTGCCGGATCTGCCGCATGGACTTGTTCGATTCCTGCAGTCGTTGTTGGATGTCGTTCAGCCGCTGAAAGCCTTCCGGTGACAATAGATAATGTCCACGGTCATTCACTTCGGGGCAGATGTATTCTTCAAAAGCGTCAATCCATTTTCTTACCGTACGTGCATGAACGTGGAGGCGATCGGCGGCCTCCTTGGTGGAAATGCGCGCCTCTTCGGACATACGATAACCTCCCCGATTTTCGGATTCACCACATGGATTCGGGGAAGTGGGGCGGAATCCTTCCCTGGCGACAAAGGATGCCAACCTGTGACAAACAAAGCGGGGAGTTGACAAGGTTTTCCGGAAGGGATGGAAAAGGGAGCGAAGTCGGTTACCAAAATCCCCCCGGTTAGGTGCCGATGTGGTCCGCTTGAACCATTCAGGCAGGGGAGTGCTAGTGATGTTCTCCTAACGCTTCGGATCTCTTCTCAGACGCTTTTTTTGTGACAGGTGTGGGGTTCTTCCAGGAACAAAACAGTCCCCCGAAGGGGACTGTCGATTGGCGCTCAATAGGCGGCTTTATTCAGCTTTCGTTGTTCCTGTTTGTGGAAGATCCAGTCCATTTTCGGTTGAACCAAGGGCCGGAACAGGTTTTGCACCCAGCGGGAGGAAAGGAAGAAGGTTAATCCGATGGCTGCGATCGTCGCTACGATATACAGGGTAGGTCCGGCAAACTTGTCATCCACATCGAGAGCATCATAAAACTTGATGAAAAACCCGTGTAATAGGTACACATACAAGGAGCGGCTGCCCAATTCGCTCACAAAGGTTTTTCCCCGGGGAATCACGGCCAGAAAGAGTGCGGAAGCTACCAGCGCCAGCCCGATAAAGCCGAGTCGGATCATTCCCGCGTACCATTCGGGATGGTTCAGATCCTCGTAGGGGAAAACAAAATAGAGCCAGCGACGAAAATCCAGGTCGATTGAGGAATGAAATTCCAGACCGTACATCATGAGGAACAGCAATACGCCCCCGATGATGCCTATCACCCGTTTGGTGGGCGAGAACAATCGCTCAAAATGTTCCCGTTTCAGATAGAACCCCAACAGGAAAAAGGGGAAAAAGGCGATGGTGCGGGAGAGGCTCAAAAAGCTGTCTGCATCGTCGATATAGCCGATGGCGATGGACAGCGCCAAGGCAATCAGCAAAGGGTATTTAAGGTTGACGAAAAAAGGAAGCATCAAGCGCCAGAAAAATAGACTGAACAGAAACCACATGATCCAATACGGTTCCAGAATTGTGAACTCCAGGGAGTCGGTTCGGTAAATGAGGTGATCGTAGAATGAGTACAAGATCTCAAAGATGAAATAGGGAACCAACACGGTCGTGATCAGTTTTTTGTTTTGCCCTTCTTTATTAAAGTTTTTGGCGAAATACCCCGAAACTAGGATGAACAGGGGCATGTGTAAGGTGTAGATAGACAGATAAACCCCTTTAATAATCGGACTTTCATCGATTAAAGGGCGGTAGGTATGCCCGAGAACAACCAGCATAATCAAAAAGAATTTGACATTGTCGAAATAGTAATCCCGTTTTCGGGGAGTTTTCTGCTGAAGAGAATCAGTTTGTGCCGTCATAATGTTTCAGCGAACCCCCTATAAACCGCATAGTCGGCGGTTAAAATTATATCTGAAAGACAAAAGAAACCCCTACTTAAAAAACGGGCTCCATCCTTTTGGGGTTTCACCCTTTTTTCGGTTGCGGAAACCTGCTGCCGGGGCGGACATGATAGAATCAAAAGGGAATAGAAAAAACGGCCGGAATGCCGGCCGTTATCCTGGGTCTCTTTATTGGTACGGAAACTGGGTTTGGTAGTTGGTAAATTTTTGTGCCGCTTTGTCCACATTTTGCGGATCGGCGTTATCAAACTTATACCACCCTTTAGCATGCATCATGTTGAAAAGGTCCCGCTGACATTGGTGGATGTCGGACAAGATATCCATTTGGGTCCGGTACAAGGTGTCAAAACTGGCTTCGTTTGCAGCGATATTGTAGGCCAGGAGCATATACTTTTCCATGGCCAATACATCGTTGATCCGATCCCGGTCATTCATCTCCGGTCCCTTGATCTGGGGTATTTGAGATGTTTGGCTTTGGCTTGCGACCGATTGGTTTTGTGATTGGTTTTGCATGGATCCTTTGCCTCCTTATTGACTCATATTGGGACCGCCCATGGTGGGATCCATTTGGGTTCCCGGCTGGTTCATCGGGGCGGTTTTGGTGTTTGCGGTGTTCATAAATTGCAGCAGCTGCTCGTAATGGCGCTGGTGCTTGCGACCGATATCGTCGATCAGTTGTTTGATCTGTGGATCCTGGCACTCTTGAGCGTAATGGTGGCATTTTTTGAAGGCCAGAAGCTCCCAAGACATTTCATCCTTGATATAGTTGAGATCTTTGGTACTCAATTGCATCCTTTATTCGTCCTTTCCCCTCGGTGTTGGTTCCTTACTATTTTTAAATTGCGGCTAGAGATTATGCATAAGAGGGGGAATGGTTTTCTCCGGTGAAGGATGCGGGATATAATAAAAGCAGTGAGAAAGAAAGGGGTTATCATCATGTTGTACAACGTGGATACGGAACGGATTAATCGTCAACTTCATTATTTGGGGCAGTGTTTGTCGGTGGTGGACGAGTCCCGAGGGATGTTGGACAAAGGGGAACCGCTCGCTTGTTTTGCCGCCGCCCGGGCTTTACATATCGGAGTGGAATGCGTGATCGATGTGGGGAGCACCATGATCGATGGGTTTATCATGCGGGATCCCGGCGGTTATTCCGATATCATCGATATTTTGGAAGATGAACAGGTGATTCCCACGGAGGAAGTGGACCGGCTGAAGAAACTGATCCGCTTTCGAGACCGTCTGATGCGGCATTATGTGGAGGTGACTCCGGAAGATCTCCGGAACGAAGCGGAAGATGTCGACGTGTTCCGTTCCTTTACCAGCTGGGTGCAGGAGTATCTGCGTCGGGAATTGGGGCCGGAGGCCATCCCAGACGGGGAGGGAAGAGCGTGACCCGTTACGCCTCCCTTTCCCTCACCCGGTTTGCGGAAGGGATGGCTGAGCGTAAAATCCCCAGTCCGGCTGCGGGGAGCAGTCTAGCCGCTACCCTGATGATGGCTTGTTCCCTGCTGGAATTGACCGTCTCAGAACAGGTGGAGAAAAACAGCCCAAGCAGCGGGCGGAATCCTCACCGCGATCTCAACCGGCTGCGCCATTGCAGACAGGAGGCGGAGTCCCTGGTGGATGCAGATATTGAAGCGGTGGAAGCGATGATCCGCGGCAGCGAATCGGCGGAGGCCAGTCATCTTCTCGGACCCATCCGGCGGCTCCATGAGCTGGCTGGTGAGCTTTTGGAGCTGGCTCCCGACTATTTGGCTGTCTCTGGTAACAAGACCAGTGACACGTTGGTCGCCTTCCTTCAATTGCGCACGGTCTACCTGGGAACCTACCATATCGCCTGTTTTAATGCCGCCACTTTTGGATGGGAACCGCTTTTCACCCCTGAATGGGAAAAGCAGCTGCAACAGACGGATCATCAGATCCAAAAGAGCCTTCGCTCGGTGGAGGCAAGGGCTAAGCGCAACCATCTGTCCTAAAACCGGAGCGTCGTCATAACGGGAACGAAAGGGGTATCTCGTCGAGCGGATAGGGGATAGGCGATACCTTGAGACCAGATACAAGGGGCACTACTTTTGCTGGAAAAGGAGAAATGGGTCATGCCATGGTACGAAGAGAGCTTTGGGGAAGATTATCTGTTGGTCTATCGGCACCGCAACCGGGCTGCCGCTGATCGGGAAGTTCAATGGGCGGCCGAGCGGCTCCACCTAAACCAAGAGGACCAGGTGCTCGATCTTTGCTGCGGCACAGGGCGCCATTCGATCGCCCTGGATGAACTGGGATTCAACGTGACCGGGATCGATCTGTCCCCGGTTTTGTTGAAACATGCGAAAGCGTCCTCCCAGGGCCGCAACATCCGGTACATCCGGGGAGATATGCGCCGGCTTCCCTTCGAGGAAGATTGCTTCGATGCTGTCTTCAACCTGTTTACATCCTTCGGCTATTTTATCGAGGATGCGGAAAATCAACAGGTGTTGCGGGAGATCCGGCGGGTCTTGCGTCCCGATGGACGGTTCATTATCGACTATTTGAACCGGACGGCGGTGGAAAAAAACCTCGTTCCCAAAAGCGAACGGGAGGAATCCGGGACACGGATCCTTGAGAAGCGCTGGATCGACGGCGACTATGTCCGCAAGGAGATCACCCTGACCGATGCGGATGGCCGTCGCCATTATCAGGAGCGGGTAAAGATGTACACCCGGGAGCAGATGGTGACCATGATGGAACAAGCGGGTCTCATGGTGGAAGATGTGTACGGGGATTTTGAGGGGCATCCTTATAATGCAGAAAACAGTCCCCGCATGATTTTTGTTGGGAGCGTTTCAGCATGACTCGATACCGCGGATATCTGATCGATTTAGATGGCACGTTGTACAAAGGGGAAAGGGTGGTTCCTTCCGGTTTGGGTTTTGTGGAATCTCTGGAGGAGCGAGGACTCTCTTACCTTTACTTCACCAACAATTCCTTACGGCGCCCGGAACAGGTGGCGGAAAAGCTCCGGGGTTTCGGTTATCCGGCTAAGCCGGAACAAGTGGTAACTTCCGCCCAGGCGACCGCCGCTTTTTTAACGGAAACCTTAGGTTCCCCGTCGGTCTATGCTATCGGCGGGGAAGGATTGAAAGCAGCCCTTTCGGAGGCGGGCTGCAGGCTGACGGACCAGTCGCCGCAAGCGGTGGTGATGGGGCTCGATCCGGCTTTCACTTATGATAAGATGAAGACGGCGTGCCTGGCGATTCGGGCCGGGGCTGACTTTTACGGAACCAATGGCGATCTGATGCTGCCCACCGATGAAGGACTCCTGCCTGGAAGCGGTTCCTTGTGCGCGGGAGTGGCCGCCGCTACCGGAGTCCAGCCCCGGTTTATCGGAAAGCCGGAGCGGCCGATTGTGGAGTATGGGATGCGTCGTCTGGGAACCACACCGGAAGAAACCTTGATCGTGGGCGATAACATGATGACGGATATCCGTGCCGGTGTCGATAACGGGATCGATACGCTATTGGTGTTCGGCGGTGTCACATCACCGGAGGAGTATCGAAACGGAACCGTCAGGGCCACCTACACGGTAGGGGATCTGAAGGAGTGGGAGTTTATCTAAGGAGGCGTTTTATGAACCGCTGGGATGACATCGTGGAAGTTCCGTTGCCCTTGCCTTTTCCTCTAAAAATCATCAAATCCTATCTGATCAAAGGGAGCGGTGGTTACACTATCGTCGATGCCGGCCTCCACTATCGGGGAGATCTGGAAGCTTGGGAAGATGCGAGACGCTCTGTCGGGTTTGCTTGGCCGGATGTGGAGCAGATCGTTCTCACCCACTACCATCCCGATCACTACGGGCTTGCCGGATGGTTGCAGCAACAGACCGGGGCCCCGGTCAAATTGTCGCGGACAGACTTTAAACAGGCGTCACTTTTTTGGAACAACGATTCGGAGCAACCGGAGATCATGGGCCGTTATTTCGCCGAACACGGCCTCGATGCCGAAACGGCGGCCAAGATTCCGGAACACTTGCGATCCTTTGTCAAATGGGTGGAACCGCACCCTGAACCGGAGTATATTGCCGCCGGTCAACAGATTCGTCTCGGTGACAGATCCTACCGCATCCTGCATACCCCTGGCCATGCCGACGGTCACCTCAGCTTTTATGATGAAGATCGGAAATGGTTGATCGGGGGAGATTTCCTGCTCCCTAGGATCACTCCTAATATCTCCCTGTGGCCAGGCTGTGATCCGGATCCGCTGGGAACCTATCTTCATACCCTGGAAGAGATGGACAAGCTCGCGGTAGCCAAGGTGTTTCCTTCCCACGGATCCGCTTTTGAAACGTACCATGAGCGGATCGATGAACTGAAACGCCACCACCGGGAACGTCTCGACCGGATGAAGGAGTGGACTCGAGGAGAAGGGATCACGGCGATGGAAGTTTGTAACCGGGTTTTCGGCAACGATCTGTCGATTCATAACTTGCGGTTTGCCCTTGCGGAAACATTGGCCCATCTGGAGTATCTTCACCGGCGTGGCGAATTGGTCAAGGAAAAGCGGGGAAATCATTGGACGTATCGGTTAGCCTAAGCAAAAAGACCCGGGGATGCTCGGGTCTTTTGTCAACGATCGGTTGTTTCTTCCTTTTGTTTCTTCCGGTTATGGGAGAGACGGGCAGCGGCAGAAGCCGCCAGGGCACCGACCAGGTCGTCCAGAAAGGTGTGAATCCGCCCCTTTTGTTTGTTGTCCAGTTGGCTGAGGATACCTGGTTTTACCCGATCGATATAACCGTAGTTCGTCATACCGATGCTGCCATAGACATTCAGAATCGATGTGGCTAGGACTTCATCGATCCCGTACAAGCTTTCATCCCTTGTGACCATGTCGAGAAGGGGTTCGTTCAGTTCGCCTTGCTCCGCCAACACATCCAATTCGATCCCTGTGAGTAAGGCGTTTTGAACCTCCCGTTTGGTCAACACATGTTCCACATGCTCCTTACACTCTTCTGTGGTAAGTCCTTCATGAAAATCTTTTTGCAGGAAATAGACCAGTTCAGCAACCTGATCCAGGTGGACCCCCCGTTTTTTCAATCGGGTCAAGGTTGCCCGATGGATCTCTCCTTCGGTTGCCTTGTTCGTCTCATGGTTCATACCCCTTCCTCCTTACAGATAGCGTTATTATAGCGCGTTGAGAGAAAATTTATGTCTTCGGGGAATCCTTTTCATGTGATAGCTGAACGGAGGTGTGAGATGGAAACCAAACAGAGACGAGTCGCTTTGGTGACGGGCAGTTCTCGCGGTTTGGGGCGGATGGCGGCCCAGGTCCTGGCGGAATCCGGCTGGCGGTTGGCGGTTCAGTTCCGACAGCGGGCGGATCGGGCCCAGCAGCTCGCAAAAGCATGGACAGAAGCAAAAGCCTTTCAGGCTGATGTCAGTGTCCGAGAGCAGGCCAAGGGGCTGGTGAGAGAAACGGTGGAGCATTTCGGACGCCTCGATGCTCTGATCCATGCCGTCGGCCCTTTTTTTCGCGAGCGGCGGCGGTTTGCCGATTATACCCTTGATGAAATCGACCATCTGGTGGATGGCAATCTGAAAAGCGCCATGTATACCACCCACGCTGCGCTCCCTCATTTGCGGCGATCAGGATCGGGCCGGGTGGTACTGTTCGGATTTGGCCGGGTGGGAGAGGCCCCTGCCTGGCCGGATCGGGCCGCCTATGCCGCCGCGAAGACCGGCCTGGCTTCCCTGACGAAAACATTGGCGGTGGAGGAAGCGCCCTTTGGGGTGACGGTCAATATGGTTTGCCCGGGGGATATTGTCGGAGAAAACAAGGAGAAACGGATCGCCGAAGTACAGGGGAGAGGGGATAAGGAAACCCCGAGGGGGCGCCCTGGTTCCGGAGAAGATGTGGCCCGGGTGATTCAGTTTCTCTGTGAACCGGACTCTGATTTTACGACCGGAAACATCATCCAAGTGACGGGGGGATTGGATGTGATCCACCCTGATTCCAAAGCGTAACCGATCCCGGGCATAGGGCAGCCTCGTTCCATCTATACATAGTGTAGATGGCATGGAAGGAGAAACGGGGGTAGAGGCGATGTCCGAGTCTGCAACCTTGCAGCAATGGACGGGGGAACCGCGGCTTCCGGAGGTGATTCATCACCATTACGGAATCAAGCTGAAGGAAGCCCGACCGGTGGGGGGAGTCCTCCGTTTGAAAACGGATCAGGGGACTTACGGTTTAAAACGGGTGCATGAACGGGAAGAACTCCGTTGGAAACTGTTGCGGGAGTTGGCCGAGCACATATCAGAAACAGAATGGATCCGGATTCCTTCACCCGTTCTGACCCGGCACCAGGGAATAACAGTGGCGGGTCGCCGTCGTAAATATGTGCTCCTTCCCTGGATCGAGGGGGAAGTGAAGGACCTCAGGAAAGGGAATCGTTGGGCACAGGTGGCTCGGGTATTGGCCCGGTTTCATTCCGCTTCGAAAGGATTCTCCCCTTCGATCCGGTCTCGGGGATTGAGCCATACAGGCAAATGGGAGACGATTTGGCAGGATTTAACCCAGCAGGTTCATATGTTTAAGCTGGCCGCAGATCTCAGTGCCGAACCGGAGCCGGTGGATCATCTATGGTTGAGGCAGTGTTCCTATATCGAAGGGATGTTGGAGACGGCCCTGCGCTATTTGCAAAAGATGGGCGGGGATGAAGTGGTTCGCTCAACCCGGGGCGGAGGGGAGGCTTGCCACTGCAATTTGCACCGTCGCAATCTGATTTGGGGAAACGGGGATGAGGTGCATCTGATCGATTGGAACCGGTTGATCCTAGATGTGCGGAGTCGGGAATTGGCCCGCTTTCTCCTGTATGCCTACGGTCGAACCGGCTCCTTGGAGCCGATCACGGCCATTCTGAAAGCATATCAGGAGACGGCCCCCCTGGAAGAAGCGGAGTATGGCCTGATATATGCACAATTGCTGTTTCCTCATCGCCTATTGCGCAGCCTGTCCCGCATCTACCGCGAGCAGAAAATCCCTTCCCGTTTGGCTCGAGGGCATCTCTCTTCCATTTTGGATCAGGAGGAAAAAAAGGAAGGGTTGCTGCGAGAGTTTCCCGAATGGATCCAACGGGAATTCAATGTCAGTATTCCTCGCGTGGACTGGTTACGAAAGTAAGCATCTTCCAACGGGACCCATCATTCAAAAAGATGGGTCTTTTCTGTGGTATATTGGCATGGGATCATATTTCAAATATAGGAAAGGAAGAGAAGGGGCGGGGAGGATGGAGGAGATTCGGCAACGACAATGGAAAACCTTGCGCACCATTGCCGAGCGGCTGAACCATTCAATTTAGTGATCGCGGAAAAGACGGTGAAAACCCACGTCAGTCACATTTTAGGGAAACTGGGGCTAAAGGATCGGGCCCAGGCGGCCATTTATACGATCAAACAACGATGGTTTTCTTGAAGGAAGTGATTGAATGACAGAGGAAGAAACAACAAAAACAGCGGATCGTGCAGGTGAAAAGCATTCGCTACAAAACCGAGGGGAGCTCTTTTTCGGATCGCTCCAATGGTTCTCCTTTTTTCTGTCCAACACCGTCGCAATGCCGATCGTGATCGGCCAAGTTTTTCAATTATCAGCAGTCGAAACAGCGGAGTTGATGCAACGGGCCTTTTTCGTGATTGGAGCCGCCTCTTTTCTGCAAGGCTGGCTCGGCCACCGCTACCCTGTCGCCGATGGCCCCGCCGGGGTTTGGTTGGGAGTCTTTATCCTGATGGGCGAGACGGCCCTCCGACAGGGAGGAGAGCCGTTAGAGATCCTGCGTCTTTTGGAAGGGGGGATGTTGCTGGCGGGGTTGCTGCTGATTCTGCTGGCTCTGACCGGCGCTGTCCGAAGGGTGGCCGCTCTGTTTACCCCCTTGGTCACCGGGGTGTATCTGATCTTATTGGTATTTCAGCTGAGCGGCGTCTTTCTACAAGGCATGTTAGGGGTGGATGAAGCATCTCGGATCCATCCCTTGACCGCCCTCTGTTCATTTGGCATTTTGGCTTTGGTGATCGGTATCTCGGTGCGGGGGAGCGGTTGGGTGAAGCACTACTCCGTTCTGATCGGCATCCTGGTCGGTTGGGCCTTGTTTGTCCTTCTCGGCCGCGCAACCCCTCCCTCTCCGTCTGGTGGCTGGTTTCAGTTTCCGGAGGTGTTCGCTTGGGGAAACCCGGAACTGGATCCAGGAATGGCGCTCTCCGCGCTGTTGATCGCCCTGATCCTGTTGTCCAATCTGGTAGCCACGATGGCAGCGGCCTCCCAGGTGCTCGGACCTTCTCGGGGAGGCAACCGTTCCGCCTTGGCTCGGGGTAGCCTGTTGAATGGAGTGGCCAATGGTTTGGCCGCCTTTTTCTCTTCGGTGGGAACGATTCCGTTGTCCAGTTCGGCCGGTTTTATGCGAATGACCGGGCTGCATTCCAAGGCTCCTTTTCTGATCGGGTCAACGGCGGTGATCGGTATTGCTTTTCTCCCCGGTTTGGCCAGTATCCTGGCCGCTCTCCCCGGACCGGTCGCTTATGCGGTTCTGATGGCTTCCTTCGTTCACATTCTCGGGATCGGATTGGACCATCTCACCCGTCATCCCATGACTGAACGGAGGATGACCATCTCGGGCATCGCTCTGATTGTCGGGGTGGGAGTGATGTTTGTCCCTGCCGATGCTTTTTCCGGACTGCCTTCCATTCTCCGTTTTATCGTCGGAAACGGCCTCTTGATTGGAACCTTCACCGCTGTTTTGCTGGATCGGTTGTGGCGGGAGGATTGATTCTTTGAAAAAACCAGCCAGTCTTTTCGCATAAAGCAAGTTGGAGCGACAAGCTTTTTCTACCAGATCCTTTCGTCCAGCACGGGCGGCTTTGTAATGTTGAGGGTCCCTGCAGTTGACCTCGATCAGCCACACTTTATGGTTCTGGTCCAAGGCCAGGTCCACCCCGAAATTGCCGTAATGGTGGCCACCGTCATCCAGCAGTCGGGCTGCTTTCAGTGCGACGCGGGACATGGTTTTCCGAGCCCTCTCGCTTTGGCTCTTGTCGTTTACGATCTTCTGTATCGTCATCTCCCCCGGCTCCCGGTGGGCTCCAGTGACACTGCTGCTGACCACCGCTCCTTTTTTTCCCAAACGGCCGATCAGGCCGATGTCTTGCCATTGCCCCGTATCGTCCTTGACGACAATCAGGCGAAAGTCATGGATTTTTTGGTCGAAATGAATGCGAAGCAGGGGTTGGAAAATATATCGGCGCTCGCGTTTTAATTGGCGGAACAAAAATCGGACCAGTGCCATTTCACTGTTGAAACAATATCGCTGCAATCTCTTTCCTCGATGAGTTTTAAGTGTATAATCTGTCGGATTCTTTTTCAGATGGAAAATATTCCGCCCTAAACTGCCGGACACCGGTTTAACGTAGAGACTGCCCCATTTCTCCAGATAGCGGAGGAGGTTTTCCGGTTGGGTCACTAAGTGGGTCTCAGGTAGGAATTCCCGGATTCCGGGGTGTTGGCTGAGTAACTGATACATTTCCCATTTATTAAACCGGTAATCATTGAACAGACGGCCGCCTAACGCCTTGAAAAAATGTTGACGCCACTTGTAAGAGAGAGTGATCACGTTGAAGACGGCGTCGGGATATGGAAGTAGTGCGCGTCGCCATGTATCATTCCTGGAATCATAGAAATAACTGCTGATTCGTTGTTTTCGCCGGTTGACCCCCGACAGTGAGAAAGCCATCAGCATCCCGTGAATGGCGGCCGCATGTCGGGTGTAACGGGAGAGATGTCTCAACCTTCGTCTTAAATGGGCCTCGGTATCCGCTATCAGCAGCCCGATAAAGGGGCCGATGTGGATGTGGCCGTCCGTTACGGTCAATTCGTAACGGGAACGAGATGATAGGCCCCAATCGAGAAGGATATTTTCCGACAGACAAATGGTGTCTGTCGGTACATCCTGATTCACCTGGAGGGAAATATGTCGGCATGCCGAACCGAACCGCAGGATATATGCCCGGTGCACTTCGGCTTTTATGTGGGATGCCGAGTCTGCAGATAGGGTCAGCTGATCCTGTGACTCCCGATCGGGAATCACGGTATAGGGTCCCGTCATCCCGAATCCCCTTTCTTTTTTCATTGGTAGGATAGACTATGGCCAAAGGGGTGGGACCGATTATGCGAATGCACAGCCAAAACACCCAATCTCTTATTCGCCCTCAACCGACGGGGTGCCATCGCATAGGAATATAGGGACCAGCCAGGGATAGGGTGAGTAAGAGTGAAGCAAGACACGAAACTGACCCGTTATCAATTGTTGAGCGCCCATGAGACGATCGCCCCCTCTCTCCCGCGGACGGAACCTTTCACTCGAGAGGAGCTCAGCTCCTTTCTGGAAACTCATCAGCAATTCGTTCTAAAACGTGCGGTTGGCTGCCGCGGGCTGGGCATGGTGAAGGTGGCGAAAATCGGGGACCATAGCTTTGAAATTCACTACGACCGGAAAAAGCGTACGTTTAACACGCTGGAGGCTCTGTGTATGCATGTGGAAAAGGGGGTTCGAAACCAACACTACCTGATTCAGGAGTTTATCGATCTGGCTTGTATCGATGAACGCCCCTTCGATTTGAGGGTGATTGTGCAGCGACGGGGGAACGGGCCGTGGCGGGTCACCGGCAAATATGCGAAGCGGGCCAGCGACGGCTGTTTTAAAACTAACCTGGCTTTGGGCGCCGGAGTGATGCCGGTAAAGGAAGCGATTCAGCGCTCAGATTTGAAAGAAGAAGATCCGAGCCACTTGATCCAGCAGGTTGATCAGCTGGCTCTGGCTACAGCTAAAGCTCTGGATGACCGCTTTCAGGGCCAACGGATCTGGGGGATGGATATGGGGATCGATAAGGATGGAACCGTCTATCTAATTGAGGCCAATCTCTCCCCAGGGCTGAAAGGGTTCCGCAAATTGAAAGATCCCCGGATGTACCAGCGGATCAGGGGCATCATTCGATACAACCGGAATCGGGGACGGTGGAGCGCCTGAGGGCTTATCGTGTGTTCCAAATCTTCTATCCACCTGATGCCCAAGGTTCGGCCTGACAGACATGAATGGAACATTCATGTCTGTCTTTTTTTGTGGAGTCAATAGGGTTTGGGATGTACGTTCTAAGGTTCCCCCTTTATTAAATATCTACCACTATACATCCTTTTCCTCGATCCCTGTAGGCCAAGCTTTTCGGGCAACGCTTGTCCCGAAAAACCGGATGATTCCTTATATAATCATTCATATTTTTACCTACTCATATGACATATTTAATAAGCAGTAGAAGAAGATCGCTTCGGGAGGATCTAAAAATCCCCTCTGGCAGAGGGGATGGATTACATTTCTTCCGCTTGCTTGGCCAGCACCGCTTTGATCGTCGTGTAGGTGATATTCTCCGGCAGGGCTTCTTTGATCGGTTTGAGGCGGGTGCCGCCCACCTTTTCAATCGCCTGGCGGATCAGCGGTTCCTGTTCCTGAGGGATCAGCCGGTTCCAGTCCAAAGGATAACCTTCTGTGGCGGCCCGGATCAGGTGGTTCTCCAGAGTGGTGAGGGCCAAGCCTCGTTCCTTGTGGATGGTTTCCAGGTCCAACCCCTCCCGCCACAGTTTCCATGTGATCAGATGGCTCGGCTCTTCGTCATTCCGGGAGGAGCTCTCCGCTGTCGCCGCCGCTTCCGCTGCGGGACCGGGTTCGAAGCCCTTTTGTTCCAGGTAGGACTGGATCACTTCCAAGAAACGGTCGCCATAGCGCTCCAATTTTCGGTCGCCCACCCCGCGGATGGATCGCATCTGTTGGGGATCGCGAGGCAATACCCGGGTCAGCTCGGTCAGGGTGCTGTCAGAGAAGATCATATAAGGAGGAACCTGTTCCACCTCGGAAATCTCCCGCCGCAGGCTGCGAAGCTCTTCAAACAGATCCTCCCGGACCGGCGCGGAACGCCGCTTCCGCTTTTTCACCCGCAGCAGCACTTGTCTCTTCCCTTTTAAAACATCGGCGGCGGCCGGTGTCAATGTGAGCACCGGGTATTCGTCGTCGGTCAGCCGGAGGTATCCTTCCGCCGCTAACACGTGGATGCGGTGGGTGATCTCCTTTTCCGTGTACGCTTTTAGTAAACCGTATGTAGGGAGGGAGTCAAAACCCAGCTCGAGAACCCGCTTGCTCTTGGACCCTTTCAGCACTTTGGCGGTGAGGGAGACGCCGAAGCGTTCGCGCATGCGTCGAATACAGGAAAAAATTTTCTGGGCATCCACTGTGATATCGGTTTGCTCTCCTTCCGCCGTACAATTGCTGCATTTCCCGCAGGGATCCGCCATCTTCTCCCCAAAATAGTGGGCGAAGGTTTGTTGCAGACACTGTTGCGTATAGGCGTATCGAACCATCTCCTGCAGTTTGGCCTGTTCCCGTCCCTTCAGGTCCGGGGCGAGTTCTGACTGGTCGATCAGATATTTTTGGGTGCGGATGTCGGAGGGGGAGAAGAGGAGAATGCACTCGCTCTCTTCCCCGTCCCGGCCGGCTCGTCCCGCCTCCTGGTAATAGGATTCCAGATTTTTTGGCATCTGGCAGTGAATCACGAAGCGGACATTGGATTTATCGATTCCCATCCCAAAGGCGTTGGTGGCGACGATGGCCTGAACCCGGTCAAAGGCGAAAGCTTCCTGGGCCTGTTCCCGTTCGGCTTCTGTCAGACCGGCGTGATAACGTCCGACAGAGAACCCCTGTTCGCTGAGAAACTGCGCCAGCCGGTCTGTTTCTTTGCGGGTGGCGCAGTAAAAAATGCCGGGTTGGCCGGGATTCTCCTTCAAGTAGTTCGCGGCATACTCCCGCACATTTTCTCCGTGGAGCACCGAGAAGGAGAGGTTGGGTCGTTTTACCCCGGTGGTAAAGATGTGATCCGGGTCGAAGGAGAGGAGTCGGGCGATATCCTGGCGTACTTCCTCCGTCGCCGTCGCCGTAAAGGCGGCGATGATCGGCCGGTGGGGCCAATCATGAATCCAATGGGCGAGGGACCGGTAGCTGGGGCGGAAATCGTGCCCCCACTGGGAGATGCAGTGGGCCTCATCGACGGTGACCAGGGAGAGAGGCACCTGCCGCAGCATCGTCTGGAAACGAGGGGATTCCAGGCGTTCCGGAGCCACGTACAAAAGTTTGTATCTTCCCCTGGCGGCCTTATTCAGTTCCTGTTCCATCTCATGAACGGTGAGGGTGCTGTTGATATAAGTGGCGGGAATGCCCAGTTGATTCAGCTGATCCACCTGATCTTTCATCAGGGAGATGAGCGGCGAAACCACGAGAGTGAGCCCTTCCAACATCAGCGCCGGGATCTGGTAACAGACCGACTTTCCGCCCCCCGTTGGCATCACCGCGAAGGTGTTATGCCCCTCCAGGATGCTTTGGATGATCGCCTCCTGCCCCGGGCGAAAGGAGGTATAACCGAAGTACCGTTCCAATAACTCCAGCGGTTTCAATGATGCAACTCCTTCCCTTCTTCTTAGGACCCCTTCCGGAAATATTCATCCTATATTGAAAGGGTGTAGTCGGTATACCCCCAAAGCGAGCCTGGGAACGAAGTGACCAGGCGAGACTTGCGACCTATGGATGCAAACGGAACGTGGGGGTACACCCACCTCCCCAGACAACGTAGGTAGAACAAGATTGCCTGAAAGGGCACTAGAGATCCGTTTTCCCTAATATGAAACCATTATATCGAAGGGTAGAGAGAGGGTACAGGTGCCTACAAGCGACCGCATCTGGGACTAAAGTCTTAAGACGGCCCTTGCCGGCGGGCAGGGCTTTTTTTGTATACCAATTGAGTCTCGCTGCCGATGAAGCGAGAAGCCCATTGTCGGTAGGATGGAATGGAACCACGAAATGAGAAAGGAGTCGGTATCGATGAACGGCTGGTTGTACGCAGGTTCTGTGGAGGCATTGCGCCGGAATCCCAAGGTGGTGAAAGGCGGCCGGTCGGGGATTGCGGTCTTTTATCACGAGGGGGAGGTGTACGCCGTCGACAACCGGTGTCCCCATATGGGGTTTCCTCTTCATATGGGCAGCCTCTGCGACGGAATCCTCACCTGTCATTGGCACCATGCTCGCTTTGACTTACAGAGCGGGGGAACGCTAGATCCTTGGGCTGATGATGTGCCGATCTATCGAACCCGCGTGGAAGATGGAAAGGTATGGGTGGAGCCGGAACCTTGCCGACAGCGGAGTATGGAACAGTACCGACGTCGCCTCCGGGAGGGGATGGAACAAAATTTGAGTCTGGTGATCGCCAAGGCGGTGATCGGGTTGATGGAAGCAGGGGAATCCCCCCAGTCGATCGCCCGGACCGGAGTGGAATTTGGCACCCGGCACCGGCAAGCGGGGTGGCGGTCCGGCCTGACCATCCTGACGGCGATGGTTCATCTCCTTCCTAAACTGGACCACCGCGGTCAGATACTCGCCCTGTATCAGGGATTGGTCCATGTGGCCCGGGAGAGTGCGGGGATGGGAACCCGGTTTCTGCAGGAACCACTGCCGGTCGAGGGGGCTGATCCGAAACGGTTGGCCCGCTGGTACCGTCGATCGGTGGAAGTGCGGGATATACAGGGAGCGGAGCGTGTACTGTTGACGGCTATCAAGGCCGGTTTTTCGGAACAACAGCTGGCTGACATGATGATGGCGGCGGTGATGGATCATTTTTATATGGACACGGGTCACGCCTTGGACTTTCACAATAAAGCCTTTGAAGTGTTGGATCAGATCGGGTCGGAGCAACGGGCTCAGGTACTCACTTCTCTCCTCCCCGCCTTCCGAAACGCGGAACGGAGTGAAGAGCTCATCAGTTGGCAGTCCCCAGTGGATCTAGTTACCCCTCTGCAGGAAGCGTTCAGCCGGCTGTCGGAAATTCGTTTTGGCATGGTTGCCCATGGGGTGGATGAACGGGCGTTGGTGGACCTGATACTGGGGAACAACCCTCGGCGGACGGTGACGGAGATGACGGAGGCGCTGGAAAAAGGGATGGCACCGGCAAGGCTGGCCCAGTTGGTCGCCCTCGCCGCCGCCGAACGGATCGAGCGGTTCCATCTGCAAAACGAATTTGAGGACTGGATCCGAGTGCTTCACACCTTCACCCATGCGCACGCCGTCCACCAAAGTTTGCGCCGTTCCCTGACACCTGAGCTGGTTAGGGGGATCTATCACGGGGGATGAGCGTCTACCTCGATCGCTTCCTCAATATTCCCTCCGCCAAGCCGCCGAAGGAGGAGTCGGCGGAGGGATTCCGCGGTGATCCGGTAGAGTTGCTCGCTCTGCTGGATCAACAACACCAAGTGACGGAAGCGGCGGAATGGGTGGCTGCCTATCTGGACCGGGGTGGAGAGAAAGGGCCGCTGTTCAACGCCCTGGGTCTAGCTTTGTTGCGGGAGGACGCGGAGTTTCACACTTTCCAGGTGGTGGAGGCGTGTCTAGCGGAGCATGACCGGTGGGCAGAAGAGACGAGCGAGCTGGCCCAAAGGGCAGAGCGGTCGATGATCCTGGCCATGACCCGCTACCTGGCAGCCCACGCCCCGACGGACCGGGAACGAGCCCACACAGCCCGGATCGCCTGGCGGCTGCACCGCGGGGAGAAACTTTATGAACCGGCCGCCATATCGGAGGGCTGATCCGGACGATTCCTTCCGATCTCCTGTATCGAACTCCCGCGGTCGCGGGGATTCTTGTGTGTACAAGGACAGCTTACCGAGCACGGAAATAAAGGAACTTGACTTCCGGATCAGGATGATCCCCCCACCAGAGTGGATTATCAACATATGCCAGTGGACCAGTTGTTCGGGGATTCCTACAATCCCTACGAAATGGAGCAATTCCAACAATACGACGAGTACGAGGGAGAAACCGCCCCGACGGATCGGACCATGAAAAACTTTTACCGCGAGATCTCCTACGGAAAGGTAAACATCTCCGGGGAAGTGGCCCATGTAAAGATGGCGCATCCCTATTCCTACTACAAAATCGGGAAAAAGGTACGGTACCGTTCAGAACGATTACGGGGATGTGTGGTCGCTCTGACGGCGAGGTGGACTTTTCCTAATATGTGCCCAATGTCTTCTTCACCCATGAAGGGATGGGGATTGAATGGAACCTGGATCCCCGGGTGATCTGGTCCCACCAGTGGGAGTACAGCGAAGCAACTTCAACGAATGGGCCCAAGACAGTGATGAGGCCGTCTATGATCCCGACAACAAGCTGGAAGCCGACGAGGTCAACGTGAATGCTTACCACCATCACCCCGGAAGTGGGCGGCGATATCACCGGGTATATGGGTGAGGAGGAAGGACCGGTTTCCGCCCCAGGTCGGCGTGTTCGCCCATGAGTTTGGCCATGTCCTCGGTCTCCCGCACCTTCACGATTACGGTTACGATTCCGAAGGGGTGGGTACCTAGTTCCTTGACGTCCGGGGGCTCCTGGACCCACTATCCCAATGCGGCCCCTTACTCCGGAAACTCCCCGGTTCACCCCGATGCCTGGTCCAAAATCTTTATCGGTCTGGAAAAAGCGAACCTTGACGAAGGGATCCAAAACCTTCACCCTGCAACCTTCCGCCACCGATCCAGGGTGGTTAAGCTGATGGTTCCCGGTTCTAAGGGAAGTGAATACTTTCTGATCGAAAATCGGCAGCCGGTCTCCGGCACCTTTGACATGGGGCTGACCCGGTATGGTGACGTCAAAGGGCTGGCCATCTATCACGTGGATGAAACTGTGATGGAGCGCAACTTCTGGCGGCCCAATGAGGCGCAATACTGGTACCAGTCCCGGAAACAGGGGGCGAAACCGGACCCGAATAAACCCACTACGGCATCTCCATCCTGCAAGCAGACAACCAATGGGATCTAGAGAAAAACCAACCGTGGCGATTGAGGGGACCTTTACCAGTCGGGAGATGTTTTTCTCCCCGACATCCACTCCCAACTCCGGCTCCTACTATGTTGATAATGGTGACGGCCATGCACCCGTCTACACCGGGATCTTTGTCAAAGATATCAACCAAAACAAGATGGCTCCGTCACCTTTACCGCCGGGTTCAAAGAGTGAGCCGAGCAAAAACCCTCCCGAAAATCGGGAGGGTTTTTTCAGGTTGTATTCACAGACGGCTGCCTGCGGTCCTCCATGCAGCTTTCACAGATATGAAGGATTTCCAGGCTCCGGGCGTCCCCGGCAGCTTCCTGATCTGGAGACACATCCTGCTCTCCGCAAACTTCACAGATAAAGAGAGACATCGGATCCTCCCTCCTTTCTCACACCTTTTTCTCTTCCGTGGTTCCGTCTTCGGTGTAAATTTCAAACCCCTGATCGATCACCGCCTGTTGAAAATCTGCCATGGTTGCGGCCTTTTCATCGTAGGTAACGACGGCTTCCCCCCGACTCAGGCTGACATCTACTTCCCGCACACCCCAGACCTCATGCAGGGCATGGTGGACCATCTCTGTGTCGTTCTGATTAGCCATGCCCTGAACGTGGATTTTTTTGGTGATCATCTACGTTCACCTCGATCTTCAGATTGGGACCGAACTGCTTTCCCCATCCCTTGTAAGAAACGGGTCAGCATGCCCAGGGATGTGCGGACCTCGGGGTCGCGGGCCTGTCTGGCCAGCTCCCAGAGACCGATCGGCTTGTGTCCGTCCCGAGCTTCCAAGGCCTGTTCCATACCGTTTTCAGCGGCCTGAGCGACGGAGTGAAGCTGGTCGGGGTCGATCCGGCCCAACCATTGCAACCCTGCCATCCCGTTTTTGATCATCCGGTGAGCCTCGGGCTGGTTCAGCTGGTTGATGGCGATGGCCCCCACTTCCTCCCGGTTTTTTAGCAATCCCTGCGCTATCTCCAAGATTCCCGCCCGGTGCAATTCTCCCAATATATCCATGGTGACCGACAGCGCCTCTTGGTGTTGCACCACGGTCTGCAATAGTTGCTCCAGGGACAGTGCCCGTTCCTCGCCGGGATCCTGGCGAGGGGGTTCAATCTGCGTGATCGCTTTGGCCATGGTGCCTCTCTCCTTTTTTCGGATCGATGGATTCGGCGATGGGTCGGTAGTCGGGGCGTTGCCACTTTTTCTCCACCTGGACCCCCTCCTGCGGGACCCGGTTGCCAAAGCGGTGGTTAGCCCGGGGCAACGGCGATTCTCCTTTTGCTTCGAGAACCTCCATCCGGACATGCATCTCCTTGTAGTTGGGGGTGTGGGTCACTTTGTCATGGTAGCTGCTGGTTAAACGGTTGACAGCATGTTCATCGTTCTGGGCATTCATCGGGAGATAAAGTTCGCGCCCTTTGACGTGGTTGGTCACCATCACCCTCACCTTGGCTGCTCCGTAGGGGGAGACGAGACGTACGAGAGCCCCGTCTTTAATCCCCCGTTTGTCGGCCAGCTCGGGCGACACCTCCAGCCAAGGATTGGGAACCTTGTGGGTGATTCCGGCGGATCGGTAGGTCAAATTTCCCTCATGGAAGTGTTCCAGCAGGCGCCCGTTGTTCAGATGCAGGTCGTATTCCTCTCCGGGCTCATAGGGTGGTGTCCAATCGACGGGGGTCAAGCGCGCTTTTCCGTCCGGGAAACCGAACTCTTCGGTGTACAGCACAGGGGTATCCTGGCCGTTGGCGTCGACGGGCCACAAGAGGCTGTTCCATCCCTCCAGGCGTTTGTAGCTGACTCCGGCGAAAACCGGGGCCAGGCGGGCCGCCTCCTCCATGATGTCGCCGGGATGGTGGTAGTTCCAATCTGCCCCCAACCGGTTAGCCAGATCCTGAAAAATCTCCCAATCCGGTTTTGATTGCCCAAGAGGCTCAAACACTGGATAAAAACGCTGGATGCGGCGCTCGGTATTGGTGAAGGTCCCTTCCTTTTCCAGACTGGGCGCAGCCGGCAGAACCACATCGGCGAATTGGGCTGTGCGGGAGAAAAAGACATCTTGTACCACAAAGAAATCCAGTTTTTCAAAGGCGGCTTGAACGTAGTTGATATTGGAATCGACCAAGCCCATCTCTTCGCCGAATAAGTACATCCCCTTGATCTTTCCGTCGTGGATCGCCTCTACGATCTGATGGTTGTTTAAGCCCGGTTTTTTCGGGAGGGAGACGCCCCAAGCCTTCTCGTAGCGACTTCGTACTTCTTCATCCTGCACCGGTTCATAACCGGGGAACCAGGCCGGCATCGTTCCAAAGTCACTGGCGCCCTGGACATTGTTATGTCCCCGGAGGGGGTAAGCTCCTGTGTAGGGACGGCCAAAGTTGCCGGTAACGAGCAACAGATTGGCGATGCTGGTGCTGGTATCAGTGCCGCCTAGATGCTGGGTGACGCCCATGGCCCACAGGATACAGACATTCTTCGCCTCGTGGATCATCGTGGCTGTCCGGATCAGTTCCTCTTTGGGGATCCCCGTCACCTTTTCAGCGTAATCCAGAGTGTATTCTTGGAGAGATTCGATGTACTCATCGACACCGTTAACCCGCTGTTGAAGAAATTCTCGATCCTCCCAGCCTTGGTCCAAGATGTATTTGGTTACCGCCGCCAGCCATACCAGATCGGTCCCTGGACGGGGATGGAGGTGCAGATCTGCCCGTTGTGCCAACTCGTTTTCTCGTAGGTCGGCGACGATCAGCTTCTGACCATGCAATTTGTGGGCTCGCTTCACCCGGGTAGCCAGCACCGGGTGGGATTCCGCGGGGTTGGCACCCACCACCAGAACCAGATCGGCGCCGGCGATATCATGGATGGTTCCAGCATCCCCGCCAATTCCAACAGTCCGCAACAAGCCGGCGGTTGCTGGGGATTGGCAGTAGCGGGAGCAGTTATCGACGTTGTTGGTGCCCATGATGGCCCGGGCAAACTTTTGAAACAGGAAATTTTCTTCGTTGGAGCATTTGGAGGAGGCGATATAGCCGAGGGCGTCAGCACCGTAAGTCTCCTTCATCCCCTGTAGTTTTTCGGCGACAAGGTCGAGGGCCTCTTCCCAGGTGGCCTCCACAAATCGATCTCCCCTACGGATCAGGGGGTGGGTCAGCCGCTCCTCACTGTTGACAAAGTCCCATCCCCACTTACCTTTGACACAGGTGGATACTCCATTAACCGGGGCTTCTGGTTGCGGTTCCACCTTGAGGATGTCCCGGCCTTTCGACCAAATCTCAAAACTGCACCCCACACCGCAGTAGGTGCAGACCGTTTTGGTCCGTTGGATGCGGGTTTTGCGCATCGACTCCTCGATTTCCGATACGGCAAAAATTTCTCGGTACCCCGGCTCCACCTCCTTGGTCAAATCGATCATCGGTTTTAACACCTTAGGTGGGATGCCCGTCAGATAACCGGCTTCCCCGAGCATCGATTTTTCCATTAGTGCGTTGCAGGGACAGACCGTAACGCAATGGCCGCAGGAGACACAGGAGGACTGGTCGATTGGGACATCATCATCCCAGATCACACGGGGAACTTCTCGGTTCCAATCGATGGTGAGGGTTTCGTTCACCTGTAGGTCCTGACACGCCTCCACACACCGGCCGCAGAGAATGCACTGATCCGGCTCGTACCGGTAAAAGGGATGGGAGTTGTCCGGCGGATCGGGTTTGGCTTGAAAATCGTATTTTTGGTGGTCCAACTGCAGGTAGACGGCGGTATTGTGTACTTCGCAGTTGCCGTTGTTATTGTCGCAAACCGTGCAGTACAGTTCGTGGTTTTTTAAAATACGTGACATCGCTTCCAGCTGGGCTTCTTTCACCCGGTCGGTCTGCGTTTGCACCTGCATCCCCGGTTGGGCTTCAGTGACACAAGCACGTCGTAGCTGCCCGTCGACGTCGATGATGCAGGTGTCACAGGTTTGCAATCCGCCCAGTTGAGGGTGGTGACAGATACTGGGTATATACTGATCCCCGGACTGTGCCGCCTCCAGGATCGATTGTCCCGGTCGAATCGATATCGTCTGCTCATCGATTCGAATCTGTTCGTCTCTCACGTCCTTCACTCCTTTTCCGTACTCTCCTATTATTGGAGTGTCCTATCTGGCCAAGGTTATACCACTTTTTCTTCACATCCGACTGGGGAAGGCAATCGGACTTTGGGCGGAAGAACGTAAGCCTCATGACGGAGGCGGTTTTTCTCCCAAGGTCGGAGGACAGTTCGGATGGCTTCCTTTTATGATGAAAGGAAAAAGGGAGAGATGGCGATGCGTCTGTTTGAACAGCACTTGGTCGTCTCGGATCTGAACCGCTCCGCCCAATTTTATGAGCAGGTGTTGGGCTGTACCTTAGGGCTGGACACGAAGGAGGTCCGTTTTTATTGGGTCGATGCGGACCGCCGCTCCATGTTGGGGTTGTGGCAACAGGGAGGCTCTCACAACGCCTTTGCCCCGGATACAGGGAACATCCTCCGGCAGCATCTCGCCTTTCAAATCCCGCTAAACCAGTTGCCGGAAAAAGTGAGGCAACTCAAGGAAGTGGGCGTCGAGGTGGTTGATTTCTTCGGTCAACCGACGGAAGAGGGATCGGTTCATCCTTGGGTCCCGGTGGTCTCCGTTTACTTTTTTGACCCTGATGGGCACGCGTTGGAGTTCTTGTCCCTGCTCCCGGATTCTCCCCGTCCCGGTCAGCCGGTAATGAGTTGGCGAAAATGGCGTTCGGTGACAGAAGAGGGCTAAAGGCGAGGACGACGGCGGGTCGACCGTGGTATGTTAGTATTTGTGAACATTTGTTGTCAGTCAATAGAGGAAAGTGAGATGAATGACCATTCGTATGCAGGGGTCACCGGTTGAGGGGCGGTTTTTAGAGCGTCCCAACCGGTTCCAGGCGATCGTTGAGGTGGAGGGGCGAAAGGAGCTCGTTCACGTCCCCAATACAGGGCGGATGGATGAGATGTTGTTTCCCGGTACGCCGGTTTGGCTGGAAAAGTCCGATAACCCGAATCGAAAGCATCGGTACAGCTTGAAGTTCGTCAACAAAAAAGGTCACTGGATCTGTATCCATTCCGCCCTGGCGAACCGGGTGTTTGAAGAGGCGGCCCGGTCGGGAGAGATCGACTGGGTCGATGGGGAGTTGAGGCGCGAAGTGCGGTTCGGCGACAGCCGGGTCGATTTTCAGGTCGACGGGAGGCCGTCGACATTGGTAGAAGTGAAATGTGTCACTTATGAAGAGAAAGGGGTGGCCATGTTTCCCGACGCCCCCACCCAGCGCGGTCAAAAACATGTGGATGAACTGATCCGCGCGACAGAAGAAGGATACCGGGCAACGATTGTCTTTGTCGTCTTTATGGATTTTGTCCATCGCTTTCAGCCCCATGACCGCATCGATCCAGTTTTTGGTGAGAAGCTGAGAAGGGCGCGGCTACATGGGGTAGACATGAAAGCATATATCTGTCGGCTGGACTGGAATAACATCCGAATCGACCGGGAATTACCCGTCTTCTTGTAAAAAGCCGCGACTCGCAGCTTTTTAACTTCCCAAAAGCCAGCCGGCCACGGCGTAAAGCACGGCGCTGGCGATGACGACGAAGACGGAGGCTTTCAGTTTCCGGTGTGCATATTTCATCAAGGGTAGCTTCATCATCGTTGCCATCGCGACAGTGTTGTCACTCAATGGCGAGGCAAAACCACCGAAACTTCCGCTGGCAAAAACGGCACCTGCCACCAGCGGGAGGGGAGTCTCCGTCCCGGAAGCGATGGAAAATCCCAAGGGCATCAGGATGGCCCAGGCGCCGAAGGAGGATCCGATCACATAGGAAATGAGGCAGCCCAACAAAAAAATGATGGGAGCCACCCACAGTGGGGGGATGGAATCGCCGATCAATTGTTTGGTGTATTGGATAAACCCCAAGTCCTCGGACACGGCGGTTAACGCCCAAACCAGGGCGAGCAGGACATTGACCCCCATCATTTCGTTTCCACCCTGGAGAAACCCGAACAGCAGCCGTTGCAAGGGCTGGCCCCGCAGGCGGTACCAAATGATGGAGAGTACCAAGGTGACCAAGACGGCCCAAAGCATGGCCTTAGAGGCGTCCGCTTCAGCCAAGGCCCCGAGCGGGCTGGAGGCATGTTGGATCCCGTCCAGCCAAGTGAAGAGAAAGGTGAGGCCCACCAGCACGAGAATCGGCAGGATCAGATGGATGGCACGGGGGGTGGCTGATTCGGACACTTTTTCCACCGGATCGGGAAAATCACTGTCCGCTTCGTGTTCACTCCCGTCCCCGGAGCTCTTCTCCTTCGCCTTTCTCTTCTGCCGGTCCGGTTTGCAAGCCTCTTCCAGATACGCCACCTGGGGGGAGGTGCGGAAGGGAGTCCGGATACCGGGAGGGCAATCGTTTTTATCGGCGTCATCCGCTTCCACCTTTCCGGTGAAAAAGCTGCGATACAAGGCATAGATCAACATCAGGATCGAAAAAAAGTTAAAAGGAAGGCTGGCCAGTAGCAGCTTATAGGCGGGCATCGGCAAGCCCTGGTGGCCGGCGGAATCGTTGATCAAGCCGACCATATAACCCACAAATGCGGTGCCGATAGGGATCAAGGCGATCAAAGGGGTAGAAGTGGCGTCGATCACAAAGGCCACTTTCCAGGTGGGAACGTTGAAGCGTTGAAACACTTTTTTCATCACTGGGCCGATGGTGATGATGCGGAAGTCCGGAGCCATAAAGGTACCGGCCGAGGAAAGCCAGGTCAAGCCGAATGCTCCCCGCGCCGAGCGAACCGTTCGGTTCATCCAGCGGGCAAACCCGGACACCCCGCCGGTCACCCGAACCAATCCGACAAAGGAGCCGAATCCGTATAAAAAGACGAGCAGTCGCAGATTGTCCGGAGAGGCCAATTCCCGCAAAAGATAATCGATGGCCGCTTCCAATCCGCCCAGCGGATCGGGGATCATCATGTATGCGCCCGCGATCAGGCCGACGACCAGTCCAGGCAAAACCTGACGCGTGAGCATCGCCATGGGGATCACGAGCAAAAAAGGTACCAAGGACCAGAAGGATGGTTGCATGATCAGCATCCTTTCACGGGAAAATTCACCTATAATCTCTCACGCCATCTCCGAAGACATACAGTCTGTAAAATGGGCAAGATATGGGAACCCTGAATGATGAAAATAACGGGTGTTTCTGCACGGCAAAATGGTCTACAATATACCCTGACTTTCTATACGGAGGTGGGACCCGTGAACCTGGCCAGTAAACTGAACATCAAAGAAGGACAAAGCCTCCTTATCATGAATGAACCCGAAACATACCGCGAACGGCTGAGGCCTCTGCCTGAGGGAGCGAAATATATCTCTGACGCCGGCGAAGGAATGGCCGATTTTGTCCAGGTTTTTGTCAAGAGCTTGGACGATATCAACCGGTGGGTTCCCCGGGCGATCCGGGTGCTCAAACATGACGGGCTCTTTTGGGTGACCTATCCCAAAAAAACCTCCGGGGTTACAACAGATATCAAAGGAGAGAAAAACTGGAAGGTGATGAGAGAGGCCGGCTTGAGTCCAGTCGAGCGGGTTTCCATCTCAGACATTTGGATAGCGGTCCGTTTCCGTCCGGTGGAAAAAACAGATCGCTTGCGCATTCCAGTCCTTCGTTTAAAGTAAAAAACGACGGCGGTCCAGAGTGGATCGCCGTCGTTTTTCGTTTATGCCGTTCGCAACTGAAGCAGCATCGCGAGAACTTGGTAATGTTTCGTTATTTGACAACCATGGTATCATAATTAGTGTTGTTATGGTTTTATATTTTATGGAAAATTTTGTAGAAGAAGGGGTATAAAATGAGCAAGGAAGAGAATCGATCATCGACAGGGTTTGTCCCCTATGTTTCCGCATCGAAATCCTTGCCGGAGATGACGGCGCTGGCCGTATTGCTGGGGATTGTACTGGCTGTGGTCTTTGGAGCTGCCAACGCGTACCTCGGCCTCAAGGTGGGGCTGACGGTGACCGCATCCATTCCGGCGGCGGTGATTTCGATGGCGATCTTGCGGGGGATTTTCCGCAGGGAGTCCATCCTGGAAAATAACATCGTACAGACGATGACGACCGCCGGTGAGGCGATTGGTGCCGGTGCGGTGTTTACCCTGCCGGCGCTGTTCCTGTGGGATCTTCAGCCGAGTCAGGCGATGATCGCCTTTATTGTGCTGACCGGTGGCTTTCTGGGTGTGTTCATGATGGTGCCCCTGCGACGCCTCTTGGTCGTCAAGGAACATCATACCTTGCCCTATCCGGAGGGAACAGCCTGTGCCGAGGTATTGAAATCCGGTGAAACTGGCGGTCGCAATGCCCGCCTCGTCTTTTCCGGATTTCTTATGGGCGGGCTGGTGAAAGCCCTCGGAGACGGTTGGATGCTGTTTAAAACGGAAGTGGAAACCGGGATCGGCAAATTTAAAAATGCCGTGGTCGGCATGGATATTCTGCCCTCCCTGCTCGGGGTTGGGTATATCATCGGACCTCGTATCGCCGGCCAGATGATCGCCGGCGGCCTGCTGGCCTGGATCGTCTTTATTCCCATGATTGGGTTTTTTGGTGCTGGGACGGATCAGTCCATCTTTCCAGCGGAAAAGCCCATCTCTCAGCTGGATGCCTGGGGTATCTGGGATGGCTACATTACCTATATTGGTGCCGGTGCAGTGGCCGTGGCCGGCTTGATCACGCTGCTTAAAACGTTACCCACCTTGGTGAGATCCATCATGGATACCGCCGATGGCCTGCGCAACGGGCGGTTGGCGGCAGGATTGGAGCGAACCGATCGCGATATCCCCTTTAAATGGGTGTTGCTAGGGACCCTGGCGATTGTCCTTTTGATCGCCTTCGCTCCCTTGACCAATGTTGGCATGATCGGTGCTGTTGCCATCGCGGTGTTCGGTTTCCTATTCGTCGCCGTTGCTTCCCGGATCGTAGGTATCGTCGGCAGTTCTTCTTCCCCGGTGTCGGGGATGACCATCGCGACGATCCTGATCGTGACTGTTCTTTTCAAATGGACCGGCATGACCGGGGAGGCGGGGATGATCGCCGCTCTCACTGTAGGTGCCATCGTATGTACCGCCTTGGCTGTGGCCGGTGATATCTCTCAAGATCTGAAAACCGGTTACCTCGTTGGCGGAACACCGTGGAAGCAGCAGGTGGCGATGATGATCGGTGTTGTCGCATCCGGACTATTGATCGGATTTGTCCTGGTGGTGCTGGATGCTTCCTTTGGTATGGGTTCCAGAGAACTGCCTGCACCGAAGGGGGTCTTGATGAAAATTATCATCGAGGGACTGATGGCAGGGAATTTGCCCTGGGATTTGATTTTCTTCGGGGCTGCGACGGCTATCGTGTTTGAATTTCTCGGATTGAATTCCCTGGTGGTGGCGGTGGGACTTTATCTTCCCATACACATCACTGCGCCAGTGATGATCGGGGGAGTGATCCGCTGGTTGATCGACACCTTCACCAAGGAAGATGCTTTGCGCAAGGCGCGTCAAAGTACCGGGACGCTGTTTGCCTCTGGTCTGATCGCCGGTGAATCTCTCGTCGGGGTGATCATCGCAGCTCTGATTTTCATAGGTGTGACGAACGGAGATGCGCCGGTGATAATGGACAGCAGTTGGGTCTCATTGGCCGTCTTCACGGTGGTGACCGTAACGCTCTGGATGGTTTCCCGTCGGGCCAAAGCGGATCTTTGATGAAAGCGAAGAGCATTTTTAGCTAGTTGATGAAGAAGCGAACGTTCTGTCAGGCAGGGGTCAAGCTGTCTTTGCATTTCGCTTCACCGCTGCTTCGATTGGCTTCATCTGCTTTGGGCTTCAACCAGGCATTCCGTGTTGTGGTGAGATGCAAAGTCCTCTTTCGGAAACGGTCCCCCGCTAATGAACTTGCCATCCAATCCCCGTACTTTGGGTGAGCGAAGGGAGATTCACTGTGCTACGGAATAAAAAACGGGAAAATCTGTTGCAGATGAAACCGGTGTTGAAGGAACGCTACCGGTTGGAACCCTTGGGAAGGGAGGATGGCGGC
Organism: Melghirimyces thermohalophilus; assembly: GCF_900102685.1. Lineage (GTDB taxonomy): Bacteria > Bacillota > Bacilli > Thermoactinomycetales > DSM-45169 > Melghirimyces > Melghirimyces thermohalophilus. The sequence continues at coordinate 52,307 of NZ_FMZA01000007.1, forward strand.
ATCCCTCTATACCAAATCCTGGTTCCCCGGGACAGCTGGCTGGAGCGGCTGTCGGTCCGGTATTTGAAACAGCCAGCCGAACTCAAGGTGAAATTGGATCGGTTAGGCAGTTTTGTTCTATGTCGCTGCCAAGGGAAGCGAACCGTGGAGGAACTGGCTGATTTGCTGAGCGAAACCTTCGGCGAAGAGGCGGATCCCGTGCTGCCGCGTTTGGTCAAATACCTTCAAATCGTGGAAGCCAACGGCTGGATTCGGATGGAATCCAAGTAGATAGGAAGCCCCCCTCCAAAGAGTAATGGCTTGGAGGGGGGCTTGATTTACATCAAGGTGAGGAGGAGGAAGGAGAGAGCGGTGTCTATCAATCCGACACTGAGGCAGAGGACGCCTACCCAGCTGCGGATCTGATGTCTCCGTTGCTCAGCACCCTCGCTCCCCGATCCGTCCAAAGGATCTTCAAAGGCGACATCCGACTTTTTCTTCAAATATTGAAAACCTCGAAGAAAAGCATCAAAGAATCCCGCGTTGATCACATAAAAAATGCCGGCAACCATCAACAGGACCAATCCTGTCATAAACAGCCCATTGATGGTCTGAACCAAATGCCCCCCTGCGTAGATCCAACAGCCGAGCGCGCTGATCAGAGTCAGAATCACGGTCCACACCAGTCGGTTTCCCCACATGGCGTCTGTCTCCTTTCTATCATTCCGTCGATGATCAAAGTATAGCAGAACAGAACGAAAATCAAATTTTGCTATTTTTCCGCAACTCTTTTCCAAAATGAAGAATTCATTTATAATTGGACAAGGTTTAGCTCGTCATGTGGGGACTTATTTCAAGGGAGCGGGTTTTTTCGATTTGATCTTAAGGAGGTAAGGACGTTGGCGAGGAAGCGTTTGGTTACGCTGACAGCTCTGGTGACTGTGGTGAGTCTCTTGATGACTGCCTGCGGGGGGCTGACCAACCCTGGCGGTGCTGCCGGCGGACCTACAGCCGATGAGAAGCAGGTCTTGAATATGACCTTCCGGGCGGAACCTCCCACCTTGGATAGCGCGGATAGCACGGATGTCACATCTTTCAATGTGCTGAACAATGTGATGGAAGGCTTGTACCGTCTCGATCAGGACAACCGACCCCAGCCGGCGATCGCCAGTAGTGTGGATATATCCGAAGATAAAACCACCTACACTTTCCATCTGCGGGATGCCAAATGGAGTGACGGCAAGCCGGTGACTGCCCATGATTTTGAATATGCCTGGAAACGAGCGCTCAAACCCGAAACCAAAGGAGAATATGCCCATATTCTTTTCCCGATTAAAAACGCCGAGGCTTATAACAAGGGAGAAGCTTCAGCTGAGGAAGTAGGTGTGGAAGCGGTTGACGACAAGACGCTCAAGGTGGAATTAAACGGGCCGATCCCCTATTTTCTCAGTATGACCGCCTTTGCCACGTATATGCCCCAGCGTAAAGATATCGTGGAAAAGCATGGGAAACAATACGCCAGTGATCCGGACAAAATGGTCTACAACGGTCCTTTCAATCTGGAAGAGTGGAAACACGAGCAGCGTTTAACCTTGCAGAAGAGTGACACCTACTGGGACCGGAACAGCGTGCGGCTTGAGACAGTCCATCTCCATATCGTGAAAGATAACTCCACCGGAGTAAACCTGTACAATACAGAGAAAGTGGATGTGGCTGAGCTGAATTCCGCCTTGGCGCAAGCCTTTCGAAAGGTTCCGGAATATCTCCCGGTGACCGGATCCGCTGTGCAATACATTCAGTTTAATACAGACAGCGAATTTTTCTCTAATGAAAACATTCGTAAAGCGGTCAGCTATGCCATCGACCGGGAACCCTTGATCAAAGCCCTGAGCAACGGTTCCAAAGCAGCTTACGGACTGGTTCCGCCGACGATCATGAACAGCGACAACGAAAATTTCCGCAAACAGGTGGGTGATGGCCATCAATACAATCCCGCTGAGGCGAAACGGCTGTTTAAAAAAGGAATGAAAGAGCTTGGTGTTAGCGAACCGCCCTCCGATCTGACATTGTTAAGTTATGAAGACCACCGGAAAGAGGCGGCGGTGGTGATCAAGGAACAGTTGAAAACCAACCTCGGTCTGGATATTAAAATTGACCCGCAACCCTTTGAACAAAAATTGGATCGGGAGAGCAACGGGGAGTTTGAGATGACCTTCGCCGGTTGGATGGCCGATTATAACGACCCGATGAGCTATCTGGATATGTTCCTGAGCGACAACCCCTTCAACCGTGGGGATTGGAGCAACAAGGATTACGATGAGCTGATCGAGAAGGCGAAGAAAAACAGCGATTATAAAAAGCGAGCGAAACAGCTGGTAGAAGCGGAAAAAATCCTTCATGATGAAGTGCCGATCGCCCCTCTGTATTATGCCGGCAAGGTTTTCCTCCAGAAAAAGTATGTAAAAGATCTTGTCCGTCATCCGGTGGGCGCCGAGATCAGTCTGAAATGGGCGTACTTGGACGGGAAAGAAGATCAATAATAGGATCCGGAAAAAAGTGAGGCACCTGCATTCTTGCAGGTGCCTTTTTAAAATGCTTGTATTTCTTGGATAGACAGTTGGGATCCGTTATTTTCCAGGTATATTCTTCTTTGATTTCTGTAAGGTTTATGGTTATTATAGAAATAATCGGTTTCACTAAACGAAATTGTGAGAACCTTGAGCCCTTTTTCCATTCCAGACGAACGGTGGCAAGAGTCAGATGATTTCTGATACATTCATAGAAGGTTCAATTTCCGGTCACGGAATAGACAGAAGTTGGAGAGGTCTCTCGAAATAATATGTTGCTTCGTGTTATCGGTCCTCTGGACCATAACAAAGATAAAGAGAATACCTCAAGGGGGGAACCTGAATGGGAAAGAGATGGAGATTGGCTCTAGCTTTCTTACTGGCTGCCAGCACAGTGTTAGCCGGCTGTGGTGGCGTCAAGCAAGGGGCTGGAGCAGGGGACAAGCAGGTGCTCAATTGGTTGGAGAGTCAGGAACCGCCGGGGCTGGACAGTTCCATCTCCACTGATGTGGTCTCTTTCAACATTCTTAACAACGTGCGGGAAGGGCTTTATCGTCTGAATAAAGAGAATCAACCGGAACCCGCTATGGCCAAAGATGTGAAGATCAGCGACGATAAGAAGACTTACACCTTCACACTTCGCGACGCCAAGTGGTCCGACGGCAAACCCGTGACGGCCCACGATTTTGAATACGCCTGGAAACGGGCGCTCAATCCGAAAACCAAGTCGGAATATGCTTACATCTTGTATCCGATCAAAGGGGCTCAGGCGTACAACGAGGACAAAGGTGATGCCGAGGATGTCGGCGTGAAGGCCGTCGATGATAAAACCCTCAAGGTGGAATTGAAAGATCCGATTCCGTACTTCCTGATGATGACCAGCTTCGCCACCTACCTCCCGCAGCGGGAAGATATCGTGGAGAAGTACGGCGGCGATTATGCCCAAGATCCGGACAAAATGCTTTACAACGGTCCCTTTGTCATGTCCGATTGGAAACACAACAAGAGTTTCCAATTGAAGAAAAATGACAAATACTGGGACAAGGAAAACGTCAAGCTGGATACGATCAACTTTAAAATCACCAAGGAAACCTCGACCGGGGTCAACTACTACAACACCGGCAAGTCCGATTTCGTCAATCTGAGCGCCGGCTTTGTGGACAAGTACAAGGATCATGAAGACACCGTGACGTTCCATGAAACGACCACCTTCTACCTCCAGTTCAACACCAATGAGAAGTTCTTCTCCAATGAGAAAATCCGCAAGGCCTTCTCCATGGCGATCGATCGCAGCATCATCACCGACAAGATCTCTAAGATCGGGGATCCGGCCAAGGGCCTTGTTCCGCCCAACGTGGAAGTGGATGGGAAGAGTTTCCGCGATCTCTCCGGTGAGCATCTGAAGTATGATCCGGAAAAGGCGAAGGAGCTGTTGCAGGAAGGAATGAAGGAAGAGGGGATCGAAAAAGCCCCGAAGATCGAACTGCTCGGCTATGATACCGACACGGCCAAACCGGAGCAAGAGTACATGAAAGAGCAGTTTAAAAAGGTGTTGGGTGTGGATGTACAGATCCAGATCCTGCCGTTTAAACAGAAGTTAGAGCGGGAAAGCAACGGTGACTTCCAGCTGTCCTACGCCGGTTGGGGGGCTGACTACAACGATCCGATGACCTTTATGGACATGTGGATGACCGGCGGCGGCTTTAACCGCGGCGACTGGAGCAACAAAAAGTATGATGAACTGATCGAAAAAGCACAGAGCAACCCGGACTTTAAAGAACGGGCGGAGCAACTGGTCGAAGCGGAAAAAATTCTGATGGATGATCAGGGGGTTGCGCCCTTATATCACCGTGCCCGCCTGCAGCTGCAAAAGCCCTATGTCAAAAATGTATGGCGTCATCCCTTTGGTGCGGATTACAGCTTTAAAGAGGCGTACATCGAAGGAAAAGAGTGACGGGAAGAGGCAACAAGGTGTCATCAGCCTTTAAAAGAGCACAGAAGGTATATGCCCGGTCGGGTCATATACCTTCTGTGCGCTAATTTAAAAAAGATTGATTTAGCTTGGAAAGGGGAGAGAAACCATGGGGCGCTTTGTGATCAAGCGGCTGATCTATATGGTGATCACACTGTGGGTGATCGCTACCGGTACTTTTTTTCTCATGCACAGCCTGCCGGGTTCCCCTTTGGAGAATGAAGATCGGATCCCTCCTGAGCTGAGGGAGCAGATCCTGGAGCAGTACGGCTTAAATGACCCTCTGCCGGTTCAATATGTCAAGTTTCTCGGAGATCTGGTACAAGGAGACTTGGGAAATTCCTTTAAATATGACGGGCGCAGCATTACTGCCATGATCATGGAGGGCTTTCCCGCCTCGGCCCAGCTGGGATTGCAGGCGATGATTTTTGGTGTTTTGGTCGGTGTCGCCCTTGGAACGGTGTCGGCGCTCCGCCGGGGCAGTTGGGTGGATAACGGGTCTACCGTTTTGTCCGTGTTGGGCTATGCCGTTCCCAGCTTTACCCTTGCCGCACTCTTTTCCTATTATGTCGGTGTTGTTTGGGGTGTTTTGCCTACAGCAGGCTGGGGAACTTTCGCCCACAGTATTTTGCCCTCCCTCTCGCTCTCCTTTTTGGTGATCGCTCAGATCACCCGCTATGTGCGTACGGAGATGCTGGAAGTGCTCGGCCAGGATTATATGAAGACGGCTCGGGCCAAAGGTTTGAACCGAAAGACCGTGATCTTCCGGCACGGGCTACGAAACGCCTTGATTCCGGCGATCACCATTTTGGGTCCGCTGACGGTGGCGCTGTTGACCGGTTCCCTGGTGGTGGAGCAGATTTTTAACATCCCGGGGATGGGCTGGATGTTTGTGGACTCCATTATGACCAACGACTACACCATGATTATGGGTGTGACCATGTTTTATAGCTTCCTACTGGTCCTCAGCATTTTTATCGTGGATATTTTGTACGGGGTCGTCGATCCGCGGATCCGGCTCACAAGCCCGAAGGAGTGAGGTGATACGATGGCGATGAATATGAAGGAGTTGTCCCCGGATTTGTTTGAACCGGCGGAAATCGATACGGAAGCGGGGGAAACGGTGGCGAAGAAGCGGCTCTCCTACTGGGCGGATGTGCGGCGCCGTTTCCTGCGCAACCGGGGAGCGGTTATCGGACTGATTCTGATTGTGGTGATCGGGTTGATGGCCGTGTTCGGCCCGGGGATGAACGAATTTAACTTCCGTCAACAAGATTTTACCGCCCAAAACATCTCTCCCTTCGACAAAATCGAGGGAACCCACTGGTTTGGAACGGATAACCTGGGTCGAGATCTGTGGACGCGGACCTGGTACGGGGCCGGGATTTCCCTGTTGATCGCCCTGATCGCGGCGGCGATCGATCTGACGATCGGAGTGATCTACGGGGCGATATCCGGTTATTTCGGCGGTAAAGTGGATGACTGGATGCAGCGGATCATCGAGGTGCTGGTGGGAATCCCCAACCTGATTGTCATCATTTTGCTTTTGATCTGGTTGGAGCCGGGGATCTTTCCCATCGCCCTGGCCATCGCTTTGACCGGGTGGGTCAATATGGCCCGGATCGTGCGGGCACAGATGTTGCAGATGAAGTCTCAGGAGTATGTCCTGGCCGCGCGCACCTTAGGGGCCAACACGCGCCGGATGCTGACCAAGCACATGCTGCCCAACGTGATGGGGCCGGTGATTATCACCCTGATGTTTACCATCCCCAACGCGATCTTCTTTGAAGCCTTCCTCGGGTTTATCGGATTGGGACTCCGTCCGCCGGAAGCCAGCCTAGGTGTCCTGATCAACGAGGGGTACGGCGTGTTGCAGATTTTCCCTTATCAAACGTTTTTCCCGGCCACCGTACTCTCCCTATTGATGTTGAGCTTCAACTTGTTGGGTGATGGACTGCGAGATGCCCTGGATCCGAAAATGAGGAAATAACGAAGGGAGGGGACGGTATGGATAAAGAAAAAGTACTGGAAGTGCGGGATCTGAAGGTTTCTTTTAAAACGTATAACGGTGAAGTGCAGGCGGTGCGCGGCGTCAATTTTGACGTCAATAAAGGGGAAACCCTTGCCATCGTCGGTGAATCCGGCTGCGGCAAAAGTGTCACCTCCCAGAGCATCATGCGCTTGATTCCGGAACCGCCGGGTTGGATAAAATCGGGCGAAGTTCTGTTTGAGGGGAAGGATTTAACTCAGGTTTCGGAGAAAGAGATGGAGGACATCCGCGGTAAGGAAATGGCCATGATCTTCCAGGACCCGATGACTTCACTCAATCCGACGTTGACTGTCGGCAAGCAGATTATGGAAGGCCTGATCAAGCACCAACATGCGGAGAAACACGAGGCTAAAGAGCGGGCCCTGGAGATGCTGCGTCTGGTGGGGATCCCCAGCCCGGAGACTCGGATCAATCAGTATCCTCATCAGTTCAGCGGGGGGATGCGTCAGCGGGCGATGATCGCCATCGCCTTGGCCTGCCGTCCGAAACTGCTGATCGCCGACGAACCGACCACGGCCCTTGACGTGACCATTCAGGCACAGATCCTCGATCTGATGAATGAGCTGAAGGAGAAGTTGCAAACCTCCACGATCTTGATCACCCATGATTTAGGTGTGGTGGCCGATGTCGCGGATCGGGTCGTCGTCATGTACGCCGGTAAGGTGATCGAATCGGGCACCGTGGAGGAGATCTTCTATCGCCCTCGCCATCCCTACACCTGGGGTCTGATGGGCTCGATGCCGAGGCTGGATCTAACCCGGGAGAAAAGATTAAATCCCATCTTGGGGACGCCGCCGGATCTGTTGTCCCCGCCACAGGGTTGCCCCTTTGCCGCCAGGTGTAAGCACGCGATGAAGATCTGCCAGCAACAGATGCCGGAATCCACCTCAGTGGAGGAAAGCAGCACCCACCAGGTGAACTGTTGGCTGGAGCACCCGATGGCACCCGCGGTGGAGCCGCCAGCTGAAGTGGCAGGAGGGGGTTCAAAATGAGCGTAGCCGAACCGAAAGTAGAAAAGATTTTGGAAGTGAAAAAGGTTAAAAAGCACTTTAACATGGGCCGCAATCAAGTGGTTCAAGCAGTGGACAATATCAGTTTCGATGTGTATAAAGGGGAGACCTTGGGTCTGGTGGGAGAATCCGGTTGCGGAAAATCGACCATCGGCCGGACGATCATCAACCTGTATGAGGCGACCGACGGCGAGATTCGCTTTAAAGGGCAGAGCACCAAGGATCTAAAGGGGAAAAGTCGGAAGGATTTTAATCGGGAGATGCAGATGATTTTTCAAGATCCGTATGCCTCCCTCAATCCCCGGATGACGGTAGCAGATATCATCGCCGAAGGATTGGATATTCACGGCCTGGCCAAGGGGGAAAAACGGCGTCGTCGGGTGGTTGAGCTGTTGAAAACAGTTGGTCTCAATGAAGAGCACGCCGATCGCTTCCCCCACGAATTTAGCGGAGGACAACGGCAACGGATCGGGATTGCCCGGGCGTTGGCAGTCGATCCAGACTTTATCATCGCCGACGAACCGATTTCCGCACTGGACGTCTCGATTCAGGCCCAGGTGGTCAACCTGATGAAAAAGTTGCAGCGCGAAAAAGGATTAACTTATCTGTTTATCGCCCACGATCTGTCCATGGTGAAATATATTAGCGACCGGATCGGTGTCATGTATCTGGGAAACCTGGTGGAGCTGGCGGACAGTCAGGAGCTGTATGACAACCCGTTACACCCCTATACGGAAGCGCTGTTGTCAGCGGTGCCGATTCCCGATCCTGACATGGAGGGCAAACGGGAACGGATCATTCTGAAAGGGGATGTCCCCAGTCCGATCAACCCGCCCAGCGGTTGTCGTTTCCGCACTCGTTGTCCCAAGGCGATGGATATCTGTGCTCAGGAAGTGCCTACGTGGCAGGAAGTCCGCCCGATGCACTGGGTTTCCTGCCATCTCTACCAAGAAGAATCCATTAAAAAAGAAGAAGCGAACAAAAATCAATCCAATTGAACGCAAAAACCCCCTGAAGCTCTCGAGGTTCAGGGGGGATTTGTTTATTGGAAGAATGCAGCCAGCTCCTGGATGGCCAGCACTGCGAACAAGAGGATGCTGGCAGCCAGTGTGACGTTGGCCATCCAGCCGTTGCGGTAGACTGATGCCACCTGGTCGGAATTGAGCAGCCAGAGGAGTGTGAGGGCTAAAAAGGGCATGAACAAGGCGCCTAAGGCCCCATAAGCGATGACCAGGGCAAAGGGTTTTTCCAAAAACAGAAGCAGCATAGGAGGGAAGGTGAGCCAGGCTAAATATCCGCGGTAATAAGGACTTCGATCGGAAAGGTAAGGAGCCGCTTCTTCTGCCGGGATGTTTCTGATGGTACGGACAAAGTCGGAGAAAAGGTAGGGTACCCCATTCCACACCCCCAACAGGGAGGTGAAGGAGGCGGACCAAAAACCGATCAAAAACAGCCAACGCACAGGTTGCCCCAGTTCTTCTCCAAGCAGCTGCGCCAGGGAAATCAGCCCTTGATCCCCTTTGAGCACGATTCCAGTCCCGTACAGGATCTCCGCTCCGATCACCAACAAGGCCAGGGTGAAAAGGCCCGTCATGGTATATGCTACGGTGGTGTCCAAGCGCATCATTGGAACCCAGCCCACCCGATTCCATCCTTTTTCCCGCAGCCAATATCCATAAGAAGCCATGGTGATCGTACCACCCACCCCTCCGATCAGGCCCAGTGCGTAAAAGAGGGAGCCATCAGGGACACGGGGGATCAGTCCCAGGGAGAGAGTGGCCAGGTTGGGGGCAATCAAGGCGGCGGATCCGATAACAGTGATAAACATCACCCCAACCAAGCCCATCATCACTTTTTCAAAAAAACGGTATCGACCGGTCCAGATCAAGAGAAAGCCGAGTAGACCGTGAAAGACAGCCCAAGCCCACAAGGGAGTTCCCGGAAACATAGCCGTCGTGGCCAAAGCAGTGGTGGAAGTGACAGCGGCTCCGTAAATCAATCCCCAGATCAGCACATAGACTCCGAAATAACCGGTCGCCCAGCTGCCTAGCTGTCTCCACCCTTGAAGAATGGTTTGTCCCGAGGCCAGGGTCCAGCGTCCGATGCCTTCATTGAGACAGAATTTGATCAGAGCTCCGATGATAACCGCCCATACAAACACATGTCCGTACAAGGTGCCTGCTACGAGAGCGGCGACCAGATCTCCGACGCCTACTCCGGTAGCAGCCAGGATCACCCCGGGTCCCACCTGCTTCAACCGGCTGGTAATCGATTGTGGCGGGGTTTTCCTGAGGGGGTTCAATTGCGTGGAGATAATCATCCCCTCCATAATATTTAGACTTTTCACTCATCATACCTGATCCAAAATGTGTATGGCAATAAAAAAAGACCGCCGATTTTCTTAGAGGCGGTCTATATCCGGATATTCGGTTAGAGAACTTGCTCCACTTCCGTCACTCCGGGCACTTCTTCCATCAAGGCTCGCTCAATGCCAGCTTTCAAGGTGATGGTGGAGCTGGGGCAGCTGCCGCAAGCACCTAACAGACGCACTTTTACCACACCGTCTTCCACATCCACGAGTTGGACGTCGCCTCCGTCTTGCTGAATAAAGGGACGCAACTTATCCAGGACTTCCTGAACTTGTTCATTCATTCTGGCATGCTCCTTTCAAAAGGGGCAAACTTCTTGAACGCCCGTTCTTAATCGGTTATTTTAGATGTTTTTCGCTGTTTGATCAATCGGAGGTATCAACGGGATATCACCTTTATTATATAAGATATCACCGTATCTGTCTCGGGTGAGTTGCCCCTTCCCGAATTCTTCCGGCAATCATCGGTGCAGCTTTCCGTAGTAGAACGAAAATGGTAAGATAAAGGAGATAACATACCAAAAGGAAATATTAAAGAGAGGTCTGGCGATGAGGCAGGTTTATCAGGATATCAAAGAGCTGGTGGGCTGGACGCCAATCGTTCGGGTGAAGCACTTTTTTCTGCCGGAGGGGGTAGAAATTTACGCCAAGTTGGAATATATGAACCCCGGTGGAAGTGTGAAGGACCGATTAGGCCTCGCCTTGATCCAGGCTGGTGAGGAGAGCGGCGATCTGGCACCTGGTGGAACAATCATTGAGCCGACAGCGGGCAATACCGGAATCGGCCTCGCGATGGCTGCGGTGGGAACGGATTATCAGGTGATTTTCGTAGTTCCTGAAAAGTTTTCCACTGAAAAGCAACAGCTGATGCGGGCTTTGGGGGCGAAGGTGGTCAACACCCCGACCGAGGAGGGCATGAAGGGGGCCATCGCCAAAGCCAAAGAGCTGGTCCGTGATATCGACGGTGCCTGGTGTCCCCAGCAGTTTGGCCACCCGGCCAACCCCCAGGCGCATTATGATACGACTGGGCCTGAAATCTGGCAGCAGATGGATGGCCAGGTGGATGTTTTTGTGGCCGGTTCTGGCTCCGGCGGTACGTTTATGGGTTGCGCCCGTTATTTAAAGGAGAAGAATCAAAAGATCCGGACAGTGATCGTGGAACCGGAAGGTTCCATCCTCGGGGGAGGGGAACCGGGGCCCCATCGGACGGAAGGCATCGGTATGGAGTTTTTGCCCGAGTATATGGATGCTTCTTACTTTGATGCCATCCACACGGTTCCCGATCAAGAAGCCTTCCAGATGGTGAAGGAGTTGGCCCGGCGGGAAGGCATGTTGGCGGCCAGTTCATCGGGGGCAGCCTTTTACGCTGCGTTGGAAGAGGCAAAACAGGCTTCGCACGGCACCCGGATCGTGGTTGTTTTTCCCGACGGCAGCGATCGATATTTGAGTCAGAATATTTATGGAGAGGGAGAGTAAACATGCGGATCGACACGAAACTGATTCACGGTGGTGTCTTTGGCGACGAACAGACTGGCGCCGTCAATGTACCTATCTACCAGGTATCTACCTATAAACAGGATGCGGTCGGACAACACCGGGGTTATGAATATTCACGAACGGGCAACCCGACGCGGGAAGCCCTAGAAAAGCTGATCGCTGAGTTGGAACTGGGCACTCGCGGCTTCGCTTTCTCCTCGGGAATGGCGGCGATCTCCACCATCTTCTCCCTGTTTGACCAGGGCGACCATCTAGTGGTTGGGGATGACATCTACGGCGGCACGTACCGGGTGATGAGCGGGGTGTTTAACCGCCTGGGGATCCGATCTTCCTTTGTGGATACCAGCCGTCCGGAAGAAGTGGCCGCGGCGATTCGTCCTGAAACGAAAGCTGTGTACATGGAAACGCCCAGCAATCCGCTGTTGAAGGTAACCGACATTCAGAAGTTGGCGAATATCTGCCGGGAGCGAAACCTGCTGTTGATCGTGGACAATACCTTTCTAACCCCCTACTGGCAGAACCCCCTGGAGCTGGGGGCGGATATCGTGGTTCACAGTGCCACCAAGTATTTGGGCGGCCACAGCGATGTGGTGGCCGGTCTGATTGCGGTGAAGGATGCCGAGCTGGGGGAACGGCTTCATTTTCTGCAAAATTCCATTGGAGGTGTGCTACCGCCCCATGATTCCTGGCTCTTGATCCGAGGGATCAAAACCTTGGGACTGCGGATGAGGCAGCATGAAGCCAGCACTCGCAAGCTGGTCCAATGGCTTCAATCCCGTTCCGATATCGAAAACATTTTTTATCCGGGTTTGGACCAACATCCCGGACATCATATCGCTTCCCGTCAGGCTCGGGGTTATGGTGGCATGTTTTCCTTTGATGTGGGAAGTGGGGAGCGTGCAGAACGGGTGTTGTCCCGGACCCGGTATTTCATCCTGGCTGAGAGTCTGGGCGCGGTGGAAAGCCTGATTTCCGTCCCGGCCCGTATGACCCATGCGTCGATTCCACCGGAACGGAGGCGTGAATTGGGGATTACCGACGGCTTGATTCGTATTTCGGTCGGTGTGGAGGATGTGAGAGACCTACAGGAGGACTTGGAACAAGCGCTTCGTTAACCACAAACAGGAAGGAGTGAGGCGAATGAATCAAGCGGTTGTCTTGGTTTACGGTGCGGAAACTCTGTGCGCTAGTTGTGTCAATCTCCCTTCCACTCGGGAAACGGCGACCTGGCTGGAGGCGGCTCTGAGCAGAAAATACGGCAGTCGGGTGACCGTCCGGTATGTGGATATCCATCATCCTGAGGGAGAAGAGGAAGCCGCTTTTTCCCGCCGGGTGATTGAGGAGGACCTGTGGTATCCTGTGGTTGTGATCGACGGTGAGATCGTGGGCGAAGGGAATCCTCGCTTAAAGGATATCCGACGGAAATTGGAGGATTTGGGGCTTACACCAGCTGTTTAAAGGGGTGCATAATGATAGATGAAAACAGGTTCCCCGGCAACGAACCGGGGAACCTGTTTTCGTCATCAGCTTTTTTCGCTGTGGGTCAGATCGGCTCGGATAATATAACGTTGGGGGGCACTGCCCACCATGTTGAAGGGGTAACAGGTGATCAATGACATGTCGGGTTGATCGTGGGGGACGATGACGGTGCGATCATCTTTATCCACGATGAAGGTTTTGCGAATCTGGTACGTATGGGTGTAGCCGTTCATTTTAACGTACAGTTTGTCACCCTTTTTCAGCTCACCGGCTCGGCGAAAGGTGGTCTCTCGGTGTCCCGCCAGCACAGAGTGGCCGGTTTCCCCGGGGAGCACTGTTCCATAACCGATATACTGACCGACACCCTTGGCCAATTCCGCTTCACCCGTCCCGTAGATAATGGGTAGGATCGCTCCGATGCGGGGGATGATCAGTTTCCCGATTTTTTCCCCTTTCTCAGGCTTAAACTCCGTATCGATCCCTTTTTCTTCCGATGGCTGCTTTTCCCGTTGATCCCAATCATCGGCGATAGACATGGCCAATTGCGGGTCATGGACGGCAATATTGATCTGATCCCACCATTGGTACCCGTTATAGCCTATCAGGGAAAGGCCGGTTATGATCAAGATGATGGCGATGCCACGGGTCAAGAGTGCTAACCTCCTCAATTCTGGATCAAGCATAAGAAAAAGGCGCTATTGTAACCAAATTTTTCACAAAAATATTTTATCACTTCTCCCCGGGGGAAACAATGGTCCTCGGCTGGTGCCACTTGAGGAGGGCTTCTTTTGTTACAGGCGATTTACGGTTACAATAGAAGTAATGCCCGCAGGCTCGACTGGTTTAAAGAGGTGAAGGTCGATGCAACCGATGGTTGAGTTTTGCATCAACCGGCTGACGTCGGATGTGGAAGAAATAAAAGATGAACTGGAAGAAGATCCGGAAGTAGATGTGTTGGAGTCGGCCTGTCTGGGGAACTGTGAGATTTGTGCTGAAACCCCCTATGCGATGGTCGACGGAGAGATTGTCACCGGGGAAAACGGAAAAGAGTTATTAAAAAATATTCGGAAAACGATAAAGGACCAACAAAAAAAATTGGACGACCTGCTGGACCTGTTGTAATTTGGGCTGCTGATGATTAACTTGTCAGCAGCCTTTTTACCGATGCAGATGACAAAATAAAGGTATGCTGATTATTTACGGAGGAAGAGCCAATAAATTACTACTCAAGAACTAATTCGTTAAAATTTTGTGAGTAAAAGGGGGGGGAAGACGTTTCATGTAGGAGGGAGGAGTGGTATGATTTTGATACCATAGTGATCGGAATGGATCAGGTGGAACAGGGGGGGGTCAGGTGGGGCGAGGCATTTTGGAAGAAGAGATGGAACGTTTGAGGGCACGGATGCAGCATAAAGCTACAGAATTGGGGATCGATCATCCGGCTGTGATCCGGATCAGCCAACAATTGGACGAGCTCCACAACCAATGGAACCGCTGGAGTCATCCAACGGATGATGAGCCCCATCACCAGACGACATACACCATCCCCAGATACTCATCCAAGATCCGCGAAGTGGCTGCTGTCCGTATATAGACCCGGATTCGATATCGGGCGGAGTCGGGGTTTGGTTGTATCCCTTTTTGCGATATAATGGATAGGAGAAAGGAAGCTCATGTTGTAAAAGGAGGGAACTCGCATGATCCATCTTTCCGAGCGAGCCGGCCACAAAGTGCGGGAAATGCTTCAGGATGAGGAGCATCCTGAAAAGCAGTATCTGCGTGTCGGCGTGACAGGCGGGGGCTGCAGCGGTTTTACCTACAGTCTCGGTTTTGATGAAAATAAAACGGAGAAGGATATGGAACTGGAACGCCATGGAATCCGTGTGTTGGTGGATCAAGACAGCGAAAAATTGATTCGCGGTCTTGAAATCGATTATAAAGAATCGATGATGGGGGGCGGGTTTACCATTCACAACCCGAACGCCATTGTCACCTGTGGCTGTGGCACCTCCTTTAAAACGGCTACTGACGAGGGTACGCCGGAGAAATGCTAACAAGCAAACATTCTGCATTTCAACCGTCTCCCACCGACGAGGGGAGGCGGTTTTAACGTAATTGATGAAGATGAATCGGAAGCTGTAAAAGGGGCAAGGGCAATGGGATATCGGTGGGCGTAACAATGCCTTACATGGTAACCCGGTCATTCTGGGCCGCAACAAAGCCGGCTACCTCAACAGGAGGAGGGTTCCGGCGGAACCGATCACCCACCGGATAACAGGATCAACCGGATAATGACACCTCAGTGGATCCAATCCCTCCGGACCCACCAAGTGTTTGATGTGGAGCCTTCCCGGGAACACTTTTACTACCTCCATGGGATGGGGGAATCTCTCTTTGGAGGTGGTGGGCTGTGTCCCAGGAGCGAAAAGAGGATTCGACCCATGAGCAAGTTGACTGGATGGTGGATGAAGGATTGGGGGCTGACCATACCGGCCGTGATTCTGGTGTGGTGAAGAAGACAGACACCCGTGTCATCCGAACCCATCCTGAAGCGCAACGAAAAGATGTGGAAGGCGAAGGAAATGGTCGCTACTGGATGGATGTCGACCGGATGGTGAACGAAGGACTCGGCGGAGGCCATGTGGGAGAAGCAACCGGTAAAATCGACGAAAGCCCCCCGTTAAGGTCGAAGCAACGACCCGCCGATACAGAAGGTTAAACCCCGGAACCGGTGTTTCAGTGTTTGGAGAACCCAATTTTTTATGGCAAGAAACCAGCCCACGACATTTCAAAAAGATGGCCGACCACCTAGTCGACTTTGACTAGGTGGTCGGCCATCTTTTTGACATTTTGCGCCGTGATCCAACCTTATGTTCTCCCCACACATGTCGTGATATTTTCGACCTCTGTTTTGATTAGATCTTGCGATTGCTCTGACCCGAGTCCGAAACGACCCCCTCTACTTGTACTTGAAAACCTAACGCTCGATTGGGATCCAACCCCTAGATGACTAATCTTACTGTCCGTAAAGGGTTCCAAAAAAATAGACTGTCGAGACTTTCTCGACAGTATAAGTGTTCTAAATCATGTTCTATTCCAAAAGCGTTGCTGAGCGATTGCAGCGAGAAAGTCCTCGCCGAAGTTTGGGTTATTTTCAGCAAACACGACTCCCGCTAGGTTATTTTTTTCTGATGCTTGAATATAAGACTGTCCAGTCGTGGCCACACCAATCGGTTTATAATGTTTGTATGCTTCCTGAATGAAGAACTTAATGTCTTGATTCAATTTCGCTTGATTTACAGCACTACCCCCAACAACATAGAGGGAATCATACAAGACAGGATATTTTGTAGTAAATGTTTCGTTGACTTTAATGTTTGTGCCATCGGCCCCTGTAACCGTACCCAGCTTTTCACTGATTATATCCATAAATACGCCATAGTTCTGTAATGTATTCAGAACATGACTGACTTCCTCACCGTTAAAATCATTGCCAATTAACACCCCAACTTTTTGTGTATATGCATAATGCGGTGTATTTAACTGGCTAATGGCAGGGGAACTTTTTGTTACGGGAACATTTGAACCTTTTGGACGCTCCACCCCAATATTGTCGGCAATGACACATGCCATCTCTCGATCGACGTTGACCCACATATCCACATTTTGCTGTCTAACCGATTCACTTTTAACATATTGAAGGTGATAAATGAATGTCTCCACAAGGTCTTGTTTTTCAACAGGGGATAAGCTGTTCCAAAAAAGTCGTGCCTGTGAAAAGTAATCATAGAAAGAATCGCTTGGGCGTTCTCTCGTAATGTGTCCTTCAACTTCCTCAGGATAATGAGCGTATCCACCTTCTTCTGGGGGAGTCTCCGCTGGTGTATTTCCAGCCAACGAATTTTTATGGTAGGTTACGAAATCAACATCAATTCGATATTTTGAATAGCTGTCTCGATTGTTATGGTTCACTTCTGCGATCGGCTTGTTAACTGGTATTTCATTAATATTTCCTGTACCGAGTCGATGGTAATCTGTATCTCTGTAAGCAAAAGCCCTCCCCTGCAGGACAGGATCATTCGTAAAGTCAATTCCTGGAACAAGCGTTGCAGGGTCAAACGATGACTGTTCTTCCTCTGCGAAGAAATTATCGACGAGTCGATTTAATGTCAATTTGCCGATAATTTCAACCGGAACGTCTTCTTCTGGCCAAAGCTTTGTATCATCTAAAATATCAAAATCAAACTTAAACTCATCTTCTTTAGCAATTAATTGCACACCTAATTCATACTCAGGATATGCTCCTTTTTTGACCGCTTCGATGATATCACGGCGATGGAAGTCTGGATCGACCCCTCCGATAATATTTGCTTCATCCAGTAACAATGAGTGTACACCAAGTTTTGGTATCCATTTAAATCTGACAAAGGTTCCTTTACCCTGTTCATTTATAAACCAGAACGTATTAATCGGCCAGCCTGCCATCATACGCCAGCTTCTGGGACGGCCCCGCATAGACATCAACCACATCACCATATGGGCTGATTCTGGGTTGCTGACGACATAGTCCCAAAAACTATCGTGTGCGGTTGTCGCTTGCGGTACTTCCGTGATGGGACTTGGTTTAGCTGCATGCGTCACATCCATAAATTTCATGGCATCTGCCAGAATAAATACTGGAAATTGAAGTGACAGCATGTCGTAATTTCCTTCTTGGGTATAAAACTTGACCGCAAAGCCACGTATATCTACGGCTGTATCCTTCGATCCTTTACTTCCGATAAAGGTAGAAAATCGACAAAAAACAGGTGTTTTGCGCCCGGTCTCTTGCAGAAAGTGTGCACGGGTCACATGTCTCATGGATTTATAGGTTTCAAAATCACCATATAACCCGAAACCTCTGGCATGAACCACTTTTTCCGGTATTCGTTCGCGGCTAAAACGTGACTGTTTTCTATAAAAATGAAAATCTTGCAATAAGGTGGGACCGCGCTTCCCTGCTCGTAAGCTCCATCGATCATTTGAAATTTTAAATCCGGCATCATCCGTCATCTTTTCCCCTGTGCCGGTATTTTTATGACGGTACTTCTCCAACTGTTCATCTTTTCTATTTCCGGGAACTCCTTTTCTGTTTCTTGACGATGGTTTCCTATCCATAAATCACCCATCCCCCCATTAGATTTTCCTCAATCCAATGATTATGGGTGCTTTGGAGAAATTATTCTCTCGATTAGTAGCAGCTGTTGTTATCAGAATATGGTCCCCTCAGAAAGTACCTGCTGTTCCGCTGGGAGCGCTTTGTTTCTTCCGGATGAAGATCCTCCTTTTCGTTAAAGGGTAACATGTTGTATGATTTGAGCAGATTTTATAAATATGGGAGACAGGAGGAGCATGCCGTGGTGTGGGTTCCGCTGTTTATTTTTTTTGTGCAAATCGCCTATGTGACCCTTTCCACCGTCCGCCTGATCGTGTTGATGAAGGGACACGCAAAGTTGGCAGCCGCGGTCAGCTTTTTTGAGGTGTTTATCTATATGCTGGGTCTGGCCACGGTATTGGAACATATCGACGTCTGGTATAACTTGGTGATTTACTGCTTGGGGTTTGCTCTGGGGATTTATACCGGGTCCCTTTTGGAAGAAAAGATGGCCATGGGCTATGTCACCGTCCAGGTGATCACCCGCAAAGAAGACTCCAACATCCCAAGTCAGCTGAGGGAGGCTGGGTTTGGGGTCACTTCATGGGTGGGAGAAGGACTGACGGGGGAGCGTCTGGTGTTAACCGTATTGACGCGGCGCAGACGGCAGAAGGAATTGGTCAATTATGTTAAGGAGTTGGATCCGAACGCCTTTTTGGTCTCCTATGAACCGAAAACCTTTCTTGGCGGATTTTGGGTGCGACGGACCCAATAATCGATTATATAGGGATTTCCGCCACCATGGTCATATCATAAAAGCCGCAGTTTACGCAAAACAGATTATGAGGACATTGATAGGTGGGCCGATCGGTCCACCCATCTGTCTTTTTCATGTCGTCAATGGGCCGGTACGGGCTGTAATCTGCCAACATGTCAAAATAGCGTCCTCTGTCTTCCATCCATTCCCCACAATGAGGACAGGCGACTTCCAAAACATCAAAACCATTACAAACCGGGCAACCCGTAGCTGAGTTCGTCTCCAAGATCATCGCCCCCGTTTCATGTTGGAAAAGATGAGATAGGCCGATAGCAGCACAAATGCGAGGATGGCGCCGACTACACCGTAAGCCGATTCACTGCCACGGTTGCGGCTTCCGAAAAAGATCAACAATGGAATCGCCAGTGTGGCCAACACCGTCAGCAGGTGATAGGATCCGGCGATCCAGCGGCTCCGATTCATGTAAAAAACTCCTTTTCCCCGATTTGCCCCTAGTTTGTCACCGGCCAACGGGTTCATACACCCGATGCTGATATGACTTGCATAATACAACCGCCTCCCTCGGAGGCGGTTGTCGTTTAAAACTTCATATTGGAGCTGTGGCCTGGTTGTAGGCGTGCTTGTGGATCCATGTACTGTTTGGCGTTGTTGACAGCTGTAGGTGCCTCGCCAAAGCCGACTGCGATCAATTTTACTTTGCCGGGATAAGTAGCTACATCCCCTGCGGCATAGATGCCAGGGATGTTGGTTTCCATTCGGGAGTTGACCAGAATCGATCCTTTTTCGATTTCCAGTCCCCATTCCTGAATCGGACCGAGGCTGGACACAAAACCGAAGCTGACGATGACGGCGTCGACATCCAGCTCCTCCACCACTTGGCTTTTCTTATCGCCGATCACCACTTGTTCGATGCGATTTTCCCCTTTGAGAGAAAGGATCTCTCGAGGCACGCGTATCTCGACGTTGGATTGCTTCATCTTATCCACACTGGTTTCATGGGCGCGAAATTTATCCCGGCGGTGAATGATGGTAACCTGTTTAGCGATCGGCTCCAACATGTTGGCCCAATCGACGGCGGAATCGCCACCGCCGGCGATCAAAACCTTTTTATCCTTAAACTGTTGGAGATCATTGACAAAGTAATGAAGATTTGTATGTTCATACCGCTCAGCGCCTTCCACTTTCAATTTGCGGGGTTCAAAAGCGCCGACACCGGCGGTGATGATGATGGATCTTGTCAGGTGGAGACCGCGGTCCGTTGTGAGTTCAAAGATCCCGTCCTCGTTTTTCTCCACCTTGTTCACTTTTTCGTTCACACAAAAAATGGGTTCAAAAAGTTTACACTGCTCCAGCAGATTATCCACCAGTTCCTGTGCCAGGATTTTGGGGAATCCGGCAACATCATAAATGTATTTTTCGGGGTAGAGTGCGGATAACTGACCGCCCATCTGAGGCAGACTCTCGATCACTTTTACCGATGAATTTCGCATGCCTGCATAAAAAGCTGCAAAGAGTCCGGTTGGCCCACCTCCGATGACGGTGATATCCACCACTTCCCGGTCACGTTCCACTGCTGACATCGGCGCACCTCCAAAGCGTATATTACCCTCCAAGCGTCACATCCCCACCATGGATGAGGTTCGCCAGGAACCTCGGAAAGGGATCAGACCCTTCCCACTGGTCGATTGTATTCTATCACGAAAATCCTAAAGGAACCAACGAAATGGTCGGGACTGGAAAACAAGCGTCAGTGATCTCCAGGATATTCCTCTATAACCTCATTTGATTGAGAGTAAAATTGTGTCATTCGCTTCATGAACGTAAAGAGAAACTGGCGAAACGGCCTTTTTGCGATTGGTTTCGTCCTTTCGCTGATGGATATCGGATCGTTCAGTGGATAGACTGATCACAAAGGACCTTGTCAAAAGAGAGCGAAACTCTTATTATGGTTTATAGTGTCCGGCGAAACCGGTGAAACTTGTGATTTCTTTAACATAGTAAATGGATGTGGTATGATGGCTCTTCCTAAAATTTTGGTCTTGGGGGCAGGGTACGGCGGCTTGATGACCACTGTCGGCCTCCAAAAGGAGTTAAATCAACAGGAAGCGGAGGTCACGTTGGTCAATTTGAACTCATATCATCACGTGACCACCAAACTCCACGAACCTGCTGCAGGCACCCTACCCTCCGAGTATGCGAAGGTGGATATTGACTCCGTCCTGGATCGGAACAAGGTTCGGTTTATCCAGGATAAAGTGACCCAGGTTGACCCCGACAAAAAAGAGGTGCAACTGGATGGGGGAGAAACCCTATCCTATGACTACCTGGTCTTTGGACTGGGCAGTGCGCCGGAAACCTTTGGTATCAAGGGGCTTTTGGACCACGCTTACTTTATCCGGAATTTGAACGGAGCCCGTCTGATTCGGGAACATATGGAGAAAGCGTTCGCCGAGTATAATACCTTGGAAGAAAAGCGGGACGATCTGTTGACGATCGTGATCGGCGGGGCTGGTTTTACGGGAATCGAATATGTCGGTGAATTAGTGGACCGCCTTCCCGAATTGTGCCGGGAGTTTGATATCCCCCGGGAAAAAGTACGGCTTGTCAATGTGGAAGCCGCACCGACAGTTCTGCCTGGCTTTGATAAAGAGCTGGTCGATTACGCGGTCAAATATTTGGAGGAGCGCGGGGTTGAATTCCGCATCAGTACGCCGATCGAAGAGTGTACACCCGAGGGTGTGATACTGAAAGGCGGCGAAAAAATCGATGCGGCCACCGTCGTTTGGACGGGTGGTGTCCGTGGAAATCCCTTGCTGGAGGAAGCAGGGATCGAAACGGCCCGCGGCCGGGTAAAAGTGGACGAATATCTGCGCGCACCTGGATATGAAGACTTTTTTGTGGTGGGGGACAGCTCCCTGATCTTTAACGAGGAGGAACGCCCCTATCCGCCCACGGCACAGATGGCCACTCAACAGGGGCAATATCTGTCCAAAAACCTGGTCGCCAAGTTGCGCGGAGGCTCAATGCAGCCCTTCTCTTTCGATTTAAAAGGAACGCTGGCTTCCCTGGGACGCGGTTCCGCCATCGGAATCGCCTTCGGCAAAAAGTTTTTCGGAGGCAAAGCTTCTTTCTTGAAGCGGGTGAACGATTGGCGTTGGTTCTATTTGATCGGCGGCCTTTCCCTGATGTTCAAAAAAGCCAAGTTTTGAGTGCCGAGCAAGCTGTAGTGCCCTGTCCGGTTATGATGGACGGGGTTCTTTTGTTTCAACTGGAGGGGTAATAGAATGAAACGCGGCGGTGTTTGGTTGGGTGTGGGCGGATTGGTGTTGCGGGAGACCGGTGAAATTCTGGTGGTGAAAAAGCGTTATGGAGCTACCATGGGCTTATGGACGTTGCCCGGCGGCTTTGTAGCGCCGGGGGAAACCATGGACGAAGCGGTGCAACGTGAAATCAGAGAGGAAACTGGTATACGGACCCGGGTGATCGGTGTAGCTGGGATCCGAACAGGCGTGCTTCGCTCCGGGGAGAGTGACAATATGGTGTTTTTCATCATGGCACCTGAAAAGGGCGAACCGGCACCGGACGGGGTGGAGATTGCGGAAGCCCGTTACCTGTCCCGGGATGTGTTACGCAAGGACCCGGCCACCACCGATCTGCTGCGACGGATCGTATCCGCTGAACAGCAATGGGAACCGGCGCTGGTACGACTCCCGATCAGCCTGCAACGGGATTATGGCTACAAAAGTTACCGAATTTTTTCCGGGTCATAAACAGAAAAGAGAGTTTGAAAGCGATCGAGTCCATAAAAAGGCGCAAGACCCGCTTACAACAGAGCAGAAGGACTTATCGTTGGTTTTTTTCCAGGTTTTGTTTTGCGTGGGAATCCTGTATCATGATCTGAAAATTTGAAAAACAGGAGGTTCGTTCCCGTGGTCGGACAAAACCTGTTTGCCTCCACGGAGATCTGCAGCTACTGTAAAGGGGATGGATACGTACAATTGCTCCTGGGCGGGTCGGAAACCTGTGGTTGTTGTAAGGGAACCGGAAAAAAGCCGGTGAAAGATGTTTAGCCCGGTATAAACCGGGTTTTTTTATGAAAAAGCCGCTTTCGACAGAAAGCGGCTAAAGGAAAAGTTACAGGGTATTCAAGGCATCCTTGACATCGGGATGACGGATGCAAGTGAACATCGGCACATCCCGGAGGGTATACCGGCTGGCTTCCGTTTCACGCAGTTCCTGTACCAGAACGGAGAAATCCGTAATCTCGTCGGTCTCAAAGGCGACGACGAACTCGTGATCGTCGATACCAAAACTATAGGTGGTGTTCAATTTGACAGAGGGATACTTGCTACCCACTTGGATATGTTCATCCATCATCCCTTGACGGGTGGGATAGGTTAATTGATACCAGTCACGGGTTTTAATAAAGGGATAGACGAACAGGTACTTTTTCATCCCGGGAATAATAAACGTCCGCGGGTTTTGATGTTCAGGATCCATCTTATCTACATACATGCTCCGTTTGGTGAAGGAAAGATAGGAGTAGGTGATCTCCAGGTATTGACCCAGGCCGGTGTGAAGCAGACGGGTCATCATTTCCTGGAATACCTCTACGTTTTTGGCGATTCTCCACAGCATGAAATCGGCGTCGGAACGAATGCCAACCATGGAATAAGCGTTGACCATCACGCCGTTTTGCTTATATTCATTCACCACAGCAGTGAATTCCTGTTTCCCTTGTTCCTGTTCTTCCTGGCTGAGACGCCGCCAGGCAGGATCGACTTTAAAAAAGACAAAGTTGACAAACTGGGTCGGCAGTTTTTTCTTTTGCCCGGCATCGCCGGATCCACCGGTGTTACTCGGGCTCCCCATCGGGGGCCGACCTCCAGACTGTGGACGCATACTCTAAACCCCCTTGTTATCCACTTCACAACCTATTGTATCGAAAGGGGACGGGCTCTCGCAAATAGGCTGGCCAATTTGTCGCCGGAATGCCACAACTTGTTCCTGGTGGTTTCCCGTCGCCTGGGGCGGACAATTGTGATAAAATATCCGCAGGACGAACACGATCCGTCGTGTCAAGGGATCAACGGAGGCGATGAAATGTGAGTCTTCCCCAAATCATCATCAGCGTCCCGCTGTTTGGATTTATGGGTTTCGGTATTTCCTTTATACTCAACATGATTTTAAAAACCACCTGGTTCCCACTGATTCTGTATGCAGGGGTTTTGATTTACTGTTTTTTAAACTTCGATCTCAAGGGTGGAGACTACCTGATGTTGAGCATCGGCTTGGCCGGGATACTGGGCGGTGCCTGGGCCATCCAGACGCTGCGCAAAAAAGGATATCGCATGTTTTAAAGAAAGGGCCCTGGTACACGGGGCCCTTTTTCGTAGAACAGGAATCACAAGGGTCGCTGGGGGTTCGGCGGATCGAACCGGTCGGGGTACAAGAGGTGGGCTAAGTGTTCGATACCGGTGAGGATCCGCTGGGAAGGACGGCAATACCAACCTTCTTCCAGGATGTGAACGCGATCGTCAGCGGCGAAGGAAAGCCCTTGCCAAGCTGGTCGTCCGGTAATTTTCTCCTTGCGCACTTTGTGAATCGGCACACCGGTCCAGACGGCCAAGGTGTAATCGGGGCGACGGGCAGCCACGGTCTCCCAATCGGTTTTGACACTCTGTCCGCCTTCATCACCAAATACATTGACTGCCCCCACGATCTGGCTGACCTCTGTCAGCCAGTTTTCTCTTCCCGGAGTGAACACGGGCTTAGGCCACCATTCCCAGTATAGTCGGGGAGCGGGTTGATCGCGGGGAATCCGGTTCTCGATCGATTCCAATTTTTTCGTGAATTGAGCGGCCAATTCCCGCCCGCGAGACTCCACGCCGGCCTGCTGGGCTACCTTGATAAAATCCTGCGGAATGTCGTAGAGGCTTCCGGGATACAGCGTGATAAAGGGGATTTTCAATTGTCGGAGGGATTCAATGTTTTTTTCCATCCCGGGAACACTAAGGGAAGCGACGGCCCAGTCCGGATTTAGAGACTGTACCCGCTCCATGTCGATGGATAGATCCGGACCCAGCCGAGGAAGGTGGTTCACTTCCTTCGGCCAGTCGGAATAATCGTCGACGCCGACGATTTGATCACCGAGGCCTAGGGCCCACAAGATCTCCGTATTGCTCGGACAGAGAGAGACTATCCGCTGCATGTAAACACCCCTTTTCCCTGCAGTTTTTACTCAAACCCGTAAGGAGATGGTTGTCTGATGGCTGTGGATTTGAAACGGTCGGGCCTTCCGACAGATGAACAGAAAAGATATCGCATCAAAGGCCATGAGGTGGTGCTGCGCCAAGCCAACCCCGAAGATGCCAAAGAGGTGAGTAAACGCCTCGCTCGGGTGATTCAAGAAGGAATTTATCTGGATGAATCTCCCGATACCCGGCCCGATGTACAAAAAAAGAGAGGGGAAATCGAGAAAATTCGCGATCACGACGGGATGTACACCGTGGTAGAAGTAGACGGAAACATCGCCGGCAGCGCCCAGTTAAAGCGGGGTTCCAAGGGAATGAGTCATCATACGGCCCAATTCCGGACATGGCTCATTCCCCGGTATCGGGGGATGGGGCTCGGCAAGAAACTGCTGGAATACACCCTCTCCTGGGCAAAGGATCACGGGATTGAAAAGATCAACTTGGATGTGTGGGATACCAATGAGCGGGCGATCGGTCTGTACCGAAAATACGGGTTTCGCCTGGAGGGCCGGCGTCGTCGTCAAGCTGTGATCGAGGGAAAGTATGTAGATGAAATTTTTATGGCTCGCTTCCTCTGACAAGAGTGGCGTATCGGGTGAGAAGCCGCCACAGGAAAGTGCCATCCCCCGAGGTTCAATTATCGAAGGAACAGAGAGTTTCCCCTCTCGGAAATTGGAGGCCCTTTATCGCTCTTCTATACCCACAACCAGTAGATGAGCAAGGCGATGCCGATTCCGAACCAGGCGCCGGCAAACACCTCGATCGGTTGATGCCCCAGTATCTCCTTCAGCTTCACCCCGGTTTCACGGGGTGATTTATGTTTGATGTGGCGAATCTCCTCCAGTGCTTGGGCAAAATCCTCAGCCAGCTGGTTGAGCACCTGAGCTTGCATGCCCGCTTGACGACGGACGCCAGCAGCATCATACATGACGATAATCGCCAGGATGGAGGTGATAGCAAACAGGGGCGATCCCCAGCCTTCCCAAAGGCCGATGGCGGTGGCCAGGGAAGTGACTGCAGCCGTATGGCCGCTGGGCATGCCGCCGGCGTTAAACAGCCAGTTAAAATCCCACTGTCGAGTGACGGTATAATTCCACGGTACTTTTAGAATTTGGGCCAGTGCGATCGCCGTCAGTGAAGCCCAGAGGGGGTAGTTGTTCAATAGATTGGAAACCATCGGCCGTGTCGTCCTTTCGCTTTTCCCTGGTGTTTATTTGGTGTTTCAAATCAGTTTGCTTTATATGCGTGGGGAGAGGCTCCCTAAGATCTCCATTGTATCATAAAATGCCTGGCTGTCCGGTGGTCAGATTTTAATCCTGAACGATCTCCTGCTTGTACCAAGAGAAAGAAGGGAAACGGGGTTTTCCCACCCTTCGTCTGTACCCGAGACGTGGGGGGCGAAAACCCCGTTCGCTTCCTGTGGAGAGATGGTCCCTTCCGGGAGGTATGGCTTACATGGGGAATCGACTCTGTTTTGAAGGGAGGATCGTAGTTTTCTTCCGTTTATTGCGAAGTCCAGTCCAAGCGATCAGATTCAGCGTAAAGCCGCCCAGGAGTACCCATCCCCCGGCGATGTCAAATAATCGGACCCCGAGCATCTCCGGTGCCATCATGGCGCCGGTATGCAGATGGAAGACCGTAGAATAAATTCCAAATAGCAACAAGATGAACCCTGCGGCGTGGAACATGATCAAAAAGGAATCGCTTCTGAACAGTTGCTTATCAAATTTCATCTGCAACCGCCCCCTTGATCTCCTTTATTATTTGTATATTCAATCTATTACCAAAAGGTCCCTTCTTCTTGGTGAATCGATCCTAAATCACGATGTTGAATTTCAGGAGATGAATTAGGAGGAGGTGGAAGTTATTCCATGACGGGGGCGGTTTCGGGAGCTTCCAGGTATAGGGCTCTGATGGTACTCCATGCGCACTGGGAAGCCGGTTCTAGGGGGATAGTTGTTGAGATCGAGAAGTACCGGATAATTTTTTATGGCCTTCAGTGGGTTTGCGGGAGAGATGAAAGGGCTCCTTGTCGTGTCCAAACCCGATATGTACTTTTTCCTTTCGGCCACTACTTATTTTTTATGTTAAAATTGTGATGTTTTCTGTTTTAGTTTTTCAAGGGAGGAGTCTGATTCATGCCTTCATATTTTTCTCTATTGAAGCAACATGCGGTGAGGTTGGGCTTTGCCACCTTTATCGGTTATTTGGTGGCTAATGTGGCGTGTTTTGTGGCCACGATCATTTTGTTATTGTTTCCCGTGCTCTTCTTGGGCGGGGCAGCGTCGATGGAAGATGCGATGAACCCTGAAATGGCTGCTGGTCTGGGGATAATAGGGTTCATCCTTATAGCTGTGGCTTACCTGTTGGTGCTGGTGCTTTCCATGGTTTTCGGTAGTTTTCTGAACGGCGGGCTTTATGGGATGGGAATGCAAATTTTGTTGGAGCAGAGGTCAAAAATCGGCACCTTTTTCTCCCAGGGAGTTCGCTTTTTATGGCGATTGACCGGTCAGTCCATCCTGGCGTTCCTTTGCATGGTTCCGGCTTACTTGATTCTCCTTGTGCTGGCGATTGCAGCGGAAGCGTTAGGGGATGCCGGAGTAGTGATGGTGCTGCCGGTTTTGGCATTGGTGTTTCTGATGATGCAATTTAACATTCATGCTCCGGCTGTCCTGGTTCGGGACGATCTACGCGTGTTGGAGTCGATCAAGCAGACGTTCCGGGTTGTTTTTTCTTCATTTGGTTCTTCTTTCCTCTCTGTTTTGCTGGCTGGAGGTGTGTTCCTCGCCGTGAACTTGGGCTTCGCCGTCGTCGCCGGTGTGACGATGGTTCCGCTGTTGTTGCTGCAGACATTGGTGCACGAAGGATTTGTTGTGTTAAGCATTCTTGTGGGAATTCCACTTGCCTTGACGTATGTGATTCTCGTCTTCCCCTTGTCCTTCGCCGCTGCTTATCTCTTGGTCCTGTACCGGTATGATCAATTCATCCGTCCACGGGAGGATCAAGCGATAGCGGCGTAAAGATAACGACAAAAAAGCCGGCCGCCTCACACAGGCATCCGGCTTTTTATTGTTTCATCCCTGAATCCCCATCCATTTTATTGTTGTATAATAGATCAAATTCGAATGAAAGTTGGAGAGAGTGTTGTCACTAACAATCGCTGTCCCCAAAGAGACGGAACCTGGCGAAAACCGGGTGGCACTGGTTCCAAAAGAGGTTGGCCGTCTGGCTGAGTCCGGGATGAGCGTCGTCGTTGAGAGCGGGGTCGGCTTGGGTGCCGATTATAGAGATCGAGGGTATGAAAAAGCGGGGGCCCTTGTGGTGACCGAGACCGCGGCACTCTATGAGAAGGCGGATGTGATTTAGTATGGATATGATGCCGCGGATCCCTCGAGCCCAGGAGATGGCTGCCCTCTCCTCACAAAGCACGGTGGTCGGTTATAAGGCAGTTCTGATGGCCGCCCACTGGTTAGGGAGGTCTCTCATACAAAGCTGACATTGGCATCGACAAAGGGGTTGATCGCTTTTTCCCGATTGCTCAACGTGGTTCCGTCGGGAGCGTGTTCAAAGCATTCTTCAAAAAAGTGGACGGCTCCCACCGAAACCAACTGATGAATATTCCAAAATAATTGACGGGCTCGCGTTCCGTTCCATCGATCAGGTCTTAAGTCGTGGGGCAAGTGGGGATCAAGGAATAAAAATTTTCGATATTCATGGACAATCGAGGTGCGGATCCGAAAGCACTCCCGGGGATCGACCGCTTGATTCCACACCCGTTCCCTCAAGGATTCATGGGCTTTCTCGTAATATTGGATAAACTGATCGTACTTGTCGCTAATTTCGTCCAAATCCCATCCGAGGGAAATGATTTCGTCATCATCATGGGTCATCACAGAATCGGTTTTGAAAAAAAAGACATATGGTTCCAGTCCATGGGTTTCGATCAATTTCATCACTTTGTCTTCCAGGGGATTGGGGCTCACCCACATGCTATTGGAGATCAACCCGAAGCCTAGCCAGGACAGTTCTTTGCGGAACTGTGTCCGCAACTCCCGTCTTTGTTCCGGAATGGAGTAGGTAAGGACCCGCCATAGACGGTCCCACTTATGGTTATTGATGGAGTAGACGCGTTTCACCCCATCGATAACGTTCCGTTTCCCTTTGGCCGTCAACGAGTAATAGCTGCGGTTGCCCACCCGACGGACCTGGAGCAGATCCTGGTTGACCATGCGAAAGGTGGCCCCTCTTACGGATTGTTCGGAGATGCCGAATACATCCATCAGACGGATCAGGCTACCAATCCAGATTTCGCCTCCATAGTACTGGATATAGTCTCCGAACAGGGTAAACATCAAGGATCTCGGTTTCATTGCGATAACTCCTTCTACCATATCCTGAAACCATTGTAACGGAATATATATCCGAATGAAAATCCTTCTACGTCGACAGCCAGGGGTTGGGGGCTTGCGGCTCGCTGGATGAGTCTTGTTCCAGCAGGGTTCTGACTTCATCTGGAATCGGGACAGCGGATAGGCGACCCTCTGACTCTCGGACCCATCCGCGGATTTCATGCCCATGGCCCGAGCGGGTTTCTCCCCGAAACACCTCGTGTTTCAGCCGAATCGTTTTTCGGCTGATCTCTTCTACGCTGGTGTGGATGGTGATGATATCGTCGTAATAAAGGGGCTTCTCAAAGGTGCACCCGGCATCCAGCATCGGAAGGATCACTTTTTCTTCTGCTTCCAGTTTCGCCGGAGACAGACCGATGCTGCGGAAAAATTGATGACCGGCCATATCAAACCACTTGAAATAATTGGGATACCTATCTGGTGGAACACCCGGGTGTGGACAAGGTGGCGTTCACCGGGGAGACGAGCACCGGGAAAGATATCATGGCCAAGGCTTCGGAGACGCTGAAGCGAGTCACCCTGGAGTTGGGCGGAAAATCCCCCAATATCGTTTTTGAAGACGCCGATCTGGAGAGTGCCGTCGTGGGTTCCGTCTTCGGCATCTATTACAACACAGGCCAGTCCTGTGAAGCCCGTTCCCGGCTGTTCGTTCATGAATCGATCTACGATGAATTCGTGGAGAAATTCGTGGAAAAAACGAAGCAGCTGAAGCTGGGAGATCCCCTGAACAAAGAGACACACGTGGGGGCGATCATCTCTGCCGGTCAGCTGGAGACGATTCACTCCTATGTGGATCTGGCCAAAAAAGAAGGAGCGCGGGTGGCCTTTGGAGGTCAACGTCCGGAAGGAGGCGAATTTGAAAAAGGTCATTGGTACCAACCGACGGTGCTTGTCGATGTGACCAATGACATGAGGGTCGCTCAGGAGGAGATCTTCGGGCCGGTGGTTGTCATCATGAAGTTCAGCGATGAAAAAGAAGTCATTCAACAGGCCAACGATTCCATCTACGGCTTGGCAGCCGCGGTGTGGACCCAGAATCACAGCCGTGCGCACCGGATCACTGAACAGCTGAAAGCGGGGATCGTCATGGTCAACAACCCGATCTCCACGTTTCCTGGCTTGCCCTTCGGCGGTTACAAGCAATCGGGCTTCGGCCGGGAGCTGGCGCTCGAATCCCTTGATCTGTACACGGAAACTAAAAGCGTTCTCTCCTACGTCGGAACCAAGCCGATGAATCCCTTCGGCATCTAAAAAATACGTCGCACCTTTTATTTTGGATGCCCATTCGAGAGCCCAACTACTCCGGCCGTTGACCGAGGAAAGGGATGCTCCATGGGGCGTTTTCGAAATGGGACTTTACCGTCTTATCCCGCGAAAATCTGCAGGGAATCAAAGGGAGCGGCGCCATCTTGGTACCTTCTTGCCCCTGTCTGACCGAAGCGAGAGCAATGTCCCATAATGCATGAATGGTGAAGGTGTGGAGGGATACCATGGCGAACATAGTGACGGATATCACCATCATCGGAGGCGGGCCGACGGGGTTGTTTGCCGCTTTTTACGGAGGCATGCGCAAACGATCGGTGAAAATCATCGAAAGCATGCCCCAACTGGGGGGGCAATTGTCCGCCCTCTATCCGGAAAAGGATATTTATGATGTGGCCGGGTTTCCCAAGGTGCGCGCTCAGGAATTGGTCGATTCAGCAGACGAAATATTTCCGACCGGAGATCTGCCTCGATGAGCGGGTGCTCCAGGTGGAAAAAAAGGAGGACGGCTTTGAACTGGTGACCGACCGGCAAACCCATTTCACCAAAACGATCGTGATCACCGCCGGTGTGGGAGCCTTTGAACCCCGGAAATTGATCGTTTCTGGGGCCGAACGGTTTGAAGGGCAGAACCTCCATTATTTTGTGGAGGATGTGCAACAGTTTGCCGGAAAACGGGTCTTGGTGGCAGGTGGAGGCGACTCCGCCGTAGATTGGGCCAACACCTTGGAGCGAATCGCCTCACAAGTTACCTTGATCCACCGGCGGGATCGGTTCCGGGCCCACGAGAGCAGCGTGGAACAGCTCAAACAATCCAGCGTACAGGTGATCACCCCCTCGTCAGATCCAATCCCTGCACGGGGAGAGGAAGATCGAACAGGCGGTGTTGGTGGATCCGAATACCAAGGAGACGGAATCCATCGACGTGGATGAAGTGATTGTCAGTTACGGTTTCGTTTCCTCTTTGGGCCCGATCAAAGAATGGGGACTGGAGATCGAAAAAGGCTCCATCATGGTCCATTCCCGGATGGAGACCAACATCCCCGGGATCTATGCTGCAGGGGATGTTACCACCTATGACGGAAAAGTCAAACTGATCGCCGTCGGTTTTGGCGAAGCTCCTACCGCCGTCAACAATGCGGTTCAGTACCTCAATCCCCGATTGAGACTGCAACCGGCGCACAGTTCCCATATGTCCTTTTAAAGATTTCCAAACAATCCATATCAGGGTGCTCTGGTGGGTGGATAACCTGTGAGTCCGCCCTGTTTTATTTTTCGATAACGATGGCGTTGGGGAGGGATGCGGAAAGTTTAAAAAAGTGCCCTTCAAGCCCAATTGGAAGACGAATAAAAGCGACAATTGCGATAAAATAGAGATGGAATAAAGAGAAAGGAGAAAGTCAGGTTGAGAGAAATCCATACTTGGGTCGACCGTGAAACGGCGGTCACTGCTATCACCGTCTCGACGCCTTTTCCGGTCGGTCCGGTCAATATGTACCTCCTGGAGAAGGAGGGGTCTGTAGTCCTGATAGACGCGGCCGTCGATTCTGATGAGGCATGGAACGTTCTTTTAGAAGCGTTACAACAGCGGGGGTTAACCATCGAATCCATCCACGCCATTTTTCTGACCCATCATCATGTAGATCATGTGGGGCTGGTCAACCGAGTGGTGACCCGTCACCCGGTACCGGTCTATGTCCATCCCCGGAGCATTCCTCGACTGTTGCGGGACCCTGCCTATTTGGAAGGACGACTTCGTTTTTTTGAAAAACTGTACGAACGAATGGGATGTGGCGAGCTCGGGGCCAACTATGTGAAACGGTTATGGAAAGGGGTTCACAGCAAGGATAAGATCCGTTTAGACGGGGTGGACCTTCGCCCGGTGGAGGAGGGAGAGACGATTCCGGAGCTCTCGAAACTGGAACTCTACTACGTCCCCGGCCATGCCGTCGATCATCTGATGGCATGGGATCGGGAGACGGGGTGGTTATTCGGCGGCGACCTGCTGCTCCCTCACATCTCTTCCAACGCCCTGGTGGAACCGGATGAACGGACCTGGCGCCGGATGAAGACGGTTTGCCAATATCGGGAGTCGATGCTCCGCTGCGCTCCCTTACCGGTCAAACGCATTTTTCCGGGACACGGTTCGGTGTTTACCGATCATGCGAGCCTGATCGATCATCGCATCCAGCGCATCGATCAGAAGGCGGAACGGCTCCGACAGTGGCTCCTGAAGGCGCCCAAAACGCCGATGGAATTATGCGAAATCATGTATCCGTCGAAATTAAAGGCTGAGTTTCCTCTGGTTGCTTCGGAAGTGATGGGTTTATTGGATTACTTGGATGACAAAGGTCAGATCGAATGGAAGGAGGCGGATGGTACATATATTTATCACGCGAAGGAAAAGAAACTTCTCTGCTGATGCCACCGCGCTTGCGGTTGCTTCCGGTCGTTCCACGTTTCCCAGTTTGGAATATGGACAAAAGGACAAACAGACTGTAAATTGTGAACATAGGGAGTCTCTTTTAAGGAAAACGGATCCGGTATTAGTTTGATCGAGAGGTGATGATGATGGGCCAGACCAAACATGAGGGACCGACGAAGTTGCCTCGTCTTCCCGATCCGAAGTTATGGGTGAGTCCAGTTCCCTTCGGTTTGGGGAAGATCAAGCCAAAACACATCCGCGATACGGCGAAGGTGGTGTGGGAAAACCGGGATAATCTGCCCTACGCTTACCGCATCCTGACCCAGGGTGTTTGTGACGGGTGCGCGCTGGGGGTGGGCGGGCTGCGGGATCAGACGCTGACCGGTCCCCATCTTTGCACTACCCGGCTCAACGTGCTGCGGCTGAATACGATGCCGGCCATCGATGAAGAGATCCTCCACAGCGATATCGATCAACTCCGGCAGAAAAGCAGTACAGAGTTGCGGCAGCTGGGACGGATTCCCTACCCGTTGTCGCGCAAACCCGGTGAAAAGCGGTTTACACGCATCTCCTGGGATGATGCCCTGGATCGGATTGCGGATAAGATCCGGTCGATCGATCCGAAGCAGCTGGCTTTTTATCTCACCTCCCGGGGGATCACCAATGAGGTATATTATACCGCTGCCAAAACGGCTCGTTTCCTGGGGACTAACAACATCGACAACGCCTCCCGCATTTGCCACTCCCCCAGTAAGACGGCGTTGAAGCGTTCCCTGGGGATCGGCGCCTCCAGCTGTAATTACCGGGACTGGATCGGCACCGATGTGCTGGTGTTCTGGGGTTCTGTGGCTGCTAACAACCAGCCGGTCTCCACCAAGTACATGTATGCCGCCAAGCGTAAGGGAACCAAAATTATCGTGATCAACCCGTACCGGGAGCCGTCCATGGACGGGTATTGGGTCCCGTCGATTCCCGACTCCGCCCTGTTCGGCACGAAGATCGCCGACGATTTTTACCAGGTCAATATCGGCGGGGATATCGCCTTGATGAACGGGGTAATGAAGCACTGGTTTGAGATGGAGATCGAAGAACCGGGATCCGCCATCGACTGGGAGTTTGTCCAACAACACACCCATGGGGTGGAGGACTTAAAGGACCATGTACTGAATCAGGATTGGGAGACGCTGGAGGCTTCCTCCGGTCTCTCCCGGGCGCGGATGGAGGAGTTGGCCCGGCTCTTGGCCCACTCCAAGAGCGGCGTCTTCGTCTGGTCAATGGGTCTCACCCAGCATCGCTTCGGAACCGACAATGTATCCCAAATAGCCAATCTAGCCATGTT
The DNA here is from genome assembly GCF_900102685.1 of Melghirimyces thermohalophilus. Classification (GTDB taxonomy): domain Bacteria; phylum Bacillota; class Bacilli; order Thermoactinomycetales; family DSM-45169; genus Melghirimyces; species Melghirimyces thermohalophilus. Next base: position 86,831 of record NZ_FMZA01000007.1, read on the forward strand.
GCGCGGATTTATCGGGCGAAAACACTGCGGAGTGATGCCGATCCGCGGCCATTCCGGAGTCCAGGGATCCGGGGAGATGGGCGCCGATCCCTTTGTGTTGCCCGGCGGCGATTTTGAGCCGAAGGAAATTGAGCGGCTGGAGCAGCTGTGGAACTTCGACATCCCCCGCTGGCAGGGAGATACCGTCGGCGACTCCCTGGAAAACGCCCTGTTGCCGGAAGAGCACCAACGGAAACTGAGGGTGTTTTACACCTCTGGAGGCAACTTTTTGGAAACGATGCCTGATCCGGACTTCGTCCGTCAATGTCTGGAACAGATGGAGCTCCGGGTGCATCAGGATATCATCCTGAACACCTCCACCCTGGTGGATGCCAAGGAGGAAGTGATCGTGCTGCCGGCGATGACCCGGTACGAACAGCCGGGAGGAGGAACTTCCACCTCCACTGAGCGCATGGTCTACTTCTCCCCGGAGATTGAGGGACCTCGCATTGAAGAGGCCCGTTCCGAGTGGGAAATCTATACTGATTTGGCGGCTCGGGTCAAACCCGAGGCCAAGGAGCAAATCACCTTTGCTGATGCTCAGGAGATTCGAGAGGAGATCGCCAAGGCCAACCCTAACTACGACGGGATTCAGCATCTGAAGAAAAAAGGGGATGTGTTTCAGTGGGGAGGCGCCTGGTTGTGTGAAGGGGGCATCTGTCCCACCGACGATGGCCGGGGGAATTTGATCCCCATCGAACTGCCGGAACTGCGGAAACCGGAGGGGCATTTTTATGTCTCCACCCGGCGTGGCAAGCAGTTTAACTCCATGATCTACGGGGAAACCGACCCGACCAACGCTGCCGACCGCTATTCCGTGCTGATCCATCCGGAAGATGCCCGCTCTATCGGCATCCGCGATGGGGAGGCGATCGTCCTCTACAATCGTTACGGCCGTTTCCAAGGTGTGGCCCAATTCGCCGATACACGTCGCGGCAACCTGCAAGTGTATTGGCCAGAGGGGAATGTATTGATCCCCAAAGGCGTCTACGAAGAATATGCGGCCATCCCCGAATACAATACGGCAGTGGTTGTGGAAAAGGCGGAGACCTATCACGCGCAGAAAGACACCCGTTATGTGGAAAAGCGGGTGGAGGAGTTGGAAACGGAGATGACCTGAGGACACCCCCGGAACCCTTAACAGGGCGCCGGGGGTGTTGTTTTTCGTGGCTATCGACTCATTGTGATAAATGAGGTCGATACGAGGGGAAGCGTTTACCCAAAAGAGCGACTTGGTATTTGAGGGCACCACGAACCGACGAGGCTGACGCTCTGATAAAGGTTGCTCCCCTATCCAAAGGAGAATCAACTATCTCAGCTTGGCCCTTGCCCTTAGCAGGATAATTGGCAGGGCCGTCCAATCTTCTCTGCCAGGAAAGAGGAGCGCTCTCGGGTCGATGTCGCACTCGTTTTTCACAACGCTTACTAGGAATCATCCATCAAAATCATGACAACCCCCTGATCTCCGTCTACGCGGATCCTTTGCCCGTTCTCGATCTTTTCGGTGGCGCGGTCGATGCCGACCACAGCGGGAATCCCGTATTCTCTGGCTACCACCGCACCGTGGGTCATCAGGCCGCCGACCTCTGTCACTAAGGCGTTGGCAGACTGAAACAGCGGGGTCCACCCGGGATCGGTATGGGGAGCGACGAGAATCTCCCCGGGATGGAGTTGGGCTTCTTCCGGCTTGTGGACGATGCGGGCTTTTCCCTCCACCACACCGGCGGAAACGGGATTTCCGAGAAGCGCTCCCTCGGGAAAGTTGCCTTGTCGGGGAGAGCCGGTCACCCGTTCCCCCTCGCTGGTCATTACCTTGGGCGGGGTGAGGCTTTGGTGGCGTTCAAAGGCCGCTTTTCGCTCCGCGACGGTGGCCGAAATGTCCGATGGAAAGGAACTGTGGGCGATCTGGATCAACTCTTCTAAGGTGAAATAATATCCGTCTGCCACTTTGTTGAGAACCCCTTGTTTTACCCATTCTTCCAACTCGGCCACGATCGCTTTTTTGCATTCATCCAGAATCCGGGTCGCCAGATATTTGGGGTGCTCCCGCAGTCCGCCCATGTAACGGTACACCTGGATCAGACGCTGAATCCGTCTTCCCTTCCATCCTCCTCCAACCCGGTTTAAAATCCGTTGCTTCGCCTCCTGAGCTTCTTCTTCCCCTTGTTGAAACTTGCGTCGATGGGCCCCGGGCTCCACGCTGCGCATATGTCCCAAGATGGCTGGAACCAGCTGGGTGGGCACCTCCCGCCAGCGGGGACGGGTCAGGTCGATCTCCCCTGGGCAGCGGTGACCGTATTGTTGGATAAAATCAGTAAAGGCTTGTCGAAAGGTGGCGCCGCCCTCTACTTGATCCAGCCCTTCGTAGAAACGGTCATCCTCAGCCTGTCGGAGATACGCTTCCACCTCGGGTAGCTGGCGAAGTCGATCAGCTAGATCTCCGATCTGGAGACCCATTTCGCTGGTCAGATTACCGGGGAGGGACTTATTTAAGGAAGCCAGTTCATCGGGATTTCCAAGGGCTTTTTTTAACAGAAGGTAAGAGATCGGAAAAGAGATGACGTAGGGAAAGAGGTTTTGCAATAACTCCTTTCCCAAACCATTTAACACTCGCTGGATGGTCTCCAAGCGCTCGACGCCATGGCTTCCTTGTACCCTTTCATGGACTTCCTTCCACTTCTCCTCCATGAATCGCTCCACCTGACGTTGGGTCTCTTCTGGGTCACGCTGCCACAGATTGTTCCACACTTCTTTGGCGATGGGAGCGAAAAAGGGCCATTTGGAACGGAAAAACCGGGGTTTGGGAGAAACTTGCTGAAAGTCCGGCCGTTGGATCACATCGTGGATGGCCCGGCTGATCCTTTCATCGAATAAGTGATGAAGCACTCGTGGGAAGGCCTTTCGGCCGAAGCGGGTCCGCAGAAACTCCGTGGGATTGACAAACAGACGGCTGCCCGCTTCCAGAAGGACCTGTTTGGGAAGAATCGTGCGCAGGACGGAAATCCCCAGAGGCTTCATCGCATCGGTCATCATCTGTACGTGTCCGAAGGAGAACATCACCTGCAGCGGTTCTCTAGGAATGTCCGGAAGGGGATATAGGGAGGTGATCGGACGGCTCTGCACGGTGAAGATTTCGTCTCCTTCGATACAGAATTCAATATCCTGCGGGGATCCGAAATGCTTTTCGATCTCCTTTCCCCATGTGGCCAGTTGCAACACTTGGCTGTCAGTAAGGGCCGGTTGTGACTGTTGTTCCAAAGGCAACTCTCTTTGGATCGTCCCTCCCTCCGGCAAGGATTGGATCGCCAATTTTTTCTCCGAGATGGTTTTCTGAATGATTTGGCCGCTTTTGACTTTGTATAGATCCGCCGATACCATGCCGGAGACAATTGCTTCCCCCAGGCCAAAGCTGGCATTGATCGATACCGTGTTTCGATGGCCGTTGGTGGGATCAGCGGTAAACAGGATGCCGGACACTTCCGGCTGCACCATCCGCTGCACCACCACCGATAGATAAACGTGACGGTGGTCAAAGCCGTTTTTTGCCCGATAGGCGATCGCCCGATCGGTAAACAAGGAGACCCAACATTTTCGAATGGACTGCAGTAGTTCGTCCCTGCCTCGGATATTTAGAAATGTGTCCTGCTGTCCCGCGAAGGAGGCAGTGGGTAAGTCCTCCGCCGTCGCGCTGGAGCGGATGGCGTAAGCGTTTTGTGTTCCAACGGATTCCCAGGCCGAGACGATTTCCCGAACCAGCGAAGCGGGGATGTCCAAATGCAGCAGATGGTTGCGAATCCGTTCGCCCCATTTGCGTAAGGACTCCAAATCATGAGGGTCCAAGGCATTCAAGGCGTCCAAGTATGTATCCACGTCGGGGCTGGTTGCGAGGAAATGTCGGTAAGCCGAAGTGGTCACGCAGAAACCTCCTGGCACCGGAAATCCGGCACGGCTCAACTCGCCCAGGTTGGCTCCCTTTCCGCCGACATCAGAGAGGCTGGACCGATCCACCTCTTCAAAAAACAAGATACGGGATCCCATGCATCGCACTCCTTTTCTCATATTGAAATGACCGGATGTGCCTACTTGTGCTTTCCATCGACGTAAGCCCGATGTAAGGTTAATATATCATAAATCAGTTTTAAAGTGAGCACTCACTTTAATTCTGGAGAAATTCACTGCGATCGGCCTCCTTGGGGTTATAAGGGGGGAGAAGGGCATGGAATATAACATCCAGAATCAACGTGACAGATGGTATATTTATAATATTATACGAATGAATATTCGAAAGGGAGTGACGTGATGAAACGGGTTTGCCAGTCTTCCTCCTTGTCCGATGATCTGGCGGAAACAGAGGAAGTGGAGGTCTCTCATCCTTTGATTCAGCAGAAAGCGAAGGAGTTGTCCCGAGCCCCAAACGACTGATGTTCTGTGGCAGCACGAGGACGCCCTCGACATGTACCTGCACCATTTGCCTACCTCATTGTGGGCGGAGATTTCACAGTTCTCTCTCTATCACAATTCAATAATCGGTGGCTGGAAGCAGTTATTTTTCATGATCCTCATCTTTTCAATCTCAAAAAAAGACCCGAACGGGATCCGTTCCGGTCGTAGTTGCTTATTCGATTTTCGCGGGGCGTTGGTGCTGTTTAAAGAGCTTTGCTTTGGAACGGACATACCAGGGCGTCTGAGTGACGAGGGTGAAGACGATGGCGAAGGTTAAGAGAAAGCTGATCGGATGGGTGAATAGGCTTGTCGTGAGGCCGAGGAGGCTTCCCTGTTCGATCATGATCGCCCGGCGAAAGTGCCCTTCCATCATCGGCCCCAGAATCATGCCCAGCACCATGGGACCGGTCGGAAAACGGTACTGTTTCATGAAGTAGCCGATGACGCCGAAGATAACCATCCAATAGACGTCGATGACGCTATTGCGGATCGCATACGCGCCGACCACGGTCAAGAAGGCGATGATGGGCAGCAGCACATGCTTGGGGATCAGGACGATCCGGGCGAAAGTGGACAATCCCATCAATCCCCAGATAAATACGAATACAGCAGAAATGATTCCGGCACCGATGATCACCCCAAACAGGTCCGGTGATGACTGGATCAGCAGTGGACCCGGGGTCAACCCCTGGATCATCAATCCGCCGAGGATGACGGCGGTCACCGCATCCCCTGGAATGCCCAGGGTCAACATCGGGATCAGGGCGCCGCCGATGGCCGACATATTGGCGGTGTCGGGGGCGAGCACCCCTTCATATGCCCCTTTGCCGAAGGGACGGGAAGGTTTTTTGACCGTTCGCTTTGCGTGATCGTAGGCCATCAGGCTGGCGATTTCGCCGCCTGCACCTGGCAGGGAGCCGATCAATACGCCGATGGCGGAGGTCCGGATGGATAGCGGGAGAAAACGGAGGAATTGAGCGCAGGAAGGGAGAAACTGGCCTGAGATGTCGTTCATTCGGTTCTTTTTCAGATGGCGGAGTTGGTGGAGCACTTCGGCTAGCCCGAATAGCCCCAGCATGCAGGCGATAAAGTTGATCCCGCCTTTCAGTTCCACACTGCCAAAGGTGAAACGGTCAACGCCTGTCAGAGAATCCATCCCCACCAGACCGATGATCATCCCTAAACCGGCGACGAAAATCGATTTCGGTAAATCTTTGGATCCTACGCTGCCGACGACGAGGATCCCTAAGAGCATCATCAGAAAATAGTCACGCGGTGCAAAGGAAAGGGCGATGGAGGAGATGAGAGGGGACGCTGTGGCCAGTACCGCGATCCCTAAGAGTCCCCCCAGAACGGAATAGACCGTCGCGTATCCGATGGCCAGCCCGCTTTCTCCCCGTTGTGCCAGGGGATATCCATCAAAGGTGGCAGCTAAAGAGGAAGGGGTTCCCGGAATATTGAGCAGAATGGCAGAGCGGGAACCGCCATACACTCCGCCAAAAAAGACCCCGATGATCAAAACGATGGCAGGAATCGTATCCCATGTATAGGACAGCGAGACCAGCAGGGTGGCGGCCATGGTGACCGACAGACCCGGCAAGGCTCCGATGATAAATCCTGCGAAGGTACCGAAGGCGGCGATGAAAAACAGTTTTGGGTCCGTAAATGGAATAAGGAGATATTCAAACCAGGCCAAGGAATTCACCTCCTTATGATGGAAAAACGATTTTAAAGATATAGACAAACAGAACGTAGATCACACCAGCAGTAATCACCGCAACCAAAAGGTTGGTCAGCCAACGGGAGCGATTCAGTATCGTCATGGAGGTAAATAGGTAAAGAATCGACAAAAGGAGGAAATGGATGACCTGCATCAACACGGCAAACAGAAGGATACCACCGATAAAAGAGACCAGCCTTACCAGTGGAAGGGAAGGCTCGGAGCCTTCATCAGAGCCCTGGTCCTCTTTTTCATCGGAGGCGGGGATGGCCTTCCTCCGCCATATCAAAAGGGAACAAATCAATAGAAGAATGGCGATCAACGCCGGAAAAAAACTGGCGGATGACGGATCTAACACCTGATTGTCTTCAATGTTGAAGGATAGCCCCAGGATTGTCAGACTGATCGCAGTTAACAGAAAGGGAACTCCCCGGCTGGAAGCGGTCATCCGTCAATCACCTCTCTTGATCGGAACGGGATGGTTTTTTGGGAATGTTTAACTTGGCGGGGTGCACCTTGGCTTCCCCGCCCTCATAGATCAACCAGGCGGTGGTGGATTGCCAATCGCGCCAATATCGTTCCGCCTCTTTGCCGTGGAGGTTCATGGGAATGGCGCCGATATTCCTCAGCGCTTTCTGGAATTTGGGGGTTTCTTCCGCCTTGGCAAAAGCCTTCGCCAGTTTCGCTTTTATCGGTTCCGGTGTCCCTTTTTTCACCCACACCCCGAAAAAAGGCCCCCATGGCAGGTGTTGTTCCAGTTGGGGCAAGGATTGCGTCACAGTCGGCACATCAGGTATGGCTGGAACCGGCTGATCGTTGATCACAGCGAGAATTCTTACCTTGCCGGCCTTCTGATTATTGATGGCGGCGCTCAAGGCGGAAACAGTGGCATCGATATGCCCGCCCAGCAAGGCGGTTAAAGCCGGTCCATCTCCCGGGAAGGGGATCAGATTAAAGCGGGTACCGGCTGCACCGTTAATCATGCTGCTGACCACGTGGGGCAGTCCGCCCGGCCCGGTGGATCCCATCTTGATCTTTCCGGGGCGCGCCTTGGCATCCTGGAGCAGGTCATCCAGGGTTTTGTATTTGGAGTCGGCGGGCACCACCACTGTTGCCATCGTTCGTGCGTACAGAGCAATCGGTTCAAAGTCGTCAAATCCCAGCGCCGAAATATCCAGTACCCCATACAGAGCCGGATTTTCCGCGGAAAACAGCAAATGGGTACCATCGGGCTCCTGTTCATAAACATAGTGGGTTCCGATGGAGCCGGTGGCGCCGGGCTTATTCGTCAACACGATCGACTGTCCCAGTTCTTTCTCAACTAATGGGGAGATGGTGCGGGCGATGCTGTCGGTGGTCCCGCCTTGATCCCAGGGGATGACGCCGGTGATGGGTTTGGAGGGATAGGTGCCTGTCGTTTGGAATTCATTAGACAGGAAAACCGGAGCGTTACAGGCGGACAATAGGATCAGACTCAAAATCAGGACCATGCCAGTCCCTAACCGCAACCATTTCATAGATGCCACCTCCTTGGCAATGATCGAGAAAATTTAGCCCGTTAAATGATAAAAGTTGCAGATTGGAACGAAGTATAGCAGACGCTAAAAAGATTTGTCTACACAAAAGGGAAAAATATAAAAATGAAAACAGCCATCGCTTTACGAAACAGGGGGTCCCACTTACAATGATGATCATGAACCGATTACAAACAGGGACACCATTCACAATTGAAGGAGAAATCAATCATGTTGGAAATCCGTCTCAATCAACCCGGTGATCTGGAGTTAAGAGAGATGGAACCCCTTCGGTCCCCGGGGGAGGAAGAGATCCGGCTCCAAACCATCTACGGGGGAATCTGCGGCTCGGATCTCAGTCTCTTTCAAGGTCGACTACACCATGCCACTTATCCGCTCCGGCCCGGACATGAAATATTGGGAAAGATTGTGGAGGCGGGGAAAGAGGTAGGTTACGATATCGGAACTCGGGTCGTGATCCTCCCTAATACATTTTGCGGAGAATGTGATTTTTGTCTACAGGGGAGAACCAATCTCTGCCGTCACAAACGCTCCCTTGGCGTCAATGCCGACGGTGGGTTTGCGGAGGAATGGATCCTCCCCGGTCGTTATGTGCTGCCGATTCCCGATAATCTCCCCGATGAAAAAGCGGTGTTGATCGAACCCTTTGCGGTGGTGGTTCACGCCTTTAACAAGGTGAACATAACAGAAGGTACCGCCGTATTAATCGTCGGTTGTGGCAATGAGGGAATGTTAGCGACTTGCCTGGCGGATCATTTGGGAGCCGATGTCACCGCCGTCGACTTGAAACCGTCCAAGCGGGAGTGGGTGAGCCGTCTTGGGCGGGTTCGCGCAGCAAAACCAGAGGAAATCGACGAGGAAACCTTCGATGTGGTGATCGAAGCCGCGGGAACGAAGTTATCCGTCGAGCAGAGTATCCAGCATGTGGCCCCTGGCGGTGCCATGGTCATGATCGGCATGACCCAGGAAGCCAATATTCCGGTGATGCAAATGGTGCGCCAAGAATGGACCTTATACGGATCCATAATCTATAACTATCCCGATGATTATCTGAAAAGCATCCAGTATTTGCGGGACGAGCGCTTCAAGGTGGATGAGGTCGTCTCCGAGATCCTTCCCTTTTCCCAGGCTGAGAAAGCTTACGAAAAAGCGATGTCAGGTGAATATGGCAAAATTTTATTGGATTTTCGAGGATCCTAAAGGAAAAATGAGGCGGCAGCTGAAAAAGCTGCCGCCTTTTGCTGTGTAACGCCTCAAAATTTCGGGAATACGGGTCCGGTGTGGAGATGGAAGGGAGTTAAGATGAGAAAAAGTTTTATTCAAAAAGGAAAAAGGTGAACAGGATGAAGTGCTTCAAGAAATGGGTGGTCAAATTCATCATGATGACCGCCGTCTTATGGCTTGTACTGGGAGGGCTTTTCGGGATCTCCTTTGGAACCCTTTTCACCACCAGTGTGTTGCTACCGGTCTCGCTTATCTCATCGGTGACCGGTTTGTATTGCCGCGATATGGTCATGGAATAGCGACCATCGCGGACTCTGGTCTCGCCCTGGCAAGCGCCTGGCTGTTGGGTTCCCTTTTGTTTACAAGGCCGATTGCCCTGGGGATGGAAGTGCTGATCTCCGCTGTGGTTACCGCCATTGGGGAAGCCTTTTTCCATCGGTATACGTGCAGGAGGCGGGGCGGATGTTCCGTCGGAGCCGAACCTACAGACGGAATTTGGTGAGGAGAACAGGGAAACGGGTTCGCTGGTGTGAAAATAAAGAATACCGGCCGATCATGGCCGGTATTCCGGGTCAGAGAAAGATGATGGTGAAAGAGGGAGAAAGGTTGGGTCGGGTAACCTTTCTGAATTCAATATAACAAAAGAGACTTTTTTGGTCGATCAGTCGGAAGGATAGTTTTTTCCCCCTCCATTTGGCCCATCCTTTATGCGGAGGGTAGAAGGGAGTCATCGATTGTTAGGGTGATTCCCCTTTCACATGGCTTCCAGGGCAAGTTTGGGTACGGGAAACATCTTTTCCGAACAACTTATGACTCGATCGGCATCGGTTCCATGAGCCACTATATGAAAGGATTCTCCCGGTCGAAGGTGACTGAAGAACCACGCCAAACTTAATATGCTTTTTCCGTTGATCTCCGCTGCTTGTTTGCGGAGATAAATTTCGCTTTGAAAGAGGAGGAACTTTTGCCGCAGATCCAAGATCTGATCCAATGTGATCCTCGTCGATAATACCAGTAACTTTTGTCGAAGCAACGGGGCATCCCCTTTCGTTGTATGCCTTTACATTTAAATATACCCGATGATTTTTAAGTATCGTTATATAAATATTGAACATTTTGGGAGAACTGATCAAAAAACGGATCCATGGTGACGGTTGACTAAAAGACCTGCGCGGCCCTATGGGTCTTTTTTTCTACCCCCTTTGGACGGTTTGGTCTTCCGCAGGGACCGTTTTGCTTAGCTTTTCTCGGAGAACGATTTCACTTCCAGATCGGTTCGAGAGAAGGGAGTATTATTACGAATATTTTGACTAATGGGTCGGAATCCTTTATGATAACCCTAAATCATGAAAAAAAGTGGGGATTTGACGATGAAAAAAGAGATTTCATTTCCGGTGGCATTGCTTCCACTGTCCTGTATGATTGCGGCGATGGCTGTGACTGTGATCCTTTTGGAGCAGAGTCCGCATATGCCCTTGGTTTTCGGTACCATGGTGGCGGCCATGGTGGCTTGGCGCTACGGTTACAGATGGTCTGAAATCGAACAGATGATGTATCAGGGTATCCGCTTGGCTTTACCGGCTCTCGTCATCATTATGTTGATCGGTTTAACCATTGGTTCCTGGATTGGCGGCGGGATTGTGGCGACGATGATCTTTTATGGATTGAAAATCATGTCGCCCTCTCTGTTTCTGGTGTCGATCACAGTGACCTGCATGATCGTATCATTGGCTATCGGCAGTTCCTGGTCGACCATGGGTACCATCGGGGTGGCTGGACTGGGTATCGGATTAAGCATGGGGATTCCGGCACCGATGATCGCCGGAGCAATTATTTCCGGCTCTTACTTCGGCGACAAAATGTCGCCGCTTTCAGATACCACGAACTTGGCCGCGGGGCTGACCGGTACCCATCTATTTGTACATATTCGTCACATGCTGTACACGACCGTTCCGGGGATTTTGATCGCTCTGGTGGTTTACGGGTTTATGGGGATGAGGTTCGGAGGAAGGGAGATGAATGGCACCCATATTGAGCATACGATTCAAGTTTTGCAAGACCATTTTGTCATCTCCCCCTATCTGTTACTTGTTCCCCTCCTGGTTATCGTGTTGGCTGCGAGGAAAGTACCGGCCATTCCGGCTTTAATGGTGGGGATCGCTTTGGGGTTTCTGTCCCAGATCGTGATTCAAGGCGACTCGGCTGCTTCTGCGGTGGCCGCTCTCCAAAGCGGGTATGTGATTGATACGGGGACGGAAATGGTCGACAATCTGTTTAACCACGGTGGGTTGGAATCGATGATGTACACCGTCTCTCTGGCCATGGTAGCGATGACCTTTGGAGGTATTCTCGAACATTCCGGAATGCTTCAAGTGATGGTCAATCAGATCCTGAAGCTGGCCAAGTCCGCCAAAGGGGTGGTTACCTCCACGGTGATCTCTTGCTTTGCAACCAATACCACCTGTTCGGATCAATACATTTCTATCGTGATCCCCTCCCGCATGTATGCGAGAGTTTACCGAGATCATCGGCTTCATTCCAAAAATTTGTCACGGGCGCTGGAAGATGGCGGTACGCTGACCTCAGTGTTTGTTCCCTGGAATACCTGCGGCGTCTTTATCATCGGTACACTGGGTGTCCATCCCTTCGACTATGCCCCTTATGCCATCCTCAACTTTGTCGTACCAATGATTTCCATCCTGTACGCAGTTTACGGAGTCACCATTCAAAAGCTAACCAAAGAGGAGATGCTTGAACTGGAACAAGAAGAGAAGGCATCTTTATAGAAAAGGATAATGGCACCGAAAAGGAGAGTCTTTCCCAAGGATGGTCGGCTTCGTAGCACCGTCTGTCCAAACCATGGTGCGCATAGAAGGGAGAAGATGTCCCGTGCCAACAGAAACAGAATTCCATTGGAAACAGATTTCCGATGATTTAAACTGATACCTCCGTTTAAAAACCATCCCGATCGGGATGAAAATGAGGCGGTGCCAAAGATAGGCCGCCCGAAAAGACGCTATTTATTGGATCAAATCGTGGCTCAAGCGGCACGGATCTGCTTTACTCTAGGCGTCACCGCCGATGACCTTGCCCTGAAACAATGTGGAGCCATCGTCTGGCTGATGGCACAAGATCATGAGTGGTATACTGGTGAAGCGATGGAAGGGGTTTGGTTTGAAACGCGGGAAGATTCGGCTGCTCACCAAGGAGCGCTGGATGTTGTTCCCTACGGAAGGTACGAAGCTCTGGCTGTCTCCCGGCTGGCAACCGGGCGGCTGGATCCACCGGATATCTGTTTGATTTACGGCACACCGGGGCAGATGATTCTGTTGATTAACGGATTGTAATGGAAAGGATATAAAAAGTTTGAATGGAGTGTCGTCGGCGAGAGCGCCTGCGCCGATTCATGGGGTAAAGACCTATCCACAGGCCAACCCAGTTTATCGATTCCTTGTTACGCTGAATGCCGCTTTGGCGGGGTGCTGGATGAAGAAATGCTAATGGCCCTCCCGCCGGAGGATCTAGTGAAGGGGATCGAAGGGATGGCTCAGCTTTGCAAAAACGGCTTGCGATATCCGATCCCTTCCTACGGCATTCAAGCGGACCCCTCTGGAGCCGATTTACCCGGAGTGGGTGCAGAAGGATTAACCCGATAGCAAAGCATCCGAATTCATATTCGGATGCTTTTTTTATGGAAACTACTTTCCGTATCTGCATCTATTGCTCCCGATCAGCCGGGGATGAGCGAGAGGTGCTTGTCGATTTCGTGTTGTCCCACATCGGTCAGACGTTCACGTCCAAAATCGGGGAAGGACAGCGGAAGGCTGGTGTACCGAAGGGCTCGGTTCTGATCCGTAAGGGGCTGAAAGCCCTTGATGCGTCGGCATCAGCAGCACGGACAGCTTTTTTGATCGATTAGATGAGGCTTAACTACTTACTCAAAATGACTGTGGAAGCTTATTATTCTCATCTGGTCGCTTGGTCGGAAATCGGTTACGGCGGTCCCGCTTATCCGCGGGGGTACGTGCGAACAGAGATGGGTCAGTTGGATCCATGGGAGGCGCAGCCCGAACATGAATAGAAAATACGCCGATGAAGAAGTGGATGTCGTAACTGTGGGAGCTGGAGTGCCGGCGGTGTGTTGGCCCATGAACTGAGCAAAGCGGGGGTGAAGGTGTTGGTCCTCGACGCCGGGCCGATGCGCGACCCGAAAAAAGATTTTGCCAGTGATGAGCTGTCCATGAAAAATCTCGGGTGGCAGGATACTCGGATCGTTGACGGCCAAAACCCCCTCACCATGGGTCATAATAACAGCGGGCGTGGAGTGGGCGGAAGCACCGTCCACTTTACGGGGGTTTTTCTCCGTTTCCACGATTCTGATTTCCGGACGCGGACTCTGGACGGAGTCGGGGAAGAATGGCCGATCACCTATGAAGACCTGGCCCCCTATTATGACAAAATCGAAAAAGAGATCGCCGTCTCCGGTCCCAAACATTTTCCCTGGGGCAATTTTCACGGACCGTATCCCTATCCGGAGCGGGAGCCCTTAGGCCCCAATGCCTATATGTTTCAAAACGGGTGTAAAATCTGGGGATCGAGAGCGTGGTCTCCCTCCTAGCCATCCTGTCCGCTCCTTTTGAAGGATGCCCCCCCTTGCATCAACCGCGGGTTTTGCAACCAGGGGTGTATGCCGGACGCCCCAAATTTAGCACCTTGATCGTCCACATCCCGAAGGCGATTCGGGCGGGTGCGGAGGTTGCCCGACTGCATAGTGACCCGGGTTCTGACGGACCAGCGGGGCCGAGCCACCGGTGTCCAATTTATCCACGGGGGAAAAATCTTTGAACAGAAAGCCAAGCTGATGATCCTGTCCGCCTTTGTGGTGGAGACCCCGTGTCTGCTCTTCAATTCCGCCGACAACCGGTTTCCGGAGGGGGTGGCCAACAGCAGCGGTTGGGTGGGTAAAGCCTTTATGCCCCACAGCAGTTATGATGTGTACGGAAAGTTTGATGAGGAGATCCGCTTGTATAAGGGAACGTCGGTACTGGCCACCACCCAGGCCTTTTACCGCAACGAATCCCAACACGAGTTCGCTCGTGGCTACACCCTGCATGCTCACGGGAGCGTGACCGGTTCTAGACAAGGGCCCTTGTGGGGGGAAGAGCTGAAGCGGATCATATTGGGCTATAACTACTACGGACGGATTACCATGGGGCGGAAACCCGACCAACACCGTGATGGCGCTGGCCGCTCGAACGGCCGATTACATCAAGGGAAAAGCCCGGGTTGCGTGAGTTGTAAAAACGACATGCTGCATCATGGGCAAGCCCTAACAGCTACGGCAAGATGAGGATCGCGAAAATTGAACCCTTAAAGATTTCCTCGGGAGATCTTCAAGGGTTTCGTGTCATCGGGGAGCGATTTTTCATTAAGAAGATAAAAATAATGGGGACGAAACAAGGGGAAAAAGGTGGACTTTGCACGATGTTTGGAAAGGGGTTTGGTAGCTGGAATAAATATCATCCCATTTCCTCGGATCCCTTGAATCGTCCCGTAGATTTCATCTCCATTCTCAAGCGGATTTTGGTGCTTCCCCAGGTGATGTGGTTTTAGTTGATAGGGAGATAGCGCTTTTCCTTTCATTTTTCTTTCCTCCTAACATCTTAGTTTTCTTTATGACTATCCTATTCTGATAACATGGACGGCGGAAAGGCCATCCTCCAACTATTCAAAAATGGAAGCGTATCATCATGGGATGACCCTAAGAATCAACCATTTGGATGTAGGTGAAAGTTAGGGGAGGAGGATCCCGCTTCTCCACAAAAAAAACACATTTTTTGTCTACAATCCTTTTAAGTGTAGACAACAAGCGAGGGGTTTATATTGCAGCCTTCTATTTTGATCGTCGATGATGAAGCGGAAATGCGGGAGATGCTCACTCTGATATTGGAAGATGAGTTTTCCGTTGTTACCGCTTCCGATGGGGAGGAAGCTTTACAACTGCTTCAGTCTCATTCCTTTGATCTGTGTATTCTCGATCTGATGATGCCATATCGGGATGGGATGGAGGTGCTGGGGCACCTGTCCAGAGAAGGTGATCGCCTTCCGGTGATCATTTTGTCTGCGCGTACGGATCCCCGAGATCGGGTGACGGGTTTGGAAAAGGGCGCCGATGACTATGTCACCAAACCCTTTGACCCCCCTGAACTGGTCGCCCGCGTCAAGTCCGTTCTGCGACGGACCGGCAGAGGAAGGGATGGGGGGATTCACATGGACCGGAAGGGACGAACCGCCTATGCAGGCGGGAAAGAATTGAAGTTAACCCGGACGGAGTTTGATTTACTGGAAGCTTTGATCTCGTCTCCCCAACGGGCGTGGTCCAGAGCGGAGCTGGTGGAAAGGGTGTGGGGGCTCGATTTTCCGGGGGATGAACGGATTGTAGATACCCATGTGAAAAATTTACGCGAGAAAATTAAACAAGCGGGAGAAACAGCAGAAGCGCTGGAAACCGTTTGGGGCTATGGATATAAATGGAGGTCTTCTCCATGATACGTGGGATCACCGGCAAGTGGCTCTTGTCCGTCCTGGTGACGATGACGATCGGCCTTCTGCTGCTGGGTACGGCTAGTTACCAAGTGGTGACCGGACATTTCGCCTCTTTTGTCGGAAAAAACCTGGAAGATCGCACGCGTATTTACGCCTCCCTGTTGTCCGAAGATTTTTCACCGAAGACGCTGGAATATATTCGTCGAATGGAACAGGGATCAGGGCGATGGGTATTTGTATTTCAACCTTCAGGAGAGCTATATAACGATAAGCCAAAGGAGAAAGCGTTGATCCAGGCCGTGCAGGATCGACTTCGGCAAAGGGATGGAGTTCAACGGCATCGAATGACGGTGCCAGGTTCCCGGAGATCGGCTCTGATGGTTGCCTCACCCTTCACCCCTTCGGAGAAAGCGAGAGGAACAGTGGCGGTAGTGTTGGAAATGACCTGGCTTTCATCCATTTTTCATTCCCTGGAATCATTGATGCTCTTGGCCGGAGTCGGTGCTTTGCTCATCGGGGGCGGAATCGCACTACTTCTCTCCCATCAAACCGTGCGACCCATTCTTGATATTCGGAATGCTGCGGTACGGCTGGCCCATGGAGATTATCAGACTCGAGTTTCCGTACGGGGAAACGATGAACTCACTTCCCTGGGTAAGAGCATGAATGAATTGGCTCAAAGCTTGGACTCCTATCGCTCCTCCCGCCGCACCTTTCTCTCCGAAGTCTCCCACGAGTTGCGTACACCTCTAAGTTATCTGAAGGGATATACGGCGTTGTTGGATGAGCGGGACTTGTCAAAGGAAAAGTCAAAGCGCCTGACACAGGTGATTCGGGAGCAGACCGACCGGCTGGAACGGTTGGTGGAGGATTTGGTGACCTTAAGTCGATTGGATGAGGGAAAGCTGGAGGTGGATAAAGCGTACATCTTACCGGCAGAACGGGTTGAAAAGGTGATTCAAGAGTTGGAACCTCATGCTGAAAAGAACGGGGTTCAATTGCGGTGGTCGAGTCAAGTGGATCAAACGTTATGGTTTGATCCGGTCCGTTTCGACCAAATCTTACTCAACTTGTTGGATAACGCCATCCGTCACTCCGAAGCAGGTGGCCAAGTGCACGTGAGCCTGTCCACTTTACCGGAAACCGACCGGATGCGCATGGAGGTGCAAGACCATGGGATGGGCATGGATACAGAGGAATTAGAGCGCATCTGGGATCGTTTTTATCGCGTGGAGAAATCTCGCTCCCGTGAGCATGGCGGGAGTGGTTTAGGTTTATCCATTGTCCGGCGGTTGGTCCATCTGCATCAGGGGACGATTGAAGTTAGAAGTCGGCCGGGGGAAGGGACCGTGTTTCTGATGGAGTTTCCCATGTGGACATCCGGCGGGGAAAGAGGGGGGGATTCGATTGAGTAGACGGGAATGGTGGATCGTGATCCTGTTGTTTCTCGCAGGCGGAGGATGCCTGACCACGGCCGTTCAGGCCACCCCCTTCGGACCGGTTTCTGAGATGATAATCCCTTTTTTGACGGGATTGCGCCTCTTGCTGTTGTTTCTGTTGGCTTTGTTGCTGTTTCGGATCATCGAGCGATGGTTTAAACAGCAAAGACAAAAAATGTGTTCCTGTGGCACGTCTCTGGATGCATCTTGGCATTATTGCCCTCATTGCGGGCGGCCTACAACCGACCGGTACAAAGATAGGAAAAGGGAATTTGGTGAGAAGGAGGGATGAGATGTTTACACAAGATGTACTTCCCTTGGGGCCGTTTTTACTGCCTCTCGTCTGGATGATCGGCGCTCTCTCGATCGCCGCTGGCGGGAAGGTGGCTGAAAAATGGGAAGCGCCGGTTCAAAATCGTATCTCCTGGAGCGAAGTGCTGATCCACGCCGCTCTGTTGTGGTTCATCGTCTGGCGCTGGAGTCCGCTGTTATGGGATCCGACGGCGATTGGGCAGAACCCCCGCGCGCTTCTGTTCGTATCCGGAACGGAAAAGGGGGTCTGGTTGGGCGGTGCGGTGGCGGCCGGTTTTCTCGCTTGGTTCCTTCGCAGAAAGCGTGTCGGCATTGGACGCTTTCTCGATGTTCTCGTCGTCGCTGCGGTGACAGCAGGCATCGTCTACAATCTGCTGTTGGTACGGTTGGGCAAGACCACCTCCTTGTTTTGGGGCATGTCACCGGAGGGATACAGCCAACAATATCATCCGGTCCATCTGTACCGTGTGATCGTGTTGGCGGCGGTGTGGATGTGGGGGTGGAAGAAGAGGCGATGGCTCCTCTCTGGTAACACCTTTGTTCGTCTCGGGACGGCGACGGGGATCTCTCTATTGCTGGTCTCCTGCTTCGATTACCATTCAAACAGGTTATGGTTGGGCCTCTCCGGCGAACAATGGGCGTTCATCGGCTTGGCCCTATTGGCGTGGATCGCCGGATGGTGGCCATGGGGACACCATGAAAAGGAACCCGATTCTCCACAAAAAAACCACATTTCTCCTTTATCATGAGTTTGGAATGCGATGGATAACTGATATCTTTCAAAAAACCCGACAAGGGTTGTTGAAGGAGGAATGGGAATGAGGAAACGTGTATTATGGCGCAATCTACTGGTGGGCGTCGTCATCTTGGGAGCGGTCGCCGGTGCCGTTTGGACCTCCGGGGGGCAAAATAGCTCGGAGCAAAACACTTCTGAGTCGGACCGTTCCACCGCCGATCAAGAAAATGCTAGCGCGAAAGACAATGCTAAGGGGGCTCAGGGACCGGCGCGGGATCAACAAGCGGCGAAAAGATTTCAGGCTCCCGACTTTACGTTGAAGACCTTGGAAGGAGAGGAAGTCACCCTGTCGGAGAACGATGGAAAGCCCAGTATCATTAACCTGTGGGCCTCCTGGTGTCCGCCCTGCAAGGTGGAAATGCCGCACATCCAGGAAGCTTACGAAAAATACGGGGACCAAGTCCATTTCCATATGGTGAACCTGACCAGCTTGGATAACAAAAAGAAAATGAAAAAGTATGTAAAAAAAGAACAATTTACCTTCCCTATTTTGTTGGATGAAACAGGCGAGGTGGGGGAGAAGTACCAAGCTTTTTCCATTCCCCAGACTTACGTGGTAAATGAAAAAGGGGAAGTGATTCAGAAGATCACCGGAGCGATGTCAAAAGAACAACTTCAGGAAATCATGGAAGATCTCACCTCATAAAAAGGGGAAAGGAGGAAGAATGATGGCGGATGTAACTTTATGGCTGGCCTTTGGAGCAGGTGTGCTCTCATTTATATCCCCCTGCTGTTTGCCCCTGTATCCCTCCTATATCTCCTATATCACTGGGATGTCCGTAAGACAGTTACAGGAAGACAACTGTTCCAAGGAAATACGGCGAGCAACCATGATTCACACCCTGTTTTTCATCCTGGGATTTTCGATCATCTTTTTCGCCCTTGGCTTTTCGGCCAGTTGGGTTGGGACGATTTTTAGCCAATACCGCGATCTGATCCGGATGATCGGCGGGGTCTTGATCGCCGCGATGGGCTTGTTTTTGCTGGGGATTTTTAAACCGAACTTCATGATGAAAGATAAAAAGTTTGATATCGGAACCAAGCGGTGGGGCTACATCGGCTCTTCCGCGGTTGGGATGGCTTTTGCCGCAGGTTGGACTCCATGTGTTGGTCCGATCCTCGTGTCGGTGTTAGCCCTGGCCGCTTCTAATCCCTCGGCGGGGCTTACGTATATCACTGCATACACTCTGGGATTCGCTATTCCTTTCTTTGTGATGGCCTTTTTCCTGGGGCGCACCCGGTGGATTCTGAAATATTCCTCTCGCTTGATGAAAGTGGGCGGTGCCCTGATGATTGTTTCCGGCGTGCTGTTGTATACCAATCAGATGCCCCTGATTATTTCCTGGCTGACCGGTTTCTTTGGCGGGTTTACGGGATTCTAAGGGGAGGAATCAAGATTGGTGCGGTTTTTAGCGATTTTGCTCATTATCACCGGGGGAATGATGGTTGCCTACAACGGGGTTCAGTGGTGGGATCAGCTCAAAATAGCTGCGACAGATCCACAATTGGCCGTGAGCATTGCAAACAACTGGGATGAACGGACACGGGAGCCCTCCCTGACCCGAGGGATTTCCTCCCCTCTTGATCCACAAAGAGGAGAAGAAATCGGCAAACTCTACGTGCCGCGAATCGGTGTGGTAGTTCCGATCATTTACGGAACCGGCGATGACGAGTTGGCCCAGGGAGTGGGACAATATATCGGATATGGAACGGTTCTCCCGGGGGAAACAGGACACACGGTACTGGCCGGACATCGGGAAACAGCCTTTCGCCGAGCGGGAGAGTTGAAAGACGGGGATAAATTTTATGTTAAAACCAAGGACCGCGTATTTACTTATCAGATCCGAAAAACCTTTATTGTGGATGACGACAACCGATCCGTCATCGTGGGACATGATCAACCCGATGCTTCGTTAATCACCTGTTATCCTTTCGACATGGTGGGCAGTGCTCCCCAGCGCTACATCATCCGTGCGGACCTCGTCGATATTAAAAACCGGTAGTACCGGTGTGAACAATTGTGTTGGAACGCGATCGGTTTTAAAGGGTGGAGAATGCCCGAACATGCTTGGAAATCCAGCAAATCGTAGCCAGGTCTGTCTCGAACCTGGAAGAATAAGAGATCAGTAAACCACCCCCAGTAGAAACAGTTGCTCATGGGTGGTTTTTCCCTTTCGGTAGCCTCTACAACTGATGTTAAAGAGTTTGTTGCGGTAAAAAAGGCGGACCTAAAGCCCGAAAGGGTAGGTCCGCCACATGGATGGCCTTACTTAAAACAAACCAAGAAAATCGTCATCGTTATCCTTGGAGTCACTTTCGTTCTCGTCGTTGAAGAGTACATCGAGTAAAATGTCGAGGCTCAATTCATCGCCTTCATCCTCAGAAGATACAGACGCTCCAAGATCTGCTTTACCGTTCGCTTCATCATCCTCTGAAGAAGCGCCCAACCCGCCACACCGACCCGCAATTGGGCATTTTCGTCTTCATCTTCCGACGCGATTGCGATACCTGTGTCAGTTTGCAAACTGTTTGCCGATACCGTGGACGGAGAAAAAGCCCCTCCGGCAAAAGTTAAAGTCATCGCCAACGCGCTAAATCTGAGTCCTTTCATCCAACGATTCATATGATCCACTCCTTCGGGTTAAACGACTCCCGGAAATCGTGTCTGTCCGATCGGACAACCCCTAAATACATGTAGGGGTATATGTGCATCGATAACTTTTTTATGACCGAGGATGTAAATAACGATACATGATAAGGTATGTTATGGTAGATGAACCGATAGAATGGAGAGATCATCAATGGCAGATCGAAGATTTGACCCGGCCAAATCCGACCGGCTTGATTCGCCAGAGCGCAGACGTCAGTTGCCCCCTGAGATGGTGTTGAAGGAGTTGTCGATTCAATCATCGGACAAAGTCTTGGATTTGGGGGCGGGAACCGGTTATTTTACGCTGCCTGTTGCGCAGATGACGAAGGAAACCATTTATGCCCTGGATATCGAACCGAAGATGCTAGAATCTTTATCGGCACGAATCGAGGAACAACATCTGTCTAACGTTGAGGTTCTCAAAGGAGATATCCAGGAGATCCCCTTGCCATCCCAAGAAGTGGATCGAATCATCGCGTCCATGGTCCTGCACGAAGTGGATCTTTCCAAAACGCTCAAGGAAATCCACCGTGTGTTAAAACCGCAGGGAACCTGTTTGTGTCTGGAATGGGAGCGAAAAGAGAGTGAAGAAGGGCCGCCGCTTCATCACCGGGTGAAATCGACCGACATGGAACAGGTGATGGAGGCGGAGGGGCTGATGCCGCTTCGGACCCGTTTACTCACGGAGAATCATTACATGATTTTGGCCAAAAAGAAATGATTCCGCATAAAAACGTCGCCGTGTCTGGCCATCAGTACGGCGACGTTAAGTCGTTGAAGGAATCCTTTATTCAAATAAATAGATTGTGTTTTGAATCGTAAGCTTCGCCCAAATAAGCGGCGACACCGCCGTAGTCGATGCCATCGATCAGTTCGTCTTCACTGATTCCCAGCACATCCATCGACATGGTACAGGCGACGATGTTGACCTCCATCTCCTTGGCCATGTCTATCAGTTCGGGAAGGGTGGAGATGTTTTTCTCTTTCATCACCTTTTTCATCATGCGGCTTCCCAACCCGCCAAAATTCATCTTGGAGATGCCGAGGCGGTTGGGGCCCTGAGGCATCATTTTGCCGAACATCTTTTCCATGAAACTCTTTTTATTGGGGGAGACGTAATTTTCCTTGCGCAGGATATTTAGTCCCCAAAAAGTGAAGAACATCGTCACCTTCCCGCCCATCGCGGCGGCGCCGTTGGCGATGATAAAACTGGCGATCGCCTTATCCAGATCGCCGCTGAATACAACGATTGATGTGTTGTTCTCTTCCAAAGCAGAAACCTCCCTCAATAAAAATGTTATAATACATATACCCGTGTAAGTATATGGGTAGCTTTCGATTTTGTCAAACATCTCACGATGGGCAAACGTACTGAACAGAACTGTTGAATCAAAAATCATCCCTTGACAATAGATATACCCCTATATGTATAATAGGGCTGTCCAAACGGACGAACTGCAACACGAAAGTCATTTAGATTTTGCTTTCCCTTTGTTTGTTTCCCAAATTACCCATACGGGTATATGTTATGGAGGTGTCGACACGGCTAAATACCAGAAAGTAACATCCCAGGAATTATTTGATCGAATGGATCGTCGGGAAGACTTGATCCTAGTGGATGTGCGTGAAGATGGGGAGGTCCGCACCGGAAAGATCCCCGGAGCGAAACACATTCCGCTGAGAGAGCTTCCTATGCGTCTGTCGGAATTGGACCCCAATAGGGAGATTGTCTTTGTCTGTGCCGGCGGAAACCGCAGCAAGAAGGCATGCCAATACGTCGCTGACCAAGGGTTTGATGCCGTTTGGAATCTGGAAGGCGGCATGAAGAAATGGATCGGACCTGTTGAATAAGGGGAGGGGGATGAAGAAGTGAGTGACAAGGTGGATCAAAGGCTGGACTGTAAAGGAATCGCTTGTCCGATGCCGGTGGTGAAGACCAAAAAAGCGATGGATCAATTAAATCCAGGCGAGGTGCTGCAGGTGGAAGCGACGGACCGTGGCTCCCTTGCGGACCTCAAAGCTTGGTCAGAACGGTCCGGACACCAGTACCTGGGCAGCAAGGAAGAAGGGGACGTTCTCCATCACTTTATCCGCAAATCCTCCGAAGGGGAGGAGAAGGAAGAACAACGTTTCCCCCATGTGGTGGAACTGAAAGAGTTGGAAAAGCGCTATTCCGATCCCGATCTGACGGTGCTGGATGTACGGGAACCGATGGAGTATGCCTTCGGCCACATTCCTGGAGCGAAACTTATCCCCCTCGGGGAATTGGATGAGCGCCTGTCGGAGTTGAATACCGACAAGGAAATCTGGGTGATCTGCCGGTCCGGTTCCCGGAGCGATTTGGCCAGTCAGAAACTGCACGAGAAGGGATTCCAGGTCAAAAATGTGGTGCCAGGAATGAAGGATTGGCAAGGTCCCACTGAAAAAGAGGAGGATGAATGAGATGGCGAAAAAAGTAGCGATCATTGCCGCCAATGGCGATTTGGCCACCGCCTACAAAACAATGAACATTGCCACCGCGGGGGCAGCCAGCGATGCGGAAGTGGGGATTTTCTTCACTTTTGAAGGGTTGAATATCATTCACCGGGAGGGCCATCAACAGCTGTCGATGGGCCCCGGCAAAGAGCACATGGCAGAAGGATTTAAAAAAGCG
The DNA here is from genome assembly GCF_900102685.1 of Melghirimyces thermohalophilus. Taxonomy (GTDB): domain Bacteria; phylum Bacillota; class Bacilli; order Thermoactinomycetales; family DSM-45169; genus Melghirimyces; species Melghirimyces thermohalophilus. Next base: position 110,188 of record NZ_FMZA01000007.1, read on the forward strand.
GGCGTCCCCTCTATCGGTGAACTGCTGGATATCGCTCGGGAGAGCGGAGTCAAGCTGATCGGCTGCCAGATGACCATGGATGCGATGGGTATCGATAAAAACCAGTTGATTGATGGCGTCGAAGTGGGTGGCGCGGCCAGCTTTCTCGACTTTGCCTACGATGCGGATATCACGCTCAGTTTTTAACGACGGAGAGGAGGAGAAATCGATGTCTATTAAAACTATCACGGTAGAAAAACTGCAAGACAAAATCGCGGACGGGGAAAACCTGTTGATTCTAGACGTGCGCAACCCGGAGGATTTTCAGAACTGGAAAATCGAAGGGAAAAACGTCCAGAATCTGAACATTCCCTATTTCGATTTTCTGGATAATGAAAAAGCGGCGGAATCTCACTTGTCCAAGGAGACTGAAGTGGTTGTCGTTTGTGTCAAGGGCGGCTCCTCGGAAATGGTAGCGGAAATGTTGGCAGATCAGGGGTACGATGTTTTCTCCCTGGAAGGGGGCATGCAAGCCTGGGGCGATTTTTACACATTCCAGCCAGTGGTTGAGGACAGCGACATCAGCCTCTACCAGGGGATTCGTCCGGCTCGGGGCTGCCTCAGCTACGTGATCGCTTCCCGGGATGAGGCGATCATCGTGGACCCGCTGCGCCATATCGACCGTTATTTGCAATTTGTGAAGGAAAAAGGGCTGAAGGTGGTCTCGGTGCTGGATACCCATGGACACGCCGACCACATCAGTGGAGGGCCTGCCCTGGCCAAAGAGTTGGATGTGCCCTACTACTTGCATCCCTACGACGGTATCCATCCCATCGACATGCTGCCGGCGGGTATCTCCTACGAAATGGTACAGCCGAATCAAGAATTTAAGGTGGGTTCGACTCGGATCAAAGCTCTGCACATCCCCGGTCACACCCTCGGTAACATCACTTACCTGATCAATGACCGTTATCTGTTGAGCGGCGACTCAATCTTTCTGCAGTCGATCGCCCGTCCCGACTTGGGTGGTAAGGGGGAGACCTGGGCGCCAGTCCACTATGAATCCCTTAAGCGGCTGTTGGAGCTGCCGGACGAGACCGTGGTTCTGCCCGGTCACTTCAGCAGCCCACATGAAGCTGACGAGAACGGTCTGTATACGGGAACACTGGGTGAACTAAAGCAAAGCAATGACGGATTGCGCAAGGTTCAAGAAGGAAAAGAGGCTTTCGTTCAATATATCCTGTCCAGCTTGCCCACGTTCCCGCCTCAATACGTGGATATCAAACGGGTGAACGCCGGCTTGCTTCAGGCGGACGAGGATAAAGCATCCGAACTGGAACTGGGCCGCAATATCTGTGCCCTGTCCCAAGCTTATGACGACTGAAATGCTGAAGGTTGGTTCTATATATCTAGAAGAAAAAAGGAGAGGAATCATGAAAGCAGATCTAGTGATCGATGCGAAGGGATTGTCCTGCCCGATGCCGATTGTGCGGGCGAAAAAAGGAATCGATGGGCTGGAAAGCGGCCAGATCATGAAATTGGAATCGACGGACAAAGGCTCCCTGAACGACTTTCGCAGTTGGGTGAAACAGACTGACCATGAACTGCTGGATGTTCAGGAAGAGGGTGGGGTCTACACCTTCTACGTGAAAAAAGGTTGATTCTCCACGGGGAAAGGGCCGATCCCTTTCCCCCTTTTTGTAAGGGAGGGAGAGAAACTGCATGTCTATCGAATTGATTTTGGTGATGTTCTTGATCGGTTTTTTGGGTTCCTTTTTATCAGGCATGCTGGGGATCGGGGGATCGATCGTCAAGTATCCAATGCTTCTCTATCTACCCCCTCTATTCGGCGTGGCCACCTATACGGCACAAGAGGTGTCCGCTCTGGCCATGGTCCAGGTGTTCTTTGCCACCCTGGGAGGGGTTTGGGCTTATCGAAAAAGCGATCTGATCGACAAACGATTGGTGCTGGATATGGGGATCAGCATCGTGATCGGGAGTCTCATCGGTGCTTACGGTTCCAAATTTATTCCTGGTGAGGCGGTCAATTTGGTCTACGGCATCATGGCGGTGATCGCTGCAGTTATGATGCTGAAACCCGGCCGTAAGGAGAACGAAGAAGGAGAAGCGACGGGAGAGCCTCTCACCTATCCCCGTGGGATCGGCGTGGGTTCCTCCTTTATCGTTGGGATTTTGTCCGGAATCGTCGGCGCAGGAGGCGCCTTTATCCTGATCCCGATCATGATTTCCGTATTAAGAATCCCGCTTCGGGTCACCATCGCTTCATCTCTGGCTATCGTCCTGCTTTCTTCCATCGGTGGTATGACCGGGAAAATCTTAGCGGGACAAGTCATTTGGGCTGAATCGACCATTCTGATCGTCAGCAGTCTCCTGGGTGCCTCCTTTGGCGCTAAAATGGGACAGACCGCCAAACGTGGTTTCCTTCAAGGGACACTTGCTACACTTATTCTGCTGACGGCTGTGAAAGTCTGGTATGATATCCTGTTTTAATTCTGTTGATCATTCAGAAAGGAGGGATAGAGATGACATATCGGAAAGAACAACTCAACCGGCTCCGACGGGTGGAAGGACAGATGCGAGGGGTGCTGCGGATGATCGAGGAGGAGAAGTCCTGCAGAGAGGTGGTGGCACAACTTTCGGCAATCCGAAACGCGATTGATCGATCAGCGGCCATCCTTGTCGCAGACAACCTGAAGGAATGCCTCCAGGAAGCACAGAATCATCCCGATGATTCCGCCGATCATCTGGTGGATGAAGCGGTACAGCTGTTGGTAAAGAGTCGTTAACATGCAAAACGGGCCCGCCCCAGGGCCCGTTCTTTAAACATTAGCGGCTTTTTACAAGCAGGTTTATGGCCTCCTGGACCAGTTTTTCAGTATCGCCTTCTGGGCCGTTTTTCAATTCTTCACGGATGCATTGTTCCAAATTACGGCTGACGATATAGGCAGTGGCTCGATCGACGGCGGAACGGATCGCGGAAAGTTGTGATACGACGTCCTTGCAGTTCTTTTCCTCTTCCATCATCCGCAAAACGCCCCCGATCTGCCCTTCGATTCGACGCAGACGGCGTTTCATATCGTCGGGGTATTCCATGGTCTCATGACTCCCTGTCTGAAATGAAATAGTTGTACTCCTATATGTATGATAGGGAATGGGCGAAGGGATGTCAAACGCGAGTCCTCATGTTTGGAAAGAGAGCACCCACGACTGAGGAGTAACACCGGTTGCAAGTTTCTCTTTTGCGTTTTTCATTGGTGAATTTTTTGGTTATGTTATGTTAACATGGATCAGCATACAAGATGGATTACTTATGAGTGCAGATCAGCCGCTCTCTCCGCTCAGTCGCCATGTATCATGGGGAGTACAGGGGGATGCATGTGTCCTTATATCGATGGATATCGGGAAAAAACTTTTTGAACCAGTATGCGATTCGGTTAGATGATCACGGAGCTGTTTTCCATATCCATTATTGGGGTGTGGTGCCAAAACACTTTGATAACCCGACGCATAAACCTTCTTTTTTTGAAGTTTGTTATGTGGTGGATGGGAACGGAACGTATATCGATGATGGCGTTAACTATCCCTTAAAGGAAAACGTCATGTTTTTTTCAAGACCCGGTATCTTGCACCAGATTAAAAGTGAGAGCGGGTTATATCTTTTATATGTTGGGTTTGAATTATTGAAGTCGCAATCGAAGGAAAAATGGATCCGAAGGATGGAGGAAGCGGAACAATGTCCTGAGGTGGTTAAACCGGTACAATACGACATAACCGCTTCGTCTCTCTGGAAATCCCTCCTGATCCAAGCTGCTCAACCCATACATGGCTTTTTCGAAGAACTGTTAACCCATTTGGCCTATGCTCTCATTCTTTCCCTGTTGCAAACCTTCGTCCCCTATTTACAAAACGATGATCACAAGACGTCGGCCAAAACCTCCTCTCTGCTTCTCAATCAATAAAGTTATACATCAAGGATAATCTATCTTAAAGGTTAAAGCTGACGGATGTCGCCGGTTATTTACACGTATCCGGTCGCCACTTGTCCCGAATCTTCGTTTCTGAATCAGGAATCAATTTCTCAATTTTCCTCCAAAAAGAGCGATTACAAAAAGCGTCCACTTTGCTGAAATCAACGGATTTATCTATCAATCAGATTGCGGAGAGAACCGGTTTTTCAACCGTTCATTATTTTACTCGCGTTTTTACTTCTACCATGTTCACCGGGACGATTCCGATCGACATATATAAAATCAGATGAACAGAACTACGGTCGATAGCATGGCGAACGTTCTCTTTTTCGGGGTTCATATGAAACGATGTCTTTATCAGACAATGATCTTGTCTTCACAATGAAAAGACAGGATCGTTGTCTTTTTTTTATACTGATGAAGGAACATTCCGTCGGTGACTGGAGAGGAGGAGACCCATGACAAAACAGAGTGTCGATTGGGGGTATTTAAGCACAGCGGCGATCACACAAAAATGGATGATCCCTGCGCTTCAGCAGGCGAAGAATGCTAACCTGGCTGCCATTGCCAGCAGCAGCGGAAAATTGGAAGAAGTGGCGGAGAAATTCCACATCGAAAAAACGTACCATACCTATGAGGAACTGCTGTCTGACCCGGAAATCGATCTGGTTTATATTCCACTGCCCAATGGTTTGCATGCTGAATGGGTGAGAAAAGCAGCGGAAAGTGGAAAACATGCGCTTTGTGAAAAGCCCGCGGCCCTGACCGCCACGGAAACAAAAGAGATGGTTCAGGTTTGTGAGGATCACCGCGTGTTATTAATGGAAGCGATGAGTATCAGTTTCATCCCCAGCATCAGAGGGTGAAGGAAATTATCGATTTCGGAGAAATCGGCGAGGTTCAATTGATGAGGTCCAGCCTGTCATTTGTCCTTCAACAACTGGAAGGGAACATTCGTATGAGTAAAGAGTTGGGCGGGGGAAGTTTGTACGACCTGGGCTGTTACTGTATTCATGCGATCCGAAGCATCATGCAGAGAGAACCGACGAAGGTTTACGCCGTGGGAAATCATCACCTGGATTATGTCGATTTATCGATGGTTGCCGTCATGGAGTTGGAAAATGGGCGAAAAACGGTGTTTGATTGCGGCATGAATATGAGCGACCTTCGTCAGTCTTATGAGGTGGTCGGGAGCAAAGGGAAAATCGACGTACCCATCGCCTATGTCCCGCTGGCTGATAGGAAAGGTTTTGTCCGAGTTGAGACGGATCATGCTCCAAAAGAGAAGAGATGATCCTGGGAGATCCTTACACCATAGCGGTTGAACATTTTTCCCATTGTGTGCTTACCGGAACGAAACCTATACAGAAGAAGACTGTATCCATAGTATGAAAGTGCTTGAGGCATGTTTTCAGTCATTAGAAACCGGAACGCCGATTCAACTTTGATTAAGTTCTTTGACCGATATACGATGCCTTTCGAGCTGAAATGAAAGCATTTATTCAGTCGATAGTGGACAATCGAGAAGGTTGCGTGAACGGAAAAGATGGCTTGCAAGCGGAGCTGATTGCCCATGTGGCCCATCGATCCTTAACAGAGGGCCGGCCGGTGAGAATCGGCGAAGTGGAGTCTGAATGAGTAGGATACATCAGCACGATGGAGACTGCTTATGCCTTGCGAAACTCCCGCGGAGAAAAACCGATCACGATAATACGCCGCCCCTGTGTGGACAGGTTACGGCGTTTTTGCTTCTTCATTCAGGTCCAACCGTGAGTGATCTCCCAAATCTCTTACCCCTTTCACCTCATAGGATCTCAAATTCCTATCGTTCGTTATATGTAAAGAGCAAGCGGCCATCACCTTTTTTTCATCAGCATCCGAATTAGATCCCCGAAGGTTTGGGGTTGACTGGAAACCATTTAATCGATTTTGGATTCCATTTTCCTCATTTCCTTTTGCATATCGCTCAGTTCTTCTTCAAATCGAAGGGAGGCGGCTTCCTTAGAGGAGAGACCTTCTTCCTGTACTAAAAATTCTACAAAATCATAATGGTAGTTGACATCTGTTTTGAGCTCCCGGGCGGCAATCTCCAATGCTTGGGCTAATAACCAAGCGTCTTTGATATCATCTGTATTTAATTGAATATGTGGTATTTCCCTTCCCTGAAGGTTATTGTAATGAGTTCCTTCAAAATGGATCTCAATCGAATAACCATTGGTATGATATCCGGAACGGATGAAAATCTTTTTCTGCCCGCTTCCATCTGTGATGTTCAGATTCTTCACATGTTTGCCTCCTCAATCTATTTTTACTCTTTGATCGGTACGAGCGTCCTATGTCAATTCTTTTTTTACGATACAATCGGAGCCAACCCTTAAAAGGATTTCAACCTTGTTGTCACAAATTCCCGCTAATATACGAAGATCTGTTTGTACAATTGATCAAGGAAAAGGGAGCGTGAGTACTAACATGTTTTTGGATAAACTGTGTACCAACTAATTTCACGGCGCTTGTCACCACGGATAATAAGTAATACAGTAAAATGGCTATATTTTACAAGTGGATTTTAAAATGGATGGACCATTTGGTGACGAGATGGTGGAAGCATTTTCTAATCTACACAAAAGTATTAATGAGGGAGAAGGATTTTTATGGAAAATTTAAACGGAAGATCGTGAGGCAGAAGGAAGCTGGTGGGATTTATCTGTTTGAGTCAAAAGAATCCGCTCATAAATATTTAATGATAAATACAGAGAGATTAAAGGGATTTGGTATTGAGCCGGTTAACGGGGAAATATTCGAAGTGAATGAAGGATTGACTCAAATCAAATGGTCTCAGTTAGAACATCGAGATATCGTTGAAGTTTCTTACCGAAATAGGGCGATGTAATTGAATAAAGAGCGTGGCAATCACCAGTGACCCGGTTCCCCAGGTAGTAGCTAGGTACCCAGGCAATCACCGGTGAAAGGTCGCAGTAACAAGGTTAAACAGCCCCAAAAGGTGAATTCTGGGGCTCTTGAATTTTCTTTCGAGGGGACAGGTATCACCCAGTTCCTAAGCTTCTTGACCGGATGGCTCGGCGTACACGTTTCAGCGGTACTGTACAGCATTGGTTTCGGTTCGGCGCAGCCGTCCTACAAGCGGCGACGATCCGTTTTGTCCACCCGCACCGTAAAGGGATAGCCAATGCTTCTTTTTCGACCGACCTCGGCATCGGGCTGGGAGCGATCATGTTGGGCTAGGTTTCTCAGCACATGAACTATCAGATAATATTTACGGTCAGTGCTGTGTCGGTTGCGTTTTCCCTGTTGCTGTTCATTTTCTTTGTGAAACGTTTGTTAACAATGAAAGGCATGGCCCCATCAAACATCCGCTTTCTTCCTCAGAAACAAGGTGACGCCCCTTGACTATAAGGTTTGGTCAATTGGAAAGCTACAGCGGTTTCCTCATGGGGTCTTGCTTTCCACGACGCCTCCCGGCAGGCAAGTCGGCAGCCATGGGTTGTAAGAAAATTGTTCGGAAATCTCGTATTGACTTGGAGTTGACTCCAGGTTGGAAACTCCCCATTGATCCGTAGTGAAAAGGCCTATGAGCGAGTACTGGATTCCGACGTGCGGTATCGGTTCGTGATCGACATCAGCACGATGGATACCTCTTAACCATGCGGGTTGCTGCCGATGCTGTCGCATTACGTCGTGGCGTTAATGTTGCGATAAATACTCATAAGCCCGGCTAGCCATGAAGTGTTCCAAGATGCAAAAGGAACTGCGCTAAAATAAGCGCGGTTCCTTTACTTAATCACGGTTTTGATCTTGATAGTCATCGCCGACTTGAAATACCCGATTCGATAACATAACGTGTCATGTAATTGTTCAACTTAGAGATCGGAATTGTGAAATATCATCCGGTTACCATCTCCATCGACAGGATGATCGATAAGGTCGGTTCGTGGCGCCCCAAATAATGACAGGATGACGGACCCGATCACAAAGATGTGGAGCCGAGGGGAAAAGTGTCTAAAGTGTCTAATATGGCGAAAAAAGTGTGTGAAAAATATAAGAGCAAGTGAGTAAGTGATAAAGGTAAAGTGAGTAAACAAGTTTTTTGGTTAACCTGTGATATGTTAAGATGTACCAACAATAAGAAGAGGGGGTGGTCGGATGAGTGAACCGAATCGACTGTTCAAGGAAAAATCACCGTATCTCTTGCAGCACGCCCACAATCCGGTAGATTGGTATCCTTGGGGAGATGCGGCGTTTGCGAAAGCGAAGAAGGAAGACAAGCCGATCTTCCTCTCGATCGGATACTCCACCTGTCACTGGTGTCACGTGATGGCGCGGGAATCCTTTGCTGATGAGGAAGTGGCCCATCTCTTAAATAAAGAATACGTCTCCGTCAAGGTAGATCGGGAAGAACGGCCGGATGTGGACAACCTTTACATGTCGGTCTGCCAGGCCTTGACTGGACACGGAGGGTGGCCGCTGACCATTATCATGACCCCGGACAAAGAGCCGTTTTTTGCCGGGACATATTATCCCAAGCAGGCGGTCCAAGGCATGCCGGGGTTGCTGGATGTGTTGGCTCAGGTGGCCCAGGCCTGGAAAGAGGAACGGGACAAGGTGCTGGAAGCGGGACGGAAGATCACCCATGCCATCCAGAGCCAGTTGAAGATCACCCATGCGGGGGAGGTGGGTCCAGAGGAGATGGACGAGGCCTACCAGCATTTCAAATCCTCCTATGATCCGCAATATGGCGGTTTCGGCCAGGCGCCGAAGTTTCCCCGCCCCCATGATTTTCTCTTTCTGCTTCGCTATGGGAAGAAGAATAATGAGCCTTTTGCTCTGTCGATGGTGGAGCATACCCTGGAGGCGATGCGGCGGGGTGGGATTTACGATCAGATCGGATATGGGTTTGCCCGTTATTCGGTGGACCGGCACTGGCTGGTTCCCCATTTCGAGAAAATGCTGTATGATAACGCGATGCTCGCCTACGCTTATCTGGAAACCTACCAGGTGACCCGAAAGGACTTTTACGCCGAGACAGCACGGGAGATCTTTACCTACGTTCTTCGGGATATGACGTCGCCGGAAGGCGGTTTTTATTCCGCCGAAGATGCGGATTCGGAAGGAGTGGAAGGGAAATTTTACGTTTGGACACCGGAGGAAGTCCAGGAGGTGCTGGGGGAAGAGGAGGGCGAACTCTTTTGCGAGTACTACGACATCAACGACAAGGGCCATTTTGAGGGGAAAAGCATCCCCAATCTGATCGACCAGTCCTTGGCTGATTTTGCTGCCCGGAAAAATTTCTCCGAGTCCGATGTGCGGAGCTGGCTGGAGAAGTCCAGAAAAAGGCTGTTTCAGGCTCGGGAAGGGCGGGTGCGCCCGCATAAGGACGATAAAATCCTCACTTCCTGGAACGGCCTGATGATCGCTGCCCTGGCCAAAGGAGGCCGGGTACTGGGGGACGAGAGGTACATCGAGGCAGCGGAAAAGGCCGCCCAGTTCCTACTGGAGAAGCTTCGGGACAAAAAGGGCCGCCTGCTGGCCCGGTACCGGGAGGGGGAGGCGGCGATCCTCGGTTACCTGGATGACTATGCCTTTTTCATCTGGGGGCTGATCGAGCTGTATGAGGCCTCCTTCCGACCCAAATACCTGAAGTTGGCCCTGGAACTGAATCGAAAGATGCTGGAGCTGTTTCAGGATGAGGAAGCGGATGGGCTTTATTTCACTGGGAAAGACGCAGAGGAGTTGCTCACCCGGACCAAAGAGATTTACGACGGAGCCATCCCCTCAGGCAACTCCGTGGCTGCTCTCAATCTGGCCCGACTCGCCCGCCTGACAGGGGACACGGAGCTTCGCGACCAGGCGGATCGGCAGATCAAAGCGTTTGCCGGGTCGATCAGCAACGCGCCCATGGCCTTCAGCTTTTTCCTCACCGCCGTTCAGTTTTTTCAAGGCGAACCGAAAGAGATCGTGATCACCGGACCGGCTGGAGACGAGACCACCCAGAACATGCTCCGGTATGTACAGCTTCAGTTTTTACCGGAGGCGGTGTTGTTATATAAACCAGAGGGGGAAGGGGACCAGCTCAGCCGGTTGGTGCCCTTCACCATGGAGCAGCGGACGGTTGACGGTCGTGCCACCGCCTATATCTGTGAAAATTTTGCCTGCCATACACCGGCTACCAGCCTGACCGAACTGGAAAAACGGCTGTAAAAGCGCCATAAAAACCCGACCTCGTAAAAGGGGCCCGGGTTTTTTCTTTCGCCTGCGGGAAACCGAAGCCGGAGGTGATAGGGTCATCGGGGGCAGCATGGAGTCTCCCGTTAAGGAATTTTGGATGATGATGTTTCTGTCGGATTGCGGAGGGTGCGACGGTCGAGGATCCGCTCACTGCCGCAATACCAACATCGGTCCGCCGGATATTCTTCCATTAAAAAGCGGCCTTGGCAGTGTTGGCATTGATATTCCGTTGGCACAAACCGTTCTTTCATCCGTAACTCTCCTTTTCTCTCATTGTCTTTCTAGTATCGAAGGCTGCCAGAATGATAGAGAATGATGTGATTATATATAGCAAAAAAGACAATGATTGTGCTTGTCCCGTGCAAATGAAGGCATTGGCCCGATTGCCCGTTGAAGATAAAGAGGAGTAACATGGAATTGATCGCTATCCGATCGAAGGAGGGGTTGAATATCGAAACGAAGCTGAATGAACTGAAGGAGAAGTTGTCGGAGGTGTATGACCTGGAAGGGGTTATCGCTCTCCTAGATTGGGACCAGTCCACCTACATGCCGACAGGGGGTGGAGCGGCCCGAGGTCGGCAGATAGCCGTGCTGGAAAAGTTGGTCCACGAAAAAATGACCGACCCAACCTTAGGGAAGCTTTTGGACGAATTGTCTCCCCTGGAGTCGGAGCTCCCGTATGATTCCGACGAAGCCGGGCTGATCCGTGTCGCCCGTCGAAAGTTTGAGAAGGCTTCCAAAGTACCCGCTGCGTTTATAGCGGAGTTTGCCAACCACACGGCGGAGACGTTTCATGTGTGGACCGAAGCCCGTCCGGCAGATGATTTTTCCAAGGTGGCGCCCTATCTGGAGAAAACCTTGGAATACAGCCGGCAGATGGCGGAGTTTTTCCCCGGTTACGAACACATCGCCGATCCCCTGATCGATTTTTCCGATCCTGGACTTCGGACTTCGGAGCTGAAGACGCTCTTTACCGATTTGCGGGAAGAGCTGGTCCCGCTGGTGAAGGCGGTCACCGATCGAGAACCGGCGGATGACACGTGTCTCACCCGGTCTTATCCCCAGGAGAAGCAGTGGTCCTTCGGTCTCGATGTGATCAAACAGTTGGGCTATGATTTTGAGCGGGGACGGCAGGATAAAACCCATCATCCCTTTATGACCAAATTTTCCCTCGGAGACGTGCGCATCACCACCCGACTGAAGGAGAGGGATCTGGGAGAAGGGCTGTTCAGCACGATTCACGAAGCGGGACACGCCATGTATGAACAAGGGATCACCGAGGGGTATGAGGGGACGCCCTTGGCTGAAGGGGCCTCCTCCGGTGTACATGAGAGCCAGTCCCGGCTGTGGGAAAACATCGTCGGGCGCAGCCGGGCGTTTTGGGAGTATTTTTATCCCCGGTTGCAGCGGACATTTCCCGATCAATTGAAGGATGTCTCCCTGGATACCTTCCACCGGGCAGTAAACAAAGTGCAGCCTTCCCTGATTCGCACCGAGGCCGACGAGTTAACCTATAACCTGCACGTGATGATCCGCTTCGATCTAGAGTTGGCACTCCTGGAAGGAAAGCTAGCGGTGGAGGATCTACCGGAAGCTTGGCGAGAACGGTACCGACAGGATCTGGGGGTCGTGCCTCCCGATGACCGGGACGGCGTGCTGCAAGATGTCCATTGGTACATCGGCACCATCGGCGGTGCGTTTCAGGGTTACACCCTGGGCAACATCTTGAGCGCTCAGTTCTATGAAGCGGCGCTGGCTGCCCATCCCGAAATCCCCGATCAGATTCGCCGCGGGGAATTTAACGGGCTGCGGGGTTGGCTCACGGAACATCTATACCGGCACGGGGCCAAGTATACGGCAGATGAACTGACCCGGCGTGCGACGGGCTCTCCCCTCTCTATCGATCCTTACATTCGATATCTCAAACATAAATTTACCCAACTCTATCTTGAAGAGTAAGTGATTCGGCCGGAGGGGTATACCTTCCGGCTTTTATGAAAAATAATTGATCGATGATTCCTTTTTTTATGAGAAATTTGACGGGCTGTCGGATGCATACTATCATGAGGAGTATTCACGTCATTGCATAAAGGAGAGTTGTTAGTGAATTTGTTTAATCAGTGGGTGGCCGATTTGTCGGCTTGGATCTGGGGACCGCCCATGATTATTTTCCTCTTGGGTGGCGGACTCTTTCTTACGTTTCGTTTGAAGTTCTTTCAGTTTCGATTTTTTGCCCATGCTATGCGCCAAACTGTCGGAAGAATCAGGCAAAACACCGACCACCTGGAGGGAACATTGACCCCGTTCCAGGCGTTTACTTCGGCGCTGGCGTCGACGGCGGGAGCGACCAATATTGTCGGTGTGGGAGTCGCTATCGCCATCGGCGGACCTGGGGCCATGTTCTGGATGTGGGTGATCGCCCTCATCGGGATGGCGAGTAAGTACAGCGAGATCCTGCTCGGGGTGAAATACCGAGAAAAAAATGAAGAGGGCCACTTTGTCGGCGGACCGATGTACTACATTCAAAAGGGACTCGGTTGGAAATGGTTGGCGGTGATGTTTGCGGGGGGGCTGATGCTGGAAGTGATCCCCAGCTCCATGGTTCAGTCCAACTCCATCGCTTCCACTGCAAAGCTTTCCTTCGGATGGCCCACCTGGGTGACAGGGATTGTGATGACCATCCTGACAGCGATCGTAGTGTTTGGCGGCGTGAAGCGAATCGGCAATGTGGCGGAGAAGATCGTTCCCATTATGGTGATTGTCTATCTATTAGGAGCCATCGGCGTGATTTTGATCAACATCGATCAGCTGCCCGGCGTCTTTCGCGATATTTTCGTCTATGCTTTTACCCCGATTTCCGCTACCGGTGGTTTTGCTGGCGCTGGCGTGATGCTGGCGATCCGTTGGGGGATGGCTCGAGGGGCTTATTCCAACGAAGCAGGGATGGGGACTGCTTCCATCGCCCACGCCACCGCCCAGACGGACCATCCGGCCCGGCAAGGGTTGTGGGGACTGTTCAGTGTGACGATGGACACCTTGGTCATCTGCACCGCCAGCGGTTTGGCTGTGCTGTCCGCCGGCACCTGGACGCAGGTGGACAGCACCGGCGGGGAAGCGGCGCTGGCACATACAGTTTCCCTCGCTTTCGGACAGTTGTTGGGACCGACTGCCGGTGGACTGTTCGTCTCCTTTTTCCTGCTCATCTTCGTGATGACCACGGTTGGGGTGTTGATCTTTTATGGGGAAAAGCAGGCGGAGTATCTGTTCGGTTTAAAATTTTCAAAATTTATGCGTGTCATCTATGTCTTGTCCATGTTTGCCGGAGCAGTGGGAGGACTCAAATTCGTCTGGCAGTTCTTGGACATCTTATTGGCCGCGATCGTGGTGCCCAATATGATCGCTCTGTTATTTATGAGCAAAGAAGTGAAAGAGGAGACGGAAGACTATATTGAAAATGTATACAAAAAGGAGAAAGAAGAGAGAGAAGGCGAGCTAAAACAGGAAATCTCATGGCGCAAGTGGAATCATGAACAGGGTGTGAGATTTGTTCAAAGGAGGCGATCTTCAATGACCCGGACGTACTCGGTGATGAAAGAGGCGGAACCCTTTTATTTTCCGGGGAATAAAACCGGTATCCTGGTCCAGCACGGATTTACCGGAACCACCCAAAGCATGCGGCCATTGGGGGAACACCTGGCGGCGTGCGGGTACACCGTATACGGACCGCGTCTCAAAGGTCACGGGACTCACTATGAGGAGCTGGAAGGCACCACTTATCAGGATTGGGTCCATTCCGCTGAAGCTGGTTATTGCAAACTGAAGGAGACCTGTTCCGAAGTATTTGTCGTTGGCCTGTCCATGGGGGGCACCCTCGCCCTCCATCTGGCCCATCGCTTTCCGGAGACCCGGGGCATCGTCTTGATCAATGCGGCGTTGGAGATTACCAATCTGGATCAATTGGTCACCTTGAAGGAACCCCGTTTTCTGGATGCCATCGGATCCGACATCAAAGCGGAGGGGGTTGAGGAGCTGGCTTATGAGAAAATCCCGCTGAAGTCGGTAAAGGAATTTGCCGAATTGGCGACCCGAACCAGGGAGAAAGTCTCCTCGATCTCCACTCCGACCTTGATCCTGGTCTCCCGTGAGGATCATGTGGTTCCTCCTGCCAACTCCCGATGGATCGAGGATCAACTTCGATCGGAGGACAAAAGGGTGGTAACGCTGGAGAACTCCTACCATGTGGCCACCTTGGACAACGACAAACAGCGGATTCAACAGGAAACGGAAGCATTTATCCAAAACCGGGCGCAAGCTTAAACGGGTTTTCCCGTGATTCGTCAACGGGCAATCACCCGTTGGCGTTTTTTATGGTATGGTTTTTGTTGAGAAAAATAAAGGGTATCCCATGAAAAGGGTACAACAATACACGTGAAAAGGTGGGGGATCATGGCGCAACATGAATTTCATCTGACAGCAGAGTGGAACGGCGGCCGAAATGCGGAAGGAACGATCCGCGCTGGCAATTTGGATACGAAGATCTCCATCCCGAAGGAGATGGGAGGTCCGGGAGTAGGGACCAACCCTGACGAAATGCTGATCGGAGCGGCCGCTACCTGTTATTTGATCACTTTGGCGGCGATGTTGGAGAGAAAACAGATCCCGGTAGACAAGCTCACCCTGGAAACGACAGGGGTGGTGAGCGAAAACCGGGGACGCCTCAAGTTTGAAAGCATCACCCATTACCCCCATGTGGTGCTGGGTACAGAGGTGACAGAGCAACAAGTGGAGGAAGCCAAAGGATTTACGGAAAAAGCGGAACAATCCTGTATGATTTCCAATGCCCTTCGTGGAAACGTGGAACTGGCGGTCGAAGCCCGTGTGGAAAAAGCGTGATCAAACAAATCCCTGTCCTCGATAGAAGGGGGACAGGGATTTTTACGGTTATATCGGAAGCGCTTTCGACAATGTTACGCCTTCGCCTTTTTGCCTTTGTGGCTCAGGAACTCGACCAGACGCCCCGAGGTGTGCACGATCCGAAAGGGGTGTTCCTGAACATCGTTCTCCCGCAGGATGGCATGCCCTTTTTCCTTCGCTGCAGAATCGTCAGTGGCCTCGATGGGTTCATCATACAGCTTGCTCCCGTCCTGATCATAAACGGTTAAGTGATACAATCGATGTGTCCTCCTTTGCTGTGGTTTGATCCTTTCTATTATACCAAAGAGGAACGCCTTTGCGAAAAGTTCGCAACATGCTAACGGGATTTATCCATGATGGTATCGGATTTGCCGCGTCAAGTCCTCTGCTCCTATGCGCAGCACAGGCAGAAACACTTCCTTCAGCTTCGCTTCCGTTGTGCGGAGGGTGTGGGTGGAAATATTCATGGCGGCAATCGGTTCTTGCTTCCGGTTAAAAATAGGGGCCGCGATGGAGTGAAGACCGGCTTCCAGTTCGTTTTTCGCTTCTGCGTACCCTTGCTCGCGATAGGCTTCCAACTGCGCTTCCAATTCATCGAAATCAGTGATGGTCGCGTCAGTAAAGGCTTCCACCGTCGCCGATTCCCAGACTTGTCTCCTCTCTTCTTCCGGCAGCCAAGCGACCAGGGCTTTCCCTAGAGAAGTGGCATAATACGGCAGACGCGAGCCGACGCGCAGGTTGGCTCCGATGATTCGCTCGGCTGCGTTTACTCGGGAGACGTAGACGATTTCCGCTTCATCCAACACCGCCAAATTGGTCGATTCCTTCACTTGGGTGGCGATCTTCTCCAAGATCGGGTGAGCCAGATCCGGAAGGTTGAGAGATTCGAGATAATGGGCTCCCAAATCCAAGGTTTTGGGAGTCAGCTGAAAAAACCGTCCCTGATGCAAGCGCAGGTAACCTAGGTCGACGAGGGTAAGGGCGAAACGACGCACCGTCGCCTTGTTGATTCCGGTCTTTTCTTCTAATTGCCCCAGGGTCATCGATGTCGCACAAGCATCAAAGGCTTTCAATACAGCAAAGGCTTTAGATACCGAATGGACGAAATAATTACCGGGTCGCTTTTCCGCCATATGTGAAACACGCTCCTTCACCTAATCTTCAGGCATCGAAACAGTTTCCGCTTGGTTGATTTATTTGAAAATTGCTTTTATAATAAATTTGCACTTACGTGATTCGTATATATGTACGCATAGTGTACAATGCGAATGCGATAAACGCAACAGATAGAGGAGAAGGGAGGGTGGTGGTTGCATAAGATCGTATCCGCCGCAGAAGCGGTTTCCCCCATCAACGACGGGGACACCCTCCGCTGTCGGCGGCTTTGGTCTGGTCGTCTGCCCCTTAGCTTTGTTGGAAGCGCATCTGAATCGTGCTGTCTCCGGGTTGACGGTGATCGGCAACAACCTAGGGGGAGCCGGGAGAAAAAATAAAATCAAAAAAGCGATCGGTTCCTATTACGGCCCAAAACGTGGTTGATACCCTGATCACAGAGTATGCAGTGTTTCGGTTTATCGACGGAAACATGGTGCTGGAGGAACTGGCTGCGGGGTGGACCGTAGAACAGTTAAAGGGGATCACAACGGCCTGGATTAGCGTTTCTCTGGTCCTACAGGCGTACAGCATCGCTTAAATTTTGAAGAGGAGGATCCCATTGATCAATCAGGAGTTTGTGGTAGTCAGTGCGAAGCGGACAGCGGTTGGTCGATTTGGAGGATCGTTGAAAACGGTTTCTTCGGGAGGCTTGGCTGCGGCAGTGATCCGGGACGCGTTGGAAAGCACCGGCCTCGGAAACGATACCATTGATGAAGTGGTGATGGGCGAGGTGCGCCAGTCAACAGAATCATCCAATGTGGCTCGGGTGGCCGGATTGCGGGCGGGCCTGTCCCTGGAGACACCGGCCTATACAATTAACCGCTTGTGTGCCTCCGGGATGCAAGCTGTGGTCTCCGGTGTTCAGCATCTGGCGTTCCACCCGGAGGAGATCGTGATCGCCGGCGGTACAGAAAATATGAGCCGTGCCCCTATCTATCTACGCAATTCCCGCTTCGGGGAAGGCAATCCCTATCTGGTCGATTCCAACATGGAAAATGGACAACAACCGATCGAAATGTACGGGAAAGATCTAGGGATGGGAATGACGGCAGAAAATGTAGCCGAAAAATACGGGATCTCCCGGGAAGACCAGGATGCCTTCGCTCTGGAGAGCCAGCGCCGCGCCAAACAAGCGTGGGAAACAGGCAAATTTGACGAGCAGATCGTCCCGATCGAGGTGCAAAAGAAAAAAGAAACTTTCGTATTCTCAAAAGACGAACACATGCGTGAAACCAATATGGAGAAGCTGGCTAATTTGAAACCGGTGTTCAAAAAAGGCGGATCGGTCACCGCCGGCAATGCCTGCGGGCGCAACGACGGCGCCAGCGCGATCGTGTTGATGACCAAAGAACGCGCGAAATCGCTGGGGTTGAAGCCAATCGCCAAGATCAAGGATTGGTCCGTCGCCGGTGTCGACCCTCGCTATATGGGAATCGGGCCGGTTCCCGCAGTGAAACAGCTGTTAAAGCGGAGGGGCTTGCAGCTGGCGGATATCGGACTGATCGAATTGAATGAGGCCTTCGCCGCTCAATCCCTCGCCGTGATCCGAGAATTGGACATGGATATGGAAAAAGTGAATGTAAACGGCGGAGCGATCGCTCTGGGTCACCCCCTTGGAGCGACGGGAGCGGTGATCATGACCAAGCTGATCCATGAGATGAACTGCCGGCAGGAAGAACTGGGCCTGGCGACATTATGTGTCGGAGGGGGGCAAGGGATGGCTGTTTTGCTCGAATCCGCATAAAGGTTAGGAGGTGCCCTCCTTGAAAACCGAAGTGAATCAACCGCAACTACTGACACCCCCAACGACATGGAAAGAAAAATGGAAGCATACCGGCCCCGGTCTGGTGGTTGCTGCCACGGGGGTAGGAACCGCTGATTTGGTCACCTCGCTGGTGATCGGCACCTCCTTTGGCCTGACCTTCGTCTGGGCGGTGATTGTCGGCGGAATCCTAAAATATTTCCTGAACGAAGGCGTCGGCCGGTGGTATCTGGCGACAGGGAAAACGATCCTGGACGGCTGGCACTCCCTCGGTTCTTGGGCAACTGGGTATTTCGGCGTCTACTCCATCATCTGGGGGGTTGTCTACGGTGCTGCCGCCACCTCCACATTGGGGATGGCGATGCATGCCATGTTTCCGGTCATGCCGTTGTGGGCGTGGGCCACGCCATCGGCGGTTTCCTTTTGATCTGGTCTGGTCGCTACCTCTTGTTTGAACGTGTAATGACGGTGTTGATCGGGAACATGTTTCTCACGATCATCGGGACCGCTACCCTTTTTTTACCTAGTTTTGGCCAATTTGCGAGCGGTTTTATCCCCGTGTGCCGGAAGGTTCCTTTATGTTGATGCTCGGCTTGATCGGAGGAGTGAGCGGAACCATCACCCATGTCCTCCTACGGCTATTGGCTCAGTGAAAAGGGATGGATCGGCAAAGGGTGGATCTCCACCATGCGCATCGATGCCAAGGTGGCCGATACCCTGACGGCGATCTTCGCTATGGTCCGGTCTGATTATCGGGGCGCAGTTTCTCGCCGCTAAGGGTGTGAGCATCCGGGGCGATCAGAGGCTGATCACCTTGGCCAATCTGCTGGGTGAGGAATTTGGTACCCCTATTCGCTGGATGTTTCTGATCGCCTTTTGGTCTGCCGCTTACACTTCCCTGCTCGGGGTTGTGGAACGGGGTTCCTTACCTCTTCGCCGATTTCATCAAGACCATCCGTAAGAAGAAAGAGGAAGGGATCCAGTATGTTTCAGAGAAGGAGCCGGCCTACCGTTTCTATCTCGCGTGGCTCACTTTTCCTCCGATGATCCTTTTCTACTTCGGGAAGCCGGTGGAACTGATCATCATTTACGGAGCGCTGGGAGCGTTGTTCATGCCCTTTTTGGCTGTCTCCCTGTTGCTCTTGTTAAACTCACAAAAAGTAACAGACGCCTACCGCAATCGACTCACAGCTAATTTGGTCTTAACCGGATGCCTGATCCTGTTTGCCTTCTTGGGGGCTCAGGAATTGATGGATATTTTCGCCAAGTAAAACAAGCGATGAGCGCCTGGGGGCGCTCTTTTTGTGACAACGACGATGGATCAGCTATTAGGAGAGGCCCCCTTCAATTCCGCTGTAATATTGCCACGAGAATTTCAATAGGGGTGAGCCTCTGTTTCTTCCTCTTCCATGGCATCCGCCTTCGTCCGATGAACTGTGCCGAAAGGATGTTCTGGAGGGGCGTAAATCGTATAAAGCTTAAGGGGCTGATTTCCGGTATTGATTAAATTATGCCAGATGCCGGCGGGTACCATGATCGCATCATTATCAGATACTCGGGCCCTGAAATCCAATTGCTCTCTACTGCTGCCCATTTGTACTAGGCCTTGCCCTGCTTCAAGGCGCAAGAATTGATCCACATCCGGATGGACTTCTAACCCGATATCATCTCCTACGTCGATACTCATCAATGTCACTTGCAAATGTTTCCCTGTCCATATCGCTGTACGATAGGTGTTATTTTCCTTGGCCGCTCGATTGATATTGATTACAAAGGGATTTTGTCCATGATCTTGCTTCCTGTTGGGCTCCCCGTGTAAGGAGAAGATGTGAAGTTGGTTGGCGTGCTTGGCTTCATTATGACAAGCATTCCAGAATACCCCTTGAAATGGAGAGTGTTGTGTGAGGAAAAGGTGTTTTCGATACTCCTCATAATCTTCTGCTGCCTTTTGGTACGCTTTTTGCAATCCTTCCTGATAACTGTGAAAGGTGATTTTATCGATGTCGTAACGGGGCGTCCTTCCGGTCCAGGAGGTATATAGCTCAGCTAGTCGGTGGAAGTGGGCTTTTTTATCTTCTAAGGTCTGATGGAGCTTCCTTTTCTGCTGGTGATCAGGCGCCGCTTCGGCTAATCGTTGATAAAGATCGATGGCCGTCGCTTCACGATTGATTCCGCTAAGGATGGCTTCTAATATCTGTTGGCTGTGATTTGGATGGTTGATGAACGGAGGAGTGTTTACAATATAAGGATGTGAAGATGGGTACAATCCTCTCATTCCCTTCATGGATGATATAACGTACTCTATGCACAAGGAGTAGGCGATGTGCCTCGATATACTTATCAGCTGTGTTTCAAATTTCAGACAACGTAACGTGTTGGAAGAGGCTGATTCCTCTTCCAGAAAAATCTGGATTCCAATGGGTGTACAAGAGATCATGATTCTCGCGCGGAAAGAAAAAACAAACGAGAGGAGGTATGGATGATCGGATGGATTTGACCCCATCCCAACGGTCGGCAATTGAACATGTGACAGCTTGGGCAAAGAACCAACGACAAGATGCAGATGCAACCATTACTCACATTTTGAACATGTCCAATATCTCGAGGGAACGATGGAGACAGGCCGTTCGTCATGTGAAAGTTCATGCGAGGATTGGCCTGCAGTTTCATCCAGATCGTCCCGATGCATCCATGCGGACGGTTGCCGAAGCGTTATTAGAGGATGGCATCTATAAGAGCCAGTTTGAAACTTTGATCTCCAATGGCAGTGTAACCGCCTACCCTGGCGGTGAACGCGACCTTTGGGAAAAACGGTTGTTCGGCGGAGCTTATCATCGTAAGGGCGTCATCAGCAAAGATCAAAATATGGGGCGCTTCACTTGATGTTACATCCCGACGGTCCGGCCCCCCGTTTTGGATCCTGTTATTTTCTTCTCTACCCGGAGGTGTCCCGTCGATCCACCTTTACCTATCTGGACTCCCACCAAAACCCGACAGAAAAAGGCACCTATGAAGCGTTTGAGATGATTTTGGCAGCTCTTTTAAAAGAGGCTTATGTAAGGGAGTTTGCCGTCGGTGAACCAAACCTTACGCCACCTCAATTGGTCGAACGTATGCGCCGCCTAGGTGAACCGATCCCTAACCCGGCGATGAAGAAGCCGAGTCGAAATCTGAACCATTATATCGAAGCCCAAGTTCACGGCGATATTTCTCTCAAGGAGGACGTGGAAGTGCTCGTGGTGGACCCCTCCTTTCGGGGAACGCTCATCGGAAACGTGCTGGAAAAAATCAGTCGAAAGTATTTGATCGATCTCTATTGGCATCGGGGTTTTCGGCTGGAAGTAAATGAGGTCCCCATGGATTTCAGAGGCCCCAGTATGCCTTCCTTAGCCAAACGAATCGCCCGACATTGTCGAATCGATGCCAACCTTATCGGGTCAGCAGTCCGGGACTTGAAAGCTCATCCCGCAGCATGGAGTGATCGCGGGTCTGTACCGGAAGTGCTTCAGGAATTGAAACTGCTTTGGCACGTTTTGGTGAGGTATGGAAAACCGATAAAAGGAAGTTCCACGAACTCCTCACCCTGAGGGAGCTTTCGTTTGAATCAGACCGGGTGGAACCTTGTACCTGGAACAACCAAATCTTATGTTCCCGACAAAATGGTTTTGCGAAAAGGATCTAGTCTAGTAGAGTGAAGGCCCCGATGGCGAAAGATTCCGCTAATTCAGGCGAAATACGATGGGAATATTTGAGGATGTTTTGGATGGCAGATGTCTTGAAACGAAGGAAAACAAGCGATGGAGCAGGCGGCAGTCGCCTGAAAGATGGAGCTCCTTTCTAAGCGTTGGATGAGATTCCCCAGGGGTTACCCCCCTGGTTCTTTTTTTGAAAAAAATGGTCCTCCCGTCGGGAGGACCCATCTGCTGGATACGGTAAAGGGGGTTACCGCTAGTTTCAATGTACAAGAACAATAATAAGGGTCGGTTAATCCCGTGTTAAGTTTCCATAGAAATCACCGCGTGCTTTTTCAGCGGTGGTTTTTGCTGAGGGATGGGGGGAGTAGCAACAGGAAACCCTTCCTAAAGGGGTTTTTGTATAGTTGGCAGGGAGTGGAGAAAAAAGGCTTGTAAATAAGTATTTTACGAATTAAAATGACATATGTGGTTATTAATGTTCGCCTTTGATGTGACAGGAGGCTTTATATGAATCGTTTTTTTGGATTTAAAGAGAAAGGGACGAATATTAAACGAGAAGTGTTAGCGGGGATGACCACTTTCCTGACGATGGTTTATATCGTCGTGGTGAACCCGGCCATATTGAGTGAGACCGGGATGGACTTCGGTGCTGTCTTTGTGGCCACCGTGTTAGTCTCCGCCCTCAGCACCCTGATCATGGGGGTGTTTGCCAACTACCCGATCGCCATCGCTCCAGGTATGGGGTTAAATGCCTATTTTGCCTTCAGCGTGGTGGGCCAAGGTCAGATCGGTTGGGAGACCGCGATGGGAGCGGTGTTGGTGGCCGGCATCCTGTTTTTGCTCCTCTCCGTCACCCGTTTCCGGGAAGGGCTGATTCAAGCGATCCCGCCCAGTCTCAAGTTTGGCATCACGGCGGGGATCGGTATGTTTATCGCTTTTATCGGACTCAAATCGGCCGGTATCATCGTCAATGACGAAGCCAATCTGGTCGGCTTGGGGGATCTCAGTCAACCGATGACGATTCTCAGCCTTTGCGGGTTGTTTGTCACCTTGGCGCTGATCACCCTTAGGATCCCAGGTGCCCTGTTTTTGGGGATGGTGTTGACGGCGCTCGGGGCCTGGTTCAGCGGGTTGTTTACATTGCCGGAGCAGTGGGTCCAATTGCCGCCCAGTATGGCTCCCACCTTCGGCGTGGCGATCCAATCTCTTCCCCAGGTGTTTGAACATGGGTTGTACGCTGTGGTTTTTGCCTTTCTCTTGGTCACCTTGTTTGATACCACCGGAACCATGATCGGAGTGGCGGAACAGGCGGGCTTGGCTCGGGACGGCAATTTCCCTCGGATGCGGCAGGCCTTGTTGGCGGATGCCTTCGGAGTGACCGCCGGAGCGGTGATGGGAACCAGTCCGACTAGCGCCTATGTGGAGTCCAGCACCGGGGTAGCCGCTGGTGGGCGGACCGGGTTTACGGCGGTAGTAATCAGTCTGCTCTTCCTGGGCACCCTCTTTTTTGAACCGGTGGTTTCCAAAGTAGCGGGACTTCCAGCGATCACCGCCCCTGTGCTGATCATTGTCGGCTCCTTTATGATGGGCGGGCTGTCCAAAGTGAAATGGGAGGAGTTTGATGAAGCGTTCCCCGCTTTTATCATCATGCTGAGCATGCCCCTTACCTCCAGTATCGCCACCGGGATCGCCTTTGGCTTTATCACTTACCCCCTTATGAAACTGGTGCGGGGACGCGGGAAAGAAGTGCATCCTCTCCTGTATCTGTTTATGGCGCTGTTTATCCTGCAGTTAGCTTTTTTGCCGGAATGAGGCCGAATAACCAGCACCCCGGACAGCATGAGTCCGGGGTGCTTTTTTGGTATATATGATGGCATAACATTAAGGCGGATCACATCGATTGCCTGAGATGGGGACATCCTGGGCAGGGATTGGCATTGGCCTTGAAAAGGCAGAACAGGAACACGAGGATACCGATGGCTACACTGATCCCTTCCCGTATCCCGAGGGAGAGACCGGTCCACTTTCCGGTGAGAATAAACAGGCATTCCAGGATCAAGGCCGCTTCCAACCCGATCACTCCGCTGAGCCATCGATCCGCTTTGGTTACTGCTGTGGAACAGTGGCTACACTTCATGTCGATCCCCCTTTCCTCTCTTATTCGTTATGGAATGGGATTCTTCCTTTTTTGAATGCGTCTAAATCGGGATTAGGCTTTTCATTTACCAATCTATCGGGTATGATAAACATATCATCTATGGAACGGAGGAATCAAAAGGATCAACATG
The DNA here is from genome assembly GCF_900102685.1 of Melghirimyces thermohalophilus. Taxonomy (GTDB): domain Bacteria; phylum Bacillota; class Bacilli; order Thermoactinomycetales; family DSM-45169; genus Melghirimyces; species Melghirimyces thermohalophilus. The sequence goes on from NZ_FMZA01000007.1 coordinate 134,213, forward strand.
CGTTTCGACCGTTAAGACCGTAACGAATCGGATACGGTGCTTTCTCTGCCAAAAGGCGGAGCGGTCGGGACAAATATGCCCTTTTCAGGGGACTGAAAAGTCCTTTTCGTGCTGGATCATTCGGCGGACGCGGACGGATGATTCCGCCTATTATATGGTCGTAAGACCCTCCGCAATCGTAAGGTCAGGCAGAGAGACGCCTGTCCTTTTGTTGTTTGGGGCGAAAACGATCGCTGGAGGGATTGTGTATGTGGATTGTGAAAGCGCAGGGGTTGACCGTGGAAAGGAAGGGACGGGTGCTCTTTAAAAATGTGGATCTCTCAGTTGGGGAAGGAGAGCGTGTCGCTCTGATCGGCCGAAACGGAGTGGGTAAAACCACCCTGCTCCGCTGTCTGACCGGGGCGCTGTCCCCGGATCGAGGGAGTGTGACCCGACGGGTGCCGGTGCGGCGTTGGGGCATGTTGGAGCAATCACCGCCGGTGAGCGAGAGGATACAATTGCTGGACTACGTTCGCTCCGGCGATGCGGAACTTCATCGGCTCAAAACAGAGCTGTCGCGGTTGGAACAGCTGCTCACCGTATCGGATCACCGACGGATGGAGGAGGTCCTCTCCCGGTATACCGCGGTACAGGAAGCATATCAGTCCCTGGACGGTTATTCCTGGGAACGGGAGACGGAGGCTGTACTGACCCGGATGGAGTTTGCTGCGGATGAATGGAACATCCCCTTCACCCAACTGAGCGGAGGACAGAAGACACGGGCCCAGTTGGCCCGGCTGCTGGCGGGGCGCCCCTCGTTTCTGCTGTTAGACGAACCGACGAATCACCTGGATGAGAAGATGTTGGACGAATTGAGCGAGTGGTTGGCCGGTTTTAAGGGAGCCTGTCTGTTTGTCTCCCACGATCGGGATTGGATCGACCGGGTGGCTGATGCCACGGTGGAGTTAACGCCACAGGGGAGCCGCAGGGTTCACGGGGGTTATACCGCGTTTCAACAGGAGCGGGAGCGGGAACGCCGAGAGCAGGCCGCTCTCTATCAGAAGCAGGAACAGGAACGAAAAAAGTTAGAAGAATCGATCCAGCGGTACCACCGATGGTTCAACCGTGCCCACAACGCCGCTGGTGAGCGGAATCCCTTTTACAAGAAAAAGGCGAATAAACACCAGAGCCGACTGCAAGCGAAGGAAAAAGCGCTGGAACGTCTCAAGCGGGAGCAGGTAAAAAGGCCGACGGAGCCTGCTACCATTCAGGTGAAATGGGAAGAGGGTTCCTTTGAGCCCCGGGAGCTGCTCCGGGTGGAAGGGGCCTCCTTCGCTTACGGTGACCGGACCGTGCTGAAACGGGTCGACTTGACCGTGTGGCGGGGGGATCGGCTGGCGGTGATCGGACCCAACGGGAGCGGAAAAAGCACCCTGTTAAAAGGGTTGATCGGAAAAATTGAGCCCGAAAAAGGGTGCGTTCGGCGTCATCCGGCACTCCGGGTAGGCTATTTCGCTCAGGAGTTGGAAGAGTTGGATCCCGATGAGACGGTGCTGGAATCCCTGCTCCGTCGGCCGGGAATCGACCAGGGGAAAGCGCGCAACATCTTGGCTTCCTTTCTGTTTCGGCAGGAGGAGGTGCACCGCAAGATCGGGCAACTCAGCATGGGAGAGAAATGCCGGGTCGCCTTTGTCAACTTGTACTTTTCCGGGGCCCACCTGATGGTGTTGGACGAACCGACCAATTATCTCGATCTGGCCACCCGGGAACGGATTGAAGAGGCGCTCCTCCATTATCCTGGCACCTTGATCCTCGTCTCCCACGACCGGCGTCTCATCGATCGGGTCTCCAACAAAACGTTGGCGATGAAAAAAGATCACACCTCATTCTTTTACCCGGGTAGTACCGTCGAATACCGGAGATGGTTACAGGAACGGGCGGAAGCCCCGGAGGACCCGGAGGTCGATGGCCAAGTCCGAGAGTTGGAGCTTACCTTAACCCGCCTGATGGCAGAAGAGGCGCCGGAAGAGGAGGAAGAGAGAAAGGCGTTGCAATCCCGTATCGACCGGGTCCAGGCTCGGTTGGATAAGCTGAAAGGGTAAACCAGTGGCAAAAGATCGACGTTTACACGGGAGAAGGAGGTTTTAACAAATGTGGCAACCCAACCGTGTGACGGAAACACTGGAGATTCGCTATCCCCTGATCCAAGCGGGGATGGCTGGCAAGGCGACCACGCCAGAGCTGGTGGCGGCGGTTTCCGAAGCCGGCGGGCTGGGGACGCTGGGGGCGGGCTATTTATCTCCTGATGGGATTCGGGAGGCGATTCGTGAGATCCGACGGCGCACCAGCAAGCCCTTTGCCGTCAACCTGCTGGTGACAACTGAGGTGGAAGCGTCAAAGGAAGAGGTTTGGCGCACCCAGGAACTGTTGGCTCCCTATCGTAAGCAGCTGGGGGTGGAGGAATCGGCTTTGACCCCGATCGCGCAGCCCTTTGAACAGCAAATGGAGGTGTTAGTGGAGGAAAGGGTTCCGGTTTTCAGTTTCACCTTCGACATTCCCCCTCGTCGATGGCTGGACCGGTTGCGGGAACAAGGCACGGTGCTAATCGGCACGTCAACGACGGTGCGGGAGGCAGAACAGCTGGAGGCGGCTGGGGTCGATTGCATTGTGGCTCAGGGGGCGGAAGCGGGCGGTCATCGGGGCACCTTTGCCGTTCCCTATGACCGGGGGATGATCGGGACGATGGCTTTAATCCCGCAAACCGTCGACCGGGTGAACCTTCCGGTGATCGCCGCCGGCGGCATCATGGATGGACGGGGCATGGCGGCAGCGCTCGCCCTGGGGGCAGAAGGCATTCAGATGGGAACCGCCTTTTTAACCTGCCGGGAGAGCGGGGCTCACCCGGCTCATCAAGAGAAGATCCTGACCGAGGCGGAGACGGAGACCGTCATTACCCGCGCCTTCTCCGGGAAGCCGGCCCGGGGCATCCGTAATCGTATGATCGATGAGCTGTCCGGTCGGGAGCAGACCTTGCCCCCTTATCCGGTACAGAATGCCCTTACCCAAGGGATCCGAAAAGCTGCCGCCCGCAAAAACGACCCGGAATGGATGAGCCTCTGGGCGGGTCAGGGACTGGGTCTAGCTGGAGAATGGGCAGCGGGGGAGCTGGTCCAAAAGGTCATCGAAGAAGCGGAGACGATCGTGCAGAGAGGATCGCAGGCCAGGTCGTGATTGGATGATTGATATGCAAATGGACCGCCTCTTAAATCCGATTCCGAGGCGGTCTTTACATTCATCCCTGATCGCGGTCGCCCGTCTGTCTTTTCAACGATCGACATTCCGATCCATTCGGGAATATGGTTGGTTCAAGGGGGAAAAGGGGAGGTAGCATGATAGAAAATCAGGTGAGCATGACCGCTTTGATCACCGCCTATATCCGTGCCTGTCACGCGAACGACGGGTCCCCGAAAATCTTGGATGATTTTTTGGCGGAATCCTTGATTTGAACAATTTTTGCCTAAAGAGGGCCTCATGGGGGCCACGAGTGCGATCAGTCGTGCCCGCTATACCGAGGACCTCCTCGAACGAGCGGTCAGACACGGTGCTAAACAATATATCATCTTGGGTGCAGGGATGGATACATTTGCGTTTCGGCGACCGGAGATCGTCGAGCAACTTCGGGTGTTTGAGGTTGATTTTCCAGCCACACAAGACTTTAAACGTCGACGCATTGCCGAATTAGGGTGGGAGGTACCGGAAGCGTTACATTTCATCCCATCGACTTCACACAGGAGAGTCTTACAAACGCCTTCACCCGCACCTCCGCTTTTGGCGTTAATGATCATGTTCAGCTTGACCCGATTTCCAAAATAATGTGCCGGATGCGGTAGGCTGCCTACAACAAAGACAATAATTCCTGATCGGGACACCTGAGCACCGACACCCCCTGTTCCCGGGACAGGGACTTTCCCTGGCATACTTGTCGGCCAGCTGATCCCATCGGTTGGCAACTATTTTTTTCTTCGTGTGGATCACACCATCCCCATTGTGATTGGGTCGTAGCGGAAAACGGAACGGGTCAGGCTATGGCGGCATAAACTTCATCAGAAGGAGACGTTCCCCGGTATCGGGAGAAGGGAGATCTGCTGTGAACGGGTGGTTGGATGCGGTTTCCTTTGTCGGCGTGTTGGCGTTGACCGGTTATTTTGCCTACCGGCATTATGACAATAAGAAGAAGAATAACCGATGAGAAGGGGCCGCAAACCGGGCCTCTTTTTTATTCAGAAGGAAGAGGATGAGTGGAGTGTGGTCCCTATGGGAAAATTAACAGCTGGAGGAGCAGTCGCTAAAGCTTAAGACTGAATCAATTGGAGCACCCGATTGCATTGCCGAGATCACCTGTTTTTTGTAGGATAGGAAAAGGACCCGAGATGGCTGGAAGGAAAGGAGTGCGAACCTTTGGCAGAAGCGACATTTGGCGCTGGTTGTTTTTGGGGCGTGGAGGAGCTGTTCCGAAAAGTGGACGGCGTTCTCTCCACGGCTGTTGGATATATGGGTGGAACCAAGGAAAACCCGACTTATGAAGAGGTCTGTACGGACAAGACCGGTCACGCGGAGGTGGTCCACCTGGAATATGACCCCTCTGTCGTCTCTTACGAACGATTGCTGGAGCTGTTTTGGGAAAATCACAACCCGACCACGTTGAACCGCCAGGGCCCAGATATCGGGACCCAATACCGGTCGGTGATCTTTTATCATACCCCGGAACAGAAGGAAAGCGCGGAACAGTCCAAACAAGCCCTGGAGGCATCGGGGAAATGGAAAGATCCGATCGTGACCCGGATCGAACCCGCCACCACCTTTTACCGGGCGGAGGAGTACCATCAACGCTATTTACAAAAACGAGGCCAATCCTCTTGTCACATATAAGCCGAACACCCTCCGGTACCTTACCTGGAGGGTGTTTTTCCATCTGTGGACAAAAAAAGCCCCTGACCGGGACTTTTTTTAACAGAAAGAATCTCTGGATTTGGGGTTTTTCAAGCCGAAGATGCTGCGCATGCGCAGGCCGATAAAGGTGCCGGTCAGGGCCATGACCGCCCAGACCCAGCCGTGGAGGCTAAAGGAAGCGATGCCGCCAAAGTAAGCTCCGATATTGCAGCCGTAGGCCAATCGCGCACCGTAACCCATCAACAAGCCGCCGATGATCGAGGACATGGCTACCTTGCCCGGCACTTTGCGGAAGGCGTAGGTTCCCGCGGCGGCTGCCGCCACCATCGCTCCCAGGATGATGCCAAAGTTCATCACACTGGTGGTGTCAGCTAGTACAGAGGCTTTCAGGTCGGCGGCTCGATCTCCGGACCAGTAAGCCCACTGGCTGACGTTAACGCCCAGTGTGGATAAAACTTTAGAGCCCCAGAGGGCGAAGGCGGAAGTGATGCCCCAGGGGGATCCTTTGATCGCCAGGGTGAGTGCGTTCAATCCGGCCAGGAGCAGAGCGCCCACCCACAGGGGCCAAGAACCGCGGATGACCCGCAACAAACCGTAAGTGGTGGGGAGCGGCTTCATCGGCGGGGCCTTTTTGCGGCGAGCGATCAGAACGGTGGCTCCGGCGATGGCCCCGAATAGCGCCAATTGAATGAGCAGCGCTGGGCCATAACCGAGGCCGGTGGTCTCCGCCAGGGAGATCGGAGGCAGGGAAGGGAGCTGATTCACCCAGAAATCCCAATGCCAGGCCCCGATGACGGAGCCGGCGATAAAGGCGATCAAGGTGATCAGAACCGAAGAACCGCCACCGCCCACCTGGTACAGGACGCCGGAGGCGCACCCACCGCCCATTTGCATACCGATTCCAAAGATGAATGCACCGACGAGGACGCTGGCGCCCACCGGCGCCACACTGGCTTCCGGTTGCGCCCCGAAAAATCCGACTCCGGAGGAGAGAATCGGAGCGAACAGCAGGGAGGCGACGGAGAGCATCAGCATATGTGCCCGCACACCGGCTCCCTGGCCGACAGAGACTAGACGCCGAAAGGCGGAAGTAAAACCGAACCGGGCATGATACAAGGTGTAGCCCAAGAGCAGACCGATTCCGAACAGGATCCCCTGTTTGACACCCTGGCTGCCCAGGATGACGGAGCCCAGCAGAACGGCGACGATAAGGGCTGCACCCAGGACCAACGGCCGAACGGAGGGCATGGGAGGCCGTCCGATTGCCGGCTGGTTTCCGCCCAAAGGTTGTGTTTTCGTTTGAACCGACATTTAAACCCTCCTATCCCGATTAATTTAGTGGGGATAATTCGCTTCCTTTTATAATACAAGATTTTGAGGAAATTGTAAACCTCCATCCTGCTGGAGTCCACCGGTGGTTCGGTGCATATTCCCCGGGATGACGACCATGATAGTGGTCAAAATGATTTGATTCCCTTTGACAAACAATATAAGAATATGCTTATATATCGGTGAGGTGGTGGTCATGGATTTTGATCAGTTGGCAGACTGCCACAAAGCGTTGGGGGATAAGACCCGACTGCGGATTCTCGCCTTGTTGAAAGAAGAGGATCTATGTGTGGGGGAACTGGTGGAGATTTTAAAAATGACCCAACCGGCGGTGTCCCAACACGTGCGAAAACTGAGACAGGCACGGTTGGTCCGGGAGCGCCGTCAGGGTCAGTGGGTATTCTATTCACTGGATGGAAGGGATTATCCCTTTTTTCTTTCCTTCCTTCGCACCCTGCCGGATCAACAAGATGAGATTCAGCGCTTAAAGGCGGAGGGAAAAAAAGGTGTCTGCGATTGACCATGTTTATGGTTGATGAAGGCAGACATCGGGAACAGATGAAGCGTAGACCTTTTGGAATCCATATGAATCATCAGGTGTAGGAGGTTTTAACCCATGCATAAAGTGATCATACTCGGTACCGGTCCATCGGGGTTGACGGCGGCCATCTATCTGGCACGAGCCAATATGGAACCCTTGGTGATCGAGGGGCAGGAGCCCGGGGGTCAGCTAACCACCACTACCGATGTAGAAAACTTTCCGGGCTTTCCCGACGGGATTCTCGGTCCGGAATTGATGGAAAATATGCGGAAGCAGGCGGAGCGTTTCGGTGCCCAATTTAAAAGGGGTTGGGTGACGGATGTGGATCTGTCCAAACGTCCTTTTACCTTGACCGTCGAAGGGGAAGGAACAGTAGAGGCAGAAGCGCTGGTTGTCTCCACCGGGGCTTCGGCGAAATTGCTGGGGATTCCTGGCGAGAAGGAATACATGGGACAAGGGGTCAGCACCTGTGCCACCTGTGACGGGTTCTTTTACCGCGGGAAAAAGATCATTGTCGTAGGTGGCGGCGACTCCGCCATGGAAGAGGCCACTTTTCTGACCAAATTTGCCTCGGAAGTGACTATTGTTCACCGTCGGGATGAATTGCGCGCCTCTAAAATCATGCAGGATCGCGCTCAAGCTAACGAAAAGATCCGTTGGGCGATGAATCGGGTGCCGACGGAGGTTGTCCCCGATGAACAAGGCGGTGTCAAAGGGCTGAAGGTGCATAACAAGGAGACCGGGGAAGAGGAATTGCTGGAAACCGATGGGATCTTTGTCGCCATCGGCCATCACCCCAACACCGACTTCCTGAAGGGAAAACTGGAGATGGATGAGCAGGGTTATATCCAGGTGGTTCCCGGTACCACCCGGACCAATGTCGAAGGGGTTTTCGCTTGCGGCGATGTTCAGGATAACATCTACCGTCAGGCGATCACGGCCGCCGGTACCGGCTGCATGGCAGCGATGGATTGCGAAAAATACTTGGAGGGTTCGGCGTCTATCGATTGGAGCCAAGCCCTCTGAGAGAAATAACCATCCTATGACTAACCGGCGGAGCGATCCGCCGGTTTTTTGATACCAAAAAGCCCCGCAAACCGACACTCGGCTTTGCAGGGCAGTGGTTTAAAAGTAACGATATTCTTCCGGCTGGTGGAGGTTGTTCATCACAATCACCTGACTGGGAGGATTCTCATGGGCCATCAGCACCGCGGCGTTAACCGCTTTGCTTTTCCGGTCGTACAATCCGAGGGCGGCAATATCTTCCACCATGACAAACCAACGAGTGGCATTTTGGTTCGGTACAACCGTATATCGTTCCATAGAGACCCTCCTCCCCAGGATCTTGGTTATCTTCTACCCTTTCCCGGCAGCGAAAAAACATACGGGTTGCCAATCGAAAAGCGTTGTGAAAAAAGAGTGGCGGCATTTTTACCCGAAGCTGCTCCGACTGCTGTCCGCAAAGTCGCTTTTTCGGGTAAACACTTCCCCTTACATCTTATAGAACCTAACCAACAATCACAACGCTTCTAAATGGAGCGGGCCAAGTACTCCAACAGCAGTCCCGCTGCCAGTAGCAATCCGAACAGGGTGTTTACTTTGGCTGTTAAGATCATCGCTGGCATCATTTCCGTATTGCGCAAGCGTCCCCGAAATCCCCGGACAGCCCGAATCGCTTGGGGTGCGCTCAAAAAGACCAACAACAGCCACGGGGAGGCTTCTTCCGTCAGCACGAGAACGATGATCCACAGGTATGAGACGACGAACATGCCGGCCAGAAAGCGGACCGCTCTGCTGTGCCCCATGAGAACGGCCAGGGTTTTGCGGCCGTTTTCAGCATCCCCTTCCCGGTCCCGTATATTATTGGACATCATGATAGCTCCGATCAGGATGGCAAAGGGAATGGAGATGAGCACGCTCTCCACAGTGACGGTTCCCGTCTGAATAAAGAAGGCGATCAGGATGATGCCCAGTCCCATGAACAGACCGGATACCACTTCGCCCAGAGGCGTGTAGGCGATCGGGAGCGGTCCTCCTGTGTACAGATACCCCACCAATATACAGACAGAGCCGATCGCGGCCAGCCACCAGCTGCTCTCCATAGAAATATAGACACCTAACAGGACTGCGACTGCACAGAAGCTGATCGCGATCGTCATCACCGTGCGAGGGGAGACCCCGTGTCGGACGATGGTGCCGCCGATGCCGACGGATTCTTCGTTATCCAGTCCCCGTTTGAAATCGAAGTACTCGTTAAACATATTGGTAGCTGCTTGAATGAGAATCGAGGCGATTAACATGGCTGCAAACAAGGGAATATGAATTCGTGTCACCGGAAGAGCCAGGGCGGTTCCGATCAAAACGGGAACAAAGGAGGCGGTCAAGGTGTGGGGGCGCAACAGTTGCCACCAGACCTGCCAATCTTTTTTCGCCGAGGGCTTTCCGGCTTGCGTTGATTGCCGGTTCATCTCCTTCTCTCCTTCTACTGAAATCCGACCATATTATACCTTTAAATCTGATAGGACTCCAACGTCAATTTCTCCATGGAGGAAGAGGGGATATGTGGAATCTGTAGAAAAGCGGCGGCATTTTCGATATACTTAATTTGGTTTGTGTCTTGAAAAACAGAGCTTGATCATAGATCGAATCGACCTGGGAGCTGTGGGCTCCCCGATTGGCCGGGGCTGTGTTGCTCCCGGCGTGGAACGGATGGGGGGAACGACCGTGTCGACCATGAAACAATTGGACAATCTCTCTGGGTTGGAGGAAGGAGCAAAAAGAGCCTGTCGATCCAACCGCCCGGTACTGGTGAGCCGCACTCGCCGGGCTCCGAATCTGGATCCGCTCTCTTTTTTTGCGTCTGGAGCCGGTACCCAGGGAGCGAGAAACTTTTGGTCCGATCCCGGACGGGAGGAGACGTTGGTCGGCTTGGGAACGGCCTGGAGGACAGAATCCGGGCCGCAGTCGAAAAACCGCTATGAAAAAGTGGAAAGAGATTGGGCCGAGCTGATCAGAGGAGCTCTGCGGGAACCTGCCGACGTACCACGAGGGGCGGGTCCGCTCTTGATGGGGGGATTCTCCTTTGATCCTATCGGGGAACATACCTCTCTATGGGAGGGCTTCTCCGATGCGTCCTTTATCTTGCCTCGCTTTCTGCTGACCGCCGTGAGAGACGGCGTGTGGTTGACGGTCAATGCGGTGATCACACCCGAAGACGACCCTGAAGAGATGTCGCAAAGGTTGGCGGAAGAAGAAGATCAACTGGTAGATGCCGCCGTACAAGGTTATATTCCGGAAACACACCCATCTTACGATGCTGTTGAAGTGGAACCGGAACGATGGAGGCAGGCGGTGGCCCAGGCGGCTCGGGAAATCCGGGAGGGGCAGCTGGAGAAGGTGGTGCTGGCCCGGGAGCTGCGTCTCCATTCACAGGAAACCATCCGCCCCGCCAGCGTACTCAAACGGTTACAAGAGCAGCAACCCCACAGTTTTCTGTTTGCGGTGGAGCGAGGCGATGCCTGCTTTGTGGGGGCTTCTCCGGAACGGTTGGTCAAAAAAGAGAAACATCACCTGTATTCCACTTGTCTGGCGGGGACGTATCCTCGCGGGAGCGATCCGGCTGCGGATCAGGAATTGGGGTCTCAGCTGTTGCGTGACGTCAAAAACCGGCAGGAGCATGCTGTCGTGGTCAATATGATCGTGGAAGCGCTGCGGGAAGGGTGCACGTCGATCCAGGTCCCAGAGGAACCAGTCTTGTACAAGGTGCGGGATGTTCAGCACCTGTTTACCCCTGTGGAGGGCACCGCCCATCCGGACACCACATTGTTGTCCATAGTGGAACGCCTCCATCCTACTCCTGCACTGGGAGGCTATCCACAGGAGCGTGCCCTTTCCCGCATACGGGAGATGGAAGCGATGGATCGGGGGTGGTATGCTGCTCCCCTCGGTTGGTTGGATTTCCGAGGGGATGGAGAGTTTGCCTGTGGCATCCGCTCCGGGCTCCTTCGGAACAAAAGCGCCTCCCTCTTCGCCGGATGCGGGATTATGGGAGATTCCGATCCGGTCAGTGAGTATGAGGAAACGCGAATGAAATTTCAGCCGATGTTGTTGGCTTTGGGAGGGAAGAAGCGGTGAGTCCGATAGATCCCTTGACCGCTTACGTAGGTGCTTTTGTGGATGAGTTGGCAGAAAGTGGTGTGCAAGATGTAGTGATTAGCCCCGGTTCCCGGTCGACGCCAATGGCGATGGCGATCCTGGCTCATCCCCGCCTGAAAGCGTGGATCCATGTGGATGAACGGTCTGCTGCTTATTATGCGCTGGGCATGGCGAAAGCGATGGGTCGTCCGGCGGCGCTGTTGTGTACCTCGGGCACGGCGGCGGCCAACTATTTTCCGGCAGTGGTGGAAGGAAAGCTGGCTCGTGTGCCCCTGGTGGTGATGACAGCGGATCGTCCCCACGAACTGCGCGATGTGGGGGCTCCTCAGGCAATCGATCAGCTGGGATTGTATGGATCTCACGTCAAATGGTTTGTGGAGATGGCGTTGCCGGAGTCATCAGAAGCGATGCTTCGCTACGCCCGAACCACTGCCGCTCGGGCCATCGCCACCGCAGCGGAGGGGCCGGCGGGTCCCGTCCACCTCAATTTTCCCTTCCGGGAGCCCTTGACCCCGGACCTCACCTCCGCCTCCCTGTGGGAAGGGGGGCGGAGGAGGCAAGAGGAGGTGGCTACCTCTTATGTCCGGGTCTCCGCCGGACAAAAGGTTTTGTCCGAAGAAGAACTGGATCAGTGGGCGGAGAAGCTTTCCGAGGTGGAGCGAGGGCTGATTGTCTGCGGTCCCCAGGAGGATCCCCGTCTCGGTGAGAGTCTCCACCGATTAGCTGCATCCCTCGGTTTTCCTCTGTTGGCGGATCCCCTTTCTCAACTTCGGAACGGCTCCCATTCAAAGGAGTGGATCCTCGAGGGGTACGATGCCTTTTTACGGGATCCCGAGGCGGTGAAAGCGCTGAAGCCGGAGGTGGTGATCCGTTTCGGAGCCATGCCTGTCTCCAAAGCGTACTTGTTATACTTAAAAAATCACCCCGATTGCCGTCAAGTCGTGGTGGATCCTGACGGTGGCTGGCGGGAGCCGACCCTCTTAGGTTCGGATATGATGTATGCTGATCCGGTCCGGTTTAGTGAAGGGATTCTCCGGCGATTGGGGAGCGCTCCTTGTGAAGACACCTCCTGGTCTCGTCTCTGGAAGGATCTAAATCAGCGGACCCGGGAACGGCTGGCTACAGCCAGCCGATTTCAGGAGCCCTTCGAGGGGCGCATCGTTACGGAAGTGGCGGAACAGATACCAGAGGGAAGTGTTCTCTTTGCTGGGAACAGTATGCCGATTCGCGATCTGGACACCTTTTTGCTCAATTCGCCCCGTCAGATTCGGACCATGGGCAACCGGGGAGGCAACGGCATCGACGGAGTCGTCTCTACTGCTATGGGAGTTGGAGCAGCCGGCAACCGGGTCACCCTGGTGTTGGGGGACCTCTCTTTCTATCACGATTTGAACGGTCTTCTCGCTGCCAAATTGTATTCTTTGGATGTCACTATTATCGTGGTTAATAATGAAGGCGGTGGGATTTTTTCTTTTCTGCCTCAGGCAAGTCAAACGGACCCCGCAACCTTTGAAACCCTCTTCGGTACTCCGATGGGACTGGATTACGCCCATGTGGTACCGATGTATGGCGGCCATTTTGAACGGCCGGATTCCTGGGAGGCTTTCCGGCAAGCTTACACCCATAGTTTGCGGCAAACCGGCTTGACCGTGATCGAGGTCCGCACCGATCGGGAGGAGAATGTTCGGCTCCACCGGCGGCTGTGGCAGGAGGTTGCCGAGTCGGTGCAGAAGCGGCTGAAAGGGGAAGCGGGATGAAGCTCACCATCCATGGGGTCCGCTACCATGTGGAGGTGGACGGCGATGGCCCTGCCCTGCTTTTGTTGCACGGTTTTACAGGCTCCGCCGCTGTCTGGGAGCCCTTCGTCAACGCTTGGAGCCGTTGGTTCCGCGTGATCCGAGTTGATATCATCGGCCACGGCCGGACCGATGCGCCAAAGGACCCCTCCCGTTATCAGATGAAGCTGGTGGCGGCTGATTTGGAAGCGTTGTTGGAGCAGCTGGGCGTTGAACGCGCCCATGTTTTGGGGTACTCCATGGGGGGGCGACTCGCTCTCTCCTTCGCCCTCATGTGTCCTCACCGGGTGGATCAGCTGGTGCTGGAGAGCAGCTCTCCCGGACTGAAAACGGAACGGGAGCGCCGGGAACGGAGGGAGCGGGATGAGGCTTTGGCGAACCGGATCGAGCGGGAAGGTGTGGCGGCCTTCGTTCGCTTTTGGGAGGAGCTTCCCCTGTTCGCTACTCAGAAACGGCTTCCGGAACCGGTGCGAGAGCGGGCTCGGGCAATTCGTCTGCAGCAGCGCTCCCAGGGGCTGGCGGCCAGCCTCAGGGGGATGGGAACCGGCGTTCAGCCTTCCTGGTGGGATCATTTGCATCAGTTTGACCGCCCGGTAACCTTGATCACTGGGGAGGAAGATCACAAATACCACCGGATCGCGGAAGAGATGACGGAAACATTCCCCCGTGCCCAGTGGGTGGCGGTTCCCGCTGCCGGTCACACCATTCATGTGGAACAGCCCGATCTGTTTTCATCGATTATTATGGATGTGTTGTCAGGATCGGATGTGGATCCCGGTCTTCCCTGACCGGGAGGGCTGCCCTCACTCATGTCTTGTAATCGAAGGAGGATGAAACTTTGTCTGTGGAATGGAAACAGGTACGCGAGTATCAGGAGATCCGCTATGAGAAGTACAATCAGATCGCCAAGGTGACCATCAATCGTCCTGAAGTGCGCAACGCTTTTACCCCCCGCACCGTCAATGAGATGATCGATGCCTTTGCTCGCGCTCGTGACGACGCGGAAGTGGGTGTGATCATTTTGGCCGGCGAAGGGGACCAAGCGTTCTGCTCCGGCGGTGACCAGTCGGTGCGCGGGCATGGCGGGTATGTCGGTGAAGACGAGATTCCGCGTCTCAACGTGCTCGATCTGCAACGGCTGATCCGTACCATCCCGAAACCGGTGGTGGCCATGGTTTCCGGATACGCGATCGGCGGAGGACATGTGTTGCATGTGGTCTGCGATCTCACCATCGCCGCCGATAACGCGATCTTCGGTCAGACCGGCCCCAAAGTGGGCAGCTTCGATGCCGGATATGGTGCCGGCTATCTGGCCCGCATCGTCGGACATAAAAAAGCCCGCGAAATCTGGTATCTGTGCCGCCAGTACAACGCCCAGGAGGCCCTGGACATGGGGCTGGTCAATACGGTGGTACCGTTGGAGAAGCTGGAAGAAGAGACGATCAAGTGGTGTGAAGAGATGCTGGAGAAATCGGCGACCGCCCTTCGCTTCCTGAAAGCTTCCTTTAACGCCGACACCGATGGGTTGGCCGGTCTGCAGCAATTGGGAGGCGATGCCACCCTGCTCTACTACACCACTGATGAAGCCAAAGAAGGACGTGACGCCTTCAAGGAGAAACGGAAACCGGACTTCGGTCAGTTCCCCCGTTTCCCGTAAACCAAGATGAAACGTCCCTTTCCCCTACGACGGGAGAGGGACGTTTTTTTCTAGCGTGAGAAAGGCACAGACTCCGTCTGGGTACATACATTGTTTCCGAAGGAACGATGGGAGGAGTGAACAAGATGTACGGAATGGTTCCCCCGCCGTGGGCAGCTCCAAAACAAGCCGAGGCGAGCCTGATGCCGGAGTACGCGCAAAGGGCTCTCAACGAGCACTTGTCTTTGATGCGACAGATCAACCAAAAATTGGATCGTATTGAAGCGTTGCTCCGGCAAAGGTAGCTGTTTGTAGAAACCCACCGCCTCCTGTTTAGAGACGGTGGGTTGATTTAAGTTTCTGATGTGATTTGCAGTCCGACCAGGCTGAAAATGAGCAGGGAAAGAAAAACCAATCGGATCCAGTCTTTGGATTCCCCCAGAAAAAACATGCCGAACAACACCGTTCCCAAGGCACCGATCCCTGTCCAGATGGCATAGGCGGTGCCTACGGGGAGGGTTCGGAGGGAGAGGGAGAGCAGCCAAAAGCTGAGGCCGCCCGCCAAGAGAAAAATAAGGGTCGGCCACAGTTTGGTGAAACCGTGGCTGTATTTAAGGGCAATGGCCCAGACTGTTTCCATCATGCCTGCGATCACTAAGATAAACCAAGCCATGTGATCAACCTCCGTTTCGATGGTCGGCCACGCCGGACCAAAAGATCTTCCATACGGAGTCGACACGGGTTTCCATCCCCGTGCGGCCATAATAAAAGAGCTGGATAAAAGCTCCGTCCAGCAGGCAGTAATAGGAAGCGAGAAGATCCTCCAGCGCCAGGGGGCGGATCTGTCCACTGCGGATTCCTTCCCTAAAGATGGAGGAGAGAAGCTCAGACAGCATCTCTTCCGACTTTAAGAACCGGGCGCGGAGCTTTTCTTTCAAGGAAGCGGGGGGAAACAGCATCGCCCGCTTCAAAAAAGCAGTCTCCTCTTCCCTTTCCAAAAAATATTGGATATTGTCCAAAAGGATGCGGTACAGCCGCTCCTCGACAGAAAGTTGTTTAATATCCGCGGCCAGCTGTTCCGTCCGTTCCAGCTGATGATGGAGAACCTGTTCAAACACCTTCAGAAACAGATCTTCTTTACCCGAAAAGTGTGCGTAGATGGATGACTTTTTCATTCCCACCTCGTCGGCGATTCGGGCGAGGGAGGCACCATTGTAGCCTTCCTGGGCAAAAAGCCGCAATGACGCGTCGATAATCCCTTGCGCAGACATGGGTTCACACCACCTAACGAACGGTCGTTAGTTTGATTGTAATGGACATAACGGAGATCGACAAGTCCCCGTCTCTTGGGATCATGCCTCCCATTGAGGGAAATCCGTTATAATATAAGGAGAAAGCGAAACTGGTTTTACGGAAAGGTTGAAGGTGTATGTCTTCACTGCAACAGGAAACAACGATGCCTGCCTGGCTGGATCAACGGGCCCGCTTGACACCGGAGCGGACGGCGGTTATCTCCGGGATGGAGCGGCGAACCTTTGCTGAGCTGGCAGAGGAAGCCCGCAGCATAGCGGCAAAGCTGGCTGGATTGGGCATCGAGAAGGGGGACCGTGTCGCCTTCCTGATGCAAAACGGGGTTCACACGGTCACCTTGATTCACGGGGTGACCCGCCTGGGAGCGGTATTGGTCCCACTCAATACCCGGCTCGCTCCGCGGGAAATCGCTTGGCAGGTGGAAGATTGCGGAGCCAAGGTGCTGGTCTATGATCAGGTTCATCGGGAGAAGGCAGAGGCGGCACGGACTGGAACCCCCGACAGCGGTGTGAACATGATCTTTTGGCAACAGCTTTTGCAACAGCGGGAAATGGGTATAGAGCTCCCTGCCCGTGTTTCCCTACAAGATTTACACACGATCATGTATACCTCTGGCACCACCGGTCGGCCGAAAGGGGTGATGCTTACCTGGGGCAACCACTGGTGGAGCGCCACCGCTTCCGCTCTCAATCTGGGTCTGGATCCCCATGAACGATGGTTGGCGGCTGTCCCCCTCTTTCACATGAGCGGATTATCGATCTTGATACGCAGTGTTATCTATGGTATGACTGCCGTTGTTCATACCCGTTTCGACCCGGTTGAGGCCAACCGGGCGATCCGGGAGGAGGGGGTGATGATCGTCTCTGTAGTGGGAACGATGCTGACCCGTATGCTGGACGAGCTGGGAGAAGAGGGGTATCCCGATTCCTTCCGCGGCATGCTGTTGGGAGGAGGGCCCGCGCCGAAGCCGCTCTTGGAACGCTGTGCAGAGAAAGGGGTCCCGGTGTTTCAAACCTACGGGATGACGGAGACCGCTTCCCAGATCGCGACCCTGGCTCCGGAATACAGTCTGGAGAAACTGGGTTCGGCAGGAAAGCCCCTGTTTCCGGCGGAGCTGAAAATCGTAAAGGAGGGTCAGGAAGCGCCGGCCTGGCAAACGGGAGAGATCGTTGTCAAGGGTCCCAATGTAACCCAGGGCTACTGGCAGCGGGAAGAGGCGACACGGGAGGCGATTCGCGGCGGCTGGCTTTACACCGGTGATCTCGGCTATCTGGATGCTGACGGTTTTCTATACGTGATGGATCGGCGGAAAGACCTGATCATCTCCGGCGGGGAAAACGTGTATCCAGCCGAGGTAGAGGCAGTATTGCTTGCCCATCCGTCGGTGGCAGACGCCGGGGTGACCGGTATCCCCGACTCCACCTGGGGTCAGGTTCCCGTCGGTTTTGTAAGCATAAAAGACGGAGCCGACTTCCATGAAAATGAGCTGCTTTCCCATTGTCGAGAACGGTTGGCCCGATACAAAGTGCCGATCCGTATTCACCCTGTGAAGGAACTGCCCAAAAACGCATCCAATAAGCTTCTGCGGCGGGAACTGGCTCGCTGGGCTTCCCAAGGGGAGTGGGCCCGACGTTGATCATTCATCAAGTCACTCTCCATCAGATTCAGATGAGGATGAAAACACCCTTTACCAACAGTTTGACCACGGTGACCGACCGAGAGCTGATCCTGGTGGAAGTGGAGGATGAGAGCGGTCGGATCGGTTGGGGGGAGTGCAGTGCTTTCTCTTCCCCCTGGTACACCGAAGAGACGATCGGCACTGCCTGGCATGTGATGGAAGATTTTCTGATCCCCCGCCTCCTGCATACGTCTTTGCACCATCCTAGGGACGTAGCGGAGCGTTTTCAACCGATCCGCCGCCATCCTATGGCTAAGGCGGCGATTGAGGGGGCAGTTTGGGATGTTTGGTGCAAGGCGGAGGGGATACCCTTGGCTCGTGCCTTGGGCGGGACAAGAGAGCAGATCGCTTCGGGGGTAGCGGTAGGTGCCGGCGATCTGGGGGTGATGGTGGAGACGATTCGCTGTCGGGTAGAGCAAGGTTACCGCCGCGTCAAAGTAAAGGTGAAACCGGGGGCTGATATAAAAGTGCTGAAGCGGATCCGGTTGGAGTTTCCCGATCTTCCCCTGATGGCTGATGCCAACTCCGCGTACACTCTGGAGGATGTGGATCACTTAAAACAGCTGGACGACTTTTCCCTGATGATGTTGGAACAACCTCTGGCCGCTGACGATATTGTCGATCATGCCCGTTTGCAGGCGGAATTGTCCACCCCGATCTGTCTGGATGAAAGTCTTCACTCTGCTGCCGATGTCCGGAGAGCGTTGGAATTGGGCAGTTGCCGCGTCGTCAACGTAAAACCGGCTCGGGTTGGGGGCCTTTCGGAGGCGAAACGGATTCACGATCTTTGCCTGGATCGCGGCATCCCCCTCTGGTGTGGCGGTATGTTGGAAACGGGGGTGGGTCGGGCTCACAGTATCGCACTCGCCTCCCTGGACGGATTTACCCTGCCAGGAGACATATCCGCCTCGAACCGATATTGGCATCAAGACGTGATTGAACCGGAGATCACTCTGGAAGAGGGGAGCATTAAAGTTCCCTGGGATCGTCCGGGGATCGGTTTTGAGGTGGACCGACACCGACTGCAGGAAGTCCGGGTAAAGAAAAAGGTTTACACATAAAAACATCCTTGCCAAAAAATGGTAAATAGGTAGAATGGAGGAAAGAGAAAAGAAAGAGGGTCAAGCATGTTCAAATCCTTGTTGGTGATCTCCATTACCTCCTTTGTGATCGGACTCGGCTTTCAAATCATGATTTGCGGCCTCTACATCACCACCATAATAGAAGCCTACGATCCGGCATTGGTCCTGCTGTTGGCGTTGTATCTGGTCTCCGAAACCCTGGTGATTGGAGGAGTGCTTTACTTTGTGGTGGCAGCACCGCTCCTTTTCCTCTTACTCGGCAAGCTGCACATGACGGAACCTGGTTTTTATCCCTTGGCCGCCATCTTACTCTGTGCTGTACTAGCAGCTTCCAAAGGGTTTTACACGGAAATGATGGATTGGCGTTTGTTTGCTCTGTTCGTTCCCGCTGCCTTCTTTTTCGGAGGGATGTGGTGGAACCGAATCGAGCTGGACCGTCGGGTAAAACTGGCCGCCTGACGAATAGTCCAGGATTGATGGATCGGAGAATTCCTTTAGGCCGTATATTAGCAAAAAGCAGGACCCGGCCCTCCTCGGGAGCGGGTCTTGCTTTTTGCAGGTCATGAAATACTCTGATTCTTCTATTTCATCAACAGAGAGAAAGGGATATAATCGGACATGAATGTACGCCCATTCAGTCGGTGGTAACCGAACTTGGGAACTAGGTTTTTGAAAATGAGTAGAAGGGGTTCGGTGAGTAAGAGTATGAATAACCAGGGTGCACAGGATGGGCGAAATATGGGATTTCAACAGCTGAAACCGCGGTTTTATGATCCGGAGTCAGATGAAGAAACCGTGGTGCGTTTTCACCTAGACCTGATGCGCGCCCATTACAAGCTTTGGTCCGATCTGCACGGAAGAAGATATGACGCGGAGTATTGGAATCGATTATTGGAACGGGAACAAGTGGGTAAAAAGTGGGCGGAGGAGTTGCGGAAGCGGATACAGGATCCGGATGCCTTGCTGTTGGTGTTTACCGATACCGACGATATTCTAGTCGGCTTTCTGTATGCGGAGATCCGGAACGATCATCTGACCTTTCGCAGGGAAGGATTTATTAACGAGATTTATCTTCACCCTGATTATCGCGGACGGAACCTATCCAAATCGATGTTGGCTCGGGGAGAACGGTGGTTTCAAGAGCGGTGTGTCTCTCACCGCCATGTATTCGTCACCAGCAACAACTTGGCTGCGGTTAAGCTGTACGCCTCCCTAGGCTTTCGAGTGACAGACTACCGAATGAGCAAAACGGAATTGTATGAAGGGTAGTTTGAAAAGTAAACAAAAACGGGTACTATATTTTGTGTATCGAAATAATGGGTGACGAATGGAGGATGAAACATGTCTGATCAGACGAACAGACAGATTCTGTTGGCGGAACGCCCCAAAGGTTGGCCTGATGAAAACACCTTTCAAATGAAGGAATCTCCTCGGCCCTCTCCTCAGGAAGGGGAAGTGCTGGTCCGTACCGTCTATCTTTCGGTTGACCCTTATATGCGGGGGCGAATGAACGATGCCAAATCCTACGTGGCTCCTTTTGAATTGAATCAGGTGTTGACCGGTGGCGTCGTCGGTCAGGTAGAAGAATCGAAACATCCTGATTTTCAAGCGGGGGATCTCGTAACCGGGATGATGGGATGGCAGGATTATTCCGTCCTCAAGGGGGAGGAGCTTCGTCAAGTGGATACCCGGTTGGCGCCCCCTACTACGGCTCTCGGGGTCCTGGGGATGCCTGGTTTGACGGCTTATTTCGGTTTGCTGGAGATCGGTCAACCGAAACAAGGGGAGACCGTGGTCGTATCGGGAGCCGCCGGGGCCGTTGGTTCGGTAGTTGGACAGATCGCCAAATTGAAAGGGTGCCGTGTGGTCGGTATCGCCGGATCCCCGGAAAAAATCCGTTTCCTCAAAGAAGAACTCGGGTTTGATGCCGTGATCAACTATAAGACCGACGACGTGAAACAGGCTCTCAAAGAGGCCTGCCCTGATGGCGTCGATATCTATTTTGACAACGTGGGCGGCGAAATTTCCGATCATGTGGTTCGTCGGATCAATAAATACGCTCGGATCGTCATTTGCGGACAGATCGCCCTGTACAACTTGGACAAACCCGATGAGGGTCCCCGGGTTCAGACCAACCTGTTGATCAACAGCGCGTTGATGAAAGGATTCATCGTATCTGACTATCAGGATCGGTTTAAGGAAGGTTTGGTCCAACTGGCTGAATGGGTGGCCCAGGGCAAGATTCAGTACCGCGAAAATATCGTCGAAGGATTGGAAAACGCCCCTGATGCCTTCCTGGGTCTGTTTAAAGGTGAAAATCTGGGTAAGCAGCTGGTTAAAGTATCCGATATCAAGGAATAATCATCGGCTCTCTGCCCTCTTTCCTTTTGGGAAAGAGGCGTTTTTTTTAAGTGAACACAGGAAATTCGAACCGGTTTCCCGAATGGAGAGAGAAACCACTCATCGAGGTGATGCTCCGTGGATCTGCAGTTTTATCTGGAAAACACCCGCTACGCGTCGGAGAACTTGCTTCGTCTCGTCTGGGAGCAAAAACAAGAGTATGCCCGCTTGCTGCAGGAGCACGAACAGGTGAAGGAACAGCGGGAATCCTGTTATGCTCCGGTCTCCCATAAGGGCATCGGAACGACGAAAGAGGACTTGGATGTCAAGATCGAGGAGCTGATCATGGCCAAGGAGATTAAAGTAAATTCGATCCAGGTGCTGAGCGGTGCTTTACTTCAGATCGCCAAACAAGGAATGTCCATCGTCCACGGTGACTTTAACAATTGGCCGGCTGGCAAAGAGATACAGGGGAACGGCCAAAGGGTTACCCTGAAGGAAATCATCCGCCACGGGCGCAATCAAGCGATGCATTTCGAAGAGGACCTGTACGAGGAAACCAAGGAATTTTTCGACCGCCTCGCCGTGGTCGCCGGCGACGACGCCCTCTCCGCCCGCAAACATCCTGGCAAAAACTTGGCCTTTCAAGTGGTGCAATTTTTGCACTGGAACGATTACGCCTCTTATGAATCCGATATGTTGTTGATGCAGTGAATACCTGTTCATGTGATGGCTGGGCAGATGAGCTGGATCAATTCCAATAACAGCATAGCCCCATTCCAAAGAGGCCGAAGGAGGCAGCCAGCATAAACCCACCTGTCAGGCTGACAACGTGATTCCGGTGGCCAGACCACTGAGGTTGTGTCGGTTTGACAATCCCTTATCGGCAGGCGAACCAGGATCTGCAACAATCGGTTGGCCTGCCGAGTATGGTGCCGAAAAGTTTAGATGTCCCCAGAGATGAAATATAGCCGACCTGTGGATGAATCAAAAAAACTATTAAAACTGTAATTGGTTCAACCATAGTTAAATTTGCAACCTCGCATTTTCTTTAAGCGCTTCATAATAAACGCTTCTCCTCTTGCCATTCGCAAGGCGCTTACTTTGGTAATCCAATATTTCTAACCATTGCAATTGATAAAATCCTGATTTACAATCAAAAAGCGATTTTATAAGTGTTTAAAAAAGACGCCATTTGGCGAAGAAGGGTGAGCGGAACAGGTCGTACACCCCTGGGAAGGACTCAATAGTTTTAGGGAAGGCTGATCGATTAAGGAATGGCTCGTAAAGGAGCCACTTTAATGATGTGGATCAAGCATTTACTTAACCTTAGATCCTGGTGATATCACCCCCGATGTTCCGGCCGGGTAGAGACCGCTTATCTGAATGAAGTGATCGCTTTTATCCAATGCTTGAAGGATGATCGAAAAACCGATTTTTGCGGACAAAAACAACAAATCAACGGGTACGATCCAGTCTTGAATCGTTGAGATAAATTGGGTAAGCTGATGCTCAGCGCTTCATATAAGGGTAACGTGGAAAGAAGGCATGAGAAATGAAACCGACCATCTATGACGTGGCAGAGAAAGCAGGTGTCTCCATCGCTACGGTCTCCTATGTGATGAATAACCAAAAAGTGGGTAAAAAGTCTAGAGAAAAAGTTTTGAAAGCGATGGAAGAGCTGAATTACAAGCCCAGTCTGCTTGCCTCTGCTTTGACCGGAAAACGTACGACGACGATCGGATTTTTATTGCCCGATCTGGCCAACCCTTTTGTTGCAGAAATGGCGCGCAGGGTGGAAGATCGGGCCCATGAACGCGGCTTTAATGTGGTGATTTGTAGTACCGATTCTGACAAGGAAAAGGAAGCTCTTTATACCTCTCTATTGAGACAAAAACGTGTGGATGGTTTTATCTTCGCCGGCGATCTCAAAAATGTGGATGTGGTAAAAGAATTGGTGGGAGAGCAGACACCGGTAGTGTTGCTCGCAGTTTCCCATCCTGCCGTATCGGTAAACAGCGTCACAGTCGATGATTTTACCGGCGGATATCAGGTCGCCTCTCATCTGATCTCCCTCGGCCATAAGAGAATCGCTGTCATCGCGGAAGAAGCCATTAGCAGTCGGGAGCGTATTCGTGGATATAAGCATGCGCTTCAGGATCAAGGGATCGAGATTGATGAAGATTTGATTGTTACCAGTGATTCCAGCTTTGAAGATGGGGAACGTCTGGCGGATGAATTGTTAAATACCTCCCACCCCCCCACCGCCATCTTCGCCTGTAATGATATTCTAGCGATCGGTTCGTTTTTAGCCGCCCGCAAGAAAAACCGAAGCATCCCTGGTGATCTCTCCGTCGCTGGATTTGACAACACCCTGCTGTCGAAGAGCAGTGATCCACCGTTGACAATTGTTGAACAGCCGATTCAAGATATGTGCTCGCAAGCCGTCGATTTGCTCATAGAGGAGATCGAAGGGAAAAGCACTCGAAAACAACGGATTGTGTTGTT
Source organism: Melghirimyces thermohalophilus (assembly GCF_900102685.1). Lineage (GTDB taxonomy): Bacteria > Bacillota > Bacilli > Thermoactinomycetales > DSM-45169 > Melghirimyces > Melghirimyces thermohalophilus. Next base: position 157,518 of record NZ_FMZA01000007.1, read on the forward strand.
GCCGGATCTTATCATTCGGCAATCGACTGGTCCCTGCCGATTTTAAATCATGGCCGGCCTTCCTTTTCACAATTTTGAAGCGGCTAACCCCTTTCTGTACGACGAAATGTAAGCGCTTAAAAAGTCATAGCCTCTCCACCAACCAAAAAAAGAAAAAGGTAGAGAACATTGTCAAGGGAAGGTAGGAGTTTTGGGTGTCGAACCGCTAAGGTGCAAAGGAGTCGATCTAGTCGGAATTCCGAGACTCCTATTGCTGATGAGGTGGGAGGGGACGGCAGTTTGAAAGAGTGACTAGATCTTGGTATCCACACCGTTTAAAGTGTCTGGAACACGGTATTCATATGTTTTCCGAAAAGCGGATAACCACCTCCCCGGATGAAACCTGGAATATTCAAAAGGCGGCAACATTCCAAGTACTGTACAACCCGGGAGGTGGACTACAACGATAAAATAGATGAAGCGTTTAAAAAGCATCATATGTGTTCAGCGTCCCGAAACAGAGATCGCGAAGAGAACATATCACGGCGGACACCGTTCTGATGCTCAAAGTTAATGCCGATAAGATCGAATCGGCGATAACATTGATTTATTTAAAGTGGAGATTTATAATTAATTTGCGGTTCAATTCTTAAGCGCTTCAAAAACAAAAGCAGTTTACTGTATCCAAAGATCCTCGCTTTCAATTAAGGAAGGAGATGGTGGAGTGATGCCCGACGGGAAATCAAGTCATAAATCCTTTCTTAAGTTGATTATCATCTTCTCAACATTTGGTGGTCTTCTCTTTGGATACGACACGGGTGTTATCAACGGTGCGTTACCGTTTATGACGAAAGAATTGGATCTTACCCCCTTTACTGAGGGGCTGGTTACAAGTTCGCTGCTTTTGGGAGCGGCGCTGGGTGCAGTACTCGGCGGCCGCCTTTCGGATCATCAGGGCCGCCGGAAAAATATTATCTATCTCGCTGTGTTGTTCATCATCACCACCCTTGGATGCACTTTTGCTCCTAGTGTCAGTGTGATGGTGATCTTTCGTTTTCTGCTGGGATTTGCTGTAGGCGGTGCATCGGTAACCGTGCCAACCTATTTGGCGGAAATATCTCCTGCGGAACGGCGGGGCCAAATGGTTTCTCGAAACGAATTGATGATTGTGACCGGACAGTTGTTAGCCTTTACTTTTAACGCTGTCATCGGCAACATCATGGCAGAAAGCGCCCATGCTTGGCGATATATGTTGGCCGTCGCCACCGCACCGGCGATTTTTTTGTTCCTCGGTATGCTGAAAATGCCAGAAAGCCCTCGCTGGCTCCTGTCAAAGGGTAATAAGGAAAGTGCCTTGCAAGTTCTTCGACGGATCCGGGAACGGGACCGAGCGCAAAAGGAACTGAAGGAGATTGAGAAAGCAATTGCCGAAGAATCAGCCTTGAATAAGGCGAAGGTAAAGGATTTGGCTGTGCCGTGGGTGCGCCGTATCGTATTCTTGGGAATCGGGATTGCCGTGGTACAGCAGATGACGGGGATCAATTCGATCATGTACTACGGAACAGAAATTTTGAGAGAAGCCGGTTTCGGTACAGAAGCAGCCCTGATCGGTAATATCGCCAACGGCGTTATCTCGGTCCTTGCTGTGATGACCGGCATTAAACTCCTCGGCAAGTTTGGTCGTCGGCCTCTGTTGCTGATCGGCCTGACCGGAACCACGACGACACTGTTCTTGATCGGGGTATTTTCTCTCGCCCTTGATGCTTCGGCAGCATTGCCCTATATTATCTTAAGCCTGACCGTAATTTTTCTCGCTTTCTTCCAGGGTGCCATCGGACCGGTGACGTGGTTGATCCTTTCGGAAATATTTCCGTTGCGTCTACGAGGGATCGGGATGGGTGTCTCTGTGTTTTGCCTGTGGATGGTAAACTTCCTCGTCGGATTAACCTTTCCGGTCATGATGTCCTCTATCGGCCTGTCAAACAGCTTTTTCTTCTTCGCGGTGGTCGGAGTTGGCGCAATCGCTTTTGTTAAGAAATACTTGCCAGAAACGAAGGGGCTTTCGTTGGAGCAGCTGGAAAAGATCTTCCGCCGTCATGGGGATCAGGAAGAAGCTCCGAAGGGGTATGGACGCCAAGTCGTTTGATCGATTCTTTCTTGGATGAAATGTCCTCGCTAAGGATCCAATTCGGCCACTTATTATCCTTTCTTTTTAAGCGCTTCAAAAACTGATGATCTGGCAACGTTTATGTGCTGATACCGGGATGATGAATCCAAAGAGGAAGGTTTCGAAAATCTTCGGGTCATAGTTAAAACGGGGTGAGTTTTACACCCCGCAAGAAAATGGTGACGGCTCGCTATTAAAGGGACCTGCACATAATCCCCTTAACTGTCCCCCTCTCGACGGATCGAGAGGAATTTTTTTCATAAGAGCATCGGTCCCGGAGACAATAAAAGGGATCAAACATCCGGTTTTTCATTATCCCGGATTATAATCGATAGGATGGGATGGTATGGCTAAAGGCGAGCTTCAACCCAACGGTCCGATCCAGGTGCAAGGGGCGATACTGAAAGATTTCTCCGGCCAGAAGATGACGGAACGAACCGACTATGCGCTGTGCCGCTGCGGACATTCTTCTGACAAGCCCTTCTGTGATGGGACCCATGCCAAGATCGGGTTCGATGATACCCGTCAAAGGGAACTGAGGCGGGGAATAGAAAATTATGTGGGAGCGCAGATCACGATTCATGATCACCGCTATCTGTGCGCTCATTACGGTGCTTGCCGGCTGAAAGGGGTCTTTGAACCCAGGAAGCGCCCCTGGATCGATCCAGATGGTACGCAGGATGTGAACGCCGTCATCGACGTGATTGAGGATTGCCCTTCCGGTGCTCTCACCTATTCCATCGATGGGAACCATGTGACGGATTGGCACGATGAACCGGAGGTGCGGGTGCAGGAAGAAGGTCCCCTCCACTTCCGCGGGTCCATCTCCTTGGAAGACGAACAGGGGTCGGCGGTTCTGTTGGTAAGCCGGGAGCATTATACCCTCTGTCGCTGCGGTGCCTCCAAGCATAAGCCCTTCTGCGACGGAACACACAAAAAACGCTGGGGATGGAGCAAAGACGGTGAAAAAGGGAGTTCATAAGCATACAGGAAGGCAAACGGTCCGATAGGGCCGTTTTTTGTGGCTGCAGGTACATCTATCCAAATCTGCCATTCCGGAAACCGGCTCTTCTCTTTCACTCGTTACTATACAGGGACCCATTGATCGACAATCCTCCCTGTATATTGAATAAAAACCAAGTGAAGGAGGCCGTTTCTTTGGTTAAACCATCCTCTTTACCACCCCGAAAAAAGAGAAGGAAACGTCGGTTTCCCCTTTATTTAGGGGTGACCGCTCTTATCATATCCCTGTCAGCCGGGGTCTTGTACGCCCAAGAGAAGCTGTTTGCGGGGGATGAGCAGGGGACGGCTCAACCGGCTGCGGACCTACAGCAGCAGGAGCAACCATCTCCCTCCGCTTCCCTTGAACAACAGGAGCCGGCCGATGTTGAACGGGAAGAGCCTTCCCCTGATGAACAAGCACCCCAACAGAAACAAGCGCAGGATCGAGAAAAGGCCGATGCTTCCAACCCGGATGCCGATGCGGCTCAGCATGACGCTCTGCCTGAGCCAGAATCAGAGGGGGTACCGACACCTTCCGAATCCGGGAAGGAAGAAGGGCAGGTGGTGGCAGCTGAATCAACCCCGTCCCAGTCACCAAGCGAGGCCGCATCCGATGAGAAGGACCTGTCCGCTTTTGAGCAAGAGGTGGTACAGCTGGTGAATCAGGAACGCACCGAAAGGGGGCTGAACCCGCTGAAAGTGGATACGGAACTGGCTGACGTGGCCCGGACCAAGTCCGAAGATATGCGGGATGAAAACTATTTTTCCCATCAGTCTCCCACTTACGGGTCCCCTTTTGAAATGATGCAGGAGTTTGGTATTCAGTACCGGGCCGCCGGGGAAAACATCGCTGCCGGACAAACCACCCCACAAGCGGTGGTGAAGGGCTGGATGGAAAGCGAGGGTCACCGTGAGAACATTCTCAATGACCAGTTCACCCACATCGGCGTCGGCTACACCAAAGGTGGCTCCTATGGCCACTACTGGACGCAAATGTTCATCTCCAAGTAAACATGTGTAAAAAACGCCGGTGAAGGCCGGCGTTTTTATATGGTGGAAGCGGATTTTTCTCTTAGTTTATTTAAAAACGCGCTTAGGTTGGCTGAGATCCATTTGTTTTGGTGAAAGGCGGCATAAATACCGATCGGGTGGTTTTCCATATCGGTTGGTAGCTCCACCAAGTCTCCTTTCGCCAGTTCCTCCTCAACCGTAAATAGAGGAAGCAGGGAGATGCCCAGTCCGCATAATACGGATTTCTTGATGGCCTCGACACTGGGTAATTCCACCTTAAAAAACGATTTCGTGCCTCCAACGCTTAATCGGTTTTCAAAAATGGGCCGCCAACTGCAGGCTTTTTCCGTATATAACATGGTTTGTTCGCTTTTGGCTGTCTGATTGTTGGTGGATTGAACCAAGATCAGCTTTTCATCTTTTAGTTTTTGGATTCTACATTCGGGCGGATTCCAGTGGGAAGTTTCCACCAGGAGGGCCACATCGATATCGCCACGCTTTAATTGGGAAGTTACGTCAGGATAATCCAGGGATTTGAGGGTTAAATCAATTTTCGGATATTCTTTCATGAAATCCATCATCAGTTCGGGCATCCAGTAAATCATTAACGATTCAGAAGCCCCGATGGTAAGTGGACCGGAAACTTCGTCATCACGTAGAACCGCTTCTTTTGACTCCGTATACAGCTGGATCATGTCCAAAGCATAGGGAAGAAAACGTCTGCCGGTTTGGGTCAAGCTGATGTTTTTACCTAATCGATCAAAAAGGGGAGAGCCGAGTTCCTTTTCCAGTTGTTTGATATGGGTGGTGATCGACGATTGTGCATAATCCAATCGCTCAGCTGCCCTTTTAAAACCTCCTACTTCGACGATGGTGCGAAAAGTGATCAGTTGACGCAGCTCCATAACCTTCACCTCTTTTTTCTATCGAATTTATTGAATCAAATGTTTGAAAATATCTATTTTACTAATAAAAAGATCCGTTATAAACTGTCCTTACATCTATATCAGAAGTGGGGGTACCATTTGTGAATGTACTTACCGTCGTATCTCATCCAAGGGTGGATTCCTTGACCTTTCAGGTTGCCCACCGATTGATTGCCGGTTTGAAGGCAAAAGGGCATCAAACGGAATTGCTGGACCTATACCGCAGCGGTTTTAACCCTGTCTTATGGGAGGCCGATGAGCCCGAATGGACAGCGGACAATCAGAGGTATTCTTCAGAGGTGGAGAGGGAAATCGATCGAATGAAAAATCATGATGGGTTGGCGTTTGTTTTTCCCTTATGGTGGTGGAGCATGCCCGCGATGTTAAAAGGATATATCGACCGTGTCTGGAACTATGGGTTTGCTTATGGCCCAAAGAAACTCCCGCATCAACAGGTTTTGTGGCTCAGTCTGGCGGGGGCTCCCATCGAGCGGTTTGAAAAAAGGAGATATCATTCGATGATCGATCATTACTTCAACGTCGGTTTGGCTGATTACTGCGGAATTCCAAACTCGAAGGTAGAACTCTTTTACGAAACGATTGAATCAGGACCTGGCCATGTGGAAACGTTGCTGAACCGAGCTTATCACCTGGGTTTGAATTATACTGGATAATATAGACGAAGCCCAGCGAAGGACAAAAAATATCCCCTCGTTCATGCGAGGGGATTCGTTCTTACTTTTCCACTTTCCCGCCTTGCTTCTGGTAACGGCGGCGTTGGTTTTTAGGCAGGATTCGTTTGCGGATGCGGAAATCCTTTGGTGTGACCTCCAAGAGTTCGTCTTCGGAGAGGTACTCCAGAGCGTCATCCAGAGAGAGCTCCTTGGGCGGTTCCAAGCGGAGGGCGTCGTCAGAACCGGCGGCGCGGAAGTTGGTTAGCTGCTTCTTTTTGCAGACGTTGACATCCAGGTCGTTTTCCCGAATATGCTGACCGACTACCATCCCTTCGTAAACCTCGGTGTTGGGCCCGATAAAGAGGGTGCCCCGCTCCTGGGCGGCGTGCAGCCCGTAGCTGGTGGCTTCGCCGGGCTCCCAGGCGACAAGGGAACCGTGGTCCCGGGTGGGGATGTCGCCGGCGTGGGGTTCAAATCCGCCGAAGAGCGTGTTCATCAGCCCTTCGCCACGGGTGGCGGTCAAAAACTGATGGCGGAAGCCGATCAGGCCCCGGGTGGGCACGCGGAAGGTGTAGTGCATGGAACCATCGTCTCGGACGGACATATCGATCATCTGTCCCTTTCGCTTTCCGAGGAGTTCCACCACGGCTCCTTGGTAGGCTTCGCTCACTTCCACCTCGACGATTTCCATCGGTTCGTGCCATTTTTCATCGATTTTTTTCAAGATCACTTCCGGTTTGCTGACCTCAAACTCATACCCTTCCCGGCGCATGTTTTCGATCAGGATGCCGATATGAAGTTCGCCGCGCCCGGCCACCAGAAAGGTATCGGGGGAATCGGTATCTTCCACATTGAGCGCCACATCCCGTGCCGATTCGATAAAAAGGCGTTCTCGCAATTTGCGGGAGGTGACGTATTCCCCCTCGCGGCCGGCGAATGGGCTGGAGTTGACCCCGAAGGTGACGGTCAGGGTGGGTTCTTCCACTTTGATCGGAGGCAGAGCCTTCGGATGATCCGGATCGGTGATCGTATCCCCGATACCCACATCTCCAAGGCCGGTCAGGGCGACGATGTCCCCGGCATCCGCTCGATCCACTTCGATCCGATTCAAACCTTCATGGGTAAACACCTGGCTCACTTTGAGGGGGTGATGGTTTTGTTCTCGGTCGATGCGGAGGACATGGTCATTTTTACCAATCGATCCGCTGTTGAGGCGACCGATCACGATTTTCCCTTTGTAATCGTCATAACCCATCAAGGTGGCTTGCAGCTGCAGCGGTCCCTTCGGATCCACCTGCGGAGCGGGTAGGGCGTTCAGGATCTCTTCAAACAGGGGCACCATACTGTCTGTTAATTGATCCGGTTCCTTTCCGCAGGCCCCTGTCAGGGCATTGGTATAGAGAACGGGGAATTCCGCCTGCTCTTCGGTCGCCCCCAGATCGACGAAAAGGTCGAAGGTGCGATCGATCACATGGTCCGGGCGGGCGTTGGGACGGTCGATCTTGTTGACGACGACGATTGCCTGGTGTCCCTGCTCCAGCGCGTGGCGCAGCACGAATTTGGTCTGGGGCATCGGCCCTTCGACGGAGTCAACCAACAGAAGTACACCGTCCACCATGTTCATCACACGTTCCACCTCACCGCCGAAGTCGGCGTGGCCGGGGGTGTCAACAATGTTGATCTTCACCCCCTCGTATTCCACGGCGGTGTTTTTAGACAGAATGGTGATCCCCCGCTCCCGTTCCAAGTCGTTGGAATCCATCACCCGCTCTTCCACCGGCTGGTTTTTGCGGAAAATCCGGCTCTGTTTCAACATCGCGTCTACCAGGGTGGTCTTCCCATGGTCGACGTGAGCGATCATAGCGATATTGCGAATGTGTTCAGCTTTCATGGTCACGCGCGGGTGCGCTTCCTCCTTTGAAAAAAATCACTCGGCGCCATGCGGCCGAGGATCGATGCGGGATTAATGTTTATCATTTTATTATAGCATAGTGGCATCCTTGAGGCGAATAGGAGGCAAGGGGGAGGTTTTTTCATTGGTTAGATATTCAACAACCTGAAACATCCCCTGGAAATCACTCCAGGGGATGTTGGATCGTTAGTCGTCAGCGCCAAAAAAATCACCCATATCTTCGAAAAGGCCAGTTTCTTCGTCTAGGGCTTCTGTCGCTTCCGATACGATCTCCTCACCATCATCCATCAATTCCGACAAAACCACGGCCCCCAGGGCGCCGGCGGCAAATCCGCCGATGGCACCAGACCATTTGGATAAACCGCTATGTTTGTGACCGCCGTATAGAGAAGTGGGCATGCGGAAGGAAGAAGGGCTCTCCACCATCTCCTGCAAAATATTTTCCAGATGGTTCCGAAGCGCTTCCGGGTCCTGGATCAGGGTGTGGTCCAACCAGATCTCTCTTCGCACTTCCCGTTCACCGCTCCAGGAATAAACATCCACTTCCAAGAGGAGGCGTAGACCTGAGGTTTCCACCCCGGCCACAAATTCCACCTCTTCCACCTGTCCGTTTAGAAAGGTGGTGGGAAACAGTTCAAATTCTTGAGCGTAGCCGTTAAAAGACCGGGATTCATATTTTTCCCGCAGTCCCAACTCATTCAAGGCATCCAATACTTTTTGCAGACTCGATGGAGGATGAATCTGAATGTAGTCCCGGTCGGAATGGTCCACTCCAGAGGCGATATCCAAGTGGGTGACAAAAAAGTAAGCCACTTGATTTCCGGAGACGGGAAGATCCCGGGGAAGTTCACAGGAGAAGGGGAAACGTTTCTGTTCTCCCGGCTGAATCGTAAAGGATTCGTAAAAGGGGAACTGTTGAATGAGGTGCGAGAAATCTTTTCCCTTGACGCGGATCAACAAGGTAAGGTCGACCAGGATTTCATTGATTTTCTGTTCCACGGTTCCACCTTGGATCACCAGTTCACCGGTAACGAGATCGCCGGGAAGATAATCCTCCTGGTCCAGAACCAAATCGACTCGGGCTGCACCTTTTCCTAACTTGGCCATCAGATTTTTGATCAAGGCATAACCTCCTCGTTGAATCAGATAAGGGATACTACAAAATGTATACAAATAAAAAGATTTTGTCATGAACGAGCACGGACTTGTATATAAATTGTCGAAAACTGCCGCTTCTCTATTGAAAAAGTTGACAAAAATTGCTTCCGTGCCTGTCTTTGTCTACAATAGTAAGGGTTGGATGAAGAGGAGGCGAAGGATGTTGCTGTTTATAGATAACCAGAACCACTATGATCCGCGGATCAATCTCGCGATCGAGGAATATGCGCTGAAGCACTTGGACATCGATGAGACCTACCTATTGTTTTACATCAACGACCCGTCCATCATCATCGGACGCAATCAAAACACCGTAGAAGAGATTCAGGTGGATTACTGCCAGGAACACGGAATTCACGTGGTCCGTCGCCTGTCAGGAGGCGGGGCGGTTTATCATGACCGAGGCAACCTGAACTTCAGCTTTATCACCAAGGATGACGGGGACAGCTTTCTCAACTTCCGCAAGTTTACAGAACCGGTGGTGAGAGCCCTCCGCCGACTGGGGGTGGAGGCGGAATTGACCGGCCGCAACGACCTTCAGGTCGGGGAGAAGAAAATCTCCGGAAACGCCCAGTTCACTACCAAGGGGCGGATGTTTAGCCATGGCACGCTGATGTTTGACGTCGATCTGGAACGGGTGGCCGATGCTCTCAAGGTGAAGGAAGAGAAGTTTCAATCGAAGAGCACCAAATCGATTCGGAGCCGGGTGGCCAACATCAGCGAATTTATGGATCGGGAGATGACAGTAGAGGAGTTTCGGGATCTGTTGTTGCGCTACATCTTTGAAGAGGAAACGGAGATTCCGGAGTACCGGTTGGATGAGGCAGATTGGAAGGTGATCAACCAGATCTCCGCCGAACGCTACCAAAACTGGGACTGGAATTTTGGCCGCTCCCCCCGTTTCAACGTGGAAAACTCCCGACGCTTTGAGGGAGTGGGAAGTATCGATATCCGCTTGCAGGTGGAGAAGGGGGTTATCCAAGAGTGCACCATTTTCGGGGACTTTTTCGGAGTGAGAGATGTGAAGGAAGTAGAGGAGCGGTTGGTCGGTCGCCGCTATGAACCGGCTGATATGGAACAGGCCTTGCGCGAGATCGATGTGCAGCAGTATTTTGGAAACATTACCCGGGATCAGTTGATCGATCTGATGTATTGAAAAAGAACGGGGGTTCGCTCCCCGTTCTTTTTTATGTTATTCCTCCCAGACGCGAACGGTTTTCATCCGGTCTCCGTTGTTCATGCCCCGGGCCACGTCCAGTCCCTCGGTCACTTTGCCGAACACGGTGTGAACCCCGTCTAGATGGGGCTGGGCTTCATGCACGATAAAAAATTGACAGGAACCGGTGTCCCGTCCCGCATGGGCCATGGACAGGCTGCCAGGTTCGTGCTTGTGAGGGTTGTTGTCCGTCTCACAGGGAATGGTGTAGCCAGCGTTGCCGGTCCCGTTTCCCTTTGGACAACCGCCCTGACTGACGAAGCCGGGGATCACCCGGTGGAACGTCAGTCCGTCATAAAAACCTTTGTCCGCGAGGTTGCGAAAGTTTTCCACCGTTTTCGGAGCGGCTTCCGGGAAAAATTCCAGTTGAATCGTATTGCCGTCTTCCATTTCAATGCTGCCTTTAACGGCCATGTTGCTGCCTCCCTTCATGTGAACTTGCCCATTGTACCATATTCGCTGACCGGGAGTGGACATAAAAATCCCCGCTGTTGCGGGGAAAGAGGTCAGGATCCAATCGCTTCTTTCTCTGTTTCCTTCCATTCCAACACTTTATCCGGATCAGCTTGGATGCGGCCGTAGTACCGTTTGGAACGGAAATTGTGAATTTTATCGCAAGCTTTAGCCATCATATCTAAAATCGTGCGTTGGGAGAGGGAGCGAGGGCTCCAGTAGTGGATGTTGAGGTCGAAGGTGTCCCCATCATCAGTCTCCCGTTGGTATCGGACCCGATCAGCTATCTGAAAGCCATTTTTGGCGTAAAAACGGACGCGCTTTTCGGTGTCACTGACGTTGGGATCGACGGGTTCCACTTCTAAAAGGATCGGCTTCCCTTTTTCTTTCAACTTCTGAATCACCCGACTTCCGACTCCGCCTCTGCGCGCCGTCTCCTTGACCAACAGGTAGTCGACAAAGAGAAAGGAGTCAAATTCGGCATAGAGGATGAGGTAGTCCTCCGTCTCCTCCTTGTAGTACAAGTCATGGTCCCGGATCAGGTCGCGCAGCTGGCCATACTGTTTCATCTCTTCCTCAGGAAAGTAATCGTTCAAACGACGATACCAATCCACAAAATGTCCTCCTGTTGATTTTTTTGCGGTTTTCCCGCAACTAACACATGTTTCACTTTAACATACTTTGGGAAACTCCCTGGATAAAGCGCTTTCATCCTAGATGATGAAAGGGAGATTCAGGGTTGACAAGAATCGTGTCGAATTGTCGTATACCACCCTTCTATTCCGATTCGTGTTCCTGATAGCGTCGAGGTCTCTGTTGGTTTACAGGGGGATAGCATGGTACATTGGAGTGAAGAAGGTCAAGCAGGAGAGGTGGGATATCCTTGGCAACAACCGACGTTACCGGGGTGCTCGTCATCGCTCACGGTTCCCGCAATCCCACCTGGAATCAGCTGGTAGAGGAAGCGGTGAAAAGGGTGGAGACGGATCTTCCCATCACCGTCGGTTATCTGGAGTTGGTGGAAGGACGGCTGATCCCTGACGGGGTGCAGTGGTTGGAGGCACAGGGTGTGAATCGTATCCTGGCGGTTCCCCTGTTCGTCTCCTCCGGCAGCACCCACCTGGAAGAGATCCAATACGCCCTCGGCGTGAAGAGTCGATCACGAGTGGAGACCCACCTTTCACCGATCCGTCCCCAGGCGGAGATCGTCTGGTGCCCGGCGATGGATGCCCACCCCCTCATTCTCCGACTGCTGAAAGAGCGCGTCTGTAAGCTCTCCCACAGTCCGGGTGAGGAGAGCCTGCTTTTGGTGGCTCACGGGAGTGGTCAATCCGGCTTTCAAGCAGTGTGGGATAGGGGACTCCGTCAACTGACCGATGGACTGCAAAAGCGGTTCGGTTTCCCCGAAGTGGAAGTGGCGATGCTTCAGTTGGGAAACCTGCGAGAAAAGGCGAAGGTTCTCTGCCGGGGACGACGTCTGCTCATTCTGCCAGTCTTTCTCAGCCGGGGCTACTTTACCGATGTTGTCATCCCGACGGAGCTGGAAGGGATCCCTTGTGCTTACCAGGAGGAGACGTATCTGCCCCACCCCCTGGTCAGCCGTTGGATCGAGGAGACGGTGAATCGGTGGGCGAGATGATCATCCATCGAAAAGACAACCCCGTCCCTATAACTAGGGGCGGGGTTTCTATATCGGTTAAAAGTTGGCCCGGGATTGACCGCCATCCACCTGTAAAGTGGCGCCGGTCACCCAGGAGGCTTTCTCCGATGCGAGGAAAACGGCCACGTTGGCGACTTCCTCCGGTTTGCCGAACCGGCCGGCGGGAATCTCCCGCTTCACATAAGCTTTGATTCCTTCGGGATCAGCCTCCAGCCGTTTTTGCCAGTTTCCCGTAGGATGGAGAATCGCTCCGGGAGCGATCCCGTTGACCCGGACGCCGTAGGGAATGGCCTCATCTGCTAGCGCTTTGGTAAAACTGATCACCGCCGCTTTGCTGTTGTTGTAACTCACCTTTCCTCCCGATTCTCGGCCGAAGATGGAGGTAATGTTGAGGATGGCGCCCCGCTGCCTCTTTTTCATCACCTCCAGGGCCATCTTGCTAAAGTGAAGGGTGGAATAATAATTAAGAGCCATCGCCTGTTCAAATTGCTCCAGGTCGGTCTCTTCCACAGAACTTCCGTTACTGCCGCCGACGTTGTTGACTAACACATCGATCGTGCCAAAATCGTCGATCAGCTTTTGGAAGATTCGTTCCCGTTCCGCTTTTATCGTGAGATCCCCCTGGTAAAAAGGGATTCCGCCCAAGGCGTTACTCGTCTCTTCCAGTGCGGACAGCCCCCGAGCTGCGATGGCCACCTGGGCTCCTTCTTCGACAAAGGCGCGGGCGATCTCTTTTCCGATCCCCTTGGAACCGCCGGTCACCAGGACAATCCGTTTTTTCAGCCCCAGATCCAAATTTTTTCACCCTTTCTTTCTCAGTGCATGGACTGCCCTTTATTATACAGGGAATTCCCTCTGATAAAAAAAGCGGCGAAAAGGAAAAAGAATAATCAGACCATTGACAACATTCCTTTATTTGGGTACACTAAACCCAAGCAAGCGCTTGTTTTAACGGAATAAAGGAGTCGGACGTCAATGCCCAGGACGGGACGAAGGGAACAAATTCTTGAAATTGCCAGCCGCCTGTTTCGACGCAAAGGGTACCACGGGACCACCATACGGGACATATCGGAAGCGAGCGGGATTCTTTCCGGCAGTCTGTATGCCCACATCCGGTCCAAGGAGGATCTTTTATTCGAAATCACGGACCGGGGAGCGGAGCTGTTTTTACAGTCGCTCCGGCCGGTGGTGATGGGAGGCGGGCCTCCGGAAGTGAAGTTGAAAAAGGCACTGGTGGCCCACATCCGCGTGATTACGGATAATCTGGAAGCAGCGACCGTCTTTTTTCACGAATGGAAATCCCTCACCGAAGAGCGGCGCCGAATCATTCAGGGAAAACGGGATGAATATGAATCGATGTGGGCTCGGTTACTGGCTGAAGGGGAGGAGCAGGGGAGTTTTCGGCTCTCCGACCCAAAATCAGCCCGTCTGCTGATCCTGTCGGCGGCCAATGGTATGTACCAGTGGTATCGCCCGGAGGGAGAACTATCTCCGGAGGAGGTGGCGGAACGGTTCACCTCTATTCTGCTGTCGGGATTACATGGAGAAGAAAGGGGAGAGACGATGTGAATCAAGATGCACGGCATGCTCAGTTTATGGAGCGGATCGAGCGGGGCGAAAAGATTGAGGCGACGGACTGGATGCCGGATGAATATCGCAAGCTCCTCCTCAAGTTGATCCACATGCACGGTGTCAGCGAAATCATGGGTGCTTTTCCGGAGAAAGAGTGGGTGCCGAAGGCGCCGACACTGAAGCGCAAACTGGCGATTATGGCCAAGGTGCAGGATGAGATGGGCCACGGTCAGCTCTTGCTGCGGGTGGCGGAGGACCTGGCGGCTCCGCTGGGTAAGGGCCGGGAGGAGCTCTTGGATGATCTGTTGGCGGGGCGGGTCAAATTTCACAATGTGTTTCACATGGAGTCTCCCACCTGGGCCGATGCTGGAGTGATCGGCTGGTTGGTGGACGGAGCGGCCATCATCAACCAGGCGGCGCTACTCGACACCTCCTATGCCCCGTACGCCCGGGTGTTAAAGCGGATCTGTGCCGAGGAGAGTTTCCACATGCAACACGGGGAAAATATCATTCTCACCTTGGCCCGGGGCACAAAAGGGCAGCGGCAGATGTTGCAGGAGGCAGTCGATCGCTGGTGGGAATCCCTTCTCTTCTTCTTCGGACCGGTAGAGGTAACTCCAGCCGCTCAGCGGATGATCGACTACCGGATCCGGATCAAGACCAACGAGGAGCTGCGCCAACAGTTTCTCAACAAATACGTTCCCCGCATCCGGTCGTTGGGGCTGACCATTCCCGATCCCCATCTGCGCTATGACGAGAAGCAGAAAAAGTGGTTGTATACCCAACCGGATTGGGAAAAATTCGGCGAGATCGTTCGGTACAACCGCGGACCCAAGTCCGAGGAACGCATCGGGTTGCGTCGCTTTGCCCATGAAGAACAACGGTGGGTGCGGGAGGCGATGGTCCGGGCTCACAAGATGCAGGCGGTCTGAGCAAAGGAGGGGAAAGACGTTGGCAGACCGACGGGAGTATGAGGTGTTTGAAGTGTTTGTCCGCAAAAAAAAGACGGATGCCCACGTCCATGTGGGCAGCTTAAATGCTCCTTCCCCGGATATCGCTTTAACCACCGCCCGGGAAAATTTTCTGCGCCGGGAAAACGCGGTCAACTTGTGGGTGGTTCCCCGAGGGGAGATCCATGAGACCCCCTGTGATGAGGGAGATTGGTTTGCCCGGGAACTGGATCGGAAGTACCGGGAGGTTAGCGGTTATTCAGAAAATGGACGCCTCTGGAAAACATACCGGGAACGGGCCTTATATCTGGAGGAGATTGTCCAGGACCTCCATCCTCCGTCGCAGGGGAATAGGCCAAGGCCGCGGAGGGAGAGAACATGACGATGGAGCAGGCTGCTCAGATGGGGTTGGAATCTGGTTACCGTCAGGCACTAACCGCCTTGTTATACCAGTTGGCCGACGACGAGCTTTGTCTGGGCCACCGGGATTCCGAGTGGTTGGGGCTGGCCCCGGACATCGAGGGAGATGTAGCTTTTAGTTCGATCGCCCAGGATGAGGTGGGTCACGCTGTCTTTTATCTAGAGCGGCTTCACGAGTTGGGGGAAAAGGATCCAGACAGCTTGGCCTTTTTCCGAGGGGCGGAGGCCTGGAGAAATGCGGTCCTCCTGGAACAGCCGAACGGAGATTGGGCTCGAACCATCCTGCGTCATTTTCTGTACGACCTCTTTGATGATGTACGGACGGAGGCCTTGCTACATTCTTCATATGAGCCGTTGGCTCAAGGGGTGGCCAAAATCCGTCGGGAGGAGCACTACCACCTGCTCCATTTGAAACCGTGGTTGATCCGCCTGGCCCGAGCCGGCGGAGATGCCCAGGAACGGATGGAACAAGCGGTTATGGAGGTGTGGGCTCAGCTAGGCGGCCTCTTCTCCCTGGGAGCTGAGGAAGAGGAGATGATCCACCACGGGCTGATCGCCTGGGGTAGGGAGGAGCTGTACCGGCGATGGGAGGATCGGGCAAAGCCTGTCTTTGCTGAAGCGGGCCTAAAATGGCCCGGACCGCCGTCGGTGCCGGAACAGGATGGTCGGCGGGGAAGGCATACCGATCACCTTACTGAGCTGATCCGGACCATGTCCGAGGTGGCAGTGGGCGATCCCGCTGCTCGGTGGTAAGGAGGTGTCTTATTTGGCCGATCCTGCTGACACGAAGGCATTGCTGGATGTGTTACAAGAGGTGAAGGATCCGGAGATACCCGAGGTCAGCATTGTAGAACTGGGGATGGTCAACCGGGTAAGTGTCGGGGAAAGCGGTGTACGAGTAGAGTTAACGCCCACCTTTGTCGGCTGTCCGGCCCTGGATCTGATCGCTGAACAGGTGGAAAAGGTGTTGACCCGAGAACGGGGCGATCCGGTGGAGGTGGACTTTGTGATGAATCCTCCTTGGACCAGTGAGCGAATTACACCGGAGGGGAGGAAAAAGCTGAAGGACTTCGGTATCGCTCCACCTCCCGTCACCAGGAATGAATCCGGAGACATCGTTGCCGATTGTCCTTTTTGTGGAGCGGGAGAGGGTGAGATTTTAAACCTGTTTGGCCCCACTGCCTGCCGATCCATCTTCTACTGCCAAAACTGCCGTCAGCCCTTTGAAGGGATGAAACCGGTTTGAATCAGGGAGGAGGGTCGCATGTTGTTTCAACCGGATCTGGAGACGATGGCCCGTCCGGAACTTGAACAGCTCCAGTTGACGCGACTGCAGCAAACCGTGGAACGGGTGTATAACCTGGTCCCCTTTTATCGGCGCAAACTGAATGAAGCGGGAGTTCGGCCGGAAAACCTGAAGAGCTTAAAGGATCTTCACCACCTTCCCTTCACCTGCAAAGGAGATCTGCGGAATCACTATCCCTTTGGGTTGCTGGCCGTGGAGTTGGAAGAAGTGTCGCGGATTCATGGATCCTCCGGGACCCGGGGAAAACCGACGGTGGTGGGGTACACCCACCGAGATATCCAACACTGGGCAGAGGTATGCGCTCGGGCGTTGGTGACCGCGGGAGGGCGCCCAGGTGATATTTTCCATAACGCCTACGGGTATGGGTTATTTACCGGTGGACTTGGTTTGCATTATGGGGCGGAACGGATGGGAGCGGCACTCGTTCCCGTCTCCGGGGGTAATCGTTCCCGCCAGGCCACTCTGATTCAGGATTTTCGTCCGCGAGGGATCGGCGGAACCCCTTCCTTTATACTCAGCTTAGCGGAGACGTTGGAAGAGAGAGGGGAGGATCCCCGGGCCACCTCTTTGGAGTACGGCGTATTGGGAGCAGAACCATGGTCGGACCAAATGCGGCAAACCCTGGAGGAAAAATGGGGGATCGATGCGCTGGATATCTATGGCTTGTCGGAGGTGATCGGTCCAGGTGTCGCCATGGAATGTCACCAGGCAAAAGAGGGTCTACATATCGCTGAGGACCATTTTCTTCCTGAAGTCGTGGATCCCAAAACGGGGGAGCCACTGCCCGACGGAGAGTTCGGGGAGCTGGTATTCACCTCCCTCACGAAGGAAGCTTTCCCCATCCTGCGTTACCGAACAGGGGATATTGCTGCCCTGATGCGGGAAACATGCCGCTGCGGCCGGACCCATACTCGCATGTCCCGGGTGAAGGGGCGAATCGACGATATGCTGATTATCCGGGGAGTGAATGTCTTTCCCTCTGAAGTGGAAGCCGCGCTGCTGGAGGAAGAAGAGGTGTCTCCTCACTACCAGCTGATCGTCACCCGGGAAGGCTCTCTGGACCGGCTCACTCTGGAGGTGGAGGTGGATGGGGATCATCTGGATGGAAGACTGGAGATGGATCAACCTTATTGGGGACAACTTTGTAACCGCCTGCAAAGTCGGCTGAAAGATGTACTCGGCGTCACAACAGGGGTTCAATTGAGAGAACCTCGTTCGATTCCGAGGAGCGAGGGGAAAGCTGTCCGCGTGATCGACCAAAGGAAGGAAGCCCAGACGAGGAAGTAGCGCAAGGGAGACGGTCGTGTCCCCCCCAAAGAGACCTTTTGTACCACAGGCACTACTCATTAATGGCTAACGCCCTAACGTAGAGGAAGTACCACAGGCACTTACTCGCTAGATGGGCTAAAGCTCTAACGTAGAAGAAGTCATCCGCCTCGGTGGAGAATCAGCATGCAAGAGCGTTTAGGGACAGTCCCCACATCTATGCCGGATGGCATAGCGAGACCGGGAACGGAGTGACCCTGGCGAGACTTGTGCCCTATAGGTACAACGGAACGAGGGGGGTACACGAAACAAGGTCACCTGAAGCACTAGAAGCGTGAGGAAATGATGAGTGGCCAAACCCATCTATGGAATGGAGGAATCAAGTCATGGTTAAATTGATTGCCCTGTACAAACATCCGGACAACCGGGAGTCTTTCGATGAACATTATCAAAAGGTGCACACGCCGTTGACCGAAAAGATGCCGGGCTTGAAAAAAATGGAGGTGACCCGTATCCAGGGGGCGCCGATGGGGGGCAAGGGGGCCTATTATCTGGAGGCGGCCATGTATTTTGACGACCGAGCCGCCTTGGATGCGGCGATGAACTCTCCGGAAGGCAAGGCAGCATCCAAAGATCTGATGGGCTTTGCCGGCTCTCTGGTCACGATGATGATCGGGGAAGTGGAGCGGGAGGCCTGATGGACGGATGAAACCGGGTCTAAAGCCGGGGCGCCGGGAAAGGTTGCAGATGCGGGTGACAGAGGAAATGACCGCTTCCTTCGGTGGAAAAGAGATCCATCCTGTGTTATCCACTGTCAACCTGGTCTACTATATGGAGTGGGTGGGACGAAGGTTGATTCTCCCCTACTTAGAGGCGGGGGAAGAGGGAGTGGGCGGGGCGATCTCTCTCCAACATCGGGCTCCTGCTCCAGTTGGAAAGGAGGTCACCTTTTCCGCTGTGGCCACGGAAGTAAGCGACAGTCGGGTCGTCTGTCGAGTGGAGGCCCGCCATGATCGAGGGGTCGTGGGGGAGGGCACCTTTACACAGGCGATCCTGCCCAAACAAAAGATATTGAAGCGGATCGAAGCGATGAGAAAATAAACCGGGGCGGTGATGTTCCCGGTTTTTATTTGAGCCTTTTGCAAAATGGCTTTCTGGTTCAATAAACCAGAATAACACTCAGGGAAACCAGTCTTTCACTTTCGCAAACTAAAGTGATATGGGCATACGGGCAGAATTTTGGAGATTCTCTTTTTAAGCTACTTCTTTGGAAGCCTGGGTTTTCTTAACAGCCAGCGCGGTCGCTAATAAAACGATGGCATTCAGGTACACGTGGGTGGTTCCCTTCGAAATCCCGCAAACATGAAGATCGTTCGTCGTGAGGTTTTCTTTTAATCGACCGTTACATCGTTCCACGCTCGTCCGTTCATCGTAAAGCTTTTTCC
>NZ_FMZA01000012.1 GCF_900102685.1 Melghirimyces thermohalophilus
GGCGTTTTTCCCTTCCGCATCGGGGATCGCGCAACTGGAAAAAGCTTTACGATGAACGGACGAGCGTGGAACGATGTAACGGTCGATTAAAAGAAAACCTCACGACGAACGATCTTCATGTTTGCGGGATTTCGAAGGGAACCACCCACGTGTACCTGAATGCCATCGTTTTATTAGCGACCGCGCTGGCTGTTAAGAAAACCCAGGCTTCCAAAGAAGTAGCTTAAAAAGAGAATCTCCAAAATTCTGCCCGTATGCCCATATCACTTTAGTAGTTTGCGAAAGTGAAAGACTGGTTTCCCTGAGTGTTATTCTGGTTTATTGAACCAGAAAGCCATTTTGCAAAAGGCTCACATAGTAAAAAGATTGGGATTTTATTCGGAATTTTGTTACCGTAGAACATAAAGACCAAAGGTAGAGGTGAGACCATGCACACTATCACAACCATTGTGAATCACTTTTCTCTCGTTCATCATCCCTTAAAGGAGCCGATGGAGAAAGGAGGCGCCGCCCATGCCTGAAAAACCTCCCTTTTCCAAGGTGGTAGCTGGTCTGCCCCCCACCGTTCCCTTCGTGCCTCCAGAAGAATTGGAGCGAAAAACAGGCACCCGCCTCCAGCTCCGTCTCGGGGCCAATGAAAGCACCTTCGGCATGTCCCCCCATGCCCGTGAAGCGATGGCCCAGGCAGCAGCCGAAAGCAACTTCTACGGGGACGCTCACTGTTATCCGCTCCGCCAAGAGCTGGCCCGCTTATACGGCGTCGACGGCGATCATTTGGTTTTCGCCAGCGGGATTGACGAGCTGCTCGGCTTGATCGCCCGCGCCTTTTTAAACCCGGGAGACGGCGTCACTACCTCTCTCGGCGGCTATCCCACCTTTAACTACCATGTGGAAGGCTTCGGTGGCATCATACACGAGGTCCCTTATCAAAAGGGAAAAAACGATTTGGAGGGCCTATCTGAAACCGCGGTCAAAACCGGATCCCGGATCGTCTATTTAGCCAACCCCGACAATCCAACCGGCACGTGGTATTCCGCGGAGGAGCTGGCGGACTTCCGAGCCAGCCTCCCTGCCGACTGCCTGCTGGTTCTAGACGAGGCTTATATCGAATTCGCCCCGAAGTCGGCCGACCTCCCCATCGATCCTTCCGATCGCGGAATTATCCGGACCCGCACCTTTTCCAAAGTGTACGGAATGGCGGGAGCCCGGATCGGTTATGCCTTGACCCATCCGGAGATCGCCCGCGCCTTCGATAAAATCCGCAACCACTTCGGCGTGAACCATATCGCTCAGGCAGGGGCGCTTGCCGCTTTGCAGGACTCCGACTTTGTGCAAAAGGTAGTCGCCAGTGTGGAACAGGGGCGGCGGGAGTATGAAGAACTGGCCCAATCCTTAGGCTTTACCGCTTACCCCTCCGCAACCAATTTCGTCGCCATCGACGTGGGTTCAGAAGAACGTGCCGTCTCCCTGCGAGAAGCGCTGTGGGAACGGGGTGTCTTTGTCCGAACACCGGGAGCCCCCCCGCTGAACCGCTGCCTCCGCGTCACCGTGGGCACCCCGGAAGAACGCACCCAATTTGCAGCGATCCTGAGGGAAACCGTCCAGGCTCTTTCCAAAAGTTAAATTCCCTTTCATCTTGAAACAAGACCGATGGAACCACCATTTCTTTCAAGGGGAGAAAGATTATCCATCGGCTTCTTTTTTTCCTGTTTGCTGCGATCTTGCTGTAGAATAAAACATGAAGGAGCTGAATCCTTAACCCAAGAATGAAGCCTAAAGGAGGACAACTGGATGGATTTCAGCCAAACCGACCGCGAAACAATCATTCTCGGGCTGCAAAGCCGTGAGGAGCGAATCGTCTACATGATGGAGCAATTGTTGGATCAAATTATCAATGAAAACAAAACCTCCCGGGTCGAAAAACACATCAATAAAATTTATGATGGATGGAGGATGTTACAGGAAACCCGACAGCTGAGGGAACGCATCCAGCGCACCTTATCCGATGGGAAGCCCCCCAAAGAGAGCAAAACCAACAACGTCCACTCCCTCAAGAATGACGACTCCGTCTCCTATTCCCGCTGAAAAAGAGCCGCCCACAGAGTAAAAGGAAAGAAAGCCCCCTTTCCACCAACCGGAAAGGGGGCTATTTCTGATTTTTATTTGCTGTAACTACCGGCAAACCGGACTAAAAAACCACCTCAGCCTCAGTGGGAAACCGGCTTGAAGTGGCTTGATTCTCATTGGGTGATTGGATAGTGGTTTTTCCCTTTAATCTCGGTTGCCTAAAATGCGCAGCAACAGGATAAACAGGTTGATAAAATCGAGGTAGAGGGTGAGCGCACCGAGAATGGCGGTTTTGGTATGGGTGTCCTCGTCCATCTGCTCGTCGCGGATCGCTTTGATCTTCTGAATGTCGAAGGCGGTCAATCCGCAGAAAACGATGACCAGCAGGTAAGTGATCACCCAATACAGGGTGGAGCTTCCCAGGAACCAGTTGACGATGCTGGCTAGAATCAACCCGATCAGGGCCATGATCAAGATGTTGCCCATTCGGGAGAGATCCCGTTTGGTCACGGCACCGTACAGCGCGAAAGCACCAAACATGCCTGCGGTGACAAAAAAGACAGTGGCCAGGGACTCAGCGGTGTAGAGATAGACCAGGGGAGTCAGCGTCACCCCATTTAGCGTCGCATACAGGAAGAAGACGAAGGTGGCCGTTCCTACCGCCATCCGGTGCACCCGGGCGGCCAAGAAAAAGACCAGGACCAGTTCGGCGATAAAGAGCCCGTACAACACCCCGACATTTTCATAGAAATAATGCACCATCTGGTCGTTTCCGATAAGCAGCGCAGAAATGATCGCAGTCAATGACAGCGCGGCAAACATCCAAGAAAAGACCCGGGTCATCAACCCGGCGTGGGACCGACTGACACTGGTTTCCAAAACACTTCCCTCCCTAAAGTGGTACAGCTTTCCTCCATCCGTCTATCAGTATATAAATAGACGGCTATCCCCACAACCGGATCAGTCACCTGGGTCGATTCGGGCCAGTACCTCCTGCAATTGGGTCAATAAATCGTCGATCATCTGGGAACGTTTATCCCACGGAAAATCAGGAACAAGGGTAGAGAGCTCCTCCATTTTCCGTTTATCGTACTCCAGGAACCGGATCATCATATCACAACGGTGAACCAGTTCATCCCAGTCCTCTGTACTGATTCGCACTTCCGTCGCCCTCTCCGAAGTCGTCATGGCCATCCGCTCCTTTTCCTCCCCCGTCGAGTCCAACGGGGTAATATTGATCCGGTAGGCCTCTCCGCTTTTCAAGGCCACTTCCAAGCCCGAGGAAACCACTTCCACTCGCTGGATCAAACGCTCCTCTTCCGGCATCTCCTCCAATTGTTTGACGATCAGTTCAAAGACCATATAGGTGACATCGCTCACATTGACGTTCCCCATGCTTTCTTTTCCCCCTGTCCCTTCGCACGATTGGAATCCGCCGTCAAACACTGGCAGCTTTCTGCTGATTCGGTTACCCTATAAACAAATCCGATCTCTTCGGTTCATCGAAAGGAGGTTATTTCGTGCAAGTACATATTCTGTTATTTGCCGGGGTGGCCGATGCTGTCGGGAAATCCACCGTCCAGCTCGAACTGAGGGAAGGGGCCACCGTGGACCAATTGACTCACCAGCTGGAACAGGAATACCCCGATGCTGCCCCCTTGATCCGACAGTGTATGGTGGCTATCAACCAGGAATATGCCCTGCCGCAGTCGGCCATCCAGCCTGGAGACGAGATCGCCTTGATTCCGCCGGTAAGCGGTGGCGAAGAAACAAGCGACCCGCCTGTCTGTTTTGTCACGGAAGAACCTCTGTCGGCTGACCAACTGATTCGCACAGTAAAAAATCCCTACGCCGGGGCGGTCCTCACCTTCGCCGGCACCGTCCGGGAATATACCGAAGGACAGCGGACGGTCTCCCTGGAATACGAAGCCTACGCTCCGATGGCGATTAAAAAAATGGAGGAGATCGTAAGAGAAATCCAAAACCGATGGCCCCAGGTTCAGGTGGCGATGGCGCATCGAACCGGGCATCTCGCCATCGGTGAGATCAGCGTATTGATCGCCGTCGCTTCACCACACCGCGCCGAATCCTTCGAAGCCGGCCGTTACGGGATCGAACGGTTGAAACAGATCGTCCCGATTTGGAAGAAAGAGATTTGGGAGGATGGATCCATGTGGAAAGGACCCCAGACGGGACCCTGGGATCCTCGTTCCTCCCAGAACGCTTGATCCCTTGAATTCCGTACGGTTTCTCGTTCATTTTAACACAGTCCACCGGTTTTCAGGGACGGAACCGGACTATCGGGACCGATCTTACACCAACGCCCTTATCGATTTTTGAGGAGGCGAGACCTGTGAACGCGAACTCCACCCGTTATTCGAGACAAATGCTCTTCCCCCCGATCGGTGAGGAAGGACAACATCGCCTGTTTCATTCCCGTGTCGCGGTCGTCGGGCTAGGCGCTCTGGGCACCGCCCTTTCCCACCACATGGTGCGGGCCGGCGTCGGCTATGTCCGGCTGATCGATCGGGATTTTGTCGAGCCGAGCAACCTGCAACGACAAATGCTCTTTGACGAAGCGGACGCCGAAGAAGGGATCCCCAAAGCGATTGCCGCCGAGCAGAAACTGACCGCGATCAATTCCCAAACAGAATTAGAGTCCCACGTCGCGGACTTGACCGCCAACAACGCGGAATCATTGCTGACCGGCGTCGATGTGATCTTAGACGGGACAGATAACTTCGCCGTCCGATACCTTATCAACGATGTAAGCGTCAAGCACGGCCTTCCCTGGATTTACGGCGGTGTAGTCAGCTCTCGGGGGATGACGTTTACCATTCGCCCCGGAATAACCCCTTGTCTCCGTTGCCTTTTTCCCGACAGCCCTGCTCCGGGGACGGCGGAAACCTGCGACACCGCCGGGGTGATCGGCCCGGCCGTCCAAGTGGTGGCCGCCTTCCAGGCGACGGAAGCCCTTAAATTGCTGGTGGGAGATATGGAGGCGCTCAACCCCCACCTGCGTCATTTCGAGTTGTGGCACAATCACGATGCCGCTCTCCAAGGCCAAAAACGGGATGATTGCCCCGCCTGCGGCCAACACCGCTATCAGTTTTTGGAAGCTCCCGATCGATCAGACAGCGCTGTCTCCCTGTGTGGGCGCGATACGGTACAGATCTCCCCAGCAAAGCCCCATCCCCTCGACCTGGAACAATTAGAAGCAACCCTCTCTCCGCTGGGAAAAGTGGAACGAAACCGCTTTTTGCTCCGGGCTCAGGTCGATGGGGACCACCGCCTCGTCCTTTTTCCCGACGGGCGCATCCTGGTTCAAGGAACCGATGACCCTGCCCTGGCCCGCTCCCTCGTGGCCCGGTATATCGGAGCTTGACGAAAAATAACCCTCCAGTAGCCAAGGCAATTGGAGGGTTTTTCTGGTGACAAAGGCCGCGAAACATCAGTCCTGCTCATCAGGGACGATATCTACATTGCCCAGGCGTTCCAGAGCGGTGATCAAGGCATGGGTGCCATCCTCGTCACCGCCGTGGGCCTGCACAGAGCGGAGGAGCTGGCTGACCTGGGCGGTTCCCAACAGCGGCAGTTGGAGTCGTTCCGCCTCTTCCAGGACAATCCGCAAATCCTTCTGTTGAAAGCGGACGGAGAAACCAGGGTCGAGGTCCCCCTTCACCACCCGGGGCGCCAGATTGGAAAGGGCCCAGGAACCAGCGGCTCCCTGTGTGGTCACCTGGATCATCGTCTCCAGATCGACACCGGCTTTTTTGGCGAAGGAGAGCGCCTCCACCATTCCCAACAGATTGAGGCCACACATGATCTGATTGCAGGCTTTTACAGTCTGACCTGCTCCTACCGGTCCGCAATGGATGATATTTTTCCCCATGGTCTCCAATAGAGGGGTCACTTCCTGCAGGGTCTTTGCATCGCCACCCACCATAATCGACAGAGTTCCTTCCCGGGCGCCCACATCCCCGCCGCTGACGGGGGCATCCAACATGCGCACCCCTTTTTCCGCTGCACGGTCGGCCAGCTCCCGGGTGGTATCGGGAGAGATGGTACTCATATCGATCAGGATCATGCCTTCCATTGCCCCATCGAGCACGCCGCCAGGAGCTTCCACCACTTCCCGCACATCGGGGGTATCTCCGACGATGGTGATCACCACATCACTGACGGCAGCCACCTCTTTCGGTGAGCTGGCTGTCTGGGCTCCCCACTTCTTCGCCTCTTCCATCCGGGTGGCGGTTCGATTCCAGACCGTGACAGGGAAACCGGCCTGATATAAATTTCGAGCCATCGATCGACCCATGATCCCCAATCCGATGAAACCGACGCGCATTTGACTGCTCTCCATGGTTCTCCTCCTTCGGTCATTCGGTTCTTTTTCTTTCGCTTATCTACATGGTGCGGAGAAGGTCGTATACCCCACACGCCGTTCCCTCTAGACATCAGTCTCCTTCCTTGCCATGGCATACGACATAGAAGGGCGATCGGCCCCGCCCCATCGTCCTACAAATTGAAGGATGTTTTGCCTTTAACCGCCCTTGCACGCTGATTCTCCCTCGGGTCGATGGGTTTCATCTGCTTAAACGTGCTTCTGGGAGATACCGACTACGGGACCCGCATTAGGCACCCAACTGTTCTCGAAAGCGTTCCTCCACACTGCGAGAAACCGTCTGCCACAGCTCTGGTTCCTCCAAGAGCCGCTCTTTAAATCCTCGGTACAATTCCTTCTGCTTCGTTTTAAATTCGGGATCATCCTCAGGTGGCATCTCGCCCCGTATTTCATCGATCAGACGCTGAACTTCCGGGGAGCGAGGGCCCCAGACCGCCTGTTCTCGACCTTGGGAATCAATAAAGATAAAGATGGGGATGGAGCGGGATTTTCCATTGGTAAGATATTGGTCCATCAGCTCCAGGTTTTCATCTCGGATCAGATATCGCATGTCAATGTCCGCCACCTCGGCGACGCGCATCATAATCGGCACACACAACATCGCATCGCCACACCAGTCCGCTGTCAGAACCACCGCCCGCAGTTTTTTCTGCGCCAGGGATTCAAAATAAGCGCGGGCTTCCTCTGACAGGCGAAATTCTTCGTAAATTTTCTCCAGTCCTTCCCGGTTCACCTTCATCGATTCCCGATATTCCGAACCTTTCATGCCTTTTTCAAACCAACGATTTAAGTCCATACTTCCCCCCCTCACAACAGATCTCCTCTCCATTGTAACGGATCGGGATTTTTTTCGGAAACCGAAATCATCCCATTGTCGACTGCCGAGAAAAGAAGTACAATCGATTCTATATGCATATTTTTCGATAAACGAAGGATAAACCAAAGACCGATCCGGGGGAGGAGGGTGTTTCATGTCAAAAAATGTGGTTTATGCAGTGATGACGGTCAATATGATCGTCTGGGGATTGAACACGGTTGCCCTGAAGGTGTTGGTGCAATACCTGTCTCCCCTGACGATGCAATCCCTCCGGATTTGTCTGGCGGGCCTCGCTTTGTTTGGCTTCGTATGGTGGCGCAAAGAATGGCGTCGACCGGTATCTGGCGAATGGCGCTACCTTACAGGTGCCATTCTGTTCGGCGTCGTGGGTCATCACTCCTGCCTGGCCCTTGGCCTGGAACAAACCACCGCCACCAACGCCGCTCTGATTCTGGGCTTGCTGCCTTTGTCCACCAGCCTATTATCCGCTTTGATTCTGAAAGAGCGGATCAACGGAACCCGGGCGGCAGGGATTTTTCTCGGAATGCTGGGAGTGGTATTTGTTGTGGTGCGCGGTGGGAATTTAGGGAATCACCTGGTGGGGGACTTGTGGGTGCTGGGTGCGATGGCGACCCAGGCGCTCAGCTTTATTTTTATTAAAAAGGTGACGGATTCCCTGGACGCCAAACAGGTGACCTGCCTCATGTTCCTGCTGGGACCGGTGGGCATCTTCATCATCAGCCTGTTTCTCCAACCCCGGGGCCTGATGGAGTTGCCTTCCGTACCGGGATGGATCTGGTTGGTTTTCCTCGCCTCCTCCCTGATCGCCACCGCGTTGGGACATGTGGTGTACAATTCGTCGATCCACCGGCTGGGCCCAGGCCATACAGCGATTTTTACCAATATGACTCCTTTCTTTGCCCTGATCGGTTCCTTCTTCTTTCTCGGGGAGTCGATCTATGCCTCCCAGATCGCCGGGTTTCTCCTCATCTCCGCCGGAGTGTTTCTGGGATCGGGCGCGGCAGACGAAAGCCGGCTCCTCCGACCCTGGCTTCGCCCAGCCCGACGGACGGATATGGAGGGTTAGCGGCATAGGGATGAATGGTGATGATAGACTCTCGCAGATCTTCTGCGCGGGTCTTTTTTTATTCCATTTTCCAGTTGGTGAATGGAGTGCCCCGCTGTCATCGCGGACATAACTAAATATGAGATTCTGATGTGCAGAAAGGATGGATACATATGAAGAAGTGGGTAACGATCCCGGAAGCGGAGCGAATCACCGGCATTCCCGACCCCACCATTCGCAAATACATCAAATCCCACGGCCATTTTTTTAAAATCCATATGGAAGGGCGGGTTTACTACATCTCCCGTGAGACCCTGCCTGTCGTCCAACGGGTGCAGGAGATGTATCAGTCGGGGTACAGCATGGATCGGATCGAGGCGATGTTGAGCAAGACCCGATCGATCCCCCTCAGTGTGATCGACCATGGAGTGCCAAGGGACCTCGACTTGAAGCAGGTGATCGAGGAATTGAACCAGACAAACACGCTGATTCAGGATATGATGGAGGAACAAAAACGAACCCGCCGAAGAATGGAAGAGTTGAAACAAGAGATCCAGCGTATGCAGACAGTGGATGAAGAGCGAGCAGGTCAACAGGAAAGGCGGCTGGACCAAGAACTGCGCCATATTCAACAGGGACTGCCCCGATTGGAACAGGAAATGCAGCGCCTTCACCAGGTGGGGGAAGAACAGCATGATCACCGCAACCGCAGGATGGCTCATGAACTGAGTCAGCTCCGCCAAGACCTGTCCCGGGTGGAAGCACAGTTGGATCGCAGGGGAATCTTGTCGGTTTTCAGAAGGAAAAAAGATCGCTAAATAGGGAAGGGACTTTCCCCTTCCTTCTTACATAGATCCTTGTCACTCAGTATGGATCACCAAGGTATGTTGGCTGCCGGTGCTGGTTTGTACGGTCACTTCTTGGCCACGCTTGGTGTTCTTGACATCGTAATCCACTTGTTTTCCGTCCAGGGTGACCGCTTGTACCTCCGCTCCCTGGGGCAAAACATGACTCAGGATAAGCTTCCATCCCGGCGGGGCCTGTTCCACGCGGGTGGTAAACCGCTCGTCGTTCTTTTTAGTGGTGATAGCCATCCTCCCGTCGCCCACCCGCAGGTTGCGGACGGATAAACCTGGCCAAGATTCTGGAATATCTGGCAGCACCGCCATCTGTCGTTGAGGAGCATCGGGGCGTACACCGAGGAAATGATGGACGACCGGCCATTGCACCCCGTAGGCGGACCAAGCCTGCATAAACATAAACCGATCCCGGAAGTCAGTAAAGGGATCGTACTCCGGACTGGGAGCAACCTCCGTCAAGGCACCGGGCATTTCCACATCCAGTTCAGAAGCGATCTGCTCCATATACTTGAGCGCCTGATCATCCCCCAACCGGCCATAGTTGGCCTCCGCATGAGCCATGACAGAATTGGGAAGGCTCCACACTTTCAGCTCTCCTTTTCCATCTGGCCCTCCCCCCTTGCCGGTATGATACAAACCCGTGGTACCGGTAAAGGTGTCGGACTCCAACCGATTCAACGCCGGAATCGCCTGCGCAAGGGAAGCCATCCCGGTTTCCATCGGCACGGCATTGATCCAATGACGCTGCTGCAATTGTTTTTTCCCCTCTATGCAAACGTTGTCTCCATTGGCATCTTGGCCGTCTCCTTCATTGCAGAGGGAATCAGCAAACAGGGATTCTGATTTCATCCACCAGGTGGACACTAGGTTGACCGCCATCTTATCCGCTTTCGTCTCGGCCCAACGGGCGGTGTCCCGATCCCCTTTGCTGTCCGCCATCCGCTTCAAGGCTTGGAGCGCCTGCCAGGTATAAGCGGTCACATCCAACTTTTCTGATCCCATCCCCGGACGCTCCACCATGCCCAGCCCTTCCGGCCATTGGTCATCATCTCGATCCAGTCGGGAAGTGATGGTCTTCATCCCATCTTTGATGAAGGGGTACATTTCATCCCGAAAACCATCATCTCCGGTCCAACGCCACACCAGCTCGACGGCGGTAGCAAACTGTGCCGTCTCATTGGTATTTCCTTCCTGTTCATTGGTACCGAAGTAAACCGCGCCATCTGTGGTCATTTCGTGGATCACTTTGCCGCTCTTCCCGTTCACCGCCCGGGAAACATCCCGAATGGTGCGCAAATGCTCCACTACCGTCTCCCATTGTCCCGATGCGATCAACGCATAGGCGGTGTAGGCACCGTCTGTACCAAAAAACCAGGGATAATCGGGAAATCCGGCCCCGATTCCAGTCAACTCCCGGAACCGTTTTCCCGACTCCGGATCAGCGGTCCCTTGTTTCACATCCCGCACGCGAACATCACGTGTCGTGATCCTGAGATCCGCCAGGTTTAACTTCCCCCAGTCAAAAGCTGCTTCCAACTGGGGATGGGGCAAATCCACTTCCGTTCGGTCCAACAACTGGCTGTACGTCTTCACTTTTTTACTGAGCAGGAGCCGAGGATGCTGTAGCGCTGCTTTTAACGCGCGATCCGCTTGCGTTTCGGATACGTTGGAACCGGCCACGGCAAACCAGAGTGTCTTCTCAGCGCCGGCAGGGATCTCCCACTCCCAGCCCAGACGTGCTCCGTTGCCATTGCCGAATTGGGTGTGGCGCTTCCGTTCCTCGTCGTTCACGGGTCCCCAATAGGAGTCACCGAGGCTGTGCGAAGAAGGCCGACTGCTGAAACCGACCTTAGCCACCCAGTCCGTGCCGGGTTCCCGGAAAGTGACGATCCCCCGCTTCTCGTCATAGGACCCCTGATCGGGACCGTTCGCTTCCTTGGCGTTCTCCGGTTGGCTCGACTCCCAGGGGTAGGCGGCCATCAGTTCGCTGCGCAGGTCCATACCCAGCCGGACCGATCGCGCTTCTTCTCCCGGGTTATGGATCGTCAGTCCTGTCACCACCACCGGCTCGTCTGTCGGAGCAAACTGCAGACGCTCCACTTCCAACCCATCGACCTGGGGATAATCCATGCGAGTGGTCCCGGTACCCGTGGTAAACTTCTTTGCACCGGAAAGCCACTCCCCGTTCAGTGAAAACCAGTATCCATCCAGCAACTTGATCGGGTGGGTCCACACCCCGCCCATTTCGCCGCGGATGTGCCAGCCCATAGCTGGAAATCCACCATCAGCAGAACCGATCACATAGGCCCGGTCTCCCGCGGTCACATAACGCTTCTGGTCCAAATCTTCTTCGGTGGAACGGGTTAATCGATCCGGTTCAGCCGCCGTTGCAGGAGCTGCCGCTCCGGAGGTGGCCATAACCGCGGCGAGCACACCACCTATCCATTTGATCGGACGTCTGTTCATCGTCATCCCCTTTCTTAAGGAAAACGTTTTCCTAAAATGGCATGAAAACCCCTTGTTCGAATATTACCATAGGTCCGACGATGGGAATAGGCTCTCCGTTCAAAATTTACAGCGTTCTCAGCTCCAGGGGGCCTTTACAAGCCCCACAGCGGTAGCGGTCGGGATTCATCCGCTTTTTGCGGTAGGCAGTGCGCCCACAGTGAAGACAGTGGAGGGCGTAGCGGTAAGGACGCCTATGGGAGGCACCGGGAAGGGGCGGTGTGTAACGGAGCCCGTCCACCTCCTTTAACAATCGTTTAAAATCAGCATCGCGGTGACGATATCCTTTTCCCTGGAGATGGAGGTGGTAATGACACAATTCATGCCGGATAATCCCTTCGACCACCTCCGGACCCAATTGATCCAGGTGTTTGGGACTGATTTCGATGCCGTGATCGGCCAATCGATAACGGCCACCGGTGGTTCTGAGGCGAGAATTGAACCGAGCCTGGTGACGAAAAGGTTTTTTAAACCAGCGAAGGGATACCGACTCCACCCACTGTTGAAGCCCCGTATCATCTCCTGGTTGAACCGGAGTTTGACCCGGCGGTTGATCCGGATTCACAGATCCCCATCTCCCTTCATAAGATCCTAGTAATCCACTCTCCTCCGGGGAGGCTTACTTATGCCTTACTGGCTTTGCAAACAACTGCAACGAGCTTTTCACGGGAAGGATCGAAGACAGATCCGCATTTTGAACGACTGTTGGTTTCAATATCAAGAAAAGGCAGGTATAGCCACCGAGAAAAAAGCGTAACCTTTCCTTCTGCAAAGGATACCAAAAACCGGGGTAACATTCACATCGCAACCCTAAAAAGAGTCAGACGGTCGGAACGCCGTCTGACTCTTTTTTAATATCGGACCGCTTCCGCGGCGTCGATCCTTCCCTTGGACCAATATACACCTGTCCCCGAAATCGAATCCGCTGTATTTTCGATGGCAGCCCGAACCTCGGAGGCGTTTCGTCCTTGGGATGCGAGCAGACCCGCCACCCCGGAGACATAGGGAGTCGCCATCGAGGTGCCGCTCAAGGTGCGGTACCCCCCGTCAGGTACCGCGGAGACGATGTCCACCCCTGGTGCGGCTATTTCCACCCACTTGCCGTAGTTGGTGAAGTCGGCTTTTTCATCATTGTTATCGATAGCCGCAACAGACAAGGTTTCTTCGTAGAAGGCCGGATAACTGGGGGTGCTCTCCCCTTCATTGCCGGCTGCCGCAACCACCAGCGCTCCGTGGCTTTTCGCGTATTGCACCGCATTCTGCAGGGTTTCGCTGCCCTTTGTTGCACCGAGGCTCAGGTTGATCACCTGGGCACCTGCATCGACGGCGTCTACGATCCCGCTGGCCACATCATCCAGGCTGCCGCTCCCTTCCTCGTCCAGGACACGTACAGCGTACAGGTTGACCCCGGGCGCCATCCCCGCGATACCAGTTCCGTTGTTGGTGGAAGCCGCCACGGTTCCAGCCACATGGGTCCCGTGTCCGTTTTCATCCATCGGGTCCCCGTCCCCTTCCACATAATCCGCGCCTCTGAGCACCTTGTCCGACAGGTCCGGGTGCTTGTAGTCGACACCGGTATCCAAGACGGCCACTGTCACCCCGCTCTCCCCTTGGGTTATCTCCCAGGCGGAAGAAGCTTTCACTTGACGAAGCCCCCATTGCCGGGAGTACTGGGGATCATCCGGGGCCCCGTAAGCATGAAAGGTGATATTCCGTTCGGCATATTCCACGTAAGGGTTGTTCTGATAAGCCTCCAACACCTTTTCTATCAGGTCACTCTCCACTTGCACCACATCAAAATCCAGCCGTTGATTCCGGTCCAACAGGTGGGCATCCACCTTTTCATGGAGAGTGGACAAAACCCCAGCCGGTGTACGTTCTTTGTATTTGACGATGATTTCTCCGTCAGCCGGCGGCCGATCCCAGTCGGCCATTGCCGAAGGGAGTATCAGAGCCGCCGCCAGCAAAAATACCGACGCTAAGGCCACGATACGTTTAATTTCAACCCTCTCCCTTTTTCTAAGATTGAACAGACCTTTCGCCCGATCCGGTCTCCATCATACATGATTGAATCGAACCTGTATGGGAGTTTCGATGAGACGGTTCGAAAGAATCAACGTAGCTCTCAGCCAGACAGTTTCACAAGATCGACAAACAGGCCCCCAGGCCTCGCTAAACAAACCCGCCAGGCGAAGAATGAAATAAGAAAACGGCAACCAGGCTGAAATATCGTTTATCCCGATGAGCTGAGCATGCAGCAGTCGCTCGGCAAAACCTTCATCTTTGTGACCCACGATATGGACGAAGCAACGGGTGTTATCCCCGACACGGAGCAAAGAAGAAACAAAAGCTGCCTAAGGAAAAGAGGCCAACCTGGCGCGGTTGGCCTCTCCTATGTGTTCATCAATTGGTGGGATCGTATTGAACCCCTTCATCCGTTGTCAAAGGACGTTCCGTTTCGCCGGCGGTCACCAACAGGATGGCACCCATCACCGCATTGCCGGTCATATACATCGCGTGGGCCCGTTCAGGACCGATCGCATATTGGGGGTTTCCCTCCCGAAGCTTTAGAGCGGAGCCATCACCGACGCCGCTTTTTTTCATCATGTTCTCCACGGCCTGACGGCATTCATCCGAGGATAAAACCAGGGGGTACATGCGGGCAAAGGTGGTGGCGATAAATTCGTCCCGATTAGAAGGCGCATTCGGCAGATTCTGTCCCTTCATCTCCGCTTCCACAAAAGCGGTGATCCGAGCCAGCTCTTCAGGCATCTGCCGAAACGCGGCTCCACAGGTGGCGGTCATTCCGGCGATGGTTCCACCCATTTTTTCGGGGATGTTTTGTTCGATCATCTAAGAACCTCCTCTCTCTGCCAGTCACCATTAGTTTTCCAGACTGTGGGCTTTTCATGCGGCGATGAAAACAAGAGACACCTTACCCCGATTTGCCGGAATATAACCGTCACAACAGGGGTTGAGGATCTGTTGAAAGAAGATCTGAGCTTGAACGACGCGCAATTCGAGCGGATGATCCGCGCACTGGAGGAAATCGCCGTCCGGGCCACTCGCGTCATCAGCCACCACCAACCCAAGTGGTGGGAATTCGGGGTCGATCTGGGAACCGAACCCAAAGGAAGGATTTGGATCTATGAGGTGAATTACACTCCCGGCGGTATGGTCTTCAAGGGTACCCAGGCATTTCAGGAGCACGGCTGCGCCAAATCGCCCGCCGCCAGGCGGAGAGGAGAAGGTGAAGGACAAAACCATCCGCCGGATGCTCGGATCCGACGGCTTTTGGTTATTCTTTTTCCCACACCCTTAAAAAGGGGTAAGGGTTGATCGCTTCCCGGGTCGGTGAAAATGTACTTTCCCGTACATACATACCGAAGTGAAGGTGAGGGGCAAACTGACCCGTCGTCCCCTTTGGACCGTACCCGCTGTCACCGACGTATCCGATCACCTGGCCTTTTTTCACCTTCGCGCCGGTTTGGATGTCGTCGGCATAACGGGACAGGTGGGCATAGTAGAAGGAAATTTGGGGATGATCCCCATCCATGATCGTCAACCTCCATCCGCCCAGCTCGTTCCATCCTTTCGCCACCACTCGGCCGTCATTGACAGAGCGGACAGGTGTCCCTTTCGGAGCCATCATATCGGTCCCTTCATGGGTCCGATCCCCGCCGTAGCTGCGGCTAGCCCCCCAGGTATCTCCGTAGGAAACCTCCGCCCCTTTTTTAAAGGGGAAAGCGTAATTTTCTCCCAAGGGAGCAGCCGACCAAGTGTAAGACTCCGCCAGACGGAGGATTTTTTCTCTCTTTTCAGTGGGAAAAAGCTGTTCTATCGCTCGCCTCGCTCCCTTTTCACCGGGACGTTTTTCTCCCGCCGCTTCCCGGATGCGAGCCGCTGTCTGGCGGATGCTCTTGGAGGTGACTTCTTGATAACCCTGGTCCACCTCGTCCACAGCGGCTAGATAAGGCCAGGGGATATCGCTTTCCTTTGCGATTTCCACATATGCACTGGCTAACTTTCCCGGAACGTTCATCTCAGGGATCTCCACCGACCGGGTCAGATCATGAATCAAAAATCCCGCCCCTACCAGGGCGAGCAGTAACAGGATCCGCAGGATCCATTTCAACATCCAGACCTCCTTTTAGGAATCGATCGCCGTGTCATAGTCTCCACAAGGTACAAGTCCCTCTGTCACCATCCCGATGCCGTCACTGGGTAGGCACCTTTAAACCGGCACCATGCTGAGAGCCACCCGCTCCCGCTCATGGTCTACCTCGAGTACCCAAACATCCACCACATCTCCGACGCGGACCACGTCCATCGGATGGTGGACAAAGCGGTCGCTCATTTTGGAGATGTGGACCAGCCCATCGTTTTTCAGACCGATATCAACGAAAGCACCGAAGTCGACAACATTGCGGACGGTCCCCTTTAATTCCATTCCCCGTTGCAGGTCCTCCAATTGCAATACATCGGAGCGAAGGACCGGGGCTGGCAGCTCCTCCCGGGGATCCCGTCCCGGACGCTGAAGAGAGTCGATGATATCCCGCAGAGTGGGCACACCGCAACCCAGTGTCTCGGCCATCGTTGTTACGTCGATTTCGCGGAGGAGACGGTTCAGCTCTTCGGTACCGATCATCGCCGTCGAACTGTTCAGCTCCTGCAGCAAGGCCTCCACCACCGGGTACGATTCCGGGTGGATCGGTGTTTTGTCCAAGGGATGGTCTCCGTCGGTCACACGCAGAAACCCGATACACTGTTCATAGGTTTTGGCCCCCAGTCGGGGAACGCTTTTTAGTTGACTGCGATCGGTGTATCGCCCCTCTTCTTCCCGCTTTTTGATGATATTTTTGGCTACGGTGGCATTTACTCCGGACACGTATTGAAGCAAGGAGACGGAAGCGGTGTTTACATCGACGCCTACGTGGTTCACCACCGATTCAACCACGGTGGTCAGGCTTTGATTCAGTTCTTTCTGGGAAACATCGTGTTGATACTGGCCGACCCCCACCGCTTTCGGCTCGATCTTCACCAGTTCCGCCAAAGGATCCTGAAGGCGACGGGCGATGGAGACAGCACTCCGCTTTTCAGTGTCCAGCTCTGGAAATTCATCCCGTGCCAGCTTGGAAGCGGAATAGACACTGGCACCTGCTTCGTTGACGATTACGTAATAAACCTTGTGGGGCAGTTCCCGGATCAGATCGGCGATAAACGCTTCTGTCTCCCGAGACGCAGTCCCATTCCCGATGGCGATGATGTCAATTTGATACGATTCCACCAAGCGGCGAATGGTTTGTTTCGCCTCTTCCACCCGATTTTGCGGCGGCGTCGGATAGACCACTCCCACATGGTGCATTTTTCCCGTTTCATCCACCACTGCCAGCTTGCAACCCGTCCGGTAAGCGGGATCGACGCCCAACACCTTTTTACCGCGAATCGGCGGTTGTAACAACAGATTGCGAAGGTTTTCAGAGAAAATGCGGATGGCCTGTTCTTCCGCTTTTTCTGTCATCAAGCTCCGAATCTCCCGCTCGATGGAAGGGGCCAGCAGACGTTTATATCCATCTGCCGCCGCCTGTTGCAAGTAACGGTGAGGGTGTCGGGAAAACCACCGCTCCAGCCGTTCCAGGATCGGCTGTTCATTCTCTGACTCTATACGGACCTTCAATATTCCTTCCCGTTCCCCTCGGTTCACGGCCAGCACCCGGTGGGAGGGCATTTTGTGGACCGGCTCCCGATAGTCGTAATACATCTCGTAGACGGACCGCTGCTCCGGGTCTTTCGCTTCCGTGGTCAGCTGGCCGTGCTTCCATTGATACTCCCGCACCCATTTGCGAATCTCGGCATCGTCAGACAATTCCTCCGCCAAAATGTCCATGGCGCCTTGGAGAGCCGCTTCTACATTCTCCACTCCCCGTTCCGCGTCGACATAGGCAGGAGCAACTTGTTCCACCTCCGTTTCCCTCTGAGCCCGGCGCATCGTTTCCGCCAAAGGAGTAAGCCCCCGCTCCCGGGCTTTGGAGCCCCGGGTTTTCCGTTTGGGACGGTAGGGACGGTACAAGTCCTCCACAGTCTGCAAGCGGGTGGCAGCTTCGATTTTCCCTTGCAGATCCTCCGTCAGTTTTCCCTGTTCGTCGATCAGCCGGAGCACCTCTTCTTTCCGTTCCTCCAGCTGGATCAGATATTGATTTCGCTCCTCGATCGCCCGCAGTTGATCTTCATCCAGCTCCCGGGTTTTTTCCTTCCGGTAGCGGGCAATAAAAGGAATGGTGTTTCCTTCCTCCATCAGTTGGACAGCCGCTTCCACCTGTTTAGGTGACAGGTTCAGCTCATCAGCGATGGTATGATATCGTTCCTTCGGTTGCATAGAGGCCTCCATATCCTGTTTGGTTTTCGCTCTCCCATGATATCGTGAACCCCGGACCGGCGCAATTTTCCATCTTCATGGGCTGGTTGACAAGCAACACCTTACGTCAACAACTGTTCTTCGATATAGTAAGGAATAACAGGTATTTATTCCAAGTGATACTCTACATATTAGGATGTGAAATCCCGTGAGCGTCAAAATCATCACAGATAGCGCCAGCGATTTGCCCCGGGAGGCAACGAAACGATATCACATCGACGTGATTCCACTGCTGGTTTATCAAAATGGGGAAGAATTTTTGGACGGGGTGACCCTGCAATCGGAAACAATGTTTCAGGCAATGCGCGCGGGAAAAAGTTTTCAAACCGCACAACCTTCTTTGGGCACCTTTGTGGAAACGTTCACCCGTTATGCTGAAAACGGCGAGTCCTGCATCTACCTGGCCTTCTCCTCGAAGCTGTCAGGCACCTTCCAGACCGCGGTGATGGCCCGGGATCAGGTGAAGGAGAGCCACCCCCAATTGGACTTGGATCTCCTGGACACCCGCTGCGCCTCAGTCGGATTCGGCATGGTTGTACTTAAGGCCGCCCAATGGGCCCAGGAAGGAAAGAGTAAAGAGGAGATCCTCTCCTTGACACGGGATTACGCCGCCCATATGGCCCACATCTTTACGGTGGACAATTTGGAGCACCTCTTCCGCGGCGGACGGCTCAGCCGGACCGCCGCCCTGGTCGGCGATCTGCTCAATGTGAAACCCTTGCTGCATATCAGAGAGGGGAAGTTGGTTCCTTTTGACAAGATCCGGGGACGTAAAAAAGCGATCCGACGCATTATCGAGGAGATGGGCAAACGCGGAGATGATTTGAAATCCCAGAGAATCGGGATTTGCCACGGCGACGACCCTGAAGGGGCAGATATGTTGAAGTCGGCGATCCAGGAAGCCTACGGCTGCGAAGACTTTTTTGTCCACATCATCGGCTGTGCGATCGGCGCCCACGCCGGACCGGGCACACTTTCTGTCTTCTTCCGTTCCCGGGAGACCAACTAAAACCCTACAATCATGATTGGACCTAGAAACGTTGTGATTGAGGCAGGGCCGATACGAGAGGAAGCGTTTACCCGAAAGAGCGACTTTGCATCCACGGACAGCACGAACCGATGGGCTGACGCCCTGAAATAAAGGATGCTTCCTACCCAGCGGAGAATCAGCATGCAAGGACGGTTTAGGGGCACTCACATTCAAAGAATTGACTCACCAAGACGGCTTTGCCCCTAAGATGATTCGGGCGAACAGTCCCCATATCTCTGTAGGAAGCAGGTGAGACGTGCCCTATGGGTGCAGTGTTCGGGTAAATGTCGCCGACTGCTTTTCACAGCTCTTCTAACAAGCTTCGATAGAAGACGATCGATCAGCGGCGGAAAAAACCTTCAAGAAAAGGAGGAATCCTTCCGATGAATTCCCTGCAACGGCATATCATAGACACGCTTCATGCCCAACCGCATATCGATCCGGAACAGGAAGTAAAGCGGCGGGTTGCCTTTATTCAGGATTATCTTCAAGCGACGGGCACCGACGGATTGGTTCTGGGGATCTCCGGCGGCCAAGATTCCACCCTGGCAGGCCGGCTTTCCCAACTGGCCGTGGAAGCGCTGCGGGAGAAGACCGGAGCCGAGGTCCGCTTTATCGCCATGCGCCTTCCCTATGGAGTGCAACAGGACGAAACCGATGCCCAACGAGCCTTACAATTTATTCAGCCGGATGAGACAGTCACCTATAACATCCAAAAAGCCGTGGACGAATCGGTGGCCGCTTATCAACAGGCCACCGGAAACCAACTGCCGGACTTTGTCAAAGGGAATGCCAAAGCCCGCATGCGGATGATCGCCCAGTACGAAGTGGCCGGCGCCCGCAACCTGTTGGTGGTGGGGACGGACCACGCCGCAGAAGGGGTGACCGGCTTTTTCACCAAATACGGAGACGGAGCCTGTGACTTGACTCCCTTGTCCGGCCTCAACAAGCGACAGGGAAAACAACTGCTCCAACATCTGGGAGCCGACCCTCTTCTTTATGAGAAGACCCCCACCGCCGATCTGTTGGATGATCAGCCTGGCCGTTCCGATGAAACGGAACTCCAGCTCACTTATGATCAGATCGATGATTACCTGGAAGGAAAAAATATCGAATCCGATGCTGCGGCCCGACTGGAAAGAAAGTTCCTCCAAAGCCGCCACAAACGAACCACACCGGTCTCTCCCTTTGATACCTGGTGGAAAAACTAAAAGGGCGTTCAAGTAAAGAGCAACACCGGATCGACCCGGGGGATATGATTCCCCCGGCGCCTTATCGATTGAAAATTGACAATTGATTTATAAGGGAGGAGCTTCAATGTACGGTACCACCCGGTCCCGAGCCAGTAAGCGGCCGGTTCAGCAGGTGAAGGGTGACAGCGCCCGTCGCATCCGCGATTCCCTGGCGGTGGAAGAGCCCCTGGAGATTCGATTGGTGTTTCCTCACCTGCCCGATCCGGTTCCGGTCGCCGTCACCATGCGCACACCTGGAGATGACTTTGAGTTGGCCGCTGGCTTTCTGTTTACAGAAGGAATCCTTTCTTCGGCGGAAGACATCCACACCATCACCTATTGCCGGGACCCCAAAGTGGATGGCGATCAGCAATACAACATCGTCAATGTCAATCTCCGCCCCGGAGTCACCCTCGATCAGAAGCAGTTGCAGCGGAATTTCTACACCAGCTCCAGCTGCGGTGTCTGCGGCAAAGCCTCTCTGGAGGCGATTCACGTCAAAGGGGTGCAGCCGGTGAGCGGGACGTTCCAGATCGGGGCATCGGTGATCCACCAGCTGGGGGATCGCCTCCGCCAAGAGCAGATGATATTTGAAAAAACTGGCGGTCTCCACGCCGCCGGCTGGTTCGACTCGGCGGGGAACCTTTTGGCTCTGCGCGAAGATGTCGGCCGCCACAACGCCGTCGATAAGCTGTTGGGCCACGCCTTTTTATCCCGCAAAATCCCGCTCTCCCAGTCCATCCTGATGGTGAGCGGCCGCAGCAGCTTTGAGATCATGCAGAAGGCGGCTGTAGCCGGTGTGCCGATGGTAACAGCCGTCTCCGCTCCATCCAGCCTGGCTTGTGATGTGGCCCGGGAGTTTGGCATCACCCTGGTCGGTTTTGCCCGGGGAGAACAGTTTAATATCTACACCGGCGGCCACCGCATCCTGCCCGACGCCTAAACATAAAAATTAAGCCGGGGATGGCAATCTCCCGGCTCCCTTTGTATAAAAAAACCGCAGGTGAGTCACCAACGGAGGCATCGACGAACTTATATGATTTCCGAGGGTTCCATCTGTATCGCTTCCCGCAACTTGCGAAGCGCTCGGCGCTGCAAGCGGGAGACATGCATCTGAGAAATACCTAGGGTTTCACCCGCTGTCTTCTGACTGACATTTTCAAAAAACGTCATCCGGATGATCTCTTGCTCCCGTTCGGTGAGCACTTGGAATGCCTTTTGCAAAAGCATATGCTGGTCCACCTGTTCATAACCGCCCTCCTGTCGGCCGATCAGATCCAACAGGGTGACCTGGCTCCCGTCTGTACTGGCCTCGATGGGACTGTCGACAGAAACGGCATTGTAACTCTGTCCCATCTCCATCGTCTCCAGCACTTCCTCCGGCGAAACGTCCAGGTATTCGGCAATCTCGTCCACTTGCGGGGAACGCTGCAGTTGGACCGTCAGCTCTTCCACCGCCTTCTTGATCCGGGGACCCAGCTCCTTAATCCGTCGCGGCACATGGACACTCCAGGTCTTATCCCGGATATGACGCTTGATTTCGCCGACGATGGTCGGCACGGCAAAGCTTTCAAAACTTCGGCCGTAAGAATCATCATAACGTCTCAAGGCTGCCAACAGGCCGATCATTCCCACTTGCACCAAATCCTCAAAGGGTTCCGCACCCTTGGCAAACTTGGACGCCAATGTTTCCACCAAGGGGGTGAACGTTTCGATCAGGATGGCTTGGACTTCTTCGTTCCCATCTTGTTGGTAACGGAAGATCAATTCCTGTATTTCGTCATCGGTTCGATTCTGTTTTTGCGGGCGAGTCGACATCCTGATCCACCTCGTCCCTGTTTGTAAACTTGGTAAGGGTGACGACGACACCTTGCCCACCATGAATATCCACACGGTCCATCAGGGTTTCCATCAGGTGGAGACCCAACCCCCTTTCCCTCATGGAGGTAAACGGCAATTGATTTTCGATGGGACCGCAACGCTTCTTCACTGCGGCGATATCGAAGCTGTTTCCTTCGTCTTTGATCTTGATCTCCAGCCGATCCCCAAAGATGTGAAAGGTGACGTCGATGTTTCCCTTATCCTCGCACTCCCTGTAAGCGTGATCCACCGCATTGGTACATGCTTCCGCTACAGCCAGCTTCATATCCTCAATTTCATCGTAATTGAAGCCGAGACGATTGGCAATCCCGGAAACGGTGAGACGGACCACACCGACATACTGCGCTTTGGCAGGTATGACCAACTTGATGACATCCTTGGTTTGATCCATTCCAATCCGCTCCTCCTACACTCCGTCTTCGATATCCAGGATTTCGGTGAGTCCGGTAATTTTCATCAGCCGTTTCAGACGAGGGCTCATGCCTGTGAGGACTAACCGCCCGCCCCCCGAACGAAGCTGTTTATACGCACCGATCAGGACGCCTAAACCGGTACTGTCCATATAATCGACACGGGATAAGTCCAAATAGATCTCACGGTTTTCCTTGCATAAAGGCATCAACTTCTCCCGAAGTTGAGGCGCCGTATAGGCATCCACCTCTCCGGAGACAACCAGGGCGGACACCTGTTCCGACCGTGTTTCTTCCTGAATCGTTACATTCATGGTCTCAACCTCCACATTCAGACTTTACCCAGGTACGAAGCTTTTCAAACGATAAGATCCCGATCATTTTTTCTCCGGATCATCAGAATGGTTTGGTCATCTTTCAGATTGTATTTCGCCCGTTCATACAAATTTTGATAGATGGCTTCCACTGCCTGTTGTGCCGGTTGATCCAGATGGGCGCGGAGCAGTTCCTTCAATCGGTCCCGCCCCAAAAAATCACCGTCGATCCGAGCTTCCGTCACTCCGTCGGAAAAGAGAATAATGGCGTCTCCCGGCTCCAGGGAAAGAGAATATTCCCGGTAGCGGGTATCTTTCGTCACACCCAGGACCAGGCCGCGGGTGGTCATATCTTTGAAGCTGCCTTTTTTCGCATGATAAAAAATCCCCGGCTCGTGACCAGCCGCCGCATACCGAAAGGTGTGGCGGCTGGAGTCATATACCCCATACACCATGGTGATGAACATGCTCGGATCCACATTTCGTTCCACTACGTTATTCAGGCGGCGCAGGATTTCTGATGGACCAGAAGGGTTGTCCAGTTGATCCATAGCGTATTTGATCATCGACATACAAAGCGCGGCAGGGATCCCTTTGCCGATAATGTCCGATAGGGCGACTCCGATCGACGAATCGCCGTGATTGACAAAGTTGTAGTAATCGCCGCTCATCCGGTTAGCCGGAACGCTGATGACACCGATATCCAACTGGGGCAATTGGGGAGGCGCGTCCGGCAACAGGGTCTGCTGCATTCCGACAGCCACTTCGATCTCATAATCCAATTCTTTCTGTTTATTGATGAGGCTGTCATGCTCCCGCAAAGCAATGCCATAGCCGATCATCATCTCGATGAGAAGGTCAAAGGAGAGATGAACTTCTTCCGGAAGATCCGGCATTTGCCGTTTGACGGCCTCTGCATGTAAACTGACCATCTCTTCCGGTGGAATCTTCTGTTCCATCATCCACTTGCTCATCTGCTGAGCCGCATACAACTGGTCCTCCCGCCGATCTTTGAGGTAGGAGGTGAGCAACTCTCGGTATTGCTCCATCATTTCTTCTTTCATCTTGTCACCCCAAATCAGTGGCGGCGGCCCCGGTACACCGCACACAGTTCTCCCTTCGTCCACTGGGAACACTGGGGAATTGGCACGAGGCCCCCTCAACCGGTTACCGGGGAAACACCGGGTCCCGTCCAGTTCCGTTCAATTATACAACATCCATCCCAACTCTTCGATGAGGAAAGCCCTGCTACGCAAAAAAAGAGGTGCCATTTTAAGGCACCTCGTTGGGAACGGATCAGAAGTCGATCAATCCCAAACTGATATTTAACGCCTCATTCACCCGGAACATCATCTCATCATCCAGTTGGGTGATTTTATCGGTCAGGCGCTGTTTATCTATGGTTCTAATCTGTTCTAACAGAATGACCGAATCCCGGTCAAACCCATAGTTTTGAGCATCAATTTCCACATGAGTAGGCAATTTCGCCTTCTCAATCTGGGCAGTAATCGCGGCGACGATCACAGTGGGGCTGAACCGGTTTCCGATGTTATTTTGAATAACCAGAACAGGTCGAACCCCACCTTGTTCAGATCCGACCACTGGTGAGAGATCGGCAAAATAGACATCGCCACGCTTTACAATCAAATGAATTACACCCCGCTAACCAGACGAATGGTCGTATCGTCTGCCTCTTCTTCCGCCTCAAACGCTTCCGAAGCAATGTTGAGATTAATCTTGGCCATCTCCATATAGCCCCGCTGCATCATTTCGCGAATCAGCCGTTTTTTCCGTTCATAGAGATACATCTTCATCGCCTGACGCACAAACTCGCTGCGGTTGGAGTTTTCCTGTTCCACCATCCCGTCTACTTCCTGAAGCAATTGCTGAGGTAGGCTGATCATGATTCTCTTTGTCTCTGACAACGTACGCACCCCCAACAAATCATCACCGTGGGCGATTTTCCCTTTTCAATACTACCATTATGATAAACCAGTTGCAAAAATATACTTTTGAGGCCTTACCCCTTAGGGAAACATCCCCGTAAACACCGCGAGGGACAATATTAAATTTATTCGCCCCGCACACTAAAATTCCTTCCCCGGGGGATTCTTCTTTTATGAAGTCAAACAGCCTCCAGGGGATTCACGATGTCCACCACTTGACCGTTGCTCACATAGATCCGGGGGACTCGGCGGTCGATCATACAGGTGACCTCGTAGGAAATGGTGTCCAGAAGGTCAGCTACTTCATCCACATGAACCGTACCGGAACCCTGGGATCCGTAGAGGACCACCTCCTCCCCCACCTTTACCGGCATCGCTGAGGTCACATCCAACATGGTCTGATCCATACAGATCCGTCCGATGATAGGAACTCGTTTCCCCTGAACCAGGGCAACCCCCCGGTTGGACAACAGGCGGCTATACCCGTCGGCATACCCAACCGGCAGGGTAGCGATCCACTGCTGGCCGTCGGTGACGGCTGTTTTCCCGTAACTGATCCCCGTGCCGGCGGGCGGACGCTTCAGCTGGACAATCCGTGTTTTCAAGGTGAGTGCCGGCTGAAGGCGAACCGCTTCTTGGTTCACCTCTTCCGACGGATAATATCCATACATACTGATCCCCAGTCGGATCATACCGTGACACCAGTCTGGCATATCGATAGCCGCCGCGCTGTTGGCGCAATGGATGAGTGGGATGTGAATCCCCGCTTCCGCCAGCTGATCGATCACGCGAAGGAGCCTGTTATGCTGTTGAACCGCGTACTCCTTGTCCCCATTATCGGCAGTAGCAAAATGGGTAAACAAACCCTCCACTTCCAAATGGGGTTCCCGGACCCACTCCTGGACC
Organism: Melghirimyces thermohalophilus; assembly: GCF_900102685.1. Classification (GTDB taxonomy): domain Bacteria; phylum Bacillota; class Bacilli; order Thermoactinomycetales; family DSM-45169; genus Melghirimyces; species Melghirimyces thermohalophilus. The sequence continues at coordinate 25,855 of NZ_FMZA01000012.1, forward strand.
AATGGAAGCACCTGATCCTCCCAGATGCCCAGCCGCCCCATCCCCGTATCCACCTTCACATGGACCCGGGCCTTGCCGCCGGCTCGTTTCGCTTCCTGGATCACCGTTTCCGCGCTCTCCCGGTCAAAGACGGTAAGGGCAATATCTTGTTCCAGTGCCGCCCGGATCCCCCGGGCAGGAGTATATCCCAGGGTCAGGATCGGGGCCTGGAGCCCCGCTTTTCGAAGTTCCAGCGCCTCGTCCAAAAAAGCGACAGCCAGATGGGTAGCCCCCGCCGCCAGCGCGGCCCGGGCCACTTGGACCGAACCGTGTCCGTAGGCATTGGCTTTCACCGTCGCCATCAGCCGGCAGGATTCCGGCAGACGATGGCGGAACTCTGACACATTGTGTCGGATGGCGTCCAGATCGATGACCGCTCTGGTATCGCGATAAAATCGGGGCTTATCTTCCATCGGCATTCAACCCGCGCTTATTCAGCTCCAACTGAACATTGAGAGCATCAAGAAATTCGTCACTGACCAACAGCGGCCGCTTCTTCCCTTTGATGCGGTAAATGTAGGGAAAGTCAAAGGATCGCTCCACCTGGGAGAGAGGAACCTCTTCCCTCTTTCCGCCGGTTTCAAACACCAGCCGATCCTGAAACAGGGTATATGACGGCCGACGCAGCGCTCGGAACAGAGCGGGCACCCCGGCCATCACCGCGGCCCCCCACAGCAGGAGAAACCCGATAAATGGAGCGGACCGGATCTCTAAAAAGGGTAGCACCGCCAGCAGCCCCGCTAAAAACAGACCCATCTCGGCCAAACGCAACCCCCGGCTTTTCCGGTACAGCAATACCGTATATGCGGTCGTTTCTCTGTAGATTGGTTGTGATTTCATCTTTTTCCCCTTTATCAAAAAGGAGCCCGCGGTCCCTCATAAACCCGCCGGACTCGCTTCATCCAAAGTTATGATACAATGGCGCAAACTCATTTGCAAAGATGGTTTTTTCTAATGCCTCCCGCTTTTTTGCTTGATGCGGCTAAGCACATGGATTATCCCTTAAATGTTCGCCGTTCACGGTTCGATAGGAAAGTTTTCTTACCAGAAAAAGCGATCTACCGCAAACCGATAGACTGGCGCCTGAAGCAGGATGATCGGCAGAATCATCCACCCCTCCCCCAGGACAGCATAGCGAGACCAGGAACGGAGTGACCTGGCGAGACTTGTGCCCAATGGGTGCATAGCGAGACCGGGAACGGAGTGACCTGGCGAGACTTGTGTCCTGTGGGTACCGTTGCCGGCTTCGGAAATCTATTGGCACCCTACTTAAAGGGAACCATCCGTTTTTCCCGGCTGCTGTCCAGGGCACGCTCGATCACCCGGATCGCCCGGGCAGCTTCCTGTGGCGCCACCGGCGGGCGAGCCTTTGCGAGAATCGCATCCCGGATCCCCTGATAAAACACTTCGTACTGTCCCCGCAGGCTGGGAATCTGTTCCCTCTGCAGCTGATCGCTCTCAAACTTTGTCAGCCAGGCACGCTCCTCCGTCCGGTTTTCTCCCCAACCGGAATCCCCAGGCCGCAACCCCGCTTTTAACGCCTCCTCCTGACGATCCGCCCCATACGTAATGAAGCTGCCATGGGTTCCGTGAACTTCAAACCGGGGACCCGGTTCAGCCACCACTGAACCCGAGTCGAGGATCACCCGCACCCCTTTGTCATACCCCAACACCATGTGAAACCAATCGGGAGCCGCCGCTCCGTCACGCTGAGAACGCACCTCAGCCCACACTGTATCCGGTTCACCAAACAGGGTGAGCGCCTGGTCGATCAGATGGGAACCGAGATCGTATAACGTTCCACCGCCCGCAGCGTCCTGTTCCTTCCACCTCTCTTTCACCGCAGGTCGGTAACGATCAAACCGGGCTCGGTAAGTGTGGACCGGCCCGAGCCGGCCTTCTTCCATACATTGCTTCAAGGTTAGAAAATCATGATCCCAACGCCGGTTGTGAAACACACTGAGCATCCGTTTCTCCCTTTTCGCCATACGGATCAATTTTTCCGCTTCCGCGGAGCGGAGGGTGAAGGGCTTGTCCACCACCACGTGTTTACCAGCCAAAAGCGCCCGCCTCGCCTGTTCATAATGAAGCCGATTCGGGGTGGCCACCACCATCAAGTCGATATTCGCACTTTCCAACAGCTCGTTTTCCTCCACCACCCGGACCCCCGGCAGCTCCGCTTCCACTTGGGCCCTTTTACTCGTCACCACGCCGACCAGCTCCAGCCCTGGCGTCGCCTCGATCAAGGGCGCATGAAACACCGAGCCCGCCAAGCCATATCCGATCAGTCCCACACGAATCGTCAAAAACAGCCTCTCCTCCCCTTGTAAAATCTTTTTCTATCCTACCATTTACGTAAAAGCAGGCAAAACGGGATTTACACAGGAATGATGACACCAAAGAAAGAAATCAACAGCATCCTGCCTGACGGAGAGGATCATCCTTGAACATTAGCCGATATAAACAAGCGATCGCGAAACAGATCCGGGATGGAGGATACCATCCGTCGCGCCGATCCAGGATGGGTGGGACTTTTTTGTACTGGAAGTGAACCGGGACTGGATGTTCCGCTTTCCCCGCCGCTCCGAAAGAATCCAGCAATTGAAAATATCCCGCTGGCTCCGCTATCCGTGGTCAAAAAAAGACCGACAAAATCCGGCCTATGATATAACATGATCCCACTCATTTATTTCCGTCGGATGAATGGATACCATCCATTCTTGTGACAAACCATAAAAATCACCTGCACGGGGTGCAGGTGAAGGTTGGCTGGAAGCCATTATTTTTCTTGTTGCTCGAAGACGGAGCGGGCGATTTTGCCCATCGTCTCTTCAGATAGTTTGCCGATCAGCTGGTATTCGACTCCCTCATAGGTCCAGGACATCCTTTTCTTCTTCCCCTCCGTCTCTAAGAGAACCCCGACGGTATAGTCCAGGCTATAGGGCTTTCCGTAAACCGGAAGACTGGCTTCCATGGCTGCTGGCCGCTTCTGGGTCAGCGTAAAAGGGGTTTTTCCTTTGTAACGCATGATTACCGTTTTGCCGTCAGGGGTGTCCACCGTCGTTTCTTCTGTCAACTGGCTGCCTTCAGGGACCCATGCTGGAGTGACGGTTTCCGGCGCTTTGTTCTCTTGTGACTTCTGCTTCTCTTTCTGGGACATCGTGGGAACCGTGCGGCCCGCTACACCGGTCATATTCCGATCCTTTTCAAAGGCGTCCTTGTCAAAAGAGGCGTTGGGTTCAAAACGGTCAAAGTGGACTTCCACCATCACCTTCTCTTCCTCGTTCAAAACTTCTACTTTTTCCGGATGGTAGTCCTTATCCAACCAGATACGCTGCTTGTTCATGGCCTGGTTTTGGCTGTAATCGGCCAACACTTCAAACTGATACGTTTTTTCCGAAGGAATCATCTTGCGGCTCGTATCATCGATAATACTGTTCAACAAGGACTGGTAGAGATACACCTGCCCGCCGTTTTCCGGCCAGTCACTCTGAAACCGGAAGCTTTTCTCCAGATGGGGGGTCAACACATAAACCCCCTCATCGTTTCGGAGCAGGATCTGGGTGACGTCTTTTTTGGTGTTTTTGAGGGAGACCCGGTAATAATGAGGCTTTTTGTACCAAACCTCCACCTCGTATTCCTGGGGCGAGGTGCCGGAATGGATCACCATTTTGCCTTTGCTCTTGTACCCTTTCATCTTTTCGGAACGTTTGGACAGGTCGCTCACGACTTGATCGGCGCTCTTTTCCCCGCAACCGGACAAGGCAGCTACGACCACCAGGACGACGATCAACACCCATGTGATCCGACGCATGTCATCATCCCTTTCCCCGTGGAAAAGCGTTTCAAGAGATGTGTCGGTCAGGCACGGGCGCGATCAGGGGGTCTGATGGATCGCACGCCCCAACTGGGCGATCACATCGGAAGCGAGCACGCTGTGGGTCGAATCGGTGACAGCCAGACGGCCGGCCAAACCGTGGAGATACACCCCCATCGGAACCGCCTGTTTTACTGGTATTCCCTGAGCGATCAACGCCCCTAGAACCCCGGTGAGAACGTCACCGGAACCGGCTTTGGCCAAAGCTGGATGGCCACTGGTGTTGACCACCTGCTCGCCGTCGGGAGAGGCGATCACGGTAAAGGTGCCCTTCAATACCACAGTGGCCCCGGTTTCTTCTGCCAGGTTCCGGGCGACCCGGTGGCGGGAGGCTTCCACCTCCTGGACCGAGGTGCCGGTCAACCGGGCCATCTCCCCGGGATGCGGGGTGAGCACCGTCTCCTGGGGACGCTCCTTTAACGGGGTAAGATCCCGAGACAGGATGTTGAGCGCATCGGCATCCAAAACCAGCGGGCAAGGGGTACGATGGAGCAAAGCCTCCAACCACGCCCCTTCACCTTCAAACCGGCCCAGCCCCGGCCCAGCGGCAACGGCATCAAAACGGTTCAGGCGCTCCTCCCAGTCCGGCGGTAGCTCGCCGCTAAAGCGACCCTCCGCTTCATCAGGCCAGCCCCAGACCAAAGCCTCGGTCACCTTGGCGGCCATCGCAATTTCCTGTCCCCGGGGAACACCGAGCGTGGCCATCCCCGCCCCGGTGCGCAGGGCTGCCATCCCCGACATTGCCGCAGCCCCCAACATCCCTCGGGATCCGCCCAATACTAGCAGGTGCCCATAGGTTCCCTTATGGCTCCAGGGGGAACGGGGCGACAGGTGATGTTGCCACAGAGCGGGGGTATTTACCTGGGCTCGAGGCGGATGGTGTTCCACCGCCGCAGCTGGAATGCCGATGTCGACCACCTGTAACTCCCCGCAAAACTTGGCCGCGGGAGGCAAATAGTGACACCACTTGGGAGCCGCAAAAGTAACCGTAAGATCGGCCCCTGCTATCTCCCCGAGCACCGCCCCGGTGTCGGTATCCACTCCGCTGGGGACATCGACGGCCAGGATATACCGCGGACGGATTTCCTTCACCATCCGCAGGATACTTTGTACCGGTTCTCGCAATCTCCCCCGCACCCCAGTTCCCAAAAGGGCGTCCACCCCGACATCCGCTCGACCGAGATCCGCTGCCAACTCTTGGCTCCGCGACGGGTCGTAAGCCTTGACCGCAAGGCCCATCTTCCGGCAGACACCGTAGAAAGCTCGCGTCTCCGGCGACATCTTTTCCACCGACCCGGACAACCAGACAGAAACATCCCAACCGGCGGCAGCCAGGTGGCGGGCGATGACAAATCCATCGCCGCCGTTGTTTCCCGAACCGGCCAGGATCACAGCCCGATTCGCCTCCGAAAAACGATCCAACAACGCGCGAGCCGCTTTTTGACCCGCATTCTCCATCAGTACCGCACCCGGCATCCCGAACTGCTCAATGGTATACCGGTCCAGATCGCGCATCTCCTGTGCAGTGTAGAGATACAAAAAGATGTCCCTCCCAACCGCGTTATAACTATATGTACAGCCCTGTCCGGATATGCAGACAAGGATGACGGGCTTAGTACCCCTTCCAGAAATGTTCATCTGATCACCGAAAGAAAGACGGCCGTTCACCCCCAAAGCGAGACCGGGAGCGAAGCGAACCTGGCGAGACTTGTGCCCTATGGGTACAAAGCGAGAGCGGAACAAGTGACCCGGCGGATCACCGTCCCTCGACCACAGCAAAGGCGGCGGCGGTTTCCCGGGTGTGGGTGATCGAGAGGTGAACCCACACTCCATCCTCCCGCCACCCCAGCCGCTCTAACGCCTCAGGGACGATCCGGACGTGGGGTTTTCCCTGGGAATCCCGTTGGATCCGTATATCCTGAAACCCCACCACCCCTCCGATTCCTGTCCCAGCCGCTTTAGCTACGGCCTCCTTCGCCGCGAACCGCCCGGCCAGCCACTCCACCATCCGACCGGGATGCGTCGGCTGCTCCGACTTTTCTTCATCGGACAAAATCCGTTCTGCCAACCGATCCACTCCGGTCCGACGGATCCGCTCGATTTCCGCCAGATCGGTACCGATCCCCAGGATCATTGGAACCTTCCTTTCTTTCGTATGGTATCTCCCATACGGGGAAAGCGTCGCCCCCCATTTTCCCCCCGCGAACAACTGGCTGCCGCTCGAAAGATTCGCCAATGGAAAATCAGCATGTAAGGGTGTACAGGGGAACTTTCACCTATCCATTTTCTTAAAGTCGACTAGCCCCTGCCTTCGTTTTGCAACGTTTCCAACCTTATTTCACATCCCAGCGGAAGGTGAGCGCCGCCACGGTAAAGGAAACGATCAGCCAAGCCGTCAGCACCGCCGCCGGCAGCCACAGCTGAGGCAGGGCTACCCCTTCATTCATCACCGCCCGCAGGGCATCCGTCAGGTAACCGATCGGGATTGCCTTCACCAAGGGCTGCAACAGGCCGGGCAAATCCCGCAGCGGAAAGAAGATACCGCCAACAAAGATCATGGGAAAGGAGACCAATCCGGCGATGGGAGCTGCGCTCTCCGGTGTCCGGGCCAGACTGGCGATGATAAATCCGATCGACATAAAGGTGAGCGTTCCCAGGAGAATAAACAACAGCAACAACAGCCAGGATCCATAGACGTGAACATCAAAGATAAAATATCCCACCAGCAACACCGCCACCGCCTGCAGCCCGTTGAGGAGCACCCGGGCAGTGATCTGTCCGGCGATAAAGGTGGAGCTTTTCAGCGGGGTGCCCTGCATCCGCCGCAAAATTCCCCGTTCCCGCCAGGAAGCGATCGTGGCCGCCACGCCATTCAAGTTGTTGCTCATAATCATCAGAGACAAAATACCGGGGACAAGAAAATCGATATAGCCCAGGGGACGGGTCTGGATGTTGATTTCCTCGGTTTCAACCGGCGGTTGATAAGCAACCGCTTCCTTATTCAGACGGTCCACCGCCTCCTGAATCACGGTAGAACCCACCTGGGAGACGGTCGGGTTGCTTTGATCCATGTACAACTGGACAAAGGGCTGGCCATTCCCGTCGGTCTCTTTCCCCGCAGCGGCCAATCGCTCCCCCAGGCCTTGTCGTAGGACCACCAGGATATCGGCGTCCCCCTTTTTCAACTGGGACAAGCCTTTGTCGCGCGATATCTCTTTCACTTCCAACCCTTCTGTAGCCGACAATTTTTCGATGACGCTTCGGGAACGATCGGTATCATCCTGATCGGCCACCGCCACTTTGAGCTGAAACTGGCTCGTTCCCCCGTTTCCCAAAAAGGTACCCAGGGCCAACATCATAAAAACAGGAAGAATCAGCGACCAAATAATCGTATTTTTATTGCGAGCAAAGAGCAACAATTGCGCCCAGGTTAATCGCCAGTATGCCTTCATGCGTCTGTCAGCCTCTTTCCGGTCCGTTCAAGGAATACATCCTCCAAGGTCGCTGTCCGGGTCCGGAGGCCGTTTAAGGCTAGTCCCGCCTGATCCGCCAGGGAAATCAATCCCGACAGCGTCCCCCGCAGATCATCAGTCAAAAGAAGGATGACTCCTTCCTCCGATTGTTTCACTTCCTTCACTCCTTCCAGCTGCCGAAGCTGGGCATCGGCGGCGTTCCGTTCCGCCGCAAATTCCACGATACTGTCGGAGCCCAGCTTCCGAATCAGTCCAGTGGGGGTGTCCAGGGCGATCACTTGTCCCGCATTCATAATCGCCACCCGATCACACAGATATTCCGCTTCTTCCATATAGTGCGTCGATAAAAAGAGTGTCTTCCCCTCTTCTTTCAGACGCTGAATGATCTCCCACAGGTCCCGGCGCGCCTTGGGATCGAGGCCAGTTGTCGGCTCATCCAAAAAGATCACCCGAGGGCCGTGAACGACAGCCAGAGCGATGGCCAACCGCTGCCGTTGTCCCCCAGAGAGATGTTTGACCAGGGTCTTCCGCTTCTCTTGCAGGTTAAACGCCGCCAGGAGTTCTTCCACCGGGCGCATCTCCTGATAAAAGCTGCCGTAGAGGAGGATACTCTCTTCCGTCGTCAGGTGGTCAAACAACGCCGTCGACTGAAGTTGAACCCCGATCAGCTCTTTCACCTTGGCGGGGTGACGGACGGCATCCACCCCGAACAGACGGATCTCCCCGGAATCAGGGCGTCTCAAGCCCTCTATCATTTCCATCGTCGTCGTCTTACCCGCGCCATTGGGGCCCAACAGGCCGAACACTTCCCCTTCAGCCACTTCAAACCCCACATCATCCACCACCCGTGTTTCACCGTAACGCTTGACCAAATGGTTTACTCGTATCATGCCGACCTCCGTTGTTCCATTTATTACCCTGTCCAGTATAGCACAGCCCCTCAGTGACCATAAAAAACAAATCGGCCACCGGTTGTGCGAAAAACAGGCACCACCGGGCGGTGATGCCTGTTATTGGAACAGCTGGCGATAGGGGGTCCAATCGATCTGTTTACGCTCCAAGGTTTGGACCAGCCACTTGTGATCCCGCTTCGGCGTAGCCATGATATAGCCTCGCACGATCAGCGATTCAGTAATCCGATCCGCCTTCTCCTCCACCGCTAACTGCCCGATTTTGCCGGCGATGGTTCGCTTCGCCGTATCCCGGAACATCTGCGGCACCGGTTGAACCAGCTCTTCCAACAGCGCTTTCTGCTCTTCTGACCACAGGTGCCGGGTCTTCTCTATATAGTAGTCCTGCCAGTCGAGATCTGATTTCCCGTCTTCTTTCGGCATTCCCTTCATAAACTTGCGGAACATGAAGTAGCCCCCGGTAGCCAAAAACCAGATCATGAATAAAAACCAGGGGATCATCACCCACAGGATCCAATCCGGCATGATTCCTCACCTCTTGCCCCTTCCGGATAAGTTCATCTGTTCATACATTGGACAACGATCCGTTTCCTCTCGTCAGCCGGCCCCTGTCGACAGCATCGTTGTCCATTTCCACATGCACCGCTTCCTATTGTAACACGAAGCCCCTTACATTGCCGCCTGTCAATCGTACCTGGCGGCTTTGATCACAAACAAATGCCTCGATCGGGCACCCCGTCACACCATCTTGTCGTACATGCCTTTTAGGATGATTTTTCGTCACAGAATTCCTTTTACTGGACAACCCAGATGATATATATTGTACCTTGGGAGGAGAGAATCGGATGAACCTGCAAAAGCTTAAACCTGTGGGTCGTATGTTTTGGAAATCGATGATGACCAAAAAGTGGTGGATTTTGGTCCTCTCGACCACGGCCTTGTTTATTCTGGGCGGTTTCGCTACCGTGTTGATGACGACTAGCATGTACGATCTCGAAAGCCTCGAGAACATGCAGTTTGCCACCACCATCTACGACCGCAACGAGAAAAAAGTGACAACCCTCGGAAGTAACCAGAGGGAATATGTCGACTTGGACAAGATAAAAACCGAAGATCTGGCCAAAGCCTTTGTGGCTGTGGAAGATGAACGGTTCTATGAACATAACGGAGCCGACCTGAAGGGGCTGGGTCGCGCCCTCGCAGTAGACATCCTGACGATGAGCCCCAAGGAAGGCGCCAGTACGATCACCATGCAGGTGGCGCGAAATGTGATCCTAAACAACCGGGAAAAGACATTTTTGCGGAAAGTGAACGAAATCGCTCTCGCCTATAATTTGGAACGAAAATATACGAAAGAGCAGATCCTGGAAGCTTATCTGAATTACATTTATCTCGGCAACGGGGTGTCTGGTGTTCAGATGGCATCCAAAATCTATTTCGGAAAAGATTTGACCAAAGATGAGCTGGAACCCCACGAAATCGCACTGCTGGCGGGACTTCCCAAAGCGCCTGAGGGGTACAACCCCTATAAAAATCCGGAAGAGGCCAAACACCGCCGCAACGTGGTTTTAAATAAAATGGCCGAACACGGCCTGATCACCGAGGAAGAGAATAAGAAATATCAAGAGATGGACCTGGGCGTCGATCGCGACTATCTCAAAAAATATGAGAAAGAGGAACAGTACACGGCATACAAGGAATACGTTTTTGAAGAGGCGGAAAAGCGTTACGGGCTTAACTCTCAGGAATTGGCCAGCGGCGGTTACAAAATCTACACGGGATTGAACCGAAAAGCTCAACGCACCCTGGAGCAAACCTTGAAGAAGGACTCCGCCTACCATCACAATAAAAACCTGGATGCCGGCGCGACTATCATCGACCCCAAAACCGGGGAAATCGCGGCCCTGGGCGGAGGACGGCATTACATGCGTGGCTATCCCAACCGAGCTCTAGCCACTCTGCAGCCCGGCTCTTCCATCAAGCCGCTGACCACCTATGCACCAGCCATCGAAGACAAAGGTTACAACGGTAGTACCATCGTTTCCGATGCCCCTTTCACTTATAAAGGTTGGTCACCGGAAAACTATGATGACCAGTACCACGGAAATGTCCCCCTGCGCGAAGTGGCGGGACAATCGATGAACGTGTCGACGGCCCGGCTTCTGGTGGAAGTGGTCGGTGTGGACAACGCCTTCGATTACGCACAAAAACTGGGACTCAACCTGAAGCCTGCAGACAAGACACCGGCTCCCCTGGCCCTGGGCGGTTTGACCGAAGGGGTAAGCACCCTGCAGATGGCGCAGGCATACAGCACCTTCGTCAATGACGGAAAATATACCCAGGCTCATGCGATCTCCAAGATCGTCGATGCCGATGGAAATGAGCTGGAACCGAAGGAGGAAATAGAGAAAAACATCGAGGTCTTCTCCGAAGACACCGCCTGGACCATGACCCAGATTTTGAAACACGCAGTAGATAACGGCACCGGACAAAGCGCGCAAATCGCCGGACGGGATGTGGCCGGTAAGACCGGCACCACACAAAACAGCAAAGAAGCCTGGTTTGTGGGATACACACCGAAATATGTCATGGCCACCACCGTATTTAACCATGACGGCGGCCAGGTGGAGCTCTCTGGCGGCGCATATCCCGCCCGCATTTTCCAACAGGTGATGAGTGAAACGTTGAAAGGTACCGAACCCAGCCGTTTCCAACCCCCTTCCGGAAATGGTTCCAACAAAGGGGGCGGCTTGCTGGACAGCATCTTCGGCGATGATGAAACGGATCAACCACCGGAACAGCCGCAACCGGAAGAACCGGCGGAACAGCCAGAGCCTCAAGAACCGAACCAGCCCGGGGATGAAGACGCTGACGGTCAACCTGGCGAAGGAGGCGGACCAGGCGGAGACGGTCCCCCCAACCCTGGAGATGGCGGTGACAACGGCGATCAAGACGGCCAAACCGGCGGAGAGATTGGCGGTGACGGCGGAAACGGTGGGGATACCGGGGGTACAGATCCGACCGGTGGTGACAACGGCACTGACGGCGGGGATACCCCCGGAGGAGACACCTCCGGCGATCCAGGCGGTAATGCCACTGGTGGAGACAACCCGGAAACCGGTGACCGCACACAATAACCCGTACCGATTGGTTCTTCAGCCGAGCCCCCCTCATCTGACGTGAGGGGGGCTCCCTTACATATCAGCACCGGGTCAGAAAATCATTTGAGGAGGGAAGAGCAGATGAATACCAAGGCTTTTTCTATGGCATTGACCACCATTGTGATCTGGGGATCCACCTTTGCCGCTATTCGCGCCAGCTTGCAGGGAGGCTATGCCCCCGGTCATCTGGTGTTGGTTCGTTATCTGATCGCATCGGGGTGCTTTCTTCTCTACGCCCTGTGGCCCGGAGTTACCTTTCGCTTGCCGAGAAAAGAAGATGGCTTCCGGATTCTCATCCTCGGTTGGATCGGGATCAGCATCTATCACGTGGGAGTCACCTTCGGCGAACAGACGGTATCCGCGGGTACCGCGGGGATGTTGATCGGTTCCGCACCGATCTTTACCGCCGTCATCGCCGTTCTCTTTTTAAAGGAGCGATTGGGGTTATGGGGCTGGGCCGGCCTCGCTATCGGTTTCACCGGAATCGTGTTGATCACATGGGGAAGTGCCGGCCCCACCCTCCACTTTTCCCCCGGCGCTTTCTTCGTGTTAACGTCAGCCCTAGCCGCATCTATATTTTTTGTCTTTCAGAAACCTTTGTTACACCGCTACCGCCCCGTGGAGTTGACGGCCACCTTCACTTGGGCGGGGACGCTGCCCTTTTTCCTGTTTTCACCCGGCCTGTTTGAATCGCTGCAACAAGCCACCCTGGAAGCCCATCTCTCCGCCCTGTATGTCGGAGTCTTTCCGGCTGCGATCGCCTACGTCACCTGGGCCACGGCTCTCTCCGCAGGCAAAGCCAGCACAGTGACCAGCATGATGTACCTCGAACCCGCCGTTGCCATTGTCATCGCGTGGATTTGGCTTGCGGAGTGGCCTAGCACCCTTTCCCTCATCGGCGGCATCATCGCCCTCTCCGGGGTGATGATCGTCAACGGTCTGGGAAAGAGAAACACGCAAGCAAGGAATGACACCAACGTTTCGCCTTAGGGAGCGGGTGCGCCCGCTCCTTTTTCATTTTTTAAGCTGCTCTGGTATAACCGGGACATACTATTCAAAATCCTCAGATATATAGGGCCCGAAACACCGATATCAAACTGGGGAGGGCTGAGGGTATGAGACGACACGTTCTGCTTCTGATGACCTTGTTGTTGATTTTGTTGCCGCTCTTATCTGCTTGCGGCGGGAAACCGGCAGCCGACGGAAAGCAGGAAATCACGTTGAACGCGCAGACAGAACCACCATCCTTGGATCCGGCGCTGGCCACGGACACGACTTCGGGCTGGGTGTTGGAACACCTCTTTGAGTTGGATGATTGATCCAATCTGAGGCCAATGCCAGCCAAAAGCACAAACAATATGTACAATTTTTTATTTGTGTCGAGCAGTTCGGATATCGTGTTTCGCGGTTGCAACCAGATGGCTTTCAAATATTCCATGTTTTGCAAGGCTCTTAAACCTCCTCAATTCATCCTTAGTAAGCAATGAGCACCCCTTTGATCCGTTCCTTGGATATGGGGCCCATTTCACGGCTGTCATAGCTCCCTTCCCGTTCATCCCCTAAAACGAACACCGACCCATCCGGAACTTTAATCGGACCAAAATCCTGTACTGGCTGTTTCATGGCCAAATATTTCTCCTCAGCCTGTTTTCCGTTGATATACAGCTTCTGGTTTTTGGCTTCAACAGTGGACCCCGACAGGGCTACCACCCGTTTGATGAAAATGTTCTGACCATGATGAAAAAGAATGATATCACCCACGTCGGGGGCTTGATCCCATTTCAAGGACATCACCATCTGACCATGCTTCAATGCGGGTTCCATACTATCCCCATAAACTCGATAGAAACCGAACAATTGGAAAAATAAGATGACTAGTACAATGAAGGAAAGGAGACTGATAAGGATCCATTTAATGAATGACCGCCAATTGAAGCTCAACACAATATTCCCCACCTCATCTAGTAGAAATTAAGTCTATTCTTGCAATGTCAAGTGTTTTATCGAAATGGATCATTCTTTTATACATTATCTGTAACGAAAGCCCCCCGGGGGTACATACTTACGTTTCCTGTTGTTCTTCATTGCCCACTAAGCGGTCGATGACCTCCCGGCAGTATGGGATGATCCCCTTTGAAAGCTAAAAAGACTGCCCACAAGAATACAAGCATATGAAAAATCGATGCAATTTCCGCCGTCAACAAGGAAAAATCTTGTATTCGTGACTTTTTGGGGAGAAATCATAGAATAATGGTCCAAATTTCAACCGGCTTTGTTAAAATGGGTGTGGGAGGGTTGTCCATATGTATCAAGTCAACAACCGAATCCGGGTGGACTCCCGGGACCACATGGGTGAACTGGTGGAACGGTTCCGCCAGGCTCCGGAACGGATGAAAAAGGTGCCTGGCTTCGTCTCTTTCCGCCTGTTGCAAGCGGAAGACGGAACCCATCTGGTGGCCGAGACCGTATTTGAGAGCAAAGAAGATTTTATCCGTTGGACAGAGAGCGAGCATTTCGCCCAGGCGCACGGCGAACGAAAAGAACAACAGACCCGCAACCCCGCCACCGAAGGGTTTGAAGTGCTCATTCCCTGAAGGGGTCCAACGATTATTGCTTAGAAATGGGGATGGATATGGATATTAAGATTGCACTCTTCATCCACGTACTCAGTATTGCCAGCTGGGTAGGCGGTCTGACGGTAATGGCCGTCTGGCTGCGCAAATCGACCAAGTTGCACGACCAGGGTCTCTCCATGACAGAGAGTTTCCAAAACGTACACAACCTGAACGTGCGGATGATGGTTCCCGTCGCTGTCCTCACCCTGCTGACGGGTCTGTACATGCTCGTGCAGTGGGGACCGGATAAGCCGCTCTACCTCCTGATCAAAGAGCGTTTTGGCAGCTTGGTCGTCCTGCTCTATGTGATCGGGCTCCCGATCTACGGAGGGCGGCTCCTCAAAAAGGGAAAAACGGAAAAAGACCCCGCTGCCTTGGCCGGGACCGTCAAACGCTACGCCAATCTGTTGAACATCACCCTGCTTCTGCTGGTGTTCATCATTTTGGTGGTTACCCTGAAATTTCAATAACCACCGCTTTCTTCCGCCGTTCACGGCGGGTTTTTTTTTGACATCATCGGTAAAGGTGGGCTTATCTCCGCTCCAACCTGGATAAATCACCCTTTATCTGTAAAATATAGAAACCGCATTCTATGTTTTGGGAGTGTGAGATGATGCAAACATTTTCCTTTGTGGGGGAAGGACTCCACAACCCCAAACTTCAATCCTTTGCCCAAGGTTTGCGAGAAGAGATGGAAGCCCACGATTATCAGTGGGACGGGGAGGCTTCACCGGATGTCCAGTTGGTGTTCAATTTTGTCAACCCTGACTCCCCCCGCCACTTCCGCCGGAGCGGCAAGGGGACCTTTGTGGTGACGGTGATGGAGAGTCCTCAGCCGAAGACTCAACACTTGCTACATACGGCGTATCCGGTTCTGATCCGCTCTTTGGGAAACCTGCTGATTCACCTGGATACCTCCGATGACCGATTGCAGGCCCATTTTATCACCCTGGAACAAGGATGTTATCCGATCCGGGAAAGCTTTGGGGATCCGGATTACTTCCGCAATATTTTTCAGCGCCTGCAACCCCTCGCTACTTCACAGCTGGTGATCGATAACACCTTTTATCCCGACTTGCCGGAGTCTCTGTGGGAGGGGGACGAGGTGACAAGACACATCCATCAGGCGGGCAAAAAACTGGATGAATGGAACCTCCTACCGACCCCCTTCCCCATCGAAGAGGTGCTTCCCGCTAAAGCTTACCGACATATCCAACGGCTGTACGGCATCGGCGGGCTCAGCTACGGAAACCTGAGTGCTCGTCGAGAGGGAAACCAGTTTTGGATGAGTGCCCGGGGAGTCAACAAAGGCAACCTTCACGAAATCGGAAGGGATATCCTTTTGATCAAAGGATTTGATGAGGATCAGCCGGCCATGGAAGTGAGTGTCCCTCCCAAAATCGAACCCAAGCGGGCTTCAGTGGATGCGATCGAACATTGGATGATCTACTCCGAGCATCCAGAAGTGGGGGCGATCATCCATATCCATGCCTGGATGGAGGGAATTCCGTCGACGGAGATCAATTATCCCTGCGGTACTGTCCAATTGGCGGAGGCGGTGGCCGACCAGATCCGAAAAGCGGAAGATCCCGCCAAGGCTGTCGTCGGCTTGAAAAATCACGGCCTCACGGTCACCGGCCGAGATCTCGATGATATTTTTCAACGGATTGAAGGGCGGATTCTGCCACAGGTTCCGATGGAATGAGAGGAGGGGAGTAGATGTCTCGAGTGGTCCTGATTACCGGCGGTTCCAGCGGCATCGGAAAAGAAATCGCCCGGCAACTGACGATGAGAGGCGATATCCCCCTGTTGCTGGGGCGAAATAAGGCGAACCTGAAGAGAGTACAGGAAGAGTTGAAGCGGGGGGATTTCTTTGTCTGTGATGTTACCAAACAGGGGGAAGTCGAGGCTGTCGTCTCAAAGGTGATCAAAAGATACGGTTCCGTAGATGTGTTGATCAATAACGCGGGCTACGGACGCTTCGGCGGAGCGCTCGACTTTTCTCCTGACGAATACCGGGCCATGATGGAAACCAACTACCTGGGGGCGGTCCAGATGACCTTAGCCATGCTCCCCCACTGGCTGCAACAGGGCGGAGGAAAGGTGGTCAATATCGCCTCCATCGCCGGGCTGTCCGGCACGCCCAATCTGGCCGCCTATGCCGCCTCCAAATTCGCCTTGATCGGCTTTTCAGAATCGCTCCATCTGGAGTACGCCCCGTTGATTCAGGTTGGGGTCTTGTGTCCGGGACCTGTCAAAACTCCCTTTTTCCGCGGCGAAGACCCGGGCCAACTGTTTCCCCCTGCGTTGTCCCGGAAGCTGCTCGATACCCGTGTTGTCGCCCGCCACGCCCTGCGCTTGATCGAACATCCACGGATGAAAGTGATTCCCGCAAGCTTACGTTGGGCGATACGTGTTCGCAGCTGGTTTCCGGGATTGTATCACCACATGACTCACAGGTTATACAGCCGGTGGCAACAAAATCACAAGCTCGAGGTGTGAGCATGTACGTCTTAATCGTCAACCCAACCTCCGGAAACGGGCGCGGCCAGCGAGCAGGGACCCGAGTGGAACGCTTGCTGTCCCGAATGGGATTCCCCTACCAGGTACAGATCACCCAATCTCCCGGTCACGCAACGGACATCGCCCGCAGCATGCTTCAGGAGAAGGAACTGCAGGCGGTAATTGCCATCGGAGGAGATGGTACCGTCCATGAGGTGGGCAATGCCCTGGCCGGAACGAAGATCCCCATGGGGTATGTCCCAG
Source organism: Melghirimyces thermohalophilus (assembly GCF_900102685.1). Taxonomy (GTDB): domain Bacteria; phylum Bacillota; class Bacilli; order Thermoactinomycetales; family DSM-45169; genus Melghirimyces; species Melghirimyces thermohalophilus. The sequence goes on from NZ_FMZA01000012.1 coordinate 42,697, forward strand.
CGGGCTCAGGCAATGATTTTGCCCTGGCCCACGGAATTCCCACCCGACCGGAAGCCGCCGTAAACCGCATCCTGAAGGGAGAAGTGCGTCGGATCGATACCGGACGGATCGGAGGTCGCACCTTTGTCGGCTTCGCCGGAATGGGATTTGACGGTCAGGTGGCGGATCGGGTGAATCGGTCCGCCTTTCACCGCCGACTGGGCCGATTGGCTTACCCCCTCGGTTTTTTGCAAACCTTATGGAATTACCGACCGACCCGCCTGCAATTAACGGTGGATGGCAAGCGCCATGATATGGACGGCGTATGGATCGTCGCTGTCTGCAATCAGCCCAATTACGGCGGAGGGATGAAGATGTGTCCTACCGCCAGTTGTCATGACGGGCAGCTTGATTTATGCTGCGTACACGACCTAGGACACCGTCAATTAATAAGGCTCTTCCCCCGCGTATATAAAGGCCGGCACATCGATCACCCCTCCATCCAACTTCATCGTGGCTCCCGGATCACTCTGGAATCCGACCCTCCCCTCCTGGTCCATGCCGACGGGGAAGTGATCGGCAAAACCCCTCTCACCATCTCCGTCTTCCCGCAATCCCTGTCTATCTTGTGAAGGGTCGTCACGATAGAACCCTTCGAAATGGCAGCGGAAACCTCCGTGCTTCCCCCTATTTTTTCGGTCCATTTTTATCAACGCGGGCAATGATTTGTTGAAGAAAATTGTGAATCCCCTTTTTTACTTCCTTCGGTAAAATGAGATCCTCTTTATGGCAGCGGTCATCCTCCCGGTTTTCTGTCACACTGATCCTCCTTTACTTAAAAAGCAGGCTGACATGGGAACAGACAGCCCGCAATATGACATACCATCGTTTCATGTCAGTCAAATCTAGGTTATCACTGAGTAATCCGATGTAGCTAGACGTTCGACGAATAGCCGCTCCTTGTGCGAAGGAAAGGTCTGTCCGAAAGAGCGACTTTGCACCCGAGGGCAAGACCCTGCCCGTAGCGAGACCAGGAAACGGAGTAACCCTGGCAAGACTTGTGCCCGATGGGTGTATTGCGAGACCAAAAACGGAGTACTTAAGGCTCACCTTTTTCTTTAAAACAAAAGGCGATCCCCACTGGGGACCGCCTGTTATGATCTTATCGCAACATCCGCAGTCCATTTAAAATGACCAGCAAGGTGCTGCCCTCATGGCCTACCACTCCAAGAGGCAGGGAGATCCCCTGGATAAAGTTGGCCGCGATCAGACAACCGATCACTGCCAGCGCAAAGACAAGGTTCTGCCGGGTAATCGACCAGGTGCGCTTACCGAGGGCGATTGCCTGCGGCACTTTGTGAAGGTCATCATTCATCAACACCACCCCGGCTGTCTCCAGAGCGACATCGCTGCCCGCCGCCCCCATAGCGATCCCGACGGAAGCTCCTGCCAACGCCGGGGCGTCATTCACCCCGTCTCCAACCATCGCTGTCGGGCCGATCTCCCGTTCTAGCTCCTTGAGGGCTGTCATCTTGTCCTCGGGAAGGAGTCCATAGCGAACCTGATCGATCCCCGCCTGCCGGGCGATCGCCTCTGCTGTTTCCCGCTGGTCTCCCGTCAGCATCACCACACGGAGACCCAGTTGCTGCAAGCGTTGGATCGCCGCCTGGGCTTCCGGACGGATGGTATCCTTCAGCGCGATCAGCCCCACCGGGCCAGTGTCATCCGCCAAACAGACCACCGTCTTCCCGTCACTCTCCAGAGATACCAACCGGGAGCGGTCGGCATCCTCCGCAAGGATCCAGTCCGGCTTCCCAATACGCCATCTGGTCCCGTTCCACTCCGCTTCCACTCCCCGCCCTGTTTGGGAATCGAATCGTTCAGGACGATCCACGGTCATTCCTCGTTTCTTCGCTTCCCGCAGGATCGCCTGGGCGATGGGGTGTTCCGACAGCGACTCTAAAACAGCGGCCGCTTTCAACACCTCGTCTTCATCCCGATCCCCCAAAGGCACCACATCGGTCACCGCCGGTTCTCCACAGGTCAGTGTACCGGTCTTATCAAAGGCGACCGCTTTAATTCCTGAAAAGCTTTGAACATGAGCCCCGCCTTTAAACAGAATTCCTTTGCGGGCGCCGTTGGACATGGCGGCCAGCACCGCCGGCATAATCGAAGCGACGACGGCACAGGGAGAAGCCACCACCATAAACACCATCGCCTGATACAAGGTATCCCCCCAGCTCCAAGAAAAGAGGAGGGGCGGAAGTACCAGCAAAAGTCCAGTTACCGCCAACACCGCTTTGACGTAAACCCCTTCAAATCGCTCGATCTTGCGCTGGGAAGGGGGTTCCTGCTCCTCCGCTTCACGGACCAGCTGGAGGATACGGGAGAAGGTGCTTTCCTCAATCGGCCGATCCACTCGGAGGGTCAGCGAACCGGTTCCGTTGAGGGTTCCAGCAAAAACTTCACTGCCCTCCTCTTTTTCCACCGGCACGGATTCCCCTGTGATCGTCGCCTGGTTGACTTCCGACAGGCCCTCGGTCACCGTTCCATCCACGGGAATCTGTTCCCCCGGTTTGACCAGCACCATATCTCCCGGTCTCAGCTGATCGATGGAAATCTCCCGCTCCTCTCCCTGAACAACGATACGGGCGGTCTCCGGTTTCAGGGACATCAAAGCCGACAAATCCCGGCGACTTTTCTGTTCCGAATAAGCCTCCAGCGCTCCGCTCAGGGCAAAGATAAAGATCAAAAGCGCCCCTTCCATCCAGTAGCCGATACTGGCTGCTCCGGCGGCAGCCAACAGCATCAACAGATTGACATCCAATTTTCGTTCGTGGATCCAGGCTAAGATCCCTTCCCGTCCTTTGGCAAATCCACCAACAACATAAGCCGCGAGATAGAGAGCTTCGTCGGGGATCAAGTGGCCGGAACCCAACCAAGCCAACAGGATCAGCAGACCGCTGATCCCTGCCGCCACTGCTTCACCATGGACGCGGACAAAGCTGAACCAGCGGTTTTTCTCTCTATCGCCTTTGTTTGAGCGGGATGCGTCCGCAGCGGATGTGCGCATCGCCGGTTCCACTCTCGTCATTCCTGTTTGATCGATCATATCGAATGCACCGCCTTTCGCCAATCCCGTTGAGAATAAAATTCATTGTCTAAAGCCCTATAAATGAGAGAAGCTGTCTGCCGACAGCGGCAAACAGCAGGATGGACTGATTTTTCAAGGGTCGCATTTGTCCCGGCGCTCTTATTTATAATTATTATAATGTAAAAGTCATTATTTGTTAACCCCTTTTTTAGACTTGGATTCCTTTTTGTCAATGGGGTGAACCTAGGTGCGTTCCTTCCGGGAAAGCTTTATACTGAACATGGAATCGAGCAATGTCGTTAAATAGGGGGGACCAACATGAAGGTCTTTATCTTATTAGGAGCGATCAATATGTTTGTAAGCATCGCTCTAGGTGCTTTTGGCGCCCACGGTTTGGAAGGAAAAGTGTCGGAGAGAATGTTGTCCAACTGGCAGACCGGCGCGCAATACCACATGATCCACGCCCTGGGACTGCTGTTTGTAGGGCTGTTGGCCGGTCGCATCGGAACCAACCCCTTGGTGACCAATGGTGGTTGGCTGCTTTTAGCCGGGATCATCCTGTTTTCCGGCAGCCTATACATCATGGCTTTGACGAATATCACCAAGCTGGGCATGATCACACCTTTCGGTGGTGTCTCCTTTTTGATCGGCTGGACACTGATCGCCACCGCCGCGGTGAAAGAACTGTGATTCAAACCATCCCCGCCTTTTTGGCGCGGGTGGTTTTTTATATGCCTCTAACGGCAAAAAGGATTCTTTCGCCATAAGATTGGGGGGGGATCTTGACACTTTAGGTATTTAAAAAAAGTGCCACCAGTTGTACAATAGGAATTGGCATAATCACAAGTAAAGTGATAGGATTACTTGTGAGAAGTCAAAAACACAATGAGGAGGTCCTCAACCATGGAACAAGTGGAAGCGCAAACCCCCACCCTCCCTAAAATCGGGGATCCAGCACCGCAGTTCACCGCCAAAACCACCCACGGAGAAATCAGCCTGTCCGACTTCGAAGGGCAATGGGTGGTTCTCTTTTCCCATCCGGCCGACTTCACCCCGGTCTGCTCCACGGAATTTATGGCCTTTGCCCGGAAAAATGATGAGTTTGAAAAGCGCGACGTGAAGCTGATCGGACTGAGTGTCGACAGCCTGCCGTCCCACCTGGCCTGGGTGACCAACATTAAAGAGAAAATGGGTGTGGAAGTCCCGTTCCCAGTGATCGCCGACCTGAATACCGCCGTTTCCCAAAAATACGGCATGATCCATCCGGGAGCCAATGAAACGGCTACTGTCCGCACCGTGTTTGTGATCGATCCGAAACAGACGATCCGGGCAATCATCTATTATCCCCTCAATGTGGGTCGCAGCATCGACGAAATCATCCGGCTGGTCGATGGCCTGCAAACCGCCGACAAATTCAGCGTGGCCGCACCGGCCGACTGGAAGCCCGGCGAACAAGTAGTCGAACCCGCTCCCGCCAGCGTGGAAGGAGTCAACCAACGTCTCCAAGGGGATCTCACCGGCACCGACTGGTACTTGAAAAAGAAAAACCTGGAGGGCTAACTCCCTTCCGAGCCACAACCCCGCTGGATTGGCGGGGGTTTTTTATAATCCAACGAGCGGCCCTGTACAGGAGATAGAAACAGAAGATCACTCCACCGCTCACGTACAACATCATGGAAGGTAGTCGAACGGCAAGCAGGCCGAATGGGGGCGCTTGACAAAGTTATACGGGTTCGGTATAATAATTCGGAGCTTATCTGAAAGGAAGCCCATGCAATGCATTTCTTTATGGCGATGCAATTCAACGGCGGCATCTTTTTCATTCGTTTGCGGTAACAAGAGGCGCAGAACAAAGAGGCTTGGTCGCTCTTCGACCACGCTTATTTGTGCTGCGCCTTTTTCGTTCCATAACGAATGAAAGAGGTGCTTTTTTGATGGGCAAAAAACGGAAAACCTCCGTCTGTCATAGAGAGTTCGGTCAACATTTTATGCACAACCGTCGAACGATCCAGGAAATCATCCAGCTGGCCGACTTGAGGCGAAAAGATCATGTTGTTGAAATCGGTGCCGGGACCGGCGCTCTGACGATACCCTTAGCCGAGAAAGCGGGTGATGTGCTGACAGTGGAAAAGGATCCCCTATTGGCGGAAAAGCTGAGCAGAAAGATACAGGGGCAATCCAACATCCGCCTGATCCAAACCGATTTTCTTCAGATGAATCTCCCCCGAAAACCTTTTTGTGTAGTGGCCAACATTCCCTATTCCATCACCACCCCTATTTTGCACAAATTGCTCGATCGGCCAGCCATGCCATTGCAACGAGCGGTGTTGGTGATTGAAAAGGGGGCGGCCATCCGCTTTACAGGGACTCCGATTCGCGATCCTCGCACGCTGACCTGGAGGATGTGGTTCGACATCAAAAGGGAGCGAACCATCCCGCCTGATCACTTTTCACCGCCCCCTCGCGTTGATTCGTCCATCCTCCTCATCCGCAAAAAGAAACATCCCGGGATCGCACCCAGCCATCGCACCCGGTTTTTGGCCTTGGCCCGAACCGGCCTGCGTCATCCTCACGCTCCCCTGTCCCAGGCGTTCACAGGCGTGTTTACACCCCCTCAGATTACCCGCCTGAGCAGAAATCTCGGCATCGACCGAGATACGCCGGTGCAATCGTTAAACGAGCGACACTGGGAATTTCTCTTTCAAACGATGCTCCACTACGTGCCACCCTTCCGGTGGCCGAAGAAAACCAACAGATCCTGAACAGACCCCCCCGCCTTAGGGCGGGGGGTTGTCATTTTTGGTCAGCATATCGAGTTTTAGAACAGGAAACATTCCCGCGCATCGCCAACCCGACCCGGTGACAGCCACAGGGATTATGGAGCTCTCAAGCCCGTTGAGCCACCTGTCCAACTACCCAATTCCCCTCTACAGAGAATGGAAAACCTCATTAAAGAAACGACTGCTCGGCCAGTCCTCCTCTATTGAGAAACGAGTATTTGGACCGAATAAAGATTGAAAAACGGGTTTTTTCCCGCAAACGTCGGTACTTCAGACTGCACTGAACCTTTATTAGCGATTCCCGTCAGTCAGATGCGTTGGATGAGGTGCGGATTTCACCGGTACCATATTGCTTGCGAAATCAAGGTTGATAGTGTTTAAGCCTTTGATCTATAATACAAATATGTAGCAAAGCTACATATAATTTGACTGAGGAGGATTATGAATGACAAAAGCAGTTTTTTATCATGCTGGTTGTCCGGTCTGCGCAGATGCTGAACAAGTTGTACTTGAGTATCTCGACAAATCAAAAATCGATACGGAAATCGTACATCTGGGTACCGATGGAAATCGCATTGAAGAAGCAGAGAGAGTTGGTGTTAAATCGGTTCCTGCCTTGGTGATTGACGATAAGGTATACCACATTAATTATGGCGCAAGCTTAGAAGATGTAAAAAAAGGATAATGCTGAAGTAGGAGGTGTCGGATGAGACACCTCCTACCTTTTTAAACCTAACTTTTATCTGATCATGTTTTCATGTAAAATAGACGAAAAATGAACATGTAAGGTATGAAATGATATGATATTTGATCCTCAGCATCGAAAGAGTAATCGTTCTGCTCGTATAGGGATGGCTCTATTCCGCATGTCGCAGGCAATAAAAAAAGTGACGCAGGCAGAAAGCAATGCACTGGGATTTTCACCTGTACAAATTCAAGCGTTGCTTTTTACTTATTATACACGTAGCGATGTGGCAACCATTGGCAACTTCGCCAATTCAATCGGCACAACTCATGTGACTGCAGTGAAAATTGTCAATGGCCTGGTTAGACAAGGGTTGATTACCAAGACTCAAAAGCCCGAGGATCGTCGGGTAACCTTGCTCTGCCTTACTGAAGAGGGGAAGGAGACCGTTTCGAAACTTAAACATTGGGGGCACTCATTGGAAGAAGCGCTTCATCCTATTTCAGATGAAGCGTTAGCGAATTTTGAGCTTGGTCTCGGCGCTATCATTTCCGCCATGGAAAAACGCGGCCATCTTGTTGTATCAGAACCCTGTTTGGGCTGCATACATTTTTGCCCGAATACAGGTGATGCCGACGCACCTCATTATTGCAAGCTTATTCAAAAATATCTTTCCCACGAATCCTCTCTCCAAGCATGCCCCGAACATACTTCCTCTTTCGAAATCTGAAAGAGAAATGGGTCAACGTTAACCTTTACAGATTATGATTTTAGATCAAGTCCAAAATGCTGTACGCCTCTTTGGAAGTATTGTGAAAAAGTGAGAGGCGGCATTTACTCGGAGCCACTCCGGTTGCTGTCCGGCAAGAGAGTCCCGATCCTCTTTACCACTGACTTCCTTCTCTCTCTCCCTCTGCTTGCCACCCAATCGATCCTATAATATTATAAATATTAAATTAATAGATTTTTCCAACGGGGAGGGATCCATCTGTTTGTTGAACGGATCCATGCGAGGGATCGGTATCTAGCAACTGATGAAGTTCCTTCCACCACGCGGCAGGCGATTGCCGAGTCGTGGGCACGGAGCAAGCGTCACCATGTCGATCCGCAACTTCCGAAAGCCCCTCGGTCGCTATCCCAACGAGCATTGGATAAGCTGCGACATTCGAATGCCCTCGGCAGAGCTTTTCAAGCGGTGATGCCCCAAATCGATGCCTGTTTCGATGAACACTATGCCGTCGCCTTGGCGGACGCCCAGAGTCGCATTCTGTTTTTACAGGCGCAGGGCCGCTTATTTGAAGCGGTATCCTCGGTCAACTTTGCGCCGGGAGGCGATTGGAGCGAGGCAACCTGCGGAACGAATGCCATCGGTACCGCTTTGGCCCAGAAGAAACCGATCACCATCTTCGATGCGGAACACTTTTGCGAGTCGTGGCAACCTTATTCCTGTGCGGGTGTTCCCATCCGCCACCCCTTGAGCGGTCAGATGATCGGGGCTTTGGATTTAACCACTTTCACGGAAAAATTCCCGGATAACGCCCTTCCCTTGACAATGATGTTATCCAAAACCATCGAAACCGAACTCTACTATCGAGTTCGATTGGAACAGGCCCAGTTGGAACAATGTTTCACCGCGTTTCATCACGACATCAAAAAGGATACGCTGTTGGCGATTGACCGGGACGGAAGGGTGGTTCGTCACAACCGCGATCCCGAGAAATGGACGTTTTCGTGGAAGTCATCCTTCGACTGGGAGACGTATTTCATCGAGTTGGAAACATACAACGCCGAAGTGATCACCCAGCCCCTCCCGTTTTTCGCGAAGCGACCGATCGGAAACGTTCGTCTGATTCGTCAGGAACAACACCTCATCGGTGTCCTGGTCCAGATCCCCTGTGAACGAAAAGACAGCCGCAAATTCTATACGGGAGTGCAACCACCTTCTAACTCCGACACGGTGGGACGGGATCCCCGGTGGATCCACCTTGTGAACAGAGTGGAACGGGCGGCCCAGCAGGACGTCCCCATTTTATTGCTGGGGGAGAGCGGAACGGGAAAAGAAGTGCTGGCTCGACGGATTCACCAGCACAGCGCCCGCAAGGAGGGGCCGTTTCTTCCGGTTAACTGTGCCGCCCTCCATCATTCCTTGGCCGCCAGCGAATGGTTTGGCTACGGAGAGGGGACGTTTACAGGCGGGCTTAAACAAGGCAAGCCAGGCTGGTTTGAAAACGCCGATGGCGGTACCCTCTTTTTGGACGAAATCGGGGAACTACCTCTCCCTGTCCAGGCGATGTTGCTTCGCACCCTGCAGGAGCATCAGGTCACGCGCATCGGGGAAGCAAAGCCGCGGGATGTCCAAGTCCGGGTCATCGCCGCCACCAATAAGGACTTAAGAGAGGCCGTCCGGAAAAAGGAGTTTCGCTCGGACCTCTATTTTCGCTTAAACACGATCACCTTTACGATTCCGCCCCTCCGGGAACGGCCCGACGATATTCCCCTGTTGGCAGAACATTTGATGCGCCAGGTGGAAATACGACAGCGAATGGACATCGTCCACACCCTCTCGCCGGAGGCGATAAAGGATTTGAAGCGATATCCATGGCCCGGAAACGTGCGGGAACTGAAGAATGCTCTGGAACACGCCCTCGTGTTTGCAGACGGGCCGGTGATCCGGCCGGAACATCTGCCGAATTCCGTGAGGGAAACAGAGGGGATGATAACCACGGATAGAGAAATCCCCGTACCTCCTTCGACCGATGAAAAGGAATACTTGAAGCAACTACTGGCCTCGACGGAATACAACCTATCCAAAACCGCACGCATCCTGGGCATCGCCCGCGGAACCCTGTATAAGCGGTTAAAAAAATACGGCCTGCGATAAACGGCAAAATAAGTCCCCCTGTTCGCTCAATGCGGCAGGGGGATCGCACTTTATTTAAACTGGGTAATCACGTTGAAGCCGTTCGTCTGAAATTGTGTCATATCATCGAAGATCCGGTTCACTTCGGACAAAGCCACTTCTTTTTCCACCAGCCGTTTGGGGTTTAACCTCCCGGAGGAAACCAGGTCCAGCAGCCCGCGATAGTCGGGGTGGGGGTTTCCGAAGCTGCCCACAAAATCGATTTCCGAAGCGGTGATCAGATCCACGGGCAAGGAAACGTTGCCCCCCTCTTGCGAGGTGGTTAAGCCCACCTGAACATGTCGTCCGCCTTTTCGAAGGGAAAGGACAGAATTTACCACCGTCTCCTTGATCCCGAGAGCGTCCAGACCCACTTGCGCACCACCGCGGGTGATCTCCTGAATCGCCTCTGGAACATTTTCCTTGTGGGCGTTGACAGTGAAAACCGCTCCTTCTCGTTTGGCCATTTCCAGCTTCCGATCATCGATATCGACTGCAATCACCTGGGCGCCGAGGGCGTTCGCCACTTGGATTGCCGATAAGCCGACACCTCCGGCCCCCTGAATCGCCACCCAATCCCCGGGTTGAACCTTCCCCCGCACAACGCCGTGGTATCCGGTCATAAAGCGGCATCCGACCGCTGCCGCCGTTACGCTGTCCACCTCTTCCGGCAGATGGATCAGGTTGAAGTCGGCTTCCCGAATCAGAATATATTCCGCATAGCCGCCGTTCAGCCCGGTGACAAATCCATAAACCTGAACGTTGGAACAAATATTGGGCACGCCGCGCTGACAATACTCACACCGGCCGCACCCCATGTGAAAGGGGGTGGTAACGGCATCCCCTGGACGGAAGTTCTGGACATCCTTTCCCACTTCTTCGACCACCCCGCCGATTTCGTGCCCCGGCGTGATCGGCAGTTCCGGGAACAGTCCGATCCATGCAAAATCCCCCTGCCAACCGTGCCAGTCGCTGCGGCAAATCCCGCAGGCTTCCACTCGGATGATCGCATCCCCGGGACCCGGTTGCGGATCGGGCAAGTCCTGAATCTCCAGCGGCCGATGGTGTTCAATAATCCGCGCAGCTTTCATAAAACAAAGCCCCTCCTCGGCATATGCTTGAAAACCCGTTTTGGCCACGATTCAATCCATGTTGATCCAGACACTTTTCACTTCCGTGTAGTGATCCAAGGCGTAGGAACCCATCTCTCGCCCGATCCCCGATTGTTTAAAACCTCCGAAAGGAGAAGCGGGATCCAACACGTTGTAACAATTGACCCAGACGGTGCCGGCTTTCAACTTACTGGCGATGTAATGGGCGTTTTTTACATTTTCCGTCCAGACGCCAGCGGCTAGGCCGTAAATCGTCCGATTGGCCCGCTCAATCAGATCATCCAGATCCTCATAGGGCATCGCCGCCACCACCGGGCCAAAAATCTCTTCCTGCGCGATCGTCATCTCGTCATCCACCATAGAGAAAACCGTCGGCGAGACGAAGTACCCCGGTTCACGAGAGCGCTTGCCGCCTACCACCACCTCGGCCCCTTCATCGATCCCCTTTTGGATATAACCGGTCACTCGGTCCAACTGTTCTTCGGAGACCAGCGGACCCATCTCTGTGTTGGGATCCAACCCGACCCCCTGTTGAATGTTGCCTGCATGGGAGGCCAAATCGGCAACGACGTTGTCGTACATCTTTTTCTGAACAAACACGCGGGAGCCCGCAGTACAAACCTGTCCCTGATTAAACATGATCCCGTTCAACGCCCCGGGAACCGCTCGGGAGAGATCCGCATCAGGCAACAGGATATTGGGAGACTTTCCCCCTAACTCCAGCGTCACGTTTTTCACGGTGTCCGCCGCCGTTTTCATGATCAATCGGCCCACTTCCGTCGACCCGGTAAAGGCCACTTTGTCTACATCGGGGTGTTCGACCAGGGGTTGTCCCGCTGTTTCTCCAAACCCGGGAAGAATATTGACCACCCCCTCCGGAAAACCAGCCTCCTGAATCAGTCGGCCCAGATAGAGAGCAGACAGCGGCGTCTGCTCCGCCGGTTTTAACACCGCGGTGCATCCCATCGCCAACGCCGCTCCCAATTTCCACACGGCCATCACCAGCGGAAAATTCCAGGGGATAATCTGGCCAACCACACCGACCGGTTCGTGGCGGGTATAGTTGAAGAAAGGCCCGCTCACCGGAATGGTCTGGCCTGTCACTTTGGTGGACCAACCGGCAAAATACCGGAAGTGTTCAACTGCGACAGGAATGTCGACATGTTGAGTTTCCCGGATCGGCTTTCCGTTATCCAAGGTTTCCAACTGAGCCAGCTCTTCCTGGTGTTCCGCGATCAGATCGGCCAGTTTGTAAATCAGCCGGCTCCGCTCCGCGGCGCTCATCCGTGACCAAGGGCCCCGATCGAAGGCCTCCCGCGCTGCCTTCACCGCCCGATCCACATCCCTCGCACCAGCTTCATACACCGTGGCCAAGGTTTTGCCTGTCGCAGGGTTCGGGGTGTCGAAGGTTTTTCCGTCGGCCGACTTCACCCAGTCCCCACCGATAAATAATTTTTTCGTCCCTTGCAAAAATTGGGCTACGCGCGGATGGATCTCCACAGCCACTGATTCCATCTGACCCGACTCCTTTCCCAGGATGATGGTGCGCCAGATATTTCATGCAATCACTGTGCCAAAACCCATGCCGCTCAAAAACCGCGTCTGATCGGAATTCTCCCGACGAAGGATGAACACTCTGTCCAAGGAGATGCACAAACTGTTCAGGGGTGTGAACAATCTGTGCAAAAAAGAGCCTGGTGAAAATCACCAGGCCTCTTCCCTATTTCATCTTAATACGGACGCTTCTGGTCGTCGCCCGCACGATCCATAACATGACAGCGATCAGTAGGAAGGTACCCATCAATGATACAGAGGGCGGAAGGTCCCGCAGGTTACTGAGACCAAATGGGCAGTTCAGAGGATGTTTCTCTTCACCCTCCCAAAACATACTGGAGAATAGTACCATCACAATGGCGATGGCGATGTACAGCATTCCCCCTATCCCCCCGAAACGGTAAAAACCAGCCCCGATCAACCAACCGGCCATAAAGTACACCAGGAGATTCAGGGTGAAGACGGTTGCGGTCAAATACCAAGGCGCTTCCGCACTTATAATAAATTCCGTTTCGATGACTGGAAAAAGGATGTTTTCAACCAGGGTAACGAACCCCGCGCTGATCATTAGCATCAAAGAGACGAGGACTGATGAGATCCCTGAACCGAAGAAGTAATCCCTTCTCGTCACCCCTTGTTTGGCAAAGAAGGGGAGGAAGCCAGATACATGAATGATCCCGATCACCAACATAAAGATTTTGGAGGGATGATAGGCGAAGGTGAAGAAGGTGACCTGGTCTATATTCTGTTGGTTAATTTCCACCTCTCCCCCCATTATCTTGAAGGCCACATACACGATGACAAGGATGGGGACAAACCATGCCGACCATGATAATAGTATCCAGGTGATGTCTCTCGCAATTTTATTTCGAAGTTCCATCGATCTCCACACCTTTCTCCCCACTCGTCAAATGAATAAACAAATCTTGCAACGAAACGGGACCCACTTCCAACCCTCGTTGACTCGCTTCTCTCCGCTTTTCCTCCGTCAACTCTCCGTACACCACCACGGATTTCGTGCCCCCTAATCGTTGGGTGCTCAGTTGGGTCATATCGCTGCAGAAATCCTCCACAACCTGGTCAGGTCCGGTGATGGAAGCACCCCGTTCCATCAGCCGGTCCATCGGCTCCTGAAGAAGCACGTTCCCCTTGTGGATGATAACCACTTCCTCAAACAGGTACTCCATTTCGGAAACAAGGTGAGTAGAGAGGATAATGGTACGGGGGTGTTTGGCATGATCCTCCAACAACTTTTTGTAGAAGATCTCTCGCGTAGGGGCATCCATGCCCAGATACGCCTCATCGAAAATGGTGATCGGAGATCGATTGGCCAACCCGATCGTGACATTTAGCGCAGCTTGCATCCCTCTGGAAAGCTTTTTCACCTGTTTTTCCAGAGGCAAGTTGAATAACTCGACGAGTTCGTCGGCATATTGGCGATCGAAATGGGGCCGATAACGTTCGGCAGCCTCCAGCATCCCCTTTACTTTTTCCGTTTCCTCACTGTAGTCCGTTTCATAGACCAAAGTGACTTGTGACATGACGTCTCGATTTTCGAAGGCTTCTCTCCCACCGATGCGGACCTTCCCTTCGGTCGGTTCCCTAAAGGAAGCAAGCAGAGAGAGAAGGGTGGATTTCCCCGCCCCGTTTCGACCGATGAGACCATAGATTTTGCCACTTTCAAGATGTAAAGAAACCCTCTTCAGCGCCTCAAAACTGCCATACTTCACCGTTACTTGATTCACATCCACATCGTAACTCATCGTCAACCCCTTCCTTTCCTTTTCAACTCTTGGATCAGTTGGACCATTTCCTTTTCTGAAAATCCTAATCGGTCCCCTTCCTGTATCAGTGGCACCACATATTGATCGACAAAAGCTTTTTTTCGCTCTTCCAATAACTTCTCTTTCGCCCCTTCCGCAACAAACATCCCCACGCCCCTTTTTTTGTAGATCACCCCCGCATCGACGAGCTGATTGATCCCCTTGGCAACGGTCAGGTGATTGATTTTATAAAACTGAACGAGCTGAGTTGTGGAAGGAATTTGGTCGTGCGCCTTCAGCTGATCGGTGACAATTTGGTCTTCGATCCGCTCTTTGATTTGCAGGTACAGCGGTTTATTCTCTTTCAATCGACTCAATCGGAGATCACCACCTTTGACGCATCCACACCATTTCACCTAAATGGTTATATAGTTGTGTATATGAGTATATAAGGAAAACGTTCCATCGTCAATCGGCTTTTGTTGAAAAAAACCGCCTCGGAAGATGCCTTCCGAGGCGGTTACGATCCTTCATTGTTCAATGATCCAATGCTCGACGAAATCCTCTGGCCTTCTCTACGATGTGCTGGTATTCTCCCTCCTGCCAGTCCTCGCGACGGACCAGGCTGGAACCGACGCCGACGGCGACTGCTCCACTCCGAATGTAGGAGGCGGCATTGTCTGCATCGATGCCGCCGACGGCTACCAGCGGAACTTGGGGCAGAGGACCCTTCAGATCTTTGAAGTAGGAGGGGCCGGCGGCGCGGGCGGGAAACACCTTGACCAAAGCAGCACCGGCGCGGTCCGCCTGGGCCACTTCCGTCGGGGTGAAGGCGCCGGCGATCACCGGCAAGCGATGATCCACCCCGTACCGGATCACTTCGGGATCCATATGAGGGGTGATCAAGTATTCCGCCCCCGCCGTCTGCGCTCGTTCCGCCGCCTCCGGCGTCATCACCGTGCCCGCTCCCACCGAGACACCCGGCAGCTCCAGCGCACGCAGGTCCTGAATCGCCTCCTCCGCTTCCGGCGTGTTCAGCGTCACTTCGATCAGACGGACGCCGCCTTCCGTCAAGGCTCGGGCCACATCGCCGACCTTGTTCCGCGGCACTCCCCGCAGGATCGCGATGATTTTCTCCTCTCGAATCTTATCCGTCAGCGTCTTTACCATTCTGCCACCGTCCCGTCCGCCCGTCTCCAAACGGGGTTTTTCCATTGATGTCCCTCTTTCGCCTTTTGTTCCACAACCTCTTCGTCTAGAGTGACCCCCAGACCCGGGGCGTCGGGGATGGCGACCCTTCCCGATTCATAGCGAAAAACTTCCCGGTTCTTCAGATAATCAAGCAAGTCGCTCCCCTGGTTGTAGTGGATTCCCAGGCTCTGTTCCTGGATAAACACATTGGGGGTGGCGGCGTCCAGCTGCAGACAAGCCGCCAGGGCTACCGGGCCCAGGGGGCAGTGGGGTGCGACGGCCACATCGTAGGCTTCCGCCATGGCGGCGATTTTTTTCACCTCGGTGATGCCTCCGGCATGGGACAAGTCCGGTTGGATGATGTCCACCACCCCTTGTTCAAACAGCTTTTTAAAATCCCAGCGGGAATACATCCGCTCCCCGGTGGCGATGGGTGTAGAGGTGTAGTGGGCGATTTCTCGCAGCGCCTCATTATGCTCGGGGAGAACCGGCTCTTCGATAAACAGGAGATGATAAGGTTCCAGCTCTTTGGCCAATACCTTGGCCATCGGCTTGTGAACCCGTCCGTGAAAGTCGACAGCGATGCCGAAATCCCGACCCGTCGCTTTCCGGACAGCGTCCACCCGCTCCAGAACCGCCTCCACTTTGGAGAAGGAATCGATGTAATGCATCTCTTCTGTGGCATTCATTTTGATAGCGCGGAAGCCGGCCTCTTTTTTCTCCCGCGCCGACTCTCCCACATCCGATGGACGGTCCCCGCCGATCCAGGAGTAGACCTGCACCTTATCCCGTGCGGCTCCGCCCAAAAATTCATAGACGGCGAGGCCATACCGCTTCCCTTTGATGTCCCACAACGCCTGGTCAATACCGGCGATGGCGCTCATCAACACCGGTCCGCCCCGGTAAAAGCCGCCCCGATACAGGGTTTGCCACAAGTCCTCAATCCGGTTGGGATCCTGTCCCAACAGATAGGGCTCCAATTCCCGGACCGCAGCAGCTACGGTGTCTGCACGTCCTTCCACCACCGGTTCGCCCCAGCCGTCTACGCCTTCGTCGGTCTGCAATTTGAGAAACAGCCAGCGCGGCGGTACCTGGTACAGTTTCAACCCTGTAATCTTCATCGTCCGATCCTCCCGTCAGCGTAATGTATCTTGGTTTCCCTCCATAAAGGCATCTAGCTCCTCCCGAGTGGGCAACGCTTCATAATCGCCGTGTCCGGTTACGGCGATGGCGCCCATCACCGCGCCGCGCTGGGCGGCCTCGGCCAGGGACAGATTCTCCAACAGCCCGGAGAGACAACCGGCGGCAAAGGCATCCCCCGCTCCCACCTCGTCCACTTCGGTGACGGCGGGGCTGGAGACGGTGCCGCTTTCCGTGCCGTTCGTATAGTAAGCCCCCTCTGGCCCCAGCTTGACCACCACATGGCGGGCTCCCCATTGTAATAGGGTTTCTGCGATACGGGGTGCATCAGCGTATCCAGTCATGATTTTTCCCTCTTCCAAGCTAGGGAGAACGGTTTCCGACCGGGAGGCGATACCACGAAACACTGATCGCGCTTGATCCGCGGACCACAGCCGACTCCGATAGTTGGGATCAAAAGCGACAGGAATTCCGCACTGTGCCGATCGCTCGATGACCTTCTCCACCGTTTCCCGGCAGGAGGAACTTAAGGCTGGAGTGATACCGGTTACAAAAAGCAGCTTGGCCTGCTTTAGCCGGTCCTCGTCCAGGATCTCCGGCCGCATGCGGCTAGCCGCCGATCCCCGACGGTAATAGTAGATACGAGTCCGGCCGTGCACCTTCTCCTTGAAGTAAAGGCCGGTGGGGGCGTGTTCATCCCATTCCACCCCTTTTACATCCACCCCTTCTCCCCGCAAGGTCTGCTGAATCCTTCGGCCGAAAGGATCCGCCCCCAGACGGCTGATCCAGGAGACTTGATGTCCGAGACGGGCCAAACCGATCGCCACATTGGATTCCGCTCCGGCGACCTTCAATTCACATATTGCAGCATCGTCCAGCCGTCCGGGTTGAACTGGACTCATCAAGGCCATGGTTTCCCCCAGTGTCACGATATCCATCCCATCCCCCCGCTTTTGTTTATTATATTGAAACAAAGTTTATTATTTGTTACTCTTTTACCATACAAGATGGTTTGTCCACTTGGCAACTGAAAGAAGGAGGGCCGTAAAAATGAGTCGAGAAAAACCCATGTATGGTACATCGATTTTGAAAGCGGTTTCGGTGATGCAGTGTATCAGTGAGCAGGAGGAACCGATGGGCGCTAGTCGGATTGCCCACCATAC
Source organism: Melghirimyces thermohalophilus (assembly GCF_900102685.1). Lineage (GTDB taxonomy): Bacteria > Bacillota > Bacilli > Thermoactinomycetales > DSM-45169 > Melghirimyces > Melghirimyces thermohalophilus. The sequence goes on from NZ_FMZA01000012.1 coordinate 60,057, forward strand.
CGGTCTTCCTCGCTCCACCGTCTTTAAGCTATTGGATACCTTAACCGCTGTCGGTTTTGTGGAAAAATCGGCCCATGACGCCACCTATCGGCTGGGGATCGGTCTGGTCAAGCTGGCGGGAAACGCGATGGAGCAGCTGGACCTGGTTCAGGTGGCCCGTCCGTATCTGAAAGAGCTGAACCGACAGACGGAAGAGACCATCCATCTGGGCATCCCTGAACACGATCAGGTGGTCTATGTGGACAAGCTGGAAAGTCGGCAAGCGGTACGCATGTACTCCCGCGTGGGCAAAACGGCCCCTTTATACTGTACAGGCATCGGCAAAGCGATGCTGTCCCGTTTCCCTCCAAAGCGGCTGGACGCTTATCTGAAAGAGGTACATCCAGCTGCTTACACCTCTCGCACCCTGACCGATCCGGAAGCGATTCGCCGGGATCTCGAGGCGAGTCGCAGCCGCGGCTACGCCATCGATCACGGAGAACACGAGGAGGATGTCCGCTGTATTGCCGTTCCCTTGTACCGGGGGGATAAAGTGTACGGTGCGGTCAGCATCAGTGCACCGGAATACCGGATGAACGCAGAGCGGGTGGCCCAGTTACTGCCCAAACTGTTGCGATGTCAGCAGAACATCTTGCACCGCCTTCCTTAAATTTTGTTATTGAAAGCGGATTCAACACAGGTGTATACTTCACATAATAATAAACATTGTTTCTTATATAGAAACAACCATGGGAGGGAGAAACATGTCCAATGCTTGGCTGATTGCCTCCGCTGTCTTCAGTATCCTTTTGATTCTGTTTTTGGTGATGCGCTCCAAGTGACAGGCCTTTGTCGCACTTTTGTTTACCAGTTTTGTACTCGGCCTGCTCTCGGGGATGCCGGTAAACAAAATCATCGAATCGGTCCAGTTCGGGATGTCGGACACCCTTGGCTTTGTAGCCATTGTGATCGGTCTAGGGGCCATGTTTGGCAGGATGTTGGAGGTTTCCGGCGGAGCGGAGCGGCTGGCCCGCACCCTGATCGACAAATTTGGTGAGGCAAAAGCACAATGGGCCTTAGTCCTCACTGGCTTTATCGTCTCCATCCCTGTCTTTCTCGATGTCGCTCTCGTCATTTTGATCCCGATTATCTACAGCCTCGCCCGCAAAACAAAAAAATCCCTGTTGTATTACGGAATTCCGCTGTTGGCCGGTCTGGCGGTCACTCACAGCTTTATCCCGCCGACGCCGGGGCCGATTTCCGTGGCCAAAATCCTCGGCGTCGACCTGGGTTGGGTGATTCTGTTCGGGGCGGTAGCAGGTATCCCTGCCGCCATCATCGCCGGTCCCGTCTTCGGCAGCTACATTTCCAAAAAGATTCACGCCGTGGAACCGGAATATATCCGCGCGGAACTAGGGGAAGAAAGCCCCTCTGACAAAGATTTGCCCAGCTTTGGGCTGATCAGCTTTCTGATCCTGTTGCCCCTGGTTCTGATTTTGGGCAATACGCTGTCTGACGCGGTCCTACCGGACGGTCATTCGGTAAAAACCGCGTTAACCTTTATCGGTCATCCCTTCGTAGCTCTTTTGATCGTCACCATCGCTGCCTTTTTCCTGTTGGGGCGGCTGCGCGGTTATTCCCGTGAAGATATCCAGTCCATCGCCACCAAGGCGTTGGAACCGGCGGGCATCATCATCCTGATCACCGGTGCCGGCGGTGTCTTCGGTCAGGTGTTGGTGGATAGCGGCATCGGCGATTTGATGGGCGAAATGATGAAGGGATCCAGCCTGCCGCCGGTTTTGCTGGCCTTCGTCATCTCCTCTGTTGTCCGGATGGCCCAGGGTTCAGCCACGGTGGCCATGATCACCTCCGCAGGATTGATGGCCCCCATCGTCAAAGCTCTGGGGCTGTCTGATCCATCCCTCGGGTTGATGGTGATCGCCATCGCCGCCGGAGCCACCATCCTGTCTCACGTCAACGACTCCGGGTTCTGGATGGTCAGCCGCTTTTTCGGACTTAGCGAAAAAGATACCCTCCGTTCCTGGACCGTGATGGAGACGCTGATCGCCCTGATCGGTTTCGGCGTCGTATTTGTTATCAGCTTCTTCGTATAACATCAGACGAAAAAACCCGTCGTCCCACTAGGTACGACGGGTTTGTCTGTTTCATTTCACGAGGTGCAAAAGCAGCGGTCCTATGAAAGCGGTGGCAACAGCAGCCAAGGTCATCGCCACGGTGCTGGCTGCCCCGACCGCTTCATCGTCTTCCAGCGCTCGAGAGGTGCCGATACCGTGGGCTCCGCTGCCGAACCCGATACCCCGACCCAGGGTATGATCCACCCCCAGCCACTGAAACAGCAGGGGCCCACCGACAGCCCCCACCACTCCAGCCAGGATCACCAACACCGCCGTCAGTGCGGGGAGCCCTCCCCATTGTCGGGAGAGCTCCATCGCCACTGGAGTGGTGACCGATTGAGGGATCACGGTAACAGCCAAATGGGGATCCAGCCCAAACAGCCGAGCCCAGGCCCACCCGCCAACCATAGCCACCAGCGTTCCGATCAGAACGCCTCCGAAGATGGCAAACCGATACCGCCGGATCAGTTTTCGCTGGCGATAAAGAGGATAGGCGAAGGCGACCACAGCAGGACCCAACAGACTGTCGATCCATCGGCCGCCTTTCATATAAACGTCGTAGGGTATCTGAAACAGCAGCAACACAGCGATAACCAATACTCCCGCGGTTAAAACCGGGGTCAGCCATGGTTTTTTCCAACGGAGATACAACCGCCTCAGGAGAAGATAAGATCCCACGGTCAGGCCGGCATAACCGGCAGCTGCCCAGCCACTCACCTTTCCACCTCCTTCCGTTTGGCCAACCACTGGCTAACAAAGGCGGAACTGGCCATCACCAACAAGGTGTTGACAAGCACAATCACCGCCAGGGGGACGCCGTAGTTCATCACAAAGGGCAAATAATCCACCACCCCGGTGACAGCTGGAATAAACAGAAGGGGCAAATAGCCTAACAGCAGATTGGATCCCTCCTCCAGGAAAGAATCCGGCACCCACCCACTTAAAAGCAGCAGAAACAGAAGCAACATTCCGATCAGGCTCCCGGGAATCACCAGGTTTAGCGCCCGCTGGATCCAGATGCCCACCCCGTAAAACGCAAACAGACCGCCCACCTGTAAACCCGTGCGCAAGTGTCGCATAAGCATGATCTCCACTCCCCCACTTTTCTCTATCAACGACCTTTTGTTATATAACAGTTTAACGTAAGATCAGCCTCATGCCAATTTCGTGGGGCGAATGGTCAGAGTGAAAATACATAAAAAAGGAACAACAGAAGTGGGTGGCTACTCTCTTTGAAATCGCAGAAAGCGAGGAATCTGGGGCAGTACGCAATAGGAAAGTACCTCCGAACAATGGGATGAATAGAAGCAAAAATAGACCGAAGGAACATTCCCCCGGGTTTCTCTTGTAGATCTACCAGTTTGATAAACGCCTCGACGTCATCAAAGATGGAGCTGACTTCATACAGTCCATTCTCAGCGGCGAATTTTGCATCCGATCGGGCTTGATTGAATGCCCGGTCCACATCCTCTTCTGAGGCACTTCCTACTTCCTCTAAGTCCTGAGGTTCAAACTGCTTGTTATCCAGGGACTCAACCAACGACTCCAGCTTCTTCTTCAAGGCTTCATCATGATATTGTCCCTCTTGAAGGGCTTGAAGCCCTTCTTGAACTAATCGTATTAAACGGATATAAATCCCGATTATAACTATTTCGTTGATTTTGACAGGGCTGTGAACATTGCAATGGAAGCCCAAGCTAAAGAGAAGCAAGAAAAGGAAACTGTAAAAGCTGCTGCAGGTGAACTTATGCACAAAGATGAGTATGAATTCACTTTTTATGATCCTCAAGATGAAGTCTGCGATCTTACTACAGAAGAAGAAGCAGGCACTTTCAAAAGCGTTGTTGAGTATTACAAAAATGGCGAGGTTAGCACACCTGAAGGAACGGAGTCCATTTGGGATGTGAAGTACTATAATACTATGTTTCCTACCAGGAATGATGAGTTATCATCCGGCTGGAATAATAGTGAGTTAATTACTCGATCTTCTGTAAACGACCTTTCCAATGAACAAAGCTTATATGATGCGGACCCAGAAGGAGATCAGACCAATGGAAGTATCTCCGTTCAACTGGACGGTGGCGGAGTCCCTACAATAGGTTGGACCTTCCCACTCGTGGATTCAACAATTGAGAATGTCTCGAACGAATTTGAGAATTACGGACGTTGGATTACCACCATCAACGGTGGTGTAGAACAAACTGATCGGGTCTCAACTGAACCTGGGGTAAGAGTATCCAATTCTGCTGGTGATATTGGGTTTGATCATAGTCATAAGTTAACGTATGTCCAAGACCCTGTAGCCTGTGGAGTCGGTTATGAAATAGACGAGAAGGTGGGGTATACAGGCGTACTTCGTCGCATTTTGTCAGATTTATAAAGAAAAAAGAAGGAGGTGGTTTTGGTTATCCACCTCCTTCTTTTTGTGCTCTGAAATGAATTGGCGATCTCTTTTAAATCATCGATGTGAAAATGTCGATCCGATTTTTTCCCCCTATGACGATCAGTTTGTAATAGAGGTCCCCTTTTTCCCAAAATAAAAATTCGGCGCTATGGTTACTCCAATGTTTCGCTTGTAGTCCACTCTTCAGTGAAATTGATTGTATTGGACCACCACTAGGCAATACATTAGAATCAGAGTCTATGATTACGAGGCTCACTTTTGATGGGATTGAATGGTTTCGGTATGCAATGTTCAAACTAATATAATCTCGTCCTTCCCAGTTTATCAGACACGCTGACTGTTCATCTACCTTAAACGGAAGCTCGGTAGGCAACTCCACCTGCTTTGGAAACTTTTTTACAGCTGTTCTGATATTGGTACATGGAGTAGCATGTTTTCTCTGGTCACTAGGGGTTGCATTACACCCAGTCATGATTAGAATAGCGATAATAACCCACAAATAGCGCAATGAAATCCCACGGAATTGGTTCAAGTCCCAAACCCGTTCCTCCCACTTCCACATCATCGTAAGCGCATCCGACTTTATCCCCGGGAACGAACTCCAATTTCCTGGCTTCCCATCGTTCCTCGTCTATCTCAGAATAAATGAGGTTGGAGTGATCAAGGTCTTCATGATGCCATTTCATAAGAAGGTATATGATCAAAGCATCAAACCCCACTGTTTAGTGTAACATCAGGAGAAAATCCTCAAATGTATGGGTCACTACTTTCGGATCCCCTCCTTCTCTTTCATGATTCCAGAAGATAATGCTGGGTTGTTTCGGATCCTTACGGAAGTCAAAACAGAGAAAGTTTCCAGCGGGGTCTTCTCCAAAAATGACCACTTGTTTCGGTATCCCATGTTCATCCCGGTAATCCTCATTGTTTGTGAGAAGATCACCGTCTTCATGCTCTGGGTCAAAGCTATATAAGACGCCCAAAACCCTCTCTACCCCCTCTACCATAAAGCGATTGGGTTCGGGATATCCCCCATGATGTTTTTTAGCTGTTTGCACATAATCTTTTGGGAAAATAACCCCTAATTTCTCTCCTACGGCTTGAATATCCCCTTCTGTAATCGGATCACTGCTGAATTCCCATTGTAGATCTTTACGTGCCATATAGACTCTCCTTCTTAACGTTTTCCACCATACAAATCTTTACCGCCAGTATGACTCGTTGGGGGATCCTCTTTTGCTACGGAGTGTTTTTAAGATTGAGTAGAAAAGTTTCAATAGGCAACCCTCCTTGCTGAGCATTTACTACAGCATCCGGAGGGTTGGAATGTCATTCGCCCAATGTTATTATGGGTTAAAATTTTTGTATTAATATTAATATGGATGGATGAAAATCTAAGGTACCTTCCCCTTTTTTAAATCCTCAATGACCTAATCGCATCCTGGATGAAACAGATCCAAAGCTGAATCTCTTGTCACACCACGGATATTTGAACACCTTATTCTACCGCAGGCGTATCGGGCGATGCTCATTCTGCAAAACACCACAACCCTAGATATCGACTTCTAGCGTTCTTTCATCTTTGCACAGACCGGCTGTTTGAATATATAGTCTCCCTTGATTTAAAAGCCCGGCGTCTGCCAACCCGGGGGATAGATGAGATAGGCGGTCCCGTTGGAATGTTCCAACCAGAGGCGTTCCACCTCCTGCCGGTCATAAGTGATGCGGACTTCATCATTCGTTGGCGCCGCTGGGTCGTTGGTCAGGACGTCACCCTGTTCATCAAATCCCCGAATCACCAACAGGTGACCAGGGGAACTGGGAAGCGGGCTGCCAGTCAGCTCCCCTTCATCGTAGGCAAAGCTGATGATGATCGGAACGCCCATCTGCACCCAGCGCTCCGCTTCGGCCAAGCTCCCCATGCGAACCACCTTCGCCTCCAGGCCGTGGCTAGCTGCGTAAGCGGTATTAAAGGGCCAGTTTCCGCCACCGTCATACACATGGTCCCAAACGCCTTTCACCACGGTGGGAACCGATTGCTCCCACTCCCGGTTTCCGGTCAGCCTCGCCCAGTAATCCATCACCATCGATGTGGATGTAGGCGAACACCAAACCTCCCCGCCATCCGGGTACACCATCTGCGATCGCATGGGCACGTCCAGGGCACGGGTCGGACCTGTGGACGGGATGCGGTCTGCCTGATCCTCTCCTTTAGAAAAGGCGATACCGTAAGCGCGGAGGGACGGGGTCCGGGAAAGGTCCTCCGTGAACAGAGTGATGCGAGCCTGAACCGCATGGGAGGTTTTTTCCAACTTCAACGTATCCACCGCCACATCCCCGTCCTCATCCCCCTGCCCCTGCACCGAGTGCCGGGGAAAGGGGGTGTCGTTCTGGTGCCATACACCCATGCTGTACCACTTGGTCCATCCCTGTTTCGTCCGCCCACGCAGTTCTACCTCCAGCCAGGTTCCCGCTGGGGTCACTGCCTGCCAGGAAGCGATCGCTTCCTCGAACCAAGCCCCGTGGACCGGGGCCGTCCAGCGACCATAAAAATAAGTGCCTTCATTATAGCGACCGGAAGAATCCTTCCCCCGCTTCGCCGTCTCCGGATTCAGCACCAACGTGGAACCCCGCTTTTTTGTCCCCGCAAAGGTGCCCCCGGAGAAATGTTTCACCTCATGATATGATTTGACAGCTTTTTTTGGAGGACCTCCCACCGCATCCACCACTGCTGCCGGCCCAAAAAAGATCATGACCACAGCCATCATTCCCAACCACACTCTCATTGCTTTCCAACCCCCTTCAACAGAATTAGGGATTAATTCGATCCGCTTAACCTTTCACCCTCCTGTTTGAAGGGGATGATTGCCCTTTTTATAGTCCATCGGACATATTTTCCCCCGTAAGAGGGGGCAGCAGCAGTAAAAACGGGAACCCGTAACGAATCACTATAAGGGTTCATCCCAAAACTTAATCACCCCAAAGGGGGGACGGATGTGAAACGAGTGGCCGCTATCATTACCATGTGGGGGATGCTTCTGCCGCCATCCTTAGCAGGAGCACAACCGACATCGGCCGGCCTCACCGGTGTGGCAGGCCACCGGCCTCCCGATACCGGTACATCCTTGCCGTTTTATATCGTGATCGGCGCCTTATTCCTGGTAATGGGCCTCGTCTTGCTCTGGCTCAGGAAAGGGCGGGAATGACGAAACCGGCTTCCTAGAGAAGCCGGTTTCGTCATTTGCACCCTTATGGCAACACCCGACGGGCGCTGACGTACCGTTCGCTCCAATAATCTTCATCAAGACGGTTAATGGTGACATCCTCTTCCGGATTGGTCGCATGGATCATCTTGCCATCCCCCATATAAATGGAGACATGGCTGATCCCCCCGCCTCCTGTGCGGAAAAAAAGGAGGTCACCGACACGAAGCTCTCCGTCGACCGAGACCCCGACAGAAGCCTGGGCGGAGCTGGTTCGAGGGAGATCGATCCCGACCTGTTGAAAGACGAATTGCGTGAAGCCGGAACAATCGAAGCGGTTGGGACCGTTCGCTCCGTGGCTATAAGCACCATCCAGCTGCGCTTGCGCCTCCCGAATCACCGCACTCGCCTGGGCATCCACATGGCCATCCGCCGCGCCACTCTCGTCAGCGGAAGACAGAGTGACCGCCCCTTTTGTCTCTGCAGACCCCGATTCACCAGCAACCTCGACAGAGCCGCTGCCTTTCACCTTCCCGGATAAACGAATCTGCTCCCCTACCTGAATCACGTCGGGGTCGGCAATCTGAGGATTTAATTGGATGAGTCCATCTAACTCCAACCCGTATTTCAGGGCGATCTGACCCAACGTCTCCCCCTTTTCCACCACATGGAAACGGTTGGACGTTCCAACTTGAGCCGCTTGGGAGGAGGAGTCCCCGGCAGCGCCCATATGCATCCGAATACCGGATGAGATCACATGATACTCCATCTTTTGTGGTGCAACCTGCTCCTGGGATACGGTCTCTTCCGTATTTCCCCTTTGGTCACGCACCTTCTGTTTTTCTGTCTCTCCCTCTGACCGAACGGCTGCATCTGCTGACTGTGTCCCCCAGAGCAACGAACCGGCCAGGGTTAGAGTGGTCATCACCTTCCTACGGGGATGAATAACCATCAAATTCCTCCATTTCATTGGTTTCGGCCCTGTCTCTTCTGTAAGAATCCCCCTTTGTACCAGGTCTGGGCCGTCAATGCTCCATCTATATGGATCAAATTTTTAAATTATGTCAGGAAATCGGCCAAGCCCGTGTCACCGAAATAAAAAACCGCCCCCCGAGGACGGTTCAACACGCTTTAATCGCCTGTGAAGAAAAAGAAACCGGCAGCAGTCAGAACAAGCAGAGAGCCTAAAAAACTGAGGACCGTCACCCCGAGATCGCCCACTAGGGGAAGCTGTTCCGGAAAAAACACGGCGACGAGCAACCCGATCCCCAACACCCATAAAAAAGATTTAAAGGTCACTTTCAACAACTTCCAAAAGACGACGGCCAAAATGAGACCGATCAGAATTTCGCCGACATCCACCGCTTTTCCTCCTCTCAAGATGGAATCATTTATCGGTAAAATTATACTTCCTGAAGATCTGTTTTACGATCATCTGGTATCCTCGGTGGTTGGGGTGGAGTGCATCGCTGAAGTAGGCCATCTTCGGCTTACCCTGGAACAGGAAATGGGTCGGGATCCACGTGGTGTTGGAATAACGAGCCAACACCCGGCGGATGGCTCGATTCCACTGTTGGATATACGGATCGCTGGCCACCATCCTCGGATAGGGATCATACAAACCCAACAATAAGACAGGTGCCTGGGGATTGGCTTGTCGCAACCGGTTCAAGATTTGATCCAGGTGGGTGGTAAATTCCCGCTTGCCCGCCTTCAACCGTTTTGGCTGCGGATCCATCATATCCCGACCGTTGCTGTACAAAAAGTCATTGGTGCCGATAAACAGGATCAACGTATCCGCCCGTTTCACATCCCGCAAAACAGGCCGTTGGGTCAGCTGATGCAAAACCCCGTCGGTCTGTTGCCCCCGGATTCCGTAATTGTCCACCTGATATTGGGTATCCCGATGGCGGTTCAGCTGCCGCTTCAGTTCCCCGACGTACCCCCGGCCAGTCTGATCTCCGTAACCATAAGTGAGGGAATCTCCCAGTGCCACGATCTGGTGGGAAGGTTGCTGCCGATCGGAAGCAAAAGGTTGCTTTTCCTGGATAAGCAAAAAGATGAAAAAGATCAGCACGACAGCGAGAGCGATAGATAGTAAAAAATGGCGGTTCACGATCCACTCTCCCCATTCCTTTTTAACATACTTCCCGGTTTTCCACTCCCGCTAACGCCCAAATCAATCCAGGAACATATCCGGCCTCCCTGGAGGTTAAGGTGGAGAGCCCTGTTATTTCAGTCCGGATCGACGTCTCGCTCCGCCATTATTGCAAACTTTCCGACTATACATGTATGCGACCGAGGCCACCCCGGTGTTTACCATCAAGCAACCCTTAAGCTTTTTTCCATCTGTAGCCGTAAACACCTGAGCAAAGCCCTATACCAGAATCACCCATTTCGTACTTCCGCCTCATTAAATCCCTTTGACCTCAAAGCTCTTTGAAAAGGAATATACCTATGTTGCCTAAAAAAAAGGCTGTCGTGTAACGGACAGCCGGGCAGATGAGAGCAAAAATGGATACCATTCATTCAGTGTCACCGTTAAAGGAGAGAGGGAAATCTGGATCAAGCTACAGGTCATTGAAAAGGAAGGACCCATCTCCCGATCCATATTTAGCATACATGAAAGTGGGGCTCGGCGGCCATTAACCAAAAGGAGCGTTTTTCAATTCTTACTGAGGAGTTACATATACAACGGGGGTGGGATCTATTTTCAAATCTATTCTATCATACCTTTCCTACTACTGAGCCAAGCTCGGATTGTTCAGACGGATGCTAAAAGCAACATTGAAAATCCCCTTCTAAGAAAGAACACTCATGCCGTTCCGGCCTGAAAATGTAGCAACTTCGGTTTTTTTCATAAAATTACTACCCCAAGGGAAGATGACATTGTTCGTCTTAATCACGAACCTGAACATCTCCATTTCTAACCATTTTCTTTTGTTCGATAAAAAACTAAACAATACATTTCCTTGGGGAATGATGCTTGAGAGGAATCTGGGTTGTTCGCCCACTCAACACATGAAAAACTTCTAGTACGTCCGGTAACGTCTCACATATATTCAAACACTGAACCTGTTGCAGGTCTTTCACGTCACAGGGGATCTCCACCTGATAGGTTCGGAGCAAACAAGTTTTGGAGTTCCACACCATCACAGGTTCTGATAGGTGCTCTTTTTCCTTTTCCATCACGATGGATGGGTGGTCCCGGTTCGGTAGCAATCCCTGGAGCAAGTGATCCGTCGTTTTCAACAACACTTCGTAATAACGAAAATGACTCTCAAAAAAAGAGGGAAGTGCGGTCCAGTTTTCTTCAATCAGTTCCAAAACACGGAGTCCGGTTCGTTGACTGGGTTCGGAGTCATAAAACCCTTTTACCACGTGATTGACAGTCCTCTGAACGGCCGAGACCCATTTCCGCTCGAGGGGTTTTCCCCTTCGATGTTTGCTCACTATTCTACCCTCCCGTGGAGTTAAGATGATAGGAAAAGTCGGATCCGAATGGTTTCACATGTTGTCACCTCTTCATTCGGACTACGACTAAACGACTTCGGTTGCACCTATGGGCAAGAAGGTCCATCGCAAGATCAAAAACAGCAACCTGTGTGATCTGTTCTGTTGGTCAAACCCCTATCATTCAGCTGGTTCCATCATAACCTAATTGATAATGATTATCAATGAGAACTTTAAAGGATGTTCTTACTCTCTCCATCCAACGTCAAACAACCAAAAGAGGCCACTCGAGTGGCCTCATTCATCCGATGATTTTTTTATTCACCGAAGTTAGACATAACGAATGGAACATCTGTGACAGCCCTCCTCACCCTTTGATGAAACCCTAGCCGAACATTGGATGAGAGCCCCAATCTGATCTACTGAATGGACATTGGCGATCGGTGCAGAGACAAAGTAAGTCCTCATCGAAGCTGGAGGAGTCTGCCCGTGGAGATCCTTCCCTATGGGCAGTTGTCAGGTTGGTGAATGACCCTTCACTAATTGGTCCTCCCGTTCATAATCCCATTCATAATCCTTAGGAGGGTGATTTAATTCCCACGTCATGGTCTTCTTTAATGCGGTTTTTCGGTCAACGACTTCTGCATAGCCCAGCTCCTTGCGAATCAGTGAGGTATCGATCACAATATCTTGTTTCATTTCGTAGGGATAGATGAACGATTGAGTTAATCGTTCTTTTGGCAAGACCATCATTTCCCCCTTCCATTCGAAGATTTTGGCAATCTCCAACACCCATTCACGAAGGGTAAAGGAAGGAACCTCCCCGACATTATAGATTTTGCCGCTAACTCGAACATCAGTAGTTGCCAATACTATGGCTTCTGCGACATTCTCCACATATCCCCGCGTCCACGACCAATGAGCCGCTTCTTCCTCCAAAATGATGTAAGGGCGTTGATCTGCCATTCTTTTCACATATTCAAATGTACGATGCCGATCATCCTCCGGTCCATATACCATGGGAAGTCTCAAGATGGTACCAGGGAGTTCCTGCTCCCCTAACACGGTTTGTTCCTCATAATGGTACAGGCTCTCATCGATCCCGCGGTATGGATACATGCTGCTTCTTAAAGGAGCGCTTTCTTTCAAAGGAACCGGTTCTAAATCACCTTCCTCCAGACGGCGAAAAATACTATAAGCCCGATAAACATCGAGGCTACTTAAAGCTACCACCCGCTGGGTTAAACCCTTACAAGTATCCATGACAAGCTGGGCATCTCTTTGCGTATAGGGAAACATATCTAAAACAACATCAGGTGAAAATTTTTTTATGTTGTCGACATGTTCAAAGAAGCGATTTCGATCTCCTTGAATATGTTGAACCTCATGAAATTGAACCTTCTTTGTTTTCCCACGGTTAAAAACTGCTACCTGATGGCCCTTTTGTAATAATCGCTTGACGACATATGGACCAATAAAATTAGTTCCCCCGATCACAAGGATTCGCATACCTTCACTCCTCTATCTATATTTCCAACTTCATTTCTGCCTTTTCTTTGGATTTCCTCCTAACTCTGTAACAGGTTATAAGGGTAAATTTTTTTCACGTAAAACAACTCAGCTGTTCGCGGAATCGCCATTCCCTCTTTCTCCGATCATGGCCGAGAGATTGCGGGCGGACCAAAACCACGGAAGGAACCGAGCATTCCATAGGGCCGCCGAACCCGCTCCATGTGACGGATCAGGCCTGGGTCAAACCTCAATCCACCCTCATGCTTTTATATAGGCTTATCCATCTCATTTTAGTCCGACAGATTATTAAGACTATCGGAATTTTTGCGGGACAGGCCTTCCCCTTGCCGTAACGTTGAAACGAAACAAAGAAACCCCTTAGGAGGACCCTTCTTGCAAAATCCGGAAAGGGAACGCTGAATCGGTGAGCGGGATCCAATGGTGACACGCACACATTTATCCTTTTCTGTTCTCCTGTCCAATCGCCGATCAAAAATTGCACATATGTTACAGGGACAGCCATTGAAAGGGGGATGCTCAGATGAGCTGGTATCGCGGAGGATACGGTTACGGATTTGGTTTGCGCCGGCTGCTCCTGTATCTTTTGGTCATTGCGGTGATTTTCGGGTTGGTAGGTGTCGTTTGGTAATCATCTCCCCCGCGGGAGGTCCACCCCTTTTGCACCATCACCAAAAAACCCCTCGTAAAAACGAGGGGTTTTTTGGTGACGCCCTTTTTCCATCTCCTCTATCCTGCCTTTGGATCAACCATGCAAATCCCGTCTTTTGTATCCCATCCAGCCCACTGTTGCCAGGAGAATAGCCACAGCTGTCAGTAGCCACACTTTGCTGACATCCATCTCTTCCACAGGTAGTTGCGGTATATGCCCAAAAGGGGAAATTTGGGCTACCCACTCCGGGAATTGAAACAGTCCGCCAAGATATACCACGATAAAGGAGTAAAACAGATAGAGCCAGACCAAAGCGTTCCATTTCGGCAGCAAACCGATCAGCATGGCGGAGGTGCCGATCATGACGAGCAACGCCGGATAAAAGGCAATGGCGGCACTATAAACCATGCCAAATGCCAATTTTCCTTCCATCGCCGCCGTTCCTGCCGCCCACAAACCGATGGCCGCCAGCGACAGCATGACAAATCCGTTCCCTGCGGAGAGCAAACCATAGCTTGTCATCAGCCGAGTGCGGGAGACCGCTCTTCCCAGCACCGGTTCGATCCGGTTCCGTTTCTCTTCCCCGTATAACTTATTCATGGCCATCACTGGGGGAACCGTTGCCAGGATAGCCATTACGGTGATGATCTTGGAGATAAACTGTTCCGTCAGCGATACTCCGGGGGCCTCAGCCAGAAACTGCTTCATCATCTCATTCTCTTGAAAAAAGGACTCCAGTTCCCCTAACACCGACCCGTAGGAGAGGCCGATGAGTAACATACCGATCCCCCAGGCAATCGTTCCCGTCCGCTGCAGTCGCCAAGCGAGTCCGATCGGGGTTCTCAAAAGAGGCGATGCTTGTTTTCTGCCGGGCCTTTCGTTAAGAAAACCAGCTCCCAGATCACGAATGCTATGCAAATAATAGGCACCGGCAAACCCTATCGCCGATCCCAGAAACATCAAACAAACCGGCCACCAATCATTGTGGGCGTATACCTGAGCCTTCGTCACCCACCCCAGGGGGGAGATCCATGATAACGCCTCCACCGTCACATCGCCGATCCCCCGCATGAGATAGGCAATAACGAGCAGTGTGATGGCGTAACCTCTCGCTCCGCGGTTACTTCCTGAAAGTTGGGCAAAAAGGGCTGCCACTCCGGCAAAGAAAAGGCCGATCCCGCCCAACACCGCCCCATACAGGAGCGAGCCTTCCAATCCCATTCCATCAAAAGGAAGGGTGGCTAACCCAAATCCCGTCACCAAAGCCAACAGCAAATTGCTGACACAAACCATCAGGAGCATAGCGTGCAGATTGGACAGACGGCCCACCGGCAGGGATTGAATGATCTCCATCCGTCCCTTCTCCTCATCCCCCCGCGTGTGACGGGTCACCAGCAATATGTTCATCAGTCCGACGATGATAGCCGTAAACAGCAACATTTGGTGCGCAGTCATCGCGCCCAGGGTATAGTGATCCAAATCTCCAGGTCCCACCATAGCCGTCATCGCCGGATTTCTCATCCCTTCCGCCATCCCATCCCGCGCCTGTTGGGTCGGATATAAATCATCCAAGGCGAAGGTTATGATGAAGGTAAAACAGGGGACTCCCACCAACCACAAAAGGCTACGGAAGCGCTCTTTTTTCATGATAAACCGGAAAAGAATCCCGCTCCGGGCAAATTCCGAGGCCATCGCGGTCACCTCCCACCGGCGTCTTCATAATGGCGCAAAAACACATCTTCCAAGGTCGGCGGCGCACTCTCCAACTTCACAATCCCGTAAGGGCTGACATGTTGTATCACGCGGTCCAGTTCATCGGCATCCACCTGCAGGGCCAAGGTGTGACCCTTCTGTTCGAGGTGATGAATGCCGGCTAATGCTTGTAGCCCGGAGACAGGCTGTCGGGTTTCGATCTGCAGATGGGTACGTGTCAAATGGCGCAGCTGGGCCAAGGTGCCTGATTCGATGATCTCACCCTGTCGAATGATGGCGATCCGGTCACACACTTTCTCTACCTCCGATAAGATGTGACTGGACAGAAGGACGCTTTTTCCTTCCCGTTTCGCCTCCAGAATGCACTCCTGAAACACGCGCTCCATCAAGGGATCAAGACCGGAGGTGGGCTCATCCAAAATATACAGATCTGCATCGGAAGCAAAGGCGGCTACCAGGGCCACCTTTTGTCGGTTTCCCTTGGAGTAGGTGGCACATTTTTTTGTCGGGTCCAACTGGAATCGCTCCATCAACTCTTCCCGGCGCTTCCTCACCTGTTTTCCCCGACTTCCCCGCAGGGAAAGAAAGAGGTCGATCACCTCACCGCCGGTTAAGCGGGGCCACAAATTGACATCCCCCGGCACATAAGCCATCCGCTGGTGAATCTGAACCGCCTCTTTCCACGCATCCTGGCCAAAAATCTTCGCTTCTCCCGCATCTGCTTTTAACATCCCGAGTAAAATCCGGATGGTCGTCGATTTTCCCGCTCCGTTGGGACCGATAAAACCGTAAATTTCCCCTTGGTTCACCTCGATGTTCACGCCGTTTAACGCCGTAAACTTCCCAAACCGTTTCACCAGGTCCGTCGTTTTTAACACCGCCACCGCTCTTCACCCCTTCGATTTGTAAAAGATGGTTTTTAAAACATCCATGTATTGGTAAAACTCTTCCCACAGCGGCTCAAGTGAGATAGCGGTCATCTTTTGTCCTTGAAATCGGGTTTTCAATTCATTCTGATACCCTTCAATCGCCCACCGGATCAACTGGTACGCTTTTTCCACATCGACATCATCCCGGAATAAGGTGACATCGACACCTTTATACAACTTTTCCTCACCCAATCGTTGCAAGGATTCGATCCGCTTTTTCTGGTCAGCGGCAAGCTCATTTTCCGGCGTCAACAAAAAAGTGCCCATAAATTGAAACACATGAGGGTGATCGATCATGGCATCCATCTTGAGGTGGGCAGCCTGTTCCAACCGTTGGATGAAATCGGACTCACTGGTATCGATCCGCTGGAGATAGTGCTGGCGCACGATGTTGAGACTGTAATCGATCAGATAGCGGTACAGCTCCTGTTTGCTACGGAAGTAGTAGAAAAGCATTCCTTTCCCGATTTCTGCTTTTTTCACTATTCGGTTGGTGGACGCTTGTTCATAGCCGTGTTCAGCAAATTCTTGCAGAGCGGCGTTGATGATCTTCCGTTGTTTGTCGGGATGAAGAGCCGCAAACTTCTCCGTCATCTTATTTCCTCCTGTAGACCGATTGGGTCGAATCAAGTGTAGCATGATCGACCAGGTTGGTCAACGATGGACAAGGGTAAGTTTTTTTATATTCAGGATTCATATGGACCCGCCTGACCCACTCTACGAATCCGTTATATATGGAGAGAGGTGATTGGATGTAGAGAGAGCGGTTTGCGCCAACACCTTCAGGTGAACTTCATATCGGCAACGCCCGGACAGCTTTACTGACGTGGCTTCAAATGCGTAAAGGTGGTGGGATGGCTGCACGGATTTGATCCTAGACTTCGATCTGAAAAACGTCCCCAAAGAGCGGCTCTACTTGGATCCCTCTCCACTGCAGGCCTTAACCGGTGGAGGAACCATATAAAATCATGGTTAAAAAGATAAACTCTCATTTATACGGATAGAGAGGGCCTGTTATACTAGAGTTGTTATCTCAAATTCGATTGAAAGGATGAAGCGGATGTTTGGAAAAGTGGCCTCTGACGTCTTGGGCCTGAGCGACATCGGATCGGTGATTCAACCGGCGGACTATGACAAGGTGGATGCCGACGATTGCGTGATGCATGAAGACGGCGAACGGATTTATTTCCTGATCAAATCCAAGTCTGATGAGTACTGTTTCACCAACAAAGCCCTTATTCACCTAGACGGAAGCAGTGCCACCAGTAAAAAGCGCACCTTGAAACGGTATGATTATCATCGATATGAGATCTCCAACGTCTCCCTGGAAACAGCCGGCACCGTTGATTTGGATGTGGAGATTAAATTTACCCTGGGCGGTGCTCAATTTTCGATCGACGTCAACAAAAAGCACCTGGAAGAGCTGAAGGATCTGTATAAAGCTCTGCTTAAAATTGCCGAACTCACCCAAGACAACAACGTCTCCCTGGGCCACGCCAAACAGAGCCTGGAGTTGGCCTCCACCACCCTAGGCCGCGCTCGTGTGGAAGGCACCCTTCATGAAGAATTAAAAGAGATGAATCAACTGGCCTTCGATTGGCTGCAGGAAGCACGGAAGCAATACCATATCAAAGACTTCAGCTCCGTTTTCGAGCGCTATATCAACAACTAAATTCCCCCATATAAAAAGGAGGAGCGATGGCGCTCCTCCTTTTTTGTCCTGTTGGCAAAGAAAATAAGCCCGGATAGGCTTATTAGCGAATCCAGGAACCGATGAGGGGATAATGGAAGGAGCGATCTTGAATCGCCCGGATGATCCCCATAATCGGAGCGATCAATCCGATCAAGCCGAAAATGACTAAAAACGGCAATCCGATCAAGATGAAGGAGAAAAAATAGGAGATGGAAACCAACAGCCAAATCACGAAATGAAAGACAAGTGCCTGCAGAGAAAGCCGCTTCAGTTCCCGTTCACTAGCCAGCAACCAAAGGATCAACGGAATCAGCACGGGAGCAAACCAGATGCTGGCATGCAGCAGTATTTTGATCACTTTCATCGGTGCGACTCCTTTCCACGGTGTGGTGAATGATTCTAACATACCATAACCACTTGGATTGTAAACATGTATATGGTCCGAAGAACATCCGGGTTACGGCAGATGTGTTACACTCATGTTCACGATTTGAAAGTAAGTTTATGGGAACTTAAGTGCGGGGCGGTTATAAATTTTGGTTACTTGTGGAAAAAGGAGGGGGATAAGAAAATGAAAAAAATCATGTTAACTGTTATAGCCATTATGATTTTAAGCTATGCAGCATACCTCATTTTTAAAGATGACCATCCAGTTGGCCACTTTACATCTGAGGAAGGGAAGAAAGACTTTCAAAATGCTTATCATGAAGCAATGTCACTTCTCCCAGAACCAGTGGATACGAAAAATATAAAGACAGAATATGGAATCGTTCGTGTCTATTACTTTACAAAAGAAGAGAATAAACATAAGGAACCCATGATGTTACTGCCAGGACGTGCTGCATCTACCCCGATGTGGGAGTCGAATTTGGAAGGACTGATAAGTGAAAGACCGGTCTACACGGTAGATTTACTTGGTGAACCTGGTATGAGCATTCAAACAAAAGCAATTGAAAATCAAAAGGACCAAGCTAAATGGTTAAATGAAGTGATTATAAAGTTAGGATTAGAAAAAGTGCATATCATGGGCGTCTCCATCGGTGGATGGACGGCAATGAATTTGGTTCGCTTTTTTCCTGATCACATCGCTTCAGTTAGTTTGCTAGACCCTGTTATGGTATTTGAGCCCATCTCCTTTAAAATGGTTTTGGCATCTATTCCAGCTTCCGTCCCGTTAATCCCCCAGTCTATTAGAGAAAAGATGTTAAGTTATATTTCAGGGGGAGCCGAAGCGAATGAAGATGTACCGGTTGCTAAATTGATTGAATCAGGTATGCGTAATTTTAAATTGAAAGTGCCAGCGCCGGATCAATTTAGTGAAGAGGACTTACAAAATATCCATGTGCCAGTACTTGCATTAATGGCTGAAAACAGTACGATGCATAATTCAAAAAAAGCAGTTGAAAAAGGAAAAAAGTATGTCAAAGACATCGAAATTGAAAATTGGCCAAATGCATCTCATGCAATCAATGGCGAATTTCCCAATGAGATCAATAATAGAATTCTGAGATTTGTAGAGAAAAATTCAAATTCTAAAGACGACCGATGAAGTTTGTGTAACCTGAAACTGGCAGACCACATTGCGTCTGAACGGCTATATCCCGGAACTTACGAACAAAGACACAGAAGGGTGGATGATGCCCAAGGCGTTGTCTGCCGCGGAAGAAATGCATCAGTCACTAAAAAAGACAGTATGGGATGAAAAGCATTGTTAAACCTTATTCGTCCCCATCATGGATCATGGGCATGAAGAAAGCCTTCTTCCGACGGGAAGAAGGCTTCTCTTTCTAAACCAAGGTTATTCCATTTCCAGGAGCAGATCGTTGGTTTGGATCGATTCTCCTTCGGATACATAGAGCTCTTTGACCACGCCGTCGGCGGGTGCTTGAATGGCGGTTTCCATTTTCATCGCTTCGGTGATCATCAAGTGATCGCCTTTTTTCACCTGTTCTCCCTTTTCGACGACGACCTTCACCACCGTGCCGGGCATAGAAGCACCGATGTGGTTCGGGTTGTTCTTGTCCGCCTTTTTCCGGACGGGGACCGTCGATTTGACGCTGTGATCGGGAACGATCACTTCCCGGGGCTGCCCGTTCAGCTCAAAATAGACCACCCGGGTTCCATCGCTCTGCGCTTCCCCGATGGATACCAGCTTGACGATCAGGGTTTTCCCCTGTTCGATCTCCACTTCGATCTCCTCGCCCAGCCGCATTCCATAGAACAGCGTCGGCGTATCCAGGACGGACACATCTCCATATTCCTCTTTAAATGCTTCAAAATCCAAAAAGACATCGGGATACAAGGCGTAGGAGATCAAATCGTGGCTGGTCACCTGTCGATTCAACTTGTGGTACAGAGTTTCTTTCAGTTGATCAAAGTCAACCGGTTCCAGCCGCTCGCCGGGGCGAACGGTAATCGCCTCCCGACCCTTCAGAATGATCCGCTGCAACTCCTGGGGAAAGCCCTGGTAAGGTTGTCCCAGGTATCCCTGGAAAAATTCCACCACGGAATTGGGGAAATCCAGCTTCTCCCCCTGCTCGTATATATCGTCTTCGGTCAGGTCGTTCTGCACCATGTACAACGCCATGTCGCCAACCACCTTGGAGGAGGGGGTCACTTTCACAATATCCCCGAACAGATCATTCACCCGCCGGTACATCCGCTTCACTTCACCCCAGCGATCACCCAGTCCCACGGCTTTCGCCTGCTGCCGCAGGTTGGAATACTGGCCACCCGGCATCTCGTGTTGATAAACCTCCGCATTGGGGGCTCGCATACCGCTTTCAAAGCCTTCATAGTAATTCCGTGTCCCTTCCCAAAACTGGGAGAGCCGGTCGAGAGCCCGAATATTGACATCGGGCTTCCGCTCCGAATGGTCCAAGGCGTAATAGAGGCTGTTGGCACTAGGCTGGGAAGTGAGCCCGGCCATGGAACTGACCGCCACATCGACGATATCGACGCCGGCTTCCACCGCCTTGGCATAGGTGTAGATACCGTTGCCGCTGGTATCGTGGGTGTGGAGGTGGATCGGGATATCCACCGTCTCTTTCAAGGCAGAGATCAGTTCATAGGCTGCCTGGGGCTTCAACAGACCGGCCATATCTTTGATACCCAAAATGTGCGCCCCGGCCTTTTCCAACTCCTTGGCCATGTTGCGGTAGTAGTTCAGGTCGTATTTATCCCGTTTCGGGTCGAGGATGTCACCGGTATAGCAGACGGAGGCTTCGGCGATTTTCCCGCTCTGCCGGACCGCATCGATGGCCAAAGTCATCCCTTTCACCCAGTTGAGACTGTCAAAGATCCGAAACACATCGATGCCGGCTTCCGCCGATTGGGTGACAAACTCCTTGATCACATTATCGGGGTAGTTTTTGTAGCCGACGGCATTGGAAGCGCGCAGCAGCATCTGGAACAGTACATTGGGCATTTTCTCCCGCAGGATCATCAGGCGCTCCCAGGGATTCTCCTTCAAAAAGCGCATGGCAACATCAAAGGTGGCTCCGCCCCACATTTCTACAGAGAAAAGGTTGGGGAGCAGTCGCGCCGTCGGTTCCGCAATCTGCTTTAAATCATGAGTCCGCACCCGGGTCGCCAGCAAGGATTGATGGGCATCCCGGAAGGTGGTATCCGTCAGCAACACTTGTTGTTGCTGCTTCACCCAGTTGACAAGCCCATCGGCCCCCTCCCGGTCCAAAATTTGCTTGGTACCCTCGGGCATCGGCTCCGAATGTTTCACTTTCGGGATCTGGGGCGGTTCAAAGGCCGGCTTCTTCTGTTTCTTCAGCCCTTCGAAACCGTTGACAGTGGTGGTGCCGATATATTTCAGCATCTTGGTTCCCCGGTCCTTACTTTTCGGAAAGACAAACAACTCCGGGGTGGAATCGATAAAGGAGGTGTCGTATTCACCGGATAAAAACTTGGAATGCCGGACCACGTTTTTCAGAAAGGCGATATTGGTCTTGATCCCGCGAATCCGAAATTCGCTTAAGTTACGCAACATTTTGGAGGCAGCACTTTCAAAGGTAAGGGCCCATGTGGACAGCTTCACCAGCAAGGAGTCGTAATGGGGGGTGATCACCGCTCCCTGGAACCCGTTCCCCGCATCCAGTCGAACTCCGAAGCCGCCCCCGGTCCGGTAAGCCCGGATCCGCCCCGTATCGGGGAGGAAGTCGTTGCTTGGATCTTCCGTCGTCACCCGGCACTGAATCGAATAACCATGGGTGGTAATCTCCTCCTGAGGCGGGATGCCGATCGGCTCTTCGTGCAGCCGATGCCCCTCCGCAATGTAGATTTGCGATTGGACGATGTCGACACCGGTTACCATTTCGGTGATGGTATGTTCCACCTGCACACGGGGATTCACTTCGATGAAGAAATACTCCCCTTGTTCATTGACGAGAAATTCGACGGTGCCGACGTTGACATAACCGATCTCTTTCATCAATTGGACCGCCGACTCACAGATCGCTTCCCGCCATTCGTCCTTTAGGGATACACTCGGCGCGATTTCCACCACTTTTTGGTGGCGCCGTTGCACGGAACAGTCCCGCTCGTACAAATGGACCACATCGCCGCTCTGATCGGCCAAGATCTGTACCTCAATGTGTTTCGGATTTTCCACGAATCGCTCCACATACACATCATCTCGGCCGAAAGCCTTCTTCGCTTCGGATTTGGCCCGGTCATACGCATCGGCTAAGGCCTCTTCACTGCGTACGATCCGCATGCCGCGCCCGCCGCCGCCAAGGGAGGCCTTGATCATGAGGGGGTACCCGTGTTCATCGGCAAACTGCTGCACTTCCTCCAGGCTGGAGACGGGACCGTCACTCCCGGGAATCACCGGAATTCCTGCCTTGATCGCCGCATTTTTGGCTTGAATCTTGTCGCCAAACATCTTCAGGTGCTCCACTTTCGGCCCGATAAAGATAATACCCTCTTCTTCACAGCGTTGGGCAAAGCGAGTATTTTCCGACAAAAACCCGTATCCGGGATGGATCGCGTCTACATCGCTGCTCTTGGCCACCTCAATAATTCCCTCAATATCGAGGTAAGCTTCCAGGGGGCTTTTATCTTCCCCGACCAGATACGCCTCATCCGCTTTATAACGGTGGTAAGAGCCCGTATCCTCCTTGGAATAAATGGCGACCGTGCGAATCCCCAGCTCCGTACAGGCACGAAAGATTCGGATAGCAATTTCTCCTCGGTTTGCGACCAGCACTTTGTTAATCTTATTCAACAATCGGTCACATCCTTTTATGGAATGGATTCTCATATGAAAGGTCGTGTACCATCTGAGTGACTATTGCACTTTAAGCATTATCCATAGGATAGGCCGGCGCTCTGGAACAAAGGTAGCCATCCAACTTAACGGAGAATCAGTTAGCAAGGGCGTCTAGGAGCGACTCACATCTTGGCATTCACTTGCCACAAGGGTTTCCTCTGCCCGAAGCAGGATCTTCAATGCCGGATGGCATAGCGAGACCGGGAACGGAGTGACCTGGCGAGACTTGTGCCCTTTGGGTGCATAGCGAGACCGGGAACGGAGTGACCTGGCGAGACTTGTGCCCTTTGGGTGCATAGCGAGACCGGGAACGGAGTGACCCTGGCGAGACTTGTGCCCTTTGGTACAGCGGAACGTAGGGAACATAAGTGAACATGGCGACCTGACGGGTTTCTTTTTGTTTACCGATCAGTTACGATGATGTAAGTGACCCGGACCGGCCCGTGGACGCCGACAACGAGGCTCATCTCGATGTCGGCGCTATTACTCGGCCCGGAGATAAAGTTGACACATGAGGCGACCGAATCCCCGTTTTCGATTCGTCGGTGAATCTCCTGTGCCGCCTGGGTCATCCGGGGAACCAGGGTGCTTTTGGGAATAATGGCGATATAGTTTTCAGGCAGGAGGCTGACTGATCGCCCTTTTCCCTTGTCACTCAACAAGACGACGGTTCCGGATTCGGCAAGGGTGATGTCGCTGAAGGTGATGCCGACATCCGCCTTTTCCGCCAGCCGGATATTCTCCTCCCGGCTTCGCTGTTCATCCCATCGTTGAACCTCTGCTCCATGCTGGGAGAGATTCTTATTTAGATATGATAATATACCAAATGATTCAAATCTAGGGTCATTCCATGTCATAATTTTCTTCCCGCGGTAACGAAGAATCACATCAGATACCATCTTCGGCAATAATTCACCGGTTGTCTCTTCCACATCTGTATGAATGGCTTCGCATTGTTTTTTAAACTGATCGAGCAGTTGCTCCGAAGTGTAATCCTTAAATACATTCCACTGCGGACGTTGGCTCCACTCCGGCCGCTTCACTCCATCCGTTCTCCTGTTTCGCCCCAGTCGATCGGCGATGCGATGGAGAAAGGCGTCCCGATTATGAATCGTGCCCTTGCCCATGCTCTCCGCCTCCTTTCTTCCGTTTCCGATACCAATCCCGGAACCGCTCTTTTTCCGGAGCCGGAAAATCCCGGCTGCGGGTCCACGCTTTCAAGGGGCCGGGGCCCTCTGTCACATACCCTTCTTTGGTGAAAGGGGACATAGCGAGCGGTGCAACCTTCGAACCAACCTTATATAAGGAGGGGTTGCTGGCCGCTGCTTCAAAGCCTTTCATAGCGATCCGTTCCAAGGCTTCCGTCCGCTTCTCCTCTTCGACGATTTTTTGCCGGTGTTTGATCAACAGCTCATGCAGAGGAATTTTCACCGGACAAGCTTCGGTACAGGCTGCACAGAGAGAAGAGGCGTAGGGAAGCTCTTTGTTGTTTTCGTAACCGTCCAACAACGGGGTGAGGACCGCACCAATCGGTCCCGGATAGATGGAGCCATAAGCGTGGCCGCCGATATGGCTGTACACGGGACAGACGTTGATACAGGCGGCACACCGGATACAATGGAGCGCTTCCTCAAACTCCGTCCCAAGAATGTTGGAGCGGCCATTGTCGACGATCACCAGGTGAAACTCGTCAGGGCCGTCCACTTCCCCTTCCCCCTTCGGTCCGGTCAATCCGGTTACATAGCTGGTCAGTTTTTGGCCGACAGCACTGCGACACAACAGACTGACCATCACATCCAGTTCCTCCCACGTAGGGACGATTCGTTCCATCCCCATCACCGCGATCTGCGTTTTCGGCAGGGAGGAGACCAGCCGGGCATTTCCTTCGTTAGTCACCAGGCTGATCGAGCCAGATTCGGCGACGGCGAAATTACAGCCGGTCACCCCGATATCCGCCGACAAAAATTCCCGTCTGAGCTGTTCCCTCGCAAATCTCGTGATCTCTTCCGGCCGCTCGCTCTTTTGATACCCTTTCTTCTCCCGAAACACATCGCGGATCTGGGATTTGTTTTTGTGGAGCGCCGGAGCAACGATATGTGACGGCGGATCCTGGTCATCAACCTGAAGAATGTACTCGCCCAAGTCCGATTCGATCACTTGGCAGCCATCATCCTCCAGCATTTCATTCATGCCAATCTCCTCGGTAACCATCGATTTAGATTTGATCACCTTTTTGGCCTGTTTTTCTTGGACCACCTGGCGGATATATTGATTCGCCTCTGCTGCTGTTTCCGCAAAAAAGACATAACCGCCCCGGTTGGCCACCTTTTCGCTCAATTGCTGCAGGTAAAAATCGAGGTTCTCCAGCGTATGTTGACGGATCTCTTTCCCCAGGGTACGCCATTTTTCCCAATCCCCCAGCTCTTTTGCCGCATTCAGCCTCCCGGTCCGCAACCGATCCTGAGCACCGGTGACCGCACCGCGCATAAAGGAATCTTGAAGCCCCTTTTCCACCCGCCGATCAAATGCTTTATCACCAATTCGGATTCCCATGAGCTCACCCCTCCTGTTTGTGGTTTAACACTTGGGCAATATGCATCACTTTGACCGGCTTTCCCTGCCGCTTGAGGCGCCCGCCGATATTCATCAAGCAACCGGCATCGGCACCGATCAACACTTCGGCATCGGTCTCCTCGATATGGTTCACCTTGGCATCCACCATCTCTCTGGATATGGAATCCATTTTAACGGAGAAGGTCCCGCCAAAACCACAGCAATCGTAGCAGTGGGAAAGAGGCGTCAGCTGGAGTCCTTCCACTTGGTTCAACAGCTTCAACGGCTCCTCGCGTGCACCTAAGAGCCGCGTCATGTGGCAGGAGGTGTGGTAGGTGGCCCGGGCATGAAACACCGCCCCCACATCCTCCTTCTCCAACACATGGACAATAAATTGGGTCAGTTCGTATGTTTTCTCCCCCAGGGCCCTAGCCCGCTCCTGCCAAGCGGGATCATCGACAAACAGCTTGGCGTACTCCTTCAACATGGTGGCGCAAGATCCCGAGGGGACAACAACATAATCCGCACCTTCAAAGGTTTCTACCATATGCTTGGCAACCTCTTTTGACTCCTTGTGATACCCGCTGTTAAAGGCTGGCTGGCCGCAGCAAGTCTGGGCTGCGGGAAAATCCACCTCACAGCCGAGCCCTTCCAGCAATTCCACCGTATCCTTTCCCACCTCGGGATAAAACAGATCGGCGAGGCAGGTGACAAACAGGGAGACTTTCATCGGAAAACTCCTTTCCAGGTTAAGCTGAGCGGGACTGCTTTTTCTTAAATACGGTCACGAGCGAGGCGACCCACCATCCAATCATAGCAACCGGAAGCAGCGCGACGAGATAAATTGCGAAGCCGTTTAGCACCACAAATCCCAACACACCTGCGACCCCCACATAGTAGAAGGTTGGGATCAACATTTTCCGGATCAAATCCCCTTCCTTGCCGATTAAACCGGTGGCAACTTTGGAAAAACTGTAGGAGAATCTCCCCTGCTGAAAACTGAAGTATACAATCGAGGAAGTTGTCCAAGGGTATAAATGGGTGATGGCCCAAAAACCCTTGATGAAAGGAGTACAAGACCGTGAGCAAAGAGAAAAAAGAACAAAAAAACAGCCCGGCCATGACGAAGCGGGAAACAGCGCAAAGCACTGCCCCCGAGGCAAGCCAGATGCAAAATCCTGCTAGCAGTCAAAGAGAAGTTCAAAAAGCGACTGCGGACAATGAGGCTCAAACCACCGCTGAAAACAAAGCTGCAAACAGAACAGCAGCCGGCAACAGACAGCAGCAGCCAGCTGCAATCGCTCAACAAAACGCCTCCCCCAGCGCAAGGAGGAACGCGGCCCGAACCGATCAAGTTCCATACGCCGCCCCAGATGCCAACCTGCAAGGTGCCACTCCTGACGTCGGCAAACTGATTGCCACCTCGGGAATTCAGCAACAGCAAAAAGATGAATGGATTTCCCAACTCACCTCCTACGGGTCAAAAAAATAAGTGATCCCTAACGAAAACCCCCGGTCCCGGCCGGGGTTTTTTTATGTCTTACGTCCGGATCCATCTCCAAATCTCTTTCGGGGTCGCATTTTTTCCATACATCAGAATACCTGTTTTAAAAATCTTGCCTGCCAGCTTCATGAAAATATAGATACTAACCGACAACACAGCGAGCGCTATGAAAATTTCGATCCAAGGCCACTCTTCCAGTATCGATAAGCGTAACAACAAAACGCCTGGCGATGTAAAGGGGATAAAGGTACCGATTTGCGCGATCAGACCGCTCGGATCACGGATGACCGGACTGATAAAGATAAACGGCAGAAAGGGCAGCATCATCACCATCCCCTGAAAATTGTTCGTCGAAGTGATGTCTGCCATGGACGCACCAACCCCCACATATAAAGCGGAAAACAGGAGATAACCCAATACGGCGATCAACACGTACAAAAGAATTTCAGGAACGAGCAAATATTCAAGAATGGGGATATCCAATTTCCAGTTGGCCATGGGGACAGCGAATCCAAGAATAGTCACCGCTTGCAGGATACCTAAGACAAAATAACCGAGAATTTTCCCCTGCATCAACTCGCCGGGAGTTACAGAAGATAAAATGATTTCGGCAATTTTATCTTTCTTTTCCTGGGAAGCGCTTTGGAAGATATACATTCCCGAAAAGACGATAGACAGGAGGAGAATACCGGCAAAACCGCCGGGAAGAGCTCGTTTCAACGGATCTCCCCCCATCGCCGTTCCCTCTTCCTCTGCAGCTGTCGACTCTTTAAAGTGGACTTTTTGAGACATAGCCGCCTGTTCCTCAGCCGACAGACCCAGCTGTTCCATTTTCATCGTTTGAATGGGGAACTCCAACACGTGAATCTGCTGCATAAAAGCAGGTTCCATTTCTTCACTGGTGTAAACCGGGATCAAACCCTCCTCCAACGCTCGGTCATCCAAAAATATATAGGCGGTACGCTCCTCGGATTTCAGCTTGGTTTCCACCTCGGCTTCCCTGATATCTGTCTCCTTCATTTTCCAATTCAGCTGGTGCTGATCGACGGTTTTCCGGATGTGATCGAAGATACCCAGTTTATCATGGACATAGACGACCGTCGGATCCTCTCTATGATCGGAGTCGTCGAATACATTTCCCAAAAGCATAAATCCAAACAAGATGGCTGGAGTGATAAATAACCCGATAAGAAAGGATCGATTTTTTAAATTGCGCTTGATTTCCCACCGGGCCACCTTTAACAGATTACGCATAAGTGACCCCCTCTTCTTGATCCAAGTGCTGCTCCCTTGTGGCGATATCGATAAAGATTTCATGCAATGAAATGCGGTCCACTGACATTTCATCGATATCCACATGCTCCGGGAATTGCCTCAACCATCGGGAGATATGAACATGCTTGGAAAGATACAAAATAAAAGTGTTATCGTCCTTTTCATCCACGCGTTGGACGTCTGGCAATTCCTTCAATTGATGGATCTCATTTTTGCCACGAATGGTACATTTGAAATTGGCATAACGGCGTTTCACATCATCCATCGAACCGTCGATCACTTTTTGCCCGCGATGAATGAGAAAAAGACGATCACAGATTTCCTCCACTAGATTCATCTGGTGCGATGATAACAGGATGCCGGTTCCGTCTGCTGCCAGTTGCCGTATTTCATCTTTAAATAATTCCTGACTGACCGGATCAAGACCGGAGAAGGGTTCATCCAAGATCAAAAGCTCCGGCTCATGGAGAATCGCCGCTATAAATTGCACTTTTTGTCCCATTCCTTTGGACAGCTCTTCAACGGACACATTTTCCATCCCGACGAGGTCGAATTTTCGTAAGTAGTCAAGCGCACGGCTTTTGGCTTTTTTTCGCGGAACATCTTTTAAGTCAGCTAGATAAAGCAGAATGTCCATCACTTTTACATTTTTGTACAGACCGCGCTCTTCAGGCAAATATCCGATTTTATGTCGAGGGATGTTCCGATCATTTAAAAAGGAAACCGACCCCTCATCGGGAACCATTATCCCCATGATGTTGCGGATTGTCGTCGATTTTCCAGCTCCGTTAGGACCCAGGATCGCCATGATTTCGTCTTTACGCACCTCAAATGATATATCGTCGATCACTTTCTTATCTTTAAACGTTTTACTCAGATGACTGACACGCAATATGGGCTCCATTGCCGGCCTCCTTTTGCAAAAATCGATCACTTCGTTTCAATCTATTCCCCTGACGCGGTCTTATGTAGCGATTTTTCAATTGGACCCTATCACGCCCCTAAACTCATTTCCTCCATTTTCGTTCTCTGCTTACAAAGTATATCAAAAGAAACAAATCTATCAGGCTATTTTTTCAGAAAGATGATTTATGAAAACAAGACTTTATTTGTGATAGGATAAAGGTATTTATGAAAATGAAGCAGAGCAGAGGGGGGGGTGATCGCATGCTTCATAATCCAACAGGGAAAAAACGACTGGGATTAGCCTTTCTGCTCGGTATGCTCGCCTTCTTAGGGCCACTCAATATCGATATGTATTTGCCGAGCTTTCCCGATATCGCCCAAGATTTAAAGGCTCCCGCCTCCCTTGTCCAGCTTAGTTTGACCACTTGTTTGATCGGTCTTGCCATCGGTCAGGTGGTGATCGGGCCGATCAGTGATGCCCAAGGCAGGAGGAAACCCTTAATCCTGTCCATTCTCTTATTCGCTTTGGCATCCCTTCTCTGTGCACTGGCTCCCAATATCACCACCTTGGTGATCGCCCGTTTTATGCAAGGTTTCACCGCGTCAGCAGGGATTGTCCTGTCCCGGGCAGTGGTGCGTGATGTGTTTAGCGGCAGAGAGCTCACCAAATTTTTTGCTCTCCTCATGGTGATCAATGCCATCGCTCCAGTCGCTGCACCGATGACAGGCGGAGCGATTTTGCTCTTACCCTTTGCCAGCTGGCACACGATCTTTCTCTTTTTAGGTTTACTGGGGCTGTTCATGGTATGGATTGTCGTTCTGCGCTTGGAGGAAACCTTGCCCCCGAGCAAGCGAGTACCGAGCTCCGTAGGGCATTCTCTTCGTACCATGGGCCGTTTGATAAGGGACCGAACCTTTATCGGCTACGCTTTGGTCGTCGGTCTCATCCACGGGGGAAGTTTTGCCTATGTATCGGGCACCCCCTTCGTCTACCAGGGAATCTACGGGGTATCGCCTCAGACCTTCAGTATCTTGTTCGGTATCAACGGCTTGGCCATCATCACCGGGAGCTTTATCATCGGACGCTTGGGGGGGATCGTCCATGAACGAAACTTGCTCCGGATCGCGGTCATCATCGCCGTGACGGCCACTAGCTTCCTTCTGATCATGACGGTGATCGAAGGACCCTTGGCAACACTGGTGATTCCGATCTTCATCTATATGACCTCCATGGGGATGATCCTGACCAGCTCTTTTACCCTCGCCATGGAACACCAATCCCATCGCGCCGGTAGCGCTAGTTCCATCCTGGGGATGCTCCCCTTAACCATCGGCTCCATCGTTTCGCCCCTGGTCGGCTTAAATGAGGAAAGTGCCGTCCCCATGGGTGCCATCCTGTTTATCACCGCTTTACTGGGAGCGATCGCCTTCTTTACTCTGACCGGAAAAAAACAAAAGACGAATCAAAGCATGTGTACAGCGGAGGGCTGATGCCCTCCTTTTTTGTTACCATAAGACGCTCCATCATCATTCGGATGCACTTCACGTATTGAAAACGCTTACTGATTTCCCATACAATAAAATCAGACCGTTTAAAGGGCTCAGAAAGAAAAATGGAAAGGGAAGTTTGACTATGACCCAAACTCTGAAAGAAGGCACCCTGCTTTGGAAACCGCCATCGGCGTTTCAACAACAGACGAGTATCACCAAGTACATGAATTGGTTGAAGGACAGGAAGCAATTAGAGTTTCGGGACTACAGGGAATTGTGGGAATGGTCCGTCAGGGGAATCGAGGACTTTTGGGAATCGGTGTGGGAATATTACGATATCCAGTCCACCACACCCTATCACTCTGTTCTTTCCGACCGCAACATGCCCGGTGCCAAGTGGTTTGATGGGGCTAAACTAAACTATGCCGAGCATGTCTTTCGCCATGTGGGACTAAATGAACCAGCCATCATCGCGGAGTCTGAACTGCGTCCCCAGGAGACCCTCACCTGGCAAACGCTATATGAGCAGGTGGCCGCTTTTGCAGCAGCCTTGAAAGAAACGGGAGTAAAAAGCGGCGATCGCGTCGTCGCTTATATGCCCAACATTCCTGAGACCACCATCGCTTTTCTCGCCTGTGCCAGCATCGGGGCCACATGGTCCAGCTGCTCTCCCGACTTCGGGAGTCCGACCGTGATCGACCGTTTCAAGCAGATTGAACCCAGCGTCCTAGTGGCTGTTGACGGCTACCGCTACGGGGGCAAAGATTTTGACCGATTAGACACAGTGAAAGAGATACAGGACGCCATACCCACCCTGGAGAAGACGGTATTACTGCCTTATCTCAACTCTGATCCAAACCTCTCCACCTTAAGAAATGCCACGCGGTGGGATGATTTTGTCAGTGGACACGAGAAGGCCCCACTGGTTTTTGAGCACGTACCTTTTGACCATCCGCTATGGGTCTTGTTCTCCTCGGGAACCACCGGTTTACCAAAACCGATCGTTCAGGGGCAAGGCGGTATCTTATTGGAGCATCTAAAACTGAATGGACTTCAATCGGATTTAAAACCAGGGGAACGGTTCTTCTGGTTTACAACGACCGGTTGGATGATGTGGAATGTGTTAGTAGGCGGATTGCTCACCGGATCCACCATTCTCCTATACGACGGCAATCCGGGATACCCAAATTTGGAGAGACTTTGGAAATTTGCACAGGATACTAAAATGACCGTATTTGGAACCAGCGCCAGTTACCTGCTCTCCTGCAGGAACAACGGCCTCCGGCCGAAGGAAAAATACAATCTGGAACATCTAAAGTCGATTGGATCCACGGGATCCCCGCTACCACCGGAAGGATTTGATTGGGTTTATCAACATGTAAAAAAAGATATGTGGCTTGTCTCCACAAGCGGAGGCACCGATCTATGCACCGCATTTGTGACTGGATCCCCTCTCCTTCCTGTCCATGCCGGGGAAATTCAATGCCGTGCCCTGGGAGCCGATGTGCAGGCTTATGATGAACAAGGCCGCTCTCTCACCAATGAAGTAGGCGAACTGATCATCACCAAACCGATGCCGTCGATGCCGATCTTCTTCTGGAACGACGAAAACAACGAACGTTATTACAACAGCTACTTCCATATGTACCCGGGCGTGTGGCGACACGGGGATTGGATCAAAATCACGGAACGAGGAAGTTGCCAAATCTACGGCCGATCCGACTCCACGATCAACCGCGGCGGAATCCGAATGGGTACCAGTGAAATATACAGCGCTGTCGAGAGCATTGAGGAGATTGACGATAGTCTTGTCATCGATCTCAGCAATGAAAAAGGTCGAGACCTGATGCCTCTGTTTGTGGTGCTAAAGGAAGGGGTCACGCTGGATGATTCCCTCAAGAAACGAATCAAACAACGCATTCGTGAAAACTGTTCCCCCCGTCATGTGCCCAGCGTCATTTATGAGATCGCAGAGGTTCCGCGAACGCTTAACGGCAAGAAGCTGGAAGTGCCGATTAAAAAAATCTTGATGGGCATTCCCGTGGACCAAGCAGCCAACAAAGGTGCGTTGGCCAATCCAGAATCCCTCAGCTTCTTTTCTCAATTGGCGGAAAGACAACCCTTTTCCTGATATCTGTACCTATCAAAAAATCCAGAGGCCATTCCTCTGGTTTTTTCTCATATGAACTCGTATCGGAATTCATCCAGATCCCTCCGAAATTTCTGGGCCACAGAGTGTTTCTAAATGATAATGGATTACTTCCTTCACCTTTTTCGGAGAGTAGACATCAGGTCTTAAAAGAGCATGAATTGACAATCCTTCAATCAATACGGATAACCTACTCTTTTCTAATTCTACATTGATTGAATCCGATAAAAACCCTTGAAGAACTAATATCTCGATCATTGAATTCGCTAATTCATACGTACCGTTAGTCATTTCATCTTTTTTTTCTTCTAATGTATCACTTATAAGTGAACGAAGTGCAAAGATCCACCAAACACTCGTTTCAATTTTCTTTTCTTCGTCAATTGGCACAAGTTCTAATAAAATTTCCTCAACCGCCTGTAATGGATTTTTTGACCAATTTTTCCTTTGAGATCGTTTTTTCCCTTCTTCTACGTAATAATCCATGATAAATAATAACATTTCATCCTTAGATGAAAAATAATGTCTTAACGCTCCAGCAGACATCCCTGCCTCAACTGCAACTCTTCGTATCGATGCTTTCTCAATCCCCTCTTCCTTAATAATTTTCCAAGCCGCATGAGCAATAGACTTCCGCTTTTGCTCATGATTCACTATTTTCGGCATAACGAACTACTTCCTTTTTTGTAATTATTGTTTTTAGCACAGTTTATTGTAAGAACGCCTAGATACCCGCAGACAAAGGCGTGACGCCACACTGACTACTGCCAGTTTTTATCGCTTAACATCACCTCCTACTAAAGAATCTTTGATATAAAGGGAATCCTTCGAAGTAGATAGCCCAGTGAGAAGCAAAGCGGTATCGTTATCAGCACCGTGGCTGGAAACATGAATGATGTTGGAACGTGAATGACCTTCAATGCAGCAATGACAATAGCGATAATCGGTATATGGATGATGTAAATTACGTAAGAATGGGTTGACAAGAAGTACCATCCTCTTCCTTGACGAAAAATTCTTTTGCGAAAGAATATGATCAATCCAAGGATGATTCCAACACAGAATAGTGATTCCCACAGAGAGTAGAGCAACGATGTCCAGTTCCAACCGCCGGAAAACCGTAATCCATCTAACCCAAATATGATGACGAATGGTAGAAGAAGAAGCGATGCCCCAATTGCGATTCCGAACCCTGCCTTACCCATAGAGTCAGGGATTGTTCGAAACCAATTATGTTGGTATGCAACGATGCCAATAATGAATAGTCCGATATATTGTGGGAGTTCATAACCGCTTGCAGTAAAAAGTCCAACGACTGATTTAACCTCGGGAGATCCTCCAGGTAAACCGAGAGCTGGTATCCACAGTCTTATAATGAAATACGCTGCTGCTAACATCATGACAAAGATGGTAAGCATCGTATAGGTAGGCGGGATACTCTTACGAACTTCTGATAGCCTATTTTTCCTCATAAACTTCACCCAGACTGCGTATAAACAGATGAACACGAGAAGCAGCTCGACGTACCACATAGGCCCATAGGTTAAATGAGAAATATAGGTATGCCATGTAAATGGCTCATGGTTAAGCATATAGGCCTCAATTGATTGAACTTGGCTAAGGACGAGAACATAAAAGATAAAAGGGACAAAGAATCGGATGAATCTATCTTTCATAAAACGGGCTGCCCCATTACGTTCAAAAGATGAAGGAACAAAATATCCAGAAATAAGAAAGAATGCTCCCATGAAAAAAGACTGATTAAAAGCAAGAAATAGAAGACCCACACCAAACTCAAAAGACCCAGGTGTTAAAACCTCATTAAGAATAGAGAAATAAACCAAATGATGCAGTACTACCAACATGGTAAGTGCCGCCCTTAGGTTATCGATATAGAATAACCGGCCTTCCTTTTGGGGAGTCGAGCTGCCCACAAAGTTTGTTTTTACCGAACTCATAATCTTTATGTCCCCCTTCCAAATCTAAACGGAGCATCCACAAAACTATACCAGCCTGTTTCTATCAGCACATCAAATTCGTACGTGATATGATTTCCTTGAATCACTGTGGACAAATTGAAACCACCCAAAATGGCAGGACGGTGTTATGAAACGATTGCTTTTTGGAAGAAGAGACCTAAGCATCTCCTCTCTATTTTATTATTTAGCACATTGTGTTAAATAAAAGCAAGAGGTGATTTATGTATCTGTAACTTAGTTTTCCCCTCCCCCAATCCCCCGGAAAGTTCAGAAATATAAAAGTAAAAGTAATTTCGTTTTCAAGTATGATAAAAACTATTCCTTTTTATCTCGTTGACCGACCTAAAGAAGAAACGTCTTGAACTTTTAACCATAGCTGGGTAGTCAGCCCCACTCCCGATTCCACGGCCTTCTTTAATCCATTTAGGACTTTAGATGTTCTTTTTCTTTTCGACATAAACCCCCCTTTAGATCATCATATCCAAAGGGGGGAAAACGGTACGACTTTATTTTAAACTTACAGAGTCATGGTTCTACAGATTCACCTTTACTCCACTGTGACGCTTTTGGCTAGGTTGCGCGGTTTGTCGACGTTGAGGCCGCGGGCGGTAGAAGTGTAGTAGGCCAACAGCTGCAGGGGAACAACGGAAAGAATCGGTGTAAACAAGGGCCGGGTATCCGGGATGGTGATCACTTCGTCGACGGATTTGCCCAGTTCCGTATCCCCTTCCAGACCCAGTCCGAGGACGTAGGCGCCTCGGGCTTTCACTTCGATGATGTTGGAGACCATCTTTTCATAAACCGCCTTTTGCGTGGCCAGAGCGATCACCGGGATGCCTTCCTCGATCAGAGCGAGGGTGCCGTGCTTCAGCTCCCCGGCGGCGTAAGCGTCAGAATGAATATAAGAGATTTCCTTCAGTTTGAGAGAACCCTCCATCACCACAGCATGGTCAAGGCCGCGGCCGATGAAGAACAGGTCTTCGTGCTGGGCAATCTCCCCGGCAACGCGTTGGATGGCCACCGGATCCTGCAGAAGTTTCTCAACCTGTTCTGGCAATTGGACCAGAGCCTGTGTCGCATCCGACAACTCCGTTTCGCTGCAAGTGCCCAAGATGCGGGCGAGATAAAGGCCCAACAGGTAAATCGCGATCAGCTGGGTGGTGTAAGCCTTGGTGGAGGCCACGGCAATCTCCGGACCAGCCCAGGTCATCAACACTTCGTCTGCTTCTCGGGCGACAGAGCTTCCGACGACGTTGGTGATCCCCACCACTTTGGCACCGGTCTGCTGCGCCTCCCGCAAGGCGGCCAGAGTGTCGGCCGTCTCCCCGGACTGGCTAACCACCACCACCAGGGTAGAGGGAGTGATGATCGGATCCCGGTAGCGGTATTCGGAGGCGACATCCACCTCCACCGGGATGCCCGTCAGTTTCTCCACAACGGATTTGCCGATTAAGCCGGCATGATAAGCCGTACCGCAAGCGACAAAATGAATCTTGTCAAAGCGTTTCAATTCTGCTTCCGTGAAGGAGAGATCCTGGGACAGGTCGACGAGGCCATCTTTGACGCGGCCGGCCAGAGTGTCCCGAATAGCCTTGGGCTGTTCGTGGATCTCCTTCAACATGAAGTGCTCATAACCGCCTTTTTCCGCCGTTGCTGCATCCCAAGTGACGTGTAGGATGTCGCGCTCAACCGGCTCTCCATCGGTGGTGGTCAGCTCCACTCCATGCCGGTCGAGGACGGCCATTTCACCATCGTTCAGCACGTAGACATCCCGGGTGTGTTCCAGGATCGCCGGGATATCGGAAGCGATAAAGTTTTCTCCGTCGCCGAGACCGACGATGAGGGGGCTGGCCAAACGGACAGCCACCAGCTTATCCGGTTCCCGTACACTGGCGATAGCCAGGGCGTACGCTCCATCCATCCGCCCGACTGCCTTGCGGACAGTGGAGACGAGATCCCCATCGTACAGATCGGCCAAAAGATGGGCGATCACTTCCGAATCAGTCTCCGACTGAAAGGTGTACCCCTTTTCCTGGAGCTCTTCCTTCAGTTCCAGGTAGTTTTCGATGATCCCATTGTGGGCTACAGCAAACTGCTGTTCTCGGTCCAGATGCGGATGGGAGTTTTCATCAGAAGGCTTTCCGTGTGTAGCCCAGCGAGTGTGGCCGATCCCCATTTCACCAGAAAGGGAGTGCTCTTTCAACCGATCTTCTAGCGCTGACAAGGGACCTTCCCTTTTTTCCACGTCCAGCCTGCCTTCTTTATATACAGCCAGCCCCGCCGAATCATACCCGCGGTACTCCAGCTTGCAAAGGCCTTCTAGCAAAATGTTTTGGGCTTGTTTTGACCCGATATAACCTACGATTCCACACATTGGTTTCACCAACCCCCTCAAAAATGGAACGGGGGCGCTGCCTCTTTTGGAGGGCAACCGCCCCCCTTCTCTGTTTTTCAAGATGTGTCACAAGCAGCTACTGTGAACCCACCGCCCGTACGTCGGGCCATAACCTTCTCCGACCACTGGTTTATTCTCTTTTCCAGTGGTGCACCGTACCGAAACCTTTGTCAAACGGGTCACCCCGTTCTTTTGTGTTCCGGTCCCACGGCTCCGGTGCCGAGCCGGGAGGTATCCGCCGATCCGTCGATTCCCCTCCACCTCGTCAACTGCAGCTTGATCCCGCTGCAGTCCTGGCGCTTTACAACAAGTCTAGTAATCCCTTGCTTGAGTCTGTCCACTCATCACATCCTTTCCTTCGCAACTACTTTCATGCTATGCAACCCACTCCGTTTTGTAAAGTAAAGAAATGATAAAGCCGACCGATAACCCGGTCGGCTATTGAAACCTCGGTCACAGCAGGAAAGGGGGGTTAGGAAAGTTCCTCCTTCACCACATCGGCAATCTGCTGAACATAAGATTGCAACTGCTCCTTGTCAGGCCCTTCCGCCATCACGCGAATCAGCGGTTCGGTGCCGGATGGACGAACCAAGACCCGACCGTCATCGCCCAGAGCCTCTTCCACCTCTTCAATTTTGCGGCGAATCGCCTCGTTCTGCTCCCACTGATCCTTCTCCTTTACTTGGACATTGATCAGGACTTGGGGGTATGGGGTCATCATTTGGGCCAACTGATTCAAGGTGGTCGCTTTCTCCTTCACCACGCGCAACAGTTGCAAAGCAGTCAACATGCCATCTCCGGTCGTGTTGTGATCGAGAAAAATGATGTGGCCTGACTGTTCTCCACCCAGATTATACCCGCCTCGACGCATCTCTTCCATCACGTAGCGATCGCCCACTTTGGTCTTTTCCGTACGAATTCCCAGGGAGTCCAAGGCTTTGTACAGTCCGATGTTGCTCATCACCGTCGTGATGATGGTATCCTCCTTGAGCTCACCGGTCTCCTTCATAAAGCTCCCACAAATGCAGAGGATATGATCGCCATCCACAATGTTCCCCTCTTCGTCCACAGCGATCAGCCGATCGGCATCCCCATCAAAGGCCAAGCCCAGGTGAGCTTGCCGCTGTAACACTTCCCGGCGCAAACTCTCCGGGTGTGTGGAGCCGCTGTCCACATTGATATTGACGCCGTCGGGATCGGCATGGATTGCAGTAACGTCGGCACCCAACTCACGAAGAAGGGTGGGGGCTAGTTTGGAGGCAGCACCATTGGCACAATCGACCACGATATCCATTCCGCAGAGGTCTGTCTGGATAGTAGAACGAAGGTGCTGAAGATACTGATCGGTGGCATCGATACGATCCTCCAATCGGCCAATCCCATCCCCTTCCGGCCGGGGCAGGCGATCCTCCGTTTCGTCAAGGAGGGCTTCAATCTCCTCTTCCAAGACATCGCTCAACTTAAACCCGTCCCCGCCGAAAAACTTGATACCATTATCAGGATATGGGTTGTGGGAGGCGGAAATCATGACCCCGGCGCTGGCCCCCAGTTCCCGGGTCAGAAAAGCCACTCCTGGTGTGGAGATCACTCCGAGCCGGGCTACGTCGGCGCCGATGGACAGCAATCCCGCAATCAAAGCCGATTCCAGCAATTGACCGGAAAGCCGGGTATCACGGCCCAGCAGCACCAAAGGTCTTGTTTTTTCTTCTGTTGCCATCTGCTTCGTCAGTACGTATGCCCCGGCCCGACCCAGGCGGTAAGCCAGTTCAGGAGTCAACTCCCGGTTGGCCACTCCCCTGACGCCGTCCGTGCCGAAATATTTACCCATGTTTCTCCTCCTTCAAACATCCGCCGGTCATGGTTGTTTACTGATCTCTACAGTCACTTTTGGGTGCGGATCATCAGCCAGACGAATATAGTCGGGCAATTCGACCTGCACTGGAAGCTGATGCTGACCTGGAGAAAGGTCTGCCACTTCCACCGACAAGTTTACATCCTTTTCATCGGTGTTATCTAGACGGGCCGGTGCTCCAAAGAGAGTCGCATCCAGACGATCTGGACCTTTGATTTCCACGTCATAACCCTCTTCTTGACCCCGGATGTCGATCGGAATATCTTCCACTCTTTTTTCCGTTCCTTTGACAATCTCCGCCTGAACTGTCACCTTTTTAGGATCCACTTCAGTCGCCTCACCGGAAACAGAGACCGGCAGTTCCCATGTTCGGTCTTTTTTAAAGTCGGAAAGGTCCACACGGGGACCCGGATAATTTTTCAGTCCTTTGAGGTAAGAATTCGGACCAAATACCGTCACCCGATTCGGTTTGATGCTGAGATCGGCTACGGCATAACCATCAGCCGGAAGCTCAATCTCCTCCAGGCTGAGAGGGACGCTTTTGCCGTTGTTGATCAACGGCACTTCTACATGGACCGATGCCGGCTCCACATCCAGCCCTTGAATTCGTCCTTCTTCCCCGTATACATCTAACGAGACCGATTGGGAGATCGTTTCCGTTTTTCCCTCAACATTGACGAAGGCTTTCACTTCCTTCACCCGGTCCAGATCTTCTTTGGAGCCTCGGACTTGAACCTTAGCCGGATCCACAACAGGCTTTCCCGTCTTAAAATCGTCGGCCGGTTTTCCGATCACCTCCACTTCCACAGAAACCGTTTTGCTTCTTTTTTCCTCCAATACCACATCGACTGTTTGTGGATTGGGCTTCACTTCTACACCGGGAAGCCCTTTTTTATCCACCTGTATGGGAACGTCGCTGTAAGTGCCAGCCGTCTTATCATCCAAGTCGATAAAAGCTTCCAGACGGGAGGAATCCACCCGTTTCATAGAAGGAATCGGCCCCTGAGCCAGAAGGGAGATCGTTTCGGGAAGACCGCGGATCTGGAATTGATCTTCGTCATACAAAGCCTTTAGTGGCACATTGGACACAATATTGCTCGCTTCCCGCTCCTGAAACAGATTGGCTTCATCGTTAACCACAAGCCACAGGGCTAAACCCAACAAGAGAGCGATCACTTTCATCACATTTTGATTTTGAAACCATTTATCCATCGGTATCCCCCTTCCGGGTCTTCAATGTGACCTTCCCCGGGGGCTTTAATTCTTCATACAGGCGGGAAATTAACTCTTCCTCCGACAAACCCCGCTCCAGCTGTCCGTAGATGGCAAGGGAAATCTGACCGGTTTCTTCTGATACCACAATAGAGATGGCATCGGT
Organism: Melghirimyces thermohalophilus; assembly: GCF_900102685.1. Taxonomy (GTDB): domain Bacteria; phylum Bacillota; class Bacilli; order Thermoactinomycetales; family DSM-45169; genus Melghirimyces; species Melghirimyces thermohalophilus. The sequence goes on from NZ_FMZA01000012.1 coordinate 100,508, forward strand.
ACCTTCGCTGATCCCCATCCCTGCCCGGTGACGAGTCCCCAGCTCCTTGCTGATAAAAGGATTATCCGACAGCGGGAGGTAACATCCAGCAGCCACCAAGCGGTTCTGGCGAATGATGACAGCGCCGTCGTGCAGAGGAGCATTGGGTGTAAAGATATTGGACAAAAGCTCCGATCCCAACTGAGCGTCTATCGGAATACCTGATTCAACATAATCGGTCAAACCCGTCTTCCGCTCCACGATGATCAGCGCACCGATCCGCCGCTTGGCTAAATAGGACGCAGATTTGACGATTTCACCTACAGCTTTGGTGATCATCTGCTCATCTTCCCCTGCGGTACGGTTAAAAAAGCGACCGCGACCCAGCTGCTCCAGGGCCCGACGCAATTCTGGTTGGAAGATAATGATCACCACGATGATCCCCCAGGAGAAAAGCGTTTCCGTCAGCCACTGCAGGGTCGACAACTCAAAAACGCTTGCCAGTATCCAGACCACTAAGACGACGGATATCCCTTTCAGCAGCTGTACTGCCCGCGTTCCCTTTACCAGCATCAGCACTTTATAAATAATGTAGCTGACAATCAGAATATCGACAATGTCATTTACGTATTGGGTAATGCCATCCAATAAACGCATCGGCGCCCTCCACAGTCCCATCCTTTGAATAGTATGTAACCGTCCGGAACCAGGAAATCCTCTTCTTCTTTCCATTATGCGACAAGTAAATAAAAAAAGAAATGCCCCTGGACCATCCCAGGAGCTGCATTATAAAATAAATACCCTTACCCTGTTTTTGTGGATCCGCCAACCTGTCGAATCCTTTCCTCACCCTTTATAGAGATCCAATTACCCCAGACCCCAAGAAAGGCAGGCCACTTTGTAAAGAGACAGGCCAAAAAAGCATAACTGAGGGGGTGAGCAGAAACAGACCTTGATCGTCAAAGAGCTCGATGGAGCTTCCTTATAACACTTTTTCTCCAAAAACGGAGCCTATCAGAGCCACTGCCGCCTTCGCTGTTCGATTTCCATGATCCAATATGGGGTTTACTTCTACAAATTCTGCCGAGGTGAGGACACCGGTTTCTGCCAAAATCTCCATCGCCAGGTGGCTTTCCCGATATGTGATCCCTCCGGCCACCGGCGTACCCACTCCCGGAGCATCCACCGGATCGAGAGAATCCAAATCTAAACTGAGGTGGACCCCATCGGTGCCATCGGTTACGATTTGAAGCGCTTCTTCCATCACCGGCCCCATGCCCATCCGATCGATATCGTGCATGGTAAACACGTGAATGCCCTGCTCCCGGATCAACGTCCGTTCCCCTTCATCCAGCTGGCGCGCTCCGATGATTACCACATCTTCCGGCCTCAACTTGGGAGAAACACCGCCGATATTTACCAGATCGGGATGGCCCCATCCGAGACTGATCGCCAAGGGCATCCCGTGAATGTTACCGGAGGGGCTAGTTTTAGAGGTGTTCAGATCCCCGTGAGCGTCAAACCAGATGACCCCCATCCGTTTGTGATGCCGCGCCACACCGGCTATGGATCCGATGGCGATACTGTGATCACCACCGAGAATCAGGGGAAAGCAACCGCTTTGCACCACCTGATCCGTCGTCTCTGCCAATTCCCGGCTGACGGCCGTGATTTCACGCATATATTTTAGTTTGTTCTCACCAGCATCCATCGATTCCGGAGTAGGGACAACTAAGTTGCCCAAATCCTTCACCCTGTAACCAAGTCCCGCCAGCTTTTCCTTCACCGATGCGTAGCGGATGGCACTAGGCCCCATGTCGACGCCACGCCGGTCCGCCCCTAAGTCCATCGGCACACCGACCATAGCGATCTCGTTGTTTCTCATCAATCCACTCCCTCTGATCTAATGATTTCCTCTCGATTTTATCACAATCACCTGAATCTTTCTCTTTGAAACGCAGTTTCTATCGCTTCTATACATACTTTTGCGAAAAAGAGAGTATACGTGCATAAAAATGAATATAAATCTGAATACCCCAATTATCTATAACGTCCACTTTAGGCCGCTGTCAGGTAATCCTTGGGTTCAACCAGGTGAAAAAAATCTTGGATTGTGGCTACGAATGCTTATACAAATCGGCTTTGTGAGCATATTAAAAACCGCCTGCAAATCACAGGCGGTTGATGATGGAGCGGAAGACGGGATTCGAACCCGCGACCCCCGCCTTGGCAAGGCGGTGCTCTACCACTGAGCCACTTCCGCATCGTATAATGGTGACCCATCCAGGATTCGAACCTGGGACACCCTGATTAAAAGTCAGGTGCTCTGCCGACTGAGCTAATGGGTCATATTTGGCTGGGGCGGTAGGGATCGAACCTACGCATCACGGAGTCAAAGTCCGTTGCCTTACCACTTGGCTACGCCCCATCAATGGTGGAGGGAGTAGGATTCGAACCTACGAAGGCAGAGCCGGCAGATTTACAGTCTGCTGCGTTTGGCCACTTCGCTATCCCTCCACGACCCTTGTTCAGGGTTTTGGTGGACGGTGCAGGGCTCGAACCTGCGACCCCCTGCTTGTAAGGCAGGTGCTCTCCCGACTGAGCTAACCGTCCTAAGCGACCTGCCGAAAGTGATGGTCGGCGGTCTATGTGGTGACCCGTAGGGGATTCGAACCCCTGAATGCCAGCGTGAAAGGCTGGTGTGTTAACCGCTTCACCAACGGGCCTTGTGGAGCTCCCAACCAGACTCGAACTGGTGACCTCTTCCTTACCATGGAAGCGCTCTACCAACTGAGCTATGGGAGCAGGTGGCTCCTCAGGCAGGACTCGAACCTGCAACCTACCGGTTAACAGCCGGGCGCTCTACCATTGAGCTACTGAGGATCAAAGGAACAGAATCAATTTCTGACGGACAATGATTATTATATAACGTTTTTCTCGTAATATCAAGTGAAAGTTTTTCCTGTCGGCGAAAAAAGTTTAAGCGCCAAAAGGGGCAACCATGCACCCTGAAAACCGGATGCGGAATGAGAACCTGCCACCAGTCGAAGCGACTCAGGAGAAGTCCTCGACCGATTCGTATCCGTCAGCTGAACGTGTTGCCACGCTTACACCTCGGACCGATCTACCTTGTCATCTACAAGGGGTCTTACCTGGTCTAGCCAGTGGGAAATCTCATCTTGAGGGGGGCTTCGCGCTTAGATGCTTTCAGCGCTTATCCCGTCCGCACTTAGCTACCCAGCTATGCACCTGGCGGCACAACTGGTACACCAGCGGTGCGTCCGTCCCGGTCCTCTCGTACTAAGGACGGCTCCTCTCAAATTTCCTGCGCCCGTGACGGATAGGGACCGAACTGTCTC
>NZ_FMZA01000025.1 GCF_900102685.1 Melghirimyces thermohalophilus
GTTGATGAAGGCGGGTCAAAGTCGAAATTTCTTCCATAGGAGCGGCTAAAAAAGCACGGAGAATCGCCTCCCGGGAATATCCGCGAGCTCCTTGGGGGGAAGATTTTTTCATTTCCTTCACATAGGGTCGAAGATCGAGCGTTTCAAAAAACAAGGGCAACCGATCTTTGGACTCAATTTTTAGCCATTCTTCAAAGGAAAATAGCGTTCCTTGGAGAAGATACAAGTGACTTCCCTCCTCATGGGTTTTCGGTTTGGTCACTTGAAAACTTCTCCATGATGGGGTGAAGTCCTTTTTCTATGCCTGAGGAGCCTTGCTGCTCAAGGGGTTTGAAATCTGCAAAAGGCTCAAATAATTAATTTGTGTTAGCAACCCGTCTAAATATGGTTGTAAGAGGCGGGTTTGTTGTTCAATAAGGCCGCCATCACCGGAGTGGACGAGAACGGAAACAAAGTCGGTGTCGGTGAACGCATTTTCCGCGGGGCTCTGGCGTTACCCATTGCCAAACCGGTAAAAGGCGTTAAGATGGCAACGAAGTACGGCGACGATGTACTGGCAGCTGGAAAGAAGAAGTTTGATGATTTTGCACAAAGAAGCAAGAAAGTAGCGTGTAATTGTCCTGGTGGATCAGGTAAATTAAAAAGTATAGGGAATGGAAAATGGAAATCGTCTGCTGGATTGATCTACGGGCAAGGTTCAAAACATGGGAACCGCGTTAAACATGTTTTGGCACACGCAAGGCCAGACCCTACTAAGCCAAAACATAGTGTTTTTGTAGGAGGTAGAAAAAAAGTTCTTGGCCTTGTGGATGAAGCTTGGTCCATGAGGTCTAAAGTAAAACCCGTTATTCAAAAAAACGGAAATGCTGTTTATAACGTCCCAATGGGAAAGCAGGTTGGGACTCAGGGGGAGAAAACTGTTCGAATTGTTGTTAGGCAAGGAACATCTGAAGTTATTACAGCATTTCCTGTACCATAAGAGGAGATGAAAACATGGTATTTTGTCCATTTTGTGAACAGGGTGTAGTTTGTAAGGCAAAAGTTAAAAGATTGAATAAGGTAATTTTCATTTGTGATGAGTGTGATACTGTTTGGAGAACACCAGAAATAAATGACAAAGTGGATTGTGAGCCGTTCGACATTTATATGGAGAAATATGGGATTAGGGGGCTTTGGTCTGAACTTGAAGATATAAACAGGAATTGGTAAGTTGAGGATTGATATTTTTGGGCGGTTGTCCATATAAGATAACCGCTCTTTTTTTAATGGCGTCGATTAGAGAGGAATTATGAATTGAGGTTATGCCCAAGGAATAAGCCTATTCCTGTTTTATGGAACAACATGGATGAAAGGGATGAAGTGAAAGAAGATTGGGATAAGTAAAATTTGGCTTGAGATATCCTACAAATTAAGGCAATAAAAATAAGTTATCAACCCGTTCTTACAAATATGATTGTAGATGCGGGTTTGTTTTTTGAAAAACCACACTTTAGGTTCGCCTATTATCTGGGTGGACAAGAATGAAGCAAAAAAGGCGCCGGCGAACCGGTAAAGGCGTTAAGATGACAACGAAGTACGGCGACGATACTAGCAGCTGGCAAAAGTAAGCTGGACGATTTTGCTCGAAAAGGGAAGAAGACTGCGTGTGCTTGTCCGAAGAAAAAGGACATAATTGAGGTAAGTAGAAAGAGCTCTCTAAGAAAAATCAAAAGAGAACTAGGGATCCCAAAATCCCAACAACCAATAAAACAAGAGATGGTTACAATGAAAGATCGAAATGGTAAATGGATCTTGGGACCCGACAACAAGCCAATCATGACACGAGAATTAACTTATGAAGTCAACGGAAAAAAAGTCGTAATTCAAGATCATTCGGCAGGACATCAATATATAGGGGGGTGGGTAATCAGGGTTCACATCACAATGTAAGACCAACTGATCAAAAAGGCAATACTCTCAGAAACGGTAAGGTAGATGGAGTAAAGGATCATTACTATTTTGATTATAGAAACCGAAAATAAGGTGTGAAGAAAATGACTCTGTTTGATCTAGTTTCTAATCCTCAATCGCTAATTTCCTTATATGGAGATTGGCCAAGCTTTAAAGGTGGTCGGATCACCTCTATGGAGTTAGTAGAGGATGGGCCAACAATTAATATCATTGTTCAATTAACCCGAGTGCCTCAAAATCCCCCACAACGTTGGAAGAGAAATAAATTTAATGCAGTAAGTATTGAAATTAGCTTTTTCGGAGTGGAATCAATCTCTATGACTGATTGGAGTATAAACAATGTTATTGAGAAACTCCTCATTCAAGAAAATGCAGACTGTAGGGTACCTTGGAAAAGGATTGATTGTTGTACGAAAGAAGGTGTGCAGTTTTGTTTTCAATGTATTGATATCCGTATTAAGAGCATCATTCCTATCCTAATAGATCAGGAATAGGGTATATTTCCTCTTTAACAAAGCCACAAAATCATAAATCTCCCTGTTCGATATAACGGAAAACCGGGTGAAGAAGGAAAATGAATTAAGAACAAAAGGAAGAGATGTTTCAGTTTTAGCAGGTATATTTCATCAAGATATAGAATCACTGAGCGTGCCTTAGAAGAATATATAGAGGAAAATACCCACGAGAATTTGAAACATGATGTAGAATTGATAAAGTGCTTCTTAAATAGCGACCTATCAGATAAGGCGATGTGGGAACAGGGTGCAACGATCTCGATGGCCGCATTTCATGTCCCTCTTTGGAAATGTGACATGTTCACTCTATCTTGGGATAAATGGCTTGATGACAACAGGTGGGGCGGCTTATTGGGGTCTAAGAAAATTATTTGGAACCAGATGAGGAGCTTGAGGAAAGACAAATCGCCCTTACTGAAAAACAGATGATGATCGAAGCAGAAGCACTTGTTTTATTGGTCGATAAAAAAGCCATTTATCAAGCAGCCATTTTGATTGCCAATCAGTGTGATGAACAAAAAAGATTGGCTAAACACTGTCGAATTTAAGCAAATGGTACAAGAAACATTGAAATTTTCTTTCAAAGAAGCTGCAGAGATTAGTTTAAAAGAGGCAAAGACCGGAGTAGAAAATAAAAGAAATGAATTTTGATTCCTTTCATTCACTTACTTTTAATAATCAATTTAGCCGCAATAGTAGAATTAGGAAAAGAAAACATAGGGAAGCCAGTGTCCTTTTTTTGGGTGCTGGTTTCTTTTTAGATTTTATTTCATTCTTTCCACCATAGTCGCGATGGTCTGTACACCGGAGGCGATGTCAAAGCGTCCATTCAGGAACGAGTGGCGGCGGCTTTCCAACTAAAAGGGGAAGCTCCACCAGATTCCCCTCAAGCTCAACCTTCAGACCAGCCAGCCAACCAAACTTCTGACCAGAAGACACCAGCGGAAGCCCCACCAGCCGCTCCAAAGCCAGAAGAGAAAAGTACCGGTGAAAAAGTCGTGAATGGTGTCCTGGACTTTGTCGGTTATCATGATGCCAAAGCCGCCATCACTGGAGTGGACGAGAACGGAAACAAAGTCGGTGTCGGTGAACGCATTTTCCGCGGGGCTCTGGTACTACCCATTGCCAAACCAGTAAAAGGCGTTAAGATGGTAGCGAAGTACGGCGACGATGTACTGGCAGCTGGAAAGAAGAAGTTTGATGATTTTGCTCGAAAAGGGAAGAAGACTGCGTGTGCTTGTCCTCGTGGATGGGACATGCCTAAAGGTGGCGGAGCAATCGATGGAAGGGAATATTCTGAACATGCACTTGAAAGAATGGCTCCGGATACTATAGAAGTTCGAGCTAAATTGGAAAGACGAGCAGTAGAAAAAGGATTAAAGCCAGGCACTAAGGAATTTAAGAATTATGTTGACCCCAGGGGTATTCCGCCTTCAGTGGTAGAAGATACAATTAAAAATGTAAAACCGGTAACGGGGAATAGACCAAAAACACTGAAATATGATGGTGAGAATGCAACCGTAATAACAAACACGGGTGGTAAGGTTATTACTGTAATTCCCAAATGAGGAGGGTAATATGTGTCAATAAAATACAATGAATATCTATTGCTTGAATTATTTAATAGTGAACCTCTGATTATTGATAGGGAGGCTGAGATTTACAAGTATCAGATAAAGGGCGAGATGGGTTTTGAATTAACCCTTTATTTCTCTGTTTATGACCAATATGCGACTGTAAGGTTGGGGTGTAAGGAACTAAAAAAGCCGATATTTGAGGTTGATATGGAAAATGTGGTGGAAATAAGAGCAGGTAAAGAAAAAATCAGTTTTTTTAAGCAGGAGAGTCAAGAACCTGTATTCCAGGTAAGGATTTCACCCAGCTTTATGCTTGATATAAGTTTATAGTTTTGTAAAAGAGGTTGTGGGGCGAAACAAGTTGCCCCATAACCTTTTTTGATGGGAAGTAGGGCCGGTAAAAGGGTTTATCAGTTATATAAAATTACCTCAAAAACGAAGAGCCTACAATTAAAAAAAGGTGATGGCTATTATTTAAAGAAGTGATTGACAAAAGGGATAAGGTAAATCCCTAAAAATAGGCTTTGAAACAAAGGAGAAAAGTGAAAGGATGGAAGTAGGATGAATCTTCATCGTGAGCTGGAATTTGTATTAACCACACTTATTAACCTAAACAAGAAATGTGATAAGGAAATTCTGACTTGAGATCGAGGAGCAACTTGAAAACCTACGTGATTTTAATAGGACTGAAAACGCCTTGCACAAATTAGCATTGGATATAGCAAATGCAGATGATGAAGAAAAAATAAGTGATTTACTGTTAGAGCTGCATTTTCAGTTTGATTCATATATGTGGCAGATTGATGAAATTCATGAATTAGTTAAAAAACTGGCAGGTAACTGTGGAAGTCCTAATTGATATATTCGAACCATAAATTAAGCTAAACGAGTGCCCCTTCAGGCAATTTTGATTTTGTTTTGCTCTCTTAAGATGGTTGCATGCCGTTTATTCTTGTTCCACCATCGTATGTATTCCTGAATCGCCTTGATTAACTCATCATGGGATAGGTAATTGCTCCCTTCCAGAACAAACTTGTGAAGGGGGCTAAAATGGCATTCGATTCGGTTTAACCAGGAGGCATAAGTCGGTGTATAGTCCAACTCCACATTGTTTTCCTTTTTCCGGATGGGGCACTAGGTTGTTTACTTGGTGCCGGTATTTGTCCGGAGCTGTATTAATGAATAATGCATTAAAGGGGAGGATACAGTAGCCGCAGCCTTGGGGAATTCGGAAAAGCGTGCTGGCTATTGGTTCCGCAAGACCAAAATAAGTGGAGTTGAAGAGAAGTTGGATCGTTTAATAAAAGCACTCAATGATTATCCGAATGGTACATCCCTCGTTATTGAGTGGATGGACGGCTTAAAGTAGAAGGAGTGATTGATACGATTTATGAGACGGACAACGGGCTCGAAGTGGATGAAGATGGATATATAGAATATGTTGCTTGCGCTTTGCGCGTGAAGGCGATTGTTAGTTAGCTTATGACAAAAAAATATACAGCTAAACTCATTTAATGAAGTCTCTTCGATCGATCCCCTTCAAAAAAATGCTTAAAAGATGGTCCGTCTATATGAGGAAAATAAAAAAATGAATTTGTTAGCAACCCGTCTCCTACAAATATGAACGTAAGAGGCAGGTTTGTTTGTTGTTCAAATTAACTACACCAAAGGCCGCCATCACCGGGGTGGACGAGAACGGAAACAAAATCGGAGTCGGTGAGCGCCTGCGCGAAGCCATGGTCCTCCCCATCGCCAAACCGGTCAAAGGCGTCAAGATGGTGGCCAAAATACCGCGATGACATCCTGGCCGCCGGCAAAAGCAAGCTGGACGATTTAACCCGGAACTGGAAGAAGACCGCTTACGCTTGTCCGAAAAAGCGTCTCAAGGAAAAATCTTGAGAAACAACAAAGCAACCACTTATCGAGTCAAAAGACCTCAAACCCAAACACAAAAAGACTCCGTTACCGGAGTCCGTCTGATTTATAGACGATGAAGTCGGTTGGTGGATCAGCCGTCAACTCTGTTGCCGATTTGGGGTGGGAAGGACCTGGGTATACAAGTGGGCCAGCTTCTGTTCCAAATCGCTGATGATCTCCCTGCCTTGCACCCGATCAATCAGACCGGCCCGCACCGCAAAGTCGATTTCGCGGGAAAGACCGAACATTTGGGTATCCAACACCTCTTCATACAGGGGACATTTGGGTGCGGTCAGATTATCCAGTTGAACAGCGATCAGCTGTTCAATCTTCTTCGCATCTTCCCTCAACAGCTGCTCGGCGCGCTGTGCCAAATCGGCTTGAGTCGGCGTAGACACGTTTTACCCCCCCAATCCACCGTTCGAAACCAAACGGTTCAACGTTCACGTGCACTCATTCAAACCTAAGTTTAACACGAGCCTGAACCATTTGCAAAGCTCCGAGCCTGTCCCTTTTTAGAAGATGCTCAGATTCCATTCCCGGGACAGATCCTGCAACAACCGCACGCCCGCATAGCTGTTCCCTTTTTCATCCAGGGCCGGACCGTATACTCCGATCCCCATCCGGTTGGGAACCGATGCCATGATGCCGCCGGAGACACCGCTCTTGGCCGGAATTCCCACCTGGATGGCAAACGCTCCGGAGGCATTGTACATTCCGCAGGTGACCATAAATGTTTTCACCAGACGTGCCAAGGAGCGGGGAATCACCTGCTGGCCGGCGGCGTTTTCGCCGTGACGGGACAGGCAGAAGCCCATCCGCGACAAATCATTGCAGGTGACAGAGATGGCGCATTGCCGAAAGTAGAGTTCCAAGGTGGCTTCCACATCCTCGATCACCCCGAATTCCTTTAAAAAATAGGCCATGGATCGGTTGCGATAACCGGTGGCACGTTCGGAATGGTAGACCGCCTCGTCCACTCCGATATCCGGATTTCCCGACATGTCTTGAACCAGTTTGAGCACCCGCTCCAGCCGTTCCTCCACGGACAATCCTTCAATCATGGAACTGACCACCAAGGCACCGGAATTGATCATCGGATTGAGGGGTTTTTTCGGTGAATACAGCTCAAGATCGGAAATGGCGTTAAAAGGGTTGCCGGTGGGCTCCATCCCGACACGTTCAAATACCTTCTCCGGTCCCCAGTCCATAAGAGCGATAATTAAGGTGATCACCTTGGAAATGCTTTGTAGGGAGTACTGAACTGAGCAATCTCCAGCGGAAAAGGTTTCGCCATTGCTAGTATAGACCGAAACTCCCAGAGCAGCAGAATTTTGCCGGGACAGCTCGGGGATATAATCGGCCACCTTCCCTTCCCCGGCCTGCGGGCGATGTTTCTGCACCATCTTTTCCAGAAATGCTTGCATCCTATGCTCCTCCTCCCGGGGGTGATATTCTTTATTTTGTTCCCCTGATGGCTCGTGTATAATGGGAAGGGAATATTGAACCTGAGAAACAGGAGCGTTACACATGAATCCGATCATTCAACTGACGGGAAAAGTAACTTACCCGATCACCCTAGACCCCACTCTGTGGATCTTCGACGACCGCCGCTTTGAGATGGCCGATCGTTTTCCCGGGGTGAACGGGCTGGGGATGGAGCTGGCCCCCTTCCTGGACCATGCAAAACCCCTGCCGGAAGCGGCGAAGATGGTGATCTACCAACGGGAAGGCAGTCAAACCGTTCTTCCCTTGGAAGATGCCCGCACTGCGGTGCTCCAGTTTGCCCAGGAAGGAAAACCGATCCACCCCGGTGGCCCCGCTCTTCTCCATCTTCCCGACGGAAAGCTGGATCAGCCCATCGGCTCCATCGAAAAAATGGAATTGGTATAAAATAACTTGATCCCCGGCTCTGTGCCGGGGATCTTAATTTGGGTTTGGGGAAACCATGAACACCGTCATTCACCTTATTCCGACCGGAAAAACTCCTTGGTCAGCTTGGGAAGTCCCTTCAACCCCTGAAGCGGGCGGCGGCCGTAGAGGAGGTGGAGGAGAGAACGAAGGGCCTTGAACTGATCCGGATGGTAGGGAAACCAGTTGAGTTCCCGTCTCTTTTTACCGGGATGGGTGAGGACCGACGTGGGGTGGACAAAGGTGAGCAGCCCCTCGGGGCCGTGATAGCGGCCGATCCCACTGTCCTTGTTACCCCCGTACGGAAGATGCGGGTTGGCGATGCCGATCATCACATCATTGACACAGACGTTGCCGCTGTTGATTCGGGCGGCCACCCGGCCCGCTTTCTCCCGATCCTTCGACCAGACGCTGGCATTGAGGCCATAGGGAGTCTCGTTAGCCAGCTGGACCGCCTCTTCCTCTGAAGAGAAAGGCATAATCGGAAGAACGGGACCGAAGGTTTCATCCCGCATGATCTTCATGGAATGATCCACATCCACCAGTACCGTCGGCTCAAAGTGGAGGGTCTCGCCGTTGAGTCGTTTTCCTCCGCACAGGATGCGAGCTCCTTTCTCTGTTGCATCCTTCAGGTGGGATTCCACGATCTCCATCTGCTGGGGACTGGTCATCGATCCGATATCGGCATCATCCGGCTGGCCCACCCGCAACTGATCCGTTTTCTCTTTTACCTTTTGAACAAAGGAATCGTAGACGGAAGATTCCACATAAACCCGTTCCACCGCCATGCAGGTTTGCCCGGCATTGGTAAAGGCTCCCCACAACGCCCCGTTGACCGCCCGATCCAGATCCGCATCGGCAAACACGACCATCGGGTCTTTGCCCCCCAGCTCCAGGTCCACTGGGATTAGCTTTTCGGCGGCGGCCGCCATGATTTTTCTGCCGGTGGCGGCACTCCCGGTGAAAAAGATTTTGTCCGGTCCGGCATCCACCAGATGATGTCCCGTCTCCTTCCCTCCGTGAAGCACCCGGAACACTCCCTTCGGCAGGGAAAGGGAGGAAAACAGCTCTTCGATCACCTGACCGGTCAGCGGTGAAATCTCCGAAGGCTTAAAGAGAACCGCATTACCTGCAATCATGGCCGACACCACGGGAATCACAGATAACATAAAGGGATAATTCCAGGGGGAGATGACAGCGACCACCCCCATGGGACGGTACTCCACCCGGGATCGACGCCCGATCAGGGTGACAGGAGTGGGTACCTGCTTCGTCTTCAAGATGGAGGCCGCCTTTTTTTCGTAATACTTTAAGGTAGACACCGTCGGCAAGATATCCGACATCAGGGCTTCCAGCTCCACTTTCCCTGTATCCTGGGCAATTTTTTTCGCCAATTCCGGAGCTTGCTCCACGATCTCCTCTCGGAGACGTTTAATAAAGCGAAGCCGTTCCGCAAGCGGCATCTCCTTCCAGGAGGTAAAGGCCTCCCGGGCTTCCGCCATCGCCTGCTCGACGTCCTCCTTTTTCGCCTCCTTCAGTTCACCCATCTTCTTCGCTGTGGCCGGATTCCACATTTCCAGAACACTCATGGGCTCCCCTCCGTTTCTACGGTGATCCACATTCATATGGATAATGACAATACGCTTTAGTATCATTTTAAATCCTTCTCTTGTTGTTGTAAACATGCCAAGATAATAAATAATTTGAATCTTTTATCTATACTATTATCCTGAGTAGGTATATATTCAACGTTACTGTCTACTCTATTTTTATATCTTTAACTTCTATTAACTGTTTTTTTAATATAAAGTGAGATGAATGGAGAGAGAAGAAAGGAGAGGAAACAACCGATGCCAAAAGCTCAAGTAAATGAATCGACTATTTACTATCAATCTACAGGAAAAGGAACGCCACTCTTTTTCATACCGGGACTCGGGGCGGGAATCAGCATGTACGAACCTCAGCAGCAATATTTTAAAGCGGAATATCAAGTCATTATTCCGGAATTGAGAGGGAATGGAAGATCAGGAAGTCTGAGTGGTGTTTCTCCAAATCAGGTGATGGACACACAGTGTTATGATATTTATGAGTTAATGAACCAACTTAATATCAAGAGTGCAGTATTTATTGGTGTGTCTTATGGAGGCGTGTTCTGTCAGAAATTCGCCTCGTTGTTTCCGGAAAGAATAAAAGGCCTTGTGATTGCAGACAGTTTTTGTGACACTAGGATAAAGTCGATGGGTTTAATGCAGATTATTGCAGCTTATTCGGCTATTCCTATGTATTATCTTCCTAAGAAATGGCTGGTCGCTATGACGGCAGGAAGTTACAAAAAATGGCCGAAGGCGTCGAACGAAATGCAAAAAACAATGAGAACTATCCGCAGAAATGAAGTAGCCAAACAAAGACTTTATATTAATCGCATTAATTACACAACGTTTTTACCGGATATTCATTCTCCTGTTTTGCTCATAAGCGGGAAACAGATGCCTTCGTCATGGATGGAGCATATCCATAAACTATTACCTGATTCGCAATTGATTTATATTGAAAATTCTTTTGACCCAAGTAATTTATGTCAGCCTGATGAGTTTAACAAACATGTGAATGATTATCTGGATAAACTCCACTAATATGTATGCCCAATTCTCGTTTCGTAGCTGTTGTTTCGTTCCGTAGTTCATCGAGTTACGCAACCACTCTGGTTTTTAATGGCCCAAAGATATACAAATCAATGGAGAACCTTAAAGAGTACTGCTAGATAGGTGATTATTGCAAAAAAACGAAAGCCGCATTCTCCCTTAGAAATGCGGCAAAGAATTGCATGCAATCCGAAGGAAAGAAGTTCACTTATCGACAATGCGGTGTAAAGGATTCTTCAAGTTAGTATGGACAAAGGTGAGATTGCGAAAAAGAATGTGAAAGAAACGTCCTTTTTGCTGCTCCGTCTTCGGAGGCGTGATGCTCTGGCTACACAAACAAGATCAAACGCTAGAGAAACTCATTGAGATTTGTATTGACCGGGGTTATCGGGATCAGCCATGGAAAGGAAGTGACCAAAGAAGATGCTAAGTAACTCATCACAAATCAATTCATTTGAACTGAATATAAACAAGATCATCGTCCGATGCTACACAGCTGGAGAAACAGGGTCACCTGTTATTCTTCTTCATGGAGCAGGCGTTGACTCGGCCAATATCTCTTGGAATGAAGTAATAGGACCTTTATCGAAAACGCACCGTGTATTTGCGCCTGATTTACCTGGGTATGGAGCAAGTGATAAACCGGATATAGAATATTCACTTTCGTTTTACATGGATTTTTTGAAACAATTCATGAATACCCTAAATCTTAATCAGGCGAGTTTGATTGGTTTGTCACTGGGTGGCGGAATATCTCTTGGATTTGCGCTTGAGTATCCATTGCGAGTGGACAAATTGATATTGGTAGATGCGTGGGGCCTTTTCAACAAACTGCCATTTCACCGTCTATCCTATTGGTACACAAAATCATTCTTCAATGAACTATCTTATAAATTATCGGGTAAAAGTAGGAGGTTTGTGAAATGGACGCTACTAAATAGCTTGTTTGGAAATCCAAACAAGCTATCAGAACAACTCGTGGACGAAGTTCATGAGGCTTTAAAAGCTCATGATGCAGGTAAAGCATTCATTTCATTTCAGAGAAGTGAAATCACAAAAACAGGTCTTCGTACGAACTTGGCGGGAAGGTTTTCCGAAATAAAAAACCCAACATTAATTGTTCATGGCACTGATGATATGAGTGTTCCTGTTAAATATGCGAAAGAAGCGCATGACGGTATACAAGGATCAGAGATTTATCTGATGGAAGGGTGTAAACATTGGCCCCAAAAAGAGAGACCCGATGAATTTACCAAAGTGATAACAAAATTTTTGTTGAAAGAGTATAGTTGATTCTTTCGATCGTCCAATTTCGTTTCAGGTTGTCAAATATAGCAATATCCTCGGAGGTTATTCCTATATAACTGCGAACACTTTCATAATAAACGTTTCTCATTAACTATGTGTCAAAATTAAGAAGAATAATACCGTACAGAAAGGTGGAAGATTGTGCGCGAACTTAAAAATTTTCTTGTAAGGCTTTTTTCTTTGTAAAAAGGCTTGGACCTAGCTTCCTCCTTTGACCATATCCAGACCAATGACAGAATCCACCTTTTAACACATCTCCCTTAATATATTCGCCGGCAGCCCCTCGCTCATCTTATCGTTTCATAGCTTCGCTGGTTATGCGGGGTCGATGTCCCAACCTTATCCACAAAAAACCGCCCCGATACCGGGCCGGCTCTTTTACGATGTCATAGGGATGATGGCGAAGGTGCCGGTGGCGTGCGCAATCCGTTTCCCCGATCCGTTTTCCACCTTGCAATCAGCAAAGGTCAGGGTGTTACCCAAGCGGATCAGCCGAGCTTCGGAAATCAGCTCGCTACCTACGCCCGGCTCCAAATAGTTTACCTTCATCTCCACGGTCACCGCCACTTTTCCCTCGGGCAGACTTTTGTTGATTAAAGAGCCCATGGTCGAATCGGCGAGGGTACCGATAACCCCGCCGTGGACGATGCCGCCCCGATTCATCATATAGGGGGTGATCGGAACGCGGAAACGGTAGACCCCGTCTTCCACAAACTCTCCGGAGAGGCCGAGAAAACCCGAAGGATAGGCGCTTCCCCTCTCTCTTTTCTGCCGGATCGCCTGCAAGGCCAGACGCAGCACCTCTTTTTCCTCTTCTGTTGACGACTGCATCATATCGTGAAATTCCTGGTATAGATCCATGGCGTTCTCCTTTTTCAAATTACATCGATGGGGTTTGAATATATCGGTGCAACAGTCGGTACGTGTTTTCCAAGGCCTCCCGGTGAGTTCTTTCAAAAGCATGAGAAGCATCCACACCAGGCCCGACCAGGCCGTGGATCAGGTCATGACCGGCGCGGACGGCGGCGCTGGCATCGGAGTTGTAATAGGGATAAATGTCCACTCGATGGTGCAGCCCTTCCGCCTCCGCCAATTCCGTCAACTTTTTCCGCAGTCCGTAATGGTAAGGACCGCTGGAATCCTTGGCACAGATGGAGACGCAAAACTCGTCAGTGGTCTGTCCCTTACCGATCGCCCCCATATCGACGGCCAGATACTCCCGCACCCGATCGGGAATGTTGGAGTTGGCACCAAAGCCCACCTCTTCCAAGGTACTGAAGTAGAAATGGGTGGTATGGGGCAGGGAGAGATCCTGCTCCACCACTTGGATGATCAGTTCCAGCAAAATGGCGGCACTCGCCTTGTCATCCATATGCCGCCCTTTGATAAAACCCGATTCCGTCACTTCAACCCGGGGGTCGAAGGAGACAAAATCCCCAACCTCAATCCCTAATCGACGGACCGCCTCAGCATCCTCCACCCGGGCATCCAGGCGCACTTCCATGTTTTCCGCTTTTCGCTCCTGTTTGCGAGCATCATGGTAGACATGGACGGAGGTGTGGGTCGCGAGGATCGTCCCTGTCACCTGCCCGCCGGAACGGGTGAGCACCGTGCAATAGTTCCCCTCGACGGAATGCCAGGTAAATCCTCCGATATTGGTCAGCTGCAAACATCCATTGGGCTTGATCTCCTTTACCATCGCCCCCAGGGTGTCCACATGGGCAGTCAGATAGCGATGACGGTTCCGGTCCTCACCCGCCAGGGTGACCAAGAGCCCTCCTTTGGCTGGTTCAAAAAGTTTTAGTTTCGAAGCATAAGGGGATAACTTCTCTTTCAAAAAACGGACAGCCTCATCCGCGGCTCCCGTCGGACTGGGAATGCGGATCAGACGGACCAAGTGGTCCACGATGGAATCTATCGGCGTATCCATCATGATCGCTCCTCTCTGATCGCTGGATGATTTGTATTATACCAAGGGGGAGTCCCCGCAACAAAAAAAGAGAAACCCTGACGGTTTCCCATGAAGAAAAGATCCGATGTCCCGTCAGGTACCCGACCCATGGGTTACGATTTCTTTTCCATGGCTGACGCCAGTTCCTTCAGGCAGTCGCGACAAACATTTTTTCTGCGGTAGGATACCACCTGGTCGACGCTTCCACAAAAAAGGCAGGAGGGGCTGTACTTTTTTAAAATCACATGGGAGTCATCCACATAGATTTCCAAGGGGTCTCTCACATCAATATCCATCGTTCGCCTCAACTCCACCGGCAACACAATCCGCCCCAATTCATCCACTTTCCGCACAATTCCCGTCGCTTTCACAAATTTCACCTCCAGGTAATAAAAAGAATCAGTTCCTTTTACACCACACTGTTTCCACCTCACAACCCGGAATCCCTTCTTTTCAGCAAAAATTGGCACTTATCTGCTGAAAGGTAATTTTCGATTCATGTCGAAAATTAATGAGATGGCTTTATCAAAGAGGTGATCTCATTGTGGAAATCGATTGAAGAGTCGCTTTTATTTTGGATCGGAGAAATCAACGGATATGTGTGGGGATGGCCCACCCTGGTTCTGTTGGTTGGGACTGGGATTTACCTGAGCCTGCGTCTCGGTTTTCTCCAGTTCCGAACGTTGCCTTACGCACTCAAACTGGCTTTTTCCCCGAAGCAGGACCAGAAGTCAAAGGGAGATATCTCCCACTTTCAATCCCTGACCACTGCGCTGGCAGCCACGATCGGAACCGGGAACATCGCCGGGGTGGCTACAGCGGTCGCCACCGGAGGACCCGGCGCCGTCTTCTGGATGTGGGTGACCGCCCTCTTCGGAATGGCCACCAAGTACGCCGAAGCGATCCTTGCGGTGAAATACCGCATCACCAATGAAAAAGGAGAGATCTCCGGCGGCCCCATGTATTACCTGGAACGAGGTCTCGGCTGGAAATGGCTCGCCGTGCTCTTCGCCCTGTTCGGATCCGTTGCCGCCTTCGGCATCGGTAACGTCGTTCAATCCCACTCCGTCGCCGGTGCATTGACGCAGATGTCGGGGGATGCCATCCCCTCCTGGGCCACCGGTCTCACCCTGGCTGTCTTGACCGGGTTGGTGCTCCTCGGGGGGATTCGCTCCATCGGGCGGATGACCGCCTTCCTGGTTCCTTTTATGGCCCTGTTTTATGTCGCCGGCGGTCTGATTATCGTCGCACTCAACGTCGATCAGGTCCCCGCCGCCCTCTCGCTCATCTTTACAGACGCCTTCAGCGGCAGCGCCGTCGCCGGTGGGGTGCTGGGTCAGGTGATCAAGATGGGCGTGGCTCGCGGTCTCTTCTCCAACGAAGCCGGCCTCGGCTCGGCCCCGATCGCCGCCGCGGCAGCCAAAACCGATCACCCGGGTCGGCAGGCCCTCGTCTCCATGACCGGCACCTTCCTAGATACGATCGTGGTTTGTACCATCACCGGCTTGACCATCGTCATGACCGGTACCTTTGACCAGGGAAACCTGGAAGGAGCGCAGATCACCGTCGCCGCCTTTAACAACGTCTTGCCCACCATCGGCGGCCTGATCGTCTCAATCGGGCTGGTTCTGTTCGCTTATTCCACCATCCTGGGCTGGTCTTATTACGGAGAAAAATGTTTCACTTATCTCTTCAGTGAAAAAACTTACATCTCCATTCTATACCGCTCCATCTTCGTGATCGCCGTCTTTTTCGGAGCACTGCAGCCTATTGAACTGGTCTGGACCTTGTCTGACACCATGAACGGACTGATGGCGCTTCCCAACCTGGTCGGACTCCTCCTCCTGTCCGGGGTGGTCGCCTCCGAGACCCGAGACTTCCAGGAGAAGTTGAAGTTGGAGCAAAGCCAAAAGCAGAAACAAAACCAGACGGCCTAATGCACAAATCCCCGCCCACTGGGACGGGGATTTGTTCGGTTTGGAAACTTTACTACCGACGGCCTCCACAGAAGGGGCAAGTGATAGGTCAGGGACCGACAGCGGTTGAAAGCAGTGTGTTTGCTTAAGAGGAGCCATCTCTCTCCTTTTTACGTCCAAAAAACAAAAAAGCAAAAGTATATAAAATATGAGTGCGGGTGCATTTATTGTACCTCTTGAAAAGATTCCGCCACTTTTAAGTAAGCTTTTTCTCTGTCCATGTTGATCTTTCCCATCAACTGTATGCGATAATACAATCCGTCTTTTTCCCATTTCATCGGTCCGTAACTAGGGTGAAGTTTTGCTTTAACACCATTCACTTCAACAGTTTTCACACCTCCCCGTTGAAGTTCCCCCTCTTTCCAAGGCTGCTTTTTTGCCCGCACGTTCACTTCTAAGTAAGGATGACCGTCTTTCATTTTACCTTTTTCATCTCCGTAATAGGTTAAACGGAGTTGCTTCCCACCTATCTTTTCATATTTTGCAGATGCACTTTTGATTTCAAAGGGAAATTGATGAGGGAGTTCCGGATTCGAACCAACTTCATCCTCAAAGTTTTCTAGTTCACCCTCTATGCTATAGGACGGACGTCCATTATCAGGTACGGAATAATTCACAGCTGGAGATGTATTCTCGTTCTCCTGACATCCCACCAACATGAGCACAAAGGTTAAAAGAAAAAAACACCTTAATTTTATAATATCCCCTCATCTCCCTTTATTGATCGAATTAGGAAAAACTTCGAGCCGATAAGTTCGTGCTCATGGTCAAATGCCTGTCAATCACATCTACCAGAATCTCGCCCAGGACGAAAACGTTCAACTGACCGACATGACCGCAGAAAAAGTTGAACAAGAAGTCAAGAAGTCGCCTTGTTATCGCGAGTTAGAGCGGAAAATAGAAGCGTACAAGCCCCTCTAATCAGTCATTACCATATAAACTAAGAGGAAAAAGTGTAAAGACCCCTATGTGAATAAAGATCCTCGTCCACTGAGACAGGGGATCTTTATGATTCCTCGCTACGCTTATGCCCGCGCAGTCGGCGCAACAAGGTGAGCCCGCCGCTGATCATGGACCCCAGAACCGCAAACCAAACAGCAAAACCGAACACTTCCCCCCAGTACAAAAAGGGAGGAAGGAAGATCACACCAGTGTCGCCGCCGGTTCCTTCCAGGGAAACCCGGGGCGGGACCGCGTTGAGGCCGAAGATCCAGCCCATGATCCAACCGATCCCGGCGCCGGTAAGCAGGCGTTTTTTCCAGGATGTCCCCTTGCTTTTTTCCATCGGTCCCCCACCCCTTTCCATAACTCCGGACAAGCCGGTCCGTACATCCTATGCAGGGTGGAAGAGATTCATGTCCGCTTGGAACCGGGATTATGCCCGCAGGTTTTCCGGGTTCAGGGGTTCCAGGTCGGAAACGGTGAAGCGGCCGTCTTTGCGTATCCGTTCCCCGTCAAAATAGATTTCGCCTCCGCCGTAATCGGGCCGTTGGATGTTGACGATATCCCAATGGATGGCAGACTGGTTGCCATTATCACATTCGGCGTAAGCTCGACCCGGGGTGAAATGGAAGCTGCCATTGATTTTTTCGTCAAAGAGGGTGTCCAGCATCGGATGATGGATATCCGGGTTGATCCCCAGACTAAACTCCCCGATATAGCGAGCGCCTTCATCGGTATCCAGGATCTGATTCAACTTTTCCGTCTCATTGGCGGTCGCTTTCACAATCTTGCCGTCCTCAAACTCGAACCGGATCTTCTCAAAAGTGGTCCCCTGATAAACGCTGGCGGTGTTGTAGGTAATCACCCCGTTGACCGATTGACGTACTGGTGCGGTAAACACTTCCCCGTCGGGGATGTTGGCTTTTCCGGCACATTTGATCGCCGGCATCCCCTTGATGGAGAAGGTGAGATCGGTTCCCGGGCCGGTGATGCGCACCTCCTCCGCCTCTTCCATCCGCTTCACCAAAGGATCCAGCGCCCGATCCATCCGCTGGTAATCCACCGTACATACCTGATAGAAAAAGTCCTCAAAGGCTTCGGTGCTGGTTCCTGCCAGCTGCGCCATCGATGGATTGGGATAGCGGAGCACCACCCAGCGGGTATTGTTGACCCGTTCGTTGTGCACGACGCGGCTGTATCGTTCCGTGTATAACTTCATTTTATCCGCAGGAACATCGGCCAGCTCGTTGATATTTTCCTGACCGCGGATCGCCACATAACAGTCCATCTCTTTCATACGGTCCAGGTCATGTCGGGCCAAAAAATCCATATGTTCTTCCGTGGCGACGAGCAACTGGCGACGAAGCAGGGCATCGTTATTCACCTGAACCACTGGTTGACCGCCGGCCTGACCGATCTCATCGATCAGCGCCCGGACCAATTCATCCCTCTCCCCAAACAAGTCGATCATCACCTTGTCGCCGGAAGTAACTTCCATGGAGTACCGAACCAACAGACGGGCCAACTCCGTCACTCTCGGATCGCGCATCTTCATCCCCCTTTTGTTATGTAAATACTCTAACAGTGTACCATGGACGCTTCCCGTTGCCAGAAAGGGGGGCGGACCACTAAAATAGGGAAGAGTCGTCCATCTCAAAAACTCAACCCAAGAGGTTTTTTGGAGGAATGTCCATGTTTGAACGCAAACAAGTGGAGGGATCCAAAGATCAGCGCTATGAAAGCTTGTTGAATCAAGCGCATAGCCTGCTGGAGGACGAACGGGACTGGGTGGCCAACCTGGCCAACGCCGCATCCCTGTTGTATCACTCCCTGGAGACCGTCAACTGGGCCGGTTTCTACCTGATGCGGGGAGAAAAGGAGCTGATCCTGGGGCCCTTTATGGGACAACCCGCCTGCATCCGGATTCCCGTGGGCCAAGGGGTATGCGGAACAGCAGTCAAGGAGCGAGAAACCCAGCTGGTTCCCGACGTCCATCAGTTTCCCGGCCATATCGCTTGTGATGCCGCCTCCCGATCTGAAATTGTGGTTCCCTTGGAGAACGGCGGAAAGGTGGTCGGGGTCCTGGATATCGACAGCCCAAAACCGGGACGATTCGATGAAACAGACCGCAAGTATCTTCAATCTTTCGCCCGGATCGTACAGGAATCCATCGACTGGAATAACATGAAGAAGTAAAAAAGGACCGCTTGACACGGTCCTTTTTTACTGCATATAGATGCGGTGGGCCCGCCGGATCTCCTCCTTCATCCATTCCGGATAAGGGGCTTGGTCCAGCTCCCCGAGCTCGGTCCAATAAAAGTTGTCATGTTCCGCACTCAGCTTTACTTCACCCACGGGGTTCTGACAGGCAAACTTGATGATGATCAGGTGCTTTTCATCCTGGATGTCATCGTAGATGTACGCAGGCCCCACCACCTTGATTTGCAGACCCGTCTCCTCCTTCACCTCACGGTAGAGTGCGTCCATCAGGGGTTCACTGGGCTCCAATCCTCCGCCGGGAAAATCCCAGCCATGGGTGTCCTTGGCACTCCGCTCCGCCTTCGATTTGCGCAGCACCAGTACCCGGTCCCCTTCAAAGATAATCGCTTTGGCGGCGATTTTATAGGGCTTTTTCATCCAAATCCTCTCCACTTCCCCTTTGTCCGGGGAACGATCATGTCCGGCCAAAAAAGGTACCGGCAGCACGCGCGATCAGTTGCCCCTGATCGTCTTTCACCTTGGTTTCCAATACGATGATCGTCCGCCCTTTTTTGATCACTTGGGTTTGGGCAGTCAACCACCCTTCGATCGCCGGTTTTAGGAAGCTGACATTGAGATCAAGGGTTACGGACCGGCGATCTGTCTCCGACTCCTGAAATACCGTCGATCCCATCGCCGTGTCGATAAAGGTGGCGGTGATGCCCCCGTGCAAAATCTTATACCGGTTGGTCAATTCATCCGTCACCAACATGCGATGGACATAAGCTTCTTTTTCCTCGTCATAGCCTAGGTTTTGAAAGTTCATCATTTCCTCGATGTAAGCCAGCGGGCTCACCCGCGTCCGTTTCAGCGCCTGCACCTGTTTGTGGATCGTTTCCAACTCGCTGGGTGTCAAATCCTTCAGTTCATTTAAGAGTCCGTCCAATGTCATGGTTCAATCCTCTCCGCTGATTCAGTTTTTGGTGATTGGCACACACCTGTCAGATGGAAACCCCTTGTATATGCCATAACGTTACCACAAACTCCCCTTCAGTGAAACCGATCCCCCGCCCCGCGCGCAAAAAACCGGGGAACCCCCGGCTTTTTGGTGTTCCCTTTTGCGATTTTTCTTACCGGTCGGCGGCTTCCTCTTTTACCTGAATCACGATTTTTCCCTGGACATAACCTTGTTCACTCTTCTCATGGAGCCTTCGGACTGCAGAAAAGTCCTTCAGGCAGAAAAAAACCCGTATAAAAAAGGGGGCGAAGAGTTTCGCCCCCTTTTTCGATCCCCTCCATTATATGTTCGTGCTCCGTTGTTCCACCGTCCTCTTTCTCTTTTTGAACCCGTTAACGATCAATGGATAACACACTGACAGCACCGTCATCAGGATCAGGACGATCGAGATCGGCGAGGCAAAAAAGACCCCCAAATTGCCATCGGATAAGATCAGACTTTTGCGGAAGTTTTGTTCCATATCCGCCCCGACAATCAGGGCCAGGATAAGGGGAGCGATCGGGAACTTCAATATTTTCATAAACAGGCCGATCACGCCGAAGAGGAGCAAAATATAGAAATCGACCACACTGTAATTCATGGTAAAGGTGCCGACAAAGGATAAAACCAGGATGAGGGGATACAACATTTTCGGCGGTGTATCCAGGATCTTGACCAGCAGGCCGACCAGCAGAATATTGATCAACACCAGCAGGATATTGCCGATAAACATGCTGTTCACCAGACTCCAAACCATCACGGGGTTATCTTCAAACAGGAGCGGACCCGGTTTCACCCCCAGCATGATGATGGCTCCCAGCATGACGGCGGTGGTCCCGGAGCCTGGGATCCCCATCGTCAACAGGGGGATCAACGCTCCGACAGAGGCGGAGTTATTGGCCGATTCCGGTGCGGCCAACCCTTCGATCGCCCCTTTGCCGAATTGATCCGACCGCTTGGAGAGTTGCCTCTCTGTGGTATAACTGAGCAAGGAGGCGATCGATCCCCCGGCTCCGGGCAGCACACCGATGATAAAGCCTAAGGGTCCGCTTCGGAGAATGGGCCAACGGGAGCGCTTCCACTGCTCCTTTGTGACCCAGATTTTCCCCACGTCTCTTTTCTTTTTGTCCAGGGGTTGATCGATGGTCAGATAGTTGTATAACACTTCTCCCACCGCATAAATTCCGATGATGACGACGAGAAAGTCAACCCCTTCACTCAATTGGGGCAAGTCGAATGTGAAGCGATAAACCCCACTTTGCAGATCGACGCCAACCGTGCTCAACAACAAGCCAATCGACATGGAAATAAATCCTTTGGTCATGTTTCCGATCGACAGAGAGACAATCGCCGACAGTGTAAACAGCATCAACAGAAAATACTCCGCCGGACCGAATTTTAGCGCGAATTCCGCCAGGGGTTTCGCCAACAAAACGAATCCGATGACCGCGATCAACCCGCCGATCAAGGAGGCGATGGCCGAGATCGCCAAGGCTTGTCCGGCCTGTCCCTTTTTCGCCATCGGATAGCCGTCAAAGGTGGCAGCGATCGCCGAGCCGTCACCCGGCGTGTTCAACAGGATGGAACTTCTGGATCCCCCGTACATCGCTCCATAATAGATAGCGGCCATCATGATTAACGCCGTCGTCGGATCCATGCCAAAAGTGATCGGGATCAGCACCGCTACCGCCGTCGCCGGTCCGAGACCCGGCAGCATGCCAACAATGGTACCGAGAAAGCCGCCAAATGCCAGCCACAGCAGGTTACCCGGCTCCAGTGCGGTCATCAGGCCCTCCAGCATGCTTTGCACGTTCACTCCCACAGGATACACCTCCTCGTCAAGGCAGACTGATATCCAACCATTGGCTGAAGACAACCCACGCACTCATTGAAAACAACACCGCAACGGTCAGATTGAGTAGCCATTTGCTTCTGCCATTGATCACAAATAGAAGCGCCGCTAGAAACAGGGTCGTGGATACCAAAAATCCTAGGGTTAAAAAGACGAGGGCATAAAGCAGCCCCAACACCAGGGTAGATACGATTAAAAACGGTGTTCGGCCGCTCAAAAGCCGTTTGAATTCTGGATACTTTTGCTGTTGCCGCCATTCCTGGATCAGATAGACAAAGCTTGTGATCAGCAGAAAAATACTAACCCCCGCCGGAAAGTAGAGCGGCCCGTTCGGATCACCCAGCTTGGCCTTCGGCAGATGGAAGGTTCCGATCAAAAAGCAGATGCTGACGAGGACAAAAAAGATCGGCATAAAGAACCTGATAAAAATCATCCTATCCCTCCACCCCAGTTATTGAGTCAAACCGGAATCGTTCAGCAGATGTTTGTACATCTGATATTGTTCCTCAAGGAACTTTTTGCTTTCGCCGCTGTCTTTGTAAAAGGGTTCCCATTCATTATTTTTAAGAATTTCTTTCCAGGCGTCCGTTTTCACCATTTGGCCGATTCGTTGATCCCAGTAAGCAATTTCTTCTTCGCTCATGTTCGGTGGCCCCATCACGCCCCGCCAATGGGGAAAAACCATATCGACTCCTTCTTCTTTCCAGGTGGGGACTTTTTCCAACCCCTTCAACCGCTTCGGGGAAGAGACGGCCAATATTTTGACTCTGCCTGCTTTGTATTGCTCTTTTGCCTCGGAAACGGACATGGTGGCAGCGTCGATGTGATTGCCAAGCAAGACTGTAGCTACGTCCCCTCCGCTTTTGTATACGAGAAAGTCCAATTTGGGCACATTCACACCGAAAGTTTTCGCCGCCTGGACAAAGGAGAGGTGATCGTCGTTACCCAGGCCCGGTGCTACGCCGATCTTCAGGGACTTGGGATCCTTTTTCAACTTCGTCATCAGCTCTTTAACACTGTTGATTTCAGAACCTTTGGGCACGACCACCGCTTCCCATTCTGTCGCCAAAATGGCGATCGGGGTAAAATTCTGATAGCTCAAATCACTTTGCCCCAACAGGTTGTTCGTGATCAGCAAACTGGAATTGATCGCCAAACTGTGGCCGTCTCTCGATTCTAGATACTTCCACCCCACTTCTCCGCCGCCGCCCGGTTTGTTGATCACCTGGATCGGCTTTTTAACGATCCCTTCATCATCGAAAACCTTTTGCATCGCCCGGGCAGTCGTATCCCAGCCGCCGCCGGGTGAAGCCGGCGCCACCAATTCGATGTTTTTCGATGGAAACGGCCCGCCCGCATCTTGGGACGAACAAGACGTGAGCAACAGCAATACAACGACTGCCAACCACCATTTCTTCAATCCGATCACCTCGCCGATTCCGTTATAAGTATAAAAATATTTAAATCATTTTGGGACTTGTCCCCTATTGTATAAAAAATCCGACCGTTTTTGTAACCGCTTCTGATTTAAATGACTTTAAAGGCTATTCTGTTCATTTTGTTCAACAGAGGCGATACTTACGCACCGGCCGTCCAACGATGCCATATTCCAGATCGGCCTGCCCTTCACCGATGGAAACCAAATCTTCCAAGTACCTACGGGCCGTGGTCCGGGAAGCACCCATCTGTTCTCCGATCTCTTCAGCAGCCATTCCACAGATCCGTCCCCAGTTCAATCACAAACAGAAGCAGCGAAATAACGTGGCCCAAACATTTTTGTTTGCAGCGACACGCTGGAAATAAACGGACCTCCCTTTAGTTTTTTTGATGATTAGATCATGGGGCATTATTAAAAATATAACAAAAGGCGATTTAAAAGGTCAGCTCCTTGTTAAAACCCGCAGGGATTCGACAGATTTGTTGGTGCCTTTCCTTATTCCTTGATTGACTCCAGCCACTCTGCATAACCATCGTCACACAAGAGCTCCTTTCGTTCCTGTTGAAAAAAGGTGATGGGATGAATGCTCTCCACCTGATGTTCACAATGGTAACAGGTATCATCCTTCATCGTGACACCTCCTGCCTCTCAACGGATTCCCCTCCTTATTTTTTTCGGTTCATGAAAAATAAGACTGAGTGATCTAAGACTCGAAAAAAGCGTGGCAAAAGCCACGCGATTGGTCTGTTTCCCGGAGTTTACTCGTTGTAATTAGCACACCCACTCGAAACGCTTCAATGTGTATTCACTCTATATCAGATTATGGGTTGATATATAAAATAATCAAAATCAGCAGGGCAATTTTGTCCAGAAGTATCCTGGCATTGCATGCCGACAAAGGCACCGGTAAAAAATCCACCCCCTCGAACATAATCATCGGATAGCTTATACGAACCCAATTCAATGGCAATCGTTGTCCAGCGTTTGCCGTCAAAGGAGTATGCGTATTGATACTTGTTCGTATCAACTTCCACACGAAGATAAACATATTCCACATCTTGAGGAATCTCAATTACATTGTCCCTTAGAGGTTGATCAAACACAAAATTATCACATGTAGTCAGGTTTAGAATCCTCCCTTTTTCTTCATCCCAGGTCATTTGCAGTGCCGTCCAATTCTCCGTATTATAATAGTTCACTAATCCAGCACTTTGCTGAAACGTATAAGGGTAAAAGGACATTTTTGTTTCGGCCAAAAAGCGAAAATGCTGCCAACGCCTTGCGACAAAGGCTTGTTTAAACTTAGAAGTTAAGGAATCCTTCCCATATAGGCGAAGATGTCCCTTCCTGTCTGTCAGTGACAAGGTATCCTTACCCAATGGTATACGCAGTGTCTGAAAATGAGGATTTAGACTATCACCATCGAAATCATCCTTTTCCGGGTATTCTTCTCCCCATGGGACTTCTTCTAATTGAGGACCTTCTACTTCTAATGATGGTTGATTTCCATTCTTTACATATGGCCATCCATCTTTCCATTCCAGTCTCTGAATAGCCGTTTCACGACCGAGTGGGCAATATCCACGCGGCTCCAATAAAGGCATATTGTGATCTTTCGGCAATGGACGTCCTGTGAGATGAACTAAAAACCACTCATTGGTGTGCGTTTGTACAATAGAAGCATGACCGGCCTTTTGCAAGGGATTCCTCGGATAGGGAAACGATGTGATCAGCGGATTTTCCGGATGGACTTCATAAGGTCCTCTCAAATTTTTGGACCTTGCTATGGTTGCCGCGTGATGGTATGTCGTACCTCCCTCCGCAGTCAACAAGTAGTAATAGTCATTAATCTTGTAGATATGGGGAGCTTCTGTCAATTTAAGATCCGTCCCCTTAAATATCACTTCACGTTCACCCACCAGCTTTTTTTGCTGATGGCTATACTCTTGCAAGACAATGCCATAAAAGTGATGGTTCCCGACCCGTGGATCCCACAGCATGTTGACTAAATACTTTCTTCCATCGTCATCGTGAAAGAGGGAAGGATCAAAGCCTGAGCTGTTTAAATAGATCGGTTCAGACCATTCTCCATCCACTTGATCGCAGGTAACCAAATAGTTATGGCAGTCTTTCCATTGCCCTTCGGTCACTTTCACATCCGTGTAGATGAGCCAAAATTGCCCGTCATAGTAGGAAAGTTGGGGTGCCCAAACCCCCCCTGAGTCAGGATTTCCAATCATGTTTAGTTGACTTAATCGATTGAGAGGTGTTGCAATCAGACGCCAATTCTTCAAGTCCTTTGAATGGAATATTCTAACACCGGGAAACCATTCAAAAGTAGAGACTGCAATATAATAATCCTCACCTACGCGGCAGATGCTCGGATCTGGATGAAAACCGGTTAGAATCGGATTTTTTATCCTGGGCACTTTCCATCGACCTCCTCATTTCATCATTGAACATCTCTTACCACTATAACAGTCTATTTGACGGTGAAATGGCTCTACATCAAATGTTCAGCCCGGTCCGCTCCTATCTTCCCTTTTTCAATTTCCTTTCTTATTTGTGGAAGGAATTTTTCATAATTTAATGCAGCTACGATCACAAACATCAGAATCACCATCGCCATCGGAAAATAAATCAGCATGGACTTCATCGCTACCACCGCACTGTTTGGTTGACTGGATGCATTTGCTATATACCCGCCGATGGAAAGAGACCATCCGACGATAGCAGATTGCAATCCCGCCCCGATTTTCATACCGGCACTGGTTATACTGAATACAGAACCTTGCACGGGTACCCCGGACTTCCAATACACTAAATCGCCAACGTCGGCCACGATTGCACTGAGAGCTGCTTGTAATGGCACTAAACCGATCGCATTGATACCGAGTCCGACGACGAGCCATATTAAGTTTTCCGGAAAAATAGCCATGATCATATAAGCCACCACAGAAATCAGTAACCCGACATTTACACTCTTTCTAATACTATATTTTCCAGCAATCTTCGGAGCAAAAAATAGACCTATGATCATCGGTAACAAGGCAGCCATGCTCAATAAACCCATGACATCGGGATTGTCGAAAATATATGTCGCATAGTAGACCCTGATACCGTTCTCGGTTTGCCTTAAGTACCACAAAATATACAAAATAAATGTGAGTATAAAGTATTTGTCGGCAAAGAGTACTCGGAATATTAGGACAAACGGAATTCTTTGACCCTCTGTTTTTCTTTGCGCCACATTTCTCTCTTTCACAAACCAACCGGTAACCATTAAGGGGATTGCACATAGTAAAGCATACAACGCTGCAGTGACGGTCCACCCCTGTTGATGATTGCCAAAAGTAGCTACAAGTATGGTTGTAAAGGTGGTGATCGCTAACACCGCTACATTGGCGAAGATAAAACGGATGCTTCCCAGGGATACACGATCTTCTTTATCATTTGTCATAAAGGAAGTAAGGGATGAATAAGCCACATTGTTAGCGGTATAAAAAATGGCTGAGATTAGAAAGTAAACGACAAATATATAAACAACCTTTCCAGTTTGATGAAAACTACTGGGCACATTAAACAACATGAATGTTAATATCCCTAAAATAGGGGCCGTCCAAAAAACCCATGGTTTGGCTTTCCCCATTTTTGCCTTTGTATTGTCGATCACGGCTCCCATGAACAAATCTGTAATCCCGTCTGTTATACGGGCAATCAAAATAATGGTACCGATTAGAGCACCCGCAATGCCTGCAACATCCGTCATATAGATGGTTACAAAGGAAGCAATAAATGTCCAACTATAGTTCGCTCCAAAATCTCCTAAACCAAACGTAAGTTTTTCACTCATTTTTAATTTCGGTGTTTTCAATAGGTCCGTTTCGCTCCGTCTTGGTTGCGTCATTCCCATTAGTTGTCCCCCCTTATTTAATTTGCATGATTTTCTTCGGTTGGGTTCCCTCCACTTTGTTTGTCCTTTGAACAAAGTTTACCCTTTGATTGAAAGCGTTGTCAACAATATGTGGTCTAAGATTCCGTCAATTTATCAAGATCAACTCCGATTCATCTCGTTGCCAGTCCCCACTCCAAAGGTGTTTGAATAAAAGCCGGCCATACGTGATCGATAAACGAAAAGCCTCAGATGGGTGCTAAAGTCCACATCAACCCTTTACTGCGAGAAAAATAAAAAGGTCATTTGAATTAGAGAAATAACTCAACTCTAACCAAATGACCGATCTGATAAGTTATTAGCGATGACTACTTTCCCATCACCTTGGCTTGAAAGGCCTTTGCCAGCTGCTCCACTGTGTCGTAATCCCCTTCCTTAGCGGGACGGGTGATCTCTCCCCCTACACCGACCATGACAGCGCCGGCTTTTAGCCAGGCATCCACATTGTCGAGGGTGATCCCGCCTGTGGGCATGATGTTGAGATACGGAAGCGGTCCCCGAACATTTTTGATAAAGGAAGGGTCATAGGATGGACCCGGGAAGAGCTTAATCACCGAGACGCCGTATTCTGTCGCTTCGATCATCTCATTGACCGTCATACAGCCGGGCAGATAAGGGATGTGATAGCGGTTGCACAGCTTCGCCGTCTCGATGTCGAAGGCGGGACTGACGATAAACCGGGCACCGGAGAGTATAGCCAAGCGGGCGGTCTCACTGTCCAAGACTGTACCGGCCCCAACCAGCACATCCTCATCGTATTGATCGACCAGGGTTTCTATCAGCTGTCCGGCTTTAGGCACAGTGAAGGTGACCTCCAGGGTTTTGACGCCGCCCTTCACGCAAGCCGCTGCGGTTTTTTCCGCCATGTCCAGATTTTCGCCGCGAAGGACCACTGCCAGTTTGCTGGATATCATCTGATGTAAAATCTCGTAAGTTTGCATGGGATTCCCCCCTTTTTTTTACAGACGAAAAATCCGCCGTCTACCGGTACGACAATTCCGTATCTGCCCAAGTCAACGAACTGATTCAGGATCGAATGGTCATTGGAAAAAATGGAGGAGCCGAATCGATAACCCGTGGTAGAAAGAACCCGCAGTGCTTACGACTCAGGCCTGGATCGGCAAATAAGGTTCGATCTCTTTTTTTATCGACGAGGGTTTCCTATTGGGAGCGAACCGTTTTAACACCCGACCCCGGGGATCTACCAGAAACTTGGTGAAGTTCCATTTGACCCCCTTCCACCCGATCCCCGGCGCCTCCCGGGTCAGATATTGAAAGAGGGGATGGGCATCGGGACCTTTCACCTTCGTTTTGGCGAACAGAGGAAAAGTGACCCCGTAGTTGACCTGGCAAAACTGTCGGATTTCCTCATCGCTCCCCGGTTCCTGGTTGGCAAATTGATTGCAGGGAAAGCCCAGGATCATCAGCCCCCGGTCACGATATTGCTCGTAAAGTTCCTGCAACTCCCGATACTGGGGAGTAAACCCGCATTGGCTCGCTGTATTGACGATTAAGAGAACAAAGCCTCTGTAATCGGCGAGGGATTGTTCCTTTCCGTCCATGGTGCGGACCGTAAAATCATGGACACTCATCTCCTACCCTCCTTTTCGTCTGCCACTCGCAAAAGCACCGAGGAGTAAATCCCCCGGTGCTTTTATTTTCTTCAAGAAGAGGAACGAGGCCTTCTTCTCCGGTGTTTCCGGTATTTGCGGCGGGAAGAGGAGTAAGAACGGGAAGAATAGGAACGGCGGCGCCTGTATGAGCCGGAGGAGCTGGAACCGTAGTGGTACCGACGTTTTTTGCTGAAGGGTGAAAACATCCCCAACAGGTCGTAACGCAGATCTGCCAAATCTTCGGCCAATTCCTCTTGATATCGTTCCGGGTAATCCGTGTGGATAAAACGTCCCACATCAACGATCCGGATTCGGTCCTCCGCATCCACCATCAGGTTGTTGAGATGCATGTCCCGAGGGATCCACCCTTCCCGAAAGCAATCTTCCATATAGGCTTCGATCTGTTCCAGATGATCCTCCTTCAGCCGCGACCGGTTGTGAAGTTCATGTGCCAGCGTGATTCCCTCTACCTTATCCATCACCATAAACTGATCCCCGCAGTGATGAAGAGCAGGAAAGGCAGGATGTTGGTGCAAACGGCTCAAGATGCGATCATCTTTTGACGGCAAACTGTTCGTACTCGTATACCCTTCCACTCAAACCCTCACCCAGCATGCGGCACTGATTCTCAATCTGTCCCTCGGCAATCAAGTCGGAAAGCTCGTTGACGATTTCTTGGTGCAATGTGATCCCTCCTTGTCCCCTTTCATTCTACCCAATCGCCCCTGATCGGCAGAAGGAGATCGGAACAGCATTCATGGACTTTTTATAAAACTCATCCATCGATGCGGAAAACTTCCCCCATACAAAACCCTTCGCATTCAACCAGGCGTTGCGGTAGGATAGAAGTCAAGTCCATGAAAAATAAAGGAGAAACCGGGAAAATGGCCGAAATGAACCGAAGACAACGACAAATTATTACGGGCGCGCTGATGGCCGCCATGTTTATCGCTGCCGTGGAGGTAACCATTGTCAATGCCGCTATGCCGACAGTCGTGGGTACACTGGGAGGCATCTCTCTTTACAGCTGGGTGTTTTCCGCCTATATGTTGGCCAATACGCTGACGGTGCCCATCTATGGCAAGCTGGCCGACCTCTACGGCCGCAAAGGGGTGTTTGTCACCGCTGTACTCCTGTTCATCGGGGGATCCGCCCTGTGCGGATTTTCCCAATCCATGGAACAACTGGTCTTTTTCCGTGCGATTCAGGGGATTGGCGCAGGTGGAGTGCAGCCTATTGCGCTCACCATCGTCGGAGACATCTACCCCTTTGAAGTGCGGGCCAAGATCCAAGGCTGGTTTTCCTCCATGTGGGGACTGGCCGCCATCGTTGGACCCCTGATCGGCGGATGGACCGTGGATCATTTCTCCTGGCGTTGGATCTTTTGGTTCAACCTCCCTCTGGGGCTCCTGATCATCCTGACCATCCTTCTATTCCTACGGGAATCGGGGCATCGAGTGGAGAAAAAAATCGATTATACCGGAGCGGTGCTGTTCATCCTGTCGGTGTTAGGCGTCCTCTCCTTTACCCAGCTGATTGGCAACCAGGGAGCGGATTACCCCTTGGCCTGGGTGCTGTTGGTGGGCGGAGTGACCACCTTAGCGGTCTTCTTCCGCTGGGAACGCCGGGTGGACGATCCTTTTCTTCCCCTAAACCTCTTCCGTAACCGGGTGATCGCCTCCAGCAATTCGACGGCGTTTCTGACCGGGATGGGCATGTTCGGCGCGATCTCCTTCGTCCCCCTCTTCGTCCAGGGAGTCCTCGGCAAATCCCCCACCCTGGCCGGATTGGCGATCACCCCCCAGGTGCTGGGCTGGAGCACCTCCTCGGTGATCGCGGGGCGTTGGCTGCTGCACCAGGGATACCGCCCGCCCATCGTCACCGGTGCGGTCCTGGTCGCACTCTCTGCTGCCAGCTTCACGTTGATGGATGCCTCCACCCCGTACCTCTTGGTGATGGCTGGCATGTTGGTGCTGGGCTTGGGACTGGGGCTGTCGATGACCGCTTTCATCGTGGCGGTACAAAACGCCGTCCAGGGACCGGAACGAGGAACCGCTACCTCCTCCCAAATGTTTTCCCGCTCCATGGGAGGTGCCTTCGGCGTCACCCTGTTGGGAACGGTGATGAGCTTTCAGTTGAAGACCCGGATCAACACCTACATCACAGAACACCGGGGGGAATTGAGTGAAGAGACGATTCGTCAACTGGAGAAGGCGCAAGGGGTGACCAACCCCGAAAGCTTTTCCGCCTTACCTAGCGGGATCGCCCGCTTGGCGGAGCAGTTTCTCTCCCAGGCCCTGCACACTACCTTTATCACCGCAACCCTGTTCAGTATCGCCGCACTCGCTGTCGCCTTGCTGCTGGTTCCCAAGGGCAGTGCCCAGTCCCTGTCGGTGAAGGAATGAAACTTTTGACTTTTCCTCCCTTCATTTGTCAAGGATAAAAAGGAGGTAAAACCATGGGACAGGAGATCATCCAGGTAAACGCCTTTACCAACCGCCCCTTTTCAGGAAACCCGGCGGTGGTCTGCATCATGTCCCAACCGGGGGGATGAAAGATGGATGCAGCTCGTTGCCCGAGAGATAAATCTGTCGGAGACGGCCTTTCTCCACCGAGAGAACGATGCCTTCCGGCTCCGCTGGTTTACGCCGTCAGAAGAGGAGAAGCTGTGTGGCCACGCCACACTGGCCAGTGCCCACGTGCTCTGGGAACAGGGGATCCTCAGACCGGAAGAGACGGCCCGCTTTCAGACGAAAAGCGGCCTTTTGACCGCCCGCCGCCACGGCGCGTGGATCCAGCTCGACTTCCCCGCGGAATCCGTGAAACCGACAGAAATACCTGTCGCCTTTCAACAAGCTTTTGGCGATCGAATTCGCTTCTTAGGCGTCAACCGGATGGATCACCTGCTGGAGCTGGAATCGGAAGAAGAAGTTCGCTGTTGGGATCCAGCCCACCCCGCCCTCAGCACCCTGCCCATCCGACGCGGCCTGATCGTCACTGCCCCGTCGGCGGAGGCAGGCTGTGATATCGTCTCCCGGTTCCCAACCACGGCATCGCGGAAGATCCGGTGACGGGTTCGGCCCATTGCCCCCTTGGACCCTTCTGGAGCCAACGGTTGGGCAAACAGGAAATACGGGCCCGACAAGCTTCGGAGCGGAGCGGGTTCCTGTTGGTCCGTCCGGAACAGGATCGCGTGATCCTCTCCGGGCAAGCGGTAACTGTCTGGCGCGGGGAACTGGTATAAGCTACCTCTCACCTCATTTGCGGAGGAAACTCACCATGAAACGAGTAGAGCTGATCGTCAATCCGTCAGCAGGACAGGGAAAAATCAAGGAACTGCTCCCCAAGCTCACCCGACGGTTGCGGGAACATTTTGTCCAGGTTCACGTTCATCTGACAAAGCAGCCGGGCGATGGTGCGCGGCGGGTACAGGAAGTGGGCCATGATACCGATCTGATTATCGCTGCCGGAGGAGATGGCACCGTCCATGAGTTGGCCAACGCCGTTTGCTCACATCCTGACCGCCCCCGATTTGCCATCCTTCCCGGCGGTACTTGCAACGATTTTTCCCGAGCGTTAGGAATCAAACAGCACATCCCCGATGCTCTAGAGCAAATCATCAAGGGCCAGCCGCGGCGGGTGGATGTGGTACGGAACCAGCAGGGACGTTACTTTCTCAACTTCTGGGGAATCGGGCTGATCACCCGGGTCTCCACCCAGATCACTCCGGAAAACAAGGAACGCTTCGGTCGATTGGCTTATTATATCAGCGCCGCCCAAAACCTGCTCCATCCCCGCCCCTTCACCTTGGAAGCCGAATGGGATGAGGGGCATTTCCAGGGGGAGGCCATGATGCTATTGGTAGGCAACGGTTCGTTTATCGGTGGAATGGAAGCCTTCTTCCCTCACAGCCGCCTCGACGACGGAAAGATGGATGTGCTGGTGATCAAGGAAACCTCCTTAGACAGCCTCTGGTCCCTTTTGGTATCCAACATGACTCGGGAGTGGCCCCTGGGAGAAGATCTGCACTATTTCCACACGGAGCACCTGACCATTCAGGCGAACCCTGCACAAACCATCGACTGCGACGGCGAACAGGTGGGAACCACCCCCTCAGAACTGGTCACCCTCCCCGGTCACTTAACCGTTTTGGTCGGAGAATAACAAACCTGCCATGCGGGTTTACGTTTTCACTGCACTTGTCCCCGTTGATTCCGGAACCCGGACCATTCGATAAGGCGATCGATAAAATCAAAATCGCTCCGCCGATGGCCAAGCCGGCCATCACATCGATAGGATAGTGGATACCGAGATACACGCGGCTGAAACCGATCAGAAGAATGAGTCCGGGCCACAGCAGGGAGAGCACTCCTTTCATTCTGGAGGGCAGCCCGCTTCTGAGGTTGAAATAAAGCAAAAACCCATACAGGGAAATGGCCCCATGGCATGTCCACCGGGAAAACTGCAGCCATCCACCGGGATCAACGAAGGTTCATCAGGACGGGAGCGGGCAAAGTGGAGCTTCAGCGCGATGTTGACCCCCGATCGAACAGAATTCCCTGTATGACGCGTTTTTGGAGCAACAAAACCAGGCTGGTTGCCAGAATCCCTGGCCCAGTTCCGTGATCCCCTTCATCCACTCCGTCAACCAGGGAGTGCGCAAGGTGGCCGCCTGAATCAACAAGCGCCTGTCCATCCGGACCATCTCCCGTTTGGCCAGCTCCACAAAAGTATTGACAAACAGGAAAATGATCGGTAAGACGAACATGAGCCCCCACCCGAGGGATGGAGCCCGCTTTCTGATCCATTGGCTCAACCCCTTCCCCTCCTTACTGGTTGATGGTTAAGCGATCATGATTTTACCCTTTTTAAAGGAGATGGACGCTGTTTGGACAATCTGACACACGGACTCCTCGGTTATGCCGTCTATGCCGCTTTCGACAAGGAGGAAGAGACGAAAAAAGAACGGCTCGGATATGCTTCCGTTGCCATCCTAGGCGCAGAGATCCCTGACATCGAAGGATTTACCACTTTTATGGATCCGGCGGTCTACTTAACCTGGCACCGCGGGTTCACCCATTCCTTTTTGTTCGCCCCGGTCATGGCCCTGCTGGCGGTAGGACTCGTCTTTCTAATTAATCGGTCGATCCGGTTTGGCAAAGCCTTTGGGCTGGCATGGGCAGGCACCATCGTCCATATCGCATCGGACTGGTCCAACACCTGGGGGACGGGCCTTTTGGAACCAGTCTTACCGGAACGGTACTCCCTCGGCATTCTACCGATTGTAGACGTCATCATCCTGTTGATCTTTGTCGCTGGTTTTCTGCTGAAGAAAAGATGGGGAAACGTACGGGTTTTCCGCGGCGTGTGGGCTGTCCTGTTCTTATATGTCGCTTTGCAGGCCACCCATGCTGCCTGGCTGGAATCGCAGCTGGATCATCAGTATCAGGCGGTGACCACCAGTGCCCAGCTCATTCCGACCCAGTACCATCTGGTGGCCCAAACAGGCGATGAATTTCATTTTTACGATGGCTCCGTCTTCACCGGACTGCGCAAGGTTGGGGAAGCCAAGAACCAAGACCACCCTGTCGTCAAGGAGGCGCTGAAAGATGAGGAAGCCCGCGCCCTGGCTCGTTTTTTGCCCGATTTCGGAGCGAGGGTCAAAGAGCTGGATCACCACTGGCACATCACCATCTATGACCCCCGCTTCCGGCATCACAACCCCTCTTTGTTGAGCACGGAAGTGATGGTCCCCAAATAAAAAGGAATCAGGCAGTTTATTAAAAACTGAGGTTGACGTATTCCCGGCCCATGTACTCTAATTATGCCATTTAAAGACGAAGCGGTCCCATCCATTGGGATGGGATCGTGTCCGTGGGGCTTATGACTGGAAGTGATATCATCGATAGTTGAGCAGCGAAAAATGCATTCAAAAGGGCTACTGTATAAACAGTGGCCTTTTTCATTAACGAACAATAGTTAAATGTATCTTAAGAAGAGATGGTTGATACTCATCGCAATTTCCTTTTTCACTGGAGGTCATCAGATCCTTCGAAGAGTGCAGTTTTAAAAACAAAGAAAACCGGTTTTAAAGCGGGAGCCCGGCTAGCGTTATCCGTGTGGGTCCAACTTTTATATTTCACCCTGGTAAATGAAGTTGAAAGAAATTATGAAAAGTGTCCAAAAGAGGGAAGTTTGTTACAATAACCGTTTAGGAGGGATGAAGATGAAAAAAATGATGAGTAGTATGTTGGTCCTTATGTTATTTGTCGGTGGGATCGGTTTTCGTCTTCCATCGACCGTTTATGCAGATCATCTTTATTGTGATAATGATGCGGTTGGTTATCCTTGCTCCAATTCATTCACTGAAAGTTGGACATATAGAAGTGGATACAGTGGGGATCAAAACGGGGATCATCGCCTCGCTCGAAACGATTCCAGTAGCTCATATCTTTGGCGTTATGACGATTACGTTGTGGATCCGTATCTCGATGTATGGCTCAACAATTATGACTTCACCAACCCAAACGCCGATTATTATGTCTCAGATGGTCATACGAATGTTCAATACGTCGGTGACATAAATCAAAATACAGCACCTGGTGGTTGGAATGGTATCGGTAAAGTATACGGATGGTTTATTGATGCTGATGTTTTTCAACGTGGCGATTACCCAAACTCATACACCGGTGCGGATATGATAAGGTTGTATGACCCTTCAACTCTAGCTATGAACACAGTAAAAGAACAAACCTACCACGCTAACGCTGAAATCGCCTCGATTCAAAAGAAAATGTTAAACGCAATCGACCATTATCAAAACATCCAAGGCTCTTTCCATATTCAATTTGAGAACAACGGACAAAACGAAACAATCGATTTCCAGGTGGATGAAGGAAAAACACCGGGAAGCCATGTGAAGGTGACCAAAGCAAACGGAACCGTCTTTGAAACCAAATCCAACGGGAAAGAGCATCTGGTCATGAACCATCAAAAAGAGCAGTTCTCCAAATCAAATATTGCTCCCCGTAAAGAAGTCAAAGGACCCCGCCATTTTTCCAATGAAAACGGCCAACCCGTCTTTGTCCAGCGTAACGACCCAGCAACTGCAAGCATTGCCAAAGAAGTGACTTTCCCGCAAAACTACGCGTTTTGGCTCCGTAACAAGGGGAACAAAGTCGTGGGCCATGACAAGATGTTTAACCGGGATATCACGGTGATCGAGGGGAAACACAACGACTATCTCTCCAAGAAGCTGGGTGCCACCACCTACAAAATGTGGGTGGATACGAAAACAGGCGTGCTGTTGAAGCTGATCGGGACCGATCAGAACGGGGACGAAGCTTATCACATCAAGGTGCAGGACATCCAGTTCAACCAAGGCATCAACGCCCAACAATTTGCCCCAGAGGTGCCCAAGAGTTGGGAGAAAATGAAGAAAAAATAAAAACACAAAAAGGGGCAGGTCAATTAACGATCCCTGCTCCTTTTTATCTTTTGGCGAAACGGGTTTCTATCATCCGCTCCAACACCAGTCACCCATGGAGCTGTCCAGTTATTCTTTATACTTTACAACATGAACCTTCGGATGACTTTCCACGAGAACGTTATTATTTGATGTTTTTATGACCTATCGTCTTATAAAGGTAATATAGATGTCCTCCTTGTTTATGCAAAGATCTTGGAGCACCAAGACAGACCCCATTTGTTCTTTTCGCGTTATAAAAGGGATTACTGAACTTTTCGTCGAAAGGTAAGGAGTAGGTGGTTGTAGTCCGGAAATATCACTGATCATGGAATAGCCACTTTTTTGAAGGCCCAATTGGAATGGTG
Organism: Melghirimyces thermohalophilus; assembly: GCF_900102685.1. Classification (GTDB taxonomy): domain Bacteria; phylum Bacillota; class Bacilli; order Thermoactinomycetales; family DSM-45169; genus Melghirimyces; species Melghirimyces thermohalophilus. Next base: position 36,574 of record NZ_FMZA01000025.1, read on the forward strand.
TATATTACGTATTAAATACGATAATTTTCAAACCATTTAGTATTCACGATATCCAACCCGGACAGCATGACCCTCAACATGGAAAACGGAGGCGTAGGGATTGAATCGACAAGTATTATCATACCAGGCAACCCGATACGAGTTGATTGAAGTAGCAAAGGGAAAAAAGCCGGCGGATCTGTTTGTGCGGGGCGGGCGTGTGGTGAACGTTTACTCAGGGGAGATTCTGCCCGCTCATATCGCCGTTTGCAAAGACCGGATCGCTTATGTCGGAGAAAGCGAAGCAGCTATTGGCGAGGATACCATTATTGTTGACGCGGAAAATCGATGGGTCGCCCCTGGGTTTATCGAACCCCATGCCCATCCTTGGGTTGTCTACAATCCGATCAGTCTGACAGAAAAGGTGCTGCCGCTGGGTACCACGACGATCGTGCATGATAACCTCTTCTTTTACTTACATCTCGGTGCGGAAGGCTTTCAGAAGATGGTGGAAGACTTGCGCGGGATGCCGGGTTTGCATCTCTGGTTGGCCCGCTTGGTGTCTCAAGCAGACTACACCGGCGAACGAGAGGAGTTTTCCTCGGAATCGGTCCGCAAGCTGCTGGACCTCCCGGATGTGATCGGAACGGCGGAGGTGACCCGTTGGCCGCTCCTCTATGATGCCGACCCTTTTCTGCTGGAGACCGTCGAGTATGCCAAATCGATCGGAAAAATATCAGACGGCCACACATCAGGCTGCTCCTATGAACGGTTGAATTCGATCGTGGCCTCTGGGATCAGTGGCTGCCACGAAGCGATCAGTGTGCAGGAAGTGAAGGACCGTCTGCGGCTTGGGTTATGGACGACCTTGCGAAACAGTTCTCTCCGTCCCGACCTTCCTGAAATCGTCAAAGCGGTGACCGAGCACGGATTACCTACCCATCGGATGTTGATGACCACAGACGGACCGCATCCCGGCTTTATCGAAAAACAAGGATTTGTGGACGGATTGCTGCGGGTTGCCGTAGAGTCGGGCATCCCCCCTGTTCAAGCCATCCAGATGGTGACCTTAAATGCGGCTCAATACCTGGGATTGGATGAACACCTGGGCGGCATCGCCCCAGGACGAAGGGCCGATCTGGTTCTCCTGCCGGATCTAACAACATTCCGTCCGGATCAGGTGGTCGCCGGCGGACAAATCGTAGCTGAAAAGGTGCGACTGACAGCCTCTATGCCCAAGGTGGATTTTTTATCCTATCCGCAGAAAAAACCGCTCGTCCTTGACGATGCCACCTTGTTAAACCCCGATCGATACCGGTATCCGGTCGATGATCGGCAGGAATCGGTGACGGTCCCGGTCATTCAATTCAAGATTGCAGTGATCACCAAACGGCGGGACGTGTCGCTTCCGGTCCGTAACGGATACGCCGACATCAGCGATCACCCCGGCTTAATCTATGGCGCACTGATCGACCGCGACGGCCAGTGGATCTCCCATGGAATCCTGGACAACTTCCTCGATGAGGTGGACGGGATGGCCTCCACATACAATACGACGACGAACCTCTTAGTTCTCGGACGGGACCCGGTGGCCATGGGGAAAGCCGCCTCCCGGGTGCGCGACATGGGTGGAGGCATCGTGCTGATGGAACAAGGGGAGCCCATCCTGGAGATCCCCCTTCCCTTTACCGGCATGATGACCACCAGCCCCTTCTTTGAAACGGCGGCACAGATTCACCGTTCACTTTTTCAAGCCGTACGGGAGCGCGGCTACCGGTTTCAAGATATTTTGTATTCCTTGCTCTTTTTGACCTGTGATTCCCTGCCCGGCCCCCGCATCACTCCCAATGGACTGTTTGACGTGAAATCAAAAACCGTGCTGCTCCCGTCTGTCCATGCAGAATAAACCCAAACCGCCCATCATATTAAAAAAGCCGCTTAAGCGGCTTTCAGGCTGTCGAGAAAGTCTCGACAGCCTATTTTTTTGCCGAATCCTTTTCACTGCTTCCCACCGTTTATTAGGTTGAAGAAGAATGGGAGGGATGGGTGTGTTACGTTCCAATAAAGAGAAACAAAATGAGCTGGAGTTTGTCTGTATTGAAGAATTAGTTCCGGAAGATCACTTGCTCCGCAAAGTGGACAAGCATATCGACTTTTCTTTTATCACGGACAAGGTGCGGCCTTTGTATTGTGAGAACAATGGAAGGCCCTCCATTGATCCGGTCGTTCTCTTTAAAAT
>NZ_FMZA01000016.1 GCF_900102685.1 Melghirimyces thermohalophilus
TTCTTCCATAGGAGCGGCTAAAAAAGCACGGAGAATCGCCTCCCGGGAATATCCGCGAGCTCCTTGGGGGGAAGATTTTTTCATTTCCTTCACATAGGGTCGAAGATCGAGCGTTTCAAAAAACAAGGGCAACCGATCTTTGGACTCAATTTTTAGCCATTCTTCAAAGGAAAATAGCGTTCCTTGGAGAAGATACAAGTGACTTCCCTCCTCATGGGTTTTCGGTTTGGTCACTTGAAAACTTCTCCATGATGGGGTGAAGTCCTTTTTCTATGCCTGAGGAGCCTTGCTGCTCAAGGGGTTTGAAATCTGCAAAAGGCTCCCGTTAATGCTTACCTATCTGACCATCACTACTTACATTTCGGTAACTGGGGATCCTTTAACTTCCAATATGATAAGCTTTTTATTGTATTTACTGCTCTTTTTTCTTCTTTCGATTCCTTTTGCTTCCATGGTGAAACAGGAATTAAATGATGGGGAAACGACTTTGCCCATCACCTTTAGCAATATCGTTGATTACATCATTCCCGTTTTATTGATTGGTGGGATATATGGACTGGTTGTTATTGTTGGTTTGAATTTGCTGATTGTACCGGGATTGATATGTTTAGTTTTGCTGTTTCTCTTTCCTTTTGCTTACGTTATAGAAGGATGTAGTTGGAAACAGGCATTGAAAAAGGCCAAGAGCATAGGAGGAGAACGGTTTTTTCAATTGTTGTCCTCTGTACTCTTAATTTTCCTGACGAATGTGATTGGGAAGTTGCTTGGGTCAGTTGCATACACAGGTCTAGGGGATGCCCGGATCGTGTTAATAACACAACTCGGTTTTTACTCTTTCATTCTCCCTGTTCACTTAATATACATTAGTTATTATTATTTAGAATTTCGCCCCCAACATGTAAACAGGTTCTAATGAGAGAAATTTTTGATTCATAAACTGAGACGTTTTACTTCCGTAGAATAAGAACAACTCCAGGAGGAAATATAGTGAGAGCGGGATGGATCCGTAAAAGTGTTTTCTTGGTGTTGGCCATGTTCATCGTGGTCAACCTGCTTCCTTTCTATTCAATTGCGTTTGCTGATTCTGTAATCCCTGAGGGTCCGGCTCAACCGGGGGGGCCGGTCCAGCCCGGGGATCCGGTTGAGCCAGATGAGCATGTCAATCCGGACGATTCCCCTCAAGGGGGTGACACTTCGAAAGGCGGGGACCCTAAGGGTGGGGAAGCCTCCAAAGGAATCGATTGGTTTTCATCGGGGAATATAGGTGGTTATATTCCTGTGATTTGGGGTTCAGTTGGGGATATTTTGCCCCAAAGTCTGGCGATTAAGAATGGTTTCAAGGTCAAAATTAAAGGAAATAAAGCGATCGTGAAAGGATCACGTGCCCACCATAACGGATTATATAGAACGCTGGTTCATTCCAATTGGGAGTTTAACTTTTTTGGCAAAAAGATAAACGGGAAGACGATCGGTAATTATATTTTTAATGAGGTGGGAAGACAAGGGCTGGCAGGGACGAGATACAACAAAAATCACCCGGCTGTACAAGAGTATCTAAAAAAATATAATTTGTATGGAAAAAAGGCTGCCAACCCAACACCCCCATCGATCGCTTCCAGAGCAATTCAGGGACTAAAATTAGAAGCAAGTACTGCATTTAAAGAAAACGTTCAGATCTTTAGTAAGGAAGCACAAAGTGCTAAATATGCCAAAGGAGCGGGATGGATAGGAGCTGGTTTGTCAATCGGTTTTACTACGTATGATTATGCCGCTGGCGAAAAAAAGAATCATGGTCTTGCTAGTACTGAATATGTGGCAGATGTAGTAACCGGTTTGGGGACAGGAGTGGCGGCAGGGATAGCAGGGTCAGCAGTGGCTGGAGCTATAGCTGGTACTCTTGCAGCCGCAGGTGTTGTTTCCCTTCCTGTGGTCGCAGTAGGAGCTGCAGGGTTATTTTTTGGTGCGGTTATAAGTTTTGGATTGGAGAACTGGGAGCCTGCAAAAAAAGCGAAAGATTGGATTCATGGGAAAGTTAACGATGGGCTTGAGTACGTTAATCGTAAAGCAAAGGACGTTGGAGGGTGGATGAAGGAAAAAACAACTAGTGCTATAAATTGGGCAGGGGAAAAGTTAGGTAATCTGTTTTAGGGGTGTGAGTTCATTGCATTTTCCGAAAAGGATGACCGTTGGCGCTTATATAATCACGTTTTGGGTTGCGATGATTATGCCGTTGGTTGCAGGTTTCTGTTCCATCGCCTTTCCGACGTGGTCCGAGTTTTGGGAGAAGGTTGTATTATGCTTTATCCTGGCGGGTGTCATTTGGACGATTCTGGCGAGCGTTTTTAAATGGTTTATACCACCTAAGGGACGGATTATACCGATTACGATTGGGTTTAATTTTACAGGAATCTTTTCATCGGTTTTTCTGTGGAGGATAACCGGGGAAACTCTATGGATGGGCATTTTGCTCACTGTGATCTATATTGCTTGCATTGTGACCGGATATAAATATCGAAAAACGATTTTGCAAGAAGGGCTCGCTCCCAAAACGCAGTGGGGTAAGCGAGTGGCGGTGTTGGGAGGCATATCTCCCGTAGGATTTGCTTTTTTTGGAGGAGTATTGGGATCTAACGCTGGAGGAGCTTTCGTGGCCTCTATTGTGATGGTGACTAGCAATTTTTTATGTCTCTACTTTACGGCAAATATTTATCGAGCAGAAAATCCTGATTGGGAACCAAAGTAAAAGGAGTGGAGCAGGGAATGGCTGTACGAATCCTTCAAGGGACGGGACTTGGTATCATCCTGTGTACATTGATTGGTTTTTTGCTAGGTGTAACCGGCTTGGGTTTTGGTCTAATTTCCATTGTTGTGCTGACTATCGTGACCTATTTCCCAGCTGGTTACGTAGCCGCTAGAAATACTCATCATCCTTATTTGGCAGCAGGCCTGTCAGCCCTTTTTGTCATGTTTATTAATCAACTTACGACAGCAGTTACCTTTGGCATGGCCAATCCATCCAGTTTTATACTGGGTTTTTTGTTTGGTACGTTGTTGGCGCTGTTAGGTGCTCTAATTTCCCACCGACCTTGGAGTAAATGATGGTGTAAAGGAGTATAAAATTGGATATTGTTAGAGATGCCGGTAGCTTATATACAAAGTTTAGTCTGAAGGTTCTCGCCGTTAGTTTTACATTAGCTTTACCATTGTTTTTTGTACAAAGTTTGATGTCTTTAACAGCTAGTATGTTAACGGACCTAATCGGAATATGGGGGCAAGTGATCAGTTTTTCACTGTTTATCATTTGTTGGTCGCTTGTCCAAGTCCCATATATAACTATGGTATATCAAGAGGTCGATGAAGGAGACATCGAGTTATATAAAGCATATTGTAGCTTTTTTCAGCATTTCTTTCCGATTATCACTATTGCTGTTTTTTTTGCTGCGGCTGTGGTTCTTGGTATCACTTTATGGGTGATACCTGGTGTTTTGGCCTTTTCATTGTTTTGCTTGTTTCCCTGCGGCGTCCTCATGGAGGGAAAATGGAAACAGGGGATTAAGAATGTGTGGAACATCGGGTGGGAGCAGCTCTTTCGAATCATGATGATCCATTCTGTGTTTGTCCTAGTATTGATGTTAGTAGGTCAATCGATTTTGTATTGTGGATCTCTATTATCTTTAGGGGTTTACTCTACCGCTCTTTTAATGGCTTTAACAACCAGTTTATTAATTCCGTTATTCACCTTTGTACAAGCTTATTATTATTTAGAGTGGACAGACTTACAAAACTTTAATGTTTAGCATTATGAAATAATTATCTTATGTAAATATTTTCTGTGGGAGGGAACCGAGTGAGAGCGGGATGGATCCGTAAAAGTGTTTTCTTGGTGTTGGCCATGTTCATCGTGGTCAACCTGCTTCCTTTCTATTCAATTGCGTTTGCTGATTCTGTAATCCCTGAGGGTCCGGCTCAACCGGGGGATTCGGTTCAACCCGGAGATCCTATCCAGCCCGAAGATCCGGTCACTCCGGATGAGCATGTCAATCCGGAAGAATCTCCTCAGGGGGGAGATGCCTCCAAGGGTGGAGAACCGAATGGCGGCACACCTGGAGAGGGAGGGAAAGGATCTGAGAGTCAAATCGACTGGCTGAACAGTGATATCTATAAAGTCGGTAAATTGACACTCAAAGATCTTTTCCATGGACTCGCCGATTATACAGTCACTTTAAAGGATCTTGGATCAGCGGATAAAATGGATTGGTGGGGATTTGGAACTTCATCTTATTCATTCCATTCCACATTCATTCGCGGCGCAATCGGATTAAATGTATCGGGTAAGGGCGGGGATCAGCTCGCACTGGACATTTGGGAAAGCGTTGATAATGTCGTCGGACTGACAGGGTATTTTGACATGCAAAAGGTCCGAGGGTTATTCACAGGAAGTAGGACTATTCAAGGGCTATTTACTAGAGGTGGTTCTGCTGTAGGACTTGGGCAAGAATCTGGAAATATATTCACCCAACTGACGAAGCCAGCGGCACCTCTCAGTACATTTGCGAAAGTCGGAGGTATTACAGGCATTGGGCTTTCAACAATCGAGACTTCAGTGAATACTTATAATGCGTTTGTGGCTGAAGATGGATCCGTTGAGCAAGCAGATGCATCCTTAGGTATTGTTAAAGGGTTAGGTGGTATTGCAATCGCGTCGGCAGTCTTTATTGGTGGGCCGATTGGATTGGCGGTAGCTGCTGGTGGAGTGGCAGCGGTTGCGATCGGAGCCTTCGGCAAATATTTCACCGATCATCCAACTGTTCGAAAAGCGGTGACGGCTCCGGTTAGATACGCTAAGAAAGGGTTTCATGCAGTGAAAAATGGGGTGACCCATGCGGCTAAAAAAGTGGGCGATGGGATCAAATCGGCAGGGAATAAGGTAAAAGATTTTCTTGGATTTTAATATAATGGAGGAGGAAAAGGATGTCAGCTAAGTTTGAAGCCCCGGAACATATTGTTGACTGTGTTGAACAATATAAGGAATCAGGGGAAAAGTATAATATTTTGAACTCGAGAATTAAAGTGAAAAACGATGTGTTCTATCATGTAATTTATCATATAGGCAATTCTCCAACTGGTGACTTGATTATTAGACAAGATGGTAGTATTCCTTTTTTAGACGAAATAAAAGATGCAATGATTATTGGGAGTCAAGTTAGACACAAAAATAAAGTGCTATATACAAATGGAAAAGAGTTTGTGAATATGAAGCATGAACGTTTTATGCGAAAAACGCTTCAATTACTTAATAAAATCGAAAGTAAATTACGAGATTCCATGCCCTCAGGAGTGCAAAAGGCTTTGGAAGAATTTAAACGAGGGCCCGAAACCACTCTGGAGCAGCAGCCACGTCTACGAGAGTTTTACCACAAAGCGGATCGACTGATTAAACGAATGGTACAGGATCGGTTAATCACACAGGAAGACTTTGATCTTTTAGATCATTATATCGATGAGCTCGGTAAAGCTGCATTTCTCCAAAATGACGTTCAGATGAACACTTATTCCGCACGAAAGAAAGTGATTCGCTATCTGTTTTCAACAGGGAAGATCATCCTTGCATTTCGTCTTTGGATTTCTCATTTACGAATGCATCCGGAAAAGCCTAAGCATCCGAAAGCCCATGAAGAGGTTAAGCGCTATATTTATGATGGGGAGGAATTAGAGGAATACAAAGAAAATATTAAAAAACTTTTTGAACAAGCCCGGAATCCTCGAAGGGGTAACCAGTCCACAAAGGAAGGGTAAGAAGGTATGGAAATTCTTCAAGATGCCTGGTCACTATATAAACGACGGTTCTCAACCATGATGCTGCTTTCCTTTACTTTGGTCTTTCCGATGTTGTTGGTACATTTTTTTGCCACTAATTTCTTTTACCAATTCTATCAGCGACTCTATGCCCCATATTTTGCGGATTTGACTAACTTTATATTTTTAATGATGGTGTTGTGCTTGGCTGTTATTCCGTTTATTCGGTTGATAGAGCAGGATGTTGATGGGGAAATCGATTTAACTGAAGTCTATCGAACCTTCTTTCGTTATCTTTTCCCTGTGTATGTGATGGGATTTGTATATGCCCTGATGGTGACAGCGGGGACGATTCTTTTTCTGGTTCCCGGGTTGCTTCTATTGATTTGGTTTTCCATGTTCCCATATGTTGCGGTGGTTGAAGGGGAAACCTGGTTTCAGGGATTTAAACGGGCATTTGAAGTCGGACGTAGGCATTTCTTTCCTCTTCTAGGTTTGATCGTCTTGTTAGGTTTAGGTGAAAAGCTGATAGAATATATCGGACTTCTGCTCTCCGTACAGTTGACTGCAAATTACTTGTTCATTGCCTTGGTGCAAATGTTAATCAACCTCTTCTTTCTTCCCTTTTATACATCGGTGATGGCTCACTATTATATCGACCGAATAGAGTAGTAAGTTGCAGAGTTGGCAGGATTATATCGAAATACGCTAGTTTAGGTAAGAACATCTGATTTAAATATTGGGTTTAACCGATGTGGTTTTTGTTCTTCTCAGTGTTGGTTATCACAAGTTGTCAACTCTATACTTACTATGCTTACCTCCGTAGCTGATGGTTGCCGCGGAGGTTCATTTAAGCTGAAGAGCTCTTTTTAATTCTGAATACATTTAGAGATGAGCCCGAAGTGAACTCTGTGATCGCATCGGTTCAATATACCCGTGCCGAATTACGAATAATCTTGGGAAAGCCGAAAGAGGAACGGGTGTTAGTAACAACGAAATCGTTTATCATTTCGGCCCCTATGAGATGGTAATTCTTACAGATAAAAAAGATACTCTCGAAGGAACGGATGAGAGGTTCAACAAGTTGAAAGATTACAACGTCAAACGAAAAGATCGTATTAAGGAAGCTCTGTCAGGTTCTTTTCATGAGAATAAGGATCATATTAACGAAGAAAAAGACAAAAACGCCCCCTCCAAGAAGGCAAACTAAGCATGGGATTTCAAGCATTAAAAAATAAAAAAAGGCAGCACATCCTGTTTTTCTTTTATTGGTGGCCTAGCTGCGACCAGTAGACTTTTGGCATCGGTTGACCGGGCAGCTGAAGCGAGGAGTATAGCGGCGATCCCGGTGCCGAAGGGTGTTGAATGTCCCAGACCCATGCCGTTCTTATAAAGCCTTCTTCTTTTTTGGATCTTACTGAATGTGAAGGGTGGCAAAAGCAGATTTAGAAAGGGGCGTTTCCTCGTCCTTTTGTAGATAATAATCATTTAAGCCTCCGTAGCTCATTTACGGAGGTTTAGCTTTGAAAGAATCGATTTAGAGTACCGATTGCAACGGGATTATGATTCTATTATGCCTGCAACAGGGGGCATGGAAGTCAAGATCGATGTTTCTTTGCGTATTGTGAATTTAACGGGATGTTGAATCAAGCATTTACAATACAGAATGATGTACAAATTTAAGAGAACTATGAAGAAAAAATCACGCTTGATTTTCAAGAGAGCCGTAAAGGAGACGATTATAAGTATTACTATTTGCATTTTGAGGATGGCAGCTCCAAAGAGATCTGGTACCACGGCATTTCTGAACAAGAGAAGTTATTAAAGGTGGATCGGTTATTGAAGCAAAAGCAAATACCAAAGGAAGTATTGAACACACCTGATAATCTGGAGGAGCGACCCCGTGCCGTACAGATTCTATATTCTGAGTAATCTCCCCCATTTGACGAATCCACGTCTTTCCCCTAACGTATAAACCGTTGTTCACATAACGGACAAGGAGTGTCTATTCATATGAGTAAGGGAAAGGAGATCGTCATCTATTTGGTGATCGCTGCGCTGCTGTTGGGCGGAAGCTATTGGTGGGGCGGCGAGCAAGCGGTGGAAGGGGGTGGCGGCAACAAAGGCACGATTAAGATCGGCTATAACAACTGGGCCGAGAATATTGCTGTCACCCATATGTGGAAGTTGCTGTTGGAGGAGAAGGGGTACAGCGTGGAGTTGGTGCGGACGGAGAAGGCGCCGCTTTGGTCGGGGGCGGCATCGGGGAGCATCGATGTGGTGCCGGAGGCGTGGCTGCCTACGACGGACCAACCTTTCTACAGCAAGTACAAGGACAAGTTGGAGCTGCATGAGCCCTGGTATGAAGGAACCAATCTCGGATTGGCGGTCCCCTCTTATGTCGATGTGGACAGCATCGAGGAGCTGAACGAGAAGAAAGACCTGTTTCAACGGAAGGGACAGCCGACGATTGTGGGCATTGATCCCGGAGCCAGCCTGACGAGTCTGACGGAGGAATCGATCAAAGAGTATGGGTTGGATTACAAGTTGCTGGAAAGTTCGGAACCGGCGATGTTGAGTGAATTGGACAAGGCGATCCAAAAGAAAGAGCCGATCCTGGTCACCTTGTGGAATCCCCACTGGATCTTTTCCAAGTATGAGGATTTGAAGTATTTGAAAGACCCTAAGAACGTTTACGGGGAAAAGGAAGACATCTTCTTTGTCACCCGGGAGGGTTTCAAAAAAGAGCATCCCGACGTGGTCAAGTGGATGAATCAGTGGCAGATGGACGACCAATCCCTGGGCAGCCTGATGCAGGTGATCGAGGAGACGGGGGATCCGGAAAAGGGAGCCGAAAAATGGATCGAGGAAAATCGGGAGCAGGTGGATCGGTGGTTGAAGTGATCTGACGATAAACAACGAACATCAGCGAAGCTCGAGGAGGCGATGCCTCCTGTGGGCTTCGCTTTTCGTGCGAATTTTCGTATCCCCCTACACCGCCTCTGACGGTTTTTTGTGAGCGAAAAACCTATGCTTTTTCCCAACCCTATTTTCCATCGGAGCAGGGGAACAGCGAAACTGTTGAATGATACTATATAGGGGACATATCGTCACCTTCGCCATGAGCACATCGATCAGCGCAGGTTTTGAGGAGATAACCATAAGGTTACGCTAAAAACGGACCTCACGAAAGAGATTCGGGGTTCTGCCATACCGTAAATACGTATGAATAGGATGATTTTAATGAATAAAGAACAAGTAATGGAAATAGCTAACAAGTATAATCTTGCACTGAAAGAAGACAGATTACAGTTTAATGAATCTGGGCTTGATTTCCAAGTTGTTTTTGCGCTAGATGAGAATGGAGATGAGTGGGTTCTCCGCTTGCCTAGACGTGAAGATGTTATGCCTAGAACAATCGTTGAGAAACAAGCATTAGATTTGGTCCATCAACATGCTAAATCTTTTCAAGCCCCCAACTGGATGATTTATACTGATGAGCTGATAGCCTATAAGAAGCTAGATGGTAAACCAGCAGGAACCATTGATCATGAAATAGGAAACTATGTCTGGGAGATGGATATCAACAATGTGCCAGACGCATTTCATCAGACGCTTGGAAGCGTGCTATCCGAACTCCATGGAATCCCAAGTGATCAGGTTGCTGACCTTGAGTTGGTCGTTCATACAGCCGATGAGGCCAGAGAATCAATGAAAGAACGAATGAATGCTGTAAAAGCGAATTTCGGGGTAGGAGAGAGGTTGTGGAATCGATGGCAGTCATGGCTTGATAATGATGAAATGTGGCCAAAGAAAACGGGTCTCATTCATGGAGACATACATGCTGGACATATTCTGATCGATAAAGACGCTAACGTAACTGGATTAATCGATTGGACAGAAGCGAAGGTTTCAGATATATCAAATGATTTTGTCTTCCATTATAAAGCTTTTGGGGAAGAAGGCCTTGAAGCGCTGATAACGGCTTATAAAGAGGCAGGAGGGTACTACTGGCCTAAGATGAAAGAGCATATTATTGAATTGGTCGCTGCTTCCCCCGTTTCCATTGCTGAATTTGCATTAGTATCTGGTGTTGAGGAATATGAACAGATGGCAAAGAAAGCGTTGGAGGTGAAAAGTTCATAAATCGTTTCCTCAGATTGAGAAATCAGCCATGACATCAATATCGTCCTCTCAGTAGTGAGTGAAATGTCCAAAACCGAATCACGCACGAACATGCTCCCACCAAATGATGGGGGCTTTTTATGAAGATAAGTATTCGGGACACTTGTGGGTCAGCAATATGTAGTTTTTCTCATCTAACTGTGCCTAAATGGGATATCCCTGATCCGGGGTACAGGGTTTATTGCCGGGTTCATTAAGTCACGCATCATGAAAAAACTGTCAAACTCCCTTGTGAAATAAGGGCGAAACGAATCCCTTACCGGATTTTTGCCGCCGTCGATTTTCCACTCCGTTCAATAATCTGCCGGCTGTCCGGGCATAAAATAAAGGAATGGATAGGGGTTTCCCAAATAAGATTTCCGATCAAGGGGCAAGGATCGTACTGGATTCAGCAAAGGGGTGTGGAACAGATGAGCCGAGGCAAGCAGCTGGCTATCTTCACGGTGGTCGCCGCGCTCGTGATCGGCGTCACCTACTTGTGGGGCGGTGGCAACGCGCTCAAGGAAGGTGGCGGTGGCAACAAGGGAACGGTCAAGATCGGCTACAACAACTGGGCGGAAAATATTGCGGTTACGAATATGTGGAAGGTGTTGCTGGAGGAGAAAGGGTATCAGGTGCAGACCACCCAGACCGAGAAGGCGCCGCTCTGGTCCGGTGCGGCCTCGGGGAGTATCGATATCATGCCGGAGGTGTGGCTGCCGACGACAGACAAGCCTTTCTATAGCGAGTACAAAGATCAGCTGGAGCTGCATCAGACCTGGTATAAAGGGACCAACCTGGGCCTGGTGGTCCCCTCCTATGTCAAGGTGGACCGCATCGATCAGTTGAACCGGAACAAGGGCCAGTTTAAGCGAGGCGGCGAACCGACGATCGTGGGGATCGATCCCGGAGCCAGTCTGATGCGGCTGACGGAGAAGGCGGTAAAAGAGTACGGATTGGACTTCAAGTTGCTGGAGAGTTCGGAGCCGGCCATGTTGAGCGAACTGGAAAAAGCGATCCGGGATCAAGACCCGGTCCTGGTCACCCTGTGGAATCCTCACTGGATCTTTTCTAAACATCACAACCTGAAGTACTTAAAGGACCCCAAAAACGTTTACGGGGAACGGGAAGATATCTACTTCGTCACCAGACGCGGATTTAAAAAAGAGCACCCGGAAGTGGTGAAGTGGATGAATCAGTGGCAGATGGACGATCAGACCCTGGGTAAGTTGATGCAGACGGTGGAGGAATCCGATGACCCGGAAGCAGGTGCGAAGAAATGGATCCAGGAAAACCGGAAGCTGGTGGATGGGTGGTTGAAAGAATGAGCTTGAGTCCGGGCACTTTTAGGAGCGGGGATTCCGCTCTTTTTTATTTTCTTCTGAAAGAGTGGATTCTTTTTCGTTGCCGCAGGGAGTGGTGGGGATTCCGGATGGGGTGCTCTCTTGAGCAGCCTCCTTTTTCATGGGAAAAGGGTGTCCAGTATTTCCGCTTCATGGTAGAATAAACCCAATGAAACCCGTGTTGAAATTTGTTGAACAGGATCAGTTTGTGTGAAATGGCGTCGCGGCTGTCGGAGGCCGCTCGAGACAAGGTGTGAGGGAGAAAGATAGGTGGTCGATGATGAAGCGAAAGGGTGCACGGATTCGGGGCGTGTATCGGGTGCTGCAAGCCTTTCCTTTTGTTCAGGGGGTGCTCTACTATACGGAGGTGGACCCACCCCAGGCAAGTGAGGGAACGTCTCCGCGCCCCACGCGCTTTTTACACGGACTGGATCTACATCAGGTAGGAAGGTCCGCGGATCTGCGGAGTCTCTTGAAGCGGGACTCCTACGCTTTTTTCCCGCTTCAAGGCTTGTTCGTGGAAGAGGATGTCCTGTATCAGCTGTTTGGAAAAATGAACGGAATCCTGCTGGCCTATCACCTGTTCCGCAGCGTTCCCCTGTCCATGGATGAAGCGATACATATTTTACGGAGGGCATCGGGTCAACTGGTGCGGATTCACGAAAAGGGTCAGTTTACCGTCGTCCATCCGCAGAACATGCTGCTCACAGCGGACTCGGTCCGATTTTTGTACGGAGGGCCCTCGGGACTCCTGCCCAAACTTCGCGGGGAGTCAGCCGCGGGAGCGGAAGAGACGAGCCTCGACCGCCGGCTGGAAAAGGAGCAGATGATGGACGTTTACTCGCTGGGAGCTTTGGCCTACATCATGCTGACCGGTACCAGTCCGGCCCCGGGAAAACAGACGAAACCGATCCGCGCTTTCCGCAGCGATACGCCTGCGGAGCTGGAGCATCTGGTGATGCAGAGCCTGTTGGCCGATCCTCGTTCCCGCCCGCGGCTAGAGGATTTGTGGCGCAGCCTTAACAGGGTATCGGTCAAAGGGGAGACCGACCGGTCTCACCAAGCCCAGTCTACTTCTTAACGTTTCTATTGACGGGGATGGAGGGGATTCCGTCCCCGGTCATCTTTCGTTGATCCGAAAAGACACAGTTGCCTCCGACAGCAACCGTGGAAAGAACTGGACACCGGTAGGCCGGGCAAGGGATGTGGTGAGAGGTTTCCAGTCCTGAAAGGGAGGTAGGAAATGATGCGCGTCCTGATGGTTCTGTTCAAAGATATTCATTACGACGCCAGGGTACACAGAGAAGCGATCGCGCTGGCGGAGGCGGGTTGGTATGTGGATATTGCCTGTCTGCACACCACCTCCCAACCCGCGCCGGAAATTCACGAGCGGGTGCGGTTGCTGCGGTATCCGATCCAGACCAAGCGGATCAAGCGGTATGTGGAGCAAAAGGCGGATCAACGGGTGAAGCGCGGCGTTTATCGCGTGGTGCGCAACCCGGTGGTGAAAGTGGCCAAAGACGCAGTGGCCAAGCGGGATTTTGCCATGAAAGTATGGGATCTTTGCCAAGGGGCCAACTACTCGGCGGTACATTGCCACGGGGCGGAAACCTTAAGTATCGGGGCTTATCTGAAGCAAAAGCATGGGTTGACCCTGGTCTATGATCCCCATCACGTCTATGAAGACAGCAACGGAAAAAAACGATGGGAACGGACGGCGAGTCAACGAGCGGAAACGGTTTGGATGGATGAGGTGGACCACCTGATTGCCATCAACGAATTGATTGAAGCGGAATTTCAGCATCGTTACCCCAATCTGTCCATCACCGTTTTGCGCAATATTCCCCAAACCTTGGATCAGCTTCCGCGGGAGAAAAATTATTTTCACCGCCGGTATGACTTGAAGGCGGAGGATCAGGTGATTTTGTATCAGGGCGGATTTACACAGAACCGGGGTCTGGAGGAACTGATCCGTGCCCTTGTCCACTTGCCGGAACGGCACAAACTGGTGTTGCTCGGGTTTGGGGAGTGGAAGGAGCGGCTGGAACAGCTGGTGAAGGAAAAAGGTCTGACGGATCGTGTCTTTTTCCATCCACCGCTGTTGCCCTGCAAGCTGCTTCATGTGACCAGCCATGCCGATTTGGGCGCGGTGTTGTACCAGAGCACCTGCCCCAAAAACCGCCTGGTCACCCCGAACAAGTTGTTTGAATATATCCAGGCCGGCATCCCCGTGATCTCCAGCGATCGGCCCGGAAAGGCGATCGTGGTTGGCACCTATCAAGCCGGCCGCTTAGTCGATCCGCACAATGTCCAGGAGATCGCCGATGCCATCCGGGAGATTCTCTCCGATCCCGACCCCTGGCTGATCGGAACCCACAAAGCGAGAAAACAGCTGCGGTGGGAGAAAGAACAGGAACGGCTGGTGGAACTTTACCGTCAAATCATACTAGCTCGCAGGAATCAGCGGGATGAAAGTGAGCAGGAACCGGAACAGGAGGACCTGTTTTCCATTCAGCCCCACTTGCGCCAGCTCTAAGCGGCTCTCCCCTTGACAACATGGCGGCAGGATTGTAAGATAAATACTGCGTCCTGACGAGGGGCTGTAGCTCAGCCGGGAGAGCGCCTCGTTCGCAACGAGGAGGTCGGCGGTTCGATCCCGCTCAGCTCCACCATTCCAAACCCTTGGTGCACAAGGGTTTTTCTGTGCAAAACAGCCCCACCGAAATCGGTGGGGCTGTTTATTTTAAAGGAGACTCAGCTTGCTTGCTTGACGTTATCTACCGTGATCGGTTTTTTAGCTGTCTCTGGTATCAACAGGATGGCAGTGATGGCCACGATGGCACATCCCATCAAAAAGTAAGCGGGCATCAAGTTGCTTCCTGTCGATGCGGTCAGCGCCGTGATGATATAGGGAGCACCTCCTCCAAAGATGGCGGTGGAGATATTATAGGAAAAGCTGTAGCCGCTGTTCCGCACCCGATTGGGAAAAAGCGGGGGCAGAGCGGAGGGGTGCGCGCCCACAAAGAGCGACACCAGGATCCCGAGGGCAAAGAAGCCCACCAAGGGTCCGATCGCTGAGCCGCTGGTGATGAACAGAAAGATCGGCACCGCCGAGAGCAGGGTGAGTCCGGTGGCCAACAGCAAAAATAGCTTGCGGCCAAACCGGTCGGTCAGCATCCCGACCACGGCGATCAGAAACATCATAAAGGCCATTCCGGCGATGGTTACCAATAGGGACTGGAGGGCGGTTAACCCCACCTGCGTTTCAAAGTAAGAAGGCAGGTACGTCAATAGCGTGTAATAAGCGCCATTGGCAAAGGCAATGCAGCCAAAGGAGGTTAACAACGGTTTTTTAGCGGTAGAAAACATTTCCCGAATCGGGGTGCGGGATAGGGATTGATTCTCCTTCATCTGATTGTAGATCGGTGTATCGTCCAATTTGTTTCTCAGATACATGCCGGTCAAGGCCAGCGGTAAAGAACAGATAAAAGGAATGCGCCATCCCCAGGAAGTCATGGCCTCGGTACTCAGTGTTGAAGTGAGGATGGCCACAAACCCCGAACCAAGGATGTATCCCAACAGCACACCGGATTCGAGGAAGCTGGTAAACAGCCCCCGGCGACGGTTGGGCGCTGATTCATTCATAAATACCGTTGCCGCTCCGTACTCGCCTCCAGCAGCCAATCCCTGAACCATCCGCATGATGATAAGCAGGATCGTTGCGAATATTCCGATCGAATGGTAATCGGGTATCAATCCGATGATGGCTGTGGCTAAGGACATCATCATGATGGTGATGGTTAAGATTTTCTTCCGTCCGATACGGTCTCCCATGGATCCAAACAGCAAGCCGCCCAAGGGTCTGAAGAAAAACGAGATGGCAAATACCGCAAAAGCATTTAAAAAAGCGGCTGTCGTACTTGCTCCGGGGAAAAACTGGGCCCCGATAATGCCGGCGGTATAGCTGTAAACTCCGTATTCATACCACTCGACCAGATTGCCCATGGCTGTCGCCATGGTGGCTTTTTCCATGCTTACAGTTCCGGAATCCTTTGTTGAAGCGATGCTCATCGACTCCTTTTAATCATTGTTATTGTCCCTAAACGGGATTTTCTCTGTTTGCCATTCAACCAGAAATCGACCGGGAGATCAATATTCTTAACTCTCTGTCAAATGTTAGGCGGTTGTACCAGAGTGATCAAGGGGTTAGATGGAAAAAATTGCAGATAGGGGCTGTTCACAAGGCCTTGGGAAGTGTAGATTAAATAGAGTGGGGGGAATATATAAGACGGATTCCGACACCACCCCACAATGACTGTATAGGAGGGCCCGGCTTGGGTTTACAAGAGAAACAACCACGCAAAAATCCCTTTAAGAGGATCGGTGCCTGGGTCGCCATCTTGCTCAGCGGACTCAAATTTATTCCTTCTCTTCTCAAACTGGGGAAGTTCGGGGGGACCTTGATCAGCATGGTGGTGACCGTGGGAGCCTACGCTTTACTTTTTCCCTGGTCTTTTGCTATCGGATTGGTGATCATGATCTTTATCCATGAAATGGGTCATGTGCTGGCCGCCAAGCAAAAAGGGCTACCGGTGTCGGCTCCGGCTTTTATCCCCTTCCTCGGCGCGCTGATCATGCTGAAGCGGCAACCTCAAAATGCGGAGACAGAGGCCTATGTCGCTTTTGGAGGTCCTTTGCTCGGCACCGTCGGTGCCATGGCCGCTTACCTTTTGGCGATCTGGACTGGATATGAAGTGTTGTACCCGATTGCCTTTATCGGCTTTTTCCTCAACTTATTCAATCTGCTTCCGATTCATCCCTTGGATGGAGGACGGATTGTGACCGCCATCTCCCGGTGGCTGTGGGTGGTGGGATTGATCCTGGGGTTGGTGATGATCCTGGTGTTGTGGAGCCCGCTTTTGCTTTTGGTCTGGATCTTGTTTGCCTTTCAGCTGTGGGAGAGCTTTTTGTCCCGGCGCCGCTCTGATGAGCAGCCTGTGAAGGTGACAGTGGACCTCGATCCCCTTCGTTTTGAAAGTATGGGGATGACCGTACCGGGTGAAAAACACCGGAGGGAGCTTCCCTTTACCCAATACTGCACCCTGAGCGACCGGGAGCACCGCTGTGATGTCTTTTTGCCCCCGATCGGGCTGATTCACCGGTTTGAAGGATTTAAAGGAGCTTTCCGACGGATACAGCTGGTGGGAACCGAGCGGGTGGAAACAGAGACCGGCGATGTGATTCGCATGAAGCTGGTATCCACTTACGTGCAGGGAGCGGAGGAGAAAATGCTCCGCACCGATCGTGAGTATTATAAAGTCTCCTCCCGAACCCGTCTCGGATACAGTCTGGTCTATTTCGGGCTGGCTGCTTTTTTAGGGTATATGGTGTTTTCAGGGGCGCCTGTTCCACTGATGAACCAACAGGTGGTCAGTTGAAAACCCGCGGCCGGGTTGCCGCGGGTTTTCTTTACTGCAGAGACCGGCGTTTTTTGCCCGCCACGGTGTAGTTGCAAGAGGATCAGGTTGGTCTCTTTCGGGGGATAAGGGCGATTTCCGGTGTCTGTTCCATTTGTTGATGGCGGCGGGGGCTTTTTAGCCGGCTGCGTATCCGATGAAGGAGAGACGGTCTGGCTCGTTTTTGTCTGTGGGGCTGTCCCGACGTGTATGTTGCTGTTCCCCCTGGGGCGTATCAGCATGATCTAGATTCTTCCTTTTTTATCCGGGGGTCAGGAGATAAAAGAGGGCTTCCCGGCCGGAGGTCGTCGAGTGATATGCTCTTTTGACAGGGGTTTCCTGCGTAGGACCGAGCGACGAAGGGCATGGAATATTAGATGTCAATATTCAAAATCTAGTTTTCCCGTCACCTGCTTTGGGTATGGGGAACCTCGTAGGAATAAACTATATATGGATAAAGGAGAACATCATCATGAATAACCACAAAAACGACAAAGGCGATACGATCATTTTTGACCTGGACGGAACGTTGTTCCAGACGGAGACGGTGGCGGTGCCCGCCTTTTATCGGATGTATCAAAGGCTGGAGGGTCAAGGGATGTACTGGGGGAGCCCGCCGGCAAAAAGTCGGATTGAGTCTGTGTTCGGTATGATTGCTCCTGATATCTGGGAACAGTTGCTGCCTGGTGCCTCGGAAGAGGTGAAACAGGCTGCCGATGAGGGGTGGCTGCAGGAGGAACTGTCCTGTCTGTCAGAGGGCCTGGGAGCCCTGTATCCTGGTGTTTCCCGCGGATTGAGAGAACTCAAAAGGAGAGAGTGGCGGCTGTTTATCGCCAGTAACGGACTCGGCCCCTATGTGAGAGGAGTGGTGGAGACCTTTGGCCTGACACCGCTTTTTACCGGGATTTATTCCGCAGGGGAATATCAGATCGGTGATAAAGCGGAGCTGGTTAAACGGTTGATGCAGGAAAACGAAGTGTCTTCCGCCTGTATGGTAGGGGATCGCAGTTCCGATATTCGGGCGGGTCAGAAAAACGGCTTGTTTACCATTGGCTGCTGTTATGCGGATTTTCCCCGGTTCAGCACTGGAGGCGAGTTGGAGGGAGCGGACGCGGTGATCGATGCCTTTGACCGCTTCCCCGATCTGGTAGGAAATCCTCGCCTATAAGAAAAGGGGGCTGAAGGATGGAAGTGGACAGCGTGTGGATGATTACTGACCTGGAGACGGCCTTGCGTCTGTTGCTGGCTACGCTGTTGGGTGGTGCGATCGGATGGGAGCGGGAGCGAAATAATCACCCCGCCGGATTCAGGACCCATATCCTGGTCTGTGTCGGTTCCGCGTTGATTATGCTGTTGTCCATTTATGGCTTCCCGCAATTTATGGATGAGGACAAAGTCCGCTTCGACCCCGGACGGATCGCCGCCCAGGTGGTTAGCGGGATCGGCTTTCTCGGAGCGGGGACGATTTTGCGCCAG
This sequence comes from Melghirimyces thermohalophilus, assembly GCF_900102685.1. Lineage (GTDB taxonomy): Bacteria > Bacillota > Bacilli > Thermoactinomycetales > DSM-45169 > Melghirimyces > Melghirimyces thermohalophilus. The sequence continues at coordinate 18,236 of NZ_FMZA01000016.1, forward strand.
GGATTGACGGTCAGCGGTTTGACCACCGCCGCCTCTCTATGGGTGGTGGCGGCGATCGGGTTGGCGGCAGGGGCCGGCTTTCTGTTTCCCGCCCTGTTTGTCACCCTGCTGGCATTGGTCAGTTTGGAGCTGTTGAACAAGGTGGAGGACTGGCTGTTTAAAAACAGGATGCGCAGACTTTTGCGCATTCGCACTCTCAATTGTCCGGGGAAGCTGGGGGAAGTGGCCACCTTACTGGGCAAAGGGAATATCAGCATCCGTAAAGTGCAGTTGGATGAAGGGGAATCTTCCGAAAAAGAGATGGAAATGGTGTTTATCGTCCGTTTTCCACCTAAGGTGGAACCGATGGAATGGGTTGAACGCATCCGCCAATTGGAAGGCGTGAGGGAAGTCCACCTGGAATAACACCCTGCGGTATGAAAAGCGGAGGGATGCGGCAACAATAATGTTACAGCCCTTTTCACTCTTGGCAAGTACCGAGGGATCGAATATAATAAAATCAGTAGGTCAAAGTTAGTCAAAGTCAGCGGGAGGTCGTCCGATGTCATGTCTAGCATTTCGGACATCATCGAGAACTATCTGATAAAAAGTTTGAAACAGACTCCCTCCGGAACCATCCAGGTGAAACGGAGCGAGCTGGCTCGGTTGTTCCAATGTGTCCCCTCTCAGATCAACTATGTGATTAGCACCCGGTTTACGGTGGAAAAAGGGTATATAGTGGAAAGCAAACGAGGCGGGGGCGGCTATATCCGCATTCGTAAGGTGAGTTTTCCTCAACAGCAGGATTATTACGAGATGCTCCTCCGGATGATCGGAAAGCGAATCACCCAACAAGCCGCGGCCGATCTGATTACGCGGCTGGTGGATGAGGAGTTGATGACCGAGAGGGAAGGGCGCATGATCATGAAGCTGATTTCTCGTGAAGTGTTGGACCTGCCGGTCTCTCTGCGGGATTCCGTACGGGCTCGGATCATGCGCACAGTGGTAACGACGCTATTCGCCAACAAAGGAGAGTGACTCCCCATGCAATGCCAGGAGTGCGGGAAGCGTCCGGCGACTCTTCATTACACCAAGATTATCAATGGGGAAAAGACCGAATTCCACCTTTGTGAGGTTTGTGCCAAAGGGAAAGGGGAACAGATGCCCGGAGTGGAATCGTTCTCCATCCATAACCTCCTCTCCGGACTGTTAAATCTTGACGGTCAGTTCGCGGAGGATCCCAACGCTCGGTCATCCGTGGCCACCCAGGGACTCCGCTGCCCCACCTGCGGTCTCACCTACAGCCAATTCAGCAAAATCGGCCGTTTCGGATGCAGTGATTGCTATCAAGCATTTTCCGATCGGCTGGATCCCCTGTTTCGGCGGGTGCACGGCCATACGACCCACCGGGGCAAAGTACCGGAACGGACCGGAGGTAAACTCCGCATTCGAAGGGAAATTGATGAGTTGAAGCAGGAAATGTCCAGGCGGATCGAAAATGAAGAATTTGAGGAGGCGGCACGCTTGCGTGATCGTATTCGAGACCTGCAGGAGAAACTGGACAGCTAGGAGGAAGCGGTATGTCTTACCAACGGTTTAACCAACATGCACTCAGTGAATGGATGCGTGGCAAAGGCCCGAGGTCGGACATTGTGATCAGCAGCCGGGTTCGGATCGCACGCAACCTGTCCGGATTGCCGTTCCCTATGTTGGCCACCTCCTCACAGTCAGCGGGAATCGTCCGTAAAGTGGAAGAAGCCCTGCGCCACCAGAATCGGCCTCAGGTAATGGAAGGGGCGGAACTGATCCGGATGGACGACTTAGAGGACCTTGAAAAACGCGTCCTGGTGGAAAAACATTTGATCAGCCCCCAGCTGGCGGAAGAATCTCGCCACGGGGCGGTGGTGCTCAGCCGAAATGAAGCGGTCAGCATCATGATCAATGAGGAAGATCACATCAGGATCCAGTGTTTGTTTCCCGGCTTTCAGCCACAGGAAGCCTGGAAAATGGCGGACAACCTGGATGACTGGTTTGAACGCCATCTCACCTACGCTTTTAGCGAAACGAAGGGTTATCTCACCAGCTGCCCGACCAACGCTGGCACCGGGATTCGGGCATCGGTGATGGTTCACCTGCCAGCTTTGGCCATGACCCAGCAGTTGAACCGACTCTTTCCCGCCATCACCCAAGTCGGCTTGGCCGTTCGGGGAATCTACGGGGAAGGCTCCGAGGCGCTGGGCAACCTGTACCAGGTGTCCAACCAAGTGACTCTTGGCCAGCAGGAAGAAGAGATCATCCAAAAGTTGGCCGGTGTGGTCCGGCAGATGATTCAGCACGAACATGGTGCCCGCAACCGGATTCAGGAAAGCTCGCTCACCAAACTGGAAGACCGGATTTACCGATCCTACGGGATCCTGTCCAACGCTCGGGTGATCAGTTCCAAAGAAGCGATGCAACGGCTATCCGATGTCAGACTCGGTGTCGATATGGGGTTGATTCCCGATCTGTCGGCCCAAGTGATGAACGAATTGATGATTCTGACCCAGCCCGGTTTTTTGCAGACACGCTCCAAACAGCGACTCGATATCGAAGAACGGGACATTCGCCGTGCCGGTATGATTCGGGAGTATCTGTCGATGAAACGGGAATCGGAATGATTACCTGAAAAGAGGTGCAAAAGACCATGATGTTTGGACGATTTACGGAACGGGCGCAAAAGGTACTCGCCCTCGCCCAGGAAGAAGCGGTGCGCCTGGGCCATAACAATATTGGAACGGAACATATCCTCTTAGGCCTGATCCGGGAAGGGGAGGGCATCGCTGCCAAAGCCCTGATCGGTCTGGGCCTCGGACTGGAGAAAATCCAACAGGAAGTGGAAAGTCTCATTGGACGGGGACAGGGGGAACCGGCCAATATCGCCTATACGCCCCGGGCCAAAAAAGTGATTGAACTCTCTATGGATGAAGCTCGCAAACTGGGTCATACCTACGTCGGCACGGAACATATTTTGCTCGGTCTGATTCGGGAAGGGGAAGGGGTGGCTGCCCGGGTGTTGAACAATCTGGGTGTCAGCCTGAACAAAGCCCGCCAACAGGTGCTCCAGCTTCTGGGCAGCTCGGAGACCGTCTCTTCCCACCAGGGTTCCAGCAACAGCGCCAACACCCCCACCCTGGATAATCTGGCCCGGGATCTGACGGAGGCGGCCAAGGAGGATAACCTGGATCCGGTGATTGGGCGGAGCCAGGAGATTGAGCGGGTGATCCAAGTTCTTTCCCGCCGGACTAAGAACAACCCTGTCCTGATCGGAGAACCCGGCGTCGGGAAGACAGCGGTTGCCGAAGGTCTGGCACAAAAGATCGTCGATGGAGAGACCCCGGAAACCCTGCGGGGAAAACGGGTGATGACCCTGGATATGGGCACCGTTGTCGCCGGCACCAAATACCGCGGGGAATTTGAAGATCGGCTGAAAAAAATCATGGATGAAATCCGTCAGGCGGCCAATGTGATCCTGTTTATCGATGAGTTGCACACCTTGATCGGAGCCGGCGGCGCTGAAGGGGCGATCGACGCCTCCAATATCCTGAAACCGGCGTTGGCTCGAGGGGATCTGCAGTGTATCGGGGCCACCACTCTGGATGAATATCGGAAATACATCGAGAAGGATGCCGCGTTGGAGCGGCGCTTCCAGCCGATCACCGTCGATGAACCCTCTGCCGACGAAGCGGTCCAGATTTTGGAGGGGCTTCGGGATCGGTATGAGGCTCACCACCGCGTCAAAATCACCGACGATGCCATCGATGCGGCGGTCAAACTGTCCGACCGCTATATCACCGATCGCTATCTTCCGGATAAGGCGATTGATCTCATCGATGAAGCGGCATCCAAAGTTCGTCTTTCCTCCTTTACGGTTCCGCCGGATTTAAAGGAGATGGAACAGAAGCTGGAGGAAGTGCGCAAGGAGAAAGATGCCGCCGTCCAGAGTCAGGAGTTTGAAAAAGCTGCCTCCTTGCGGGATAAGGAGCAAAAGTTCCGGGAAGAGCTGGAGTCGACCCGCAACCGGTGGAAAGAGGACCAAGGAAAAACCGACTCCGAAGTGGGACCCGAGGATATCGCCGAAGTGGTAGCCAACTGGACGGGTATCCCGGTGAAGAAACTGGCGGAGACGGAATCGGAACGCCTGCTCAATATGGAGGAGATCTTGCACGAACGGGTCATCGGGCAGGATGAAGCGGTCCGTTCCGTCGCCCGCGCGATTCGCCGGGCCCGGGCGGGGCTGAAGGATCCGAAACGGCCCATCGGCTCTTTTATCTTCCTGGGACCGACGGGGGTTGGGAAAACGGAGTTGGCCCGCGCCCTGGCGGAAGCGATGTTTGGAGACGAAGAGGCCACGATCCGGGTGGATATGTCCGAATACATGGAGAAACACTCCACCGCACGCCTGGTCGGATCACCCCCGGGATACGTGGGCTATGATGAAGGGGGGCAGCTGACGGAGAAGGTCCGCCGCAAACCTTACTCGGTCATCCTGTTTGATGAAGTGGAAAAAGCCCATCCTGAAGTGTTTAACATCATGTTGCAAGTGTTGGAAGATGGACGGCTCACCGATGGGAAGGGACGTCTGGTCGACTTTCGCAACACGGTGATCATCATGACCTCCAACGTGGGGGCTGATCTGATCAAACAGAATAAGCGGCTCGGATTTACCGTCGGCGACAATTCTGAGGATGAATACGAAGCGATGAAAGACAACGTGATGGAGGAATTGAAGAAAACCTTCCGTCCCGAGTTTCTCAACCGGATCGACGATGTGATCGTCTTCCACTCCTTGAAAGAAGAACATTTGGAGGAGATCGTCGGCTTGATGTCCAGTCAGCTCCGGAAGCGCCTGCAGGAACAGGAGATCGATTTTGTGCTGAGCGATTCCGCTGCCAAATACTTGGCCAAAGCCGGATTCGATCCCACCTATGGCGCCCGCCCCCTGCGTCGGGCGATCCAGAAACATATCGAGGATCGCCTCTCGGAAGAGTTGCTGAAAGGCAATATCAAACACGGGGATACCGTAACCATCGACGAACAGGACGGGGAGCTGACGGTTCGCAAGTCTGAGATGAGCCCCTCCGCCAAATAATGGGGAGACAGGGCGAGACCCGTATGACGGATTGCAAGGGAAACAGCGTGAGCCTTTAGATCGGTGCACCTCCTGTAGATAGCGGGAGGTGCGTTTTTTGTCTGGAATTTGATATAATTGGAGATAAAGACCATATGGATGGTAAGGAGACCCCGAGTGGCAAAGGTTAAATTAAAATTTGCATGTCAAGAATGTGGATATGAATCACTGAAGTGGATGGGCCGCTGTCCGGGCTGTGGAAGCTGGAACACCCTGGTGGAAGAGCGAGAGCAAGGCGGTGCCAGTCCCGCCGTCAGAGGAAAGCTTGACACCCGGAAGCGGCCCGCCCAGCCGATTACGGAAGTGGGAGGCATGGAACGTCCCCGGTCTGATACGGGCATTCGCGAGTTGAACCGGGTATTGGGCGGTGGGCTGGTCCCCGGGTCCCTGATCCTGGTGGGCGGAGATCCGGGGATCGGAAAATCGACCCTGCTGTTACAAGCGACCCATCGGCTGGCCCGCCTCGGAATGCCGATTTTGTACGTCTCCGGAGAGGAATCGGCGGAGCAGACAAGGTTGCGCGCCGACCGGTTGAAGGCTCTGCATGAGAAACTCTTCGTGGCTGCGGAGACCGATTTGGAAACCATCGAATCTCTGGTAGAGGAGGTCAATCCTGGACTGTTGGTGATCGACTCCATCCAGACGATATATCTTGCTGATGTCACCTCGGCCCCTGGCAGTGTCGCCCAGGTGCGGGAATGCACCGGTCGCCTGATGCGGCTGGCCAAGAGCAAGGGGGTAGCGGTGATCATCGTCGGACACGTCACCAAAGAAGGGGCGATCGCCGGTCCGCGGATGTTGGAGCATATGGTGGATTGTGTGCTCTATTTTGAGGGGGAAAGGCATCATACCTACCGGGTATTGCGGGCGGTGAAGAACCGTTTCGGCTCCACCAATGAAATCGGGTTGTTTGAAATGAAATCGGAGGGGCTGACCGAGGTGGATAATCCCTCGGAGATGTTTTTGTCCGAACGTCCCACAGGGGTATCCGGTTCTGCGGTTACCGCGAGTATGGAAGGGACGAGACCGGTGTTGATCGAGCTGCAAGCATTGGTGGCACCCACCAGCTTCGCCACACCGAAGCGAATGGCATCCGGTCTTGACTACAATCGGGTGACGATGATTATGGCAGTCTTGGAGAAACGGCTGGGGATGTTTCTGCAAAATCAGGATGCCTATGTCAATGTGGTCGGCGGAGTTCGTCTGGATGAACCGGCTGTGGATTTGGCTGTCTGTGTCAGCCTGGCCTCCAGCTTCCGGGACCATCCTACCCATCCGAAGGATGTCCTCATCGGAGAGGTGGGACTGACGGGGGAAGTGCGGGGGGTGTCCCGCTTGGAGGATCGGGTGAAGGAAGCGGCCAATATGGGATTTCAACGGGCGATCATTCCCGCTAAAAATAAACGGGGGTGGACACCTCCCACAAACTTGGAAATCGTATGGGTCGATTCTGTAGAAGAAGCGTTGGAAGCAGCATTAGGGGGTTAGGAGCGTGAAAGAAGAGAGAAAGAATGATATCGACAGCCGAACACTCCGTCTCGTTGCACCAGGCACCCTGTTTCGGGAAGGCCTGGATAATGTGCTGGGAGCCAAGACAGGGGCCCTCATCGTCGTCGGCTATGATGATTCCGTCCGGGAGATCGTAGATGGGGGGTTTTTTATCGATTGTCCTTTTGCTCCCGCCTACCTCTATGAGCTGGCCAAGATGGACGGGGCGATCATCCTTTCCAACGACGGGAGACGGATCTTGTACGCCAACGCCCAACTGGTGCCCAATTCCTCCATTCCGTCGACGGAGACAGGGATTCGCCACCGCACGGCCCAGCGTACCGCTCGCCAGACGGAAAAACTGGTGATCTCCATCTCCCAGCGCCGCAACGTGATCACGTTGTACCAGGGCCAAAACCGTTATTCTCTGAAAGATATCGGAGTGATCCTGACCAAAGCGAACCAGGCGATCCAAACGCTGGAGAAATATAAATCGGTGCTGGATCAATCGATGACCAATCTCAGTGCGCTGGAGTTTGAGGAATTGGTCACCTTAAACGAAGTGGCGATGGTGATCCAGCGGATTGAGATGGTGCTTCGGATCAAAAGCGAGATCGAGCGATATATCAATGAATTAGGGACCGAAGGCCGGTTGATCAGCATGCAGCTGGAAGAACTGGTGGTCAATGTAGAGAAAGAAGCCCACTTGGTGATCCGCGATTACTGTTCCGATCCCGATTGTCAGCCGCCATCGGAAGTCTTGCAGCGGTTGAACAAGTTTTCCGCCGATGAATTGTTGGAGCATGCCAATATTGTTCGCATTCTCGGGTATGTATCCGGTAATAATCTCCACGAAGAGGCGGTGGCTCCCAGGGGCTTCCGCATCCTGAGCAAGATTCCCCGCTTGCCGGCGCCCATCATCCAAAAGCTCGTGGACCGGTTTGAGTCCCTCCCCCGCGTGATGATGGCTACCATTGAGGAGCTGGATGAAGTGGAGGGGATTGGAGAAGTGCGAGCACGTGCGATTAAGGAAGGGCTCAAACGGATTCAGGAGCAGGTTTTCATTGACAGACATATTTAAATTCCATAGAATTAATGCATTATGGACCCGTAGGTTGTAGAGGAGGTGCCAGACCGCCAACAGGCTGTATTTTACCAATTTAGGAGGTTCCCTGCATGTTAGCCAGAGCGTTGCCGAATATTTTCACCGTCGGGAACTTGTTTTTGGGGATCATGGCCATGCTCCTTGCCTTGCAGGGAGAGTGGAAATACGGAGCGATCATGGTGATTATCGGGATGTTGTTAGACGGCTTGGATGGCCGGGTCGCCCGTATGCTCAACACCCAAAGCGAATTTGGGAAAGAACTGGATTCCCTCTCCGATATCGTCTCTTTCGGTGTAGCACCTGCACTGATTATGTATACTTCTATCCTTCATCAACTCAGCATCACCGGATGGATCATTACTGCCGTCTTTCCCATCTGCGGAGCTATTCGTCTGGCGCGCTTCAACGTCAAACCGGGAATTCCCGGATATTTTATCGGCCTGCCGATCACGGCGGCCGGCGGGGTGTTGGCCACCATGGCCCTGTACAGTGAAATGGTAGCTGGTCCCGGCTTTATGGTGACGGGGATGCTGCTCCTCTCCTATCTGATGGTCAGCCGGATCAAGTATCCCAACTTTAAAAAATTGGGGATTCCCCGCAGTGCCTACTGGATCGCTCCGCTGTTGATCATTCTGATGGGCTGGCTCGCTGTCCGCTTTCCGGAGGAATTCCCCAAAATTCTGTTTATTCCCTTGGTCTTTTATGCTTTCTATGGGGTGAAGCGCTCTGTCGCTCGCCGAAGAAGGCAAAACAGTGAAGAATCGGTGGAAGAGTTAAACCCGTAAAATGGAAACACCCCTGAAACCCAGGGGTGTTTTTTTAACGTTCTTAAAGATAGATGACGAATTTTCACTCCGGAAAAAGGAGGTGCAGAAGGACTGAAGCGGTACCCCGGGTACACCTTTATATACCCATCGATACGACGAAAAGCCTACCTTAGATGAAAGACGCCTAAGGTGGAAAGATGTTTGGATTCCTGTTTTACCACATCCTCCAGCTTGATGTCGAGCAGGTTACACATCGCCGTCAGGTAAAACAGGTTCTTGCCCATCTCCGACTGAACCACCTCCTGGCAGTGACTGCAAAGCCGGCCTTGCACATGATTTTTGACTGACTGCTTCATCTCATCCAGGGGTGCTTCATCTGCGAAGGGTTGGCGGGAGGCTTGGATTTCCATGCAGCCGCACTCGGTGACTCCTTTCATCAGGGCTCGATTCACCCGGCTGTTGGATTCCTGGAATTTGGAGGAGATGTCCAGTATACTCCTGTGTCGCAGAAGCAACTCGGACACTTGTTGCTGAAAGTTCTCGAGGGAGTTGTTCTCCATCTATCATCACCTCTTCCATTCCGAACATCTGCACCGAGGGTTTAGGCGAAATGTCCGAAGGGACTGAAGATTCTTTGTAAATTATTATAACGGGTTTTTGAAGAAAGTGTCAATTTGCTGGGCATCCCGGTGGAAAGGAGGAGGTGCTTTTTGATAAAAAGATATTGACGCTTTCGCTGCAAGTGTGCTAGTATATTAGTTTTAATTTATTGACTTTCCTCCGGGGTTGTGATATCTTGGAAACTGGATATTGCCCTTGGAGGTGGGTTTTTTGTTCAATATCGGCGACAAAGTGGTTTACCCCATGCACGGTGCAGGCATCATCGAGGCGATAGAGGAAAAGGAGATCCTTGGTGAATCCCAAAAATATTACGTGATGCGGATTCCGGTCGGCGATATGAAAGTGATGATCCCGATGTCCAAAGTGGACAGCATCGGTCTTAGAGAAGTGGTAGATCAACAGACCATCTCAGAAGTGATCCAACGTTTGTCCAATGGGACCGCCGATGCGTCCAATAATTGGAATCGCCGTTACCGGGCCAATCTCGATAAGATGAAAAGCGGGGACATTCGTGATATCGCCGACGTGGTACGGTGTTTGATGTTGCGGGATAAGGAAAAGGGACTCTCCACAGGGGAACGCAAGATGTTGGACAATGCCCGCCAAATCCTGATCAGCGAGCTCGTCCTGGCGAAGGAGATGGAGGAATCCAAGGCCTTCGGATTGCTAGACGAAATTATTTTTTCCGAGAGCAAAGCATCAGGTTAAAAAGGGTAAAACTCAAGGAACGGGGATATTTCCTCAAAGATGTGCAAAATAGCAGGTTTTGAACTCTCCAGTTTGTCTATAATGCTAATGAGGAGGTGAAGCCCCGTGTTGAAAAGGTCTGTCCAATTGGCCTTCGCACTTATCGGAGCGACACTCGGATTTTATATAGGGCCGGCGCTGTTTCAGATGTTCAATCTGGAGGGTATGCCAGCTCAACCATATATCGGCGCCGTGTTGGGAGCGCTCGTCCTGTATCTGATCACCTTTTGGTTTACGGGCAATGTGGTCCGGTGGATTCAGTGGAGTGAAGAACGTCTGATGAAAATCCCAGCTGCGGATACATTGTTTGGCGCTCTAGGTTTGATCTTCGGTCTTATCGTAGCATTTCTGATCGAACCTCCCCTGTCCAAACTGCCGTTGCCAGGGGTTTCTTCAGTACTCCCCCTGTTGGTATCCGCTCTCTTGGGATATCTGGGATTTCGGATCGGATATAAAAAACGCGATGAACTGATCGCTGTTTTCACCATGGGGCGACAGGCCAAGGATCGCAGCAAAAAAGAGAAAGAGCCACAGGACAACGTTGAGCATAAAATTCTCGATACCAGCGTCATCATCGACGGCCGCATCGCTGATATCTGCCGCACTGGTTTTCTGGAAGGAACGCTGGTGATTCCCAGTTTTGTCTTGGAAGAATTGCAACATATCGCTGATTCCTCCGATGTTCTGAAGCGGAACCGCGGTCGTCGTGGGTTGGATATCTTGAACAAAATTCAAAAAGAGCTCAATATGCGCGTTCTCATCTATGAGGGAGACTTTGAGGAAGTTTCCGAAGTGGATAGTAAACTGGTGAAACTGGCCAAGGTGTTGTCGGGGAAGGTCGTCACCAACGACTTCAACCTGAACAAGGTTTGTGAACTCCAAGGGGTAAAGGTTCTCAATATCAATGATTTGGCTAATGCGGTCAAACCGGTGGTCCTTCCCGGTGAAGAGATCAATGTTCAAGTGATTAAAGACGGGAAAGAGCACGGACAGGGGGTCGCCTATTTGGACGACGGGACGATGATCGTCATCGAAGGCGGCCGCGATTATATCGGTGAGCGGATTGACGTGCTGGTTACCAGTGTGTTACAAACATCTGCAGGGAGAATGATTTTTGCCAAACCGAAGCTGCTGGAAAAGGCACTCTGAACGCACAGAGCCTGGAAGCCTGATGCCCGGCGCCGGGTGGGATCTCGCCGCCGGGCTCTCTTGTGTTTGAAAGGAGATTACGCAGTGGATGCAGGTGTGGTAATACCGGCGGCCGGCAAGGGGCGGCGGATGGGAGGGCCTGTTTCCAAACAGTTTCTCGACCTGTGCGGGGTGCCCGTCCTGATCCGTACCCTTCAGGTGTTCCTTGACCACCCGGCGGTCAGCCAGACGGTGTTGGCCGTCAGTCCCCAGGAGGTGGACTATGTCCGTGATCTGCTGAATCGTTTTCGTGTGCCGGCGGGGAAGGTTTTGGTCACCCCCGGTGGCCGCGAGAGACAGGACAGTGTTCGCGAAGGACTGAAAGTCCTGGACCGGGAATGGGTGTTGGTCCACGATGCGGTCCGACCCTTTATCACCCGGGAGCAGATTACCACTCTCTTGCAACAGGCGGAGGCTGGTGGAGCCGCTGTACTGGCGGTTCCTGTCAAGGATACCATCAAGGAAGTCAACTCCGATGGGCTGGTGGATGGCACACCCGACCGAAGTCGCTTGTGGGCTGTGCAAACTCCCCAGGCTTTTCGCCGTTCCCTGCTGGTACAAGCCCATGAAGAGGGGGAGCGTACCGGCTTGGCTGCCACGGATGACGCCATGTTGGTGGAAGCCTTGGGCGCTAAGGTGCGGGTGGTAGAAGGAGACTACAGCAATCTGAAGCTGACGACGCCGGAGGATATGGCGTTGGCTGAAGCAATTTGGAAGATGAGGAGTCAATGATATGATCCGAGTGGGACAGGGGTTTGACGTACATCAGTTTGCAGATGACCGACCGCTGATTCTGGGTGGGATCGAAATTCCGCACTCCCGGGGGTTAAGCGGGCATTCTGATGCGGATGTCCTCCTGCACGCCATCACCGATGCCGTGCTGGGTGCGCTGGGGAAAGGGGATATCGGTACCCATTTCCCCGATACCGATCCTGAATACGAGGGAGCGGATAGTGCGAAACTGTTGCGTGAAGTGTGGTTGATGGCCGAACGAGAGGGCTTCTCCCTCGGTAACCTGGATGCCACGGTGATTGCGCAGAAACCCAAGATGGTCCCGTACATTCAACAGATCCGGGAACGGGTCGCTGGCCTGCTCCATGGGGAATTATCCAATATCAATATCAAGGCCACGACCACCGAACATCTGGGTTTTGCCGGCAGGGAAGAAGGGATTGCCGCTATGGCGGTGGTTTGTCTGGTTTCACCCGGAAAGTGAGAAAGGGGAGCGCGATCCATAGTCGGAGAGGAAGCGTTTACCCGAAAGAACGACTTGGCCTCCTGTGGGCAGGGCAGAATCGAAGCGGACGTCGGATTAGCTGACGAGGTATTGAGGATACGAAGGGAACGGGTTCTGTCCTGCTCGCGGCAGGTTGATGGGAGCGCTTCGGGTAAATGCTTCCACTCGCTTTCTATACCACGCTGCTCCTTGGCATCATCGTTATAAGTCAAGGACATCGATCAAGAGGTGAATAGAAAGATGGCGGAAGTTCGTACACGTTATGCGCCGAGTCCAACCGGTCATCTCCATATCGGAGGGGCGCGGACCGCTCTGTTCAGCTATCTATGGGCTCGCAGAAATAACGGATCCTTCGTGGTCCGCATCGAAGATACAGACGTGGAGCGCAACGTGGCTGATGCGGAACAAAAACAGCTTGACGGGCTGAAATGGCTGGGCATCGACTGGGATGAAAGCGTGGATGTGGGAGGTCCCCATGCACCTTACCGTTCCATGGAGCGGGTGGACCTTTACCAGCAACATTTGCAAAAATTGATTGACGCGGGACACGCATACCCCTGTTATTGCACGGCGGAAGAGTTGGATGAAGAACGGCAAAAGCAGTTGGCTGAAGGAGTAGCCCCGAAGTACAGCGGACGGTGCCGCCATCTGACGGAAGCGGAGCGGGAGGCTTTCCGACGGGAAGGACGGACACCATCCATTCGTTTTCGAGTGCCGGAAGGGCGCATTCTCACGATTCATGATGAAGTGCGGGGAGAAGTCCGGTTTGAGTCCGACGGAATCGGAGACTTTATCATTCAACGGCCAGACGGCCGACCCACATATAACTTCGCCGTTGTGGTGGATGATGCATTGATGGAAATTACCCATGTGGTTCGGGCGGAGGAGCATCTGTCCAACACGCCGCGGCAGGTTTTGCTGTATGAAGCCCTCGGTTTTGATGTTCCCACATTCGCCCACGCTTCCCTGATTCTCAATCCTGACGGCAAGAAAATGAGCAAGCGGGATGAATCGGTGATCCAGTTTATCGACCAATACCGGGAGCGGGGTTACCTCCCTGAGTCCATCCTCAACTTTTTGGTGCTCTTGGGCTGGGCTCCGGAGGGAGACAAAGCGGAGGAAGAGATCTTTTCCAAGGAGGAGCTGATCAACCTCTTTTCCTTGAAACGGGTCTCCAAAGCTCCGGCCGTGTTTGATACCGGCAAGTTAAATTGGCTGAACAACCATTACATCAAAAAGTCGTCCACCGAACGGATCACCGAGTTGGCCATTCCCCATCTGGCGAAAGCCGGCCGGATTTCGGAGAATCCTACAGGTGACGAACGGCAATGGGTGACCCGATTGGTCGGTCTGTACCAGGAACAGTTGGATTGGGTGGCCCAAATCGTCGATCTGACGGAGGTGTTTTTCCGGGAAGAGCCGGTGTACTCCGATGAAGCCAAGGAAGTGCTCTCCGCCGAACAAGTGCCGGAAGTGATAGCTTCTTTGATCCAACAGTTGGAGGCCTTTACGGGAGAACTTACTCCTGACGAAGTGAAAGCTCTCCTCAAATCGGTACAGAAGGAGACGGGTCACAAGGGCAAGAAGCTCTTTATGCCGGTTCGCTGCGCCGTCACTGGAGAGACACACGGGCCGGATCTTCGGGAGACGATCTCCCTGCTCGGAAAAGAGAAGGTATTGGGCCGGTTGCGCGGGTTTTTGGAGCAGCGGGACCGGATTTTGGGATAAACGGTCGGTTGCTGATCGAGGGAACCGATCATATAATATGGTTTAAAGAAGACGCTTTTTTAGGAAACTAGAACTGCTATGACCGGGAGAGTACGGCGGCGACGGAATCTGCAGAGAGGGGTCTTATGGCTGCAAGGATCCTGTTTCCACGTCGTCGGAAGTGCACCCGCGAGCATGCCCTCCCGATGCGCTTTCGTGTAGGGAAGGGCCGGCCTCCCGCCGTTAACGGGGATGAGCGGGCCGGATATGTTCCGGCAAGCAGAGTGGAACCGCGGAAAACAACCGTCTCTGCAGCCAAAGGCTGCAGAGATTTTTTGATTCCAGACGAAGGAGGGAGACCTGTGAGCATCACACAACACCTGAAAGAAGTGCGTGCCATCATTCGATCCGACATTCAGGCTGTATTTGACCGGGATCCTGCCGCCCGAAGCACCTTTGAGGTGGTATTGACTTACTCGGGTTTGCATGCCATTTGGATGTATCGAATCGCACATTGGTTTTATAATCGGAAATGGTTTTTGGTAGCGCGAATCATTTCCCAGATAGCTCGTTTCCTGACCGGAATCGAAATCCACCCCGGTGCCAAGATCGGCCGTGGATTTTTTATCGACCACGGCATGGGGGTGGTGATCGGGGAGACGTGTGAGATTGGGGATCACGTAACCATCTATCAAGGGGTCACCCTGGGCGGTACCGGAAAGGAGAAAGGGAAACGTCACCCCACGGTGGAGGATGGGGTGCTGATTGCCAGCGGAGCGAAGGTGCTGGGGTCGATGCGAATTGGGCGCTACTCCAAAATCGGTGCCGGCTCCGTCGTGCTGCGGGAAGTGCCTCCCAACTCCACTGTGGTCGGTGTCCCGGGACGGGTCGTGGTGCAGGACGGCGTGCGCATCCGAAGCGCCGGGGCACAAGATCTGGATCAAGTCAACCTGCCTGATCCAGTGGCGGAAACCTGCAGCCGGTTGGAAGCTGAAATTGAACGGTTGCAGGCTCGTCTCCACGATTTGACACAGGAGATGGAAACTATTCGAGAGGAGAAGAACAAGGATGACCTTGCGCGTATACAACACTCAAACACGGAAGCTTGAATTGTTTCAGCCCCAGCAGGATCATAAGGTGCAGATGTATGTGTGCGGGCCGACGGTTTATAACTATATTCACATCGGGAATGCCCGGGTGTTTGTCTTTTTCGACGTGGTGCGCCGCTACTTGGAATATAAAGGTTATGAGGTCACCTATGTACAAAATTTCACCGATGTGGATGATCGTCTGATCGAGACGGCCCAACAGGAAGGCACATCGGTGAAAGAGTTGGCGGAGCGTTACATTGAAGCCTATTTTGAGGATATGGACGCCCTCGGAGTGCGGCGGGCGGATATCCATCCCAAAGCGACGGAACATATCGACGAAATGCAGTCTGGGATTCAGACCCTGATCGACAAGGGTTACGCTTATGAACGGAACGGCGACGTCTATTACCGCGCCCTTCGAAAAGATGATTACGGCAAACTCTCCCACCAATCGATGGATGAGTTGAAAGCGGGAGCCCGGATAGATGTGAACGAACAGAAGGAGAACCCATTGGATTTCGCTCTGTGGAAAAAGGCGAAACCCGGTGAAATCAGCTGGGAGAGTCCCTGGGGCAATGGGCGGCCCGGTTGGCATATCGAATGTTCAGCCATGTCCCGGAAATACCTTGGGGATACATTGGACATCCATGCCGGCGGGATGGACCTGTGCTTTCCTCACCATGAGAACGAGATGGCCCAAAGTGAAGCGTGGACGGGAAAGCCCTTCGCTCGCTACTGGCTGCATAATGGGTATATTAATATGGGCAGCGAAAAAATGTCCAAATCCCTGGGCAACATTGTACGGGTGGTGGAGTTACGTCAGGAATACGCCCCCCGGGCTCTTCGTTATTTCCTGTTATCCGCCCATTACCGCAATCCTGTCTCTTTTAGCCACGAAGCGATCCGCCAGATTGAAAACGGGCTGGAGCGTTTTGATACAGCTGTAGCCAACCTTCGGCACCGGATGCAGACAGCAAACGAAGGGGATGCGGATCAGGAGGTTCGCGAAGAGCTGGATCGGCTTACTGGGGAATTTGAAGCCGCTATGGATGATGATTTAAATACCGCCAACGCGATCAGTGTCTTGTTTGAAGCGGTCAAGTCTGCGCAAAGCATGCTCTCTCGCCCGGTCCTTTCCAAAGGATCGCTTACTGCCTACCTCGATTGGCTGCGCCGTTTCGGATCGGAGATCCTGGGCCTGATCGATATGGGTGAGGAAGAAGGACTGGATCAAGAGATTGAAGCGTTGATTGAAGAGCGGCAACAAGCTCGGGCTGTCCGGGATTTCCAGCGGGCAGATGCGATCCGGGATCAACTGGCCGCTCAGGGAATCATCCTGGAGGATACCCCTCAGGGCGTTCGCTGGCGGAGGAAATAAAATGGATGGGATACTCGGACAGACTGGAGAGCCGATGAAGAAACAACCGCAGGAGTTCAACCCGCTCCTCCTTGCCTATCTGGGTGATGCGGTGTATGAACTCTACATTCGCTATCACCTGTTGGCGAGAGACGATACCCGTCCCAACGAGATTCACGGGGAGGCGATCCGATTCGTCTCCGCCCGTGCCCAGGCGGAAGCGGTGCACCGAGCCGAAGATTGGCTGACCGAAGAAGAAAAAGAGGTCGTCCGTCGGGGGCGGAACGCCAAATCCAAGAGCATGCCCAAAAATGCCAAGCCGGCGGATTACCGGTACAGCACCGGCTTTGAAGCCTTGATCGGCCATTGGTATTTGAAGGGGGAGACGGAGCGACTGCAGGAAGCGATGGAGCGGGTCATCGAAACATTGGAAGGAGAAATGGATGATGGAAAATGAATGGGTGATCGGCCGGCAGGGGGTTCGGGAAGCCCTGGGTGCCGGACGGCAAGTGGCGAAGCTTTTGGTTGCTGACGGTGCCGGCAAGGGAAAAGGCGGTTTGGGTCCCCTGTTGGAGGAAGCGAGGCAAAAGGGGATCACCGTCCAATTCGTTCCCCGGAAAAAGCTGGACGATATCGCCCGGGGCGGAAACCACCAGGGGGTGGCCGCTCAGGTGGAGGCCTATCGCTATGCGGGGGTGGACGAGCTGTTCCGACGGGCGGAAGAGCGGGGAGAATCCCCCTTTTTCCTGCTTTTGGACGGGGTTGAGGATCCTCACAACTTAGGCTCCATGCTGCGAACGGCAGACGCTGCGGGAGCTCATGGGGTGATCATCCCCAAACGACGGGCGGCGGGGCTCACCCAAACCGTGGCCAAAACCTCCGCCGGAGCTATCGAACATATTCCCGTCGCCCGGGTGACCAATCTGAACCGCACAGCAGAGGAGTTGAAGGAACGAGGGGTCTGGCTGTTCGGCAGCGATGCCGATGCGCCTGAGCCCTATGACCGTGTCGATTATTCCGGTGCGGTCGGTCTGGTGATTGGCAGTGAAGGAAAGGGAATCAGCCGTCTATTGAAGGAGAAGTGTGATTTTCTGGTGCGTCTCCCGATGAAGGGGCGGGTTTCTTCTCTTAACGCTTCGGTGGCTGGGGCCTTGTTGATGTATGAAGTCGTCCGCAGTCGGGGGCGATGAGGGATGAAACCCCTGGACGAGTGGCTGATCGTGGACGGATACAATGTGATCGGCGCCCACGAGGAGTGGTCGGCGCTGGGCTTAGCCGAAGCGCGCGATCGGTTGACGGAGCTGCTGTCGGAATATCAGGCATTCAGCGGTCGGCGGGTGACCCTGGTCTTTGATGCCCAACATGTCCCGGGAGCTGGGGCCCGTCTGTCCGAACAGCGGATCACTGTCATCTATACCAAGGAACATGAGACGGCTGACGAACGGGTGGAGCGCCTGGTCAAGGAAAATAAAGATCCCCATCGACGGATCTACGTGGCCACCTCCGACTATCTGGAACAGCGAATGATTTTGGGCCTGGGGGCTTACCGGATTTCCTCTCGAGAATTGTTGGAGGAATTGAGGCGGATGAAAGGGGAAGTGGCCCGCAGGATCGACAAGGAGTACCGTGTCAAGCCCACCCTGGGCCACGGGTTGGATGGGGAGGTCCTCAAAACCTTTGAAATTTGGAGGCGGAAAAAATAGGTGAAAATTTGACCATTTTGTTGCAACTCGGCTATAATGAACATATCACGGTTTTCCAGCCAACAGGTCGGAGGGATGAAGGTGAGCGTCAATCTCCAAGGCTTGACGGTGGAACAAGAAGCAGTGACCGACGAAGAGCTGGTGGAATACGTCCGCACGGGTGACGGGGCAGCTTTGGAACTTCTGATCAACAAGTACAAGAATTTCGTCCGATCCAAAGCGCGATCCTATTTCTTGATCGGAGCTGATCACGAGGATATCGTTCAGGAAGGAATGATCGGGCTGTACAAGGCGATCCGCGACTTTCGAGGGGACAAGCTTGCCTCGTTCAAAGCCTTTGCCGAGTTGTGCATCACACGTCAAATCATCACCGCGATCAAGACGGCGACCCGCCAAAAGCACATTCCTCTCAATTCCTACGTCTCCCTGGACAAGCCCATCTATGATGAGGATTCCGACCGGACCCTGATGGATATCTTGACGGGTGGCAGGGTTTCCAATCCGGAGGAGCTTTACATCAACCAGGAGGAATTTGACTATATCGAAGATAAGATGTCGCAAATTTTGAGCGATTTGGAGCGAAAAGTGCTGATGCTCTATCTGGATGGTCGTTCCTATCAGGAGATTGCCGTTGACTTGAACCGGCATGTGAAATCGATCGATAACGCCCTGCAACGGGTAAAGCGAAAACTGGAACGGTATTTGGAAGTTCGTGAGGTTTCGTTATGAGGTGGTATGAACGCGGTTTGATCAGAAATACCCGGGGGAGCTCCCCCGTTTTTTTCTTCTCTCGCCAAGTGAGTTCGACACTATCTTACAAATTCCTTCCCTTTTTCTGAAAAAGATAAAAAGATTTCTTGGTGGTTTAAAGGGAAGCTGTCAGCGTCTATAATGGACTAGGCATCTGTCATTCATTGACATGATTCATCGCCTGTGATAATGTTGTTTGGGTATTTGTACGATGCCTGTTATTATTGTGGATGCATTCAAGGAGGTGGTGAGCGTGCGTGTACTGATGACGCTGGAATGCACAGAATGCAAAGAGCGCAACTATTCGTCCACTAAAAATAAACGGAATCATCCCGACCGGATGGAGTTCCGCAAATTCTGCCCCCGTTGTAACGGGCACACCCTGCACCGCGAAACGAAGTAACATTGAGTTCTCAGGGGGGGACGCGCATGGGTTTTTTCGGCCGACTCTGGACCGGTATCAAGAAAAGTGTGACCGGAACCGCTAACTTCATTAAAACAGGTGTTGCGGAGCTGAAAAAGGTTCGTTGGCCCTCGCGTCAGGAGCTTTTCAGCTACACCCTGGTCGTATTGGTGACCGTCACGGCAGTGACGCTCTTCTTTACTGTCATTGATTTGGGGATTGCTAAGCTGGTCGAGCAGATCACATAAAATGGACAGGGAAATTTGTCATAAGGGGGGACAGGGCGTAACGCCCTGATTTCACATGGAGAAGAACTGGTACGTGGTCCACACCTACTCGGGCTACGAGAATAAGGTGAAAACCAATCTGGAAAAGCGTGTCCACTCCATGGACATGCAGGATAAGATTTTCCGGGTTCTGGTGCCGACGGAAGAGGAGATCGAGCACAAGGACGGAAAGAGGAAAACGGTCCAGCGTAAGGTTTTCCCGGGGTATGTCCTGGTCGAGATGGTGATGACCGACGATTCTTGGTACGTGGTGCGTAACACCCCCGGGGTGACGGGTTTCGTCGGCTCTCCCGGGGGCGGTGCCAAACCTACCCCCCTTATGCCGGATGAGGTGGAAAGCATCCTTGATCAGATGGGGATGGAAGAAGCCCGGCCAAAGGTCGATTTTACCGTGTCCGAGAGCGTAAAGGTGAAGGAGGGTCCCTTTGCCGATTTTGTCGGCAACATCGAAGAAGTGGATCTCCATCGCCAGAAGCTGAAGGTACTGGTCAATATGTTCGGTCGGGAAACCCCGGTGGAACTCGACTTCAGCCAGGTGGAAAAACTTTGATCCGGCATCCTGCCCTTCCATTTTGGCAGAAGCTGTGATAATGTGATTGTGTTTGGGTGGATCGATCCGGAACCGGTGCCACATTCCGGAGGACACCCGATGGTTGTTTGTTCAACGTGGGAGGGTTTGACCCGAGGGAACCACATTTTTGAAGGGAGTTGGATGGTGTGGCCAAAAAAGTCTCCAAAGTCGTCAAGCTGCAGATTCCTGCCGGTAAAGCCAACCCGGCACCGCCGGTTGGTCCCGCCTTGGGGCAAGCCGGTGTGAACATCATGGGATTCTGTAAAGAATTTAACGCCCGCACTTCCGACCAAGCGGGTATGATCATTCCGGTGGAAATCACTGTATACGAAGACCGCTCGTTCACTTTTGTGACGAAAACTCCTCCGGCCGCTGTCCTCTTGAAGAAAGAGGCTGGCATCGATAAGGCGTCCGGAGACCCCTATAAAAACAAAGTGGGCACGGTTAAGCGGGACAAAATCCGCGAAATTGCGGAACTGAAAATGCCCGACTTGAACGCCACTGATGTGGAATCCGCCATGCGCATGGTGGAAGGCACCGCCCGCAGTATGGGGATCAACATCGAAGACTGAGGACGAGCGGCCGTACCGACAGCCGCCACGGGTTGCGGTGCGAGTGGGAGGATCATCCGTTATTACCACGAAGGGAGGAAATACCGTGGCCAAACATGGAAAGAAGTATGTGGATGCACAGTCTAAAATCGACCGGGAACAAACCTATAGCATCGAAGAGGCGCTCCGGTTGGTGAAAGAGGTGGCTCCGGCCAAATTTGACGAGACTGTGGAAGCGGCTTTCCGTCTCGGCATCGACACGAAACGGGCCGATCAGCAAGTGCGGGGAGCGGTTGTGCTGCCTCACGGCACGGGTAAAACGAAGCGGGTTCTCGTCTTTGCCAAAGGGGAAAAAGCTAAGGAGGCCGAACAGGCTGGCGCCGACTTCATCGGTGAAGAAGACCTTGTCAACCAAGTGAACCAAGGTTGGTTGGACTTTGACGTGGTCATCGCCACCCCGGACATGATGGGGCAGGTCGGTAAACTGGGGCGGATCCTGGGTCCCCGCGGTCTGATGCCCAACCCGAAAACCGGAACCGTCACCTTTGATGTAGCCAAAGCTGTGGAAGAAGTAAAAGCGGGTAAGATCGAATACCGTGCCGACCGGTCAGGTAACGTTCACGCCCCCATCGGTAAAGTCTCCTTTGATACGGAGAAACTGGTGGAAAACTACCAGGTGCTCGCCGATACGATCATGAAGGCGAAACCGGCCGCAGCCAAAGGCCAATATGTAAAGAGCGCAACGGTCTCCTCCACTATGGGACCGGGGATTTCCATCAACACATCCGTCGTTGCCGGACGCTGATGGGAATCCGAGTAACTGTGACAACTAAATCGAGCATACCGTAGACAGCCGGGGCGCGCTTCACGCGCTTAAAAATCCTGCCGAGGTAGTGATCGTCTCCCATCTGAGAAAGGGGAGTCTGTTCCCGGCCTTCGTCTGTCTACGAAGGCTTTTTCTATGCTCGAATCCTGATCTCAAGGAGGTGTCTCCGTGTCCGCAACTATTGAAAAGAAGAAACAGGTCGTGGCGGAAATCGCCGAGAAACTGCAAAACAGCAAGACGACCGTTTTGACGGATTATCGGGGGCTTAACGTAGCCCAGATGAATGAACTGCGTAAACAGCTCCGCGAAGCCGGTGTGCAGTATGAAGTGTTGAAAAACACCATGATTCGCCGCGCCACCGCACAAACGGATTTGACCGAGCTGGATGAGCATCTGGTGGGTCCGACAGCGGTCGCCTTTTCCAACGATGACTTGGTGGCGCCGGCCAAGGTGCTGCACAACTTTGCCAAGGAGAACAAAGATCTGGAGATTAAAGCCGGTGTCCTGGAAGGCAAAGTGATCGGCGCCGATGAGATTAAGGAACTGGCTACGCTGCCGTCCTACGAAGGCATGGTTTCCATGCTGCTGTCCGTTCTGCAGGCTCCGCTTCGCAACTTTGCCCTGGCGGTTCAGGCTGTGGCCGACCAGAATGGCGAAGGGGAAGCCGCCGAAGGCTCCGAGGCGTAATCGCGCTGCTTAAACAATGGGAAATCCCCGCAGGGGCTCCCGCTTAAGAAAAGATGAACTCACAGGAGGTAGTATCATGAGTAAAGAGCAAATTATTGAAGCCATCAAAGGCATGAGCGTGCTCGAACTGAACGACCTGGTCAAAGCGATCGAAGAGGAGTTTGGCGTTACTGCCGCAGCCCCGGTTGCCGTCGCTGGTGGAGCCGGAGACGAAGGAGGCGCCGCCGAAGAACAAACCGAATTCGACGTCATCCTCAACGATGCCGGTTCCTCCAAGATCAACGTCATCAAAGCGGTTCGCGGCATCACCGGCCTGGGCCTGAAAGAAGCCAAAGCTTTGGTGGACGGCGCCCCGAGCCCGGTGAAGGAAGGTGCCTCCAAGGAGGAAGCCGAAGAGATCAAATCCAAACTGGAAGAAGCCGGTGCCTCGGTGGAACTGAAGTAAGGTTCGCCGGACTGCCGGACCTGCCGGCTTTCAGCCGGCAGGTTTTTTCATTCTTGAGGTGAGATGCGAATGATAGACCACTACTATTCCAAAAATCCCGGTGCAGCCAGCCACAAACAGGTGGTCACATCGGTGTTGAAGGGGAAAACCTTTCGCTTTTTAACCGATGCCGGCGTATTTTCCAAGCGAGGTGTCGATTTCGGGACCCGGCTGTTGATCGAGACAGCGGAGCTCCCGGAAAAGGGAACGATTCTGGATCTCGGTTGCGGGTACGGCCCCGTCGGGATCGCTTGTGCTCAGGCAGCACCTGGTTGTCGAGTTACCATGGTCGATCCCAATCGACGGGCGTTGGAGTTGGCGAGCCAAAATGCGAAGGAAAACGGGGTGGACCAGCGGGTGGAGGTCCTGGAGAGCGACGGCTTTCAGGAGCTTCAGGAACGCCGTTTTGACTGTGTGTTGACCAATCCTCCCATTCGAGCGGGAAAGGAGATCGTTTACCGTTTGTTTCGGGAAGCCCGTGATCACCTGAAACCGGGTGGAGCGTTGTGGGTGGTTATTCGCAAACAACAAGGCGGCCCTTCAGCCAAGAAAGAGTTGGAATCTCTCTTTCGACGGCTGGAGACCGCCCAAAAGAAGAAAGGCTACTGGATTTTACACGGTTTACGAGTTGAGGAATAAAAGTCGTTGACAGAATTTCCGGGGTGTGGTATCGTTTTAGAATGCTAAACCCACTGCTGGGAATCTCAATTTCGACAGCATACGGGTGTTTTTTGTTGTGAATAAGAACCTCGTGTTTTGGTTAAGCTATGTAAATAGACTGTTGTGGTTGGAAAAAACAGGCACAACAGGGTTATTTATATAATGGTTTAAGTGAGTTCAAATTATGAGATCGTCATCAGCGAACATTTGAATTGGTTTGCAGTAGGGTTGAACTGTGGAAGGGGCCCTTTTTTTGACGGGTCAAGCACCAATCGACTGGGTTCGAGGGGGGAGCTCGTTTGGCAGGTAAACTAGTCCAATATGGTCGGCGTCAACGGCGCAGTTATTCGAGGATCGATGAGGTGCTCGAACTGCCCAACCTGATCGAAATCCAGCAACGGTCGTATCAGTGGTTCCTGGATCAGGGACTGAAGGAAATGTTTCAGGACATTTCTCCCATTGAAGACTTTACCGGCAACCTGGTTCTGGAGTTCATCGATTATACGTTGGAGGAACCCAAATATTCAGTCGATGAATCCAAGGAACGAGATGTGACCTACGCCGCGCCGCTTCGTGTCAAGGTCCGCCTTATTAACAAAGAGACCGGCGAGGTGAAAGAACAGGAAGTATTCATGGGTGATTTCCCGTTGATGACCGACACGGGGACGTTTATTATCAATGGGGCTGAGCGTGTGATCGTCAGCCAGTTGGTTCGTTCCCCCAGTGTCTACTATAATAGCAAAGTCGACAAAAACGGGAAACCCACATTTGCAGCCACAGTGATCCCCAACCGCGGGGCTTGGCTGGAGCTTGAAACCGACGCCAAGGATATCGTCTACGTACGGATCGATCGTACGAGGAAGATACCGGTGACGGTCCTTTTGCGTGCTCTCGGTTTTTCAAGCGATGCGGAGATCCTGGATCTTCTCGGTGAAGATGAATATCTCCGAAATACGCTGGATAAAGACAACACCGGGAATACGGAAAAAGCGTTGATTGAAATCTACGAACGCTTGCGTCCCGGCGAACCGCCGACGGCGGACAATGCCCGCAGCCTCCTGTATTCCCGCTTCTTTGACCCGAAGCGTTACGATTTGGCCAATGTGGGGCGTTATAAAATCAACAAAAAGCTGCACATCAAAAACCGCCTTCTCAATCAGCGCTTAGCGGAAACGGTGGTCGACCCCGAGACCGGGGAGATTATTGCCGAGGCCGGTCAAGTGCTGGACCGCCGAGTGATGAATCGCTTGGAGCCGTATCTGGAGTCTGAAAGCGGCTTCGGTTGGAATGAGTACTCCGTCCGCGGGGGCGTGCCGGAAGACGGTCTATTGAAACTGCAGTCTCTCAAAATCTTCTCCCCCTTGGAAGATGGAAAGGTGATCCGAGTCATTTCCAACGGCCAGATTGACAAAGGGGTTAAAAATATTACGCCGGAAGATATCATTTCCTCGATCAACTACTTCCTCAACCTCCTTCACGGGGTAGGGAACACCGATGATATCGACCACCTCGGCAATCGTCGCCTGCGTTCTGTCGGAGAGCTCTTACAGAACCAGTTCCGCATCGGCCTCTCCCGGATGGAACGGGTGGTCCGGGAACGGATGTCGATTCAGGATGCCAATGCGATCACACCCCAGGCCTTGATCAATATTCGACCGGTGATCGCCTCCATCAAGGAGTTTTTCGGTTCCAGTCAGCTGTCCCAGTTTATGGACCAGACGAACCCGCTGGCGGAATTGACCCAC
Source organism: Melghirimyces thermohalophilus (assembly GCF_900102685.1). Taxonomy (GTDB): domain Bacteria; phylum Bacillota; class Bacilli; order Thermoactinomycetales; family DSM-45169; genus Melghirimyces; species Melghirimyces thermohalophilus. The sequence goes on from NZ_FMZA01000016.1 coordinate 43,357, forward strand.
AAACGGCGTCTGTCCGCCCTCGGTCCCGGAGGTCTGACCCGGGAGAGGGCCGGCTTTGAAGTGCGGGACGTCCACCATTCTCACTACGGGCGCATGTGCCCGATTGAGACGCCGGAAGGACCTAACATCGGGTTGATCAACTCCTTGTCCAGTTACGCTCGGATCAACGAGTACGGTTTTATCGAGACGCCTTACCGGAAGGTAGATCCGGAGACCAACCAGGTGACCGATGAGATCGTCTATTTGACAGCGGATGAAGAGGACAACTACTACGTGGCTCAGGCCAATGCGCCACTGACCGATGACGGTCATTTCGCCACGGAGCAGGTGGTGGCCCGCTACAGGGAGGAGACGACACCGGTTCCCCGGGAGCGGATCGACTTTATGGACGTTTCCCCGAAGCAGGTGGTGTCCGTAGCGACGGCTTGCATCCCCTTCCTGGAGAACGACGACTCCAACCGGGCTCTGATGGGGTCCAACATGCAGCGGCAAGCCGTACCGCTGTTGAAGCCGGAAGCCCCCTTTATCGGGACCGGCATGGAGTATAAAACCGCTCGTGATTCCGGTGTGATGATCCTGGCTAAGCGCCCCGGCGTCGTGGAACGTGTCACCGCTGATGAGATCTGGGTGCGTCATGAGGAAGAAGTGGACGGCCAGGTGGTCCGCGGAGATCTGGATAAATATCGGCTACACAAATACATTCGTTCCAACCAGGGGACCAGCATCAATCAGCGCCCGATCGTACGGACCGGGGAACGGGTGGAAAAAGGGGATATCCTGGCAGATGGTCCCTCCACCGATCTCGGTGAGCTGGCCCTGGGACGGAACACTCTGGTCGCCTTTATGACTTGGGAAGGTTACAACTATGAGGACGCCATCCTCCTTTCTGAAAAAATGGTGAAAGAGGATGTCTACACCTCCGTTCATATTGAAGAGTACGAATCCGAGGCTCGGGATACGAAACTGGGTCCGGAAGAGATCACCCGGGATATTCCCAATGTGGGTGAAGAAGCCCTGAAGAATTTGGATGAGCGTGGTATCATCCGCATCGGAGCCGAGATTAAAGCCGGTGACATCCTGGTGGGGAAAGTCACTCCGAAAGGGGTCACCGAGCTGACTGCAGAGGAACGCCTGCTGCACGCGATCTTCGGTGAAAAAGCCCGGGAAGTGCGGGATACCTCCCTGCGCGTTCCCCACGGAACCGACGGGATTGTCGTCGACGTCAAGGTGTTTGAACGGGAAAACGGAGACGAACTGCCGCCAGGGGTGAACCAGCTGGTTCGCGTCTACATTGCCCAGAAACGGAAGATCTCCGAAGGGGATAAAATGGCCGGTCGCCACGGAAACAAAGGGGTGATCGCGCGAATTCTGCCTGAGGAAGATATGCCCTTTATGCCTGACGGCACTCCGGTGGAAGTTGTGCTCAACCCCCTCGGTGTGCCTTCTCGGATGAACATTGGCCAGGTCTTGGAAGTACATCTGGGAATGGCCGCCCGCGCACTGGGTCTGCACATGGCGACGCCCGTCTTTGACGGGGCGTCGGAAAACGATGTGTTTGACGCGCTGGTGGAAGCAGGGCTGGATGCCGACGGCAAGACCCAACTCTTTGACGGCAGAACCGGGGAACCCTTCGAAAACCGGGTGACGGTCGGGGTCATGTACATGATCAAATTGGCCCACATGGTGGACGACAAGATTCACGCCCGTTCCACCGGTCCCTATTCGTTGGTTACACAGCAACCCCTCGGCGGGAAAGCCCAATTCGGGGGACAGCGGTTTGGGGAGATGGAGGTGTGGGCGTTGGAAGCCTACGGCGCCGCTTACACCCTGCAGGAAATCCTCACCGTGAAATCCGACGATGTCGTGGGACGCGTCAAAACCTACGAGTCTATCGTCAAAGGCGAGAATGTGCCTGAAGCCGGTGTTCCCGAGTCCTTCAAAGTGCTGATCAAAGAGCTGCAAAGCTTGGGTATGGATGTCAAAATCCTTGCCGAAGACGAGCAGGAGATCGAGATCCGGGAACTGGATGATGAAGACGAACCGGACAGCGAACGATCAGGCTTGGACATGGATAAAGATCAAGCGAAATAAACGGTTTGCCTTGCCTCGACCGAAAGGCCTTTTGCCAACACGGGATCAACGCCGGGCTCGTGACGAATCGGGATGATCCTGAGGGAGGAATGCCCTGTGCTGGACGTCAACAACTTTGAGTTTATGAAAATCGGTCTCGCTTCACCTAATAAAATCCGCTCCTGGTCCCGGGGTGAGGTGAAAAAGCCGGAGACGATCAACTACCGGACCTTGAAGCCGGAGAAAGAAGGTCTCTTCTGCGAAAAGATTTTTGGCCCGACCAAAGATTGGGAGTGTCATTGCGGCAAATACAAGCGCGTCCGCTACAAGGGCGTCGTTTGTGACCGTTGCGGTGTGGAAGTGACCCGATCCAAGGTGCGGAGGGAGCGGATGGGCCATATCGAATTGGCTGCCCCCGTTTCCCACATCTGGTATTTCAAGGGGATCCCCAGCCGGATGGGGCTTGTTCTTGACATGTCCCCCCGCTCCTTGGAGGAAGTGATCTACTTCGCTTCCTATGCGGTGGTCGATCCGGGCGAGACGCCGCTGGAGAAAAAACAGCTTTTGTCCGAAAAAGAGTATCGCAACTACCGGGAAAAATACGGGAACGCCTTCACTGCGATGATGGGGGCAGAGGCGATTCGGGCCCTGCTTGCCAGCATCGATCTGGACCAGGAAGTTCAGATGTTGAAGGAAGAGATGCAGACGGCTCACGGACAGCGGCGCAATCGGGCGATCAAACGGCTGGAAGTGGTGGAAGCATTCCGCGCTTCAGGAAACAAGCCGGAATGGATGGTCCTGGACGTCCTTCCGGTGATCCCTCCGGAACTGCGTCCCATGGTGCAACTGGACGGCGGCCGCTTTGCCACTTCCGACCTGAACGATCTGTATCGCCGGGTGATCAACCGGAACAACCGGCTGAAGCGCCTCTTGGATCTGGGCGCTCCGGACATCATTGTTCAAAACGAGAAGCGGATGCTGCAGGAAGCCGTCGATGCGCTGATCGATAACGGACGCCGCGGTCGACCGGTCACCGGTCCCGGGAACCGTCCTCTCAAATCCCTGTCCCATATGCTGAAGGGAAAACAGGGCCGTTTTCGCCAAAACCTGTTGGGGAAACGGGTAGACTACTCCGGCCGGTCGGTGATCGTGGTCGGACCCAACCTGAAAATCTATCAGTGTGGTTTGCCGAAAGAGATGGCGCTGGAATTGTTTAAGCCCTTCGTGATGAAAGAGTTGGTGTCCAAAGGGCTGGCCCACAATATCAAAAGCGCTAAGCGGAAAGTGGAACGGGTCCATCCGGAAGTGTGGGATGTGCTGGAAGAAGTGATTAAGGAGCACCCGGTTCTATTGAACCGGGCGCCGACGCTTCACCGCTTGGGGATTCAAGCCTTTGAGCCGGTGCTGGTCGAAGGCCGGGCGATTCGGCTGCATCCTTTGGTCTGTACGGCTTACAACGCGGACTTCGACGGGGACCAAATGGCGGTTCACGTTCCTCTTTCCGCTGAAGCTCAGGCAGAGGCGCGTCTGCTGATGCTGGCCGCCCAGAATATCCTCAACCCGAAAGACGGGAAACCGGTGGTGACCCCCTCCCAGGACATGGTGTTGGGAAGTTACTACATGACCCTGGAGAAGGAAGGGGCACTGGGAGAGGGCAAGGTTTTCAAAACCGCTGCCGAAGCGATCAACGCCTACAGCCAAGGGTATGTTACCTTGCATACGCGGATCGCTGTTCCAGCGAGCAGCCTCAACAAACCCTTTACCGAAGAGCAAAGGAAAGGGCTGTTGTTGACCACGGTCGGGAAGCTGATCTTCAACGAGATATTCCCCGACGAATTCCCTTATATCAATGAGCCGTCCAAATCCAATGTGGAGAACGGTACACCGGATAAATATTTCGTTTTGGAAAAAGGGGTCAACATCCGCGAAAAAATCAAGTCGATGCCGGTGCAAAGCGCTTTGAAGAAAGGTTTTCTCGGCAGCTTGATCGGCGAGTGTTTCCGTCGCTTTGGAACCAAGGAGACATCCGTCCTGATCGACAATATGAAAGCCCTCGGCTACTCCTACTCCACCAAGGCCGGGATCACCATGTCCATCTCAGACGTGGTTGTGCCTGACGAGAAACAGGATCTTCTCGACGAGGCGCAAAAAAAGGTGGAAATGGTTCTCAAACAGTACCGCCGCGGTCTGATCACCGAAGAAGAGCGGTATGAACGGGTGATCTCCATCTGGAGTCAGGCGAAGGATGACATTACCGATACACTGATGAAAAAGCTGGGCAAATTTAACCCCATCTATATGATGGCCAATTCCGGCGCCCGGGGGAACGTTTCCCAGATTACTCAGCTGGCCGGTATGCGCGGTTTAATGGCCAACCCGGCAGGGCGGATTATCGAGTTGCCCATTAAGTCCAACTTCCGGGAAGGGCTGACGGTGTTGGAGTACTTTATCTCCACCCACGGGGCCCGAAAAGGATTGGCGGATACCGCTCTGCGTACCGCCGACTCCGGTTATCTCACCCGTCGCCTGGTCGATGTGGCCCAAGACGTGATCGTTCGGGAAGACGATTGCGGTACGGACAAAGGCTTGCCTGTCGGTGTGATTTCCGACGGCGGCGAAGTTATCGAAGAGATGTTCGACCGGATCGTGGGCCGGGTCGCCTTCCAGACCGTTCGCCATCCGGAAACAGGCGACGTATTGGTGAAGCGGGATGAGATGATCGACGAGCAGAAAGCGACCGAAATCGTGAAAGCAGGTATTCAGGAGGTCCAAATTCGGTCTGTGTTTAACTGCCGTGCGCAACACGGAGTCTGCCGCAAGTGTTACGGCCGCAACTTGGCCTTGGGCACTCCCGTGGAAATTGGCGAAGCCGTGGGCATCATCGCCGCCCAATCCATCGGAGAGCCGGGAACCCAGCTCACGATGCGTACCTTCCACACCGGCGGTGTGGCTGGAGACGACATCACCCAGGGTCTGCCTCGGATTCAGGAGCTGTTTGAGGCTCGCAATCCGAAGGGACAGGCGACGATCACTGAAATTGCCGGTGTGGTCAGCGAGATCCGCGAGGTGAAGGACCGTCGGGAAGTGGTCATCGAGGGCGACGTGGAAACAAAAACTTATCAGGTTGCCTACGGTTCCCGTATGAAGGTGGCTGAGGGAGACCATGTGGCTCCTGGGGACCCTTTGACCGAGGGCTCCATCGATCCCAAGGAACTTCTCCGGGCCAAAGGCGTTCGCGGGGTTCAGGAATATCTTCTGCAGGAAGTGCAGAAGGTGTACCGACTGCAAGGGGTGGAGATCAACGACAAGCACGTCGAAGTGATGATTCGGCAAATGATGCGCAAAGTGCGGATCACCGATTCCGGAGATACCGAACTGCTGCCCGGCTCCATTGTCGATCTTCACGATTACGAGGAAGCCAACCGCGAGATCCTGCTGAACGGCGGAGAACCGGCGGTGGCCCGTCCGATCCTGCTGGGGATCACGAAGGCGTCTCTGGAAACCGAATCCTTCCTTTCTGCCGCATCCTTCCAGGAAACGACCCGGGTGCTCACCGATGCGGGGATCAAAGGCAAAGTCGACAAACTTCTCGGTCTCAAGGAGAACGTCATTATCGGGAAGCTGGTCCCCGCCGGCACCGGCATGTCTCGCTATCGCAGCCTGGCTGTCGATATGGAAAACGAGGCGGCGGATACCGAGACCGACACCACGGAAGAGAGTGTTCTGGTGGAATAAGGAAGGCCCTTTTCCGCCCCGATATTGCATGAAGCGGCGCCTTATCCACTTGTTGACAACGCCATAACCAGGTGATAAGATATCGTCGTGTGCTTGGGTGAATTCACTTTGGAGGGCGTATGATGTCTTATGATAAAGTGAAGAGCGCGAATACCTTATTGATTGGAGCCAAGCAGACCAAAAAGGCGATTCAACAGGGGAAAGCCCACGAGATCGTGATTGCGGAGGATGCGGAACCGCACATTACGCAGTCTCTGATCCAGCTGTGCCGGAACCATGGTGTAGCCGTCCACTACGTCGATTCGATGGAGAAGTTGGGAAAAGCCTGTGGAATCGATGTGTCAGCGGCAACGGCTGCGATATTGGATTGAACAAAATTGGACGGTCAATCCCAGGCCTGACCGCGCGCCGGAGTTCACGGGCGCGGTCGGTGTTTGGGTATGACCCCCAATTTTGTGCAAAAAAATGATCCGCCTGGCTCTGTGGACTTATAAAAAACAGGAGGTGACGATTATGCCTACGATTAACCAACTGATTCGCAAAGGTCGGAAACGGAAACCGGGTCAATCCAACTCCCCGGCGCTGCAACACGGTTACAACAGCTATCGCAAAGTGATCACCGATCATAGTTCGCCGCAAAAGCGGGGGGTTTGCACCCGTGTGGGGACGATGACCCCGAAGAAACCGAACTCTGCGCTGCGGAAGTACGCCCGTGTCCGTCTTTCCAACGGGATTGAGGTGACGGCTTACATTCCGGGAATCGGTCATAACCTGCAGGAACACTCCGTGGTTCTGGTCCGCGGTGGACGGGTGAAAGACCTGCCGGGTGTCCGCTACCACATTGTGCGCGGTGCGCTGGATACCGCTGGTGTGCAGGATCGGAAACAAGGTCGCTCCAAATACGGCACGAAACGTCCCAAGAAATAACATCATCCGTTGAAGCAGCGAGGAGACAAAGGAGGGAAGACTTGTGTCACGAAAAGGACCCGCACCCCGTCGGGAGGTTTTGCCGGATCCGATCTACAACAGCAAGCTGGTCACCCGTTTGATCAACCGGCTGATGTACGACGGAAAGAAAGGGAAAGCCCAACGCATTCTCTATGACGCCTTTGACCTTGTACGTGAGCGCTCAGGCAAAGACCCGATGGAAGTATTTGAACAAGCGATGAAAAACGTGATGCCGGTGCTGGAAGTAAAGGCACGCCGCGTCGGCGGTGCCAACTACCAGGTTCCGGTAGAGGTGAAGCCGGAGAGGCGTACCAGCCTTGGGCTTCGCTGGTTGGTCAACTACGCACGTCTGCGCAATGAGAAAACGATGCAGGATCGTTTGGCCAACGAATTAATGGACGCAGCAAACAATACCGGCGCTGCTGTTAAAAAGAAAGAAAATATGCACCGGATGGCCGAAGCCAACCGTGCTTTCGCCCATTACCGCTGGTAAGCGGCTACTATCTTTTTCAACATGAAAGGAGACATAACCGATGGGACGAGAGTTCTCCTTGAAAGAGACGCGCAACATCGGGATTATGGCTCACATCGATGCCGGTAAAACCACAACGACTGAACGGATCCTGTTTTACAGCGGCCGTGTGCATAAGATTGGTGAAACACACGAGGGCGCTGCTACCATGGACTGGATGGAACAGGAGCAGGAACGGGGTATCACGATCACATCCGCTGCCACAACCTGTCAGTGGAATGATCATCGCATCAACATCATCGATACCCCTGGTCACGTGGACTTCACGGTTGAGGTGGAGCGGTCCCTGCGCGTTCTGGATGGATCGGTCGGGGTCTTCTGCGCCAAAGGCGGCGTGGAACCCCAATCGGAAACCGTCTGGCACCAGGCGGACAAGTATCAAGTTCCCCGCATCGCTTATGTGAACAAGATGGACATCGTTGGTGCGGACTTCTTCCGGGCGGTCGAGCAAATGCGCAATCAGCTCGGTGCCAATGCGGTACCAATACAGCTGCCGATCGGCAAGGAAGATAATTTCGAAGGGATCATCGACCTGATCAAAAACGTCGCTTACTACTATGTCGATGATCTGGGGACTCGTGCCGAGACTCGGGACATCCCGGATGATTACAAAGAGCAGGCGGAAGAGTACCGCACTAAGATGATCGAAGAGGTCGCCGAGCTGGATGAAGACTTGATGATGAAGTACCTCGAAGGGGAAGAGCCGACGGAAGACGAAATCAAGAAGGCGCTCCGTAAGGGCGTTGTCAATGTGGAGATCGTCCCCGTTCTTTGCGGTTCCTCCTACAAGAACAAAGGGGTCCAATTGATGTTGGACGCTGTGGTGGACTACATGCCGTCCCCGCTGGACGTTCCCCCGATTCAGGGTGAACTTCCCGACGGAACGGAAGCCAGCCGCAAGTCCGACGACAATGAGCCTTTCTCCGCTCTGGCCTTTAAAGTGATGACCGATCCCTATGTGGGTAAACTGACTTTCTTCCGAGTGTACTCCGGTACGCTCAACTCTGATTCCTATGTGCTCAACGCCACCAAAAACAAGCGGGAGCGTGTGGGCCGGATCCTGCAGATGCATGCCAATTCCCGGCAAGAGATCAAAACGGTGTACGCCGGAGATATCGCCGCTGCGGTAGGCTTGAAGGATACCGGTACCGGTGATACTCTGTGTGATGAGAAGAGCCCCATCATCCTGGAATCGATGATTTTCCCCGAGCCGGTGATCGATGTCGCCATCGAGCCGAAGACCAAGAGCGACCAGGATAAGATGGCGGAGGCTCTTGCCAAACTGTCGGAAGAGGATCCCACCTTCCGCACAGAGACCAACGAAGAGACCGGTCAAACGATTATTTCCGGAATGGGTGAACTTCATCTGGACGTCATCGTTGACCGGCTGAAGCGGGAATTCAAAGTGGAAGCCAATGTGGGGAATCCGCAGGTGGCTTATCGCGAGACCTTCCGCTCCTCGGCACAGGTGGAAGGGAAATTTATCCGGCAGTCTGGTGGACGCGGTCAGTACGGTCACGTTTGGATCGAATTCGAGCCTCTGGAAGAGGGTGGCGGTTTCGAGTTCGTCAACAAGATCGTCGGCGGTGTCGTACCGAAAGAATATATCCCTGCCGTTCAGGCCGGTGTGGAGGAAGCGATGGAGAATGGTGTGCTGGCCGGCTACCCCTTGGTAGACGTTCGGGCCACGCTCTATGACGGCTCCTACCACGACGTGGACTCCTCGGAGATGGCCTTTAAGATCGCGGGGTCCATGGCCCTGAAAGCGGCCAAATCCAAATGCTCTCCGGTGCTGCTGGAGCCCGTAATGAAGGTGGAAGTGATCGTCCCCGAAGAATACATGGGTGACGTCATGGGTGATGTCAACTCCCGCCGCGGGCGAGTGGAAGGCATGGAAGAACGTGGTGGTGTCCAGGTGATCCGGGCGATGGTGCCCTTGGCCGAAATGTTCGGCTATGCCACTAACCTCCGCTCCCGTACTCAAGGACGCGGGCAGTACACCATGCACTTCGACCACTACGAAGAAGTGCCGAAGACCATCGCCGAAGAGATTATCGCCAACGCTGGCAGCTGATCCGCTGTCGGTGCCATTCCTTTCTGGTGAAGAAGGTTGGCGAAGGGAATTTTATCTCTTCGCTGCTTTCTCCCTTATACATTAAACTCAAACGAAAGACCTAAAGGAGGATTTTGAGTCATGGCCAAAGAAAAGTTTGAGCGCACGAAACCGCACGTGAACATTGGGACGATCGGTCACGTGGACCACGGGAAAACGACCCTGACTGCTGCGATCACGACTGTTATGGCTAGCACCGGTACCGGTGAAGCCCGTGCTTTCGATACCATCGACAACGCTCCGGAAGAAAAAGAGCGGGGCATCACCATCGCCACCTCCCACGTGGAGTATGAAACGGAAGCCCGTCACTATGCTCACGTGGACTGCCCGGGACACGCTGACTACGTGAAAAACATGATCACCGGTGCCGCTCAAATGGACGGTGCGATCCTGGTTGTGTCCGCCGCCGACGGCCCGATGCCGCAAACCCGGGAGCACATCCTGCTCTCCCGTCAGGTGGGTGTGCCGTCCATCGTGGTCTTCCTGAACAAAGTGGACATGGTGGACGACGAAGAGCTCTTGGAACTGGTGGAAATGGAAGTGCGTGAACTGCTGTCCGAGTACGACTTCCCCGGCGACGACATCCCGGTGGTAGCCGGTTCCGCTCTGAAAGCGATGGAAGACCCCTCCGGTGAATACGGCCAAAAAATTCTTGAGCTGATGCAAGCGATCGACGACCATGTTCCGACCCCGGAGCGGGATAAAGACAAGCCCTTCCTGATGCCGATTGAAGACGTCTTCACCATCACCGGTCGCGGTACCGTGGCCACCGGCCGTGTGGAGCGCGGTGTTGTGAAAGTGTCCGATGAAGTGGAGATCATCGGTATCAAAGATGAAATCAAGAAGACGGTGATCACCGGGGTAGAAATGTTCCGCAAGATGATGGAAGAAGCGGAAGCCGGTGACAACATCGGTGCGCTCCTGCGGGGGATCGACCGGGAAGAAATCCAGCGTGGTCAAGTGCTGGCCAAGCCCGGCAGCGTGAAGCCCCACACCAAGTTTAAAGCCCAGGTTTACATCCTGAGCAAAGACGAAGGTGGCCGTCACACCCCCTTCTTTAACGGTTACCGTCCCCAGTTTTACTTCCGTACCACGGACGTGACCGGTGTCATCCAACTGCCGGAAGGCACGGAAATGGTGATGCCCGGAGACAACGTGGAAATGGATGTGGAACTGATCGCTCCGATCGCCATCGAAGACGGAACTCGCTTCGCGATCCGCGAAGGCGGCCGTACCGTTGGTGCCGGTGCTGTCACCACCATCCATGAGTAATGGATTGGCTTTCAAGGAAAAGGGCCCCTTATTGGGGTCCTTTTTTTGTACCACCCATATTTGCCGATCGGAGTTGGCGAATTGTTGAGTAAAGCGGAGTGCTTTATGGTTTGCCCCGATTCAAGCGTTTCGTAATGGAGTGAAGGGATACTCCCACCGCGGTTCTTTCGCATCTGACAGGATGCCTTCTTTTGCGACGATGATACGGTCCGAAGGCGATTGGAACAAAAGGAAACGGCAAGAAAAATCCCCCTCTCCCTTCCTATCCAGGAGGGGAGTGCTCGTGGAGAATGGTTAATCTCGCTCGGCCAACAGGATCTCACCGGTATGAGCGTCGATTTCAAATTTGGCTTTCTCTTCTTCGCTTAACTCTATCTCCACCTTGTAGATTGCTTGATCCTCTTCTTCTTCCCACTCAATTTTGCGAATGGTGCCGTCTGCCTGTTTCCGTGCGATGCGGGCGGCCTCCTCGGCGGTGATTTTACCATCTGCTGCCGGTGGGGGCGGTTCCTTTGCCTTCGGTTCTTCCGTATGCTGTTCTTTTTCTTTATCGGTCTCCTTCTCTTTTTGTTGATCCTGTGAGGATTTTGCTTCATCGGCGGTTGCTGTTTCTTTTTCTTGGGTGGTTTGATAGATGCCGAGGGCTACACCAGCGGTGCCGCCGATCAGGACGGAGACCAAGACGATCAACAAGAAAAACCGGATCGCGTTCATCGTCCTCCTCCTTTCTCAAACAGGATACAATGCTTGCATCAGGAGGTCGACCCTTTTTCAGCCGTCAAAATTGTAAAAAACCGCCGGGTTCCATGTCGGACCCGGCGGTTCCAATGTGCAGGGAATTTCATACAACTTCATTATACCATTTGGCGGAGGCTTATGACAGACTGTTTTGAATATAGGTGATGAACTCAAATGACGAGAGGCGAGAGAGGAGGGTTTGACTTCCCAACTTGTCAGTAAAACACCACAACGTCAGCTCCGAATTAGCACCGGGAACGAAAGGGGATTGTTGAAGATTGGGCTCATCAACAGCATCTGATGGAGCCGGTCGACATTATAAAGAAAGGAAAGTCTCCGTCCCCTTTATACCAAACCACAAGGACACTCTTGGGATTGCATTTGCACTCTCCTACCATCTTTATGATATATTACCCTGGGGGTCTCACCTGCGCTAAGACAAAAGCAGGGGTCGTTTCTCATATAAACCGCCGATTTTTCTTGCAATGGACAGTTTATTTCCGTATAATAAGGAATGTTGGTTTTGAACGGCGATGATGTGGAAGGTTGCCGACACACCCGGCCCCTTTGCCATGGTGAGTGGGGAAATTTCCACGGAGCAAGTTCATTTTAAAAATGAGCGAAAAGGAGGGGCATGCATGGCCAAACAAAAGATTCGCATTCGCCTGAAGGCGTACGATCACCGTGTATTGGATCAATCGGCGGAGAAGATCGTCGATACGGCAAACCGGACGGGGGCGGGTGTGTCGGGACCGATCCCGCTTCCCACAGAACGTGCCGTCTATACGATTCTTCGTGCGGTGCACAAATATAAGGATGCGCGGGAGCAGTTTGAAATGCGCACGCATAAGCGGTTGATCGACATCGTCAACCCTACGCCGCAAACGGTAGATGCGCTGATGCGACTCGATCTGCCGTCTGGTGTTGATATCGAAATCAAACTGTAACTCAAAAAAGAAAATGATCCGTCAGGAGGTGTGCGACGTGAAAGGGATTCTCGGTAAAAAGCTGGGGATGACACAGGTATTCGCCGAAGACGGTACCTCCATCCCTGTGACAGTCATCGAGGCTGGTCCGTGTTCCGTTCTTCAGAAGAAAGAAGCGGATACCGACGGTTACGAATCCGTGCAACTCGGATACGGTGACAAAAAAGAACACCGGGCCAACCGTCCGGAGGCGGGCCACGCCAAAAAGGCCGGGGTGTCTCCCAAGAAGTTCGTCCGCGAGGTTCGCGGTATGAACCCGGACGAGTACGAACTGGGTCAGGTTGTGAAAGCCGACCTGTTCAATCAAGGAGAAAAGGTGGATGTCACCGCCACGTCGAAAGGGAAGGGCTTTGCCGGTGCGATCAAGCGCCATAACCAAGCCCGCGGACCGGTGAGCCACGGCTCTCATTATCATCGCGGCCCTGGTGCCTTGAGCTCTATCGACCCGATGCGCGTATTTAAAGGGCAGACGTTGCCGGGGCGCATGGGTGGCGATAAGGTGACTGTGCAAAACCTGGAGATTGTCAAGGTAGACTCTGAGAAGAATCTGATCTTGATCCGAGGTTCCATCCCGGGTCCGAAAAACGGCTACGTTGTGATTAAATCCGCGGTGAAAGCCGCGCAATAACCATTGACGGAAAGGAGGAGACTTTCATGCCGAAAGTGAATGTATTGGACCAAAACGGCAGCCAGGTGGGCGAGTTGGAATTATCCGATTCCGTATTCGGAATTGAGCCCAACGAGGCGGTTTTACATGAAGCTGTTGTGATGCAGCAGGCTTCTCTGCGCCGTGGGACCCACGCGGTAAAAAACCGTGCTGCCGTACGGGGCGGCGGACGTAAGCCCTGGAGACAAAAAGGGACGGGACGTGCGCGTCACGGAAGCATCCGTTCGCCGATCTGGGTAGGTGGCGGTGTCGCCTTCGGCCCCACGCCCCGCAGCTACAGCTATAAGATGCCGAAGAAAATGCGCCGTCTGGCCATTCGTTCCGCGCTGTCTTCCAAAGTGAAAGCCGATGATCTGGTCGTGCTCGACAAACTGGCCCTGGATCAACCGAAAACCAAAGAGATGGTGAAGGTGCTCTCCGGCCTGAACGCCGATCGGAAAGCGTTGGTTGTGGGGAGCGAGTATGACGAGAACGTCGCTCTGTCCGCGCGGAACCTTCCCGGTGTGAAGTATATCGACGCCCAGGGGTTGAACGTCCTGGATGTGTTGAATCACGATAAACTGATCATCACCCGGGATGCGGTCTCTCGCGTAGAGGAGGTGCTCGCCAAATGAAGGACCCCCGCGATATTATCCGGCGCCCGCTAGTGACGGAGAAATCCACCGATCTGATGGAACAGAACAAGTACGTCTTTGAAGTGGACCTGAAGGCCAACAAGACGGAGATCAAAAACGCTGTCGAAAAGATCTTCGATGTGAAAGTGGCCCAGGTGAACACCATGCGGGTGAAGGGAAAGCCGAAGCGTTTCGGCCGCTATGAAGGCCGCACTTCGGATCGCAAAAAGGCGATTGTGAAGTTGACCGACGACAGCAAGAGTATCGAGCTCTTTGAAGCTTGATCACCAAAGGGTAAAGGAGGGAAATATCTATGGCTATCAAGCACTTTAAACCGACCTCGCCGGGACGCCGGCAAATGACGGTCTCTGCCTTTGATGAGATCACCACGGATCGACCGGAAAAATCTCTGACGACCAGTCTGAATAAGCGCGCCGGTCGGAACAATCAGGGCCGGATCACGACTCGGCACCATGGCGGCGGTCACAAGCGGAAATACCGCATTATCGACTTTAAGCGGAACAAAGATGGAGTTCCTGGCAAAGTGGCTACGGTGGAATACGACCCGAACCGTTCAGCAAACATCGCTTTGATCCACTATGCTGACGGGGAAAAACGTTACATTCTGCACCCTCGGGGTCTGAAAGTGGGTGACACGATTCAGTCCGGCCCGGATGTTGACATCAAAGTGGGCAACGCTTTGCCGCTGAAAAACATCCCGGTGGGTTCGACGGTTCACAACATCGAGCTGAAGCCCGGTGCCGGCGGTCAGTTGGTTCGTTCCGCAGGCGCTCAAGCTCAGGTACTGGGTAAAGACGGAAAGTACGCCGTCGTGCGGCTCGCTTCCGGCGAAACCCGAATGATCCTTGAGCAATGCCGTGCCACCATCGGACAGGTGGGCAACCTGGAAAATGAACTGATCCACGTCGGGAAAGCCGGCCGTTCTCGTTGGCAAGGCAAGCGGCCGACGGTCCGCGGTTCTGTGATGAACCCCTCTGACCACCCCCATGGTGGCGGTGAAGGCCGTGCCCCGATCGGACTTGTCTCTCCGGTTTCGCCCTGGGGCAAACCGACAGTCGGTTACAAGACTCGGAAGAAGAACAAGCCGTCTGACAAGTATATTGTGCGTCGTCGTCGCAAGAAAAAGTGACGTATCGTAATTGGCCATCGACGGAAAGGAGGTTCTGTGCATGGGCCGCAGCCTGAAAAAAGGACCTTTTGCAGATGATCACTTGTTGAAAAAGGTACGGGAACTGAATGATCAGGACAAAAAGAAGGTCATTAAGACCTGGTCTCGCCGTTCCACGATTTTCCCGGAATTTATCGGTCACACCATCGCGGTGCACGACGGCCGCAAACATGTGCCGGTATACATTACCGAGGACATGGTGGGCCATAAGCTGGGTGAATTCGTCACAACCCGGACGTTTAAGGGGCATGCCGGTGACGACAGGAAAACTCGGAAGCGCTAAAGGGACGGATGTAACAGGTCACCCAGAGAGGAGGTCAGGAGATGGAAGCGACAAAAGCTAAAGCCGTTGCGCGTTTTGTGAGGATCGCTCCCCGCAAGGCACGCCTGGTTATCGATCTGATTCGCGGCAAATCCGTGGACGAAGCGCTGGCCATCCTGCGGTTCACTCCCCGTGCCGCGTCGCCGATCATTGAGAAGGTGCTCCGTTCGGCCATTGCTAATGCGGAACACAACTACGAGATGAATCCGCAAAACCTCGTGGTGGAGACCGCGGTGGTGGACGAAGGACCGACCATGAAACGGTTCCGTCCCCGCGCCATGGGACGTGCCGGGCGTATTAACAAACGTACCAGCCACATCACAGTGGTTGTATCTGAAAAATAAGGAGGGATAGAGTTTGGGTCAAAAAATCAACCCGGTAGGACTCAGGGTCGGGGTCATCCGCGACTGGGAGTCCAAGTGGTTTGGCGGCAAGGATTACGCTGACATGCTGCACGAAGACATCGAGATCCGCGAGTTTTTGGAGAAGCGACTGAAGGACGCAGCTGTCTCCGCCGTGGAAATCGAGCGGGCCGCCAACCGCGTCAACCTGACCATCAAAACCGCCAAGCCCGGTATGGTGATCGGGAAAGGCGGATCCGAAGTGGAAGCGTTGCGCAAAGAGTTGACCCGGCTGACCGGCAAGAAAGTGCACATCAATATTGAGGAAATCAAAACCCCCGAATTGGATGCCCGTCTGGTGGCGGAAAACATCGCCCAACAGTTGGAGCGTCGGATTTCTTTCCGCCGCGCCATGAAGCAGACCATCCAGCGGACGTTGCGCGCCGGAGCTCAAGGGGTTCGCACCCAGGTGAGCGGTCGCTTGGGCGGTGCCGATATCGCCCGGACGGAAGGATACAACGAAGGTACGGTTCCGTTGCACACCCTGCGCGCTGATATCGATTATGGTCACGCGGAAGCCCACACGACCTATGGACGGATTGGAGTGAAAGTGTGGATTTACCGCGGTGAGGTGCTCCCTTCCAAAAATAAGGGAGAAGCGGAAGGAGGCAAGTAACGATGTTAATGCCGAAACGCACGAAGTTTCGTAGGGAACATCGCGGTCGCATGAAAGGCCGGGCCAAAGGCGGAACAGAAGTAGCCTTCGGTGAGTACGGTCTGCAGGCACTAGAAGCTTCCTGGATTACCAACCGGCAGATCGAAGCGGCCCGGATCGCGATGACGCGTTATATTAAACGTGGCGGTAAAGTATGGATCAAAATTTTCCCGGATAAACCGGTTACCCAAAAGCCCCTTGAGGTTCGGATGGGTAGCGGTAAAGGCTCTCCTGAAAAATGGGTTGCCGTCGTTAAGCCCGGTAAAGTTCTGTTTGAACTGGCCGGGGTGTCGGAGCAAGTGGCCCGCGAAGCCATGCGTCTTGCTGCTAACAAACTTCCGATCAAGACGAAATTCGTAATTCGAGATGAAGCGGGTGGTGGTACGAATGAAAGCTAAAGAGCTAGTAGAAATGACCACCGCTGAGATTGAACAAAAGCTGGCTTCGCTGAAAGAAGAGCTGTTTAACCTTCGGTTTCAAGCGGCGACCGGTCAGCTGGATAATCCTGCCCGGATCCGTCAAGTTCGCAAAGATATCGCCCGTTGCAAAACGGTGATGCGCGAGCGCGAACTCGGTATCGAAAGGAGGAAACAGGTATGACCGAAGAACGCAACAGCCGCAAGGTCCGTGTCGGTAAGGTCGTCAGCGACAAGATGGACAAAACGATCGTCGTTGCAGTGGAAACTTACAAAAAGGCTCCCTTGTACGGAAAACGCGTGAAATACAGTAAGAAATTTAAGGCCCACGACGAGGAGAACAAAGCCAAAAAAGGCGACCTCGTGAAGATCATGGAAACCCGGCCGCTGTCCAAGGACAAAAGATGGCGCCTGGTTGAGATCGTGGAAGAAGCTGTGATTGTTTAAACTTCATACTGACTGGCGGAAGGAGGGAGACCGATGATTCAGGCGCAAACACGTCTGCGCGCTGCAGATAACTCCGGCGCGAAGGAATTGCAGTGCGTCAAAGTTTTAGGTGGTTCTAAACGCAAATCGGCTGGGATCGGCGATGTGATCGTCGCAACGGTAAAACAGGCTACACCCGGGGGCGTTGTCAAGAAGGGCGACCTTGTGAAGTGCGTGGTGGTTCGGTCGAAACGGCCGACCCGACGTCGAGATGGCTCCTACATCCGGTTTGACGAAAACGCCGCCGTAGTGATCCGGGACGACAAGGGCCCCCGGGGAACCCGGATTTTTGGCCCCGTTGCACGGGAACTTCGGGAACGTGACTATATGAAAATTATTTCGCTGGCTCCGGAAGTGCTCTAAGCCGGACCAAGCGGTATAAGACCGGTTTGAAGGAGGTGCCGACATGGCTCAGCGTCCGAACAAGCTCCACATTAAAAAGGGTGACACGGTGATCGTGACGCGCGGGAAAGACGCCCCGACCCGGGATAAGAACGGTAAGATGGTTTATACCAAAGGTCGTGTGCTGAAAGTATTTCCCGCCGAGCAGCGTGCTCTGGTCGAGGGCGTCAACATGGTGAAAAAGCATAGCCGCCCGACCCAGGATAATCCTCAGGGGGGAATTATCGAACAGGAAGCTCCGGTTCATATTTCCAACCTGATGCTGGAGGATCCGAAGACGAAAGAACCCACTCGGGTGGGATATAAGGTGATGGAAGGTAAGGGCGGTAAAGAGAAAAAGGTTCGTTATGCCAAAAAATCCGGTGAAGTGATCGACTGATCCCGGTAACGGAAAGGAGGATGGAGACTGTGGCAGTACCTCGCCTGAAAGAACAGTATCAAGAAGAAATCAGCCCGGCTCTGATGAAAAAGTTCGATTATCAGTCCACGATGCAGGTGCCCAAGGTTGAAAAAGTGATTATCAATATGGGGATCGGTGAGGCGGTACAAAACCCGAAGGTATTGGATAGCGCTATCGAGGATTTGACCGTGATCACCGGACAAAAGCCGGTCGTGACCCGGGCTAAAAAATCGATCGCCGGTTTCAAACTTCGTGAGGGGATGCCGATCGGAGCGAAAGTGACTCTGCGTGGACAGCGGATGTATGACTTTCTCGATAAGCTGATCAATGTGGCCCTCCCCCGTGTTCGTGACTTTCGCGGTGTTTCGCCCAAGGCTTTTGACGGCCGCGGCAACTACACCCTGGGCTTGAAGGAGCAGCTGGTTTTCCCGGAGATCGAATATGATAAGGTGGACAAAGTGCGCGGCATGGATATCGTGATCGTGACCACAGCGGACACCGACGAAGAAGCGCGCGAACTGCTGACCCAGATGGGGATGCCCTTCCGCAAATAATGACGGCGTGATCGAACAAACGGGATGAAAAGGAGGGAATCCGTTTGGCCAAAAAGTCGATGATTGCCAAAGCGAAGCGCAAGCCGAAATTTAAAGTGCGGTCCTACACCCGCTGCGAACGCTGTGGACGTCCGCATTCTGTGATTCGGAAGTTCCGCCTTTGCCGGATCTGTTTCCGTGAGTTGGCCTATAAAGGGCAGATTCCCGGCGTGAAAAAAGCGAGCTGGTAATTGAGTGTGGAAGGAGGGAAAGAAGCATGGTGATGACTGACCCGATTGCTGACATGCTGACCCGGATCCGTAACGCGAACCTGGTTCGCCACGAGAGCCTGGAGGTTCCTGCATCTAAGCTGAAGCGAGAGATCGCGGAGATCCTGAAACGGGAAGGATTTATTCGCGATGCGGAATATATCGAAGACGGCAAACAGGGGATCATTCGGATCTTCTTGAAGTACGGCCCCAACAACGAACGGGTGCTCACCGGGCTGAAACGGATCAGTAAACCCGGTCTGCGCGTATACGCCAAGAGCGAGGAGATTCCGCAGGTGCTCCGCGGCCTGGGGGTTGCTGTTGTCTCAACCTCCAAAGGGGTCATGACGGATAAAGAAGCCCGTAATTCCAATTTGGGCGGCGAAGTATTGGCATACGTCTGGTAAGAACTCGGATACGGACGGAGGTGAAGGAGATGTCCCGTATAGGTCGCAAGCCGATCGCCATCCCTAATGGGGTGGAAGTCAATGTAAATGACGGGGAAGTGAGCGTGAAAGGGCCGAAAGGAACCCTGAGCCGCAAGCTGACCTCGGAAATCAAGGTGAACGTAGGCGAGAACGAGGTGGTTGTGGAACGCCCCAGCGATTACCGCAAGCACCGCGCCATGCACGGTACGGTGCGCAGCCTGGTGGCCAATATGATTGAGGGTGTCACCAACGGTTATACCAAAACGCTGGAACTGTCTGGCGTCGGATACCGGGCTCAGAAAAAAGGTGAGAAAGTGGTCCTGAACGTCGGTTATTCCCACCCGGTGGAAGTGGATCCCATCGACGGGGTCGAACTCGATGTACCTTCCCAAACACAAATTGTGGTGAAGGGGATCGACAAGGAACGTGTTGGCGCGCAAGCGGCCAAGATTCGCTCGGTCCGCGAACCCGAACCGTACAAAGGGAAAGGGATCAAATACGCGGATGAGCGTATTCGCCGTAAAGAAGGGAAAACCGGTAAGTAAGTTTAGGAAAGGAGTGAAAGCGGCATGATCCAGAAGGCTGACCGGAATAAAAAACGGAAGCTGCGCCATCTTCGAGTGCGGAAGAAGATTATGGGCACTCCGGAGCGCCCGCGTCTCAACGTGTTCCGTTCTTCCAAGAACATCTACGCCCAAGTGATCGATGATTTGCAAGGTCACACCTTGGCTTCCGCTTCCACGCTGGACCCTCAGCTGAAGGAAAGCGGCATCTACGGCGGTAATGTGGAAGCGGCTCGAAAAGTGGGCGAACTGATCGCTGAACGGGCGAAGGAAAAAGGGATCGAAAAAGTGGTCTTCGATCGGGGCGGCTATGTCTATCACGGACGGATCAAAGCCCTGGCAGAGGGAGCCCGCGAAGGAGGTCTCGACTTTTGAGCAAAGGAGGCAGAACCATGAAGAACGATCAGGCCAAAGACGATTTGCAAGAAAAAGTCGTCAGCATTAACCGCGTATCCAAAGTGGTTAAAGGCGGCCGCCGGTTTAGCTTCAGCGCCTTGGTTGTTGTCGGCGACGGCAAGGGCAAAGTCGGTGCTGGCATCGGCAAAGCGGCTGAAGTACCGGAAGCGATTCGTAAAGGCGTAGAAGTGGCCAAGAAAAATATGATCAGCGTACCGCTGCAGGGAACCACCATCCCCCACGAGGTGGTCGGTCGCTACGGTGCCGGACGGGTTGTGATGAAGCCGGCCATGGAAGGTACCGGTGTGATCGCAGGTGGTGCCGTTCGTGACGTGTTGACGGTGGCGGGTGTCGGCGACATTTTGACGAAGTCAACCGGTTCCAACAACCCGATCAACATGATTCGGGCGACCCTCAGCGGAATCCAGAATATGAAGCGGCCGGAGGATGTCGCCAAACTGCGCGGCAAGTCGGTCGAAGAACTTCTGGGATAAGGAGGGATGATCGTGGCAAACAAATTGGCAATCACCCTCAAGCGGAGCATGATCGGACGTTCCGAAACCCAACGGGTCACCCTTCGTACCCTGGGGTTGAAAAAACGGGAACAGACCGTGGTCCAAGAGGATACCCCTGCCATTCGTGGGATGATTAACAAGGTGCATCACCTGATCGAAGTGAAGGAAGTACAGGAGTAAACCACTAAATCCTCAATAATGATAGAGGAGGTGTATCGGATGAAACTTCATGAATTGAAACCGTCCAAAGGCTCCCGCAAGGCGCGGAAGCGCGTGGGTCGCGGCATCGCAGCCGGCCAAGGGAAAACGGCCGGTCGCGGCCACAAAGGTCAGAAGGCTCGCTCCGGCGGCGGAGTACGTCCCGGCTTTGAAGGGGGGCAAAACCCGATCTATCGGCGTCTGCCGAAGCGTGGTTTCAAAAACCCTACCCGCAAGGAATACGCTGTGGTCAACCTGGATACGTTGAACCGGTTTGAGGAAGGGACCGTCGTGACCCCTGACCTCCTGAAAAAGACGGGTGTAGTGAAAGATCTGAAAGACGGTTTGAAAGTGCTGGCCAACGGGGAGCTTAATGCGAAACTGACGGTGAAGGCCCACAAGTTTTCCCGGAGCGCGGAAGAGAAAATCGCGAACGCGGGAGGCACGACGGAGGTGCTCTGATGCTTCAAACCGTGAGCAACATTTTCAAAGTGGAGGATCTTCGGCGCCGTATCCTGTTCACTTTGGCGATGCTGGTGGTTTTTCGGATTGGCAGCTTTATTCCCGTCCCCAACACGAACAATGAAGCCTTAAAGGCGATTGCCGAAAATCAGGCTGGCGGCGGCGGGGTATTTGGGCTGATCAATACCTTTTCCGGCGGTGCGTTCCTTAACTTCTCCATCTTTGCCATGGGTATCATGCCTTACATTACGGCATCGATTATCGTGCAGCTGTTGACGATGGATGTGATTCCTAAATTTGCCCAATGGGCAAAGGAAGGGGAAGTGGGGCGGCGCAAGCTGGCCAAGGTGACCCGCTACGGGACGATCATCCTGGGGTTGATCCAGTCGATCGGTCTTACGATCGGTTTTGATCGGGCGGGCTCTCAGTTCGGGATGAACTTTATCGATAATCCCAGCTTCGCCACCTACGTCCTGATCTCTCTCACCCTGACCGCAGGGACGGCCTTCCTGATGTGGTTAGGAGAGCAGATCACGGATAAAGGGATCGGCAACGGGATTTCCATTTTGATTTTCGCCGGGATTATTGCCGGGATTCCTCCAGCCGTGACCCAGATCTATGAAACACAGTTTGCCAATGCTGGCGACCAGATGTTTCTCAACATCGTGAAGATCCTGATCATCTTGGTAGTATTGATCGCGATCGTGGCAGGAGTCATCTTCATCCAGCAAGGGGTTCGCAAGATTCCCGTTCAGTATGCTAAGCGTGTGGTCGGCCGCAAGATGTACGGCGGACAATCGACCCACATTCCGATGAAGGTGAACGCGGCCGGTGTGATCCCCGTGATCTTCGCTCTGTCCCTTTTGATTTTCCCACCGACGGTAGCCAGTTTCTGGCAAGGGAATGTGGTGGCTGACTGGATCATCAACAACTTCGGCTATGATAAACCGCTGGGTATGGTGATCTACGTCATTCTGATTATCGGGTTCACTTACTTCTACACCTTTGTGCAGATCAACCCGGTCCAATTGGCGGATCAGATGAAAAAGAATGGCGGTTATATTCCGGGGATTCGTCCCGGTAAGAACACCTCCATCTTTTTGACCAAAATCATGAACCGGATCACCCTGGCCGGAGCGCTCTTCCTGGCTGCGGTATCGATCCTGCCGGTTTTCTTTACAACCCTTGCCGGTCTTCCGCAAAGCGTCCAGATCGGTGGGACCTCGCTTTTGATCGTGGTCGGGGTTGCGTTGGAAACCATGAAAAACATCGAGAGTCAACTCATCAAACGGCACTATAAAGGGTTTATGAAGTGATCGGGACCCCAGAGTCTTCTGGGATCATCCTTACACCGGACCCGAAGCTCAAACAGCCGAATACCGGTCCCGACAAGAACCACAGGAGCGCCATCGGTGTCGGATGGGTTGGACCGGGAGTCGGCTTCGAACCACCGGGAGGGATGAGGCTTGAATATCGTGCTGATGGGTTTGCCCGGTGCCGGAAAAGGCACTCAGGCCGCCCGGATTACCGAGGCGCTTAACATTCCGCACATTTCTACGGGGGATATGTTTCGGCAAGCGGTTAAAGAGGGAACCCCTCTTGGCCTGGAAGCCAAAACTTACATGGATGAAGGACAATTGGTCCCCGATCGCGTGACGGTCGGTATTGTCCGGGAACGGTTGGGCAAAGATGATTGTGCTGAGGGGTTTTTACTGGATGGATTCCCCCGGACAGTACCCCAAGCAGAAGCGCTAGATGAAACCTTGAGCGAGCTGAATCGTTCCCTCGATCATGTGCTTTATATCGAAGTGAGCGAAGCCGAATTGTTGAAGCGCCTGACCGGTCGTCGCATCTGCAGTGACTGTGGAGCCACCTATCACGTGGTGTTCGACCCATCGGAAAAAGACGGGGTCTGTGACCGTTGCGGTGGCTCTCTCTACCAGCGGGATGATGATAAGGAAGAGACGGTTGCCAAACGGTTGGAAGTCAACCTCGGAAAGACGCAGGAGTTGGTCGAGTACTATCAGGAGAAAGGCAACCTTCGCAAAATCGACGGAGACCAGCCGATCGGCCGCGTCTCTGATGCGATTCTTGAGGTGCTCGGGGGTAAAAACCGATGATCATTCTCAAGTCCAAAAAAGAAATCGAAACGATGCGGGAAGCGGGTCGCATCGTCTATGAGACGCGCCGAATGATCGAGGACGCGATCCGGCCGGGAATCACCACCGCTAAATTGGATCGGTTGGCAGATGATTTCATCCGCAGTCAAGGCGCAACTCCGTCTTTTAAAGGTTACAATGGCTTTAAAGGCAGCGTCTGCATTTCGGTAAACGAAGAGCTGGTTCACGGAATTCCCGGAGAACGCGTCCTCCATGACGGAGATATTGTCACCGTCGATATCGGAGCTTGCGTTGATGGGTATCACGGGGACTCCGCTTGGACCTTTCCGGTGGGTGAGGTTACCGAGGAAACGCGGCGGCTGTTGCAGGTGACGGAGGAATCCTTGTATAAGGGGCTGGCCCAAGCGAAGCCGGGGAATCGCATCGGGGATATTGCCCATGCCGTTCAGGTCCATGCCGAAGACGCCGGATATTCCATTGTTCGGGAATACGTCGGCCACGGAGTCGGCCGGGAACTTCACGAGGAACCCAGCGTCCCCAACTTTGGGCTTCCCGGCAAAGGCCCCCGTTTGAAACCGGGAATGACCTTGGCCGTTGAGCCGATGGTGAACGCGGGAAAACGCTATGTTCGAACACTGGCGGATAACTGGACCGTCGTCACGCAGGACGGTTCCCTGTGTGCCCACTTTGAACACACCGTCGCGATCACAGAAGACGGCCATGAAATATTGACCACTGCGTAAAAAGGTGAAGGGTGATGGATGTGACGGATGCCGAAAGACGGCCTCGACCGGGTCAGGTGGTACGTGTCCTGCGGGGTCGTGAGGCGGGGAGATATGCGGTCGTGATCGACGAAGATCCGCCTCACTTCGTTCTGTTGGTAGACGGAGATAAGCGGAAATTCGGCGATGCGAAAAAGAAAAATATCAAGCATATTCAGCCCACCAATTACATCGCCCGGGAAGTGACGGAGTCCTTGCAGAAGGAAGGACGTGTCAGCAACGCCAAAATACGCTACGTCCTAAACCAATACCTGCTTCGGTTGGAGCAGAAAAAAGGAGAGTGAGTCAATGGCCAAAGAAGATGTGATCGAAGTGGAAGGGACAGTTATCGAACCTTTGCCCAACGCGATGTTCCGAGTGGAACTGGAAAATGGTCACAAAGTCCTCGCCCACGTATCCGGCAAGATTCGCATGCACTTTATCCGGATCCTGCCCGGGGACCGAGTGACGGTTCAGCTCTCCCCGTATGACTTGAGCCGCGGCCGTATTACCTACCGCTACAAGTGACGGCTCACACAGCTCACTCGGATGTCGCATCATGATGGATAAAACCCGGGAGCACCTGGCCGGAGAACCGGACACCGAGTGGGAACAGGAGGGATATGAGATGAAAGTACGTCCTTCGGTGAAACCGATCTGCGAAAAATGCAAAGTGATTCGCCGCAAAGGATCCGTGATGGTGATTTGCGAAAATCCCAAGCACAAGCAACGACAAGGATAAGATAGGAGGTGCCCAACATTGGCTCGTATTTCAGGTATTGACCTTCCCCGCGACAAACGGGTGGAAGTGGCCTTGACCTACATCTACGGCATCGGTCGTTCCCTTTCTAAGCAAATCCTGAAGGAAACGGGTGTCGACCCCCAGACGCGGGTTCGCGACCTGACGGAAGACGAGATCTCCAAACTCCGCGGGTATATCGATAAAAACCTGATGGTCGAAGGGGATTTGCGTCGGGATACCGCTCTGAACATCAAGCGTCTGATCGAAATCGGATCTTATCGGGGCATTCGGCATCGTCGCGGTCTGCCGGTTCGCGGCCAGCAGACCAAGACTAATGCTCGGACCCGTAAAGGTCCTCGTCGGACCGTTGCCAACAAGAAAAAATAACGAGGTAAGGAGGGAGAAATATGGCTGCGAAAAAAAGGACATCAACCAACCAGCGCGTCAAGCGTCGTGCACGGAAAAATGTGGAAGCAGGTATGGTACACATTCGTTCCACTTTCAACAATACGATCGTTACCATTACCGACAAGCAGGGAAACACCGTGTCCTGGGCCAGCTCTGGGACCCTCGGATTCAAAGGTTCCCGCAAGAGCACGCCTTTTGCCGCTCAGATGGCAGCGGAAGCGGCTGCCAAACAGGCGATGGAACACGGGATGAAAAGCGTGGAAGTGACAGTGAAAGGACCGGGTGCGGGCCGCGAAGCGGCAATCCGTTCCCTCCAGGCGGCCGGGTTGGAGGTCAATCTCATCAAGGATGTTACCCCGATTCCGCACAACGGGTGCCGCCCGCCGAAGCGTCGCCGTGTCTGATGCGTGACGCGTGTTGATTCCGGGTCCAGGTTTGGTTTATACTGGTAGAACTATGTGTATAATGGTACTGGACAAATAGGATTCGATCCATTGATCGGCTGATTTCACACCGGGGCCACGCATAGCGAACACCCAGACTGGACAAATGTCACCCGGAACGCGACGTTCTGAAGGAGGGTTTCAAAACCGTATGATTGAAATCGAGAAGCCGAAAATTGAAACCGTGGAGCTCAGTGACGACGGCAAATACGGGAAATTTGTCGTGGAACCCTTGGAACGTGGATACGGCACCACCCTTGGCAACTCGCTCCGGCGCATCCTGTTGTCCTCACTACCCGGTGCGGCTGTGACTTCCATCCAGATCGAGGGGGTATTACACGAGTTTTCCACGATTCCCGGTGTGGTTGAAGATGTGACTGAGATCGTCTTGAATCTCAAACACTTGGCTCTAAAGATTCATTCCGAGGAAGAAAAAGTGTTGGAGATTGATGTGGAAGGCGGCGGTGAAGTGAAGGCCGGTGATATCCGGGCTGACTCGGATGTGGACATCCTCAACCCGGAACTCCATGTGGCTACCCTTGCCGATGACGCCCGTCTCCACGTGCGCATGACCGCCAACCGTGGCCGGGGATATGTACCGGCGGAACGCAATAAACGGGAGGAACAGACCATCGGTGTGATTCCGATGGACTCGATCTATACTCCCATCGAACGTGTCAACTACCAGGTGGAGAACACTCGGGTTGGCCAAGTGACCAACTATGATAAATTGACGATGGAAGTCTGGACGGATGGAAGTCTCCGTCCCGATGAGTCTGTCAGCCTTGGCGCCAAGATCATGACAGAACACCTGATGCTCTTCGTCGGTCTCACAGAAGAAGCCAAAGATGCCGAGATCATGGTGGAAAAAGAAGAAGACAAGAAAGAAAAAGTGATGGAGATGACCATCGAAGAGTTGGATCTGTCGGTCCGGTCCTATAACTGCCTCAAGCGAGCGGGAATCAACACCGTCCAAGAGCTGACGCAAAAAACGGAAGAAGATATGATGAAAGTGCGCAACCTAGGTCGCAAATCGCTGGAAGAAGTGCAGGAGAAGCTGGGAGAGTTGGGACTCTCCCTGCGCAGCGATGACTGACTGGCTACTCTTTTACAAGGGAGGGGAAATCCATGGCACAATCCAAACTGGGTCGCAAGACCTCTGCACGGAAAGCTTTGTTCAGGGACCTCGTGACCGATCTGATCATTCACGAGCGGATTAAAACCACAGCTGCCCGGGCCAAAGAGGTTCGCTCCATCGCCGACAAGATGATCACTCTGGCCAAACAGGGGGATCTCCATGCCCGCCGTCAAGCAGCCGCCTTTGTTCGCACCAACCGTTCCCGTACCGAACAAGCAGGGGACAATGTCAACCATGAGTCTGTCGACGCGGTGAAGAAGCTGTTTGAGGAAGTGGGTCCCCGCTACGAAGAGCGAAACGGCGGTTACACCCGCATTATCAAGATCGGCCCCCGCCGCGGCGATGCTACGGAAATGGTTTATCTGGAGCTGGTGTGAGGCAAAGGTTTTTGCATCAAAGGGAGAGGGCAGGACGTGATTGTCCTGAAATCTGCCCTTTTTCTTTATGGAGGAAATACTGGATCCGGCTGAAAGCGGAGTGGATGGGATGGAACCGATCATACGGCTTGACGGAGCAGGATTCCGGTATGATCATCTTCAGGAAAGACCAGAAGCAGAGTGGGCGCTGCGCGGGGTCCATCTCCAAGTGGGCTCTGGGGAGTATATAGCGGTGATGGGGCCGAATGGTTCCGGAAAGTCAACCTTAGCGAAGCTGTTGAACGGCCTTCTCCTACCGAGTGAGGGTAAGGTGTGGGTGGGTGGTCTGGATACCGGTTTGGAAAAGAACCATCCGCTCATTCGCCAAAAAGTGGGGATGGTTTTTCAAAATCCGGACAATCAGATCGTGGGCACCACGGTGAAGGATGATGTGGCCTTCGGCATGGAAAACCTAGGCGTTCCCCGCCAAGAAATGTTGAAGCGGATCGATCAGGTTCTCCAGCAAGTCGGACTGAGGGGACGGGAGGCCTCATCTCCCCACCATCTGTCGGGAGGACAGAAACAACGGTTGGCGATCGCCGGTGTGATGGCGATGCGGCCCGAGGTGATCATCTTTGATGAAGCCACCTCTATGCTGGATCCCGGCGGGAGACGAGAAGTGCTGGATGCGATCACTGAGTTGCATCGCCAGGGAACCACCGTGATCCATATCACTCACTCGGTAAAGGAAGCCTTCCAGGCGGAACGGGTGGTAGTGATGGCCGATGGCCGGATCGAGTGGTCCGGTGCACCTCACGAGCTGTTTCACCGCCGGGAGAAGCTCACCCGTTGGTCGCTAGAGGTTCCGCTGCCGTTAGAACTGAAAGAGCGTCTACGGCGCCGCGGCCTTCCCATCCGGCACGAGATCACCGGAACTGAAGAGCTGGTGGAATCGCTATGGAAATTGTTATCCAGGGATTGACCTATCGCTATATGGCGGGTACCCCCTATGAACGATGTGCCCTGGCCGATGTGGATTGGACCATTCCCTCGGGCTCTTTTGTCGCTATTATCGGAGGCACCGGCTCCGGCAAAACCACACTGATTCAAATGATCGCCGGGTTGATGACCCCTACCCGGGGTCATGTTTTGATCGGTGGCATAGATGACTTTTCCAGGTTGCGAGGCCGGGTGGGAGTGGTTTTTCAATATCCGGAACATCAGCTGTTTGAAGAGACTGTGGCTAAAGATATTGCCTATGGACCGCTCAACCTCGGCCTCAGCCAGGAAGAAGTGAACTACCGGGTGGAACAAGCGATGGGCTGGGTCGGCTTGCCTCGGGAACTGGCCTCCCGTTCCCCCTTTCATCTCAGCGGAGGACAGATGCGACGGGTGGCGATTGCTGGGGTGCTATCGATGCAGCCGGAAGTGTTAGTACTGGACGAGCCGACGGCAGGTCTGGATCCCGCTGGGCAGCGGGAATTGATGGAACGGATGTACACCCTGCACCGGGAGCGGAGCATGACGGTGATTCTGGTTTCTCACAATATGGAAGAGGCGGCCACCTACGCAGAGCGGGTACTCGTATTGTATCAGGGACGGAAAGTGGCGGAAGGACAACCTGTGGATATCTTTTCCCGCCATCGATCCCTTAAGGAGTGGGGTCTGGAAGCACCGGAGGCGCCCCGGCTGGCGGATCGCCTCAACCGCCGCCTGGATCCGCCCCTACCTGACGGGTTGATGACAGTGGATGACCTGGAAGAAGCGATTCTGGCCCGCTGGGAGGGGCGACCCCGGTGAGCAGATTGAATCATCCGGTGATCGGTCAGTACATTCCCGCTGATTCTTTTTTGCATCGGTTAGACCCGAGGGCGAAACTGGTGTTTGTTTTCGTCTTTATGATGATCGTTTTTCTCGCTAAGAATGCGGCCGGTTACAGTCTATTGGTGGGGGTGGCCCTGTCGGGGGTACTGCTGTCACGCATTCCGCTCCCGATGATCTTACGAGGCATCAAACCGGTATTGTATTTGATCATCTTAACCGCTTTGCTCCATCTGGGGATGACTCGAGGCGGGGATGTATGGTGGGAGTTGGGGCCCATTACCGTGTATGAGCAAGGTGTCGTGCAGGCGACCGTCATTTCCCTTCGCTTTCTGATCCTGGTGCTGATGGGGACGTTGTTGACACTGACCACTTCCCCCATGGAGCTGACCGACGGATTAGAACGACTCCTGTGCCCGCTAACCCGCGTCGGTGTGCCCGCTCAGGATCTGGCGCTGATGATGTCGATCGCGCTGCGGTTTATTCCTACGCTGTGGGAAGAGATGGATAAGATCATGATGGCCCAGCGGGCGCGGGGGGCTGACTTTGACAGCGGCCATCTGTTGCGACGGGTCAAAAGTTACATCCCCGTTCTGATTCCCTTGTTTATCTCTGCATTTCGACGGGCGGAAGAGCTGGCATTGGCCATGGAGGCCCGAGGATATCGAGGGGGGAAAGGGCGGACCCGGATACGGGAGCTCCGCTGGAAAAAGGAGGACACCATCCTGCTCGTGGTATTAGCAGTCCTGTCGATCAGCCTCTGGTGGCTGCGCGGTTAGGGAGAAAGGGGGAGGCCAAGCGGTGATTAAGTTTAAAATGGTTATCGCCTATGACGGGACGGATTTTGCCGGTTTTCAGCGGCAACCGGGTCAGCGGACGGTGCAAGGGGTCTTGGAAGAGACCCTCACCCGCATTACTCGCCGTCCGGTGGCGGTGACCGGGGCGGGTCGAACCGACGCTGGGGTTCATGCCCTGGGACAGGTCACCCATTTTGAGAGTGACTGCCCGATCCCTTTCAACCGCTGGGTACGGGTGGTAAACGACGGCCTCCCACGGGATTTGCAAGCAAAAAAAGTGGAACCGGCGGCCCCCGGGTTTCACGCACGAAAAGATGCCTATTGGAAACGGTATCGGTATACCCTGGATACAAACCGGGTTCCGAACCTCTTTTGCCGCCGCTTTCGCACTCCTTTTCCCCGCCGGCTGGAGCTGAATCCCATGCGACAAGCTGCTCGTTATTTGGTGGGAACCCATGATTTCACATCTCTATCGGCAGCCCGGGCCCAAGTAGAGCATCGGGTGCGCACTCTATATCACTGCGACGTGTCGGAGGATGAACCAGGGATTTTCACCATTCAGGTGGTGGGAGATGGTTTTCTTTATCATATGGTCCGCATTTTAGCGGGGACCCTGGTGGAGGTGGGGCTGGGCAAGCGTCCGCCCGATGATATACCCCGCATCCTGTCGGCAAAAGACCGGTCGGTGGCCGGTAAAACCTTGCCTCCCGATGGGTTGGTGATGATGGAAGTGGGTTATACCCCCTGGCAGGGAATGTGAGCCTTTTCCTTTCTTGACTTCCCTTCCTCGTTGGTGTAATATGATCGTTGGTATTTTTCCATCTTGCCCCGGTGGGAAAATCTTTGTTCGGCGCACTCTGGTGAGAACGCAACGGGTAACGCCCATACTTGATATATTTTTTGTCTGTTGAGAGAAGGAGGGAATGAGATGCGTACCACATTTATGGCTAAACCGAACCAAGTGGAACGGAACTGGTATGTGGTTGACGCCGCGGATCTGCCGTTGGGCCGTCTGGCCACCGAAGTGGCGACTGTGCTGACCGGGAAGCATAAGCCCGAGTACACCCCCCACGTCGACACCGGCGATTACGTTGTCGTCATCAACGCTTCCAAAGTTCACCTGACCGGTAAAAAACCGGCCAAGAAAATGTATTACCGCCATACCGGCTATCCTGGCGGGATTCGTTCTATCTCCGCCGGCGAGCTGCGGGAGAAAAATCCGGAACGCATGATTGAGCTGGCTGTCAAAGGCATGCTGCCGAAAAACACCTTGGGACGCAAGCAGCTGAAAAAGCTGAAGGTGTACGCCGGTGCGGAACATCCTCATGAAGCACAACAACCCAAGCAATGGGAAGTACGCCGTTAAGTAAAGGAGGGAACTGATCGTGGCACAAGTCCAATTTTATGGTACCGGCCGCCGCAAAGAGTCTGTGGCACGTGTCCGCTTGGTGCCTGGCGATGGGCGCATCGTTATCAACGGCCGTGAGATGGATGACTACTTCGGCCTGGAAACCCTGAAAGCCATCGTGAAACAGCCGTTGGTGCTGACGGATACCACCAACCGCTATGACGTTTTGGTCAACGTGGACGGAGGCGGCTTTACCGGTCAAGCCGGCGCTATTCGTCATGGGATTTCCAGGGCCCTTCTCAAAGTGGATCCGGAACTTCGTCCGACTCTGAAAAAAGCCGGCTTCCTTACCCGTGACCCGCGGATGAAAGAACGGAAGAAATACGGTCTCAAAAAGGCCCGCCGTGCGCCGCAATTCTCCAAGCGGTAACATCATCGTTCTCCACCCCGCCAAAGGCGGGGTTTTTTATGGACTTTTTCTGTCGTTTATTGACAACTGCTGCCTGATTTTAGCCATAGTATCTCCCCCTGCCTCCGGTAACACTATGGGTACTTCAAAGCAGGCAGGAGGGTTGCAAGGTGGGTAAAGTGGTTTGGTTGGAAGCTTGGCGTCTAACCCGTATGGAAAAATTGAGACAGGAAGCTTTGTCTGGCTTTCCTTGGGGCAAGCTGTCGCAGATGGTGGATACCATTCTGGAGCCGACCTTGCGTAACCTGAATCCCGGGCAACGACTCGCCGTGGACGAAGCCGTATATCGGATTGCCTTTGAGGCTTACGTATGCGGCATGGAGTCGAGCCGCCGGGGAGAGCTGGAATGCCCTCCGGAACGGCCAAGCCAAGAACGCCGCCGATGGGGCCAACGCGTATTTGGCTACGGGGGCAGCCGTCTGATTGGACAGATTGCCGAGGATCTCAACCTCTTCCGGCAGATGGACGAATGGACCATTCAATCCGTCATGTATTTTTTCGAAGAAGTGACCGCCTTGTGGTTTATGCACGGGGTGGACTACGGAATTCGGTTACGCAAACGTCGTTTCCTCTGACATTCATATCGGTCGACTCGTCCCATATACATGAAAGAAGACGGGGAAACCCAAGGGGGGAAGACGGATGGGGGACGGGTGGAAAGTGTTCTTTTACGGCCGTAGAAAATGGATTGGGTTGTTGATGGTGGTGGCACTGGTTGGGGCTTTTGCCACATACGGTCTTCCTGATAAAAGTCGAAATGTGTGGAGCACGCCTTTGTCGGGGAAAGTGATTGTTTTGGATCCGGGACACGGAGGACCTGATGGAGGGGCTGTGAGCCAAACCGGGCTGGTCGAAAAAGATGTGGCCTTATCGGTGAGTCTGCTTTTGCGGGACTACCTTCAGGAATCCGGCGCTTTGGTGATCATGACCCGGGATGAAGACAGGGATCTGGCCGGTGAAGGGGTCCGGAGGAGAAAGGCTCAGGATTTGTTGCGTCGCGGAGAGATCATCAGAGACAGCGGTGCCGATGCCCTGATCAGTATCCATCTCAACGCCATTCCATCTTCCCGCTGGTCGGGAGCACAAACTTTTTATTATCCGACACTGGAAGCCAATGAGATCCTGGCTCAAAGTATTCAGGGGGAAATGATCCAATCCCTTCAGAACACCACGAGACAAGCCCGTCACAGTGGGGAAGTTTACATATTGAAGACGTCGGAAATTCCATCCGCACTGGTGGAGATCGGGTTTTTATCCAATCCGGAAGAAGCCGGGCTTCTGGGCAAAGAAGATTATCAGAAAAAAGTGGCAGCTGCCATCTATCACGGAATTCTTCGCTATTATTCGGAAAAAGCACCGACGAAAGAACAAGAATAATTGTGTTATAATCGGGTTGAAACATAACGTTACAATTATCGAGGTGTCGATACAGATGACCGTTGAACAGATACTGGAAGCACTCCGGGAGGTAGAGGAGCCGGAGTTAAAACA
Organism: Melghirimyces thermohalophilus; assembly: GCF_900102685.1. Taxonomy (GTDB): domain Bacteria; phylum Bacillota; class Bacilli; order Thermoactinomycetales; family DSM-45169; genus Melghirimyces; species Melghirimyces thermohalophilus. The sequence continues at coordinate 76,561 of NZ_FMZA01000016.1, forward strand.
CAATCTTGTCAAATTGAACCTGGCACGGAACATTCGCATTTTCGGAGATCGGGTGCAGCTGACGGTGATGATGCTATCTGACGATTCCTCCCATCGGGAAAAGTTGGAGCAAAAGGTGACGGAAGCGCTGAAAAAAGCCGGAGCTGAGCAGGTGGAGTTGGAGTTTGACCTCCTTTCCGAAAAAGAACAGGAAATTTTGGCGGAACGGATTCGCAAGGAGCACCAGGAAAAAGTTCGGGCCAAACGCTCCGGCGGCCGGCAGCCTTTGCAACAAGATGCGGCAGGTACCGATCTCCTTTCCAAGGATTCCGATACCGTCTTCATCTCAGTGTCCAGCGGAAAGGGCGGCGTCGGCAAATCTACCGTCACCGTCAATTTGGCTGTGGCCTTGGCTCGAGAAGGCAAACGGGTCGGTGTCATCGATGCGGATATCTATGGCTTCAGTGTTCCTGATATGATGGGGATTGAGGAGCGACCGACCGTAGTGGATAAGACGATCTTTCCGGTGGAACGGTTTGGGGTGAGGGTGATCTCCATGGGATTCTTTGTGGAGGAAAATGCCCCGGTGATTTGGCGCGGTCCCATGCTTGGCAAGATGTTGCGCAACTTCTTCCAGGAAGTGGAATGGGGTGAGCTGGACTACGTGATTTTGGACTTGCCTCCAGGGACAGGGGATGTGGCTTTGGATGTACATCAGATGCTTCCCCAGAGTAAGGAGCTCTTGGTGACCACCCCCCATGCTACCGCGGCGTTCGTGGCTGCTCGTGCCGGTGCGATGGCTCTTCACACCAAACACGAAGTGTTGGGTGTAGTGGAAAATATGGCTTACTACGAATGCTCTTCCTGCGGGAATAAGGATTACATCTTTGGCCGTGGCGGAGGAGAAAAACTGGCGGAAGAGCTTCAGACCGAATTGCTCGCCCAGATTCCCCTCGGTTCCGTGGAAAACGGTGATCCTGACGATCCCGATTTTTCACCTTCCGTTTACGATGCGGATACACCCATCGGGAAACGATATCGGGAACTGGCCCAAAAGGTTATGAAGCGTGTGTAAAGCCAAGGGAAAAAACACCGGGAATTCCGGTGTTTTTTCTTTCCCTAGGGATGTTTGCAAGGGAAAGGAGTACCGGAATGGGGGATCAGGAACTGATCCGACTTGTTGGAGTAACCAAACGTTACACCGGTCAACGAATCCCTCTGGATGGAGAATGCCGAAACCATGCGGGAAGAGATTTTGGTCGCTCTCTCCCTGGGGGCTACCGGAGCGCAGGCCAGCCGCCGGGCTACTTACCGGGCCATTCGGGCGGGGATGATTCCGATGATCGATTCCTATTGTCGGGGATGATGACCGGCCTCATCATCGCCGGGACCAGCCCGCTGATCGCCGTTCGCTACCAACTGTTGATTATGTATTCCATTACCGCATCCAGCGCCTTGGTCAGTATCATCCTAGGCATGTTGGTCCGACCTGTTTAACAAAGCCCATCAGTTCGTGGGGTGGAGGGGAGAAAGTGAATAAAAAACACCGGTTGTTCACCGGTGTTAACTTCCTCCCGAGCCTCCGCCACTTTGGCCTCCGCTGCCACCGCTGTTTTTCTGTCCACCCTTTTTCCCTTGCTTCTGTTTCTCTTGTTCCATTTTTTTCACCGTTTCTTCCAGCAGCTTGGAAAACTTTTGTTGGAAGGTGGGGCTCTCCAGGGCATCTTCCATCACCTTTTGAATCTCTTCCCGGCCTTTTCTGCCTTTCAACACCTGATTGAGCTGATTGGAAAACTCCGGATCCTTCATAACATCCTGCATCATCTTCTGGTATTCCGGATCTTTCATCAGTTGTTTGATCAGCTTTTCGTGCTCTTTCTGGGTCGTTTTGGCGAAATTGGCAGCCACCTTTGGCTCTTCAAACAGCTTTTTCAGCTGTTCCTGCATCTTGGGTTCCTGCATCGCTTTGTTGATGCTTTTTTCCATATCCTGTTGCGAGACCACGATCTCTTTTTTGAATTCGGGATCCTTCATGATCTCCTGCAACGCTTTTTTACCTTCCTGTGTATGAAGAACGTCCATAACCATCTGTTTGATATCATTGTACTCCGGCTGTTGACCCTGTGATTCTTGATTGGAACTGCAGGATGCCGCCAGCATGAGCAGGATGAAGGCGAGAAGCGGCAGCCGTTTTCGGTTATTCAACATATCGAGTCCGCCCTTCTGTGGGAATCTCTCCTCTTAATATGATCGGCGGGCGGCTGATTTATGCCGATTCCGTCACCAGTCAGCTCGTTTGAAAAAGAGGGTTTGACCGTTATAATAGGGTCGACACCCCCGCGGAGTTTACAACAAAAGTGAGGGCTGAATCGATGACGATCCGCAAACTGTTTTTTCTGTTTTGGACTACCCTGGCTATCGGTACGGTGACCGCTCCAGTGATGGGTTGGGTGATTCAAGGTGTGTTCGGCCCACTGGGGCTAACCTCGGTCCGCCTGTTGTGGGCCGGCGTGATGTTTGGGGCTGTAGCCCAGATGGGATTCTTTGCCTATATGGTGTTTAATATGGTGGCCAAAGGATTTATTCGGAACCCGCGGCTATATCAAGGGATTCAGCTGATCCTGACGGTGTTGATTCTGATCCGGATCCTGGATATTCCCGCTGAAACGCGCGGCTTGGACAATACGTGGCTGATCCCTTGGAGTCTTCCAGTGATGATTCTCCTGTTCGGATTGGTGGTGGCCTGGTTTAAAGTGAAGGCGACCCAACCCGCTGCATTTATCCCAGCGATCTTTTTCATGGTAGGAACGACAGTGGTGGAAGCGATTCCCGCCCTAGGGCAGCAATCCTTTCCGATGATCCTGTTGATGGTGATGACGCTGTTGGTCTGCAACACCTGGCAGATTATGCAGTTGCACCGACTGGTGGGACCCACATCGGAGAAAGGCAAACAAAAAAGCCAGACTTCCGGGTCTGGCGCTTAATCGACAGGGTTCAGTTCCACTTCCGAACCTGCGATCAGCTCGGAAACCGAGACGAACTTGTATCCTTTGTCCCGCAATTTGTCAATGATGACTGGCAGGGCTTCGTGGAGTTGTTTACTTGAATCACTGGCGTGCATTAGGATGATGTCCCCTTTGTGTGCTCGCCCCACCACCCGGTTGATGATCTTATCCTTGCCGGGGTTCATCCAATCCAGCGAGTCCGTATCCCATTGGATACTGGTGTAACCCAACTCGTCTGCGATTTTAAGAACTCGCTTGTCAAAGTCGCCGTTGGGATACCGGATCAGGTTGGGCTCTTGTTTGGTGAGATCGGTCAAGATCTGATGGGACTTTCTGATCTGTTCCCGGATCTGTTCTTCGCTTAAGGTGCTGTAGTTTTTATGTTGGTGTCCGTGGCTTCCGATCTCATAGCCCATATCCGCAATTCGCTTGACGATGTCCGGATGGGTTTCCGCCCAGGGGGAGGAGAGGAAAAAGGTGGCGTCTTTGACGCCCTTTTGTTCTAACACATCCAGAATGGGGCCGGTTCGCTCTTCTCCCCAGCTGATGTCAAAGGTTAGCGCCAGTTGTTTTTTGTCCGTGTCCACGCTGTATATCGCCGCCGGACCCGATTGAAGGGGCATGAAGACCTGAATGTTTTCCTGCTCGGCGTAGTATATTCCGAGGGCGAAGAAGATGGCCACCAACATCATCAAAACCCGCCTGATTCGTTTTCCCGATAAAACCCAAATAAATCTCATCCCGTCACCTCCGGCTGCCTCGGTATGGGAAGTCTGGCACCTGTCCCATACTAAATGTATTCCGATGGACGAGGGTTATGAATGAGAATGTGTTTCAATCAGAGGAGGTGGTGGCCCATTGCGTCGTTTTTTTGATGCGATCCGCTCGGAAAAACGAATGGTCGCAGCTTGTGCTCTGCTGTTTATCATGTTTTCCTTGGTTGGTTTTGTCGCCAGCGAACCGATCGGCACCTGGATGAAACAGACGGGGGTGTGGGAGCAGTTTCAGAGAAAAGCAGAGTCGATCAACCAGGATCCGGGGCTGTTGAACACCTACGGTGTCATTTTTTTCAACAATCTCCTGGCCGCGGCGGGTATGATCGGACTGGGTATATTTTTTGGAATCTACCCCGCTCTGGGTGTGATATTTAACGGTCTGCTGTTGGGAGTGGTGGTCGGCAGCGTGTCTGATCAAGCCGACCTCCATCCGGTGACGTTAGTTGTGACCCATATTCTTCCCCATGGTATTCTGGAATTGCCTGCGGTGATTTTTGCCGCCGCTTTCGGAATGCGGTTGGGGGCTTTAGCGGCGGGAAGCCTGACCGGCTTGGCATCCCCTGAACTGAGAGAACGGTACGGTTCAGCATGGAAAGATTATCTTTCCAAAATTCCTGTTCTTTTCACCGGTGTGGTGGTGATGTTGGCCGTCGCTGCACTGATCGAGTCTTCTCTGATCGTTTTCTACACATGATAAGAGGAGGAAACCGCGATGAAATCCAATATTCAGTGGAAAGGCAACATGCAATTTGACGCTCGAACGCCTTCAGGACACGGGATTACGATCGATGCGGCACCAGAAGTTGGCGGAGAGAATCAGGGACCTCGGCCGATGGAACTGTTGTTATCGGCGGCAGGAGCCTGTTCAGGGATCGACATCATCAATATCCTGAATAAAATGCGCCTCCAGGTGGATGCCTTCGATATGGACCTGTCGGGGGAACGGGCCGAAGATCATCCGCGCCGTTATACACACATACACATTCACTATCGATTGGAAGGGGATCTTCCTGAGGAGAAGGTGCGACGGGCGGTTGATCTGTCCCGGGATAAGTATTGTTCCGTATCTCAATCCTTAAATGCCGAAGTAACCACCAGCTTTGAGATCAACGGGAAAAAGTATGACTAAGGCTTCGGTTGCTTGTGGGAAAAGGTGATCCCCGATGGCGAAAAAGAAAATAAACCCCCAAGAATTGTTAGATGCAGCAGAGGAGTTATTGCTGGAGCGAGGATACAGTGGTTTTCACTTTGGAGCCCTTTCAGAAAAGCTGGGGATCGGGAGGAGTACGATCTACGAGTACTTTTCCGATAAGGATGAGCTGATTACCGCCTATATGGATCAGGTGATGAACCGGGTGATAGAGGATTGCCGTGAATGTGCTCCCCTTTCTGGCCTCAACCGGTTGAAAGGGTATTTGAATGTCTTTTTGCGGTATACACAGATTCAACGGATCATTCAAATTTTGCCGATGCTTGACCTGTCTGCTTCTCCTGAAGGGGGCGAGGCGGTGGCTAAGCTCATTGAACAGCATCGATTGATTCATCGCTGGATTGTGGAGGCGATCGAAGAGGCGAAATCCATGGGGGAAATTCGCTCCGATCAATCGACGCGCCTGATTGCCGCGATGATCTTTTCTTCTATCCAGTTACCGGATGTGATGCAAGGGGAATCGGTAACCGGAGAGATGGTCATCGATCTTTTGTATCAAGGACTCCATCCCGACAACGGGTCCCCGAATCGATAAAAAACTGATTCGAAAGGGTTGGGTTTTTCTTATGATCCAATTGACACTTGTGTCGGAATGGATGATAATGTAACCGACCCAAGATTCATGGTCGGTTTCTTTTTGGACTTACTCGACACATCTGTCGAATTGGAGAGGGGCGTTTGAAAGGAGAGTACAGCATGAATCGCCTATTTCAACGTTTCACTGCCGCGGTCTCCACTCGCAAAGGGGCTAAGATCACACTGATCGTGTGGTTGGTCCTGGCGATATTGTTGAGTGGACTCATCCCAGGGGCCCGCCAATATGCCACCAATGTGAATGGACAGGATTTGCCGAAAGAGGCGGAGTCCGTTCTGGCCAGTAAGGAGCTAGAGCGTTATTTTCCCGATGAGGATGGGACGCCGGCGTTAATGGTGTTTCACTGTTCCGATGGAATGACTTCCACTGATATTCAGTCCGTGGAAAAACTGAGTCGTTATCTCCATTCCAACAAGGCCCCTGAAACAATCGATGAAACCCCGCCTTTTCATCAGATGCCAGAGGCAGCGCAAAAAACGTTTTTATCCGATGACAAAACCACCTTGCTATTGCCGGTTGTCTTGCAGGATGGCTTGGAGATGGAAGCGATCAATCAAACCGTGACCGATCTACGAGATAAAGGGGAATCCTTCCTCGTCCCACCGACGGAACTCACTGTCACGGGCCCGGCAGGGATCGCTTCGGATACGATCGCCATCTTTTCCAACGCCGATATGGTGCTTCTTCTGTGCACCATTGGTTTGATCCTGATCCTATTGATCGCGATCTATCGTTCGCCTCTGTTGGCGGTGATCCCTCTATTGGTATCGGGGATTGTTTATCAAGTGCTGGATCGCTTGCTGGGCTTGGCTGGAAAGCAGCAATGGTTTGCGATCGACTCTCAGGCCTTATCCATCGCGAGCATTTTGCTGTTTGCCGCCTTGACGGATTACTCCCTGTTTGTTTTCTCTAGGTTTCGCGAGGAGTTGAAGAGACGGGCGGATCCCTATGAAGCGATGGGTGCAGCGATGAAACAGGTGTGGGAACCGATTTTCTTCAGCGGAGGAACGGTTCTCGCAGCGATGCTGGTGTTGTTTACCGCCGATTACCAAGCCTACCTCCATTTTGCTCCCATCTTTTCGATCACTATGGCGATCATTTTGACTGCCGGTCTAACCCTGGTCCCCTCATTGTTTGTCCTCTGCGGCCGAAAAGCTTTTTGGCCCTCCATCCCCCGTCTGGGAGATCCGGAGAGTAAAAGCGGCTCTTTCTGGTCGCGGGTTGGGCGCCGAGTGGTTCGTAAACCTGGTATTACTGCTATCACCGTGGCGGCGGTGCTGGCTCTGTTCGCCACCCAAATGTCCCAGATCCAGTACTCCTTCAATTTGATCCAGTCCTTTCCGGAGGAGATGGACTCCCGGGTTGGCTTTGAATGGCTGGAGGAGCATTATTCAGAGGGGGAGCTGGCCCCCACGACCGTTTTGTTAACCGGATCGGACAAAATGGAGCGCACTGATTTACGTGGCCTGAAAGAGGAACTGGAAAAGCAAGAGGGGATCAAGGAAGTAACCATCGCCGCAGGGAATCAGGCAGCCCTGTCCGATGACGGAACAGCTGCCCGTATGCAGCTACTCTTCAATGGCAACCCCTATGATCAGGAGACGATGGATCATTTGGAACGCATCCGTGCCGGCTCGGAGGAGATTTTGCAGAAAAGCGGTTTGTCTCCCGACAACCATCAACTTCAATTTATCGGTGAGACGGCAAAACAAGTGGATGTGCGGACGTTGAACGACGGGGATACTCGAACGGTGATTCTTTTGGTCACCCTTCTCATCACCGTTCTTTTGGCTTTACAAACCCGGTCCCTCGTGGCGCCCATCTATATGATGGGGACGATCTTGCTCTCCTATGGAGCGGCGATGGGGCTTAGTTATTGGATATTTGACCACATTTTCGGTCTGGCGGAAATCAGTTATCGCATTCCCCTCTATACCTTTGTCTTCCTGGTGGCCCTCGGCGTGGACTATAACATCATGTTGGTCTCCCGAATCCGTGAGGAGATGGCACATTATGAACTTCGGGAAGCGGTCAGCCAAGGGGTGTCGAGGACGGGTGGGGTGATTTCCTCCGCCGGTGTGATCCTAGCCGCCACGTTTAGTGTGTTGATGACGCAGCCCATCATGGAACTGTTTTTGTTCGGCTTTACGGTAGCACTGGGAATTATGATGGACACATTTCTGGTCCGAGGATGGTTGTTGCCATCGATCATCACCTTGCTGGGGAGAGCCAGCTTTTGGCCTGCACGGGTGGTAACGTCAAAAGGGAAACAGGTTCAATCGTAATCGGGCGAAAAACGTTCCTCCGCGGAGGAACGTTTTTTACTTCCTTGAATGAAAAACTGGTTGACTTGTTCGGATACCCATGTTATTATCTTATTTGTCCCTGAGACGGGGACGAGCCCGCTACCGGGCGGATCAAAAAAAGATAAAAACCTGTTGACAGGATCGATTTGGTTTGATAGCATAGATCTTGTCGCCGCGAGAGAGCGGCCGCCGCGGAAGGCGGCGGAACAGGAGAGCGTTCCTTGAAAACTGAAGAGCGTTTGACACGACCCTGTCAAATGATTTGAGCGAATCAAGCTCTTTTATGGAGAGTTTGATCCTGGCTCAGGACGAACGCTGGCGGCGTGCCTAATACATGCAAGTCGTGCGGAGGAAGCCGACGGATCCCTTCGGGGTGAAGACGGTGGAATCAGCGGCGGACGGGTGAGTAACACGTGGGCAACCTGCCTGCAAGACCGGGATAACTCCGGGAAACCGGGGCTAATACCGGATAGGACTTTTCATCG
>NZ_FMZA01000017.1 GCF_900102685.1 Melghirimyces thermohalophilus
TAACTCGAATCTCTTTTTCCAATTGACGTTCAGAACGAATCCCGAACAAATACCCGATAAACATCATTTTAAAGAGAACGACCGGATCAATGGAGGGCCTTCCATTGTTCTCACAATACAAAGGCCGCACCTTGTCCGTGATAAAAGAAAAGTCGATATGCTTGTCCACTTTGCGGAGCAAGTGATCTTCCGGAACTAATTCTTCAATACAGACAAACTCCAGCTCATTTTGTTTCTCTTTATTGGAACGTAACACACCCATCCCTCCCATTCTTCTTCAACCTAATAAACGGTGGGAAGCAGTGAAAAGGATTCGGCAAAAAAATAGGCTGTCGAGACTTTCTCGACAGCCTGAGAAACGGGCTGTGTCACACACAGCCCGTTTCTTCGTGGGTGGGGACATCATTTACTTCTGCTCTTTTAACCAACGGTAAAAGGTGGTCCGGGAAACGCCCAACAGTTTAGCCGCTTTGGAGATATTGCCGTGGGTTTTTTCCAGTGCATCTTTGAAAGCCTTATTTCGTGTTTCCATGGGAATGGGAGGGGGGGCTGGAGGGGAGGGATCGCTCTTGAATGATCTGCATCAGGGTCGAGGAGCGGATCGTCTCTTCGTCCACAAACACGCTGGTTGAGCACCGAGGATCTGGCTCTCATCATTCATGTCCATCCCACATTGCCTGAAATTCTCCAGGAAGCGGCCGAAGGGGCTTTGGGACGAGCGATTCACATGATCAATAATAAAAACCACGCTTTAAGGGCATAAAGACACTGTAAAGTCATCTTCGCGTGAACAAAGCCACATGCTAGCGGCTTTTTTAAATGCTGTCCGAAGCTTTTAGCGGAGGGCAGGTTTTTTCTTCGGATCATCCTCTATTAACCGAATCTTGATGAAAATCGGGTGGCGTCGGGATAAACTGAGAAGGAACAAGCTGTTTGAGGAGGGGTGCGCATAAGGACGTGATGCAGGATCCAAAGAGCGCGATGCGGTGGTGAAAGGTGGAAAAACTGCTGGACACGGTGAAGAAACAGGCGAAGAAAAAGTAATCAGAGTTGGTTGACTGGATGTCCTGGGATTGACCGGAGGCTCTGTCTATCCCTATACTCATCCTGGACATCATACCGGGAGTGAGAAACGATGAACCAAACAGAAACCGGCACCGCGCTCGTTAAAAAGCCTCTGTCTCCGGACTGGGATCCGTGGGATCCTTGGTACACTCGAATGCGGAAAGGGCGGCATGAGTTGACCGGCGTGGAGTTTACCGTCACCCAGCTCTGCAATCTTCGCTGTGAGCATTGTGCTGTCGGGGAGATGCTGGTCAAGGAGGAAGGGGTGGCGCTGCCGGTGGAGACCCTGATCCGGCGGTTGGAGGAAGTGGATACCTTGCAAACCCTGAGCATCACTGGCGGGGAACCGGTGTTAAGCCCCCGGGTCGTCGAGGAGACGATCCGACCTTTGTTGCGTTACGCCCGGGAACGGGGGATTTACACCCAGATCAACTCCAACCTAACCCTTCCCCTGTCCCGGTACGAGGACTGGGTGGAGGATGTGGATGTCCTCCACATTTCCTACAACTATCGGGATGCGGCGGACTTTCACCGGATCGCCTTTGAAAAATACGGGCGGGAGGTGCCACAGAAGGCGGGAGAAAAATTATTCCACCGGATGGTAGACAATGCCAAAGCTCTCTCCAAGGCGGGGGTATTTGTCTCCGCCGAGACACTGCTCAGCCCCTTCACTTCCCCCCACATCGTCCAGATGCACCGGGATGTGGCGGAGATGGGCTGCCGCCGTCATGAGGTGCATCCGCTCTATCCCAGCGACTTTGCCCGGGGGATGGAATTGATCTCCCTGGATACTTTCCGGGAGACGATCCATCAACTGGTTGACCACCGGGATGAGGGGGTCTGGATTCTCTTTGGAACCTTACCCTTTTACCCCTGCAGTGACAACCCGGCGGACCGGGAGCTGTGGCTACGTCTGCACAAAGAAAAAAACATCACCGTTCGCAACGATCCCGATGGCCGCAACCGACTCAATGTCAACACCTTCACCGGCGACGTCATCGTCACCGATTTTGGCGATGTGCCCCCTCTGGGCAATATCCAAACTGACCGACTTGACACCATCTTTAACCGCTGGCTGGACCACGCCGAAGCTCGCCGTCACCACTGCTTCTGTCCCGAAGCCCGCTGCACCGGCCCCAACATCCTCGTCGCTGATGCCTACTACCCGAGTACGGACTTTCAACAGAAAAAAGCCCAGCTCTCCCTGGAAACCATATGAGCACACAAACCCCCGCTTCCTTTGGAGGAGCGGGGGTTGTATATTTGTTGTATTTAACTCGTGTGTGGGGCACCGATGTTGAGGGGAGATAACGAAAATGACTGATAGCGCATCCCAATTTCGTGGGCGATGTACACGACGGAAATAGCAACACCTCGGCGTAACCGAGTGTCCCAAATGCGCAAAACGGTGCCAAAAACCTGTGATATAGTTGAAGTGTCTACTCAATAGTGAATAGGAAATTGAACCCAAACGATTAATGCTACTTAAAAAGGGGCGATTGAATCAATGGAGATTGGGCACAAGGCCATTAGTTATAACGAGAAGATACAAGTGGAGGAAATCAATGGTCTGATGGCGTGAACTGGGCTGTTTTCATATTCGTCATCATTCAATATGTACATTTTGAAGATCTTTAGATTGAAGATCTTCAGAAAAAAGGCATTCCGATCGCGCTTATCATCGCGTCGATCATGGCTGTGACAGCAATTGCGCGCGGTCTGTTAAGCTGAAGGGCTGCCATGTGGTGGCCCGCTAGATCAACGGGTGGGACCCAAGCGTCATCCGTGCCTCTTTCAACGTCCTATTGGATGTAGCATCATCCGAAAAAAACCAAGTGTAACAGGGTGGTGTATAACAACCATGAAGAAAATTAAACTGATTGCGACGGGTGGAACCATATCCGGTCGCGGGATCCACCGTTTGGATCTGAAAGATTATCAGTCCGGTTTTTACACAGGAGATGATCTTCTGCGGGAAATCCCAGAGATCCGAGAGATTGCCGATATCGATGTGGAACAGATGACTAACGTCGGAAGCTCAAACATCTCTCCCGCTCATTGGTTAGACTTAAAAAATAGAATTGAACGCCTCTTCAATGAGGAGGATTATGACGGAGTTGTCATTACTCATGGTACGAGTACCCTGGAAGAGACTGCTTACTTTCTCCATCTGACGGTCCATTCGCATAAACCCGTCGTGTTGGTGGGCTCGCAACGCCCCTTCTCTGCTATCGGGAGTGACGCTCCCTTCAACTTAATCAATGCCGTTCGTGTGGCGTCCGAGCCGGCCTCTATCGGAAAAGGGGTGCTCGTGGTCTTAAACGATGAAATCAACTGTGCGCGAGAGGCGACCAAGGCGAATACGTATCGGGTGGAAGCTTTTCAATCGGGGCAATTGGGGTTGTTGGGATACGTCGATCCCGACCGAAAGGTGCAGTTTTACCGCTCACCATCGCGTAAACACACGGTTCACTCGCAATTTTCCAAGCTGTCCATCTCCGCCTTTCCCAAAGTGGCTATTCTTTACTCTCATGCCGGTGCAGATCAAGATCTCATTCAATATATCATCCGAAGCGGCCGATACCAGGGGATCGTTTTGGCAGGAACAGGAGGCGGGCACTGCACCTCCGAGGAGAAGGCGGGCCTGATTGAGGCGGTAGAACGTGATATACACGTTGTCCGAAGCAGTCGCGTCGGCAATGGCAGAGTGGTGATGCTGAACCGGGAAAGCTGGCAGAGCTGTATCACAGCAGACAACCTATTGCCCCACAAAGCACGCATTTTACTGATGTTATCGCTTCTAGTTACTCAAGAGCGAGCTGCCATCCAGCAAATCTTTGACGAATATTAAATAGCGAAGGACTACCGCTAGAAACATGGATTCGCCATTTTATCCCGGGAAAGAACTGTTGCAGGTCTCGCTGCAAGCTTCCTATTTCAACACGACAGTGGTCATTCCGCACAATAGAAGAGTCTACCGCCTACTCCTATAATGGGGAGGCGGTTTTTTGTGGCTGCCGATCCCTTCGACTGGAGAGATTCGTCACCATCATAAATCGATGCTGTACTTCATCTCCATCCGTAAGATCGCACCAGTCCGTCCAATCGGAGGATCCGATGCGTTTTGTCGCCTTCCGTTTTGATCACGATGAGGCATATGATAGCCAGTCATTTTGATAGTGGGCGACCGACTGGTTGTCAATTGACAGGATCTACATCCTCTTGTTAAAGTGATACTGATAATCGTTATCATAATCAAGGGAGCGATTGAGGCTCATCGTGGATGGAGGTCACTTCGAATGTCTCGCTTGCACGCGGAAAATTTGCACATTGGATATGGCGACCGTCTGATTGTTCAAGGTTTAAATGTTTCCATTCCAGACCAGCAGATGACTGCGATCATTGGGCCAAACGGATGCGGGAAATCGACGCTGTTAAAGGCGATGACGCGCATCATCTCTCCGCGCTCCGGATCGGTCTTGTTAGATGGGATGGACATAGCACGAGAGAACACAAAAACCGTCGCGAAAAACTTGGCGATTTTGCCCCAGACTCCAGAAGGAGCTAGCGGGTTAACCGTGGCGGAGCTGGTTTCTTTTGGTCGCTTTCCTTACCAAAAAGGTTGGGGTCGATTGACCGAGCAAGATCGTAAAATGATCGATTGGGCGTTGGAGATGACAGGCACAGAAGGGTTTAAGGATCGTCCTGTCGATACGTTATCAGGTGGTCAGCGTCAACGTGTCTGGATTGCGCTGGCGTTGGCCCAAGAGACGGATATTATCTTTTTGGATGAACCGACGACCTATCTCGATTTAGCTCATCAACTAGAAGTGCTGGAATTGCTGCAAAAATTGAATCGAGAACAGGGGCGGACGATCATCATGGTGCTTCACGACCTCAATCAAGCGGCGCGCTTTGCCGACTACATGATCGCGATGAAACGGGGCCGAGTCGTCAAGGCGGGGACCAGTGAAGAAGTGATCTCCCCTGATGTGTTGCGGGAAATCTTTCATATCGATGCGATCATCGATCGAGATCCACGTACGGATAAGCCCATATGTCTCACCTATCATCTGATCAAAGGAGAAGTTGAACATCATGAAGAGATGGCTGATTCCCATCCTGGTACTGTCGCTACTGTTCGTTAGTGCCTGTGGCAACCCAGCGCAGAGTTCAGATCATGAGGAGGCGTCAGGGGAGACGATCACCTATCAATCGGAACAAGGTCCCGTCCAGGTCCCTGCGAATCCCCAGCGCGTCGTTGTCCTTTCATCCTTTACCGGTAACGTGATGGCCCTCGGAGTCAAACCCGTCGGTGTCGACTCCTGGTCCAAGAAGAATCCACGCTGGCAAAAGAGACTGAAAGATGTGCCTGAAGTCTCCGATGAAAACCTGGAAAAGATCATCGAACTCAATCCGGACCTGATCATCGGCCTTTCAAACACCAAAAATGTAGATAAATTGAAGAAAATCGCTCCTACTGTAACCTTTACCTATGGAAAGCTGGATTATCTTCAGCAACATATTGAAATCGGCAAATTACTCAATAAAGAAAAGAAAGCGAAAGCATGGGTGAAAGATTTTAAAAAACGAGCAAAGGAAACTGGACAGGAGATCAAAGAAAAAATTGGCGAGGATGCAACGGTATCTGTCATCGAAAAATATGACAAACAGCTCTACGTGTATGGGGATAATTGGGGACGCGGCACAGAGATCCTCTATCAGGCGATGGGTTTGAACATGCCGAAAAGAGTGGAGAAAGTAGCTTCGGAGTCCGGTTATCATGCGATCTCCCCTGAAGTGCTTCCCCAGTTTGCCGGCGATTATCTCGTTGTCAGTACATTTAATGATACGGACAACTCCTTTATGGAGACAGATACCTATCAAAACATTCCAGCGGTTAAAAAGGACCGAGTTTTTGTGGTGGATGGGAAGGCGTTTTTCTTCAACGATCCGCTTACCCTGGAATATCAATTGAAGGTCTTCAAACAGAAATTTCTCGGTCGATGATGGAAAGGCGGGTAATCGGCCCGTTTTTTCTTGAGTGTTGGGAGAAAGGGGAAAAGGATCGATGAAAGGTCAGGCGTTATCGTTTCCTATTCAATTTTGTGGGTTCGTTCTGCTATTGGCGTTCATGTTTGTCGGATCGATGATCTTCGGTGCAGCCGATACAACCCTAGGGGATTTTTGGCAGGCGCTCACCTCTTCTCAAACGAACGATCACATCAACATCTTGCGCGAAATTCGGTTTCCTCGCGGAGTTGCTGCTGTTGTCGTCGGGGCGGCTTTATCCGTATCCGGGGCCATTATGCAGGGGATGACCCGCAATCCTCTCGCTGATCCGGGATTGCTCGGCCTCACGGCTGGTGCCAATGCAACCTTGGCGATTGCGATCGCCGTCTTTCCCGGGCTCAACCATCTAGGCCTCATGATTGCCAGTTTTATCGGAGCTGCCATCGGATCATTGATCGTTTTTGGGATCGGAAACCTGCAAAGAGACGGTCTTTCCCCTTTTCGTCTCATTTTAGCTGGAGCAGCGGTGTCTACGTTTTTATTTGCCGTTGCTGAAGGTGTTGCCTTGGTTTTTGACATTCCTAAGGATGTCTCGATGTGGACAGCAGGTGGCCTGATCGGAACCACCTGGGATCAGCTTCAATGGGTGACACCGATCGTTTTCTTAAGCATCCTCGGAGCGATTTTCCTGTCCCGCCAACTGACCATTTTAAGCTTAAATGAGGAAGTGGCTGTCGGCCTCGGACAAAACACTTCGCGGATCAGAGCCGCTCTTTTTGTGATGATTATTTTATTGGCGGGTGCGGCGGTTTCATTAGCCGGAAACTTAGCCTTTGTCGGCCTGTTAGTCCCGCATATCGTCCGTGCCATCGTTGGAACAGATTACCGTTTGATCATACCGTCGGCTACCCTTGTCGGAGCCGCCTTTATGTTGTTAGCGGACACCATCGGCCGAACCATCCATGCTCCATATGAAACCCCTGTCGTTGCCATTGTCGCGGTAATGGGGCTCCCCTTCTTTCTCATCATTGTACGTAAAGGCGGTCGAGCATTCCTATGATTTCACAATCCCTTCGACGCAGACAAAAGAGGTTGATCAGTGCGCTGTTTGCGATGACGGTGATCACTATCGTGATGGGTATGGGGCTCGGCGACGCCTCCCTCCCTTATGATCGCATCATTCCCACCTTGTTCGGCGGGGGAAGTTTTAAGGAAGAATTTATTCTTTTTTCGATTCGTCTTCCCCGCATCTTGATCACACTGATGGCCGGAATGGCCCTCGCCTTGTCCGGTGCCATCTTGCAAGCAGTGGCACGTAATGACTTGGCCGATCCGGGGATTATCGGGATCCATTCAGGTGCTGGAGTGGCGATTGCCCTCTTTTTCTTGTTCTTTCCCTTGGATGTGGGCAATTTCGCCTATGCCATCCCCTTCGTTGCCTTTGTGGGAGCGTTCATCACCGCTATCGCGATTTATGTGTTGGCTTATGAACGACGAACAGGGCTTCAACCCATCCGTCTCGTACTGATTGGGGTGGGTTTTTCGACTGCCCTGTCTGGGGCGATGATCGTTCTCATCTCCTCAGCAGAGCGGCAAAAGGTTGATTTTATCGCTAAATGGCTGGCCGGGTCCGTTTGGGGGGACGATTGGCCCTTCTTATGGGCGATATTGCCGTGGTTATTGCTCGCGGTCCCTTTTATATGGTTTAAATCGACTCAGATAAACCTTCTCAGCATGGATGAATCGGTGGCGATCGGAGTGGGGGTCAGGACCAACCGGGAACGATTTCAACTCCTTCTCGCTGCTGTCGCCTTGGCCGCTGTGGCGACATCTGTGACGGGAGGAATCGCTTTTGTCGGTCTGATGGCTCCCCATTTGGCCAAAGTGATGATCGGGCATCGGGCACAGCTGTACATGCCGCTCTGTCTGTTGCTAGGTGGTTGGTTGTTGCTTTTAGCGGATACCATCGGCCGAAACTTGGTTGCCCCGGAGGGTGTGCCGGCTGGTGTCGTCGTGTCCCTCATTGGTGCTCCTTATTTTATCTATTTGCTGTTTAAACAGGCGAATCACGTTGAAGGTGGTAGTTGATACGAGAGGGGTACATCGGCAATGAGTCTCAATCGGCACAGAGGTGAAAAATGGTCTGATCGTGTGATATGATTCACAGCGCTCTGTGACACCGCCCTGTATAATCACCGTACAGGAGGTGTCTAAAATGGAGAAAAAATTTAACGGGGAAGAGCAAATCGGTGAAATTGTTTCAGACTTTCCAGGCGCGAGCAACCTGTTTAAAAAATACAACATCGACTTCTGCTGCGGAGGAAAGCGAACGTTGACGAAAGCCCTGCGCCAACGCAAACTCGATGAGGAAGCCTTTCTTCAACAGCTCAATGAGGCCTACCGGAAGAGACAATCGAATCAGAATACCGTCGATTGGCGTAAAGCGCGCTATTCGGAATTAGTCGACCACATCATGAAAACGCATCACGATTATTTGCGAGAGGAACTGCCGGTTTTAAGCGCCTTTGTCACCAAGGTCACCTATCGACATGGTGCAGCCCATCCCGAGCTCACCGAGTTGCATCCATTGTTTCACCGCCTCAAAGAGGAGCTGGAAGAGCATTTAGACAAAGAAGAAGAGGAGATCTTTCCTCTCGTGAAAGAATATGAAGAGACAGTTTCCCGGGACGTTTTGGATCAAGCGGTTCAAGTAATCGACCGTTTAGAAGCGGAACACGATCAGACGGGCGAACTTCTCAAAGAGATGAGAAGGGTTTCGAAGGATTATGCATTGCCGGAAGACGCTTGTCGAACGTACACCTTGTCTTTCTCCAAATTGGAAGAGCTGGAGGCTGACATGTTTCAGCATATCCATCTGGAAAACAACGTGCTATTTGAGCGCCTGAGGCAATCCGTGCGCTGAAGATAGGGATCGGTATTCCCAGCCATGGGGACCGACTTCGGTGACGTGTCCCCCTTGGGCAACATCCAAACCGACCGACTGGACACCATCTTTAACCGCTGACTGGACCACCTGAAGCCCGACGTCACCACTGCTTCTGCCCCGAAGCCCGCTGCACCGGTCCAACATTCTAGTGGCCGACCCCTATTATCCGGATACGGATTTTCAGCGGAGAAAAAGCCAGAGCCTCTCTGTAATATTAAAACCCCGCTTCCTTTGGAGGAGCGGGGGTGTTTTATGGTGAAAATAAGGTGAGTTCATCCATTGCAATTTTTTGTGGAGTGAGCGTTATTCGATCATCACACGGGGTGCAAATGTAGACAGGACGTCAACCACATCATGGGGAGTGATAAAAACATAATGCGTCACTTCTATATCTTCATAGATCCCAGCGCTTTCTTTCAGAAACCAATTCAGGTATTCTGAATGTTTCACTTTAAATAGAGGCCAAGTACTGTAAAATTGATCCCCATAATGGCGACTGAGAAAATCCCATGTTTTTAATAGACGACCTTCATCTGTATTTCGATAGGAGCATACCACTCCGTCAAATTGGACCAAAACCTTTTTTTCGCTATCTTCACTGCTGAACCTCATGACGATTCCCTCGTGGCCATCGACAAGGGAATCTAGGTATATTGGTTGAGGTATGTGATCGATCGGCACCCATTGTTCCCAGCGCTCCATGGAAAACCTCCTCATATTCATTCAATGTCAAAAGAAACCGTCTGGATCGACCCAGACGGTTTGAATATACACTCCTATTGATTTTAACAGACCGTCGCTTACGAATCCGATTGTTCCGAGTCCCATACCTCAACAAACTTGTATCCTACGAGGGAACTGGAGGTGACCCTTTCTTTGAACTCGTCAGAAACCAACACATCAGATTGGACTCTATCATCTAGATACACTTTAAAAATATGTTGTCCTTTGATTTTCTCAGGGTAAAAAGAGTATTTTTTGATTCCAGACCTGCGTCCGGATCGAAGCATTCTTTTAACCTCTATTTTATCGTAATCGAGTGCATCCACTACATTTAATACATGAATAGCAAAATACTGATGTTCGGAATGCTTTAAAGGCAGTGCTTCCACTTGATCTTTAATTAAGTCGTGTACCGCATGTAGCGCATGTTTTGAGAAGACCGGGAGAGTCACATCACCCCAAAACTGAGGAAAATCACTTTGTTGCCCCTCCGATAAGGTATAAACCTCCACCTCTCCCCATTGAGCTTTTTTGGGTGTCGGTTGATTGAAGTCCTTAAAATACTTGTCATAATCATCATCAAAATTTAGAAGCTAAAGATCTTCCAATTCCTCGTTCAGATCGCTTTTTAGTAACCAAACTCTCATGAATAAAACCTCCGAAAAAGTTACTTTAACAGCAAACTGCCACCACTGCTTTTATTCAAAACCATTGTACCAGTCAACACCCTTGTCGGTAGACGCTTTACCCGATGTGGATTCCTTTTAGCAAAAGATCCAAGTCTCCTTGGAAAATTCATAACACAACAACCCCGCTTCTTTTTACAGGAGCGGGGTTGTTTCTTCTTTCAATGTCACGATAGGGTTTTATTAGAGATTTCTTCGTCTTTTCAAGGGATACGTACTCGGCATCGTTATGGTGCGATTTTACCAAGAGGTGATTAA
This sequence comes from Melghirimyces thermohalophilus, assembly GCF_900102685.1. GTDB lineage: Bacteria > Bacillota > Bacilli > Thermoactinomycetales > DSM-45169 > Melghirimyces > Melghirimyces thermohalophilus. The sequence goes on from NZ_FMZA01000017.1 coordinate 10,693, forward strand.
AGGTAATCGTATGATCCATTTGTTTCATCATCATATAGGTTTTCTACTGCATCTGAGAATCGATCCGACAAGAATTCGTAAAAGTTTTTATATGTTTGTATGCCTGCATTCCCTAAAAAATCCCAATCAATAACTGGGCATTCTCCATTAACCAATTTACTGGTGTCTAAGCAATAAACCCATTCATCGCAGTTCTCGATGACAACGAGAGAATGAGGTAAACCCTCTTCTCTATATGTCTGGGTGGATTTCACACAAGTGGGGATCTCAGTTTTTGCTATACCCAATATTTCCACACCTGCGATACCTCCGTGGCCGAAGTTCCGAACAAACCATTTGTAATCATCAGGTAAGGTTACTTCCAACATGTTTTCAATTTGTTTAATCCGGGAATCATCCACTGGACCTGTGAAAGAACGATTATTACCATATTGTTGGATCATCGACAAAATTTTTTCTTGACTCATTTTTTATCTGCCTCCTTTTGTATTTGTTCTGCTCTCCATTTCCAATACTTTGCTCTAAAATTATTGTACTGCTTGTCCAATACAGGGTCATTTCTAAAACTTTGTCCCTTTCCAACTAAACCATGGAGTTGTTTTTTATATTGACGATGAGTCATCTCAACGATTTCCACCATTGGCCCTGCTTCCTTTTGTATTATATGGTGTAGCTGAAGGGGTTTTCCGTCTTGTCCTAATGGTGGTCTCCCATCTTTAGCGCGTTCTAGGTTGGTCATACCAGTCTCAGGGTCTATCACATTCCAATTGATATCCTTCCTCTGATAAACCCTTCGGGAGATATCCCGTACTTTTCCATCAACTTTTGTCGTTCCTTCATATTGGACTGGTTTGTATGTTTTCGAGTTTTTTAGGCCTTGGTAAAAGGAATCCGCCGATTTTGTATTTGTGTCCTGAGTCTTTGATGGGAAGTCGTCTTTTTTATCCGACTTCCCAAGAATCTGCTCCGCTAAACATTTGCTATCTCCGGTGGGAGCGGAGGGGCTGCCTTTGGCCATCATTATGCCGGTAGAGGCGTACTGCACTTGATGGGTTGCAGCGGAGGAACGGTTGCCGCAGGCCCATTCGACGAAGTCGTCCCGTTTTTTCAGGATGGGATCGGAGATGTTTTCGGTCCAGTCGGTCACCTTGCCGCCCGTGATTGTATCGTCGACTTTGCCGAGGAGTTGGCCGCCTTTGCTTACCTTTTTCAAGGCAAGGTATCCCAATGCCGGCTCGATATATCGGTCGTCTAAAAGGAGTAAAAAAAGATAGAGAATGAGCAATAACCCATGCTGGTCGAGACGGGGGGGGGTCTCCCGCATGAACAACTCAGAACCGAATAACAGCAGTTGAAAAAGCCCCAGGATGAGTTTGCCGAGAGAGGGGACGAAGGCCCATGCCATATTCAATGAATTTTATTGGAATTATAAATAAAAAGAGGATGGTACGTTACATACTTCCCCCTAAATTTGCCCGTTAGAAAACATTTGATATAAGCGGACAAGCTGGGGTTCACCCCCGGAGCCATGACCCACATCGCCAATCGGCTGATCAAAGACGGTTACGCGGAAAGGAAGGCGGATGAGAAGGATCGGCGGGTAATCTATCTGCAGATGACCGAGACCGGTGAACAAGTGCTTGCAGAAGCCCGTGAAAAAGGGGAACAACTCCGTCTGGATCTGTTTCAAGCCCTGGATGAAACGGAAATCCGAAAATTTTTATCCATCTATAAAAAGTTGTTAGAACAAAGCGAGTCGCTCTGAAATGATCGGAAGGGGATGCTTACGAAATGCGATTGCAGGGAAAAGTGGCCCTGATTACGGGCGCGGCCGGGGGGCAAGGCAAAGAAGAGGCGTTTTTGTTTGCGAAGGAAGGCGCCTGTGTGGTGATTACGGATATCCAAGAAGAGTTGCTGGAACAGACCGGGAAAGAATTGTTGCAGGTATCGCCGCAAGCTTCCTATTTTCAACACGATGTGACCTCAAAAGCACAATGGGAAAGCATCGTTTCACAGGTTGTGGAGAAATACGGAAAGATCGATATATTGGTGAACAACGCGGGGGTCTCACCGTAAAACGGTTTGTTGGAGACGTCGCTTTCCTTGTGGAACAAGGTGATGGGGATCCATGCCACCGGTACCTTTTTGGGGATGAAAACCGTGGTGCCGGTAATGAAAGAAAACGGCGGCGGTTCGATTATCAATATTTCGTCGATCGCCGGTTTGACGGGAGGATCTGGAGCGAGCGCCTACACAGCATCCAAGGGGGCGGTCCGCATGCTGACCAAAGGGGCTGCCATCGAATTTGCCAAGGATTCGATCCGTGTCAACTCCGTCCATCCCGGGGTGGTGGAAACGCCGATGACCGAGGAACTTCTAAAGAATGAACAGATCCGAGGGATGTTGGAACAAACCACCCCGCTCCCCCGGTTTGGCCAGCCGGAGGATATCGCCCAGGGAGTACTCTATCTGGCCAGTGACGAGTCCAGCTTTGTTACAGGGATTGAATTACCGATCGACGGTGGTTATGCCGCACAATAGACCCTTGAGCATTAACTTCCCCGTCCCTTCATTTACAGGGCTGGGGAATGGGTTACCAGAGATCGTCTTCCTCCTCATCCTCCTCGTCGTCTTCCCAATCGTCATCCTCCTCCGGCAATAAGGTGACTTGTACGCCGCCTGCTAGCGTCTTTGCCTCAAACCAGTGGTTGCAAAGGTGGCAGTAGAGGTCCATGCTGTTGTCGGCTGGTAGGGCTACTTGTCTGTAGGAGTACCGGCAGACGGGGCAGGAGACGTCGATCAGCCGGATCGCCCCCGGTCCGGAGAGAGCGGGATGTGCTTGGTGTACTTTTTCGAAGACGCCGTCCTTAAACTGATAGCCGTCGATGATGATGCGGGAGGGGTCGGCGAAGAGGCTGCGACCCACGCACCCGTCGGGCAAGGTGTAGGTATTTGAGCGGCCCTTTCGGGTGATGGTCACCTTGCCATCGCCGAGAGTTTCGATTTGGGCGCCGGGGATGACGGCGATGTTTCTCCCTTCGCTGTTAAATTGGTTGATTCTTCTGCCGATGTTGAAATTGATCACGCAACATCCTCCTTTTCCCTCTTTTAAACTCTTATGAATAGAATATGCGGTTTGCTAGCGAAAGGGTTAGGCCGGGCAACAATTTCAACGTGTGATGGATGGAAGGTGTCGTGCCTTCGGGATTCTGTCGGTTGGTTTGGTTTGAGAGAATGACTCTGCCGTCTCTTTTGCCCGGGCTCTGGGGGGTATGGTATAGTAATGGCCGATAAACCTGTGCGGCGATGGGGTGGAGCAGTGTTAAAACGGTTGGTTCCTGACGAATTTGTGCAGTCTATCTATGAAATCGATTTTAGAGAACTTCAGCGGCGGGGAGTGAAAGCGGTTATCGTCGACCTGGACAACACCTTGGTGGAGTCGACGCGGCCGCAGGCGACGCCGGAGCTGGTGAGCTGGCTGGATCAACTGCGGGGTATGGGCTTTAAGGTGATGATCGTCTCCAATAACAAACGAACCCGGGTCTCCCGGTTTGCCACCCCCCTGCGCGTTCCCTTCATCCATCGGGCTCGAAAACCCCTCTCCGCCGCTTTTAAAAAGGCGATGGGAAGACTGGAAGTGACCGCGGCCGATTCGGTGATGATCGGCGATCAGATCTTTACCGACGTGTTGGGGGGAAATACCCTCGGGTTACATACGATTCTGGTGGTTCCCGTTTCCGATGCAGAAGGGATTTTCACCAAAATCAATCGGTTGATGGAACGAATGATCCTGCGCTGGATGAAGCAGCGGGGATTGTTGGGTTGGGAGGAGCAGAAGTGATGGACGAGGCATATTGGTGTGAAGGATGCGGTGTCGAGCTGCAGACGGAGAATCCGGATCGGCCGGGGTACGTTCCCCCGGCAGCGCTGAAACGGGAGCATGTGATCTGCAAACGCTGTTTTCGCATCCGCCACTATAACGAAGTGACTCCGATGGAGGCGGACCCGGATGAGGTTCTCTCCATGCTTCGGGAAATCGGCGAAAAGGAGGCCCTGGTTGTCCAAGTGGTGGATCTCTTTGATTTCACCGGGAGTTGGATTCCAGGCATTCAGCGACATACCGGGGGCAACCCGATTCTGATTTTGGGAAACAAATTGGACCTGTTTCCCAAATCGGCCAAAGTGCAGCGGCTGAAGGAGTGGGTATACCGCTCGGCAAAGGAGCTGGGGGTAAAACCGGCCGAGGTGGTGCTGACCAGTGCGGCGAAAGGATATCGGTTGGACGAGGTAGTAGAGGCCATCGATAAGCAGCGCCAGGGACGGGATGTCTACGTGGTCGGAACGGCCAACGTGGGGAAATCCACCCTGATCAATCGCTTGTTGAAGGAGTTTGGTGACGGAGAGGAGTCGATCACCACTTCTCCCTATCCGGGAACCACCTTGGACACGATCCATATCCCCTTGGATGATGGGAAGGAGATCGTAGATATGCCGGGAATCCTGCGCCGGGATCGTATGAGCGAGTGGGTGGATCCCAAGGAGTTGAAAGCGATCATTCCCGATCAGGAGATCAAACCGAAAGTGTATCAACTGAACGATGGCCAAACCCTCTTTTTCGGCGGCTTGGCCCGGATGGATTATATCGAAGGAGAGCGGCAGCCCTTTGTCTGCAGCGTGGCCAACTCTCTCTACATCCACCGCACCAAATTGGAAAAGGCGGAGGAGATCTGGGTGAAACACCGGGGGGAACTGTTGATTCCGCCAGAGGAACCGGACTCCCTGCCGCCCTTGCGACGGCATTCCTTCCATTTGAACGGAACTCAGAAACAGGATCTGGTCATCTCCGGCCTTGGCTGGATCGCTACGGGAAAAGCACGGGGTCAAGTGGATCTATGGGTGCCGGAAGGCGTCCGAGTGGAGATTCGTCCGTCCATTCTGTGAGCACATACATGATAAAAAGGGAGGAGAAATCGGTTGCGCCTTGACGCGAATATCCGGAAAACGGGCCTGATCGGACACCCCGTCAGCCACTCCAAATCACCGGAGATGATCAACGCCGCTTACCAAAAACAGGGGCTTCCCTATATCTATTTGGCCTACGATGTGGCCCCGGAGGACTTGAAACAAGCTGTCGAGGGAATGCGGGCTCTCGGCTTTCGAGGATGGAATGTGACCGTCCCGCACAAGGTGACGGTAATGGATCACCTGGATGAAGTGGAGGAGAGCGCCCGGTTGATCGGGGCGGTCAACACGGTGATGGTGGAGGAGGGCCGCCTGATCGGGATCAATACCGATGGAGCCGGCTACTTGCGCTCCCTCGTCACCGAAACCGGGATCGATCCCGCTGAGCAGCAAGTGGTGTTGATCGGTGCCGGCGGAGCGGCCCGTGCGGTGGGATATGCCCTCGCCCGTGCGGGAGTCCAGCGGATCACCGTGGTCAACCGGACGGAAACCCGGGCTCAGGAGCTGGCCGCTCGTCTTAAGACGTGGACGGAGACAGAAGGGGTCGGACTGGATCAAGCGGGGGAGAAGCTTCAAGGGGCCAGCCTGCTGGTGCAGACCACTTCTGTCGGTATGTACCCCGATACCGAGGCGTGCCCCGTGGATCCCACTTTCCTCCACGAGGGGTTGTTGGTGAGCGATCTGATTTATCATCCCCGTGATACCCGTCTGATGAGAGAAGCGCGGACCCGAGGCGCCCGGGTTCACGGGGGACTGGGCATGCTGCTTCACCAGGGAGCGCTGGCTTACCGACGGTGGACCGGGCAGGAAGCACCGACGGAGACGATGCGGGAGATCCTGGAGGAAGCCCTGAAGGAGACGTGACGGTAATGCGGAAGAGAATCGGTATTTACGGCGGTAGTTTTGATCCCATTCATATCGGCCATTTGATCATGGCGGAACAGGCTCGCCAAGCGGCAGGATTGGACGAAGTATGGTTCATCCCGGCGTCCAATCCGCCGCACAAGGAAGGATCAGTCGCTTCTTCCCAAGACCGTCTAGCCATGGTAGAACGGGCGGTGGCGGAAAATCCGTATTTCCGGGTCTCCCGGGTGGAGATGGAGCGGGAGGGCCCTTCCTATACGGTTGACACCCTCCGTCAACTTGTTAGGCGCCATCAGGATACCCAGTTTTACCTGGTGGTGGGCGCCGACATGGTGCTGGATCTTCCACACTGGTATAATATAGAGGAAATCACGGAAACAGCAGAAATTATCGGACTGGTCCGGCCAGGGGTTGATGTGGATACCAACCGGATTCCCGAACATATTAAGAAGAGGCTGACCTTGGTCGATGAAGGGGTTCAGGTCGATCTGTCATCCACCTGGATCCGGGAACGGGCGGCCGAGGGGGGAACCTTTCGTTATCTCGTCCCTGAGCCGGTTCGTCAGTATATGGAGGCGCATCGTTTGTATGAATCGAGATGAGCTCGCCAAAGCGGTTCGGCAGGAATTGCCGAAAAATCGCTGGGAACATACGCTGCGGGTGGTGGATACCGCACTGGAATTGGCCGACCGGTACGGTGCCGATGCCGAAAAAGCGGACCGAGCCGCGTTGCTGCATGATTTCTGCAAATATTGGTCCCGGGAACGGATGGAAGCGATTATTCGCCGGGGGGGTCCGCCGCAGGATCTTCTTCAACACAACCTGCAACTATGGCACGCCTTTGTCGGAGCGGAGGTGGTTCAAGAACAGTTTGGTATTACAGATAGTGAAATTCTGGATGCCATCCGTTATCATACATCGGGACGTCCGCATATGTCTTTATTAGACAAAGTGATCTTTCTCGCGGATTATATCGAGCCCGGCAGACGGTTTCCCGGGATCTCGGAGGTCCGTGAACTGGCACGGGAGGATTTGGACAAGGCGGTGTTGAAGTCCCTGGAGAATACGCTGATTTTCCTGATCCAACGAGGCCATAAGGTTTATCCCCTGACAATGGCTGCCCGGAATGACATGGTTGACCGGGTCCGCCGACCAAGCTCGAAGGAGGAGTCTTCTTGAACCTGGTGGAAATCGCAAAATTGGCGGCTGCAGCCGCTGAGGAGAAAAAAGCCCAACGTGTCAGCATCCTCGACATACGTGGATTGTCCGTCTTCGCCGATTATTTTGTGGTCTGTCACGGCAATTCCCAGACCCAGGTCCAGGCGATTGTGGAGTCGATCAAGAAAAAGCTGGAGGAGTCCGGTCAATCTCCGCGTTCCGTCGAGGGGTTGTCGGAAGCACGTTGGGTGTTGATGGATCTCGGCGATGTGGTTGTCCATGTCTTCCACAAGGATGAGCGGGATTTCTATGACTTGGAACGTCTGTGGGGAGATGCGGCCCAGGTCGAAGCGCAATAAAAGCGTGAAACAAAAAGTTGATTTCAACCGTTGACATTCGTCCAACTCATTGCATATAATGTAAACTAAATTATTCACATGCAACATGAAGGAAACGCCACCATACCAGGCCATGATGGGGAGCAGTAATTCGTGACGCATCCTGCTCAGAGAGTCGGCGGTCGGTGCAAGCCGAAGAGGATGCCCGGACGAACTCGCCCTGTCGCCTTTGCCGGGGAACCGGGACCCTCCACAGTACCCGGCAGCGGCTGATCTCCGATATCGGATCCTGGAAGCGGGCATCGATTCAGATGTCAATCAGGGTGGTACCGCGGGAGATTGTCAATCAACCTCTCGTCCCTAGCATTTTGGCTGGGGGCGGGAGGTTTCATTTTTCAGAGGGTTGGAGGAACTGCCGATGGAAAAATACGTGCCGCAAGAGATTGAACCCAAATGGCAAAAGGTTTGGGAAGAAGGAAAAGCATACAAGACGCCGGAGGGCGAAGAAAAAGCGCCTAAGTTTTACGCATTGGAAATGTTTCCGTATCCCTCAGGCGAGGGGCTGCATATGGGTCACGTCCGCAACTATTCCATGGGGGACTTGGTGGCCCGTTTCAAGCGCATGAACGGATACAGAGTGATCCATCCCATGGGAGCCGACGCCTTCGGCATGCCGGCGGAAAACGCGGCGATCCAGCGAGGCGTCAATCCCCGCAAATGGACGCTGTCCAATATGGAGAACATCCGGAAGGAACAGTCCCGTCTCGGACTTTCCTATGACTGGGATCGGTATGTGGGGACGTGCACCCCGGAATACTATCGGTTTACCCAACAACTGTTTTTACTCCTGTATGAGCGGGGGTTGGCATACCGCAAAAAGGGCGCCGTCAACTGGTGTCCCGAGTGTCATACGGTGTTGGCCAACGAGCAGGTGGAAGACGGCCGATGCTGGCGCTGTGACTCGGTGGTGGAGAAGAAGGACCTGGAACAGTGGTTCTTCCGCATCACCGATTACGCTGACCGGCTGCTGGAAGATTTGGAGAAACTGCCCCAATGGCCGGATCGTGTAAAAACGATGCAGAAAAACTGGATCGGCCGAAGCGAGGGGGCGGAGGTCCGCTTCACCATTCCGGAGTTGGATGAGGAGGAAGTGGCGGTCTTTACCACTCGGCCCGACACTCTGTATGGGGTGAGCTATCTAGTGCTGGCCCCCGAGCATCCCCTGGTGGAGCGATTGATTCAAGGGAAAGCCAATGAGGAGAAGATCCGCTCCTTTATCGCTGATATCCGCAACCAATCGGAGCAGTCCCGTACCGGCGCCGATGTGGAGAAGGTGGGACTGGACACCGGTGCGAAGGCGAAGCACCCCTTGACCGGGGAAGAGGTGCCGATCTGGGTAGCCAACTATGTGTTGATGGATTACGGCACCGGGGCGGTTATGGGTGTGCCGGCCCACGATGAGCGGGATTTCCTCTTCGCCAAAAAATATGGATTGCCGATTCCCGTGGTGATCCGTCCGGAAGATGAAGAGATTCCTCAGGGAGAACTGGAAGAGGCCTACACCGGAGACGGGGTGGTGGTCCACTCCGGCCCCTTTGACGGGATGAACAATCGGGAAGCCATCTCGGCAGTGGCTGACTATCTGGAGAAAAAAGGCCGGGGAAAGAAAACCGTCTCTTACCGCCTGCGGGACTGGCTCATCTCCCGTCAACGCTACTGGGGCTGCCCCATCCCGATCGTCTATTGTGACCACTGCGGAACCGTACCCGTTCCCTCGGAAGAACTGCCGGTGGTGTTGCCGGAGGATGTGGTTTTTGACGGCAAGGGCAACCCGCTCGCCAAGTCGGAGAGTTTTGTGCACACCACCTGTCCTTCCTGCGGCGGTGAAGCGCGCCGGGAGACGGATACGATGGATACCTTTGTCGATTCCTCCTGGTACTTTTTGCGCTACACCGATGCCCGCAATACCAAGCAGCCCTTTACCCCGGAGAAGGCCAATGAATGGATGCCGGTGGATCTTTATATCGGCGGGGTGGAGCACGCCGTCCTCCACTTGCTCTATTCCCGCTTTTTCACCAAAGTGCTCCACGATGCCGGGATGGTGGACGCCATCGAACCCTTCCAACATTATTTCCCGCTGGGTATGGTGCTAAAAGAGGGCTCTAAGATGTCCAAATCCAAGGGAAATGTCGTCTCCCCGATGGAGATTATCAATCACTACGGGGCTGACACGGCCCGTCTGTTTATTCTCTTCGCCGCGCCGCCGGAGGGTGAACTGGACTGGAGCGACTCCGGAGTGGAAGGGAGTTACCGCTTCCTCAACCGCATCTGGCGGCTGGTGCAGCAAAACCTGGACCTTCTCCGGGAACGTCCGCAACTCCGGCCGGAGGAAAGGGAGGCCCAGGAATTGAACCGACTGACCCACCAGACGATCAAAAAAGTAACCCAGGATGTGGGCGACCGGTTCCAGTTTAACACCGCCGTCAGCGCGATCATGGAGCTCTTCAACGCCATCCACGCCTATCCTGATGATGCCGATCGAGGCACTTTGGCTCATGCGATGGAGACGATGGTCTTGCTGTTGGCGCCTTTCGTTCCCCACATCACGGAAGAGCTGTGGCAACGGATGGGCCATGAGACCAGTGTTCATGCGCAACCCTGGCCGCAGTATGATGAACAGGCTCTGGTTCAGAAGGAAGTGCAGATCGCCGTGCAGATCAACGGCAAAGTCCGTCATAAAGCGATCGTCCCCGCTCAAGCGGATCGGAAGGAAGTGGAGACCTGCGTGCTGGCGGAAGAGAAAGTGAAAGGCCTGTTGGAAGGAAAAACCGTCCGCAAAGTGATTGTCGTACCGGGAAAATTGGTCAATATCGTCGCCAAATAAACTCGCCCCGTTAAAGCCGTCTGATCACTGGGATCAGGCGGCTTTATACATGGTGAAGTAAATATTTCATTTTGGTCCAAATCAGGAGAACGGGTCCGCTTGCGGCTACACATCGGTTCACATAGGGCCTAAAAGGATGTGAAAGGGGCTGACCGCCTTGAACTTTTTGCCCTCTGCCCCGTATAATGAAATAAATCATTCGTACAATAGACATTGATGAATGAAATATTTCTTTCAGGGAGATGAACCATCATGGCAACACCGGCCCGGCCGGTCCACCCGCTACTGGAAAAAACCCGGCGATCCGCTGATTTGTATGAAGAGGCCGCCCATTGGATGCCGGGCGGGATTACAGCCAACATCAAGCACTTCCACCCTTATCCCGTCTTTATGCATTCGGCTTCAGGGGCATGGTTGTATGACGTGGACGGCAACGACTATCTGGATTACAACCTGTGTTACGGAGCATTGATGCTGGGACATGGCCATTCCCGCGTGATGGAGGCGGTTCAGAAGCAACTGGAGCAGATGGGAACCCCCATTTTCGGGACGCCCCACCGCTTGGAGGTGGAGATGGCGAAAAAGTTGGCTGGCTTGATTCCCGGGGTGGAAGCGGTTCGGTTCACCAACTCCGGTACCGAGGCGACGCTGTTCGCCCTCAGGCTGGCCCGTGCTTGGAGCGGAAAAGGAAAGGTGGCTAAGTTTGAGGGTCACTACCATGGAGGATATGATCGTGTGCTGGTCAGCGTGACGGCTGAAAAACGGCGCAAGGGGATGCCGCCAAAGGTGCTTCCCGATTCCCTCGGACTACCAGAGGAGATTCAGGAACAGACGGTGGTGCTTCCCTTCAACGACTGGGAAACGGCGGAGCCGATCCTGGATCGACACCACAAGGAGCTGGGAGCGGTCATTCTGGAGCCGGTCCAGGCAGGATTTATCCCGCCGGATCCTGAATTTCTACAGAAACTGCGGGAATATACCGCCAGCCATGGGATTCCACTGATCTTTGACGAAGTGAAGACCGGATTCCGGATGGGACTGTCTGGAGCTCAAGGGCGGTACGGTGTCACCCCCGACCTGACCGCTCTGGGTAAGGTGCTTGGCGGCGGTTTTCCCGTCGGGGCTGTCGGCGGTTGCAGGGAGATTATGGAGTTGGCGTCCCCAGTCCGTTCCGGAGACATATTAGGCGGTGATCAAAAAGCGAAAGGGGCCGACGTTCTGTTCCATAGCGGGACTTATAACGGCCATCCCACCGTTTTGGCCGCCGGATTGGCTACCATCGGGATCCTGGAAGAGGAAGGGGTCTTTGCGGAAGTGGAACGGACCACCTATAAACTGCGCCGGGGGATGGAGGAGGTCCTTCGCCGCGCCGATTTTTCGGTGCAGACCGTAGGGGAAGGCACCATTTTTAATCTTATCTTTGATGATCAGCCGGTGCGGGATGCCCAGGACCTGCTTCGCTCGGACGTGGCCCTGCGGCGCCGACTGGACCATTACCTGCTGGAAAAAGGAATTTATCTGAAGCCGGTCAATCGCTTCTCTTTATCCACCTCCCACAAAGATGCGGAAGTGGCGGAGACACTGACTCGATTTGAAGCGGGGGTGAACCAACTGAAGAAAGGGTGACGGCAGGTGAAGGAAGAGGTTTACCGGCGGATCCGGGAACGGGCCGGAACATTGAGCCGGGCCCAAAAAAAGATTGCCGCCTGGATAGAAAACCATCCCGATGCGGCTCCCTTTTTAACCACCGCTAAACTGGCGGAAAAAGCCGGTGTGGCTGAGGCTACTGTGGTGCGGTTCGCAGTGGCCTTAGGCTATTCCGGTTATACGGAGATGCAGCGGAGCTTACAGGACGATATGCGTGAACGGGTGACCACCGTGGAACGGTTGGATCTGGCGGATAATCTTTATCCGGAAGAGTCCAGGGTTGCCTATGAGGTGTTGAGCGACGATGTCAATAACCTGCAACAGACCATGAGCCGGCTGGATGGAAAATCCTTTGCGGATGCGGTCAACCGGATTTCAGCGGCGGGGAAGATCCGGGTGGTGGCTTTCCGGAGCTCCCATGCCCTCGGCTATTTTCTTACCTTTTATCTCCACCTGATCCTGCAAAACACGGAGCTGATCGATAACTCCGACACCATGTTTGAGCGGTTGTCCGCCTTGACTGAGGATGATTTGCTGATCGGAATCGGTTTTCCCAGGTATACTCACCGAACGGTACAGGCCCTCCAATTTGCCCGTTCTCAGGGAGTTCCGACACTGGGGATTACCGACTCCCCCGAGTCACCGCTGGCCCGGGAAACAAATGTTTGCCTGTATGCCGCCAGCCGGCTGCCCTCTTATGTGGATTCCTTTACGGCCCCTCTCAGCCTGGTGAATGGACTGCTCACCGCAGTGGGGAGCAACATCAAAAACCAGGCTTCCCAACGCTTGGCTCGGATGGAGAATCTGTGGGAGCGGGAAGGAATCTATTATCCGGACCGGGGCTGAAACTAGAAGTGTTGTGATAAACGAGCGGCGGCTTTTACCCGAAGCCGCTCCGACTGCTTTCCTACAGAGATGTGGGAACTGTCTTGCCAATCATCCTGCTTCGGGCAGGGGCAAAACCGTCTTGGTAAGCGAATTCTTTAGATGGGAGTTCTTCTAAACGCCCTTGCATGCTGATTCTTCGCTGGGTAGGACACCATCCTTCAAGAGCGTCAGCCCATTGATTTCGTGGTGCCTGTGGGTGCAAAATCGCTCTTTCGGGTCTTCCCCTCGCACAAGGATTTGCCTTTCATCACAATATTTCTAGCAAGGAAAAGAGGCGGAGGGATGCAAACTCCTCCCGCCTTTTTGTTTGTTGTGGTATACTAAAATCATCCAAAAAAGGCTATTTTTCGATTTTTGCGCGAAGGGATTGCTGTACCTTTTCAATATCGTCTTCGTATTTGGCATGGGTGAGGCGGATCAGTTTGTTGAAAACCGGACCTATATCTTCTTGCAACAGGTTGAGTCCTTCCCGAGTGATGCCACCGGGGACGGCTACCCGTTCTTGCAAACTTTCCAGGGTGAATCCGCCATCTGTCAAGAGACGCCCCAACCCGTGTGCCATTCGGGTGACCAGAGCGAGAGCGGTTTCTCGGGGCAGATTGGTCTCTTCCGCGGCAGCGTCCGCCAGTTTTTCCATCAGGAAAGCGATAAAGGCTGGGGAGACGCTGGCCAGATCGGAAGCGACCCGGGTATCGCTCTCCGCGATGGTGATCGGTTGACTGATGGCGCTGAACAGATCCCAGAGCTGTTTCCGGTCTTCTTCCGTTAAGCGGGGGCCTGGGACAAAGAGGGAGTTGCCATCGCAAACGGAGTTGGCGATGCTGGGAATGATTTTGGCCGCCCGGGCGCGGAGCCATTTTTCTAAGTCGGCGATCATCACCGGGCTGGTGATGGAGACGGCGATCTGGTCTTCCCGGACCACGTCACAAATTTCATCCAGCACCGTGCGAAACTCACCGGGTTTGATACAGAGAAAAAAGACGGATGATTCGTGAATAGCTTGCCGGTTATCGGCAGCCACCCGGAGACCGGGGTAGCGGTCGGCCAGCTGTTGGGCTTTGGCTTTCGTCCGGTTGGTAACGATCATCTCGGAAGGTTTCACCTTTCCGGATCGGATCAAGGCTTCAATCAGAGTCCGGCCCATGCTGCCGGTTCCGATAAAACCGTAGGTCATGATTTTTCCTCCCCGTTGCAGGTATCTACAGAGATCCCCGCACCTTAGTCATCTTCCTTCATCTTACGCCCCACACCGGGGCAATATGATGTCAGGCTAGGAAAGGAGGTGAATGCCTGTTGTGGGAAGAAGAATGGACCCTGCGGGAAAAGAAGCTGGCGGCGGCAGTCGGGGGACTGATTTTGCTCTTCATCGGCGTCATCATTTATTTTTGGACCAGCGACAAACCGGCGGAACCGGCCATGACCCCTTATCGACCGCCGGCGGACACGGCCCAGGCGAAGGAGAAGAAGGAGAAGGAGAAAGAAGAACAACCGAAAGAGCTGGTAGTGGATGTGAAGGGGGAGGTAAAACAGCCCGGCGTCTACCGCTTTTCCCCCGAGGACCGCGTGGCGGAGGCGGTTCGCAAGGCTGGCGGTCCGAAGAAAAAGGCGGATATGGAACGGGTCAATCTGGCACAGCCCCTCTCCGACGGGATGGCCCTTTACATACCCGCAGAGGGGGAGGAGATACCGGAATCGATAGGAGAAGCAACGGATGCAGGGAAGTCGGGTGAGAGCGGGGACGCTCCTGCGATCGATGTCAACACCGCAACATTGGAAGAGTTGCAGGAATTAAACGGAATCGGCCCCTCCAAAGCGGAGGCGATCATCAGTTATCGAGAAGAAAACGGTCCCTTTACTTCCGTCGATCAATTGACAGAAGTCTCCGGCATCGGGGAGAAGACCCTGGAACAGCTGCGGGAGCAGGTAAAGGTAAACTAGGGCGAGAAGTCAGTTGGTCGATTCTGCTTGTCGATTCGATCTGACAGTTGATGCGATTAGTAGGGTGGCTATATCTTAGTGTGTGTATCAAGGTGTGGAGTGCCTGTCGGATGCTCTGGTTGAGAAGGTGAAGGAACGATCGGACAGTAGATGTTCACCTGGGGTGAAAGGTTGAATCGGACCGTCTGAACACCGATACGGCCCCTGTTCCCTTTTATGTCCGTCGATCAACATGACAGAGGTCGCTTTTCAGGGTTATGATAGAGGGAATGGTGAAACGATGTGGTGTGGAGGTGTGAGGAGAATGAAATGGTTAAAGATGAAAGAGCCGGTCAACACGTGGACCCATTTTGTCACCTTTTTGGCGGCAATCGTGGGCTTCGTCTTTCTGATCCTGTTGAGCCGTGAAAACCTGTCGACCTTGGTGACCATGACCATTTACGGTGTCAGCGTGATCCTGCTGTATGGGGCCAGTTCATTGTATCACTGGGTGCGCACGACCCCGAAAAAAGAGCTGGTGTTGAAAAAGCTGGACCACTGCAGCATCTACCTGTTGATCGCCGGGTCCTACACTCCCGTTTTTTATCACGGCTTGGAAGGGGTGTGGAAATGGGTGATGCTGATCGCCATCTGGGTGCTGGCCGTGATCGGGATTGTGTTGAAGCTCTTTTTCATCCACGCACCTCGTTATGTCTCCACCGCTTTTTACGTCACTCTGGGCTGGATCGCCCTGATTCCCTTTGCCCAATTGGTGCACAATCTTCCTGCCGGTGCGCTTATTCTGATGGTGGCAGGCGGAGTGCTCTACACCGTGGGTGCAGTGATATACGCCACCCGCTGGTTGGACTTTTTCCCCAACCGCTTCGGCTTCCATGAAGTCTTCCATCTGTTTATCATGGCGGGAACCGGTGCTCACTTCGCCATGATGATCGCTTATATTCTTCCTATGGGATTGACGGGGTAAATGACGTGCTGAGGCCAGCCGCTGGACTGGCCTCTTTCTCATCAACCCCGGCTGCTGCTGGGGCACTTGTTTAACCCGTTTGTGCGTAATTTTCAAGCTGCTTGATAAATGAATTCATTTTTCTTTCTTCAGCGAGAATTCTCGGGAACTCCCTTTCAATACGCCTTTTTTCTTTTGCCGATTTTTTGTCATAATGTTCTATCAGTTTGCACATCCCTCTTGGAAAACGGAGCAATATCTTCAGCATTTCAAAATCAGACGGTTGTAACTGGTTCACTTGTTGGTACCCGTCCAGGATAGAACGGGCAATAGTGAAGTTCCAGTGATGATCTTTACAGGAGTTGAAAATGACCCGGTACAGATCGTAAGATGGCAAATCCAACCTTAGTGTTTCAAAATCAATAAGGCGCAATCGATTTCCATGGAGCAAAAAATTGGACGGACCGCCGTCACCGTGACACAAGGTCGCCTTCCTCTGCTGGCAAATGGATGGATACCGGCTCTGTTTCAATGCACGTAGAGCCGCTCTCCCCATTTGTAAAATTTCCTCTCCATGCTTTTGCAGCATCTTGTCGAGGGGACTGCGAAATCCGTTTCGTTTTGCTTTGGAGATCACCCTTCGCAGCACGTTTAGTTCACTGCGGAGATAAGAAGGCCAACGTCCCATCTGATTGTTTTGCCCCTTCTTGGGGATCGCTATGTTGTTTCCGGATCGATGAAAAGTGGCCAACAGTCTCCCGCAAGCCTCCATCTCTTTGGTTGATCGAGGAGAAGGCCATCGCCCCTTGGCCCATGGGTTGATGGTATAGGGAGGTCCCTGAGGTTTTACCCTGACAAAAAGACGGTTTTCCCAACGTTTATGCGGCCGTCGCCAAACAATCGGGACAGAACCATCCCGCCGAAGCCGGAGTAATGTTCGGTCTATCCAACGCAGACGGGCAGGGGGATAAGCCATCCGTTTGAAGACATATTTCTTTCCGCCAGGAGTCACTACGCGGTATACCCCTGTTTTAACGATGGACATTTCTTTCACGGGTATACCGAAACGACGAGATAGTTGCCTCACGATCTTGTTTGGCCGCATCCGGGAGTTCCATCTCCTTTCTGTAATGGAGGATCGGCGGGTTGTAATTCCCTCTCGATGCCGGGGATCGACTGAAACAGCTTCTTATACTGGCTGGCGGCATAGGGCCAGGTGAGCTTTGACGCCAACTTTCTACCGGCGATCACCCGGCGGTTGGTCGCCGTTTTGTGCTTCCACATGTTTTGGACGGCGTCTGCAATCGCGCGGCTGTTCACTTTGGGGATGATTTGGGCCACTTGGCTATTTACAAACTCGGAAAGTCCGCCGGATTGCGTGGAAACCAAGGGGATTCCCCTCGCTAGAGCCTCCAGGGCGACCAGTCCAAAAGATTCCTGGCGGCTCGGCATGATCACGGCGTGGTGGGTGGCGTACATGTTTTGTACCTTCCGTTGGGTGGCATACCCGAGCCAACGCACCTGAGAAGAAATGCCCAGCTTTTTGGCCACCCATTTGAAATGGGTGGAATGCTCTTTCGGGCCGGTGCCGACGACGGTTAATTGGACTTTTTCGCCCGTTTGTTTTAATCGGTATACAGCTTTTAAAAGCTCTTCGACTCCTTTTAAGGGGACCAGTCTGCCGACAAACAATAAACGGTGTCGAGGGCCACGGGTGGCCGGTTTTCGTATTCTGATACCGTGCTTGATCACGACGGTTTTGTGCTCACAGAAAGGGTACCGTTTTTTCAGTTTGGCCGATTCCGAAGCGCTGGGGACAACAATTTTGTTGGCCCCTCGCAACAGTTGCAGCTGGCTCTTTTGTCGCTTTCGATTGCGCTTGGAATCGGAATCGACCAAAGAATGACTGAGGTAAATGAGCGGTATCCGATGTTTTTTTCGGTAGTGTAGAGCCAAGTCGGAAAACTGCAAGCTGTGAGTGAGAATAGCCTGGGGCTTCTGAAATCCACGCCGCTCCAGCCATCTCTCGATCACAGCGGGCCTGTAATTTCCCGACTTTTGGGAGAAAAATGCTTTCCGTAAGGGAAGACGAATGATGTGTAAACCTCGTTTTTTTGTGATGTGAATGCGGGAACTTTTGCTCCTGCTGATTACAGTGATCGACATTCCACTTCGGACCAGGGCTTCGGTTAAATCGGTGGCCACTCTCCCTAATCCGCCGATGATATACGGGTCATATTCCATCGTAAAAACCCAGAGGCGGTGTGGCATGTTTCGGTTCAAGGAGAATCCCCTCCCGGATTTGTCTCTTCCTACAGACGAGGTTCTATCTCGGGTTTCGGCTTGGTTTGTCCCTCGGTTTCCTCTTCCCGTTTCCCCTGACCAGATACAGCGTGTAAGGAGGTGTTATGAGGCGGGTTGGATTTATGAAGAAATTGAGCGTATCGAAGGGGGTTGAGATAAGTCCTTTGAAACATGTTTTTGTCACCGGCGGATAGAAAAGAGTATCGCAAATCCCGGAAATTAACTTCGATCACCCAGAGGCGCCCCTCCTGATCCACCCCGATATCCAGTCCCGCATCGGCAAAGGCAGGCCAGGTTTTCTCCAATGTTTTGCAGGTTGCGATGGAAAGGCGGGTAATCCGGTTGAGGAGGGTTTCGACCGGTTGGTTTGGGAAACAACGAGCGAGCACAGTCCTGGCACGAATCGCCTTCCCGTTTTGCGCCAAATTGGTCAAATAACTTTTGGTTGAAGCGACCTTGGCTGTTATTCCGCTGACCACCCATTTCCCGGCGCCATTTTTTTGTACAGATACTCGAAGGTCAAAGGGGGCCCCTTTGTAACGGGCTAAGGGTATTCCCCGCTGAATGAGATAGGGACGCCCTTTTTTACGGATGGTTTTCACATATTGGAACAATTGAGGGGACGACATTTGCATGCTTCGTTTTTTGTAAGGGTGGACTCGGAAAGATCCAGCTCGCATTCTTTCAACTCTGATGATGTGCCTCCCCAGAGAGCCGACGGCAGGCTTGATAAATACGACAGGATGCTTATGGATCCACGCTACCGCTTTTGTGGCATTCTTTAACCGGATCGTGGCCGGCTGATGGTCCCGAACCATGTGATTTTTGGACAGCAATCGGTGAATCAATCCTTTATCCCTGCGGACAGGGGGATTAAATAATCTTTTGCCCATGATCCGGGACAGACGGGTCAACTTTTGGGAATGCTTCAGCACCCTGCTGTGAATCACCGGGGGGAGGGGACGATGAACGCGAATATAACGGGAAGAAGATGGCTCCCAAATATAACCGGTGATGCGTTGTTTTTTCAGGTGAAGTCCACAAAGGTCAAACAGAACGGGTTTCAACCCCAGTTGTTTTCCAAACCGGAAATAAAGTTTTTCATGTTCTTTCGTGACCAGACCGGCGCGAATCCGTCGCAGCTGTTTTGACGGCAGAAGAATCCCGACCACATTTCCCGTATGACTCATTTCGGCACGCTCCCATCACCCAATTGCTATTCAGTTTATTATCTGGTCCGAATGATGCTTGGATGTTCGTCCCAAGTGGTCATAATTGGGTGATCGCCGTCGTGAGCAGTCGATCCCTTACCACATAAGATTAAGGGAGATTTTTAGGAAGGAGCGGAAGGGATGCGGATCGCATTGATCAGTCCGGGCAGCTTTCCCGTTCCGATCCGATACGGCGGCAGTTCGGTGGAGACCGCGATTTCAAACATTGCGCCAAGACTGCCGGCGGATTGGACGGTTACTGTACTGGGTAAACGTTTCCCCGGATTAAAAGCTCGGGAGACCAAAAACCGCGTCACGTATGTCCGTTTAAAAGAGACTGCACAAAAGGACTATCTTCATGCTTGCATTCAGTATCTTCAAAAGGTTCCTCATGACATGGTCCAAGTTGAAAACCGGCCGGCCTTCGTCCCCCTTCTCAAAAAAACGTTGTCTTGTCCTGTGTTGCTCAGCCTTCATTCTGTAACCTTTTTGAAGCCCCGTGCCTTGAAGGGTTATACGCCACAAAGCTGCTTAAATCATGCAGACCATATCATCACCAACAGCCGTTATCTGCGTTCCCTCCTCAATGCCCGATACGGGACCTCCACCCCGATCCATCCGGTGCATCTCGGGGTGGATACGAAACGTTATCGCGCCCATTGGAACGAAAGAGAACGGACCGCTCGCCGTCTGCGTTCCCGTTTCAACGTGAGCCGTCGGATTGTGGTTCTGTTTGCGGGTCGGTTGATTCCCATCAAAGGGGTTCATCTGTTGCTAAAAGCCATGCATCAAGCTGTGAAAAGAGAACCTCGTCTCCTCTGCCTGGTGGTCGGCGGCAGCCGTTACGGTTCCAACAGGGAAACGAGGTATGTGAGGACTTTGAAAAGAATAGCCAAGCCGATCCGTCGACACGTCCGATTTGTTGGGACGATCCACCCGATGAAGATGCCCTCGTATTATGCACTTGCCGACTTGGTAGTCACTCCCTCAATTGGTCCGGAGGCATTGGGATTGGTCAACCTGGAGGCGATGGCTTCAGGAAAGCCTGTCATTTCCACCGCCGTCGGCGGCATTCGGGAGACTGTGGACACGGGGAAGAGCGGAATTTTGATTAAGCCCTCCCGGTTGAAACGTGAGTTGGCTCCTTCCATCCTGAAACTGTCTAAAAACCCATCGGTGCGGAAGCGGATGGGCCAAAAGGGGCGTCAAATTGCCGAAGGCCGCTTTTCATGGGAGCGTACAGCCCGACAATATGCCGAACGATATGAGCGCATTCTGCAGGACAAGATAAAAGGCCATGAAGGATAATCACTTCATGGCCGTAATGATTCGTAATGATTCGCAGGGTTTATATTATGAAAAAACGGCGCGCACCTTGTCCAGGGCCCAATCCAGTTCTTCCCGGGTGATGATGAGCGGGGGAGCGAAGCGGATGGTGTTCTCGTGGGTCTCTTTGCAGAGTAGCCCCGCATCCGCCAGCTGTTCACAATAGCGGCGGGCCGGTTGGTTCAGTTCCATCCCGATGAATAGGCCCTTGCCCCGTACTTCCTTGATTACCGGCTGCTCGATCTTTTTCAGTTCGTTATGAAAATAAAGGCCTAGCTCCCGGGAGTGCTCCACCAGCTTTTCTTCCTCCAGGACGTCCAGAGCGGCGATAGAGACCGCACAGGCCAGCGGGTTGCCGCCGAAGGTGGAGCCGTGGGAGCCGGGTTCGAATACACCGAGGATATCCTCATCGGCGGCCACGGCGGAGATGGGCATCACGCCGCCGCCCAGGGCTTTGCCCATAATATACAGATCCGGGGTGACCCCTTCCCAATCACAGGCGAAGGTTTGCCCGGTCCGACCAAATCCGGTCTGGATTTCATCGGCGACGAAAAGGACGTTGTGCTCCCGGCAGATGGCGGCGGCTTCTCGCAGGAAGCCCTCTGGCGGAACGATCACGCCGGCCTCCCCTTGGATCGGCTCCACTAGAAAGGCGGCGGTATGAGGGGTGATCGCCTGTTTGAGAGCTTCCGTGTCTCCGTAAGGGATTACCTTGATCCCCGGCAGCATCGGGCCGAACCCCCGTTTGTACTCATCGGCGGAGGAAAGGGAGACAGCGGTCATGGTGCGGCCGTGAAAGTTATCTTTACAGGCGATGATCTCCGCCTGACCTTCCGGAATCTGCTTGACATCATAGGCCCAGCGGCGAACGGCCTTTACGGCAGTTTCCACCGCTTCCGCTCCGGTGTTCATGGGCAGGACCCGCTCCTTGCCCGTCAGCTGAGCCACTTTTTTATAAAAGAGACCGAGTCGGTCGTTGTGAAAGGCGCGGGAGGTGAGCGTCACCTTATCCGCTTGTTCTTTCAGCGCCTGGATCAATTTGGGGTGGCGGTGGCCGTGATTGAGGGCTGAATAGGCGCTCAGCATATCCATATAGCGGTTTCCATCGGCATCCTCTACCCAGACCCCTTGCGCCCGGGAGATCACGATAGGCAGGGGGTGGTAGTTTCGGGCCCCGTACTGATCGGTGAGATCGATCCATTCTTTATTTTTCGACATCAGACTACCTCCTCATCCGTCACACCGTCTATCCCAGAATGGCGGTGTTTTGCCCTCCATAGTGTATCATTGCTCCGGGAACAAAAGAAGGTTTTGCGGCAAAACGGATAACATTGAATCCGAATACATATTTATTCGATTGCCGTCAGGAAAAATGAAAATCCGCTGTTGACGATCACCGAATCCGACGGTATAATTAAAAACAAGTTTTCAGATTGGAAAAACAACATAAAATCATTTGAACAACGCTCTTATCAAGAGAGGCGGAGGGACGAGCCCGATGAAGCCCGGCAACCCCGGCTGTGATCCGGAAGGTGCCAATTCTTGCAGGAGCCGAAAGGCTTCCTGAGAGATAAGAGAAGGGTTTGTTTCGGTGTGACTAAAACCTCTTCTCTTATCGAGAAGAGGTTTTTTATATCCTAAGGAGGAGATCCCATGAGCGAAGAACAAAGATCCTACCGTCCGGAAACCTTGGCCGTCCATGCGGGGCAAGAGCCCGACCCGGCTACCAACGCCCGGGCCGTGCCGATCTATCAAACCACATCGTACACCTTCAACGATACGGAGCATGCGGCTAATCTTTTCTCCCTGGCGGAGCCGGGCAACATCTACACCCGGATCATGAATCCGACCCAGGATGTGTTTGAAAAGCGGGTGGCCGCTCTGGAAGGCGGCGTCGGTGCACTGGCGGTCAGCTCCGGCCAGTCAGCGACCACTTATGCCCTCTTGAACATCGCCGGCTCCGGGGATGAGATTGTCTCTTCCAGCAGCCTCTATGGCGGTACGTATAACTTGTTCGAACATACCCTGCCCAAATTGGGTATCAAGGTGAATTTCGTTGACCCGACGGATCCGGAAAACTTTAAACAGGCGATCACCGATAAAACTAAAGCGGTTTTCGCTGAAACCCTGGGGAACCCCAAGATGGATGTGCTGGATATTGAAGCGGTGGCTGATGTGGCCCATGAAGCCGGCATCCCTCTGATCGTGGACAACACGCTGGCATCGCCCCACCTTTTGCGGCCCATCGACTTTGGTGCCGATGTGGTGGTCCATTCCGCCACCAAGTTTATCGGCGGTCATGGCACCTCCATCGGCGGTGTGATTGTCGATTCCGGTCAATTCGACTGGACCAATGGCAAGTTCCCCGGCCTGGTGGAACCCGATCCCAGTTACCACGGGCTTTCCTACACGGAAGCGCTGGGCGAGCTGGCCTACATCACCAAGGCGCGGGTGCAGCTTTTGCGGGATTTGGGATCGGCCCTCTCTCCCTTTAACGCCTTTCTCCTGTTACAGGGCCTGGAAACCCTCCATCTGCGGATGGAGCGTCACAGTGAAAACGCCTTGAAAGTGGCCAAATGGCTGAAGGAGCATGAGTTGGTTACCTGGGTGGATCATCCAGGACTGCCGGAACACGCTTCCTATGAAAAGGCACAGAAGTACCTCCCTAAAGGGCAGGGTGCAGTCTTCTCTTTCGGTATCAATGGCGGACTGGAGGCCGGTCGCCGGTTCATCGAAAGCCTAAACCTCTTCTCTCACCTGGCCAATGTAGGTGATGCCAAGTCCTTGGTGATCCATCCGGCCAGTACCACACACCAGCAACTGACGGAAGAGGAGCAGAAAGCCGCCGGCGCTGCACCGGATCTGATCCGTCTCTCTGTCGGTATCGAAGCGGTGGATGACCTGATCGCCGACCTGGACCAGGCCCTGAAGAAAAGCCAGGACCCCGCCTTGGTCTAGGGCATTAGACGTCACCCGATGGAAGGTTTTAAAGAAATGGGGGTGTCACCGATGCACAAACAGACGGAACTGGCTCAGATTGGTAACCGCAAAGATCATGAAACTGGGGCGGTCAACTTTCCGGTTTACCATTCCACGGCGTACCAACATCCAGGCCTTGGACGGAGTACCGGGTATGACTACACCCGTACCGCCAATCCCACTCGATCGGTGCTGGAAGATGCGATTGCCCGGCTGGAAGAGGGGGAGGCTGGGTTCGCCTGCAGTTCGGGAATGGCGGCGATTCAGACGGTGATGGGCCTCTTTTCACAGGGTGACCACCTGATCGTTTCCCTGGATCTGTACGGCGGAACTTACCGGTTGTTTGAAAAGGTGCTAACCCGATATGGCCTCTCCTTCACCTATGTAGATCTTCGGGATCTGGACGCCGTCCGTGAAGCTGCCACCCACCGCACTCGGGGCATTTTTATCGAGTCTCCGACCAATCCGCTGATGCGGGTGACCGATCTAGCCGCGGTTTGCCGATTGGCCCGGGAGCATGACTGGCTGTCTATTATCGACAATACCTTCATGACCCCCTATTTCCAACGCCCGCTCCAGTTGGGTGCGGATGTGGTGATCCACAGCGCGACCAAGTATCTCGGCGGTCACAATGATGTCCTGGCCGGCCTGATCGTCACGGCGACGAAAAAGCTGTCGGAACAAGTGGCCGACCTACACAATGCCCTGGGTGCCACATTGGGCCCTCAGGATGCCTGGTTGCTGATGCGGGGACTGAAAACCCTGGCTCTCCGGATGGAGAAACATCAGGAGAACGCGCTGGCGCTTTGCCGCTTCCTTGAAAACCATCCCGGAGTGGAGAAAGTGTTTTATCCCTCTCTCTTCCCTCGGGAACGAGAGGTGCAGGAGCGCCAGGCGACAGGTAGCGGTGGGATGCTTTCCTTCCGGGTGAAGGATGAGGAGATGGTGGAAACCTTCCTCTCTTCTCTGCAGGTGATCGCCTTTGCCGAAAGCCTGGGCGGGGTGGAGTCTCTGATCACCTATCCCGTAACCCAGACCCATGCTGATATCCCGGAGGAGATCCGCAACCGGGTGGGTGTCTGTCCCCGTCTTTTGCGCATGTCTGTCGGAATCGAGCACGCGGATGATTTAATCGCAGACCTCGCCTGGGCCTTGGATCGGTCCCAGGTGACTGGATCAATGAACTGAAAGGGTGTGGAGAGGATGAACTTCGGAACCCGGTTGCTCCATAACGGAAATGAGGTCGATCCCTTTACCGGTGCGGCCAGTGTCCCGCTGTATCAGGCGTCGACATATCATCAAGCGGACATCGACAACCCGGGGACTTTTGATTATGCCCGCTCCGGAAACCCCACGAGAGAAGCCCTGGAACAGACCATTGCCGAATTGGAAGGCGGCACTCGGGGGTTTGCCTTCGCCTCCGGTATGGCAGCCATCTCTACAGTGTTTCTCCTCTTTTCTAAGGGCGATCACCTGGTGGTCTCTGAAGACCTCTACGGTGGCACCTTCCGGGTGTTGACCGAAGTGCTTCCTCGTCTCGGCATTCAGGCCACCTTTGTGGATACAACGGACTTGGACCAGGTGCGGGCGGCCATCCGGTCACAGACGCGGGCGCTCTATATCGAGACCCCGTCCAATCCCACCCTAAAAGTGACCGATCTGAAGGGAGCGACGGAGCTGGCGAAGGAGCAGGGGCTCTACACCATCGTAGACAACACTTTCCTGACGCCTTGTTATCAGCGGCCCCTGGAACAGGGAGCGGATATCGTCATCCACAGTGCCACCAAGTTTATCGCCGGTCACAGTGATGTGGTCTCCGGGTTGGTAGCGGTAGGGGATGCCTCCCTGGCGGACCGTCTGGCCCTGCTCCAAAACGCTCTGGGGTCGGTGCTGGGTGTACAGGATTGCTGGTTAACCATGCGGGGGTTGAAAACCCTGAAAACCCGAATGGATACCTCTTCCGCTTCGGCTGACTACATCGCCCGGGAACTCCGCCGTTTCCCGGAAATTCGCCGGGTCTATTACACCGGACTGGAAGACCATCCCGGCCATCGGATCCAGTCCCGCCAGTCCGAGGGACACGGAGCCGTTCTCTCCTTCGATCTGGGAGACGGTCAACGGGTACGCCAGGTCCTGTCCCGGGTCCGGTTACCACTTGTGGCCGTCAGTCTCGGAGCGGTGGAGAGCATTCTCTCCTACCCGGCCAAAATGTCCCACGCCGCTATGCCGCCGTCAGAGCGGGCCAAACGGGGCGTTACCGACGGACTTCTACGCCTGTCGGTGGGTCTGGAAGATCCGGATGATCTTTTGGAAGACTTGGAGCGGGCCATCCGGGGTCGCCGGATCTCCTCCGTTGGCACGGAGTGGCGTGCTTCCATCGTATAACGCGGGATAATAGAACTGAGAAAAGGAAGGGATACCTTTTCTTTGACTGCCTTCCCCAGGAGATCGGTAAGATCCGATCTCAAAGTTCAGTGAGGTCCGATCTTTCATCAGATTGTTTATAGGAGTCTTCCCCGGTGGTACGGGGAAGGCTCCTTTGTTATTTGCCCATAAAAAAACCCCCGGCAGGGGTTGAAATGGACGAGAAATATAATCAAGAGAGGAAAAAGGATTAATGGATAGCCGGTTCTTTTTCTGCCACTTCTTCTGTGGGGGAAGATTCATCCGTCCGTTGGCTCAGCCCCAATGTTTGTGCCGTGAAGGCGTGAATTTCTTGCAGCAGGTCCGGATTTTCTATGAGGGACTGACCGTAGGAAGGAATCATCTCTTTGATTTTCGCTTCCCACTCGTTCATATGTTGCGGGAAGCATTTTTTGAGGACATCCAGCATCACGTGAACGGAAGTAGAAGCACCGGGAGAAGCGCCCAGCAGGGCGGCAATCGAGCCATCTGCGGCGGTAACCACTTCCGTGCCGAATTGGAGCGTTCCTTTGCCGCCGCTTTCCGTATCTTTGATTACTTGCACCCGTTGTCCGGCCACGACGATATCCCAATCTTCGCTTTTAGCGTTGGGGATAAACTGGCGCAATTCTTCCATCCGCTGTTCTTTCGATAACATCACTTGTTGAATCAGGTATTTGGTCAATGTCATCTCTTTGGCGCCGGCCGCCAACATCGTGAATAGATTATCCGGTTTGATCGAAGTAAATAAATCCAACATGGAACCATTTTTTAAAAACTTGGGTGAGAAGCCGGCAAAGGGTCCAAACAGCAACGATTTTTTGTTGTCGATATATCGGGTATCCAGATGGGGAACAGACATGGGTGGGGCCCCCACCTTGGCTTTGCCATAGACTTTTGCATGGTGCTTCTCTATCACATCCGGATTATTGCATACCATAAATAGCCCGCTGACCGGGAAGCCGCCAATGTGTTTGCCTTCGGGGATACCGGATTTTTGCAATAGATGAAGGCTTCCACCTCCGGCTCCGATAAAGACGAATTTTGCAGTATGGCGTTCAACTGCACCGCTTTTGAGATTTCGCACTTTTACTTCCCATAAGTCGTCGCTGGTCCGTTTGATATCCTGAACATCATGTTCGTAGTTGATATCTACCTGTTGATTTTCCAAGTGGTCGAACAATTTGCGGGTTAAAGCGCCAAAGTTGACATCGGTTCCTGTATCGATCCTTGTAGCCGCGATTGGTTCATCGGATGTGCGGTCTTCCATAATCAGCGGAACCCATTCCTTCAGTTTTTCCGGGTCATCGGAAAATTCCATCCCTTGGAAGAGAGGGTTGTTTGATAGAGCTGCAAAACGTTTCTTTAAAAAGTTAATATTTTGTTCCCCGTGTACTAAGCTCATGTGGGGCAAGGGCATAATAAAATCTTGAGGACGACTGATCAGATGGTTGTTTACGAGATAAGACCAAAACTGTGTTGAGACTTGGAACTGTTCATTAATCTTAATCGCTTTGCTGATATCGATCGATCCATCAGGCTGCTCAACGGTGTAGTTAAGTTCGCACAGTGCCGAATGTCCGGTTCCGGCATTGTTCCATTCGTTGGAACTTTCCTCTCCCGCTTTCGCCAGCTTCTCAAACACTGTCATTTCCCATTCCGGTACCAATTCTTTCAAGAGTGTCCCCAAGGTGGCACTCATGATCCCAGCACCGATTAGAATGACATCTGTTGTCGTTTCTCTGTTGCTCAATTTAACCAACCTTTTCCCCTGAATTTTAAAGGCTTCGTACCAAGTGGGCGTGACCTTGTCACACAACCGCTTCCACATCAATTATAACAATACCAACGATCATTACAATTATTGGCGATGTTGAAAGGTAGATGAGAGGAAGGGAAAACGGTGGTTGCCTCATGGAAAAGCAGAGGCTGGAGATCCCAAAAGAAAGAGGCGGAAGTGCCTATCCCCCTCTACAAAAACCTTTCTATTCGTACATATGACATAGAAGAAGCGACCTCTCCCTAAAAGAGAGTAAGTCACTCTGATAAATGTTGTTACTTTTAGTCTACCCTTATAGAGGAAAACCCGTCAAGAGGGAACCTTTCCCCGCCATCTGGTGGCAGTTTGATAGAAAGAAGCTGTGCAAGCTCGGATTACGAATGGACTTCATCCTTTTGCGCATCCAGTACGCTGATGGGGCTGAAGGCTTCGAAGTGGATGCGCTCTTGCGGAATACCCATCTCTTTCAAGGCCCGGATCACCACATTCATAAAGGGAATCGGACCGCAAACATAATATACCCCATCGGTTTGAGTGAGGATCGATTCCAGCCATGGACGATCGATAAACCCTTCTTTGTCAAAACGTTTTTCCTGACGGTCTTTTTCCGTTGGTTGTTCATAACAGACATAGGAGTCGATATGAGGGTTCTGATCGGAAACCTGAGCTACATGTTCCCTCATAGCGTGAACCTTGCCGTTGATCGCAGCGTGAATAAAGGTCATGGGTCGGTTTGGCTGTTGTTCTGCCACGGTGTTAAACATGCTCATCAGAGGAGTCAATCCGACACCGCCGCTGATCAGAATCAGGGGATCCTGGTTGTCTAAGTCCACCGTAAAATCACCGGCAGGCGCACTAAAAGAGAGATGATCCCCTTCAGCAATCTGATGGTGCAGGTAATTGGAGACGATTCCCGCCGGAATGTCATCATGGGCATCCTCCCGTTTGACACTGATCCGGTAGTAGTCGTCGTTAGGCTTGTCGGATAAGCTGTAATGTCGAATGTGATCGTATTTCTCTCCCGGGATTCGCGCTCTCAACGTGAGGTATTGTCCGGGTTGGTAGCTGGCGATCGCTTTTCCGTCAGCAGGCTTGAGGTAGAAAGAGGTGATCACGTCACTCTCTTTCACCTTGCGATCCACCACAAACTCCCGGAATCCCCTCCATCCGCCGGGTTGGGACTCTGCCTGTTCATACAGCTCTTTTTCGATGCGGATAAAGACATCGGCCAGGTATTCGTAGGTTTCCTCCCAGGCACCCATGATTTCATCATTGACCTGATCGCCCAGAACCTCTTTCACCGCTTGCAGCAGATTTTCTCCGACGATGGGGTATTGCTCCGGCACGATCCCGATCGCCCGGTGCTTATGGGCGATACGGGTGATAATGGGGCGGATGGCTTCCAAGTGGTCCAGGTTCTCACCTGATGCATACACGGAGTGAGCCAACGCCTCCTGCTGAATGCCCCGACGCTGGTTGGTTTGGTTGAACAGGTTGTACAGTTCCGGATGGCTTGCGAACAGCAATTGGTAAAAACGTTTCCCGATCGCCTTACTGTGTTCTTTGAGCACCGGTGCGGTTGATTTTACAATTTCGATGGTTTGGGAATTCATCCTGATTACCTCCTATCCTCCGGTTAGTATGCGGATCGATCCAAGAAATTAAACTTGCTCTTTCGTATTTATAATGTGAAACAGAAGGAGAAAAATGTGATATCGATCACACTTTCATATTCTTGTAAAAAAAGGATTAAAAAGTAGACACAAATAACATCAGTTCCTCTATTTGTGATTTTTTTCACAACAATGGGGCGGGCGAAAGGATATGGTCTGTGATAAAGGAGGGATAAGCAATGAAGATCCAATCCTGTTCAGAGTTACAGGAGTTTGACGATGCCCGATTCGTCAAAAAAAACCTTTATAAAGGGAATGGGAACGTGGTTTTTCTTCTCCATCTGTTGCCCGGGCAGGAAATTCCGGCTCACACTCACCCGGGCAAAGAGGTCTTTCTTTTGGGACTGCAGGGGAGAGGCAGCTTGTGGATCGGTGGCGAGCATCACACCCTGGGTTGCCAGGATTTTGTCTACTGCGGCGATGAGGATGCATTGCGCATCTACAACGATGGTAAAGAGGGATGGGTTCTGTATGTGGTGTTAGCGGCAAAAAAAGAGCCGGAAGTCGAGCAGGCGAAAAAGCCGATCAAGAGACACCCGAGCTTGTTTCCCCTCTCCCATCACCACCATCATGCGCTGGTCATGAGTCGACAGTTGAAGCAACAGAAGGAGGAACCGGCGGTGTTGCGTGAGAAGCTGAAGAAATTTTGGAATGAAGGCGGACAGCGACACTTTCGGGAAGAAGAGGAGATTTTGCTACCCACTTATTCTCGCTATGCCTCAGTGGAACGACCGGAGATCACCGAGATGCTGATGGAACACGTGCGGATCCGGGGGCAAGTGGAAGAGATTCTTGAAGGGGAAGAGGAGCCGTCTGGGAAACTCCTGTACAATTTGGGAACCTTATTGGAATCTCATGTTCGTAAGGAAGAGCGAATCGTCTTTCCGATGATGGAAAATTATATACCCGAGGAAGAGTTAAGCCGACTGGGGGAGCTGCTGGCAGACGATTAAACATTGGAGAAGGATCGGACAGGAAAAACGACCCGCATTGTCGTCGTGGGTAAGTTACGCATACGCCTGCTCCATTCAAGGGTTGTGCCATGAACGGCTCCTCATCGACGCCAATGAGGAGAAAGCGAAGGGATGGGTCTAAACGACGGTCTTCCCTTCGCCGGATCACCGATGACCATTCGGACGGGGGACGATTCCGACTGTAAGGATGCCGATGTTGTCGTCTTGACGGCAGGGGTCAATCAGGATCCGGAGGAGTCGCGTTGGGATCTGGTGGAGAAGAACACCCGTATCTTTGAGTCGATCATCGACTCGGTGATGAAAAGCGGGTTTAACGGAATCTTTATTGTCGCCACCAACCCCGTGGATGTGTTGAGCTATGTGACTTGGAAGTATTCGGGCTTACCGCCGGAACGGGTGATCGTTCCGGCACCATATTGGATACCGCCTGCTTCTTTACCTGCTGGGACAAGCCTACCAGGTGGATACGCGCATTGTGCGCCTATATCATCGGCGAATACGGGGATACGGAGCTGCTAGTATGGAGCTTGACCGATATCGGTCGCCTTTCCATTGACCCATACTTGGCGGAAGGAAAAGGGCTTTCCACAGAGGAACTGGACGACTTGTTCATTCAAATGCGAGACGCCGTCTATCATATCATCCAGGCCAAAGGGGCGACCTTACGGTATCGGCATGGGATGGTGCGATTGACCCGGCTATTCTGGAAGATGAAAATTCCATCCATACTGTTTCCGGTATGGGCTCAGGGGAAATGTGGTTGCAGGATATCGATATCGGACTCCCTGCCATCTAAGTAGTGGAGGAGGAAGCCCGGAAATCGTGTCACTCCGCCGATGTGAGTTCACGAGTGATCCACGGGAGTTAAGGCGCTTTAGCCTCCCTTGATCGACCGGTTTTTGCCACCTTATGTTCAACATTTCACAAATAGGTGATCATGAAAAAATCGCCAAAGCGGCGATTTTTTGTGGCAAGTTTATGTCTGACCGGCGACTGATCTGTGAAATCCAATTAGAATGTGACCTTTTACACATAGAGATCGTTCCATCCTGTATATAAAAAGAAGTGAAAATGAATGAACAGGGAGTGGAAAGGGATGAAACCAAGATGAGACGATCTTCCCTAGGAAAGATGCTGCTGTTAGCGGTTCCATTCTTGTTAACAGGCTGCCGGGACCGATTTTTAGTGTTGGATCCTGCCGGGCCTGTCGCAGAAACGGAATATAACATGATCGTGCTTTCTGCCGTGTTGATATCGATTGTTGTGATTCCGGTAATCGGACTGTTGATCTATATCGTTCGAAAATATCGGGATCGTCCCGGCAATGATGCTCCGTACCAACCGGAATGGGCCGATAGCAAAAGACTGGAAATCGTCTGGTGGGGAATCCCGATTGTGATCATTGCGGTATTAAGTGTTTTTACCGTACGTGACACATTCGCTTTAACCCAACCCCCTTCAGATCAAGAGCCCGTAACGATCCAAGTGACCTCTCTCGACTGGAAGTGGATGTTTCAATATCCCGAGTCCGGTGTGGCGACAGTAAATTACGCCAAAATTCCCGCTGGAGTGCCGGTCCAGTTCGTCTTGACCTCTGATGCTCCGATGAACTCCTTCTGGGTTCCCCAACTGGGCGGACAGACGTACACCATGCCGGGGATGGCGATGCGCATGTGGTTGCAGGCGGATCAGCCGGGAACTTATTACGGTCATGGCGCCAATTTTACCGGGAAGGAATTCGCCAAGATGGAATTCGATGTGATCGCTGAAAAACCTTCGGAATTTAAAGAATGGACTAAACAGGTAAAAGAGAGCAAGCCGAAAATGACCAAAGAGGATTACAAACAGTTGAAAGAGCCTGGTGTTGTGGAGGAAAAAACGTTTTCTTCCTATCCGTCGGATCTATTTAAGGAGATCGTAATGAAAAACGGTGGCATTTACCGTAAAGAAGAACATCAACACATATTGAACGATTAAGATTGAAGGGGGAGTTGACCCATGTCCCTATGGCCGACTGAACCGATGGTTCAGGCTTCGCTCGTCGCGATTATCCTGGTCTCGATCGGCATCATCTTCACTTTGACCTATTTTAAGAAGTGGGGATGGTTGTGGAGAGAATGGATCACCACGGTCGATCACAAAAAGATCGGCATCATGTATCTCATATGTGCGCTGCTCATGCTGTTCCGCGGTGGCGTTGATGCGTTGTTGATGCGGATTCAGCTGGCGTTTCCCGATCTTCAGTTCTTGGATGCACAGCACTACAATGAGATTTTTACCACTCACGGAACCATCATGATCCTATTTATGGCGATGCCTTTTCTCTTCGCCATGTTCAACATTGTCGTTCCTCTACAGATTGGGGCGCGCGATGTAGCGTTTCCCTATTTAAACGCGGTCAGTTTTTGGCTGTTTTTCTTCGGAGCGCTGCTATTCAACATCTCCTTTGTTTTGGGAGGAGCACCTGATGCGGGTTGGGTGAATTATCCGCCGCTATCGGAATTGACTTTTAGCCCAGGTCCGGGAATCGATTACTACCTGCTCTCTCTTCAGATCTCCGGAATCGGAAGCATCGCCACCGGGATCAACTTCCTGGTCACCATTCTCAAAATGCGTGCTCCGGGAATGTCCATGATGCGGATGCCTATGTTTTCCTGGTCTGTGCTTGCCTCCTGCATTGTGATCATTTTTGCCTTTCCGGCCTTGACCGCCGCGCTCGCTCTTCTCTCTCTGGACCGGATCGTCGGTACCCATTTCTTCACGATGCTTCATGGGGGCAACCCGATGATGTATATGAACCTCTTTTGGATTTGGGGGCATCCCGAGGTCTACATCGTCATCTTGCCTGCCTACGGCGTTTTTTCCGAAGTCGTCAGTACCTTCTCCAAAAAACGGCTCTTCGGGTACAAATCCATGGTGGCCTCCCTGCTGTTGATCAGTGTAGCCAGCTACCTTGTCTGGGTTCACCACTTCTTCACCATGGGCTCTTCCGCCGGGGTGAACAGCTTCTTTGCCGTCGCATCCATGGCGATCGCGATCCCTACCGGTGTCAAGGTGTTTAACTGGTTGTTTACCATGTTCCGGGGTCGAATTCGGCTGTCGCTGCCCATGTTGTGGATGCTCGCTTTCATTCCTACCTTCGCGTTAGGAGGCGCGACGGGGGTGATGCTGGCAGTCGCTCCCGCCGACTACCAATTCCACAACAGCTACTTTCTAATTGCCCATTTCCATCAGGTCTTAATCGGAGGTGTGGTTTATGGCATGCTGGCGGGGCTTTACTACTGGTGGCCGAAGATGTTCGGTTTTCAGCTGGTCGAAAAGCTGGGTAAATGGGCGTTCTGGCTCTTTAACATCGGATTTTACGTTTGCTTCATGCCCCAGTATGCATTGGGTCTGATGGGGATGACAAGGCGGATGTATGAGTACCCATCGGGAATGGGTTGGAACGGCCTCAACCAGGTTTCCACAGTGGGGGCCTTCATCATGGGGATCGGTTTCCTGTTGATCGTCGCCCAGATCCTGTACAGCATCCGTCACGGAAAGCGGGACACCACGGGAGACCCCTGGAATGGGCGGACCCTGGAATGGTCCTTACCGTCTCCGGTTCCCCACTACAATTTTGTCCGTATTCCCGAAGTGAAAGGGCGCGATGCGTGGTGGATGATGAAACAGGAGAAGGGGGATGAAGCGACAAGCACCCCATCTTCCTCCATCCAACCGATTCACATGCCCAACTCTTCCGGACTTCCTTTTCTCATGTCCCTCGCTTTCTTTGTGGCTGGCTTCGGCTTGGTGTTCCATCAGTTCGCGCTGGCTGCTGTAGGTGGGATCGGGATTGGAATCTGTCTGTTCCTACGGTCCCTGGAACAGGATGAAGGTTACATGTTATCCCCGAAGGAGATCCGACGGATAGAAAGCGCACAAGGGAGGTTATAGAGATGGCACTGGCACAACATGAAGTGGTTCGCGCCCAAACGGAGGCGAACCGGCCGTTGGAATACGATGAGGATGGACAGAGGCACATCTTAGGGTTTTGGCTGTTCTTGGCTACGGATCTGGTGCTGTTCGCCTGTCTGTTCGCCACCTATCAGGTCTTGGTCACCCATACCGATGGCGGCCCCGTCTTATCGGAGCTATTTGAATTGGGTGGCGTTACCGCCGAGACGATTCTACTTCTCACCAGTAGCTTTACAGGAGGCCTGGCCATTTATGAAATGCGCCGGGGGAACCTCCGGGGGTTGATTGGTTGGTTGGTGTTTACGGTTATGCTGGGTCTCGCCTTTATCGGCATCGAGGTGTATGAATTTGTCACCTTCGTAGGCGAGGGGGCGACCATGCAACGAAGTGCGGCTCTGTCGGCATTCTTCACCTTAGTCGGAACCCACGGATTGCACGTGAGTTTCGGCATCCTATGGATGATTTCCGTGATCGTACAGCTCTTGCGCTTTGGAATACAACCCGTTACAGCACGGAAAGCGTTTATCGCGGGGCTCTATTGGCACTTTCTCGATGTGGTCTGGGTATTCGTCTTCTCCGCAGTCTATCTCATGGGGGTGCTCGGATGAACATGATGGAGAAGCAGGGAAGAACGGACGGGAAACCATCCCGTTCCTTTCCCTGGTCATATGTGATCGGTTATATTCTGTCTCTCTTGTTGACTGGAGCCGCCTTGCAGTTAGCGTTGACGGCGCCGTGGGCTAGGTGGGTGGTCGTGACGGGGATTCTGTTGTTAGCAGTCTTGCAGGTTCTCGTTCAGCTGTTCTTCTTTATGCATCTATCGGATAAATCCGGGCCCTCTTACATCGGGGTTTCCATGTCCTACGCTTTCTTTTTCGCGATTGCCGTTGTCGCCGGTTCCATCTGGGTAATGTCCTTCAATTCTCAGGTTCAGTAAAAGGGGGTGGTGAGGATGGCGAATTTGTCGGCCCGGTCGGAAAGTCCTCCACTCACACATATCGTTAAGGCGTATGTAGAGCTATTGAAACCCCGGATTACAGCTCTATTGGTATTTACCGCTCTGTGTGGGGCGATGGTTGCTCGTGGGGCTTTCCTCGACCCCTGGTCCCTGTTGGTGATCGTGATCGGATTATCTGCCGCGGCTGGAGGGGCCGCGGCAGTCAACATGTGGTATGACCGGGATACCGATGCGATTATGGAACGTACGGTGAACCGTCCCATCCCGGCAGGGACCGTGCCGCCATCGACTGCGTTGGTGTTGGGAATCCTATTGCAGATTTTTGCGTTGGTATGGTTTTGGGTCCATACCAACGGGTGGACGGTTGTTTTGACTCTGGTCGGTTATCTCTACTATGCCGTCGTTTACACCATGTGGCTGAAGCGAAAAACCGTCCACAACATTGTGATCGGCGGAGGGGCGGGAGCGGTTCCGCCGCTGATCGGTTGGGCGGCGGTGACCGGATCCCTGGATTGGACGGCGATCTCCCTGTTTATGGTGATCTTCTGTTGGACACCATCTCACTTTTGGTCTTTGGCCATCGTCAAAAATGAGGACTACCAGAGGGCGGGGGTTCCGATGATGCCGGTTGTCCGCGGTGTGCGGGAGACCAAACGGCAGAGCCTGATCTACATGGCGGTCCTGGCTCTGGTCTCCCTGGTTCCCTTCTTCACAGGAGCGGTGGGAACCTTTTATCTGGTCGCAGCGATCCTGTGTAATATGGGGTTCTGCCTCGCCCACGTTTATCTGTGGTTGGAGGATGACGATCAGACTTTGTGGGCGAGAAGGACCTTTTATGCCTCTTTGCTGTACCTGCCCCTCATTTTTATCGCTGTGGCGTTTGATGTCATTTTCTAACCGGGAAAAGGGGGTCGGATCTATGTCTTCTCAAAAGAACTCCCGTCTCTATCCTTTGTCTCTGGCGACTTTAATCGGGTTATTTCTGGTGAATACGATGGGCTTTGTCGATACCCATACAGCTTCCACTTTGGGATGCGGACGGGAATGGCCCTTGTGCAACGGACAGATCATCCCGACGACCGGGGATTATCGGACGGCGATTGAATATATTCATCGCTTGCTCGTATTTGGCGATTTAATCTTGCTGGTTGGGTTGATACGCGCCACATGGAGACGTTACCGACAGCACCGGGTGGTGCGGGTGTTGATCGGACTCTGTTTGCTCGGCTTTGTCGGGGAATCCTTCCTCGGTGCGATGGCCGTTCTCTTTGTCAATCCACCTGCGGTCCTGGCTCTTCATATGGGAACGGCGTTACTCTCCTTCACCGGTCTCTTCTTGCTGACCGTGTTGCTGAAGCGACTGGAACGCCGGGAGACATTCCAAGCGGGAATCGATGATGAGAGAGGACCCACTTTTACACGATGGGTTTGGTTTACGATTATCTATTGTTTTTTGGCCATCTATTTTGGAGCTTATGTTTCCAGCACCGGCTACGGGGCGTACTTTCAAGGGTGGCCGCTCCCGGATGGTCCCTATCTCCACATGGGTGCCTATTATGTGGACATTATCCATCGGACGATCGCGCTGGGCCTGCTCCTGTTGGTCATCCGTTTGCTCGTTCTGGCTTTTCCCATACGCCATGAGCGCCCCGACTTGTGGAAGGGTAGCCTCTGGTCGGTGACGCTGGTGGTGTTGCAATGGTTCAGCGGCGCTTTCCTGCTGGAAACGAATTTAAGCTTGACGGCATTTCTTATCCACGTCACGATCGCCACCTTCCTGTTTTGTATCTTAAGTTTGCTCCGTTTTTCCGTCGCCTCCAGTGTGACCGAGGCGACAATTGCCAGGAGTAAAGGAGGTTGGCAGTATGAGTCACTTTGACCGGAATCCCTTTATCGTGATCTGGGAAGTGACGAGGGCCTGTGCCCTGCGTTGTCTGCACTGCCGTGCCGAGGCCCAGTATCACAGGGATCCCCGCGAGTTGACCACCGAGGAGGGAAAATCGCTGATCCGAAGCCTGCGGGAGATGGATTCCCCCATCTTGGTTTTTACCGGTGGGGATCCGTTGATGCGGGAGGATCTGTTCGATCTCGCGGCCTACGCCAAGGAACAGGGGCTCCATGTCTCCTTGACTCCCAGTGCCACCCCTCGCGTCAAACCCCACGTCATGCGCCGGGCGAAAGAGGTGGGACTGAATCGCTGGGCCTTCAGCCTCGATGGATCGACCGCCGAAATTCACGACTGGTTCCGGGGGACGCCAGGTTCTTACGATCGGACGATCCGGGCGATCGAGTATCTACGGGAACTGGAAATGCCTTTGCAGATCAACACCACGGTCAGCAAGTACAACCTGGAGGATTTACCGAAACTGGCCGAGTTGATGGAATCCATGGGGGTCGTGTTGTGGAGCGTCTTCTTCCTGGTACCGACGGGCCGGGGGCGGAATGGGGATATGATCTCTCCTGAAGAACACGAACAGGTTTTTCATTGGCTCGCCGATCTGTCGGATCGCGTTTCCTTCGATATCAAAACCACGGCCGCTCCCCCTTATCGACGCGTGCTGGCCCAGCGGGGGACGGTCCCGCAAGGAAAGGGACATCTGCGAGCTCCCCACGGGGTGAATGATGGGAATGGGTTCGCCTTTGTCTCCCATATCGGCGAGGTGTTTCCCAGCGGTTTTTTGCCTGTCTCCTGCGGAAACGTCAGAGAGCAATCCCTGGAGGAGATCTATCGCGAACATCCTTTGTTTCAATCGTTGCGGGATCCCGATCAATTGAAAGGAAAATGTGGTATGTGTAAGTACCGGTTCATCTGCGGGGGCTCCCGGGCACGGGCCTATGCCCTCACCAGGGACCCGCTTGCGAGCGATCCCACATGCACCTACCAGCCCGCTGTGGAAAAAGCGGCGGAGATGGAAGGATAAAAAACGGATCGAAGAACGTCCCGGTTGGGGGAAACCCGATCGGGACGTTTTTTGCTGCAGATAGAGGGTCCGCCGGAGCGCGCGGGGAGATAAAGTTCTCAATTTGTTCAATAGTTCACAAAGAATACGTCATAATTGGAACGTTCCTCGAGGCTGATTTCGTGCCACAATAAGGGTGAGGTCAAGAATCTAACAGCTTCCATCCTACTTCGATGGGCAGGCGAGAAAGGGGAGGAAATGGATGGATGTGATCACTCTATCACGAATTCAGTTCGCTGCGACGACGATCTTCCATTACTTTTTCGTGCCTATCTCGATCGGTCTGGCGTTTATGATCGCCATCATGGAAACCGTGTACGTGGTGAAGGGAAAAGAAACCTACAAGAAGATGGCCCAATTCTGGGGAAAGCTGTTTCTGATCAACTTTGCGGTCGGTGTGGTTACCGGGATTCTGCAAGAATTTCAATTCGGGATGAATTGGTCCGATTACTCCCGGTTCGTTGGAGACGTTTTTGGTGCTCCGCTCGCCGTCGAGGCGTTGCTCGCCTTTTTCATGGAGTCCACCTTTATCGGGTTGTGGATTTTCGGATGGGAGCGCTTATCTAAGAAACTGCACCTGGCCTGTATCTGGTTGGTCTCCCTGGGTACCGTGATGTCGGCATTCTGGATTTTGGTTGCCAACTCCTTTATGCAGCACCCTGTCGGTTATACGATCCGCAATGGTCGTGCTGAGATGAACGATTTCTTCGCTTTGATTACCAACGGTCAGTTTTTGGTCGAGTTTCCGCACACCGTGTTAGCTGCTTTCGCAACTGGGGCTTTTCTCATCACCGGGATCAGTGCCTGGAAGATGTTGAAAAAGCAAGAAGTGACGTTCTTTAAGAAGTCCTTTCAGATCGGGATTGTGGTGGCTTTGATCTCCTCGGTGTTGGTTGCGGTTGTTGGCCATAAACAGGCCCAGTATCTGGTGGATACCCAACCGATGAAGATGGCCGCCAGCGAAGCCTTGTGGGAAACCAGCGACGATCCGGCTCCTTGGACCGTGGTCGCGTCCATCGATCCCGAGGAAAAGGAAAATCAGTGGGAAATCGAAATTCCCTTTTTGCTCAGTTATCTATCCTACAGTGAGTTTTCCGGGGATCTGCCGGGTATGAACGAACTGCAAGCCCAATATGAGCAAACCTACGGCCCTGGCAATTATATTCCCCCTGTACGGACCACGTTTTGGAGTTTTCGCATCATGGTGGCTTCGGGAACGCTGATGATCCTCCTCAGTCTGTACGGCGTGTATTTGACACTCCGTAAGCGATTGGAGCGCGCCAACCGATGGTTTTTGCGCGCGATGGTCTGGGCGATCTTTCTGCCCCATCTTGCCAATGCCACCGGATGGATCATGACCGAGGTGGGCCGACAGCCGTGGACGGTTGTCGGTCTGTTGCGAACGGAGGACAGCGTCTCTCCAGGAGTAACATCGGGTGACGTGTTGTTCTCGCTCCTCACTTTCTCGGCGCTCTATACCATCTTGGCGATTGTGATGGTGTATCTCTTTATCCGCGTCATCAAAAAGGGTCCGGGTGAATCGGTGAAGGCTGATGTACCATCCAATGATCCATTTGATCGGAGGGAACACCATGCTTTCTCTCAATGAGTTGTGGTTTGTGCTGATCGCGGTGTTGTTTACGGGGTTCTTCTTTCTGGAAGGCTTTGATTTTGGCGTGGGTATGTCCACGAAACTGTTGGCTCGGACGGAGGGTGAACGGCGCACGCTGATCAATACTATCGGTCCCTTTTGGGATGCCAACGAAGTCTGGTTGATCACCGCAGGCGGGGCGATGTTCGCGGCCTTTCCCCACTGGTATGCCACCCTATTCAGCGGTTATTATGTGCCGTTTGTCCTTGTTCTGTTAGCCCTGATCGGTCGCGGGGTTGCCTTTGAGTTTCGCAGCAAAGTGGATCGTGAAAGATGGAAGCGCACATGGGATCACGCGATCTTTATCGGCAGTTTGCTGCCCCCTTTCCTGTTCGGTGTAGTCTTCGCCGGGTTATTGAAGGGATTGCCCATCGACCGGCAGATGGAGATGCAAGCTGGATGGTCCGATATGGTGAACCCGTACACTATCGTCGGCGGAGTGACGGTGACGCTGCTCTGTCTCGTGCACGGGTTGGTGTTTACCACTCTGAAGACGGAAGGCGGTTTACGGGACCGAGCGCGGACGATGGCCAAACGACTGCTCCTGCCGCTGGCGATTCTGCTCGTCCTATTCGGCGCGATGACGGTTATGAT
This sequence comes from Melghirimyces thermohalophilus, assembly GCF_900102685.1. GTDB lineage: Bacteria > Bacillota > Bacilli > Thermoactinomycetales > DSM-45169 > Melghirimyces > Melghirimyces thermohalophilus. Next base: position 51,085 of record NZ_FMZA01000017.1, read on the forward strand.
GACCGACGTATTCCAAGCCCGCGGCGCGATTTTAACCCTGATTGCGGCATGGGGAGCGGTCTCCTTTGTATCCGCCGGCGCATTTCTTACCAAAGGAAAAGATGGTTGGGCTTTCGGCATGACCGGATCGGTCATCGTCGCCCTATTCGCCGCTGTCTTTATCGGGCTCTTTCCCCGGGTGATGATCAGCACGATCGACCCCGCTTTCCATTTGACCGTGTACAATGCGGCATCGGGTTCCTACTCACTGAAAGTGATGACGATCATAGCATTGACACTGTTACCCTTCGTGCTCGGGTATCAGATCTGGAACTACTACGTTTTTCGGAAACGAGTCAGTGAAAAGGGGCACCTGGAGTATTGATGATGCAACCGTGGTGGAAATGGCAAGGGGGAAAGCTCGTACTCTTGCAGCTGTCAACCCTTGTCTTCATTCAAAGCATATCCATCGTACTCTCGGCCAAGTGGCTGGCGGATGTGATCTCGGCGCTGTTTGACGGAGCTCCATTGTCCGCGCAGTGGGGGAAGCTCGGGTTGTTCCTCACCTTTTTTCTCCTCCGTCACGCGACAGGATCGCTGCAACAAAAGGTGGCTTACCGTTTCGCGGAAAAGGCGGGGACTCATACGCGGAGGCGCCTGATGGAGCGGCTGTTCCACTCGGGACCGGGGTTGGTGCAAAGGGAGGGGACCGGCAGACTGGTGACCCTGGCCTTGGAAGGCATATTTCAATTTCGCAAGTACGTGGAACTGTTTTTGCCGCGTATGATCGGAACTGCAATCACGCCGGCGGTTCTGCTCCTGTACATTTTCATGTTGGATACAGCATCCGGTGTGATCTTGGTGGTGACCATGCCGATTTTGATCGTGTTTCTCATTTTGATCGGCTGGGCCGCGCGAAAACAGACGGAAGCGCAGTTGGCATCCTACCGGAGGCTATCGAACCACTTCGTCGACTCCCTCCGAGGGTTGGAGACACTGAAGTTTCTCGGTCAAAGCCGTGCGCACGGTGGCACGATCGGTGCGGTGAGTGATCAGTACCGGACAGCGACAATGCGAACACTGCGCATCGCCTTCTTATCCTCCTTTGCCCTCGACTTTTTCACGATGCTATCGGTAGCCTCGGTGGCGGTCAGCTTGGGATTGCGCTTGATCGAAGGGCAGTTGGATCTGGTGACTGGGCTCACCGTACTGATTTTGGCTCCGGAATTTTTCCTGCCTGTGCGCATGGTCGGAGCGGATTATCATGCGACCCTCAATGGGAAAGAGGCCGGAGAGGCGATTCAATCGATTGTCCAGCGAGAGGGAGAGAACAGGGCTTCGACAACAAAGTTGCCGCCCGTTACCTGGGGGGAACAGAGTTCGCTGCGCTTACATGCGGTAGGAGTTCAAAATGAACCGGACGCTCCCCCTTCGTTGGAGGATGTATCGCTCGACATTCAGGGATTCGGTAAGGTCGGAATTATCGGGGAGAGCGGCGCTGGGAAATCGACATTGATCGATGTGCTGGCCGGCTTTCGCTCGCCTACATCCGGAAAAATCAAGCTGGACGGGATGGAGCTGGAGTCGCTGGTGGATGAGACCTGGCGGAAGCAAACGACCTATATACCGCAGCACCCTTATCTGTTCAACCAGTCTCTCGCCGACAACATCCGTTTTTATCGACCGGACGCGTCGCGGGAAGAAGTGAAACAAGCGGTCGATGCGGTCGGATTGAGCTCGACCGTTGAAGGGTTGCCGAGAGGCTTGGATGAGTGGATCGGTCACGGCGGACACCAGCTGAGCGGTGGGCAAGAGCAGCGGGTGGCCCTCGCCCGCGCATTGCTGGGCGCGCGCTCGGTGTTGTTGTTGGACGAACCGACGGCCCATTTAGATGTGGAGACCGAGTACGAATTGAAAGAAATCATGCTTCGTCTGTTCGAGAACAAACGGGTCTTCTTAGCGACACACCGATTACACTGGATGCCTCACATGGATCAAATCATCGTGCTGGATAAAGGCCGGGTGGTGGAAGTGGGAACCCATGAGCAATTGCTGGCGCAAGAGGGACGGTACAAGCAGATGATCATGGCACAAGGAGAAGAGATTCGATGAAATGGGTAGCGTGGATGCGCGGCGATCTCTGGACCTATCGATGGCGTCTGTTATCGATTGTCATCCTGAGCGTGTTGACCGCGGGATGTGCCAGTGCCCTCCTGTTCACGTCGGGTTACCTCATTTCAAGAGCGGCGCTGCGTCCGGAGAATATATTGATGGTCTATGTGCCGATCGTGTTGGTGCGAACCTTTGGTATCGGTCGGGCGGTCTTGCACTATGCGGAACGATTGGTGGGGCATGACCTCGTCTTGCGCATCCTGGCGAAGATGCGCGTACAACTTTACCGTGTGTTGGAACCGCAGGCGCTCTGGATTCGATCCCGCTACCGTACAGGGGATGTTCTCAGCACACTGGCGGAAGATGTGGAACAGCTGCAGGATGTTTACGTACGGATCGTCTTTCCCACCGTGACTGCCGTGGTCATCTATCTCTTCTGTGTCGCGGCGCTCGGGTGGTTTGATCTGCCCTTCGCCCTCCTGATGGCGTTGTACCTGTCGATCCTTGTTTTTATCCTGCCTGGGTTGTCGCTGTGGGTGACCTACAGGAGACAACGGCGAATGAAGCGCGGTCGAAACGAGCTGTATCGACGATTGACGGATGCGGTCTCCGGTGTGAGCGACTGGTTGATCAGCGGTCGTGCGCCCGCTTTCATTTGCGCCTATGAAGCGGCGGAAGCGAGGGTAGCGTCTTTGGAGAGGGCTTTGCGCCGCTGGGAGCGTGTTCGAACGCTGGTGGCGCAAAGTGTGGCCGGGGTGGCGGTCATCTTGATGGTCTATTGGGCGGGACAACAATCGGCTGCCGGCGAGCTGGCCCCAACATGGATCGCCGCTTTCGCTCTCACGGTTTTTCCACTGATGGACGTTTTCCTCCCCCTATCGGAGGCGTTAGAAAAAATCCCCCAATATGAGGATTCCCTGGACCGGATCCAGCGGATGGAATTTTCCGAGGCACCCTCCGCCCCTCCCCAAGGAAGGGTGTCGCAATCGGTGTTGGAACGTGCGGAAAAGCGGGCGGCGATTCGACTGCAAGAGGTCTCGTACCGGTATGGAAATACGGATCGATGGAGCGTCGATCAGGTTTTCCTCGATATTCCACAAGGGAAGAAGGTCGCCATCATCGGGCGTAGCGGGGCGGGGAAGTCCACTCTGTTGAAGCTGTTACAAGGCCTTCTCATTCCGGAGAGAGGCCGCGTCACCATCAACGGAGTGGAGGCGGATCGATTCAGTGATGACATATCCCGCGTGATTTCCGTACTGAATCAACGCCCTCACTTGTTCGATACTAGCGTGGCCAACAACATTCGCCTCGGACAGCCGGATGCATCCAATGAAGCGATTCATCGAGTGGCAAAGCAGGTGAAGTTGGACCGGTTGATCGAATCACTGCCTTCCGGCTACGATACGCCGATGCTGGAGATGGGTGCCCGTTTCTCCGGAGGCGAGCGGCAGCGGATCGCCTTGGCACGCATCCTGCTTCAACGAACGCCTGTCATCCTGTTAGACGAACCGACCGTCGGACTCGATCCCCGGACCGAGCGCGATTTGTTGCGAACCATCTTTCAGGAGACCGAAGGGAAGACGATCATTTGGGTCACGCACCACCTGGTCGGTGTCGAGCAGATGGATGAGGTGGTCATGCTCGAAGAGGGGCGAGTAGCCATGCGCGGTTCCCATGCTCAGCTGATCGAAGAAAGCCCGCGTTATCGAAAACTTCACCGGTTGGATCGCCCGGTGTAAACGTGTATAGCTCTCTCATACAAGAAAACTCCTTTGTCTCCCTGGCATAGGCTACCGGGAGGCAAAGGAGTTTTTTACTCGGATTAAAACCGGTAGGGAAAGAGCATCAACACAATGATCAGAAACATGCAGATCGAAGTGAGAATGGCGTGCACACGGACCTTCCGCAGCCACGAATGAAACGGGAACTTTTGAGGGGACTTACGATATCTCCGAAGATAGGCACCGAACATGCCCCCAAACGCGCCGATCAGGGTGAACGTGATCAACACCAGAGTGATCCATAGAGAAGAATAATTTCCGTTGAAATACAAGTGCCCGCCGCTGAACAGCTGAAGCACGAGCACCCATTGGGTGATAAAATTCATCCAATACATCACATATAAGATCGGTCGCTGCTCCAAGACCGATCGTCGCAGAAAAAAGGGCAACAGGAGATAAAACCCCATTCCGATCGCCCCTAATACGTGAAAGAACAACATAATCTGGTTCAACAGCATGATCCTCCCTTACGTTCTTCCCCTCCCATGCTTCACTCTACCATTTTTGAAGGCCCCTAGTGTGTATTAGGTCACATTCTTTATGGAAATTGAACGAACAGACTCGATTGCTATGATGGGGTCCTCGCTCCTTTAAAGTAAACAGGTTAAAGATCCGTAAAATTCATTTTAAAAAATGGCCCTCGTACCATGATGTTAAAAATGGATTCGGAATGAAAAGGTTTTTATGGAGTTGTAGTGCCTTTCCGAGGTATGTATACCATTTTTTGTTATGGAGACGCTATTCACAAAAAGGGGTGTTACGATGTCAGGTCCTTCCTTGGAACGGGAACATTCCCATCGTTCCATTCATAACGGTGCCTTTCGCGAGGCGCGAAGTCTGACTGACTTATTGCGAAGGTTGCATGGAGAACGGCGAACAGAAGAGGTTCATGAAGTGGCCGATGCGCTGATCGAGCACTGGGAAAAGCGAATTCTCGCTCATGCCCAGGCGGAGGAGGAAGGGTTGTTCCCCAAAAAGGTGGAGCGGAATCCGGAACTGGCACCCGTCGTCCATATGATGAAACGGGATCACGATCTCATGCGCCAGTTGCTGGATGAGATCAAAGTGAAGTGGAAACAGAGCGGAGTTAATTATGAGGTTTTTGCCCGTTTTGAAGCGCTGTTGTTGATCAATCGCATCCACAGCCGCCAAGAGGAACGAGATTTGTTATAACACCCGAAAGGTGATGTCCATGAACAGGAAAGTGGCTCCGTTGTTAAAAAAACTCCGTTACTTCGGGCAATCGGAAAAAAATGCGCCCCACTCCGAGGTGTCCCCCTACGGGCGGGAGTCGGAAAAGGTGTATCGGCGCCGTTGGCAACACGATAAAGTGGTCCGCACCACCCACGGAGTCAATTGTACCGGATCCTGCAGTTGGAAGGTGCATGTGAAAGACGGCATTATCGCCTGGGAGTCCCAGCAGACGGATTATCCATCTACAGGTCCGGGCCTGCCCGAATACGAGCCGCGGGGCTGTCCGAGGGGAGCATCGTTTTCCTGGTATACATACAGTCCGCTCCGCATCCGTTATCCCTATGTGAGGGGAGCGTTACTCCGGATGTGGAGGGATGCTCTGAAGAGGACGGGCGAACCGGTCGCGGCCTGGAAATCGATCGTCGAGGATCCGGAAAACAGCAAACGGTATAAGTCCGCCCGGGGAAAGGGGGGCTTTGTGCGTGCCGATTGGGAGGAGATCAATCAGCTGATTGCCGCCTCGATGATCCATACGATTCAGCAGTACGGGCCTGATCGCATTTTCGGATTTTCGCCGATTCCCGCGATGTCTATGGTCAGCTATGCCGGCGGGGCTCGGTTTCTCAATCTGGTCGGTGGATCGATGTTGAGTTTCTATGACTGGTATGCCGACCTTCCTCCGGCATCCCCGCAAATATGGGGGGAACAGACAGATGTGCCGGAGAGTTCGGACTGGTTTAACTCCGGTTACCTGCTGGTGTGGGGCTCCAATCTGCCCCAGACGCGGACGCCCGATGCCCACTTCTATGTGGAAGCCCGCTACCGAGGCACCAAAGTGGTGACCGTCAGCCCCGACTACGCGGACTTTGTCAAGTTTGCCGATCAATGGTTGGCGGTTCAGCCGGGGATGGACGGTGCCCTAGCGATGGCGATGACCCACGTTATCTTAAAGGAATTTTATGTGGATCAGCCGACCGATTACTTTACGGATTACGTGAAGAAGTTTACCGACCTTCCCTTTCTGATTCTGTTGAAGGGAGAGGGAAATGACTTCTTCGTCGCGGATCGCTTCCTGCGGGCGAGCGATTTAGGGATGTCTTCGCAGCATTCGGAGTGGAAAACGGTGATGTGGGATCAAAGGACGGATCGCATGAAAGTACCCAACGGGACGATCGGTCACCGCTGGGAACAGGATGGAAACTGGAATCTGCACTTGGATGACGCGAGCGGCGAGGGGGAAATCGATCCTGCGCTCACCTTGTTGGGTCGAGAGGATGAGGTCGTTACGTTGAAGATCCCTCATTTTGAACCGGAGGGTAAAACCGTATTGTATCGAGGGGTACCGGTCAAAGCCATTCAGCGAAACGGAAAAACCCAGTACATCACCACGGTATTTGATCTTTTGCTCGCTAAAACAGGGGTTTCCCGGGGACTGCCCGGTGATGATCCCGCCGATTATGATGATCCGAAACCGTATACCCCGGCCTGGCAGGAGAAGCTGACGGGCATCGATCGCGAAACGGCGGCGCAAATCGCCCGGGAGTTTGCACAGAACGCCGTCGACTCCGAGGGACGATCCATGATCGTGATGGGCTCCGGTATCAATCACTGGTACCATTCCGACGCGATCTACCGAACGATCCTCAACCTGGTGCTGCTGACAGGATCGCAAGGGGTGAACGGAGGAGGATGGGCCCATTACGTCGGTCAGGAGAAGGTTCGGCCGCTGGAAGGCTGGCAAACCATCGCGATGGCTCGGGACTGGGGTGGACCGCCTCGGCTGATGAACGGAACCTCGTTTTTCTATTTTGCGACGGAGCAGTGGCGTTACGAAGACCAAGGGATGGGTGATCAGGTGTCGCCCTTGATGGAGCAGCCGAGGTATCAGCATGGGGGGGATTACAACTACCTGGCCACTCGTCTCGGATGGCTTCCGTCTTACCCGCAATTTACGGAGAATCCGATTCACTTTTATAAGAAATCCGGTGCAAAGAACGATGATGAAGCCATTCAGTATGTGGTTGACCGGATTAAAAATAAGGAACTTCAGTTTGCGGTGAAAAACCCGTCCCACTCAAAAAATTTTCCGCGGGTGATGTTTGTATGGCGGGCCAACCTGATCGGCAGCTCCGCCAAGGGTCATGAATACTTTCTCAAGCACCTGTTGGGGACCCATCACGCCAACATGGATGATCCTAGTTCCGATCTCACCACACAGGAGATCGATTGGGGTGGGGAGGCACCGGAAGGCAAGCTGGATCTGATGATCCATGTGGATTTTCGCATGAATGGCACCGGTCTCTATTCCGATCTGGTGCTGCCGGCAGCGACCTGGTATGAAAAATACGACCTGAGCAGCACTGACATGCATCCCTTCGTCCATCCCTTTAACCCGGCGATCGCGCCGCCGTGGGAATCCCGGTCCGACTGGGATTTCTTCAAAAAACTAGCGCACACTTTTTCCAAGTTGGCGGAAAAGCATTTTCCGGAGATGGTGAAAGATGTGGTGGCGTCCCCTCTGTTGCACGATTCGCGGGACGAGATCGCCCAACCCTACGGACGGGTTCAAGATTGGGAAAAGGACGGCAGCGAACCGGTGCCGGGCGTCAACTTTCCCCGTCTGCACGTCGTGGAGCGGGATTACCGCAAGGTGTATGACAAATTTATCGCCCTGGGACCGATGGTCAAGGAGCAGATCGGAGCGAAAGGTTTAGGGTGGAACGCGAAGGAAGAGTACGATCGTTTGAAGGAGTTGATCGGAAGAGCGTCGGAGACCGAAGAGTACCGAGATTGCCCCAGCCTGTACACCGATCGCAATGCGGCGGAGGCGATCCTGTCCCTGTCCAGTAGCACCAACGGTTCTTTGGCGATGAAAGCGTGGGAGGAAGCGGAGCGAAAGACGGGACAGAAGCTGAAGGACCTGGTGGAAGAGCGGTCGGAGGAGCACATCACCTTTCAGGAGATCACCTCCCAACCGAGACAGGTGCTGTCCACTCCCGTCTACAGCGGGACAGAGACGGGAAATCGTCGTTACTCCCCCTTCACCACCAATGTGGAGCGTCTCATCCCCTGGCGGACGCTGACCGGTCGGCAACAGTTCTACCTGGACCATGAATTGATGTTGGAGTTCGGGGAGGAGTTGCCCACCTTCCGGGCGCCATTGCGCAAAGCAGCTTTCTATAAGGGGGATCGTCGCCCCGATGTAAAGAGGAAGGAGATCGCACTCCGTTATTTGACGCCGCACTACAAATGGTCGTATCACAGCACCTACTGGGATACCCTGCCGATGTTGACCCTGTTCCGGGGAGGGCCCCACGTCTGGTTGAACAACGAGGATGCGGCGGAGGTAGGGATCGCGGATAACGACTGGTTGGAGATGTACAACCGCAACGGGGTGGTCGTCGCTCGGGCGGTCGTCAGCCACCGGCTGCCTCGGGGGGTCGTGTTCATGTATCACGTCCAGGACCGCTACATCTATGTTCCCGGATCGACCATCAGCAAGCAACGCGGGGGAACCTTTAACAGCCCGACCCGAATTCACGTCAAACCGACGCAGATGATCGGCGGCTATGCCCAGTTGAGTTATGGGTTCAATTATTACGGACCGACGGGGAACCAACGGGACGAGCAGGTGATGATCCGCAGACTGAGCGAGCAGGAGGTGGACTGGCTTGAACATTAAAGCGCAGTTCGGCATGGTGATGAACCTGGACAAGTGTATCGGCTGCCACACCTGCAGCGTCACCTGTAATAACACTTGGACCAACCGCCCTGGAGCGGAGTACATGTGGTGGAACAATGTGGAGACCAAACCGGGGATCGGTTACCCCAAGGAGTGGGAAAACCAGGACGAGCGCAAAGGCGGCTGGGTGTTGAAGGACGGGGAGTTGGAACTGCGGGCCGGCAAACGGACCAATAAGCTTTTAAACATCTTCTACAATCCCGATGTGACGCCGATCGATGACTACTATGAACCGTGGACCTACGATTATGAGACGCTGATCGAGAGTCCGGAAAAACAGCACCAGCCCGTCGCCCGCCCCAAATCCCAGTTGACCGGCGACTATATGGAGATCGAGTGGGGGCCTAACTGGGAGGACGATTTAGCCGGTGTCCATGAAACGGGTTGGCGTGATCCCAATATGCGGGGATTGGAGGAAGAAGTGAAATTCCAGTTTGAGCAGACGTTTATGATGTACCTGCCCCGTATCTGCGAGCATTGCATCAATCCTCCTTGCGTTGCTTCCTGTCCCTCGGGGGCGATCTATAAACGGGATGAAGACGGCATCGTCCTCGTCGATCAGGACGCTTGTCGGAGCTGGCGTTTCTGTATGACCGGCTGCCCATACAAAAAAGTGTACTTCAATTGGAGAACGCATAAAGCGGAAAAATGCACGTTCTGCTTTCCGAGGATCGAGGTGGGGCAACCGACTATCTGCTCGGAAACCTGCGTCGGTCGGCTTCGCTACATCGGGATCGTCTTCTACGATCTGGATAAGGTGGAAGAGGCGGCTTCAGTCACCGATGAAAAGGATCTGTATCAGGCTCATCTGGATTTGTTTCTCGACCCCCACGATCCCAAAGTGGTGGAGGAGGCTCGTAAAGCTGGTTACGCCGACGATTGGATCGAGGCAGCCCAGCGTTCTCCTATCTATAAATTGGCGGTGGAGCAAAAAATCGCGTTACCCCTCCATCCCGAGTATCGGACGATGCCGATGGTTTGGTACGTGCCTCCGCTCAGCCCGATTATGGACTCCTTTGGCAACGGGGTCGATGGGATCCATCCCCAGATGATTTTTCCTGCCATCGATGATATGCGCATTCCCATCCAATACCTGGCCAACCTATTCACCGCCGGGGATACCGAGGTGATCCGGTCGGTTCTGAAAAAGATGGTGGTGATGCGTAGTTACATGCGTTCGGTTCAATTGGGCCGCCAGCCGGATCAGAATCTGTTGAAACAGATCGATATGACCGAGGAGACCCTGCGGGAGATGTATGAACTGGCGGCGATCGCCAAGTACTCCGATCGCTATGTGATTCCCTCTTCTCACCGGGAACATGCGGACAATATGTTTCTCGGTCAAGGCACGGCTGGATACGATTTTATGGAAGGCTGTTCCGATTGTGCGGTCAATCCGAATATGACCGATTCCTATCAGTTTGGAGAAGCGTATTGGGGGGATATCGGTGGACGAACATCAAACGATCTTTAAGCTGGCTTCGATCTTTTTACAGTACCCGGATCGGGAGTGGGTGGAGAACGAGGCGTTACGCGAGGAGGTCGCCTCCTTGAAGCATCGGGGGGTGCGGGAGTGTTATCTCCGCTTTTTGGATCAGGTCGAACTGGACACCCTGTGTGAGAGCTATGTGCAAACCTTTGACTTCAGTGATAAAACGACCTTGTATCTCACCTACCCGTTGTTCGGCGATCAACGGGAACGGGGGGAAGCTTTCCTCAAATTGAAAAAGGAATTCCGAGAGGCGGGCTTCCCTTTGTTGAGCGATGAACTACCTGACTATCTCCCATTGGTGCTGGAGTTTGCTGCGATTGCGGATTCGCCGTACAGCCGAAAAGTACTGATGATCCACAAGAAGGGAATCGATCAGCTTTTGGAGGGGCTGGAGGAGATCGATAGCCCCTATCAGTGGGTGGTGCGCGGATGCCTTCGCGCCATCGACTCCTTTCTCGAGGAAAATCAAGTGGTCTCTTGAGGTGACACGGAACGGAGGAAATCCCATGAGTACCTATGATCAGTTCTTCTGGTTGATCTACCCCTATCTCATGCTCACGTTGTTTGTGGTCGGCCATATTTACCGCTACAACACGGATACCTTCGGGTGGTCGGCCAAGTCCAGTGAGTTTTTGGAGATGAGTCGATTGCGATGGGGGAGCCTTCTGTTTCACTGGGGGATCATCTTCGTCTTTTTCGGTCATGTGGCGGGCATTCTGGTCCCCAAAGGTTTTTATGAAGCGGTCGGGATCACCGAGGAGATGTACCATTTCGGCGCGGTTTGGTTTGGTGGGGCGGCTGGTGTAGCCACCGCGGTCGGCGCCCTTCTCTTGTTGTACCGACGCTCCACGGTGAGCCGTATCCGCATCAACAGCCAAAAACGGGATTTTCTCGTGTTGATCCTGTTATCGGTGGTGATCATCACCGGCTTTACCAACACCGTGGGGTATACGGCCTCCGGAGGCGCCTTCGATTACCGGGAGACGATCGGCCCTTGGTTTCGTGGGATCTTAACCTTCACCCCTGATGTAGAGCTGGTGACCAGTGCGCCGATCGGTTTTCAGATTCACATCTTCTCCGCTCTGTTCCTGTTCGGGATTTGGCCCTTTACCCGGCTCGTCCATATGTGGAGTTTGCCCCTGGAATATTTAAACCGCAATTACATCGTGTACCGCAGGATGCAGGGGAAAAAATTGACCAATCGTTAACGGCCTTGCAGTCAAAAGGGGCCGCCCATGGATTGGGGCGGCCCCTCTTTGTGGTTGCCGATTTAGAGCAGACCTCCGAGCAGTCCATCATCATCGTTGTTATCATCGTCTCCGCCGAGGAGCTCATCGAGGACAACGTCTAAATTGGGTGAAAAGCCATTTTCATCGCCATCATCCAAAGGAGTTGCCGCCGCTCCAAGATCGGCTGCAACATTTTCCTTTTCTTCTTCGGTGGTGGCGGCCAGTTCACTTCTGGCTTGCAAAGAAGCTCTGTCCGCTTGATCCTCGGCCACAGCTTTCAAACCGGTATCCACCACAGCGCTTTTGGCAGATACGGACTGGGCTGTGAAGCCACCTACCGTCAAGGCGAATAGCATCGCACCAACGCTTAACCCTCTTAATCAAACCTCTCATGTTTCCATCTTTCTTCAGTTAATTATGGAGAGAACAAAATCCCGGGCTCTATGCGTTGGGTATATACCCGTGCCGGTTATGATCCACAGGCGAATCCGATCACGCTGAAGCGTGTTCCATCCCTTCACCGGTGAAATTTACGGCGCGCAAGCGGTAGGAAAAGAGGAAGTGGATAAACGAATCGATGTGATCGCGATGGTGATCCATTGAGGAATGACCATCAAAGGGAACGATCATTTTTTATCCACATACCGGTATCAGTTATTTTGTTGTGGTCGCCGACTGATGCTGAATAACCATCACGATGCCTCGGGCTGAAGGGATACGGTGGTGATTTTGTCCATACCGTTCAGCTCCCCATCAGGGCGGGATGTTCATGCTACGGCTGCAGCCGATTGAGATGGAGAAGGGACCCCCTTCTCCTTTTTTATAGGTGTTTCGAAATGGTGAAGGATTTGAAACATGTGAGGATGATCACAAAAAGGGAAGGGGTGGACCACTCATACTGAAGGTGAAAGGAACGAGGTGGTGGTTTTGATGGGAGATAATGACCGTTGTCCGACGTCCCTGAGATCGTGTGCCATGAAAAATGTATCGAGACCTATGAGAAAGAAGGTTGGATCATGAAAAAAAACATTCCTTTCCTGAACCAATTGAAATATTTTACCCCGGGAAAAAAACGTTCCGAATCCTGGAGTGAAGTGTCCCCCCAGGGTCGAGAATGGGAGGAGGTTTATCGCAGGCGTTGGCAGCACGACAAAGTGGTCCGTTCCACCCATGGTGTTAACTGTACCGGATCGTGTAGTTGGAACATCTTTGTCAAAGACGGCATTGTGACGTGGGAGAACCAGCACACCGATTACCCCTCGACCGGATCGGATATGCCGGAGTTTGAGCCGCGCGGGTGTCCGCGGGGTGCTAGCTTCTCCTGGTATATCTACAGCCCTCTGCGAGTGAAGTATCCCTATATACGCGGTGTGTTGAGGGATATGTGGCGGGAGGCCCTGAGAGAGACCGACGATCCGGTGGCCGCCTGGGACCGGATCGTGAACGATCCGGACAAGGTGAAACGGTATAAAGCCGCACGGGGGAAAGGCGGATTGGTGCGTGCTTCGTGGGGTGAAGTGCTCGCGATCATATCAGCGGCCACGATCCATACGATGAAAACCTATGGCCCTGATCGCATTCTCGGGTTTTCCCCCATTCCTGCCATGTCGATGATCAGTTATGCCTCGGGCGCTCGCTTTTTATCCCTGATCGGCTCACCCCTGCTAAGTTTTTATGATTGGTACGCCGATTTGCCTCCCGCATCTCCTCAAATTTGGGGCGATCAGACCGATGTCCCTGAGAGCAGCGATTGGTTTAACTCTACCTATATGTTGGTCTGGGGATCCAACCTGCCGCTCACTCGAACGCCGGATGCCCACTTTATGGCGGAAGCCCGCTATCGCGGTACGAAAGTGGTATCGATCAGCCCCGACTATGCGGAATATGTGAAGTTCGCTGACGATTGGATGTCAGTCAAAGCGGGGACCGATGGGGCGTTGGCGATGGCGATGGGGCATGTCATCCTCAAAGAGTTCTACGTGAACCGGGAAACGGAATACTTCACTCGATATGCGAAGCGCTTTACCGATTTTCCCTTCTTGGTCACCTTGCGATCAGAGGAGGGGGGCTATACGGCGGATCGTTTTTTGCTAGCGTCCGATCTGAACCAATCGGTCGATCGTGCGGAATGGAAGCCGGTGGTCTACGACGAGAACCGGGAGGGATATGCGATTCCTCAGGGGACCATCGGCTCCCGCTGGAGCGATGAAGGGACATGGAATTTAAAAATGCAGGATGATGAGACGGGTCAGTCGATCAACCCCCGACTCAGTCTGCTCGGCGCAGAAGATGAAGTGGTGACGGTTCAGTTGCCCTATTTCGATGAAAAGGGACGGCGCGTGATGGAACGGGCGGTCCCGGTCAAGTGGATTGAAGGGGAGGACGGCCGCCCGATCCGGGTTACCAGTGTGTATGATCTGATCCTGGCCCATTACGGCATCGATCGAGGATTGGGCGACGGACTGCCTGACGACTACGATGAGGTGGCTCCTTTCACTCCGGCCTGGCAGGAGCCGATAACGGGGATCAAGCGGGAGTTGGTGATACAGATCGCCCGGGAATTTGCGCAAAACGCCGTGGATACCGAGGGACGTTCGATGGTGATCATGGGAGCGGGGATTAACCACTGGTATCATGCGGACACGATCTATCGCGCTATCCTCAACCTGGTGCTGATGGTCGGCGCACAGGGTGTGAACGGAGGAGGTTGGGCTCACTATGTCGGCCAGGAGAAATTGCGTCCGGCAGAAGGCTGGCAAACGATCGCCTTCGCCCGTGATTGGACAATACCGCCGCGTCTGCAGAATGGAACCTCCTTTTTCTATTTCGCGACCGATCAGTGGCGCTATGAGGAAACGCCGGTGGACGAGTTGGTCTCGCCCCTGCGGTCCAAGGCACGCTACCGTCACTATGCCGATTACAACGTGCTGGCGGCACGGCTCGGTTGGTTGCCGTCCTATCCGCAGTTTGATCGCAACCCGTTAACTCTCTTTGAGGAAGCGAGAAAACAGGGGGCGGACACATCGGAGGAAGTCGGTCGGTTTGTGGCGGACCAGTTGAAGCAGGGCGATTTGCAGTTCGCCATCGAAGATCCCGATCGACCGGACAACTTCCCCCGAGTCCTGTTCGTGTGGCGGGCCAATCTCATCTCCAGTTCCGGCAAAGGACACGAATATTTCCTCAAGCATCTCCTCGGCACCTCCCACGGGTTGATGAACGATGATTCCGCCAGTCTACGCCCCGAGGAAGTAACCTGGAGGGATGAAGCCGCCGAAGGCAAACTGGACTTGCTCGTCAATGTGGACTTCCGCATGTCCGGCACATCGCTGTATTCCGATATCATCCTGCCCGCGGCCACCTGGTATGAAAAGAGCGATTTGAGCAGTACCGACATGCACCCCTTCGTCCATCCATTTAACCCGGCGATCGCGACGCCGTGGGAAGCGAAGTCGGATTGGGACGTTTTTAAGGAGTTGGCCAAGGTCTTTTCTGACATGGCGCGGTCGCAGTTTGATGGGCCGGTCCACGATGTGGTGGCGATCCCGCTTCAACACGACTCCCCCGATGAATTGGCCCAGCCCTTCGGCGCGATTCGGGATTGGCATCAGGGGGAAGTGGATCCCATCCCTGGCGAGACCATGCCGCGCATCCAGGTGGTTGAACGGGATTACCGCCAGATATACGAAAAAATGATCGCCTTAGGGCCGCGGGTTCGGGAGAAACCCATGGGAGCGAAAGGGATTTCCTGGTCGGCGGAGGATATGTATGATCTATTGAAACGCGTAAACGGGACCATCGATCAGGATGGGGTCGCACAGGGCTGTCCCGACATCAGCACCGACCGCCGCGTCGCGGAAGCGATTCTTACCCTCTCATCGACGACCAACGGGAAGCTGGCCCTGCGGGCGTGGGAGGCGTTGGAGGAAAAAACACAACTAAAACTGAAGGACCTTGCCGAAGACCGAGCGGAGGATCGGTTTACCTTCGATCAGATCACTGCCCAACCCCAAACCGTGATCACTTCACCGACCTTCAGCGGTTCGGAAAAGGGCGGCCGACGTTACTCTCCCTTTACGACGAACGTGGAACGAAGCATTCCGTGGCGAACGCTCACCGGGCGACAGCACTTCTATGTCGACCACGAGATAATGCGGGAATTCGGGGAAGGACTGGCTACTTACAAGCCGATGCTTCACCATGCACCGTTTCATCCCGAGAGCGACCGTCCCGACAGGGAGGGCAAGGAAGTGACGTTGAACTATTTGACCCCCCACAACAAATGGTCGATTCACAGCATGTACTTTGACAACCAGATGATGCTCACATTGTTCCGCGGGGGTCCCACGGTCTGGATGAACAAGGATGATGCGGCAGAAGCCGATATTGAGGACAATGACTGGATCGAGTGTTTCAATCGGAATGGGGTGGTTGTGGCACGGGCTGTCGTCTCCCATCGGCTTCCCCGGGGAGTAGCTTTTATGTACCACGCCCAGGATCGGACGATCAATGTCCCAGGGACCAAACTGACCCAAACACGCGGCGGCACCCACAACAGCCCGACGCGCATCCATGTCAAACCGACCCATATGATCGGCGGCTGTGCGCAGCTCTCCTACGGTTTTAACTATTACGGCCCCACTGGGAACCAACGGGACCTGAACGTGGTGATTCGCAAATTGCAGGAGGTGGACTGGCTTGAAGATTAAAGCGCAAATCGGGATGGTCATGAATCTGGACAAATGCATCGGCTGTCACACCTGCAGTGTCACCTGTAAAAACACCTGGACCAACCGTTCCGGCACCGAGTACATGTATTGGAATAACGTCGAGACCAAGCCGGGGATCGGGTATCCGAAACAATGGGAGGATCAGGAAACTTATCGGGGGGGCTGGGTCCTTAAAGACGGACAATTGGAGCTTCGCTCGGGAGGTCGAGCCAGCCGGTTGGCCAACATCTTTCACAACCCCGATCAACCGACGATGGATGATTATTATGAACCCTGGACCTACGACTACGAAAAACTGACCGACAGCCCGGAGAAGAAACACCAGCCGGTGGCCCGCTCCAAATCCACCGTCACCGGCGAGTACATGGATATCGAGTGGGGACCCAATTGGGAAGATGACCTTGCAGGCGCACACGAGACGGGGACGCAGGATGTAAATATGGAGGACATCGAAGAGTCGATTCGCATGGAATTTGAGGACGTGTTCATGATGTATTTACCGCGAATCTGCGAGCACTGCCTCAATCCATCCTGTGTATCCGCCTGTCCCTCCGGGGCCATGTACAAACGCGATGAGGATGGCATTGTGCTGGTCGACCAAGAGGCGTGTCGGGCATGGCGTTTCTGCGTCTCCAGTTGTCCCTATAAAAAGGTGTACTTCAATTGGAAAACCCACAAAGCGGAGAAGTGCACCCTCTGCTTCCCGCGGATTGAAGCCGGGATGCCGACAATCTGTTCGGAGACGTGCGTGGGGCGGATCCGTTATCTCGGCATCCTCTTGTACGATGCTGATGCCGTGGAAGCGGCCGCCTCCGTCGCCGATGAACAAGACCTATATGAATCCCAACTCTCGATCTTCCTCGATCCCCATGATCCCGAAGTGATCGCGCAGGCCCGTCACGATGGAATTCCGGAGGATTGGTTGGAAGCGGCCCGACGCTCGCCTGTTTATAAGATGGCCGTCGATTGGAAGATCGCCCTACCGCTGCATCCCGAATACCGCACATTGCCCATGGTCTGGTATGTACCGCCCCTCAGCCCGATTATCAATCGGTTTGAAGGGAAGGGTAGCTCGGCTCACCCGGAGGACGTTTTTCCCGCTATCGATGAGATGCGGATTCCGATTCAGTATTTGGCCAACTTGCTTGCTGCAGGCGATACGAAGGTGATCCGTCGCGTATTGAAAAAAATGGCGGCGATGCGTTCTTACATGCGTACGGTCCATGTCGGGGGGCAGATGGAGCCGGAATGGCTCGAGAAAGTGGGGATGGATGCTGATCGGGTGGAGGCCATGTATCGGTTGCTAGCTATCGCCAAATACGAAGACCGGTTCGTCATTCCTGCCGCTCATAAGGAGGAATGTTCAGACCTGATGCTGGAGCAAGGAGCTTGTGGACTCGATTTTGCTGGTGGACCGGGTTCCTGCGGGGTTTTTGGTTGACGATCGATGGATACGACGCATTTCAGTCGATCGCGATCTGGAGGAGGGTGATTCCTTATGGAGACATTACAAAATCGACTTCGACTCATCTCCTTTTTATTGCAATATCCTGAGGAGGGGTGGAAGAAGATGGTGGGCGATCTGCGGCGAGCGATCGATCCGTTCGAGGATCCCATTGCTCCCTATATCCTTCGATTCGCGGAGTTTGTGGACGAGGAGGGGATCGAAGCGATGCAGATCCGTTACGTGCAAACCTTCGATTTCGGAAAAAAAACCCATCTGTATCTCACCTATGCCCGGCACGGCGAGCAGCGCGAACGCGGCTCCGCACTGCTCGCCTTAAAGCAGGTGTATGCCCAGAATGGCTTTCAAATGGTGGAAGGTGAGCTGCCCGATTATTTGCCGCTCATGCTGGAATTTGCCTCTGTGGCGCGGCTCGATTCCGGTATGGCCCTTCTCCGTGAATATCGTCCAGCGATACAGGATATCCAGGAACATCTGACGAAGATGGACAGCCCATATGTCGCTATCTTTGACGCGCTTTTGTTCATCCTCGATCAGCAGGGCATCCAATCGATTGCAGAGGAGGAAGCCCCATGAACGGGTGGAATCAATTTCTCTGGATCATCTATCCTTATATTGTGATCACCATCTTTATCACAGGGCACTTTTATCGATTGAACCACTACCCCTTCAGTTGGACCTCCAAGTCGAGCGAATTTCTGGAGAAGCGAACATTGAGATGGGGGAGCCTCCTATTTCATTGGGGGATCATCTTTGTCATTGTCGGCCATGTGGCAGGGTTACTGGTACCGATCTCGGTCTATCAGGGTCTTGGGATCTCCGATGAGGCGTACCACATGATGGCATTGTCCGCTGGGGGAATCGCCGGCCTGTCCACGCTCATCGGCGCTTTCATCCTGATGGTGCGTCGGTTCCGGGTGAAACGGGTGCGTGCGACCAGCAGTGTTGGAGATCGAGTGGCGATCGTCCTTATATTGATCGTCTTGTTTACCGGTCTCACTGCCACCGGCACCAACGCGGTTGGCCAAACGGGGTTTGATTATCGGACGACGATCAATCCGTGGATACGGGGAATCCTCACCTTTCAACCCGACGCTTCTTTGATGACAGCGGTTCCGGTTGCCTTTAAGATTCACATCCTAGCTGCTCTCAGCTTGTTCGCGGTTTGGCCGTTTACGCGCCTGGTTCACGTTTTCAGTTTTCCACTCACTTATTTGCGCCGCCGCTATGTGATCTACCGTCAGCGCCGCCCGTCTTGCGAACGGAAATCGGATAAGACCGTCGTATAGATTGTCGTGTCGGAAGTAGGGGCGAATCCCAGTATGATGGATTCGTCCCGCATTTTGGAGAAGATAGGGAATGGGTGGAGGCTATCGTCATGAATCAAACGCATGCGTTTTATTGGTCAGTCTTACAGGTGGTGGTGCTGTTTGGGGTGTGGGCGGTCCTGTGGATCGCCGGTAGTCCCTACGAATGGTTGCGGCTGTTTGTATTGGCCAGCTTGGTCATCATCAGTCAACGATGGATTTTTAAAAAGAAAGAAGCTGTCACCGCTTCCGGTGCGACGGTGATGGCAATTGGTATATTCATCAACGGGGCGATTCACCATTTCCCCGTCCTCGATCAGGGACTGGGTAAAGATCTGACCGTATTTTTATTGCTGGTGTGGATATTGATCACGGCCTCCTTTGTTCGATCGTACAGACAGGGAATGTTTTACCGACGCCATTTGGAGCACCCTATTCAGAGTTTCGGTTTGGGAACGTGGATTGCAGGCACGTCGGTACTGGGTGTTGCTTTATACGAGCGAATGCCTGAGTCGAGATGGATCGTCTTTTTGATGGCCCTCGTGAATCTGTGCTTATGGATCCTCTTTATCAAGCAGTGTTGGGCCAATTTTAGAAGGATCATCACCACACCCGCCTTGCGGAACAAGTCCCACGGGGTCCTATTGCTGTCCACGGTCAGTACACAATCCCTGGTGGTACTCTACAACACTATCATCGATCATCCTATTCTCATGCGTTGGAGTCAGGCTATGATCCTCTTCGGTGTCATCCTGTATGTCGTCGGATGGCTGCTCGTCGTCAATCGTTATCGCCGGTTGCGGGAATGGACCGTTGCCGACGATTGGGAAAACACCAACTGCATCATCCATGGGGCGATGTCGATTACCGGTTTGGCCGCTGCTACTTCGGGAGCGGTGTCACCAGACTGGACCCTGCTCATCTGGCTTTGGGTCCTTGTCTGGTTTGTGATCGTAGAAACAATCGAACTGGTCCGGGTGGCCATGAGATTGAAGCAATATGGCCCCACAGTGGGGATCGGAACTCACCGGATCACCCAGTGGTCTAGAAACTTTACCTTTGGGATGCTCTATGCGTTTACACTCCATTTCGATCTATCCGAAACAGTTTTTGCGCACCTATCCATCCTCCACCTCATCCACCGCTGGATTCTCACCGGCGGCGCCTGGATCGTGTTGGGCTTGCTTGTGAACGAATGCTTGCTTTATATCAAGGCCAATATACGCGGCAAAGCTGCGGACGGATCCAAGATGATCGGTTAAAAGCCCCAGGGGAGCCCTCAGGGCTTTTTTGGTCGGTTTGGTTTACAAAACGTTGACAGTTCCCCCGTTTGTGTAGGGAATCACAAACCGAATAGGCTGAGCCCTCCATACTGAAAGTGTAAAACGATGCCATCAATAGAGGGAGGGGTACAGCGTGAAACCGGAAGTGAAGCCCCGGCCGCAACGATTTCGGCGGTCACTTTTGAAACAGGTGCTGATCTTAACCATCGTCTTAGGATTTACGGTGTTGTTGATCGGTGGGTATTGGGTGTACCAATCCATGGCTCCCCGTCCGGACAAGGTGGTCGATCCGACGGGAGATGTCGTGACCACCGCTGAGCAGATTCAAGGGGGGCAAGCAGTCTATCAGAAATACGGGCTGATGGATTACGGCTCCGTTTTGGGCCACGGTTCCTATCTGGGTCCGGACTTCACGGCGGAAGCCCTGCATATTCAGGTGGAAGCGATGCAGTCCTTCTTTGCTGAGCGGGATTACGACAAGCCGTGGGAGGAGCTGAGTGCTGAACAGCAGGTCGTCATCGAGGACAAAGTCAAGAAGGAATTGAAGAAAAATCGATATGACCCGGAAACGGATACGCTTACCTTGAGCGAGGCGGAAGTCCATGCCTTGAACGCGGTGAGGGACCACTACGCAAAGGTCTTCACCGATGGGGATGGACGCGGAATTCAACCCGGATTGATACAGGAAGAACACATGCCGGAGCAGGATCGAGCCTGGGTGGGGGAAGGAGATCAACTGACGCAAATCGGTGACTTCTTTTTCTGGACCAGCTGGCTTTCCAGCACGGACCGTCCCGGTGAAAGCTACACCTACACCAATAATTGGCCCTACGATTCGGAAGCTGGCAATGAGATGTCCTATTCATCCGTCTGGTGGAGCGCCGCCAGTGTGGCGCTGCTGATCGGGTTCATCGGATTGATCGTGTACGTGTACTGGCGGTACAAGCTGGATATGGAGGAAGCGTATACAGCGAAGACGTTTCCCCAGTTCGATCTGAAAAATCTCCGGGTGACACCCAGTCAGTTGAAATCGGGGAAATACTTCGCGGTCGTTGCCCTTCTGTTTCTGATCCAATCGATGCTCGGTGGTCTGCTCGCCCACTACTACCTGGAACCGGACAGCTTTTTCGGGCTGAGTTTTATCGCCGACATTCTCCCTTTCAATATCACCAAAGGCTATCACCTCCAGCTGGCCATCTTCTGGATTGCCACCGCCTGGCTGGGTATGGGGATTTATCTCGCCCCGCTGGTCGGAGGACAGGAACCGAAGGGTCAAGGGAAATGGGTTGATTTCCTCTTCTGGGCGTTGGTGATCCTGGTGTTCGGCAGCCTGATCGGTCAGTGGTTGGGTGTCAACGGCTACTTGGGCAACGCCTGGTTCCTGTTCGGCCACCAGGGTTGGGAATACCTCGAACTGGGCCGGATATGGCAGGTGATCCTCGCCGTCGGCATGTTCATCTGGCTGTTGATCGTCTGGCGCGGCTTGCGCGGGGCACTCCGCACAGAGACGGATAAGGGAGGGCTTACTCACCTGCTCTTCTACGCGGCCATCGCGGTTCCGGTATTCTACATCTTCGCCTTTTTCTTCAACCCATCCAGCAACATCACCTACGCAGACTACTGGCGGTGGTGGATCATCCACCTGTGGGTGGAAGGCATTTTCGAGGTCTTCGCGGTGGTAGTGATCGGGTTTTTGATGGTCCACATGGGCCTGGTGACCAAAAAATCCACCGTGCGCGCCCTGTATTTTCAACTGATTCTACTGTTGGGCTCCGGAGTGATCGGCACCGGCCATCACTACTACTGGATCGGTGCTCCCGAGGCATGGATCGGACTGGGTGCAGTTTTTTCCGCCCTGGAAGTGGTTCCGCTCACCCTGTTGATCTTGGAAGCTTACGGACAATACCGGGTGCTTAAACACGGCGGCGTTCACTTTCCTTACCGGGCTTCCTTCTGGTTTCTGATCTCGACCGCGATCTGGAACCTGATCGGCGCCGGCGTGCTCGGGTTCCTGATCAACCTCCCGGCGGTCTCCTATTTTCAACACGGCTCCTTCCTCACACCGGCCCACGGTCACGGATCGCTGATGGGCGTGTACGGGATGTTCGCGATTGCGGTGCTTCTTTACACCATGCGGAATCTGGTCAAGCCGGAAAAATGGAACGACCGCTTGCTGAAGATCTCCATGTGGGGACTCAATATCGGATTGGCTGGTATGATTTTGGTGACTTTGTTGCCTGTGGGTATGATTCAGTTGCAGGAATCCTACACTCAAGGGTTTTGGGTGGCCCGGGACCCCTCCTTCTATGAACAGCCGTTGGTTGAAACACTGCTGTGGTGGAGAGCGCTGCCCGATACCATTTTCATTCTGGTCGGTGTGCTCCCCCTCGTTTGGTTCGTAGTCCGCTCCCTCTTTCATCTTCGCAAGCCGACAAAAGAATAGTTCCCGAGGACAAAGCCTTACGCTCCGGCGTAAGGCTTATTTATAGAGGGAATTTCAGGTATCAGGGGAAGGTCACTCATCGGAGTTGGGAAGGTTTAGCGTTTAATCCCCGACCCCTCTGTTTGTTCAAGAAAGCTTCGGTCGCTTTGATTTTGGGCGTCCACTACTTTCCAATCTCCGTTTGGTTGTCTGCGCAGGGCGATCAAAGCCATCTCTTTATAAAAGCCGCCGATAACATGGGCGGCTCTTCACTTATAAAAGACGGGTTTAGCTTGTTTGACAAGGGATAAGGATCATATCATTTTCACGGCAGAAGGAGGGGAGAGGAATGTTACATTGTTAGCGGCGCACACCTCTCGAGTCTTCTCGGTCTCTTTCGGCTGTAGTCTGGAGAGTCCGTCGAACATCTTTTCGGAGTCGCTCGTCGGTGATAGGACTTTGGGCATCGACTCACCGGTGATTCGAAAACCGTGGGAGATGCTCTTGGGCATGTACACGATATCTCCTTGACGGGCTTCCAGCTTCTCGTCTCCCAACTGTGCGATCAGCTCCCCGTCGATGACATAGAGGCACTCGTCATCATCCCGGTGGATATGCATTGGAACACCGGTTCCGGGAGGCGCATCGTGGATAAAGGAGACCAAGGACCCGCCACTCATCTCCTGTCTGGATGCGGGAGATCTGAGCGAACCTCCTTCTCCGATCGGGGGATAAATAAAAAAGTTTCCCGTGACGGGAAACGTGTCGACTTTCAACGCAGGATTTATCCGAAAAAGAACAGTTGGCGTTTGGCTTCCTCGGACATTCTCGTCGGATTCCATGGCGGGTTCCAAACCAGTTCCACGTCAACTTCTTGGATGTCGGGATGTTCTTGGAGGGCGCGTCGCACGCCTTCGGCGATGGTATCGTGAAGCGGGCAGCCCGGGGTGGTTAAGGTCATACGGACATAGACGCAGCCACCGTCTACTTGTAAGTCGTAGATTAAGCCCAGGTCGACCACGTTGACGCCCAGCTCCGGATCGATCACTTGCTTCAGCAGTTGAGTGGCGTCTTCTACCGTTAAGGACATGGTTCCATCACCTCCTTTTGATCGGCAATCCTAGCGGACAAAGACGAGGGCGATCCATGTTATATAGGCGAGGGAGCTGAGGGATAGAACGGCACCGGCAAGGACGGTGAACATTTCCGATGGGATGGCGATTCCCGCCGTCATCAAGAGCAGTGCGATCCCGATCATTTTTAAGGTGATCCCAATCCATCGCTGGTTGATCAGATCGCCGAGGGTGGGGGTGGATGGTTTACCGGCGTGAACGCCGTATTTGTACGTCCACCACAGAAAAGGAACGATTTTGGAGAGATAGCCGAGGATGGTCATGCCGACCCAGCCGTACAGATAAATCCAGCCGAGGATCAACTGAAGGCGGGGATCCTCGAAGGAGAGCCAGGGAGCTGAGATGAGAAACAGCACCGCGATCAGCGTGACGCCATGGGCGGACCACTGGGTGAAGGCAATGCCGGGGCCGGGGTGTTTTTTGATCGCGTGTTTCCGGATCTCCTTGAGGTGCAGGCTGTATGCGATCAAGGCCGATGTGATCAATCCTCCACCGAGCCAATGGCCGAGGGGAGCATCGAGAATGGAAGCGGTGACCCCTGTGATCACCCCGAGGTTCCACAGGAACCACACCACCTTCTGTTTCCTGGTGGGAACCTGGTGGGCGAGGTGAAACATGGACAGCAATTTATAACTGAAACCGGTAATCAGCAGCCCAAACCAACCGACCGCTCCCAACCAGAGGTGGGCGGTTAAAAGCTGCAGACGAAAAGATGCATCCCAGCCGGTGGCGAAGCCGATTCCCATCGTAAGTCCCGTTCCCCCCGCCAGCAGGAGGTAGATGAGAGCCGAGGCGACACTGAGAGTGATGGGGTTCCAACTGCGGGCCAATCGCAGGGTTTGTCCGATATTGCAGGTGAATAGCAGGATCCCTGTAAAGGTGAGAAGCGCAAAAGCGGCGATCCAGCCGGTTTGAAACTGTCGAAAACCGACAACCAGACCGGCGACACCCAAGGTGAACAGGGCGTATTGGATAAAGCCGAGTTTTCGGCTGTAAACGTCGCGCTGCAGGATGACGGAAATCAATTGATAGACGGCGCCCATGGCGACCATGGTGGCCCATCCGAGCAGGATGAGATGGACATGGGACCAACCGACTGGGTTTCGCGGTGCGTCATCGATCCATCCGAGATGGCCCACCAGGGTGAAAAGGTGAAAGGTGACAAAACCGATCATTCCTGTAACGATAAACAGGAAAGGTAGACGAAAAGTGGCTCGATCCACCGTTGTCCCCGGCATTCCCGCATGCATTTGCATCCAATCCCCCCTATTTTTTACGAATAGTCACCCAGGCGGAACCGTCTTCCGCTTCTTCCACGCGGTAATCATAGCCGAGCCCGTCCAGTTCCTCCAACAAAAAGACCGGTACTCGGTCATTGTGGATGATGAGGGTGTCGTTGTCCTTCATCCGCTCCAGGGTAGACAGTGTCCGCACCATCGGTTGGGGCGGTTCCAGACCGCGGTTGTCCAGTTCCCAGACCCGGGATGATTCCCGGTCAGAGGGAGCGGGCTGTCGGTGGGAGGAGCTGGTCCCTTCCATCGAGGAGGCTGCCTTTTTTTTATGGACGAAGGTGACCACCCAGTGATCCGGTCCCAACTGCTCTGTCTCGCTCTTAAATCCTTTGCTACGCAACAGACCGATCAGAGGTTTCGGTTTGAACGTGGCGTGCAGGATGAACGTGTCATCTCTTTCGAGAGAGCGGACCGCCTTCATGATCTTTTCAAAGGGCTCTTTTTTATTGCGCAAATCCTCCCGAATATCCAGTTCGACGGTTTTGGGGGAGGTATTCGATTTTCGTCTCAATGACCTTCCCTTCTTTCTTTAGGGTGTTCACATCGATCATAACCCCTTCACTGAAAATAGGAGGTGATGATTATCACAAAACCCGTTGTCTTTGTTGAGAAATCATGACAAGGGCCCGTTTTTGTGAGAGTGATCACAAACAGAGGGGGCTGATCGCTCCATACTGAAGGGGAAGGGACGGGATAAAAACACTCACGGGCATTCCACATTGGCAATGAGCGGAGGGAGCGAATGATGGAACAACAGATGGTGTTTCCAGGAGATTGGTCTCTTCATCAAATGATCGAGTTGTCCAATGTTACCGGTTCACTGGAAAGGGAGGTCTACTTTTGCCGGGGTTGTGTTTTATGCAACGGAAAGAGTTTATTGGGGCTCGTGGTGTTTTTTTCTCATCTAAAAAAAGGGGACACCTTCGTCCTGAAAGTGGAAGGGGAAGGGATCGATCCATGCCGTCGAATTGCGGAGGTATTGGATTCGAGATACGAAGTTCGGAAGACCCCGCAAGCTTAGGGAAAACAAGCCTGCGTGTCAATCTCTACGATCTTGGGAAGGAGGTGGGATCGTGAAAGGGAAAGTGCTGATCGCGTTAGGTCTTCTGATTATCTGGGCATTGGTTTGGGTCAGCTCGGATTGGATCGAGGAACGAATCCCGCCTAGTGAAGAACCATCGAAGAGCAGCCAAAAAGAGCAGGAGCATCCAAAACCGGTCCCTGTGGAAATTTCACGGGACGGGAAGGATGTCCACGTGAAACTGACGGCCCAGCAGCAGCGGATTCAAATCGCTAAAGGGGTGGAGTACCCTGCCTGGACCTTTAACGGGACCGTCCCAGGTCCGGTATTGAAGGTTCGGGAGGGGGATCGCCTCCATCTGCAGTTGAAGAATATGGATTCGAAGATGAATCACAGTGTGGATATCCACGCGGTCAACGCCGCACCAGATAAACACTTCGCCGATGTACAACCGGGTAAAACCGATGAATTTGAATACGAAGTCGAGGATCCGGGTGTCTATATGTACCACTGTGCCACCACCCCGATGATGGAGCACGTGGCCAATGGGATGTACGGTATGATCATTGTCGAACCGAAGGAGGGATATCCCACAGATCAGGCGGTGGATCGAACATTCACCCTCACCCAAAGCGAATGGTATAAAGGGAGAGATATGGAAGAGGACCGCCCCAAATACGTGGCGTTTAACGGGGTTGCGCACAAGTACGACGCCGCCCGTCCGCTGAAGGCGAAAGCGGGAGAACGGATTCGCATCTACTTCGTCAATGCGGGACCTAATGAGATGTCCAGCTTGCACGTGGTGGGAACCACTCTGGATCGCGTTTACGTGGATGGAGATCCACGCAATTCTCTTAATGGGGTGCAGACAGTTACAGTGTCGCCTGGCGGCGGGACGGTCGTTGAATTCGAGGTAGATGAACCTGGCGAATATACGATCATCAGTCACCAGTTAAACCAATTTTCCAAGGGAGCCAAAGCGATTCTCAAGGTGACTCGATAAAATCCGAGAGTTTGTGTTGTATTTCACAACGGCTGTGATAACCACGACGTATACTTGAGGTAGCTTCAATCAAAGGAGGAAGATCTAGTGGCTGATAAGCAATTTGCTGCCCATGTTGACGCCCGTTTGTACCCCCCGAAAGAAAAGCATCCGACGATTTTTGCAACCTTTGATGATTTGCAACCAGGTACGGCAATGGAACTGTTGAATGACCATGACCCCAAACCCTTATATTATCAATTTCAAGCCGAAAGGTCCGGTTCCTTTGAATGGGAATATCTTGAGCAGGGTCCCGAAGTATGGCGTGTTGCCATTCGAAAAGTAGCGGATCGGGGGTAAGCTCCGATGGCATTTGTCATTACATCCCCCTGTATCGGGGAAAAAGCGGCGGACTGCGTAGAAGTCTGTCCCGTCGATGCCATCCATGAAGGTGAGGAACAGTATTTTATCGATCCCGATACCTGTATCGATTGTGGGGCTTGTGAACCTGTCTGTCCGGTGGAAGCGATTTTTGAAGAAGAGATGGTACCGGAGGACGAGAAAGAGTTTATCCAGAAGAATGCAGAATTCTTCAAAGGATGAATTCTTCGCCGATGCTTTTTCCAGACTGCCGACCCGTCATACAGGGTTGGCAGTCTGGCTTTTTATGTGGGACACTCCCGATTCACCCCCGCGTCACGAAACGGTCAAAAAACGTTCCTGCTTATTGTAAAAATTTCGGATCGAGGAATGAACCGCTTTTAATAATATAAGGGTAGCATCTGACAAAGAGGAGGTGCTTTCATGGGAAACATGGAAAAAGCTCTCCGACAGATCCCTCTGTTTTCCGAGCTGACTGACGAGGAGATCACCCATCTTTCCTCGATCGCCATTCAACGCCGGTTTCGCAAACAATCCTTTGTTTTTTTGGAAGGTCAAGAGCGGGAAGCGGTCTACTTTATTCAATCTGGGGTGATTAAGGTCTTTAAGGTGGACGAACAGGGGCACGCCCAAGTGATTTCCCTCCTTCATAAAGGGGATATGTTTCCCCATGTGGGCTTTTTTGACGAAGCCCCTTACCCCGGGACAGCAGAAGTGCTTAAGGACGCGGATCTGTTGGCGATCCAAATTGAAGATTTTGATCGTTTGTTGGAGGATCAGCCCAAGATCGCAAAGAAAGTGATGCAGGTCATGGGGCGTCAATTGATCCGCCTGCAAAGACGTCTGCAGAACGTTACTTCCGGCACTGTGCAGCAGCGGGTCGTCTACTCGTTAATCCGGTTATCCAAAGAGTTCGGAGTGCAGAAGGAAAGCGTGATGCACATCTCCCTGCCCATAACCCACACCGAGTTCGGCAGTATGGTTGGAGCTTCCCGGGAATCGATCAACCGTGCGCTCAACCAACTCCGCAAAGCGGGTTTGCTGGAATTTAACCGCAACGAAGTGCTGATCTATGATATGAAAGCCCTGCAAAACTGCGTCCAATCCGTGTGATGGAGAAGGAAGTAAGAAAAGTCGGCAGCAGCCATTCTCCAGGGGATTGTCGCTTTTGTTTTGTCTGTTCTAAATCAAGTCTGCGGGCCTTTTGTCCTCTCCACCACCAGCTCCCGGGCTCCGTGGTGCTCGGCGAGGGCATGGAGGGCTGTGGTTAAGTGGCGGCGGAGGGAAAGTCAGGTTCCAGCTGCAACAAGCGGATGGTGAGCCGCCCGTGTTTTTTGTCCAGTCGGGGATCGACCCGGCCGATCAACCGATCTCCTGCCAGGATCGGCATGCGCCGTTTGTTTGTCGGTGCATAAATTTCCCATCGGTAATGGAAGCTGAACAGGTCGGCGATCCGTTCCCGTCGCCCAGCAGGTTGTCCAGAGGTGTAAAAAACGGATGGGATTCTCCTCGGGGGTGCATTCCCGATTGGAGCGGGGGACATGGCTGCGCAAGCTGTCCAGGTCTTCCGCTAGGATAAAATAGGACCGGCAGATGCCCTCAATCGCCAGCTGAACCCCATCTCCTCGCTCCAACGATCCGCTGATCGCCTGCCTCCGTTCAGCAACCGACAGGCAAAGCCAGCCAAAGCGGGAGTCGCTCGGCTCGAAGACGCGATAGGCCCGCATATATTTTTCCAGCAGGGCTTCTTTCGCCTTCGTCGGGTCTATCTCTTTCGCTCGACGCCAGACCATATCAGGGACAACCTGTTCTGTAAGGTCAAAATAGCGTTCGCTGCCTTTTCTCCCGGCCACTTGAATCATCCCGCATCCAACAGCAGGTTGAGTGCGTGAAAGTCGCCTTGGTTTTGGGTGCTTGATGGTCCCAATAGCCGTGTACGCGTTCCGTCGAAGAAAAAGCCCACGCCGGCAGAGGCCCTTCCCTTTTTAAGACATGTTCCACCACTGGCTTCAATGCTTGGAGCCGCCCTTCCAATGGTGCCTGCAGTCGCTGTCGCATAGGAGCGAACAGTGGATCATCCTCCATCGGAATCACACA
Organism: Melghirimyces thermohalophilus; assembly: GCF_900102685.1. Classification (GTDB taxonomy): domain Bacteria; phylum Bacillota; class Bacilli; order Thermoactinomycetales; family DSM-45169; genus Melghirimyces; species Melghirimyces thermohalophilus. The sequence continues at coordinate 80,724 of NZ_FMZA01000017.1, forward strand.
GGCGGCGTTGGCGATATACTCAAATACCTGTCTCTGATCCAATAGCCGGTCCAGCTCTTCAGGGCGATATCCCGGAAGACGGGCGGACAAGACCAGGTGCACCGCTGCGAAGGGATCGATTTGGATGCACTCCAGGCGGCGCAGCCCCTCCATCACATCCGTCGGTTGGCTATCATTAAGCGGCGGACTGCTGTCCGATTGACCGAAAACGCCTCGTTCATAACCTCACTTTTTCTCTCCTCTGCAGGATGGTTTTTTCTTCCCCCTCCTTCATCGTAGTCACAGGTCGCGCCACCCTCGGATTTGACATGTTTTTCACAACAGTAAAAACCGGAATCGAACTCATCTTTTTTCCCGGGAATTCGAATTAATGTAAAAAGGCGTCCCTTTAAGGCGCCAAAATCGGTTCAGTTTGTGGATGAAGCAAAATACTGGTTCAGGTAAAATTAATAAAAATTTGCTGCGAAAACCCTTTTGGACAGGGAAGGCACGCAAGGTAAATTAACGCTGGCATACCGCCTGGTTAAAGGCGGTTTTTGTGTGGAGCGATAATGTTGTAAAATAGACGAAAGCAAAGGATAAAGGAGATTTCGCAATCATGACCATCAAATCGGATAAATGGATTCGCAGGATGGCAGAGGAGCACGGGATGATCGAGCCCTTTGTCGATCACAACATCGGCAAGGGGGAAGCGGTCAGCTTCGGTTTGTCCAGTTATGGGTACGATCTGCGGGTAGGCAAGCAGTTTAAGATCTTTCACAATGCCCTGATGCCGGTGATCGATCCTAAGGCGATCAGTGCTGATTCCTTCTTGGATTACGAGGGGGATGTCTGCATCATCCCGCCCAACTCCTTCGCCCTGGCCACTTCCGTCGAGTATTTCCGCATTCCGGAAAATGTGTTGGCGGTGTGCGTCGGAAAATCGACCTATGCCCGGTGCGGCATCATCACCAACGTCACCCCCTTTGAACCCGGCTGGGAAGGGCATGTGACGCTGGAAATTTCCAACACGACTCCGCTTCCGGCCAAAATCTACGCTAATGAGGGATTGTGCCAGGTACTGTTTCTGGAGAGTGATGAGGCTTGTGAAGTTTCGTACAAAGACAAACAGGGAAAATATCAGAACCAGCGGGGCATCACCCTTCCTCGCATCTGATTTTTCCAAGGGAGCACCCGCGACCGATAGCGGGTGCTTTTTATGTTTATCCCCCCCCCGGATACAGGCGGCGAGGGCATATCCAGTGATGAGGGACACGGAGGGACAACAGCTTGTTTTATAAACGAATAGTTCAAAAATTATTCATACAAGTAACAGTTAGAACGGGATCATGCATATTAAAATGAGAGTGTAATCACAAGCAAGCCAAACAACAACCGACAAATAATTTGAATATTACACTTTTATGTAGGAGGAATTAGGAAATGGCTAAGTATAGAGGAAAATATGTCTTTGGCGGAACCGCTGCCGGCTCGGCGGATGTGCTGGACCAATTGAAGGCGGGAGATGAGCTGTCTCTGATCGGTGCCTTTGGTAAAGTGAAACAGCTGAAGATCAAAGAGACCTACCGCTATAAAGGGCGACGGGTCTATGTGACCGACGCTTTGGGAATCATCTACGCCGACGAGGTTGTCGCTGTCAATATGCCCGCTTGGAAAAAAACGACGATCGGTCGGAAGGCGAAAGTGGTCTAAAAGAGGAAAAGAGGTTAAGAATCTAAGCTCGCTGACAGGCTCAGCGGGCTTTTTCGTTTGGCCCGGAATCCGAATTACCAATTACAGTTGGAAACATTTACGGATCGAGATTCCAGTATATCCATGTTAACGTGAATGGTGAAAACAAGGGGGATTTCACAAAAGTATAATTCAATCTTACATATAAGGAGGAGTTTCGTATATGAAATGGATGTTGGCCACGGCGGCTGCCATCACCATGTTTTTTAGCCCCAGCTTGGGTCAGATGCCTCCTAGTGTGGAAGGGATCTTACAGAGTGTATTCAGCACCGTAAACGCGCCTGGTGACAAAAAACAGGAACCGGCGAACAAGCCCGCGGAGAAAGCAAAAGAAAAACCGCAACAGGCGGCGGAAAAAAAAGTCGATAAGGAAAAATCCGAAAAGAAACGGATTTCAAACTCTGAGGGTACATCCCGGGATCAAGTGACCGAAAAGCCGCAAAAGGGTGCTTCCGAGGCAACTCGTGATCACTCCGATTCCCTACAGGTCCCGGAAAAGAAGGGCAATGATGAGAAGTCCGGGGATCAAAAGAAGAATTCTGCTCAGGATCAGTCCCAAAAGGCAACCAAGCAGGATCAAAACGAAGGTCAAGATCAAAACCAAAGCAAGAAGCCGAAGTGGGAACAAAAAGCGGATAAGATTATCCAATTCGGTAAAAAGTTCATGGGAACGGACTACAAGTTGGGAGCGGAGTACAATAAGAGCGGCAAGTTCGATTGCTCCAGCTTCACCCAGTATGTGTACAAGAAACACGGAATCAAGCTCAACCGTACTGCCGGGGCACAGGCGAAGTGGGATGGACAGCCGATTCACGACAGATCCAAACTTCGTAAAGGGGACCTCGTCTTTTTCGACGCCTCCCGCAGTGCCAAGGGCCGCTATAAGAACATCGACCATGTAGGCATTTATATCGGAAACAATCAAATTCTCCATACCTACAAAAAGGGAGTAGGGGTGACGATTACGAAGTTTAACGGCTCCTTCTGGGGTAAACAAGCCATTATGGGTGCCCGCGTGATCGGAGACAACGGGGAAGAACCTCATTAACCCCGCTTTTGGAAAAAGAGAAGGCTTCCCTTCATGGGAAGCCTCAGGCTGTCGAGAAAGTCTCGACAGCCTATTTTTTTTGGGGGAATCCTTTTCACTGCTTCCCACCGTTTATTAGGTTGAAGAAGAATGGGAGGGATGGGTGTGTTACGTTCCAATAAAGAGAAACAAAATGAGCTGGAGTTTGTCTGTATTGAAGAATTAGTTCCGGAAGATCACTTGCTCCGCAAAGTGGACAAGCATATCGACTTTTCTTTTATCACGGAC
>NZ_FMZA01000005.1 GCF_900102685.1 Melghirimyces thermohalophilus
AACCACTTTTTTAAGACATCGTTCTCCAATTCCAGCTGACGGACATATTCATCCTTTTGCAGTGGCCTCTTTCGCCCTCCCCGGCGGTCTTGTAGCCCTTCGGATCCTTTTAACTTATATTGACGCAACCAGACCTTCAAGCGGCTCACGTCATGGATCCCCAACCTTTCGGCTACCTCCCGTTTGGTTACACCCTGCAGTCTCATTTGAACGGCTTGCATCTTCAGTGAAAAGGGATAATGCCTGAACTTCTGTCCTTTTTTCGCCATGAAAACACCCCTTAAAAGTAGTTCCGTTCACAGGGGGTTTTTCCTGTGTCTACTTTAAGGGGTGCACATCACGGCAGAAAGCCGGGGGTTTTCCATTAATGAAAAAACCCGCCGTAAACCTTCCCGAAGGGGAAGTCTACGGCGGGTTTTTGTATGCCAACATTGCTTTGTTGGATGATCGGATGCTCATCACCTCATCATTGAAGTTTGTTGTCTGTAGATGCTTGGCTCAGCCGCTTGCCTCGCTTCTTCTTTTTGAGAAGAAAGTGGGGGATGATCCCGGCAGGTACGGGAAATTCCTCGCGAACTTGGTTGGCCGCCTGCTGTTTTTTCATGGTTATCCCTCCTTTATGGTGATATAGGGAGTAAATATACTCTAATTTAAAGATACTCCGTTTTATACGGATGTCAATAGGTTATATGGCATTAAACAGTATATAATAACGAAAGAGAAGGTGTGACGCCTTTTTTCCAGGTTGGCTTTTTTGCGTAATTTTTTCCATATGCACCTGCTAAGAATGGCATTACTGGTAGGGTGTATCAAACCGTGGTAGAATATGCGCAAACATCGGTTTGGAAAGGGGATGCAGGATGGAGACATCGATTACCATCGAAGTACGCCCGACAGAGATCGACGTGATGGGTCATGTAAATAACGCAAAATATTTGGAGTACATGGAATGGGGACGGGAAGACTGGTACAATCGGGCAAACCTTTCCTTTGACCGATTTACGGAGATGAATGTGGGGACGGTGACCGTCAATATCAATATCAATTATCGAAAAGAAGCTCGGCAGGGAGAACAGCTGACGATCAAAACCCGCCCCTTGCGGAAGGGGCGGAGCAGTTATGTGCTGGAGCATGTGATTGAAAATGAGCAAGGGGATCGTGTGGCCGATGCGGAGGTGGTCAGTGTGACCATCGATCTGAAGGAGAGGCGGAGCGTTCCTATGCCTGAAGAGTTGGCCCGGCAATTTTCCTGACCAAAAAACCGCCCCATTCGGCGGTTTTTCTTCATTCCCCTTATTTTCGGAGGTCCCCCAATTCCTGCAGAATCCCTTCCAGCTCCATCATGGTGAGTGAACCCTGTTTCTTTTCCACCATTTCATAAATCTCCTGCACATCTTCGTAAACGTCCATGGGGTAATCTTCCGGGCGGATGATGGCGGCGTTTACCAGGTTGAGCCTGTCTTTGATCTCATTAATCATAAAGGTCAGATTTTCCCGGCTCGGTTGATCCAGATTCATCGTATCCTCCTCTCTGACCGCGGTCTTCGCTGATCAGAATCCGGTTTCAGTGTGAGAAGAGAAGCTCCCATATCTCATTCATGATGCTACATTCAACCAGGGACCAAAATCAAGCCTATAGAAAAAGGAGGGAAAAAAGTGACTTCTGATCCGGATCGCCGGTTTTCTCCCCTGTTTATCCGATTTCTTTATCATTTTAACGTGGATCGGGATTACTTTGAATGTCATGAGGTGTTGGAGGAACTGTGGATGGAGGAAGGACGGGAGCTGTTGTACCAGGGGTTGTTGCAGGTAGCTGTCGCTTTGTACCATCATCGCAACGGCAATGTAAACGGTGCCCGCAAACTGTTTCAACGGGCTCTCGATAAACTGAGCCCTTATCCCGATGATGCGTTGGGCATTGATTTGGCCCGTCTTCAGCGGGATGCGGAATACTATCTGAGACGGCTGAAGAGTGAGGTCCCCTCCTCCTTTCTCGATTTGAATATTCGGATCCTCGACCCCCGCCTGCAAAAGCGTGTGAGGGAGATGGACAGGGGGGGAAGATAAGAGAGAGGGATTGATAATTGATCATTTGACCGGGAGGGGAGCACCGTCTGTTGACCGACTGAATGGAAGGCCTTTATGAATGAAGGAGGGAAAGATGGATGCACACTGTTCGTTTAGTAGATACCCATGTACACTGGGACCGGCTTCCGGAAGATAAGCTGGATAGCATGGTGGATCGGGCGCGAAAAGCGGGAGTGGTCGGCGCCGTAGCTGTAGGTACGGATGCCGCTTCCTGTACGGATCTACTCCAGATGAAAAGACGATATTCCGATTTTCTGCAGATCGCCTTAGGCTATCATCCGGAGCAAAAAGTGAACTGGGGCGAGGTGAACGGGGTGCTCCAACAGATTCGGGCCCGCCGGAATCAGATCTGTGCCGTAGGCGAAGTGGGACTTCCCTGGTATACATTGTCCCCAACGGAGCGGACAGCGCCACCTAACCCGGAGCACAAGGGAGTATTGGAACGATTTTTGCAAATCGCGGTGGAATTGGATGTGCCGGTGATCCTGCATGCGGTTCATGACAGCGCGGAGGCCGTTTTTCGCCTGCTTCAGGCCCACAGCGTGAGACAAGCGGTTTTTCACTGGCTGAAAGCACCGGAACAGGTGGTAGATGAGATTGTAGGTGCTGGATACATGATCTCAGTCACACCGGAAGTGTGTTATCGGAAGCGGGATCGGGAGTTAGTCAAACGGATTCCGTTATCTTCGCTGCTGTTGGAAACGGACGCCCCTTGGCCCCATGGGGGGCCCTTCCGCAATCGGCCAGCCGAGCCGGCTTGGGTGGAGCGTACGGCGGAAGCGGTCTCCCAAGTAAAAGGGATCTCCCTGTTGCAAGTGGCTAAACAGACGACCGCCAATGCGGAGCGGCTGTTCAACCGATCTTTTTGAGACAGGTGATTCAAATGGAAAAGGAGAAAAAATATTTTACCGTGGCCGAGGCGAATCGAATGCTTCCTCAGCTGAGAAAGCATTTGGATGGACTTCACTCACTACGTCGCCAATTTGAGAAAAAATATCGGGAACTGAAAGCTCAGCGGACTCGCATCGGCGGGGGTGCTGATGGGGAAGATTCCTATTTCACATTGGAGGCGGAGCTGGAATTTGTCAACATCCAGGTCCGAGCGATGATCGACGGAATGAATCGGACCGGTGTTCAGATAAAGGAGATCAAGGGCGGGAGGGTGCTATTTCCTGCTCTGCGACAGGGAGAAGAGGTGCTTCTCTGTTGGACAGCCGATGAAGAAGAAGTGCGGTACTGGTATTACCCTTGGGAAGCGTTTTGCGACCGCAAAGAAGTGGATGGGGCCTTTGAGAGAGACACGCCCTGAACCACACCTTCTTTTCCGACAACATAAAACACGGTGTCTTTTATCATCGCGCTTTTGTCATCAGGAGGTATTTGATCAGTGCGAGGCATTCCCGACACTTGTGGTAAGGCATCCATAAGGTGCGGCTGTGGACCGGTGCAGGCGCCACTGAAAGACCGACGTCACGGGCACAGCGGAGGGCTCGAAACATGTGATAATCATGGGTGACCAGGTAGACGGTCCCGATCCCCCGAGCTTTAACGATGTCCCGGGTATGGGACAGGTTTTCCATCGTATTGGATGAATGAGGTTCCAATAGGAGGGCGGACTTCGGCACCCCGCGGGCTTGCAGATAATCCTGCATCACTTCCGTTTCGCTCACCTGCTTTCCCCGTGGACTCCCTCCCGACAGGATCAACAGAGGGGTGATTCCTTTCCGGTAGAGGCTCAGGCCATGCTCCATCCGCTCGATCAGAGCGGGGCTGGCTCTGTTACCGGAAAGAGAAGCCCCGAGAATGATTGCCCCCTCCCTTTGGATCGATGGCGTCTCTCTGTTCCGGTAGGCGGAAACGGAACCCCACAACCAGAAGCTGCCAGTGATGGCAGCAACGCAGATAAGGATGGCTATCCAGTGCATGGATCACTCTCTCGCCTCCTGGCGGCAAAAACCGTCTGTGTCAGGAGCAGGGCAATCATCTGAGAGGAGAGGATCCGGGTGAAAGATGGAAAATTTGTGAGTTTCCCGGTTCCAGTCAATCACGATGCCGTCCAGCCAGTCTTTTTCTTCCGTTGAATAACTGAAACGAATGCCTTTGGTTTCTGTAGTGAAAAAACCAGGGCGCACCTCGGTCAGCTCCAGCGCAAAGGAAGGGGTGCCGCATCCGGTGGTGAGAGGAACCAATCGTACACTCAGCTTGTCCTGGTCTGGCTCTTCCAGTAACAGCGCGTGAAGTCGTGCTGCTGCCTGGTTACTGATCCGGATATTCACCTGTATTTCCTCCCTATCTTACAGATCCTTGGCAATATCCATAACTATAACAGATCTTTTATTTCCGCAAAAGAAGCACCAGTGACCCGAAAGGGTCTTTTTTTTGGTTTCTCAAACATTTCCTGGGATGTGTCGAAAACGTGGAGGATTGCTGACAGGTTCGTTACTGACTGGTGAAACTTTTATCAATATCGATGGCAGAAGACGTCAACGATCGGTCCGTTTGCTACGATAAAAGTGATAAAACGCACACATAAACGTGATGTATTGCACATTTAACAAGTGATCGCCCGCCGGGATGCGTGGACATCGTGACCTGGCACCTACTGAAATACACGTTTTCCTATGACATCACGATCGAGGGAGGGGATGGGGATGGAACCGTTCCTGAAAGGGCGATGGAAATGGCTGACTGTCGTCGGCATGCTGATGTTTTTTCTCACCGGCTGCAGCAGCAATATCAAGGCTGGGGTACTGAATCCCCAGGGGCCAGTGGCCCAAAAACAGTACGACCTGATCATGTGGTCCATCATCTTGATGTCGGTGATCCTGGTGGTCGTATTTACCCTATTTGTGGTGATTCTGATCAAGTACCGGGCGCGCCCGGAAAATGAAGGGTATGAGCCGCCGGATCAAGAGGGCAATCGACTTCTTGAAGTGGTTTGGACCATGATTCCGGTCATTATCGTGATCGCATTGGCCGTTCCGACAGTGACCACCACCTTTGATCTCGAGAAGTCTCCCAGCCCGGATAAGGAGCCGATCACCATTGAAGCGGAGTCGGCTCAGTGGAAATGGATTTTTAAATATCCGGTGCAGGGGATCGAGACGGTGAACTACGTAAAAATCCCTGCCAACGTGCCGGTTCGATTCCAGTTGGAATCCCATGATGCGATGAACTCCTTCTGGGTGCCGGAGTTGGGAGGACAGGAATATACCATGGCCAAGATGCCGATGTATCTCTGGCTGGAAGCGGATAAACCAGGCACTTACCTAGGCCGAGGGGCGAACTTTACCGGTAGGGACTTTGCAAAGATGGAATTTACTGTGGAAGCGGAGAAGCCTTCCGATTTTGACGACTGGGTGAAGCAGGTGAAAGAGACGGCTCCCGCCCAGTCAAAAGAAGAGTTTGAGAAGCTGTTGGAGCCGGGCACAGTGGGACGGATGACGTTCTCCTCTTATCCGGAAGATGAGAAGAAGGATTCATCCGATCATGGACACGGGCACGGATCATCCAAAGAACATCATGAGTCTAACTCCCATTGAGCGAAAAGGAGGTCGGAGCCGTGGACCTGTTTGATATGAAGATGCCGGATCAATTGATCGTCTGGGGTAACCCTTTGATCAACGGGGCGTGGATATCCATTATCCTCGTCACCCTCGGCATCGTCTTCGTCCTCACGAAATATAAAAAATGGCGGTGGCTGTGGGACGAATGGCTGACCACCGTCGATCATAAGAAAATCGGGATTATGTATATTGTGTCCGCGCTGCTGATGCTGTTTCGAGGAGGCGTGGACGCGCTCCTGATGCGGATACAGTTGGCGCTGCCCAACTTGGAATTTTTGGATGCCCAGCATTACAACGAGATATTCACCACTCACGGTACGGTGATGATTATCTTTATGGCGATGCCCTTTCTGATCGGGCTGATGAACGTGGCTGTCCCGCTTCAGATTGGGGCGCGGGATGTGGCTTTTCCCACCTTAAACGCCATCAGTTTTTGGCTGTTTTTTGCCGGGGCGCTGTTGTTTAACCTCTCCTTTGTGATCGGGGGTTCCCCCGACGCGGGTTGGACCAACTATGTGCCTCTGGCCGGTGAAGAGTTAACTCCGGGTATCGGGATCAACTACTATCTGTGGGGCTTGCAGATCTCCGGGATCGGGACTCTGGCTACAGGGATCAACTTCCTGGTCACCATTCTCAAGATGCGCGCGCCGGGGATGACCCTGATGCGGATGCCGATGTTCACCTGGTCTACTTTGATCACATCGGTGATCATCGTCTTCGCTTTCCCGGTGTTGACGGTGGCCTTGGCCCTGCTCACCTTTGATCGCCTGTTGGGGGCTCACTTTTTCACCATCGATGGTGGCGGCATGCCGATGATGTGGGCCAACCTTTTCTGGATTTGGGGACACCCCGAAGTGTATATCGTGATTTTGCCCGCCTTCGGGATCTTCTCGGAAGTGATTAGCACCTTCGCCCGCAAACGTCTCTTCGGCTATTCGGCGATGGTGGTGTCGATCGTGGCCATTTCGGCACTCAGCTTCCTCGTCTGGGTTCACCACTTCTTCACCATGGGGAACGGTCCCTGGATCAACTCCGTGTTTTCGATCACGACGATGGCGATCGCCATCCCCACCGGGGTGAAGGTGTTTAACTGGTTGTTTACCATGTACAAAGGGCGTATCGAGTTTACAACCCCGATGCTCTGGTCCCTGGCTTTTATCCCCAACTTTATTATCGGTGGGGTGACCGGGGTGATGCTGGCATCCGCCCCTGCGGATTATCAATACCACAACAGTTACTTCTTGATCAGTCACTTCCACTATGTGCTGATCGGCGGAACCGTCTTCGGCTGTCTGGCCGGCCTGTATTACTGGTGGCCCAAGATGTTCGGGTTTAAAATCAACGAACGGATCTCCAAGTGGGCTTTCTGGGTGTTTGTGATCGGCTTTAACATGACCTTCATCCCAATGTATCTGGTCGGTCTGAAGGGGATGCCGCGGCGGATTTACACCTACCGAGAAGGTCTCGGTTGGACAGGCTTAAACTTCATCGAAACCGTCGGTACCTTTGTCATGGGAGCCGGTTTCGTCCTGCTGGTGTGGGCGATCATTTACAGCATCCGTCACGCGAAACGGGATTATGAGAGCGATCCATGGAACGGACGCACCCTCGAATGGGCGATTGCTTCGCCGCCTCCCCATTACAACTTTGCCCGTGTCCCCCGTATAACCGGTCAGGATCCACTGTGGCGGGCCAAGAAGAAAGGGGAGACCATCTTCGAGGAGAAGACACCCTTAAAGCCGATCCATATGCCTAACCACACTGGTATACCGGCGGTGATGGCCGGATTCTGGTTTGTTGCTGGATTCGGGTTTGTCTTCGAGTGGATCCCAGTCGGCCTTGCAGGCATTCTGGGAGTTCTTCTCTGCATGATGTGGCGCTCCCTCACTGATTACCACGACCACCATGAAGTGCCGGTAACAGAGCTCCGGGATGCAGCAGCGGAGGAAATCAAAAATGCCGGCGGAAGAAGCGCGAGGGGGGTCGTAAACGATGGCTGAATTGGATCAAAAGGTCAATCTGCCCGATTTTCCCGAGTACCAAACCGAGGATGGCCGGCTGAAAATTTTCGGGTTTTGGGTGTTCCTGGCGGCGGAGGTGGTTCTGTTTTCCACCCTGTTTGCCACCTACCTAGTTTTTAAGGATCAGACCGCCGGTGGGCCGACAGCGAAGGATTTGTTTGAGGTTAAGGAGTTTATGGCGGAAACCTTAATCTTGTTGACCTCCAGCTTTACCTGCGGTTTGGCCACACTGAAGATGCGGTTGGGCCAAAAGAAAGGCGTCCTGATGTGGATGGGACTCACCCTCCTTCTCGGGCTCGGTTTTATGGTCATGGAGATCGGAGAATTTATCAAATATGTAGGCGAGGGCGCCACCATCGGCACCAGCGCCTTCCTCTCCGCGTTCTACGTGCTGCTGAGTACCCACGGCGTCCACGTCTCACTCGGGATATTGTGGGTCTCCCTGCTCCTCATCCAGGTGGTGAAACGGGGACTGACCCCGATCACTTCTCGCAAACTGTTTATCGCCGGTTTGTACTGGCACTTCCTCGATGTCGTCTGGATCTTCGTCTTTACAGCAGTCTACTTGACGGGGTTGGTGAGCTAAATGAGTCAACAAAAACAAGCGTCGGCTAAACATCATGTGGCCGGTTACGCCTTTTCGCTGGTGTTAACCTTTGTCGCCCTGTTTGTGGCGCTCTACACATCGCTGCCTGCCTCGGTGAAATTGATCGGAATCGTTGTTCTGGCTATCCTGCAGATGGTCGTACAGCTGATCTATTTCATGCATGTGACAGAAGGAAGCAAAATCTACCAGCTCCTCTCCCTCGGTTATGGTATCTTTGTCGCCATTGTGGTGGTGGCGGGTTCGATCTGGATCATGCTGTACAATACCATGACCCAATAATGCTTTCGATTTGTACGGTCGGCGCTTGGCGCCGGCTTTTTTTATGGAGCGAACTCCTTATTCTAATACGGCGAAGGGAGAATCGACTGGATCCTTTGTCGGATTGAGCCTCGATGGGACCGGTGGTATAAATGTATTTGTAAAATCTAAACGGGAAGGGGAAGGGGCTTATGCGTTTTTGGGTTTTTGCTCTCATGTGCATGGTCTTGGCTTATGTGATCGGGTATTTCGGTGTGATCGAGCTGATGGACGGCGCCGGTTGAATAGGGAAAGGTGGATGGGCTGATGAACCCAGCCGTTCGTCCGGGTCGCTGATGGCTGCGTCGGCCATCGAGGTGGTACAATGTTGAAGAACGCTTTCAACTGGGAGGGATCCTTTTGAGTCAGCGGTTTCGCGCATGGGTAGTGGACAAGTCCAATGATTCGTTTTCTCTGGATTTGAAAGAGTTGACTGTAGACGACCTTTCCCCGGGCGAAGTGGTGGTTCGCGTCGCTTGGTCTGGCGTCAATTACAAGGATGGACTGGCCGGCATTCCCGACGGAAACGTGGTGGAAACCTACCCCTTGATCCCCGGGATCGACTTGGCAGGTACCGTCGTCCATTCCGACGATCCCCGCTATAAAGAAGGGGATGAGGTGATTGTTGCCAGTGCTCAGCTGGGGGTTTCCCATGATGGTGGATTTAGTGAAATGGCCCGGGTGCCGGGGGATTGGATCATTCCCCTGCCGGAAGGGTTGACCCTCAAGGAGGCGATGGTATACGGAACCGCCGGTTTTACTGCCGCTATGTCGATCCAGCGGATGGAGGAGAACGGGTTGAATCCGGAAAAAGGGCCCGTATTGGTAGCGGGTGCAACTGGCGGAGTGGGCAGCACCGCTGTCGCCATGCTGGCGAAAAGAGGTTACACTGTCGTTTGCGGAACGGGGAAAAGTTCCGAGCATGATTATCTCCGCCAATTGGGGGCTTCTGAAATTTTATCTCGGGAGGAACTGTCCGGAGCAAAACGTCCGCTGCAGAAGCGACGTTGGGCTGGGGCAGTGGATCCCGTCGGTGGCGAGACCTTGACCTACCTGCTCAGTACCATGGATTTCGGCGGCTGTGTCGCCCTGAGCGGCTTGGCTGGAGGACCGAAGTTTTCGTCGACGGTTTTCCCCTTCATCTTGCGAGGGGTGAACCTGCTCGGGATTGACTCGGCCCATATTTCCAACGATTTTCGTCGGAAAGTATGGAATCGTCTGGCGGCAGACTTGAAACCGGAAGGACAGCTCCCCTATATCGGGGCGGAGGAAATCACGTTGGAGGAGCTGCCCCGAGCGATGTCCACGATCCTGGAAGGCGGGGTGCGCGGCCGTATCTTGGTCCAGCTCTCCTGACCGGCTGACCCCATCAGCTCCCGACAACCCTCCACCTATCGGTGGAGGCTTTTTTGTGAGAAAAACTGTCCTTGTCAGCTTTCGAGTGTGGTAAGATATGATCTGTATACCAGATAAGGGTTAAGAGATAGAGACAGGAGGGAGAAACGTGGTCGCCAGAAAGATGAGATCGGTGAGTTGGATCGGGGTGGGTTTGTTGCTATTGGTGTCCGCCTGCTCCTCCGATAGTGAGACGCCAGAGGAAGCGAAAGCAAACCCGAAGGAACAAGTTCAGTTGGCGCAAGCGGAAGCCCCCCGACAGTTTAAGGTGAAAAGCACTCCGGTGTGGGATTCCTGGAAGACATCCGAGGGAAAAGTGATGGCCCATGGGGCTGCTGAGATAAAAAATACAGGAAAAAACCGGTTCGTTTTGATTCGGTACAACTCCGTTTCCAGGACAAAGATGGGCGTCTGTTAGCCAAGGAAGAAGTCCTGGCCGTCGTACCCAAGGTGATCCATCCGGGTGAGTCCGCTTATGTGGGCAGCACCGTCCCGATGGAAGCGGCCCAAAAACCGGAGGAGCTGCGCGAGGTCACCTTACATACAGAATACCATCCGGCTTATAAGGAACCGGCGGAACTTCAGGTGAAAGAGCTCCAACGCGACGAGAGGGACGATCGCCAACCGGTAGTGAGAGGCAAGGTGGCTAACCCTGACCGGGAAACTGTGCAAGACGTATTTGTGGTCACCGCTCTCAAAGATAAAGAGGGTCAATTGGTAGCCGTCATCGGCGATTATTTGAACCGCGACATTCGCCCGGGAGACAGGATTGGCTTTACAGCCCAGGATGACCAACTCCCGGCCGAAGTTACCGATCAAGCCACTCAAGTTGAAGCTCATGCCTATCCCCTCTTTGTCGGGGAACAGGCGAAAAAATGATCCGATGAGGAAATGGGTGTGGAGGTGAAACTCCACACTCTTTTTAGTTGACGGACATGGTCGAGAAAACGTCCCCGAGTCGGATATAGTTTTCGTAATAGTATAAATATAGGATGTGGCTGTCAGCTTGCATTTAAACCTTCGGGCGATGGTGCGCTATGGGATGACGCCTGATGGAGTCCTTCGCACGGTTACCTACCTACCGGTGAAAAAGATGGGCGTCGCCGAGGATCTTGGCACCAATGAACGCGGAAAACTGGCCGACTTCGTATTTGTTACAGGCAATCCGCAGGAAGCTAATCACGTGCAAAAGGTCATGAAAAACGGGTGGATCCACACAGTGGACGACATGTTGGCACCTTACAGGAAAGACGAATGAGGGGAGCAGCATTCAAATGGGTGTGGGGAAGCAAAAAACAAGCTGCCGAGCGTACTCGACAGCTGGAGGCTGGTGTGAAGCCGGTCTTTTTTGTGTGGGATCAGAATTCTAAGGACCTAGGGGAGACGACGATGCCGTCTTCGTCAGCGTATACATAGTGGCCGGGCTCCCAGTTGACTCCGCCGAAGGTTACGGGGATATCCCGGTCGCCTTTTCCTTCTTTGCGGCTTTTTAGCGGCATCGGGGCGAGGGCCATCACACCGATCTCCATCTGGCTCAACTCAGCCGAGTCCCGGACACAGCCGTTGATAATCACGCCGGCCAGTCCCCGGGAGACGGCGATCTCTCCCAGCCGGTCCCCCATCAGGGCGCATTGTTTGGAACCGCCGCCGTCCACGACCAGGACGGAGCCTTCCGGTACGGTTTCCAGGGCCTCGCGAACCAGTACATTGTCTTTAAATACCTTCACCGTGGCGATGGGACCGGAAAATTGCTGTTTTCCTCCAAAGGAGCGGAACATCGGTTCACAGATTTGCAACTCTTCATGATATTGGTCGCATACGTCCGCTGTTTTCACAGAAACACCCTTTCTCCTGTTGTATAACAATAGTAGCCGAATGTCGTTTAATGAGACAACAGGACTGTAAGAAAAATTCAGGTTTTCTTCACATGATGCTTCCGGGGGTTGGTGTTATAGATAAAACCCGGGTGATACACCGGGTCCGATCGATCAGGGTGCGGTCTCTTTTTTCTGTGGCAGGTCACTTGTCTCTGTTCCTTCTTCGGCCCGATCCCGGGATGATACAGTCGATGGGGAAGTAGGGACCGTCTCCCTAGGAGCTGGGTTCGCGGCTGCATGTAAGGATTCCGGTCCCGGATTATTGACGGGTTCCGGAGGCAGTTGCAACTGATTTCGATTGATTTTGTCGTATATTTCCCGGGCGATATCAGGCTTTTGCTGATCGTCGCTCCTCCGCTCTTCGATCAGGGAGGCGACGGTAACCCACTGCTTTACCGACAGGTTTCCCTGTTTTAATTGTTGTTCCATGTCGGTGGTTAATTGCTGTTCAAAGCGTTGCAGCATGTGATGGACGATGGTTTTCGCTTTGACGTCGCGATTAAATTCGTAGGACCCGGGAAAAAGATAGCCTTCTAGACGGTGGTTGTCCCCTGTGGCGTTGTGATGAGCCAGGAAGGAGAAATCATATTTTGCCTGGTTGATCGCCTGGTAAAAGGACTGTTTTGGAATCCCTTCTCTTTCCAAAATATCCGCCACATCTTGCACATCGCTTCCCGGTGGAACGGTAAACTGGATCGTCCCTTTGGACAAGGTGGACATCACTTGCTGGATCTCCATGTCTGGCGGAATTTGATAGGTTCCCGGTTGCAGGTGGAAGTCGCGAAACAGGGTGTGGCTGGTGGCGTACAAGGGGAAGATCAAATGGTTGTGGATCACCTGCTTGTTGGCTAGCATTTTTCCGACGTCAGAATAGGAGGCTCCCTCTGGGATGTGGATCTGCACCGTCTCCGTGCGGGCCGGAGCTTTCAGTCCTTGTTCAAAGACTGGGTAAGGCAGTAACACCGCCAGTCCGATAAAAGAGACGATGGGTATCGCCTTGATGCTCCATTTGAGAGGGGAGATCAATTTTAAATCCACGGCGATGCTGCGCAGGGTATCCAGAATGGTGATCCCTTGTTGTTTCCCATAGGCTCGGTAACCTAAAGCATAAAAAATGATAATATGCATGTTGATAAAAGCCATGAGCAACCAGAGCTTGTGGCCCTCGATCTGATCGAGAAGCCATCCACCGGCCAAAGGACCGATAAATAATCCCAGTTGTCCCAGGTTGTTGGCGCCGTAATAAGTCCCCCGCATCCGTTCGTGGGCAATGCGGTCGATAAACAGGCTGGATACGGGGAAAATCAAAATCTCTCCCAGGGTGATCATCACAATGCCGCTGATAAAGGCGGTATCTTGGCTGCCAGCGGCAAAAGCAAAAAAACCGCCGGCGCAGAACAGGGATCCGATCCACAAGCTGGTAAGGATATTTCTTTTTTCTGCCCACGTGGAAATGAAGTATTGAAGAAAGACGACCATTCCCGCATTGATCGACAACAGGACTGGATACAGGCTTTCCCCGGTGCCCTCCTGTGCGACCATATAGATGGGCAGGGAGGATTCCACTTGGGAGTAGGCGACAAAAAATAAAATTCCCGCCAAAACGAAATATCTCAAAGCCCGGTCCCGACGAACCACCCTTACACAGTCACGGAAGTGGATGCGCTCTTCCTTCCGGCTTTGTCTGCGGACACCGGTATCCTTTCGGTAGATCAGCAGAATGACGTTGAGCAATAAATAATAGCCGGTATAGATGATTCCTGTGTACAAAAACACGTGCATCCCGATGATGCCGTACAGGAGAGCGCCTAACAGGGGGCCTACCACCATGCCAACGTTGATGGCAATGTAGCGGTAGCTGAAAATTTTGAGCCGCTGCTTTTGCGTGGATACATCGGCCATCAGCGCTTGGGATGTGGGTTCAAAAAAAGCGCGGCACAGTCCGTTCAATGTATTGAGCAATAAAAAATCGCGAAAAGATTCGGCAAAAAAGAAGCCGAAGAAGACCCCGGTCCAGACAAAAAAAGAAGACGACATGATGCGGCCGCGACCCCAGCGGTCGGACAGATAACCGCCGATAAATCCGCCGACGGATCCGGTCAAGCCCGCCATACCGAGAGTGAGCCCCACTGTAAACGCATCGAGATGGAGGTTTTCCGAAAGATGGATAGCCAGGAATGGAAGGCTCATGAATGAGGCGATACGCGTGATCGCCGTCCCGACGATCAGGAACCAAACCAAAGGGTGGTACCCACCGTATTTGGCCCATCGGTATTTTTCTTTCCGAGTCAGGGTGGTTCCCTTCCACTCATGGTATTGTGACATACGCACTCCCTTTGATGATTTCATCTATACGGTGATGGTCTTCCGAGGACATTTTATCGATTGTATGATTTTACCGCAATGCGTTTGAAGTTTTAAATCGGATTAATACTTAAGTATCAATCGTCGCCACGCTTTTGTTAATTTCCCATATCCGGCTGCTATGTCGGCCATGCTATAATATCGGCAGAAACTTTCAAAACAGACAGGTGATTATGCGATGAAGCAGCATAACGAAAAACGTCGGGATGAAGGACAAGGGAAAAAGGCAAACT
The DNA here is from genome assembly GCF_900102685.1 of Melghirimyces thermohalophilus. Classification (GTDB taxonomy): domain Bacteria; phylum Bacillota; class Bacilli; order Thermoactinomycetales; family DSM-45169; genus Melghirimyces; species Melghirimyces thermohalophilus. Next base: position 14,449 of record NZ_FMZA01000005.1, read on the forward strand.
ACACCCCTTGGGTGATCGGGTTGTCGATCTTCATCCTGGCCGGCTTGACCGGGCTGTACCTGATGCCGAAAGAACAGACGACGGGGCACGAGCAGCTCCTGTTTTTGCCGCGTTTAAATGCGATCTTTAACACCTTTACCACCTTGTTTCTGTTGGTGGCCTTCTATTTTATCCGGAAAAAGAATATTGTGATGCACCGCCGGTTTATCTTTGCGGCGTTCGGATCCACCTTTCTCTTTTTGATCTCTTATCTTTACTACCATGCCAATGCCCCCTCTACCAGTTTTGGCGGGGAAGGGTTGATCGCGACTGTCTATTATTTCATCCTGATCACCCACATTGTGCTGGCTGCGGTGATCGTTCCCTTGGCATTGGTCACTTTTTTCAGGGGAATCAATATGAAAGTAGAAAAACACCGCAAAATCGCTCGGTGGACGATGCCCTTGTGGCTGTATGTCAGCATTACAGGGGTGCTGGTCTACATCCTGATCTCACCTTATTACTAAGCGGTACAGCGAAATGGTCCGGGCAACCGGGCCATTTTCATAGGAGGCGAAAATGGATGAGACGGATTTGTGTTTTTGCCGGATCCCGTCCGGGACGGGATCCGCAGTTTATGGAGGCGGCTCGGGAATTGGGGGAGGAGTTGGCCGCTAAGGGGCTAGAGCTGGTCTACGGCGGCTCCCAGGTCGGCTTGATGGGTCGGATGGCGGATACGGTTCTGGAACGGGGCGGGAAGGTGACCGGGGTGATGCCGACGGAACTGTTCGATCGGGAAGTGGCCCATCATCAAGTGACGCAACTGATCGAAGTGAGGAATATGCATGAACGTAAGGGGAAGATGGGGGAGCTGGCCGACGCCTTCATCGCTTTGCCAGGGGGATACGGCACTCTGGAAGAAGTGTTTGAGGTGGTCAGCTGGGGGCATTTAGGTCTCCATCATAAGCCGATCGGACTGTTAAATATCGGCGGTTTCTACAACCCGCTGATCCACATGGTGCAAAAAATCGTGGATGCGGGATTTATTCCGGAGCGAAGCAGCCGGCTGTTGCTGTCGGAGGAGAGGCCGAGCAAACTGTTGGCCCGGCTCCAACAGGCTGGATCTTCTGGGAATGAGTGCTAATGGAGGGGGAAAACCAATGTGTTTGATTCTGTTCTCGTTTCGGGAGGATCCACAGATGCCCCTGGTGATGGCTGCCAACCGGGATGAATTTCGCGAACGACCGACGGAGCCAGCCCATTTCTGGCCGGAAGCGCCCCAATTGCTGGCCGGGCGGGACCGGATCGGTGGCGGAACCTGGATGGGGGTGACCCGTGCCGGCCGGTTTGCCGCCCTGACCAACTACCGGGAACCGGAAGAATCGACTGCGGGGAAACGTTCGCGCGGGGTGCTGGTCCGGGATTACTTGATGCAGAAGGTACCACCTCGGCAATATCTCGCCGAAGTGGCGGCCGAAGCCCAGAGCTATGCGGGGTTTAATCTTCTCGTCGGGGACCGGGAGCAACTCTGGTATTATTCCAATCGTCAAGGTGAGATTGTGGAGGTACAACCGGGTATCCACGGTCTCAGCAACGCCTTGCTCGATACACCCTGGCCCAAAGTGGAACGGGGAAAGGAGATGTTGAGCGACTGTGGCGGCGACTGGGAGCAGGAGGCCCTCTTTCAGGTGCTGGCAGATGCTGATCCGGCTCCTGATCACACCCTGCCCGATACCGGGGTCGGTTTGGAGATGGAGCGGGGCCTTTCTTCCATCTGGATCGACCTTCCGGGCTACGGCACCCGCTCTTCCACCATCTTGACCGTGGACAACAATGGTCAGGTTGGTTTTGTGGAACGCACCTTTTCCGGAGAGGAACAAGAGGATCGTCTTTATCGATTTACCGTGTCGTGATGGAAAACGTTTTGAAGAGGGATCATCAGTGTGGGGAGGTCTCTATGGATTTTTCACCAGAGGAACGGGAAGCGATTTATCGAGTGATCCGGGCACGGCGCGATATCCGGCGTTTTACACCGCAGCCGATCCCGGAGGAGGCTTTGGCACGGATTTTGGAGGCGGCCCACCACGCTCCCTCCGTCGGATTTAAGCAGCCCTGGAATTTTATTTTGATCACATCTGAAAAGATTCGCCGACGGATCAAACAGGGGTTTGAACGGGTGAATGCCGAGGAGTTGGCCCGGCTGGAAGCCGATGAAAGAAAGGAGCTGTACAGCCGGTTGAAGCTGGAGGGGATCATGGAGTCCCCGCTCAATATTGCCGTCACCTGCGATCGGCGGCGGGATGCTCCCTTTGTCCTCGGTCAGCGACCGATGCCGGATACGGATGTTTACAGTACCTGTCTGGCGGTACAAAACATGTGGTTGGCTGCCCGGGCGGAAGGAATCGGCCTCGGTTGGGTCAGCATCCTGGATACAAAAGAAACCGAATCGATCCTCGGTCTCCCGGATCACGTCCAACTTGTCGCCTATCTCTGTATCGGTTATCCGGTGGAATTCCAGTCGGAGCCGATGCTACAGCAAACCGGGTGGAAATCCCGCTTGGACCTGAACCGGCTGATCTACCGGGATACCTGGGGAAATTAGATTCTATCTTGACCGGGGACGGGGATTCCACTATCATTAAGGCTAACGGGACAATTGCATATCCACACATGGGAGCTCGCGGGAAGCGGGCTGAGATTACGACTATGCCGTCGTTGACCATCGGAACCTGTTGGGTAATGCCAGCGTAGGGAGAGTGACCTTGTGATAGGTGATCTTCAAGCACTTTGCGTACGCAATGTGCTTTTTTATTTGAGGAGGGAAGTGGGATGGGGGAGAAAGAGGTTTTGCAAGGGTTGAAAGATATGATGAAAGCGGTTGAAGCGGATGAGGCGGCCTTCCAAAACCTCGCCTTGCAGCTGTTTCAATATCAATACCGGCACAATCCGCCATACCGCCGTTTTTGCCAAAGCCGCGGACGCACTCCCCGCATCGTAAAGGATTGGTGGGAAATTCCCGCTGTGCCGATGAGGGCGTTTAAAGAGGCGACGCTTAGCTGTAACGATCCTGCAGAGGCGGAGGCAGTGTTTATGACCAGCGGGACCACCCGGCCCGGAAAACGGGGAAAACATGTGCACCCGACGCTGGATATTTACAACCGGTCCATGCTCCGCAACTTTCGGCAGCGATTTATGGGAGCAAGGGATGTGCTTTCCATGGGAATCTTATTTCCCCGGCCGGAAACCCTTCCCCACTCGTCCCTGGCCCACTACCTGTCCCTGGCTGTGCGGGAGTTTGGCGGGGAACACAGTTCCTATTTGGTCGACGGGGAGGAGGTCCATTTTTCCCGTCTGCTCCATTTTCTGCGGGAAGCGGAAAGGAGCGGTGAACCCTGTGCCTTGTTGGGGGCTTCCTTCCACTTTGTTCATGTAATGGACTTTTTGGAACAGGAGGGACTCTCCTTCCGGTTGCCGGAGGGAAGCCGGATACTGGACACGGGGGGATTGAAAGGGCAGAGCCGCCATGTGGATCCGGACGTGTTTTATGCGGGATTGGCGGCGCGCTTCGGTGTTCCCCGTCATCGCTGCATCAATATGTACGGTTTGACGGAATTGAGCACCCAGTTCTACGACGACGGGAACGAGACCGTCCCCTCTAAAAAATCGGGTCCCTATTGGATCCGGACCCGAGTGATCGATCCGGTCAGTGGCGAGGACGTCCCCTATGGAGAAACCGGTGTGCTCGTCCACTATGATCTGGCCAATGTTCACTCGGTTTTAGCCGTTATGACTGAAGATTGGGGCAAGGCGGTGGAGGGCGGATTTATTCTGATGGGACGGGCGGAGGGAGCCGAAGCCAGGGGATGCTCTCTGGCAGCTGAAGAATTCCTTCGCTCCAGCAAAGGGTGATGGAAATGTGGGAGACAGCGGGTTATCATCCCGGACTGGGGGAGACAGAGGTCCAATGGCGGGAACAAACCTTTGAACAAGGGGGCGAGCGGCGTCGGGTACGAGTTCCAGTACCCGATGAAAAGGGGTTGCAGCGTTTAGTGGAGGTGGTGAGGAAAAACAGACAAACCGACTTGGCCTCACTCTCTGTGTCTGAGGTGGTCCATCGCATCGACCAAACGGTGGAGCGTCTGCTGGACCGGAATCACCCGCTCCGCCGCAGGATGGAAGATTGGCTGCCCGTGGTGACGGGCCTGGCTCCTGATGTGATTCGCACCGGGTTGACCGCCTCCATGAAAACCTTCCGCAAACCCCAGCTGCTGCGTTGGTTGGCTGAAGATTTTGGGAATCCGGCCATGTTGGACAGCTTTCAGCCCCGGGTGAACGGCGGGTTTACCCGGGCTATATCACCTCATTTGTTGGTCCACATCTGGTCGGGCAATGTACCGGGAATTCCCCTGTGGAGTTTGGTCTCAGGGTTATTGGTCCGATCGGCCCAGATTGGAAAAGTGGCCTCGGCGGAGCCCTTGATGGCTGGCTGGTTTGCCCAGGCTCTGGAGGAAGTGGATCCCAAGTTGGCCCGATGCCTGGCGGTGGTCGGTTGGCAGGGCGGCGATGAATCGAGGGAGCGGCTGCTATTTCAAGAAGCGGAAGTGGTTTCCGCTTACGGGAGCAATGAAACCCTGGAGGCGATTCAAAGCCGGATTCCGGTAACCACTCGCTTTTTGCCCCATGGCCATCGCTTCGGACTGGCTCTGGTGGGAAAAGAGGCACTCAACCCAGCCCGGGTGGCGGATGTCCTTCGCAAGGCGGCACGGGATGTGGCTATCTATGACCAGCAAGGTTGTTACTCTCCCCATTGTTTTTATGTGGAGAAAGGGGGTGTGCTCTCCCCTCGCCAATTTGCTCGCATGCTGGCCCATGAGCTGGATATCATGCAGATTCGCTATCCCCGCCGCACCCTTTCCCCGAGAGAGATCGGCGAATGGAACCGATGGAACCAACAAGCGGAGTGGCGAGCCCTGGAAGGGGAGGAAGCGGAGTGGATCGGGGGAGATGGTCGTTTCTGGTCCGTCGCCTATGAGGAGACAGGGGATGCTTCTCTGCTGCCTACCTGTCTGAACCGAGCTGTGTTGGTGTCGGCGGTCAACGACCTGGAGGAGGTGGCGGGACGGATCGCTCCTTTTAGGGCCTACCTGCAGACCGCGGGGATCGCCGCTTCCTCCCGGCGGATGTTTCAGCTGGCGGATCGGCTGGCCGAGACGGGTATCACAAGGATCTGTGCCCTCGGCCATATGACGGTACCTTCCTCAGGTTGGCATCATGACGGACGTCCCGTCTTGAAAGATTTGGTCCGACTGGTTGATGTGGAACCATCTGCAGAAGTGGCGGCGGAACCCCACAACCCCTATTCGGAATGATGTGAACAGGAGGAATAGAAGATGGATCTCAAGAGCCAGAGGGTGCTGGTCACCGGCGGCAGCCGAGGGATCGGCGCCGCGATCGCCCGGGCCTTCGCCCGTCAAGGTGCCGCCGTGGCCGTCAACTATCGCGAGAACCGGGAGGCGGCGGAAGCAACCGTCCGATCCTGCCGTCAATTCGGTGGCGACGCCTTGCCGGTCCAGGCCGATGTTACCGATGAACAGGAGGTTCGTCGGATGTCGGAACATATTTTTGCAGAATGGGGTGCCCTCGATGTGGTGATCAATAACGCCTTTCGCCCTTATCCCTTTGATCCAGAGGGAAGAAAGCCCTTTTCCCGCTTAGAATGGAAGGATTACCGGGATCAATTGGAGGGGGTCTTGACAGGGGTTTATCACGTCACTCAGTCTGTCCTGCCCCAGATGCAGGCAAAGAAGTCCGGAAGCATCGTCAACATCGTTACCGACCTGATTGCCCGCCCGACGGTTCCTTACCACGAGTACACCACGGCCAAGTCGGCGGTGGTTGGCTTTACCCGAAACCTGGCTGCTGAAATGGGGGCTTATGGTATTCGCATCAACTGCGTAGCTCCGGGTCTGGTCTATCCGACGGATTCCAGCCGTCATACCAAGGAATCGATCCGGGAGGCCATCGCTGACCAAACCCCGCTGAGAAGGATCGCTACCCCCGAAGATGTGACGGGCCCCGTTCTCTTTCTCGCCTCGGACTACAGCCGGTTTATGACCGGGCAAATCCTGTATGTGGACGGGGGTCTGGTGATGAGTTAAAGCATATCGAACCGTCTCTGTCGCGAAAAAACAGTCCCGCCTGAACAGTGGGACCGAGTGTTTGGCTGGCTCCGGAGTGGCTGGGGCGATGCCGGTTTTTTCGCGTTTCTCGTCTTCGACCCCCCAATTGTCTGTCATGTCGTGATCAGTAACTCAATGTTCGAAAACGTAAGCATCCGATAGAGGATGATTGAATTGTTATTGAGATATCAAATATATTTCGAAGAGCCGTTATTTTTATCGCTGTCGGCCTGGTTGCCTGGATGCTGTCTACTTGGTTTGTGCGGCCTGCCCACCCTTGGGTAAATCGGCGGCATTCGACGCTTGTTGATCTCCTGCCGGCCATGGCTGCTGCTGGTATCGGCAGCGGCTGCTCCGCTACCACCGGGTGGATCCATCGGTTACGGTCCTTCACCGTCGGTATGGCTTTCTCCCCTTGACCTTCGGATCAAGGAAGTCCTTGAGCCGGCTGTTTATGAATGAAGATCCTTTCGTGCCTACGCTTTTTCATGGCGCTGATAACAGTTATCTTGGTTAACCATTTAGCAGCAGGACATGGGATGTTCACTCCTGCTCCGGCTTCCGGGTTTGCCGGTCTGCTGAAAGGGGTTGACGACTTTTGTCCTTTCCCACATGAATGACCGTAAAGCCGTTTCGCCGCTTTCGATTGGCGAGGCGCTGGATCCATTTCTCCAACAACAGCGCACCCGAAACGGAAAGCAGGAGTCCGGTGACGATCCACAAAGCGAATACAACCTGGGGTTCCCAATCGCTCATATATTTGACCCTCTTTCTTCAATTCTATATCTATCGTATTAAGGTATGGTTACGATAATTGGGGCTGTTTTCCTTCCGCTGCGGTGGAAATCGGAGGGAGAACCGTGACTATAAGCGTTTCCGTCGCATCTATTATAGAGAAGTGGTGATTCGGCTGGAAAATAACAGAAAGGGGTGATGGGTGCTTTGACTGGGGCGAAACAGCGGGTGTTTGTCTACGGATCCCTGCGCCGAGGCGAGCGGTACCACTTGCTATTAGCGGAGTCCAAGGTGGAGGCGTTGCAGGCCTGGACCAAAGGGGAACTGATCGATACCGGTTGGGGGTATCCCGGGCTGATGGAAGGGGAAGACCGCGTTTACGGAGAGTTGTATCGAGTCGATGAGAAGACCTTGGCTCGGTTGGACCATTTGGAGGGTTATCAATCCGATGCTCCGGTAAAACCGGGAGGTTACCGGCGGGTGTGGCGGCGTATATACACTGACCGGGGCCCGGTGAAAGCTTACGTCTATCTCTTTGAAATGCCGGAGACCCACCCCTTTCGAAAGGTGATGTATGGCGACTGGAAAGCGCGTCATTTGGGACAGCAAAAGGAATGGCTCTACTTCGCTTACGGTTCCTGTATGGATGATGAGCGCTTTCATTCTCAAGGGGTTGCAGAGGAGTTTCACGATGTGTTGGGCCGCGGGGTGTTGAGACGTCATGCTATGCGCTACACCCTTCCTTATTCGGACGGGGGAAGGGCCGACATTGTGGAACAGCGGGGGCGAAGGGTGGAAGGAAAAGTCTACCGAACCAGCCCCCGAGGGCTGGATTATCTCTTTTGGAGAGAAGGAGTGCACAGCGGAGTGTATCGCCCCGCCTGGGTTCCCGTGGTGATCGAGGGAAAAATGGTGGAAAATGTTCTCACCTTTATCGTCATCGATAAAAAGAAAGAAACCGCTCCCCCGGAGCATTATGCCAGAGAAATCCTGCGGGGCAGTGAGGGGGTTGTCAGTTCCGCCTACCATCGCCGTCTACGCCGACGTCTGAAGAAAAAATTCGGAATGGTAGTAGAATATTGAAAATGGTGGGTAGGGCCCATTCTGTATATGAGTAAAAGAAATAAAAATAGGCTGCCCGGAGGACAGCCCCAAAAGTTATTGGATGCGTGAATAAGGAGAGTGTGAATGAATCAGCCAACGTTCCAGGAGCAAGAAAGAAGGTTGTTGATCACAAGCAAGCACTGCCGACATGAATTAATCATAACGTGAATCGACAGCTGTGGCTATCAGACAAAAGAACCGTTTTATCTGTCCATCGGAGGCAGTAACGGAGGTACGGATTCTTTACGATCATCACCTAGAAAATCGGTGAAAGGAAGGGATTGTCGGCGGTCCGTCAGGGGAAACTAGGTTTGATCATTTCACGGTGCGAGGAGGAGAATCCGATGTCGAAACAACTTCAACCCCCGCAGCATCAAAACCGGCAACCAGGGTTGGAATCGGAGATGGCCCCCCGCCCCTTGGCGGAGAAGATGGATTATTTGGGAAGCGGGAAACTTGCAGGGAAAGTGGCCCTGATCACTGGCGGGGATAGCGGGATCGGGCGGGCAGTGGCTATCGCCTTCGCCAAAGAAGGGGCCGATGTGGCGGTTCTGTATCTGGATGAACACGGGGATGCGGAAGAGACGAAGCGGGAGGTGGAGGAAGAGGGACGGTGTTGCTTTCTGTTATCCGGCGATCTCGGGGATGCGTCCTTTTGCCGGCAAGCGGTGGAAAAGACGATCCGTACCCTGGGCGGTTTAAACATCCTGGTCAACAATGCTGCCGAGCAGCATCCCCAGGATGGGATCGAGCTGATTTCCCCGGAACAGTTGGAGCAGACTTTCCGGACCAATGTTTTCTCCCTTTTTTATATGACCCAAGCCGCTTTGCCGCAGATGATGGCCGGGGATGTCATCATCAATACCACATCGGTTACCGCTTACAAAGGCAACCCCGTGTTATTGGATTATTCCTCCACGAAAGGGGCGATCGTAGCCTTCACCCGGTCCCTGTCCCAGTCGCTGGTGAAAAAGGGGATCCGAGTCAATGCCGTGGCCCCAGGACCCATCTGGACTCCCTTGATCCCATCCACCTTTTCCACTGAGCAGGTGGAATCTTTCGGCTCCAGCACACCGATGGGGCGAGCGGGACAACCGGCGGAACTGGCGGCCAGCTACGTATTTCTCGCTTCGTCGGATTCCTCCTACATGACCGGTCAAGTTCTCCACCCTAATGGCGGTGTGGTGGTCAACGGCTGATTCCATCGGGACCAAACAGCGGATAAGCCGATATAAGATAAACCCACCGGACTGGAGTCTCGGTGGGTTTTTGGTATTCGGTTTTATTGTTCCGGGGAGGGCGCGGTTTGGGCGTTGTCTTTAACCTCCTGGGGCACCTCGATGGTTCCTTTGTATTCCCCTTTGAGGGTGATCGTCATCTCTTGCTTGGCGGTGATCATCCCGGATGTGGTGCCGTCATCGAGGGGGATCTCGATTTCGGTTTTCTGATCCACCTTTTCCTGCTCAAAGCTCTTCTTGTCGATATATACGACCTGTTTGATATTGTTCAGTTTGACCTCATCTTCCTTGACGGGCAATCCCGCCTGTTTCAGTGCAGGTACCGCCGACCCCTTCAGCTGTTTCATGTAAAGGTCTTTCACCTGCTTCAGATCTTTGTCCACATTAAGGGTGATCACGTATTGGTCTTCGGTTTCCTTCATGTTAAACATATCATTTTTGTCTCCTTGGAACTTGGAGACCAGTTCCTCCAACTTTTGCAGCGCTTTAGAGGGGTTCTGAGCCTGATCGCCGCCAAACTGATTCAAGTCGGCGCCCTCGCTTTTCAGCCAGGTTGTGCCGCCGTCCATACTTTGATAGAATTCATCTCCCACTTGATACGCTTCCATTTCTCCGGTCTCACCAGCGCTTTTCATGGTTCCGGTCAAATGAACGGCAGCGGGGTCCTTGGTGAGTTCCATGTTCATATCGAAACTCTGAGTAATCCCTTGACTTTGCCCTTCCGCTTCCAGGTTGAAGTCCTGTTTCCCTTCCACCTGAAGGGTTTGCCCCTTTGCCTGCTGTGAGGCTTCCTGTGTTTTCTGGATCACTTCATTGACGCTCAGCTTTTCCTCCTCAGCAGCTTCTTTGTTTGGTGATCCGCTGTCAGCGGTGGAATTTTGGCAAGCCGCCAATAATAAAACCATTGCTGGGATCATCAGATAACGGAATAAACGATTCAACAATACCTCTTCCTTTCTGAATATAAATGGTATGTGTATTAAGTATAAATATAAAAATTCAAAAATAAAAGGGTGATAGAATAATCAGTTACGTTTCCTGTAATTAAATAGCCGCTCTTCTATCATAGGAGACCTGAAGCAGGGGGAAGTATGTTAAGATAGACTATAGAAAGATTCTGATGACTGTTACATAAGGAGGTTCTTGGGAATGCCGCAGGAACGGGAAGGTGCCATCACATTTAAGCAAAATCCGGTAACGCTGTTAGGGCCAGAGTTGAAGACAGGAGAAACAGCACCTGATTTTCATGTGTTGGCCAATGATCTGAGCCCGGTCACCTTGAAGGATAGTCAAGGCCATGTCCGGATCTTCAGTGTGGTCCCATCCCTCGACACCGGTGTCTGCGATGCCCAGACTCGCCGGTTTAATGAGGAAGCGGCCGGGCTGGGGGATGATGTGAAGGTGATCACTGTCAGCGTCGATCTGCCCTTCGCTCAGAAACGTTGGTGCGGTGCCGCCGGGGTGGAACGGGTGCAGACAGTTTCTGATCATCGGGACCTGTCCTTCGGAACGGCATACGGAGTGGCGATCAAAGAACTTCGCTTGCTGGCCCGAGCGGTGTTTGTCGTTGATCGAGACGACAAATTGGTTCACGTGGAGGTTGTACCCGAAGCCACCAACCACCCGGATTACGAGGCGGCGGTGGCTGCTGCCAAAAAAGCTCTCTAATCAGCAAAACCGAAACCCGGGTATACGGCCCGGGTTTTTCTTTACATGAACATCACTACTGTATCCGGCATTGTATAAGATATAGGATAGAGACAGGTGTCGGCGGTTCTCCGATATCAGCGGAGAGGCGAGCTTTTGCCCCGAATCCGTCCCTCGTTTGATGACTCATGGGATGAGTGGAAAGGCAGGTGGTGGTTTTTGGGCTCCAATCCGCTACACCGTCTCTTTATCGCCATCCCGTTGCCACGGGTACAAAAGGAATGGTTGTCCCACTGGAGCAGGCTCCTGTCGGAACGTTGGTCCTTTAAAAAATGGGTCCATCCCTCCGACTACCATATCACCCTTCAATTTCTCGGCCCCTGTACCTTCCGGCAAGGACGAGAGGTGAAAAAAGCTCTCAAAGAGCTAGTTCCGCAAATGGAGCCGTTTTCATTGCGTATTGACGGCCTCGGAACTTTCGGCGTCCCTCACCGGCCCCGGATTTTGTGGGCTGGCGTAGGGGGGGACCGAAAAACGCTTCATCAGTTGTACTCGGCGGTGACCGACACGGTCGAGCCCTTAGGCTTTCAACGGGAAAAGCGGTCGTATCGACCCCATATCACACTGGCCAAAAAGTACAAGTACAATGACTTTCCCCATGAGACCCTGGAGGAACATTTTCGGACCGATCCCGCAGTTTGTGAGTGGACGGTCCGGGAATTGGTGCTGTATGAGACCCATATCTACCGCTCCCCGATGTACCATCCGCTGGCTACCTTTCGTTTAGGAGAATAAGGGGAAATCGACAGGGCGTCCCGTGTGGGCGCCCTTTAAAAAGCCTCCAGGTCGTTCCGTTCTCTCAGGTCGCCTGGCCGGAAATACCGCCTTTGCAGAAGCAGCCAAAGGAAAAGAGGGATCAGCCAGAACAAGCTCAGTACGATCGGGGCCGGTTGTCCAGGTCAATACTGTCACGTAAGCCCTCGACATTCGGCAGAAACGAGGACAGTTTTGCAAGATGTCCGGAGTCAACTCGATAGTGACCCGTTTATAATCAGCAAGATGACGGCCAACAGACGGTCGAGGCCTTTCCCGGAGCGGGTGAGCTAACAACCGATCATCGATCAACTCTCATGATTATGATCATCCCCCTTTTCAAATGTGATAAACTGGAGGCGGGTAAGAAAATCCTGTATAGCTATGAGTGTCGGGAACCCACCACTCGTTAAACAACACTAGGGGACTGATCGATAGATACGAACCACACGGAGGGGGAGTTGTCTCTCCCCTGTGGTTGTTTTCCGTCCCCGTGGAAAGGGGCGTTTTTTATGGAATTTAAAATCCCGGATCAGGTGGAACGGCTAGGCGTAGATATCCATCAGGATGAACTCCGCTACCATCGGAAACGGGTGGCGGTGAGCAAGGAATTTACCTTTGATGCCGCCCACCATCTGCATCGGTATGAAGGAAAGTGTAAAAACCTGCACGGCCACACCTATCGGCTGGTGATTACGGTGAGCGGTTTTGTCAATGAGATCGGAATCGCCATCGATTTTGGGGAATTGAAGCGCATGTACAAGGAAGAGATCGAATATCGGCTGGATCATCGTTATCTAAATGAGGTTTTGCCCAAGATGAATACCTCGGCGGAAAATATGGTGGTCTGGATGTGGGAACAGCTGGACGCCCGCCTCGAACGGGACGGCTGGAAAGCGGCCGGTTTTCGATTGGAAGAGTTGACTTTGTATGAAACCCCCACCAGCCGGGCCACGATCAAACGGGAGTGGATGGAAGCAGGTGATTCGGTTGACTAAATGGGAGTTGCCCTCACCGGAGGAATACGTCAATTGGAAGCTGCCGATGGTGGAAATCTTTGAAACGGTGGAGGGGGAAGGGAGGGCCGCTGGCTTTCCCACGGTGTTTGTCCGCCTGTTTCACTGCAACCTGCGCTGTTCCTGGTGCGACACCCCATACAGCTATGCCCCGGCCCGGCCGGAGTTTGAAGCGACCATCGGGGAGATCCTGGATCGGGTGCAATCCTACTCCAGTCGCCGGATCTGCTTTACCGGCGGCGAACCGCTGATGCACCGGGAGAAATCGGCAGCGCTGTTGGCTGCCTTGGCCGATCTGGATCACGTGGAGGATGTCCATGTGGAAACCAATGGAGCGATCGATCTGAAACCCTTTGATCAGCTGCGTCGCCAGGACCCCTCACGGGAGGAGAAGATCCGCTTTATCATGGATTACAAGCTGGCCGCCTCCGGTGAAGAGCACCGGATGATCACGGATAATTTCCGCCTGTTGACGGAACAGGACGAGATCAAATTTGTGATCGGGAATCGAGAAGATTTTCAGGCGGCCATTCGCACGGTAGAGGCGCATCATCGGAAGGGGCAGGTTTTGTTCAGCCCCGTGTTTGAGATGCTGCCCCCGCGAAAATTGGTGAAGTGGATGTTGGCGGAACCCCTTCCTCAAGTGAAACTGAGTTTGCAATTGCACAAATGGATCTGGGATCCATCACAAAGGGGGGTGTGACATGGAGAAAAAAGCGGTTGTCGTCTTGAGTGGCGGGTTGGACAGCACCACCTGCATGGGGATCGCCCGGGAGCAAGGGTATCAGCTTTACCCGATCACTTTTCACTACGGACAACAGCATGATCGGGAGGTGGAGCAGGCTCGGCAAGTGGCCGAATACTTTCAGGTGAAGGAACACCGGGTGGTGAATGTGGGCTTTTTCCGGCAGATCGGTGGGAGTGCCCTGACGGATGACGGAATGGAGGTTCCAGACGCCGATGAGGCTGTGGAAGGGATCCCATCTACCTATGTTCCGGCCCGCAACCTGATTTTTCTTTCCCTGGCCGCCGCCTATGCGGAAGTAATCGGGGCAAAGGCCATTTACACTGGCGTCTCCGCTGTCGATTACAGCGGTTATCCCGACTGCCGTCCCTCCTTCATCCAAAGCATGGAAGAGACCATCCGCCAGGCGACCAAAGCCGGAGTGACCGGATACCCGATCCAGCTAGAGACGCCGTTGCTGGACCTTTCTAAAGCGGACACCATTCGGGAAGGCCTCCGTCTGGAGGTCCCCTACCACCTGACCACCTCCTGTTACCGGGGGGAAGATTTAGCTTGTGGCGTTTGCGACAGCTGCCGCCTCCGCCTGAAAGGCTTTCACGAGGCGGGTGCGGAAGATCCGATTCCCTATGTGGAAGCTTCGGTTTGACTGATCCGATAATCAATAAAAAAGCGACCCCTTCGCAGGAACACGAGGGGGTCGCTTTTTTACAGCTCTTTCACGAAGAGAACCCGATCGCGACCGGGGCCGTCGTAATCCTTATGGATCGGGAGGTCTTCCTCAACAGTCTGGGACGGGACCAATTGGAAGCCGAGGGATCGGTGAAAGGCGATGGAACGTTTGTTGATGGGGGAAGTCAGGCAGCGAACCCGGCGGCAGCCGTGATCGGAGGCCGTCTGGAAAAAGGCCTGATATAAGCGGCGCCCCAGCCCCTGTCTCCGGTACTCCGGGTGGATCCCGACAAAGTGGATGTAGGACTCCTCCGGCTCCCCAGGAGAGATAAAGCCCACCAGAAAGGCGATCGGTCGGTTCTTCGCTTCGATCACCCAACTGGTCGGGTGAAAATGATTGAAAAAGAGTTTGGGAAGCATGTCTGACACATGTCGGCCGCCCCACCAACGATTGAGCACGGAGATGATCGCATCATAATCGATCGGCTGCAGTTGACGTAAACGCATCGGGTTTGCTCCTTACGGATCTTACTTTTGACAAACATACACAAAGGCGCAGGGAATATTGAGGGGGACAAAATAAAGATGGCGTAATCGAAAATATTGACTCAGTTCTCGTTTTAACTGCAAGGAGTACTGATAAGTGACGAACGTTCCCCCTGTTTTTAAGGATCGGAAAATCTCTTCCAGGATGCGGCTTCGTTGATCCGGCGGGAAATTGGTAAAAGGAAGACTGGACAAGATGCAGTCCACCTGATTGGGAGCCCAGGATTGTCGGGCGATGTTCAGTTCCTCCGCCTTGGCGTAATGGCGAAAGCGGGGGAATTGTTGCGCCAGGTGGCTGCGCAGCTCCGGATCCCGTTCGAAGATCGCCACCTGGCAGTCCGGACGCACCCGGCGCTCCAACTCGCGGGTGAGCACCCCTGTGCCGGCCCCCAGTTCCACCAGAGTTTCGATTTGCTGCCAGTTGACGGGTTGCAGCATCCTTTGCACCAAGAAGCGGGAGCTGGGCAGAACTGATCCGATGTTGCGCGGTGACTGCAGAAATTTGCTGAGAAAGAGTCGTTGTTCAGTCAGCCGATTGTTCATGTCGATAACTCCTTATGCTGGGGTGTGGATGTGAGTAACATTCTTCTGCAATAGAAGACGGGTTTCACAGGGGTTTGGTTTCCCTTGGCCGTGAGCATATGATGACAACTCGGCAGACCGGGTTCCATCTAATATAAGGTTCCGTTTTGCTTATCGGGATTATACGTTCCTTCCCAAGCGGTTGGAGGCTTGTCATAAACCGGGCTCCCTCGCATATATTCAACCCAGGAAAACAGTCTGTCGGAACATCCACTTTATCCCGGAAAGGAGGAGGGCCTATGGCGGGTATTCCCGGGGGCAAGACACTGGCTGTGATAGTGGCGGCGGTGGTGTTGACGATCTATGGTTGGCTCAATTCCGAGCGGGAAACGCAGGTGACACAACCGGCTTCGATGGGAGTCACCAGCTCTCCCATTCCTGAATTTACGTATACCAACCAGGAAGGGAAAAGGTTTGGCAGCGAGGAGTTGCGGGGCTCAGTCTGGGTGGCCAATGTGATCTACACCCGCTGTCCGACTATCGCCTCCCCGATGACAGCTAATATGGCTCGATTGCAAGAAAAGCTGCGCAAGGCCCATCTGGATGCGGAGTTGGTCTCCTTCAGCGCTGATCCACTGTTTGACCGCCCCCATGTGCTGAAAACATTTGCGGATCGGCTCCGGGTGGAATTCTCCAACTGGAATTTCCTCACCCATAACGATGAACCAGAGCTCCACCGCTTCCTAAAAACAGCCTTCACTGCACCGGTTGAACGGCAAACCTCCCCTGCCGACGACGGACCGCCTCAGATCCGACATTCCTCCCGTTTTTATCTGGTTGGCAAAGACGGTAGGGTAATGGGCGCATACAATGGGCTTTCCCCTAATTATGACCAACTTTTGCAAGATATCCGCTCCTTGGAGTAACAAAGGATGAAGACCCCTGTCAATGGGAAGGGGTCTTTGTTATGTCGTTCAGCTTAAAAATCGTAATAATTACGATTTACAACTGAGGCATCACCCCTTATAATGAGAAAGGTACGTGACTCGGAATTGAGCGGGATGGGGTGAGTGGTTTTGAAACGAATGGGCCTGGTCCTCCTGTTTATCAGTCTGATGTGGGTGGCAGCCGGCTGCGGAGACGGGAACAAACTAAGCAATACCGCCGATGGAAAGTTGCAGGTGGCAGCTAGTATCTATCCGCTGGAGTTTTTTGCCGAAGAGATCGGCGGCAGCAAGGTAAAAGTCGTCTCTTTGGTGCCGGCGGGCACCGACCCGCACCAGTTTGAACCGACAGCCAAAGAGATTGCCGGGATCAGTGCGACGGATCTCTTTTTTTACAATGGGGTCGGATTGGAGGGCTGGGTGGATCAGGTGAAACGGATGCTCGCTTCCGAAGGAATCCGCTTTGTCAACACCACCGAAGGGATATCCTTGATTCACGCGGACGGCCATGCTCACAGCGGTGAACACAATCATGCCCACGGCGAGGATGATCCCCACGTTTGGCTGGATCCGCACCGCGCGAAACAACAGGCCGCCGTGGTTCGCGACGCGCTGGTGCAACAGGATCCTGAGAATCGAAAGGTCTATGAACACAATTATAAGCAGTTGGCCGATAAACTGGATCGGTTGCATGATACGTTTCAACAGAGCGTGGACCGAGGGGATAAAAAGGTCTTTGTCGTCTCCCACGCCGCTTTCGGATACCTGGCCGACCGATACGGATTGAAACAAGTGGCCGTCTCCGGGATCGCCCCCTCTGATGAACCGAGCGCCAGGGAGATTCGGGACGTGATCCATACAGCCAGGGAGCATGAGGTGGAATACATCCTGTTTGAAAATCTGGTCAACCCCAAGGTGGCCCAGACGGTGAAGCGGGAACTGGGAGTCGGCTCGCTCACCCTCCATACCCTGGAAGGGCGGACGAAAGAGGAGATTGAGCAGGGGGAAGATTACTTGACCCTGATGGAAAAAAACGCGAAAAACCTGGGCAAAGCCCTGGGAGCGGAATAAGGGATCTATTGAGCACCCGTCGAAAACATGAGGCGGGTGTTTTGCAGATTAGAAATGACGCAAGGAAAGGAGGATGGAAAAGGTGCTGTAGGAAACGTTCAACCTGATCGGTGTGGTTGCTTTTGCCGTCACGGGACACTGGTGGCGATAGAAGAAAATACGATCTGTTCGGTACCCTGGTGTTGGGATTCGTCACCACTTTCGGGAGCGGGGTGATCCGGTACCTTCCCTGTGGGGGGAGGAATGACCCATCTATATCGCGTTGTTGATCATCTTATTGGTGACAGCAGTTCCTTCCAAATGAGTTCAACGCTCCAAAGCGGCGTCATTTCCAAAGTCTAAAGGAACGTCAAAAAGCGCCCCTCCGGAGATTACCCGGGAGCGTTTTTTCAGGTTGATTTTCTTGACCGGGCGGACCCCGTCGGCGTTATCGGAGGATACCGGCGACGAAAAGCCGAAAAATGGGGACGTTCATGGTCAAGGGGACAAGCTCCGTTTCATACATTGTAAGAGTGAACCAGGCTGGATGGGGAGCGTGAAGGGATGAGAGTGGAGCTGAGCTTGTCTGCCGAGGAATGGCTGGCCGCCTTGAACTGTATCGAACGTCGGTACAAGGAGTTGAGACAGAAAATCTTGGAGGGCGATCGGACGGGGCGTCGGATTGAGTGGTATCGGGAGGAGGCGCTGTTGCTGGAGCGCGTTCTGGAGGAACTGAGGCATCACAAGACATAAGTGCCCCTCCCTGATCCCAAAAACGGGTGCTGATACAGACTGACCACCGATAAAAAGAGACAGGCTGCCTTTCAGGTGGCTTTTACGGGCTGTTTCGACAGCCTTTTTTGTGTTATGTACCCATTGGTCAACAGCAGCATGCCAATATATTAGCAGCCCGCTGTAAATCAGATGGAAGAAGACAGGAGACAAGTGAAACCGACAATCGAAATCTTTCGATGGAGCGGATCATGGCATTCAATCAAGACCATTATAATATGAAGGGTTTCATTTGTGCTAAGATTGGCCAAAGGGAAGAGGCGGCCCCAAGGCCGCCTCTTGTGAGATGGAGGGATTCTTTTGTAAGGATTCACGGGGATTTGTTTTTCTCTTTTGCCGATAGATGTTGATAAACTTTGGCCGCAGCGACGGTATCCATATAGGCGACACCGACGGATTTGTAGAGGGTGATCTCCTGTGGTTGACGGTGTAGCCTTTGTTGGTCGGTGACCAGCTCGGCGATCTCGCCCTGGACTTGGTCCCAGGACCACAAGCCCTGTTGGGCCGGTTGAATCAGGTCTCCAGCTTCGTGGCGGGCTCCTTCCAGGGAGTCAACCCAAACTTGGTCCGTCCGTTCCAGGGTATCGACGCCAAACTCCCGCAGGTTGGGCCGATAGGCGCCGATGGCGTTGATGTGGACACCAGGACGCAACACGTCAGCGTTAAAGAGAGGTTCCTCCGAGCGGCTGCTCAAGACGAGGATATCCGCCTGGTTCGCCGCCTCATCAGCGGTGTCACAGACGACGACTTTTCCGTGCCAATCGGGGTGTTGTGTTTGGATCTCTTTTTGAAAGGCGACGGCTTTCTCCCGGGTCCGGTTCCAGAGGAAGACCTGATCGATGGGTCGGACTGCCAGCACCGCCTCCAACTGACCTCGGGCCTGGGCGCCGCAGCCTAAGATAGAGAGGCGGTTCGCCTGTTCGCGGGCCAGGTACTGGGTAGCCACACCGGCGGCGGCCCCGGTCCGCAGCACCGTCAGCCCGCTGGCTTCGATGGCGGCGAGATGTCGTCCGTGCTGCGTTTCCGTCAGCAAGATCATCCCCTGTAAAGTGGGAAGTCCCGCTTCCGGGTTGTCAGGGAAGATACTGACCACTTTGACCGCTTCTACTTCCAACTCTTCGACATAAGAGGGCATCACCAGGGTGTTGGCCTCAGAGCCGGTATGATCCAATACCGTTCGCACCGGGGCATGGGTCTTTTGCTCCATATACAGACGAAAGGCTTCCTTCATGTCTTCGATACAAGTGTCCATGGAGTAGACGGATGTGATGTCGCGATGGGTGATCACTTTCATAGAAAGGTTCAGGCCTCCTTCTGATGGTAGTCGTCGTTTTTGGCTGAGGGCTTGATCTGTTTTGTAAACCAGATGGCGATCAAGGACAGAATCGAGGTGAAGATGATATACAGGGCAACCGGGGACCAGGATTGATTAAACCGACTGAGGAGCCAGGTGGCGATTAAAGGCGCGGTGCCGCCGGCCGCCGCGGCCCCGATTTGATAGCCCAGGGTGATGCCGGTATAGCGGACGCGGGTGGAGAAGATGTCTGAAAACATCGTCCCCAGAACCGCGGTGATCGGGGCCCAGATGATGCCGAGGCCGATCACTGTGGCCAGAGCCAACGCCCAGGTTTTCCCGATGGTTAACAGCAGGAAGTAAGGGTAGGCGAACAGAATCATGCCGATGGTACCGATGACATAAAGGGGTTTACGCCCCACTTTGTCGGCCCATTTGCCCATGATCGGGATCATCACTGTAGTGACCAGCGTGGCGATGGTGACCGAGTTTAACACCGGAATCCGCTCATAGCCCAGGGTGCCGGTGGCGTAGCTGACCACAAAGGTGGAAAAGATGTAAAAGGGCGCCGTCTCCACCACCTTGGCGCCGACCACGATCAGCACTTCCCGCCAGTGATGTTTCAAGGTGTCGACGACGGGGACCCTGGAGACGTCACCCGCTTGCTTCGCCTCTTTGAAAGCGGGAGTTTCATCGATGCCATTCCGGATCCACAAACCGAGAAAGACCAGGATCGCACTCAAAATAAAGGGCACCCGCCATCCCCAGGATAAAAAGGCGGGGTTGGGCAACAGGCTCATCAAAGAGAGAGCCAGGGTGCTTAAAAGCATGCCGATGGTGACGCCCATCTGGGGAACGCTCCCGAAAAAACCTTTTTTGTGAGCCGGCGCATACTCCACCGCTAACAGAAGCGCGCCTCCCCACTCTCCCCCGATGCCCAATCCCTGGATCAGCCGCAGCAGAATCAAGAGTATCGGCGCCCAGACTCCGATCTGGGCATAGGTGGGAAGTAATCCGATACAGACGGTAGCACCTCCCATCAGGGAGAGGGTCAGCACCAGGGTTTTCTTTCTGCCGATCCGATCCCCGATATGGGAGAAGACCAAGCCGCCCAAGGGACGGATAAAAAAGGTCAACGAAAAGGAAGCGTAGGCCAACAACAGTCCGACCACCGGGTCAAAGCTGGGGAAAAACAACCGATTAAACACCAGTGCGGCCACGGTTCCATACAAAAAATAATCAAACCACTCGATGGAACTGCCGGTCAGACTGGCGATCAACACTTTCCGGTTGAGGCGCTTGTCCATTCCCTATCATCCTTTCCCCCTTGAGATAGGAGTATTTCTATTCCTATTTTACAAAATGTTTTATCCATGATCAGCGTTTAATGTGGAATTCCGATCGAATCATGCACAAGGTGCCTCCTAAGTTTTTTGACCGTCTGACAGAGAAAGGTGGTAAGGAGAAGGGGGGATTCAATAAGCTGTCTCCGGCGAAAAACGCTGACCTTCACGATGGGCCCGATACCGCTCTCCTCCTGATCGATGTGATCAACGATCTTTAATTTGACGGAGGGGAAGCTTTGTTGAAACAGGCGATGCTGATGGCCCTATCACGAACGAAAATAAACAAAACCCGCTTTCCCCGTCGGGGAAGCGGGTTTTTCCGATGTCAACGCGGACGACAGGAATCGAACCTGTGCCGCCGGCCGGGCTTACCGGTGTTCTTCCATTAAACTACATCCACTCAATAGGTTGGCAAAACGGGCCCGTATGTTGCGTCGTTGCCGATCCGCTTTAAACCAAATGACCCAAAGCGTACACGATCCCATACCAGCAGGGGATGCTGAACAAGATGGCATTAAAAAGTCCGATGGCTTGATTCATGATTATTCCTCCCGTTCCTTTTTGGTAACTTTATTATAATCTCTCAACGGGTACATTTGTGACGGTGTGGCGATTTGTAAACTACATTTAATCTTGGAGTAACGGGACGTAACACAGCTGTCTCATTTCCGTGGATAAGCCAATTGTTGAAATAAAAAAAGCGCCGTCTGGCAATCGATACAAGTTGGCGATTGCTCCGTTCGATACGTCGATCCGTGGAGCGAGCCTTCCACTAACTTCTGAAAATAGTGATGTTTAGGAGCAAAGAAGTTGTCTCCATTAAACCAGGAATGATTTAAAATTTCCAAATATAGAAATAGGTGCTTTTCTGGTATATAATGAACTAGTAATTTCCTTCTTTTGGGATTAGAGGTGCGATCAGGTCTATCAGGTTTGAAATCCGATTGGAAAGGTGAGATTCCATTTGAAAACTAGCAAGGGATGGATCGGAAAAGTTGTGGTCAGTTTGTTACTAACATTATCCGTTGCTATGCCATCGTTTCATTATCAAACGATGGCTCAATCTAATCAATCATCCCCTACCCCGATTACCAATCCAGAAAAGACGATTGTGCTAACGAAATTGAATGACAAAGTATGGGCACATACATCTTATAATGAATGGAATGGCACAACCTACGACCACAAGGGGTTAATAATTTTAACTTCCAAAGGAGTCGTCCTAATTGATACAGCATGGGATACCGTGGATAACTACCAAAAAACAGAAGAGCTATTAAAGATGATCAAAAAACATTTGAAGAAAAAAGTGGTTTTGGCCCTCGTTACACATGCGCATGATGATAGCATTGGCGGGATTCAGGCGTTACTGAATCAGGGAATTGATGTACGCAGCACACATTTGACAGCAAAACTAGCGAAGGAATATGGATATCCTTCGCCGAATCCGACACTCGATGTAAACCCCGTAATGAAAGTTGGCGACACCGTCGTTGAATCCTTTTATCCTGGCGAAGGCCATTCACAAGATAACATTACGGTTTGGCTTCCCCAATATAAATTGTTATTTGGCGGTTGCCTCATCAAATCACTAGATGCAAAAGATCTTGGTAACCTTTCTGATGCAAATGTAGAACAATGGGATGACTCCGTTAAAAAGGTAATTGACAGATACCCACACGTCAAAACCGTTGTACCTGGGCATGGAGACTGGGGAAATAAGAGTTTACTGTACCACACCATTGCTTTGATCAAACAGCATAAAAAGTAGAGAGTGAAATGTGCAAAAATGTTCCCCACTCGCTGGTGGTGCTTTTTAACAAGAAACGTATGGGGACACTTGTAGGATAGGATACTGACTAGGAAGTTAGCGTAGATAAAGAGCAATTACTCCCAAGACCGCCGGGTATGGATCATCGAAGTCGGCCATAGATGCTCCAACAGTCCAATCGTTTCCTTCTTTTGGAGACGGGATCGAACCCGAAGGCAGCTTCAGGTATAATGGACGAGGTGAGAAACGGGGAGGATCGTAGACTATGGATGACATACTGAAACGGTCGGAAGTGCACTATCGGGAGATCGATGAGTGGCGGGTCCTGGATGAGCTGGATGGGGAAACCGGCCCCCTTGATTATGCGATGGAAGAAGCGGTCGGGGAGGCGGTCGCCCGGAGGGAGGTGCCGGCGACGCTCCGCATCTGGCAGGGACCGCAAGCCCTGGTAGTGGCCAAAAAAGATATCCGGACGCCCCGGGCCCTGCAGGCCGCCCAGATGATGAAACAGGTGGACTGGCCGGTTTATGTGCGGCAGAGCGGAGGCACCGCCGTGCCCCATGGGCCGGGGACGATCAATCTGTCCCTGTTTTTGCCCCGCCCCAGGGACATACGCTGGAATATCGACGACATTTATCGCATGTTGGGTTTGCCCTTGATCCGGATGTTGGACCGGACCTTCGATCTGTCCGCTTACTTCGGGGAGGTTCCCGGCTCCTTCTGTGACGGCCGCTACAATGTGGTGGTCGGCGGTAAAAAGATCGTCGGCACCTCCCAGATCTGGAAAGGGGGACCCGCCGGGCTCGTTTCCCACCGTCCCGGGTATATCCTGGCCCATGCCACTTTACTGACCCAGGTGGATCGGGAGCGGGTGGTTTCCGCCTTGAACGCCTTTTATGAGATGGCGGAAGGCGGCCGCCCTGTCTATATCGATACCGTCGCCACGCTGTCCTCCTTTGTTCTCGGCCCCTCCGATGAAGTGGAGCGGCGGGCGCGGGCGGGACTCTTGGAAAGCGTCGGTGAACTGACCAGTGTCCATACCACCACCCAGCCCACCAAACAGGAACGAGAGGCGGCAGAGGCATACATCGACCGGTGCCGACCGGAACATTATGAACAACGGATTCAAAGCTGATTCAACACGAAACCCCGTCATTCAAGGCGGGGTTTTCTTCCTTCTCCCTGTTGAATCCCTATGCGATCCTGGACAGGACCGGGGTGATAGAGCTAGCGAACCAGTATCAGGATTCCGGTACATTTTGGTTCGCCTTCGCCGGCATTCTGGTCTCCTTCATCTGATTTGCCGTTGTCGGCTACATTCTCAAAAAGCTAAAGGCAGGAGTAATTTCGGTTTTTAACAAGATATCCGGGTTGATCATCTGGGCAGTCCCGTTTATTTGAGTCTCTACTTTATAGTTGGGCTCTTCAGTCAACATGGTATAGGGATCAGTTATCCAGTTTCCTCAGCCGGATGACCCGGTTTTTCGGAATCCGTGACACAACGATCTTTCCTGATCGATTTAATCGCCTCAAACGGAGAGATCTCCGTCGTCTACGCCTCAACAGAACGCCGTTTCGGACCCGTACGCGGCCGTTGTCATCCCGGAACAGCACCCCGACGCAATCTCCTCTCTTCACGCGACGGCTGCTTTTCATCCTTCCTCTCACCTCCCTTCTTTCTATTAAACTATGATGGGAGGAAAGAAAGCGTGCTCAGCGAATCGGAAAAGGGGAGATGAATCTGCAAAAACAGGATTGAGTATCCTGTTGACCTCCCACCTGATCGATCGTATCCGAGGGTTGTGTGATCGGATATCTTGATCGATTCACCGGATCGGTTACGGACAAGGGTCACATAAATGACTCTCTGGATGGCCAGGGAGTCGTTTTTGTTATTTTACAGATGGGTAGCCGCCTTCTATTTCCTCCTGAAGAATTCTTTTTTTCTTTTCATTTGCAGGGATAGTGGAGCAAGTGATTGAATAAATTTGGATGCGTATGGAATCGATAGGAGGGTTTGGCCATGTGATGAACGGTCGGGTGGCCTTTTTTTGTTTTGTGGGGTTCGTGTTGAAATGGATGGAGGGGTGCGCCGTTTCATGGATATCTTTAAACGGTTGAAGGCCTTTTACTGGCCTTACAAAACCTATTTTTTCGTATCGATTGGCACTTTGCTCTTGGTGACTGGGGTGACGGTGATCTATCCCCTGATCCTGAAGGTGACCATCGATGGTGTGATCGGTGAGGGACGAGTGGAGTGGGTGCCCTGGATCGCTGCAGGCTTTCTGCTGTTGATGATGCTCAAGGCGGCAGCCGCTTTTTTTCACCAATATTACGGGGATCTGTTTGGCATCCGATCGGTCTATGAGTTGCGGAACACGCTCTACCAGAAGCTGGAGGTGCTCCCTTTCCGGTTTTATGACAATGCCAAAACCGGGGATTTGATGTCCCGGCTGACGGCAGATGTGGAGGCGTTCCGCTCTTTTCTCTCCTTCGGCTGCGCGCAGTTTCTCAATTTTCTCCTGCTGGTCACCTTCGGCTTAGGCATTATGGTGTGGCTCAACCCGTCCCTGGCGATGGTGACGCTGCTCGCGATGCCTTTTCTGGCGGTGACTGTGTATCGGTTTGACCGGAAGGTACATCCCGCCTTTCTGGGCATCCGTCGCTCCTTTGCGGCCCTGACCACCAAGGTGCAGGAGAATATCAGCGGGATGAACACCGTTAAGGCCCTGGCCCGGGAGGATTTCGAGATCGGCCGGTTTGATGGGAAAAACGAGGATTACAAACGGACCAACGTGGAGACCGGGCACATCTGGGGCACCTATTTTCCACTGATGGAGCTGGTTGGCAACATCTCCGTGGTGGCGCTGTTGGCTTACGGCGGCTGGCTGGTAGTGGAAGGGGAGTTGCTCCTGGGAGAGTTGGTCGCCTTTTTCAGCCTGATCTGGTATATCATCGGCCCGCTCATGTTTCTCGGGTTTACTTTGAATACCTACTCTCAGTCCAAAGCGGCGGGGGAGCGTCTTTTGGAAGTGCTGGATGAACCGGTGGAGATCAGCTCCCGTCCCGGAGCGATCCAGGTGGATCGGTTGGCGGGCCATGTCCGGTTTGAACGGGTGTCCCACCGCTATCCCGGCGGCGGAGAATATGCGTTGAAAAAGGTCAGCTTCGACGCCCCGCCGGGGAAAGTGATCGGCTTGATCGGCGCCACCGGGGCAGGGAAATCCTCCTTGACCCAACTGATCTCCCGCTTTTACGAAGCGACGGAAGGGGATGTTCTCATCGACGGAGAGCCGGTGGAGGCCTATGACCTTTGCAGCTTGCGCAAAAACATCGGCGTCGTCTTTCAGGAGTCCTTCCTCTTCTCCTCCACCATCAAAGACAACATCGCCTACGGCAACCCCGATGTGTCCATGGAAGCGATCCGACAGGCGGCCCGCCGGGCGCAGGCCCATGAGTTTATCGAGCGGTTCCCCCATGGATACAACACCATGTTGGGAGAACGAGGGATGGGCCTCTCCGGAGGTCAGAAGCAACGGTTGGCCATCGCTCGCGCCCTGGTAATCAACCCGAGTATCCTGGTCCTGGACGATGCCACCAGCGCCGTCGACATGGAGACGGAGCAAAAGATCCAGGCGGCGATGCGGGAAGTGATGCGGGGAAGAACCACCTTCATCATCGCCCACCGCATCTCCTCCGTCCAAGAAGCCGACGAGATCCTGGTGCTGGAGCAGGGACGGGTGGCCGAACGGGGAACCCACGCCGAGCTGCTCCGTTCCGGCGGGGTCTATCAGCGCATTTACGAGATTCAGTTTCAGGACCGGAAGGCGGTCCTGTCGTCGTGAAGGAGGTGAGGGAACTGTCAGGACGTCAACGTCGCGAGCGATTTCAGTATACCAGTGAGCGGGTGATCGACAAACCTTTCAACTGGTCCCGGATGCGGCGGCTGCTCCGCTATGTAAAACCTTATACGAAAAAGCTTTTACCCTTAGCGCTGGTGGCGATGCTGATCTCCACCGGAGCCCGGCTGTTTGCTCCCTATGTGATTAGCCTGGCGGTGGACCATGCCTTGGTGAACAAAGATGTGCCGCTGTTGTTCACCTTTGTGGGGGTGCTGGCGGGGGTGTATCTTCTCAACTGGATCGGAAACACCCTCCGAATCCGCTGGATGCAGGTATTGGGACAGTCGGTGATCTATGACTTGCGTCAGCACCTCTTTCGGCACATCCAGCGCCTTTCCCACCGCTTTTTCGATCAACGGTCAGCCGGGTCGATCCTGGTGCGGATCACCAACGATATCAACTCGCTGCAGGAGCTGCTGACTAACGGGATCGTCAACGTGATCATGGATCTGCTCCTACTCGGAGGGATCATCGTGATGCTGACGGTGCTCAGCCCCAACCTGACCGCGGCCATCCTGATCATCCTGCCGATCATGTTCCTCATCTCTGTCAAATTGCGGCGGATGATTCGGCGCGCCTGGCAAAGGGTGCGGGTGAAGCAGTCCATCCTCAATTCCCATTTAAATGAGAGCATCCAGGGGATGCGGGTCACCCAGTCCTTCACCCAGGAAGAAGAGAATATGGGCTTTTTCACTCGGCTCAACGGAGACAACTTCAATGCTTGGCAGGATGCCGCCAAAAAAAGCGCCACTTTCCGGCCGATGGTGGAGATCACCGGGGCGATCGGGACAGTGATTCTGATTGTCTACGGGGCTCACCTCTACCAAATCGGGTCCATCTCCATCGGCGTCTTTGTCGCCTTTGCCACCTACATGGGCAACTTCTGGGAGCCGATCTCCCGATTGGGTCAGGTCTACAACCAGCTTTTGATGGCGATGGCGTCCACGGAGCGGATCTTTGAATTTCTGGATGAGAAACCGTTGGTGCCGGAAAAAGCGGACGCTCGCCCGATGGGGGAGATCGACGGGCATGTGGAATTGGAGGAGCTGATCTTTTCCTACGACGGCAAACGGAACGCCCTGGACGGGATCAATTTAGAATTTCGCCCCGGGGAAAAGGTAGCGTTGGTAGGCCACACCGGCTCGGGCAAAAGCTCGATTATCAACCTGATCTGCCGTTTCTACGATCCCACCGAGGGGCGGGTCAAAATCGACGGTCGCGATCTGCGGGAGTGGAAGCTGGATGATCTTCGTTCCCAGGTGAGCGTGGTGTTGCAGGAGACCTTCATCTTTTCCGGAACCATCCGGGAAAATATCCGCTTTGGCCGCCCTGGCGCCAGCGATGAGGACGTGGAAGCTGCGGCGCAGGCGGTGGGAGCCGACACCTTCATCCGGCGCTTGCCGAAGGGGTTTGATACGGAAGTGGAGGAGCGGGGCAACATCCTCTCCACCGGGGAGCGACAGCTCCTTTCTTTTGCCCGCACCCTCTTGGCCGATCCCCGCATCCTGATTCTCGACGAGGCGACGGCCAGTATCGATACGGAGACGGAGCTGAAAATCCAGCAGGCGATGAACACCCTCCTCGCCGGCCGAACCGCTATTTTGATCGCCCACCGCCTTTCCACCATCCGTGACGCCGACAAGATCATCGTTCTCGAACAGGGCCGGGTGATCGAAGAGGGCAACCATGGGCAGTTGATGAGCCGGCAGGGCGAATATTTCCACCTGGTCACCTCCCAGTTTCGGGTGCTGGATACAGGGTAACTTTTCACTGATCTTCCAGTTGGCAAAGAAGATCAGGCTTTTTTCTGATAGAATATTCAATAGTTTGCTTTCGACGGAGGGTCAGGCTAAAAAACAGAAGGGGGAAATGAAATGGAACGTTTAACCGATCTGATGAAAGAACTGACAGAGCTGGACGGGGTGCCGGGGCAGGAGAAAGAGGTGCATGACAAAATGAAGGGCATGCTCCAGCCCCTCTCCGATGATATCTTGAAAGACCGCCTCGGCAGTGTTGTCGGCAAAAAGACGGGGCAGGCGGGAGGACCCAAGATTCTTTTGGCCGGTCATCTGGATGAGATCGGGTTTATGGTGACCCATATTACAGATAAAGGATTTTTGCGCTTTCAACAGTTGGGCGGATGGTGGCCCCACAATGTTTTGTCCCAACGGGTGAGGGTCCATACGCGCAAAGGGGCGTACACCGGTATCATCGGTTCCAAGGCACCCCACGTGCTGACGAGGGAGGAAGCGGGTAAGGTGTTGAAGCTGAAACAGATGTTTATCGATGTAGGGGCGAAGGACCGGGAGGATGCGGAACGGATGGGGATCCGTCCCGGCGATTGGATCACCCCGGTGTCCGATTTCTTCACCATGCGGGAGGGAGAGCTCTGGGCGGGCAAAGCCCTGGATAACCGGGCCGGCTGCGCCCTCGCGCTGGAGGTTTTGCGGCGGCTGCAGGGCGAAGAGCACCCCAACGTGGTTTACGCCGGCGCGACGGTGCAGGAGGAGGTGGGCCTTAGAGGCGCTCAGACGGTGGCCAACCTGGTGCAACCGGACGTGGCTTTTGCCCTGGACGTGGGGATCGCCTATGATACGCCGGGTTTTGAATCCCATCCGGGAACCTGTGAAGTAGGGGGCGGCCCCCTGGTGCTTTTACTGGATGCCACGATGGTTCCCCACACCGGGCTTAGGGATCTGGTGTTGGATACTGCCGAGGAGAAAGGGATCTCTCTCCAGTATGATGCCCTGATGGGTGGAGGGACGGATGGCGGCAAATTCCACCTTCACGGGATCGGCTGCCCTACTCTGGTCGTCGGTTTTCCCACCCGTTATGTTCACAGCCACAACTCGGTCATGTCGAAAAGGGATTTTGAACAGGCGGCGGACCTGCTGACGGCGGTGGTCAAAAAGCTGGATGGGAAAACGGTAGAGGAGCTATAAAGCACTGGTGGAGCTAATACCCCTTTGGTGTTCATCTTATATAGGGGAAGTCGTGCGCCCTACAAAAGAAAGTGCGAGGTTGAGATGACAGGGAAGAAGAACCATCCGGTTGGTTTTCCATGGAGTCATCAAAAAATCCAACGGATTAAGAAAGCCGTCTGTGAACAAACAGTCGGCTTTCTTGCGCAAAATCATGTCCATGCGATGGTTTGCGATGTTGTTTGCGGGTTGGTTTTTGTTGGATTTATTTATAACGCAGACCGATCTCATGTGCGATGTAGACGATGGGAATGGCTAGGAGCCCCCAAATCAAGCTGATGAACAGTTGGGACCCGGTGACGAGAGCATGTTGAAACATCCATTGGTACATGTAAATGGAGATGGGGATCAACAATAGCCCAGCCGTCCATACCCCAGGCGTATATTTTTTCAGAATGAGGGTGTGACCTAAATGCGTAAAACAATGCAAAAAAACAATGTTGAAACTGGATATGAAAAATAGGGAAAGAGCACCTTCCCGAATGGAAAAAAAGGCGGAAAGGGTGGCAAGGGCTGCAACAATCACAACACAGGTGACAGCGATCGCGAATTGAGATGTATTCATATGGAGGACACCTTGAAAGGAAGACGACAGGTTTTTGGGCAACCGGTTTATCACGTCGTCTCTGTTTCGTTTTGACCAGTTTTCCACTGTGATGATCTCCTCCAACTCATGCAACAAAAAAACAAAAAAGTAGATGAACAGAAGGGTTTGAGCGTGGTTTAAATCCAACTCTGAACCAGTCATGATTCACCTCCTTTCCTGGCTGCTAAAAATGCGGAGGGTTCTCTTATCAACATGAGAGGGAAATGGTGGATGCAGGAAGGTTTGCTCGGATTCCATTGGTGGAATGGGTCCGCATTTCAGTAACTTTGTCAACCACCTCCTTTTATTGGAATATATTCGACCTCTATTATAAAATAACTGAATCAGGTGAACGACTGATTATGGATAGCATTCGGCGTAGCGGGGGAGGTTGATGTCGACCCTGTCCGTATTCGCTACCGCTGAAGCACCCTTTGTTGTAGTATGAAAATAGAAGCGACATGGATCGCGCGATATCCACCACAAACAGGAGGAATTGAAATGAACCTGCCCATCGATGCCTTTTTCGACCGCATTCGATACAGCGGCAGCGCCGATAAAAAAGATATTACATTTGCTGATTTGCCGGCGATCCAACGCCATTTTGCCCTGGCGGTTCCTTTTGAAAACCGGGCCGTCATCGCAAAAGGGACTTCCCCCATCACTTTTGACAGCGTCAAGCAGAAAATCGTGGATCGTCACGAAGGGGGACTCTGTTATGAACTGAACCCGTTGTTTTACGCCTTCTTAAAACAGGTGGGATTTCATGTACAGCTGGTGCCGGGGACGGTGTTTGCCGATGGGGAACATAACGGCTTGATCGGCACCCATGTAGCCACTCTCCTCCATCACAAAGATCGGTCTTATATCGTGGATGTCGGCTTTGGCAGTAACCTTGCGTTGCAACCGGTGCCCTTGGACGGGGAGACTGTCACCAGCCACACCGGAGACTACCGGGTCCGCAAGGTGGATTCCCCCTGGGGCGAGTATGCCTACGAGAAGTACAACGATGGTAAGTTGACCATTTATTACACCTTTTCCACCGACCCCGTCGATGAGGCTTATCTCAGCCGGGTGCGAGATATCATTCTCACCGATGAAAGATCCGAGTTTAACAAGTCCCTTCTCTTCACCAAACTGACTGAAGATGGACACATCACGCTGACAATGGAATCATTCACCGTTACCCGCAACGGCCACAAAACCAAGCAGGAAGTGGATAAGGAGCGGTTTCATCAGCTTTGTCGGCGTCATTTTGGCATCGATATGGAAGAATAAGTTGATTTCATTTGTCGATCCCTGATCATAGTAAAAGAAGCCTGGGTGAACGACATCTAAATGGGACACTGGAGCACCGAAAGAGCCGGCCAGGGGATTGGGAACCGAAACAACGGCTTTTCCAGTCTCTTCATCACGATCCCTTCCAGTCCTGCGTCACCAGTGTACTGAAAGAATCCTCCGGCACAAGCTGCTGATGGTGCAGAAGGGGGTCCACAGGAAAGAGACGGAAACGATGATCGCCGGGTGGCATCACGGGTTGGTTCATCGCCGTCGGGAAGGATAATGCCCTGGCGGTGGAACAAGAGGTTTAAAAAAGAAGGGATGTGTCCGGAATGATCCTCCATAGCGACCGAGGTTTCAGTACACATTCCGAGCGTACCACGACCTGCTGGATCAGGTGGCCCTAACCCCCAGTATGTCGCGAAGAGCAATTGCTTTGACAATGCCTGCATCGAAAGCTTCTTTTCCCACTTGAAAGCAGAAGTTCTCTACCTCCATGGTATCCAAGATAAAAAGAAAACCGTATCATGAAAAGAAGGAGGGATGGAGAAGATTTGGCAGAGAGCGCCAGTGACATTAGGGGAATAGCCAACATTCACGTCGACGTTGGAAGAGTACTATCTAGGGATCGTTCCGGGATAATGGAAGCCCAATAGAGCCTTCGAATCGACAACAGGTAACACCGGATCGCAGTGACGAAAATGCGCACTGGCAATATTGTCGGAAAGGGGATCGGAAAGCAACTGATTCAGGTAGTGTTTAAAAAAGGCGTTCCTTTTTTGGTGTGGGTGTTGGCCGACAAATATCCGGCCCGTCGTTTTTATAAAGGAAGGAATTCCAATTGCGAGAACTCCTTTTAGTAGAGGGAATTTACCCTCGATATAGGGCTTATCCTGTTCGTGGGCATACACTTCAATGGTGCCGCTGCTTCCAGCAAGATTTCAGGAAGACTGCCGATAGGGTAGTCAACGTACATCAGTCTCTTCTTCACAGCAAAGAAATCAATCCTCTTTTGGGGGCAACAGATAAACTGAGATGTCTCCATGAAAAGGGCATGATTTTGGCAAATCCTCAGCGTCCTAAACCAAGCCTTCACAAACCGAGGTGGAGGGGATACAATCGACTTACCTTTGTTTGAAAAAGATGAAGAGAATCGAACCCTGGCACCAATGGACCCTTTCCAGGGGGGGCGGTGACCCCGAAGAGGAGGAACGCTCATGAACCGGCTTTATTATATCTTAATCGGCTTGTTGGCAGCCAGCGCGGTTTTGTTTGGCGTGTTGGATGCGGCAGGAGTGATCCGTCTGCAAACCGTCTATGTTTTCATTTACGCCCTGGCGGCAGGGATTCCGGCTTTGTTCCGATTGGCGGGTTGGACCGGGAAGAGGGGTCAGGTGACGGCCCTCCTGCTTCTGTTTTTGGTCTTCGCCTGGCTGCCCTACGGTTGGGAACAACAAGAGGTACTGCGAGCCGCTGTGGAACGCTTGACCCCGGGGGTGGCGGTGAGCACCTTTGGGGTGGTGATGTTTTTGATCAGTTGGATGGGGAAAAAGTCAAGAATCTGATTGTATCGGAGAAGGAATTCGACGGATGGTGAGGAAGTTTCCACCCACAGGGTGAATGGTTGACCCGATATCGCTTCGGGTCCATTCCCTGAGCGGAAATGTCGAAATTTTTCATTTATAAGATGTGGCTTATGAAAAAGATGGACTGAATGGGGTGGAACCTTGATGGACATCATTCACCGGTCGGCAGTGGAAATGATCGAAGGTTTGGATAGGAAGGAATTCACCTCGGTTGAATTGGTAAGCGCTCACATCGAACGAATTCAATCGATCCATCCGTCGCTGAATGCATTGGTTTGTGAACGTTTTGAACAGGCGTTGGCGGAAGCGAAAGAAGCGGACCGACGTCGGAGGGAGCAGGAAGATTTGCCATTGTTGGGGATGCCGATTACGGTGAAGGAGACCCTCGATGTGGAGGGATTTCCGACGACAGGGGGGCTTTCTAAGCATCGACATCGACGGGCAACTAAAGATGCAGAAGTGATTAGGCGAATTCGACGTGCAGGAGCGATCATTTTAGGGAAAACCAACGTATCCACC
Source organism: Melghirimyces thermohalophilus (assembly GCF_900102685.1). Classification (GTDB taxonomy): domain Bacteria; phylum Bacillota; class Bacilli; order Thermoactinomycetales; family DSM-45169; genus Melghirimyces; species Melghirimyces thermohalophilus. The sequence continues at coordinate 47,694 of NZ_FMZA01000005.1, forward strand.
TTGACCATGGCTCATGAGACAGACAACCTTCTTTACGGACGCACCAATCACCCTCTGGACCACTCCCGCACCCCTGGCGGCTCCTCCGGTGGAGAGGCGGCGCTGATCGCCAGCTTCGCCTCCCCCTGGGGAATCGGGACCGATTTAGGCGGTTCGATCCGGTTGCCGGCCCACTGCTGTGGGATTGCCGGATTTCGTCCCACCCATGAGGAGATCCCCCATGAAGGAGAATACCCGGATATCCCCCACCATGGTCATATGAATGCTATTGGACCGATGGCCCGATGGACAGGGGATATCCGTCTCTTGTACGCGGTCATGAGAGGGAAGGAGGTGGCCACACCCGATGTTCGCTCGATTTCTGTGGTGTGGGCGGGACCGCTTTATGGCTGTCCTGTCGAAAGGGAGGTGTGGACGGGGTTGCAGAAGGTGATTTCCGGTTGGGAACAGGCGATGGGAAAGCGGATTCCCACCAAACCTCCCGGTTTTTTCAAGGAGTCTTTTCAATATTGGCTGGATATGATTCTGCAGGACGGCGGCGCCTTCATCCGAAAAGAGGTCGGGGGTTCAGACTTTCATTTAGGTAGGGAATGGTGGCGGTGGGTCACTGGCCGGAAAAAAGTCCACCTCTGGGTGCTGCAGCTTTTGCTCGGCGGTAAATGGTTCCGCCCCCATTCCCGGCGGATCAACCAGTTTTCGCAACTGCTGTCGTCCTTTCGCCGGCAGTTCCGGGAGGTGACCGGGGAGGAAGGGGTGCTCTTATGTCCGGTTTATCCCCGAACGGCTCCCCGTCACGGCGGGATTACGCAGATGGTGTACAATAACCTGGGCTCCCGGGTCCTCCCTTACCTGGTGATGGCGAACGCCCTGGACTGCCCGGCGATGACGGTGCCCGTGGGAGAGACCCAAAAAGGATTCCCCTTTGGGATTCAGATCGTCGGTCATCCCGGCCAGGAGGAGCGGGTATTGGCGGTGGCGGAATCATTGGAAGCGGTGTGTCGGGAAAACAGAACGACAGTAAAAAGCGAGGCGGCGTTGGCCTCGTCTCCTTCCATATAAAATAAAAAAGATCCGCTGGGAAAAAGGCGGATCTTTTTTATATGGATGGTGCTTAGAAGTCATCGGGATCGGGTCCGACGCGCCGGTCCTGATTGAGGGCGTCGATGCGTTCCATTTCTTGGGGAGTGAGCTCAAAGTCGAACACGTCGGCATTGGAACGGATCCGTTCTTCCTTGACCGATTTGGGGATGGTGACCACCCCGTTTTGTAAATCCCAGCGTAAAACAATTTGCGCCGGGGTACGGCCGTGAGCTTCGGCGATTTCACGAATCACCGGCTCTTGCAGGATCTCTCCCTGCATTAGCGGGCTCCAGGCTTCCAGCTGAATGCCCCGCTCGCGGCAATAAGCTGCCAGCTCTTTCTGCGTGAGACGCGGGTGGTATTCCACCTGGTTGACGGCGGGAATGGTATCGGTCCGTTGAATCAATTCTTCCAGGTGGTGAATCTTGAAGTTGCAGACGCCGATCGCTCGCACTTTTCCGTCCCGCTTCAATTTTTCCAGAGCTTGCCAAGTTTCTACGTACATTCCGGTGACTGGCCAATGGATCAGATACAGGTCCACGTAGTCCAGCCCCAGCTTGGACAGGCTCTCCTCAAAGGCGTTTAGCGTTTTGTCGTAACCCTGGTCGTCGTTCCATACCTTGGTGGTGATAAAAAGCTCCTCCCGCGGCACACCGGCTTCCCGGATGGCGCGGCCGACACCTTCTTCGTTTTTATAGACGGCGGCTGTATCGATGCTGCGGTAACCGAAGCGCAGGGCTGCTTTCACCGCTTCTTCCACTTCACGCCCCTCTTTGGCCTTCCAGACGCCGAGGCCGAACCAAGGCATTTCGACACCGCCGGTCAAGGTAACCGTATCGGACAGTTTACTGGGAAAAGACATATCCATTCCTCCTTGGTAATAAAGTGTATCCTTCCCTGGGTTTAGTTCCAGCCGCGTTCATACTGGGGCGGAACCGGGAGAGCCTCCCGTTGATGCACTTCATGGGCAGCGCGCAGGGGCCAGTGGGGATCTCGCAGCAGCTCCCGGGCCAACAGGACCAGATCGGCCCGTCCGTTGCGAATGATGTCGTCCGCCTGCATCCCTTGGGTGATCATGCCTACGGCGGCGGTAGCGATGTCGGCGGATTGACGGATCGTCTCTGCAAAGGGAACCTGGTATCCCGCTCCCACCGGAATGTTCGGGTTGGGGGTGTTCCCGCCGGAGCTGCAGTCGATCAGATCGACGCCTTCCTCCTTTAGCCGTTTGGACAAGGCGACAGAGTCTTCCAGGGTCCAGCCGCCGTCGACCCAATCGGTGCAAGAGAGACGGACGGTAAAGGGAAGCTCCTCGGGCCATTCCTTCCGCATCAGGCGGACCGTCTCCAGGACAAACCGAATTCGGTTGTCAAAACTGCCCCCGTAGGCATCGGTCCGTTGGTTGGACAAGGGGGAATAAAAGCTGTGAGCGAGATACCCGTGAGCGGCGTGGAACTCCATCCACTCAAAGCCCGCCTCCCGAGCTCGCGCGGTGGCGCTTCGGAAGGCCTCCTGAATCTCTTTGATTTCGTCGGTGCTCAGTTCCTTCGGGGTCCGGTGATCGTCGGCAAAGGGGAGGGCACTGGGGCCGACCACTTCCCAGCCGCCGTCTTGGTCAGGGACCGAAACGCCGAACTCTCGCTGTTTCCAGGGGCTGTATGTAGAGGCTTTGCGGCCGGCATGGGCCAGCTGGATTCCCGGCACCGCTCCCTGTTTTCGGATAAAGTCGGTGATGCGACGGAAGGGCTCCATATGTTTTTCTTTATAGAGGCCCAGGTCTTCGGGAGAGATCCGTCCTCGGGGTTCTACCGCTGTCGCTTCGGCGATGACTAGGCCCGCGCCGCCAACGGCCCGAGAGCCCAGGTGGACTAGGTGCCAGTCGTTGGGAGTCCCGTCCTCCGCACTGTATTGGCACATCGGCGAAACCCCAATGCGGTTTCGAAGGGTGATACCTTTCAGGATCAATGGTGAAAATAAATGCCGATTCATATTACCTGCTCCTTTTTCGATAATCGAAAGGCAATTTCATTTTACCACGTCCCGCCCCTGTTTAAACCGATCCTTGTTCCTGTGAGGAAAATATGGCCAGTTTTCCGAGGATCCGTGCCGGCTATTTGGCATTTGGTCCGTTCTTTGTTACAGTATGAATGTCAGTGAATCTTTTTTTGTGTGGCGGACTCGCTGGAAGGCGGGCCGCGATTTTTTTTACCCTTGAACAAAGATCCCCCTTTCCGGCACTCGAGGGAAAGGGGGGTTTTATAAGTGGGGGATCAGCGCCGGTGCCCCTCTGCGTGGAGAAATAGGAGGAAGGCGAGAATTAGGGGGAGGGTGAGTGCCAAAAACAAAGGGGGATATCCGGTCCATTCCGCGAGGAAACCGGAACAGACGGTGCCGATTCCGATCCCCAGGTCGAAGGAAGCGAAGAAGGCACCGTTGGCACGACCAGTGGCGTTGCGAGGCGCTTGTTGAATGGTCCATGCCTGAAGAGAGGGGTGAACCGTGCCAAACCCGGCTCCGAAGAAGGCGGCTGCGGCCAATAGATCCCACATCGAATCAGCGATGGCCAGTTGAATGAGGGAGAGAGCGATAGCGGCTAAGCCAAAGGGGATGGTCAACCGCGGCCCCTGTCGGTCAAACAGTTTGCCTGCCTTCGGTCGGACCGCCATCATCGTGATGGCGTATACCGTAAAAAACCAACCGACGTGGGGAATCTTTTGTTCCTCTGCGAACAGGGGGAGATAGGTGACAATCGCCCCCAGGGAAAAGGTGACCAACAGCGCCATGATCGAGGTGGCCCAAGCGCCTCGGGGGATCGACTGCTGTTCGCTCTCCTGGGAAGGGGTGGCGGAGATTTCGGTTGGCACCTTTGGGTATCGGATCAACCGGGCCGTTCCCCAGGCGGCCAGCACCAGCCCGGCGGCAAGGACGAACAGAAGGGAATAAGAGAAACGGTCCACTACCCACAATCCCAGTACCGGCCCGAAGGCGACCGCCAGGTTGGTGAGCAAGCCGTAATAGCCCATCCCTTCCCCTCGCTGTTTTTCGGGAATCAGATCGGTGGCCACGGCACCGGAGGTGGTGGTCACCGCTCCCCAGGTGAAGCCGTGAACTACCCGCAGCAGCAACAGCGGTAGGATGGCAGCGGTATAGAGATAACCCCAGGTGGTGGCAAAGAAACAGAGCAGCCCGATCAAGTAGATCCCCCGCCGGCCGTGGCGATCCACCATCCCCCCGATCAAGGGGCGAATGAGGACAGCGGACAGCGTGAAGGCGCCGGCGATCCACCCCACCATCCCTTCGTTACCGCCGAGTCGGTTGACATATAGCGGGAGGGTGGGCAGAAGCAATTGAAAACTGACGAAGACGAGAAAGTTGGACAGGCAGATCAGGATGAAATCCTTTGTCCACAATCCAGGAGGCGAGGCTTGATTCATTTTGATGTCCATGACGGAATGGGGCGGCATCCAAGGGACACTCCTTCCAACCGACGATACCGAAATGGGCTTATGGGCTCAGGACTGGATGGATTCCTTGGCGGCGACTTCCGCTAGGGCGTTGGTTACTTGGCCATATTCGGAGGCGTGGGGGCGGTCCACATCATCCCCATAGCCATAGTCCAGCATGCGGTTCCGGTTCAAGCACAGCTTGGTAAAGCGGGGCCTGAGCAGATCGAAAAGTTGGAATCGCTCTGCCAGTTCCGGGTGTTCTTGTTGATAGCGAAGAATCGTCTGCCGGATTCTGGACCAGAAGGAAAATTCCCCGTAGCCTTTCTCTTTATCCAACAGGGTCGACAGGTAGCGGAAATGGCAGATGAACAGCCCGGTGAAGATAAACTGGCATAAGCCTTCCGGTGGCTCACTCCGCAGCACCGTCCGCAGATCGTCGGACAGGTTGGCCAGCTCGGGCAGGGGTTGGTCGCTCACATTGACATCGTCGACAAAATCTTTAACCGCCAACCGATGCGGGATGTGATCCTTCAGCACCAAAATCGTGTTTTGACCGTGGGGAGAGAACACCAGCCCGTAACGGTACAGGAAATGAAGAATCGGCGGCAGAATCACATCGGAGAGCCGTTTGACCCATTCATCGACACTCAGGCCGGAGCGTTCGATCAGTTTGGAGATAAAAGGTGTCCCGTCTGCATCCACATGGAGCAGCGCCGCCAGGGTGATCGGTTTCTCCCCTTCCTCTAGATAAGTGTAGATGCTTTCCCGCCAGATGCTGCCCAGCATCTCCAGGTATTGATAGGGAACTCCCGGCAGGTGACTGTAGTAGGGGTGATCATAGTTGAGACTGGCGATCTCCCCGGGCAGGATCACGCGGCATTCATCTCGCAGGAAGGGGTCATTTGCCTGGATCCCTTTGATGTATTCGGTGATTTTGGGTGCGAGCACCGTGCGTTCCCCGGGCAGCCCCCGGTAAACCAAGGTGTTGAGAATGCTCATCGGTAGCTTGACATGATGTTTCTCCTTGTGGCTGATGTTGACAAAGGTGCGGATCGATTGTTGCGGGAGGTATTGGTCTTCCCCTTCTCCCAGAGGGATGATGTTTCGCTGGGCTAGTTCCTCAGCAAAGAGCGGGATGATAAACCGGTCCCACTGCCACTGGTGAATCGGCATCAACCAGTAGTCATCGGGGTTCACCCCCTCTGCCTCCAATTGTTCACGGAAACGGTCCACCTGCTCATCCCCGAGCTCGCCTCGGATCAGGCTTTCGTGATCCACCCCGTCCACAGCGTGAAATTGGGTTTGGTCCCGGTGGACGGCGATCCAGCCGATCCGAATAGGCTGTTTTTGCTCTGGGGCGTAGGCGAGGTAATCTCCATACCCGAAACCGATGCGCCCTTTGTTGTAGGTGATCCAGGGGTGGCCTTCCATCTCCCCTTCCAGTTCCGCATAATCCAGATCGGTCAAATCCCCTTCCCGGCTGCGCTTATGCTCTAGCATGTGGGCATCGGCAAGCAGGGTGTGGTTGTATTCCCGGATGAGATGGCCTGTCGTCTCTTCGCTCATGCCGATGGTCCCCTGCAGATCGAGGAGAAAGCGAATGGGATTGGTGGCCGGTTCTCTCTGTCCCTTCTCTTCCCGTTTGATGGTCTCTCCGCGCACATCGTAACTGTCGAAGAGCCGTTTTTCCGCTGCGAAGGTGTAACGAACGCCGTTATCCAGCTCCAGCAGATAGCAATTGAAGGACCCTTCCGAGCGGATCAGTTGAGGCTGGATGATATCCTCGTACATAAACTCCGCGATCATCTTGGTAAGCAGGTTGCGGGAGACGGTTTCCCAGACGGATGGATTGAGAACGCGGGTGATCGATGGTGTGGGTTTCATCTCGTTCATCCTTTCACCGGGATTTGGCTTGCTTGAGGTGTTTTGGAGACACGGAATTGTTGGAAAACGTTTTGTTCAGAGATGGGGTAGACTTCCCGGCCGGTCAGGGTGTTGATAATCACCGAGTTTCGGTGGGCCCCTAAACCTAAATCCGGGGCACCGACACCGTGGGTGTGCAGTTCGCCGTTTTGCACAAAGATATCATTGTACGATCGCTGGGTCAGCGCCAGTCGGTAATCCTTCTCCACGATAAAGCGGCCGGCGCTGTCCCAGTCGATCAGAGAGCCGAGACCGGAGATGAAGGGAGGGACCCGGTGCTGGTAGCCGGTGGCCAGGATGACCACATCGCTATTGTGGGAAAAGGCTTCTCCCTGATCTCGGTGGTAACAGTGAAGGGTGTAGGTGCCGTCTTCCCGGGGCTGAATCTCCTGGACTTCTGTGTGGGAAAGGAGCCGTGCATCCAACTCCCGTCCGCCGACGGTTCGCTCGTACATCAGGTCGTAGATATCCGCGATGGTGTTCGCACTGATTCCCTTGTATAGAAGGTCCTGATGGCGCAGTTTTTCATCCCGCTGTTCCTGGGGCAGGGAGTGGAAGTGGCGGATATAATCCGGTGAAAAGTGTTCCAGCCCCAGCTTGGAATACTCCATCGGGAAGAAGCCGGCGGAACGAGTAAACCAGTCGAGCCGGTAGCCTTGCTCCTCTTGCTCCTGCAACAAGGTGTAAAAGACTTCAGCGGCGCTCTGTCCGGAGCCGACCACCGTGATGGAGCGGGCCTGGCGCAAGCGCTCCCGTCGGTTCAGGAAGTCGGCGGAATGGAATACATCCTGTGTGGGCAGGTCGGCGAATTTCTCGTGGATGTGGGGAACGCTGCCCACGCCCAGCACCAGATGACGGGCGCGGTAGATGCGGGTCTCCTGGTTTTCTTCATCGATGGCTTCCACGCGGTAATGGCTATCCGGCCCTTCATCCACCTTTTGGACATCGATCACTTTTTGACCGAACCGGCAACTGTCCAGTTGTTCAGCGACCCATTGGCAATAATGGTTGTACTCCCGGCGGGGGATGTGGAAGCGTTCCAGGAAATAAAAGTGATACAGCCTCTGGTGATCCTTCAGGTAGTTGAGAAAGCTGTAGGGACTCGTCGGGTCGGCCATGGTGACCAAGTCGGCGAGAAAGGGGACCTGTAGGGTGGTTCCTTCGATCAACAGGCCCGGATGCCAGTCGAAGCGGGGTTTTTGCTCCAAAAACAAGGCGTCAATCTCCGGTGTCTTGGTCAGCATGGCAGCCAGCCCCAGGTTGAAGGGGCCGATGCCCACGCCAATCACATCCTTGATTTCCCGGGAAAAGGCTTGCTCAGGCATCAGTGGATTCCACTCCTTTGTCAAATGGGTTGTTAAAGGACTCCCGACTGCAAAACAGCAGGGCGGCTCGCTTATCCGGCAGGTCGATCTCCCGTTGGAAGCGGAACCCGCATTTCTCGAAGATGTGGATCATCTTGGCGTTGCGGACATCCGGCTCCGCCACCACTTTTTCCGTCGGTTCATGTTGGAACAGCCAGTGAGTGATGGTCTGCAACAAAGGGAGGGCGTATCCTTTCCCCAAAAAGGAAGGAGGGCCGATCAACAGGTGGACCCCTTGATCTTCCGGATGCCAGTCGTAATAGTTGCCGAGGATATCATCCTTCGCCCAGTAGGTCTCCCAGTAGCTCATCGGGGTACCGTCCAGCATGCCGATATGGAGGGATTTATGGGTATCGGCTAGGAAGGAGGTCAGGTGCTGCCGGTACTTTTCCAAAGAGATATTCAGATTCCAGAAGGGAATCACGTGGGGCTCGTGATGCCATCGGTGGAGCCGGTCCAGATCCCGCTCCAGCTCCACCCGACGGAAGGATATCCGTCGACCGATGGCGGGGTGAACCCGGCTGAAGGATTCGGCGTTTCCGTTAACGGCTGGTGTGTGCGACGACATGGGGTTCCTTCACTCCCTTTCGGATGGGATTGGTGACCCGGACATAGACTGATTGGCTGGCCATGGGGCCGACCAGTTCGTCCATATCGTGGAGGCGGGTGAGCAGATTGGCCTTGCAGGGGAGCTCTTCCTCCTCCAGGAGAGTTTCTAGCAACCGGGACGGTTCCCGGTTGTTAGGGAGCCACCCGCTGAGCCGTTCCCTCAGTTCTCTCAGCAGCAGGCTTTCGTCAATCAGACCGGCGGTGCCGAAGCCGTTGATCAAGCCAATCAGGTGATTGAGGAACAGATAATAGCGCAACCGCTCATCGGCCACATGGTCCTCACACATGGTATCGCTCTTTTCGTTGATCCCCGGCAGCAGTTGCTGCAGTTGGGGGAAGGTGGAGCGACAGTAGTAGTAGCCCTGATTATCCCGGTAGTAGAAGCGGCCGGGATATCCCTCTACCAGCTTGACGAGGCTGTTTTGCTGGTGGGCTTCCAATGCGATTCCATAACGCATGTAGAGCCACAGCATCGGTTCCAAAACCAGGTCCAGGTAGCGGCGGAACCAGTCGAGACTCACCTCTTCCACCGGCCGACTCTCCTGTTGGGCCAGGGAGGTGATCAGATGGGCCAGGCGCGACTGTTCTCCGGGGATGCTGTCCTGGCACAGACCAGCGATCAGTGTCACCTCTTCCCCTTCTTCCCTTCGGAAAGGGTTGTCGCGGAGGGATACCTCAAATCCTGATTCCTCCCGCTCGGGATCCACCAGGGTGAGAAAGGCGGGATCTTCGATCACCTGAAAGGCAGGGTACCGTTGCTTCATTTCCCGCCCGATCTTCGTCTGGAGAATGCGGGACACCTCCACTCCCCGTTCCAGCTCTTTGTACTTATTGAGCCGGAGGGAGTTGGTGATTTTGATATGAACCGATCCCTTCACCATATAGCGGGCTTCGGGATGATAAAGGGTGCGCAGAGAAGAAGTGGCATACCAGGCTCTTCCCTGTGGCCCGAGATATTGCAGCAACCCTTGGTCCATCCATGTTTTTGTCTGGGGGTCCCGGAGCAGGTGCTCCGCTTGCTGGGGATGAATAGGCAGCAGAGAGTGATCGTCGTCTCCGCAGTAGGCTTGTTTGAAGGATGGGGAGACCTCCGGATCGGCCAGCAGTTCCTCTTTCACCAAGCGGGTGGCGGTCGTGCCCCATGTGGAATCCTCACGAACGAGGGAGGAATGGGCACGGAAGTAATGAAGGGGGCAGGATCCCTTCAGCTCCGGAGAATAGCTGGCCTGTTCGAATTCCGATAACCCCTGCAGGCTTTTCGGCGTCGGGTGCAACAGGTGGCCGAAAAGCATGGATTGTTCCGCGTCCAGAAAATGAAATGGGGTATGGTAGAGAGCGGCTCGGTCCTGTTGGCGGGCCGCCAGATTCTTCTCGATCAAGTGGCAACTTTGGATCACCCGTTCCACCAATTCGTCGGGATAGGTTTCCACCTCGCGCTCGATCACCAATTCTTTCGTCAGCAGGGTAACCATGGTGACATAGTCCAAGGCTTGCCACGTGTCAGAATTATGAGATCGGTATCGAAACGGATAGGAGAACAAGTGGCGTTCCGTCGGTGACCAGTAACGGACCGGGGCGACGATCTCCATGTCGTGATGCGCCAGGGGACACCGGACAATTTTGTGGATGGGGGAATCATCCCAAACTGGCTTCAACAGACGACGGTCGTCGGAGTCGGACTCGGATCGATTGAGTAATTCGTAACGGCCGGTCTCCTTCAGATAGCAGTTAAGAAAGCTCTGCATAGTGGCTTGCTGTGCCAACGTATCGGACATGCTGGACACCCTCTCCTTTCGTCTGTTCCAACCGTTTTCCGGTCTGTTTCACTTCTTCCAGGATCGCTTGCACGTCGTCCAGGGTGGTGCGCGGATTGAGCAAGGTCAGTTTCAGGCTGGACGCCCCCTCCACCTTGGTTCGGGCCACCACCGCCTTCCCCTCTGACAGGAGGATTTGTCGGATGTCCTGATTGAGTTGATCCCGCCATGCCTCGTAAGAGAGATTCTCATGGGGGGATTGGGGCCGGTAGCGGAACACCACTGCGTTTAGTTCGGGTGAAGGATTGATCGCCTCCAGCTGCGGATCGGCTGCGATCAGGCGAGCCGCCTCTGTTGCTGTCTGCAAGGTGCCCTCAATCATCTGAGCGAAACGGGCACGCCCCAAATGCTGCAGTGAAAGAAACAGTTTCAAAGCGTCAAACCGGCGGGTAGTCTGAATCGATTTGCCCACCAGGTTGGGGGTGCCTTCCTCCTCATCCTCCTCTGGATTGAGGTAGTCGGCATTTAGTCGGATCGCTTCGAAACGAGCGCCTTCCTTCACTAGAAACGCCCCGCAGCTGATCGGTTGATAAAACAGTTTGTGGAAGTCGACGGAGATCGAATCCGCTTGTTGGATGCCAGCCAATCGGTGGCGGTGGTGTTGGCTCAGGGCGAGGGCCCCGCCGTAGGCGGCGTCGACGTGAAACCACATGTCTTGTTCCGCAGCGCGTTCCGCCAGTTGGGGCAAGGGATCGATGCTGCCAAAATCCGTCGTTCCGGCAGTGCCCACCAAGGCGAAGGGGAGCAAGTCCTGTTCCTGGAGACGGGTCAGCTGTCGGTCCAGGTCATCCACCGACATGCGGTGCGCCGCATCGGTCTTGATCGGGACGACGGCATTTCGACCCAGTCCCAGCAGGGACGCTGATTGCTGGACGGTAAAGTGAGCGTCTGCGGAGCAGAGGATACGCAGATCTTTCATCTGCGGGGGTAAGCCGTGCTGCTGGATGTCCCAATCGAGACGGGTAGCCACGAAGTGGTTCCTGGCTAACAGCAGCCCCATCAGGTTGGACTGAGTGCCGCCGCTGGTGAACACTCCCTCCGCCTGACCGCTGTATTGGAATAAGTCACAAAGCCATTCGATCATCTGCGTTTCCAGCAGGGTGGCGGCGGGACTTTGATCCCAGGAATCCATCGATTGGTTCATTGCGCTGATCACCGCTTCCGCGGCTAAAGAGGCGATCAGAGGCGGGCAGTGCAGGTGGGCGGCACAAGCAGGGTGATGGACGGCTACGGAATGGGCGGCGATCAGCCGGCCCACTTCGGCCAGGGACGTCTCCAGGTCCCTCCCTGCTTCGGGACAAACGTTCAGTCCGGCCATCCGGTCAGTCAGTTCCTCCACTTTGATCCCGCTGAAAGGGCGTTCCAGGTTGGCGTACCGCTCGGAGATTACCTGAAGGGCTGCGTTCATCGCCTGATGATATGTGGATTGGGAAATCAAGCTTCCATTGAGAAACAGGCTGTCCAAAGCTGGATTGGATCGGATGGTCATGGCGGTTCGTTGCCTCCTGTTTACATCAACGGGAAAGATGGGCCTTCCCGAAGTGGTTGTATTCTCAAAAGAGGTATAACTGTCATCAACCGGAGTATGTACGGATAGACACCAATAATTAATGATGATAATCATTATCAATTATGTGTTGGTTGAAATTATAACATCGAAATCAGGGGACGTAAACAGTAATTGAAAATAATTATCATTTTCTTTACCAAGACATAAAAAAACCCTGAGGCAACCGGTAACGGTTGCGTCTCAGGGGAGGGGAGGATTTACTCGCTTTTCATCTCAAATACCTGCTGCACATCTTTGTCTCCCCGGCCGGAGAGGTTGACGATCAGGATCTGATCGGGATTCATCTGGGGGGCGGTTCGGATGGCATAGGCCACGGCGTGGGCGCTTTCCAGGGCGGGGATGATTCCTTCGGTGCGGGAGAGGCGCCCAAAGGCTTCCAGCGCTTCCTCATCGGAGACCGGAACGTAGTCTGCCCGCCCGCTGGTTTTCAGATGGCTGTGCTCCGGGCCGACACCGGGGTAGTCCAATCCCGCTGCGATGGAATGGGAGGGTTGAATCTCTCCCTGCTCATCCTGCAGCATATGACATCTAAATCCGTGAATCACTCCCGGGGTACCCCCAGCGATGGAGGCGGCGTGATCCCCGGGATTCATGCTCCGACCGCCGGGTTCGGCTCCGACGATCTGGACATCCCGATCCTCCACGAAGGGGGCGAATAGACCGATGGCATTGCTGCCGCCGCCGACGCAAGCGGTGATCAGGTCCGGCAGGCGCCCTTCCTGTTCCAGGATCTGCTCCCGGGCTTCCCGGCCGATGATCGATTGAAAATGGCGCACCATGCTAGGGAAGGGATGGGGTCCGACCGCGGAACCCAACAGATAAAAGGTGTTGTCTACGTTTTCCACCAGGTCCTCCAATGCCACATCCACCGCGTCCTTCAGCGTGCGGGTTCCGCGGGTGACGGGGACCACCTTCGCTCCCAACAGCTGCATCCGGAAAACGTTTAAGGACTGGCGTTGTGTATCTCTTTCCCCCATGTAGATGATGCAATCCAACCCCAGCATGGCGCAAGCGGTCGCCGTAGCCACACCGTGCTGGCCGGCGCCGGTCTCGGCGATCACCCGGGTGGCCCCGATCCGCTTGGCCAACAGCGCCTGTCCGACGGCGTTGTTGATCTTATGGGCTCCGGTGTGATTCAGGTCCTCCCGTTTCAAATAGATGCGGGCGCCACCCAGTTCACGGCTCAAGCGCTCCGCAAAGTAGAGCGGGCTGGGCCGTCCTACATATTCCTTGAGAACCTGATCCAGTTCCTGGTTGAAGTCGGGGTCATCCTTGTAGCGCTGAAATGCTTCATCCAGCTTTTGCAGGACCTCCTGCAGTTCCGGCGGCACAAAACTACCTCCAAATTCCCCGAAAAATCCTTTGTTCAGCTCAGCTCTTGTTTGGCTCATCTCCACTCCACTCCTATTTTAGTTTGTTTCAGTGTAATACAAGGAGGACACTTTGAACACTGGTGGCCCCTTCCAGTCGCCTACTGGGGCAGGTGGAGGGACTGGAGGGTCTTTTTCATGTCCCGGGTCAAAGGCACACTCCGTTGTTTTTGATAGTCGTAGTGGACCAGCACCGCCCGGCCGACGGCGATCAGCTCGTCCGTCTTCAGATCATTGATTTGGTGAAGAATGGTAAAGCTGCTGGTGCCGATTCGTTCCACTTCTGTGCTGACCTTCAACCATTGGGCAAAGGAGGCTTGGGATTTGTATTCACAGCTGGTGGAGGCGACGATCAGTTTCCAATTGTTCAGATTCATCTCCGGGTCCAGCATCTGGAACAGTTCGATACGAGCTGTCTCCATGTATGTATAGTAGACGGCGTTATTGACATGACCCAATCCGTCGCATTCATTGAAACGGACTTGTAACTGGGTGGTGAGCGGCATAGTCTTTTCCTCCTCCGTTGAAATCCCTTGCAACTCCATTATAAGTCATCTGACAGTGACCGACGAGCGAAAAATAAAAAGACGCGGGTAGGTCCCGCGCCGTGATGGGCTGGCCCGATTATCGGTAAATCTTTAGCCCGCCTTCCCGGAACTCCCGGGACTTTTCCTCCATGCCCTCCCGGATCGCCGCATCCGGTTGGATCCCTCGGTTGAGGGCATATTCTCGGATGTCCTGGGTGATGCGCATGCTGCAAAATTTAGGGCCGCACATGGAACAAAAGTGAGCGGTTTTGGCCGGTTCTGCAGGTAATGTTTCATCATGGAATTGACGGGCCCGCTCCGGGTCGAGGGAAAGGTTGAACTGATCTTCCCACCGGAAGCCAAATCGGGCCCGGGACAAGGCGTCATCCCGCTGTTGCGCCCGGGGATGGCCCTTGGCCAGGTCGGCGGCGTGGGCTGCGATCTTATAGGCGATCACGCCCTCTTTCACATCCTCTTTATTCGGTAGCCCCAGATGTTCCTTGGGGGTGACATAACAGAGCATCGCCGTTCCATGCCAGGCGATCAGGGCAGCTCCGATAGCGGAGGTGATATGATCGTATCCCGGGGCGATGTCGGTGGTGAGCGGCCCTAAGGTGTAGAAGGGGGCTTCTTGACACCATTCCTGCTGAATGTCCACATTTTCTTTAATCCGATGCATCGGGATGTGACCGGGGCCTTCCACCATCACCTGGACATCGTGTTCCCAAGCGATCCGGGTCAGTTCGCCCAAGGTTTTCAATTCCGCAAACTGGGCTTCGTCATTGGCGTCCGTGATGGAGCCGGGGCGAAGGCCGTCCCCCAGAGAGACGCTGATATCGTAAGCGCGCAAAATCTCGCAGATCTCCGCAAACCGAGTGTAGAGGAAGTTTTCCTCATGGTGGGCCAGGCACCAGGCGGCCATGATGGAACCTCCCCGGGAGACAATCCCGGTTACCCGCTCGGTGGTCAAGGGAACATAATGGAGACGAACCCCTGCATGGATGGTGAAATAGTCCACCCCTTGTTCCGCCTGTTCGAGCAGCGTGTCCCGGTAGATTTCCCAGGTCAGTTTTTCCGGTTCACCGTTCACCTTTTCCAGCGCCTGATAGATTGGCACCGTCCCCACAGGAACCGGGGAGTTGCGCAGGATCCATTCCCGCGTGGTGTGGATATCTTTGCCTGTAGATAGGTCCATGATCGTATCGGCACCCCAGCGGGTGGCCCACACCATTTTCTCCACCTCTTCCTCGATGGAGGAGGTGACAGCGGAGTTGCCGATGTTGGCGTTCACCTTGACGTGAAAGTTTTTACCGATAATCATCGGTTCCGTCTCGGGATGGTTGATGTTGGCGGGAATGATCGCCCGGCCGGCAGCCACCTCCTCCCGGACGAACTCCGGCTTCACTCCTTCCCGGAGGGCGATAAACTCCATCTCCGGTGTGATCTCTCCCTGTCGCGCGTAGTGGAGTTGGGTCACCGCTTTTCCCGTCCGCGCCCGGTAGGGGGTTCGTTTCAGTCCCTCGGGCATGGGGCGGTGTTCCTCCTTCCGACTATCGTCTTTCGATCTTATGCCCCGGCCCTGACAGGGCTCCACATCCCCGCGCTGGATGATCCACTCCTTGCGAAGCGGGGAGATCCCCTCCCTGGGGTCCGGGGCTGGATCGGATCCCGAGTGGGGGCCGCTGGTGTCGTAGACGCGGAGTGTCTCTTCTTCCCCGGGGTGTCCATGACGGATTTCCCGCATCGGAACGCGAATATCCTCCCGGGAACCCCTCGTATGAATCTTGCGACTGTTAGGAAACATCGGCCGACTGTGGTCCATTAGATCAGTAACCTCCTCATGTTCGTGCGGCAAACCGCTGGGAGGAGGGCAGGGAAATGGTGGTTGATTTTTTATGAGCAAATAAAAAAGCCGTCAACAGCGTACGGCTTGATGTGCGATCTCAATCCATCACAAAAATCCCTGTTCCCTACGCTGGCATTACCCAGATCAGGTTTACGGTCGGCGTAGAACTCCCGCCCTCTCAGCCTGGCTCCTCCAAGCTCCCGTAGATATGCAGTTGCCTGTTTTCATTAAAACACAGGTCATCCAATCCTTCAAGGTGATTTGTTCAAAACTTATGTCATATCGGATTTTGTTGCTGAAGGGACGAGAAGGGGTCAATCAGGGGGAGAGGTGCATATTGTGCCTTTTTTGATTCCTTTGAGTTCATGTAGATAAGAAGCAGATTCTCTTCTCCCTTGGAATAGGATGGGGATAAATGGGCAGCTATTTTTCTGAAATTCCATCAGAAAAAGCTGTGTATATTGCGGGAGGGAGCACAGGGATGTTTATTTCACGGACGACGGAAGGGATGGCCCGGTTGATCCGAAGGGGGTTGCCTCCTACATCATCCCCCAAAAACGTGGTGATTGTCGGGGCTGGCATGGCCGGGTTGGTTGCGGGTTCATTGTTGAAGGAAGCTGGACACCAGGTCATTTTGTTGGAAGCCTCTGATCGGGTGGGGGGACGCGTTCATACGTTGCGCTCTCCGTTCACCGACGGTCTCTATTTTGAAGCAGGAGCGATGCGCATCCCGGCCGTTCATGTCCTTATTTTTGAGTATATAAAGAAGTTTGGTCTTCAAGTGAACGAGTTTTTCAATAGCACCCCTAATGATATGCTGTATATCAATGGCATCCACACCCGTCAGCGCCATTATGAACAGCACCCGGATATTTTCCGTTTTCCGATGACACCACAGGAGCGGGGGAAAACGGCCAAAGAGCTGCTCCAACAAGCGATTCGCCCTTTTTGGAATCAGTACCATCAGCTGCCTCCGCCGCAACGACAAGCGCTGATGCGCGAGATGGACAAATATTCCTTCGAACGATACCTTCGGATGAACCCCTTCGGTGTTTCACTGTCTCCAGCTGCGGTGGATTTGATCAAAATCATCTGGGATGTGGAAGGGTTGGCTGAGCACTCCTTCCTGAAAATCTTGGAGATTTTGTCTTATTTCCTTGACCCGCAAGGCCGCTTCTATGAGCTTACCGGCGGCTTTGATCGATTGCCTCGGGCTTTTTTTCCCAGGCTGCGGGAAAATATCCGGTTTGGGCACAAGGTGGAAGGGATCGTACAGAAGCCGGGTCGGGTTCACATTCAGACGCGAAACCCCAAGTCCGGCGAATCGGCAGCCTTTGAGGGGGACGTCGCCATTTTGACCCTTCCCTTTACGGTGTTGCAACACATCGATGTACAGCCCCGGGAGTCTTTTTCGTTTCAAAAATGGAAAGCTATCCGGGAACTTCATTATGCTCCCGCTGTGCGAACCGGTATCCAGTTTAAAAGCCGCTTCTGGGAACGAGAGGGCCTGCGCGGAGGAAAAATGATCACCGATCTCCCGGTCCGCTTCGCCTACTACCCCAGCCATGGCATCGGCAGCTCCGGCCCGGGGGTGGTTTTGGCCAGCTATACCTGGGAGGATGACTCCATGCCTTGGAGCAGTTTATCGGAGGCGGAGCGGGTGCCGTCTGCCTTACACGGGCTTTCCCGCATTCACGGTCCTAAGGTGTACCAGGAGTTTGTGACGGGCACCTCTTTCGCCTGGACACGCAACCCTCTTTCCTCCGGGGCCTTCAGCCTGTTGAAACCTTTCCAGAATACAGAGATCGGTCCACACATCGCGACGCCGGAAGGCCGGGTCCATTTCGCCGGGGAACACACTTCCTCCAAACCGGCATGGGTCGAGGGAGCCATCGAATCCGGCGTGCGGGTGGCGATGGAGGTGCATCAGCGGAGGGGGTGAGGAGGTCTGTGTGATAAAAACCATGAAAATCAGGTGTATCTGTTATAAACTTTTTGATCGCTATAGTGATCCATAAATTGTAAACCCGTCCGCGAATCGATTGGAGTAAAATAGAAGCACAGGGATGTTGATGGAGGAAGAGGAAGACGATGATCAAGAAACCCTTATTTCAAATCTCCTTCGCTCTGTTCACTTTTGTTTTGATCGTGACCCTCAGTCTGTTGGGGTTTGATGCGCTGATGGCTTCATTGGACAACCGATCCCTCGCAGACACGTTGACGACGCTGTTTTCGTAAACCTCCCATCATATAATCAACAACCCCCGCATCTTTATCGATGCGGGGGTTGTTTTGGTTAAATCCGTTCCATCAATTCCACCCGGTTGCCGAAGGGATCGCGCAGTTCAAAGCGCTCATACCCCGGAATCGGAATGGAGCTTTCAATGGAGTAGCCCTGTCGGGTGAGGTGGTGGCGCCAGGCGTCCAAGTTTTCCACCAGGTAGGCCAAGTGGTTTGGTCCGGTGGCGGTTCACCCCATCTTCGGTCCCGACGTGGATCTCCATCTCCCCGAGGCGAGCCAAAAACCGCCTTGGCCGCTCAAGCTGTCCGGTTTAGGGATCTCCTCGAGTCCCATCACTTCGCAGTAGAAGCTGCGGGCTACCTCTTCGGACCCGGTGGGGATGGTCAGCTGCGCATGATGGATGCGAGGGGCTTCATCAGGAGTTCACTTCTTCTTTGTCGTTCAGGAACTGGCGCAGCACCGTATGCAGGATGCCGCCGTTTTTGTAGTATTCGATTTCCACCTGGCTGTCGAGGCGGATCACCGCGTCGAATTGCGTGGTGGAGCCGTCGGGTTTGGTGGCGGTCACCTTCACCTCTTGGAAGGGTTGAATCTGATCGTTCAGCCCTTCGATGTCGAAGGTTTCCTCGCCGTTGAGCCCCAGGGACTGCCAGCTGTCTCCGTCCTTGAACTGCAACGGCAGAACGCCCATGCCGACCAGATTGCTGCGATGGATCCGTTCGAAGCTTTCGGCGATGACGGCTTTCACGCCGAGTAGGTTGGTTCCTTTGGCCGCCCAGTCGCGGGAGCTTCCGGTTCCGTACTCTTTGCCGGCCAGGACCACCAGCGGGGTGTTCTCTTCCTGATATTTCACTGCTGCGTCGTAGATGGGCAGGGTTTCACCAGTGGGTACGTATTTCGTGAAACCGCCTTCCGTACCCGGAACCATCTGGTTGCGGATGCGGATGTTGGCGAAGGTGCCCCGAGTCATGACCCGGTCGTTCCCCCGGCGGGAGCCGTAAGAGTTGAAGTCCCGGGGTTTGACACCGTGATCCTTCAGGTATTTCCCGGCCGGGCTGTTGGGTGCGATGGCACCGGCAGGGGAGATGTGGTCGGTGGTGACGGAGTCTTTCAACAGGGCCAACGCACGGGCGCCTTTGATTTCCTGAATCGGTTCCACTTCGGGGGAGAGGCCGACGAAGAAGGGCGGTTCCTGAATGTAGGTGGATTTTTCGTCCCACTCGTACAGCTCACCCTCGGGGGTGTCCATGTTGTTCCAGCGCTCGTTGGCGTCAAAGACGTTGGCGTATTGTTTGCGGAACTGATCGGCATCCATCGATGCTTCCACGGTCTTCAGGATTTCCTCGTTGGAAGGCCAGATGTCATGGAAGTAGACCGGGTTGCCATCGGTATCATGGCCGATCGGATCTTTGGCGAAGTCAATGTTCACCGTGCCGGCGAGAGCGTAGGCGACCACCAGCGGCGGGGAAGCCAGGTAGTTGGCTTTCACGTCGGGGTGGATGCGGCCTTCGAAGTTCCGGTTACCGGACAGAACCGAGGCGACGGTCAGGTCCCCGTCTTTGATCGCTTGGCTGATCTCCTCTGGCAGCGGGCCGCTGTTCCCGATACAGGTGGCGCAGCCGTAACCGGCCAGGGTGAAGCCGAGCTTGTTGAGGGAATCCATCAGGCCGGATTTCTGCAGATATTCGGTCACGACCTTGGATCCCGGGGTCAAGCTGGTTTTGACGTAGGGCTTCACGGTCAAGCCTTTCTTCACCGCTTTGTCAGCCAGCAGAGCCGCACCCAACATCACTGACGGGTTGGAGGTGTTGGTGCAGCTGGTGATGGCAGCGATCACCACGTCCCCGTGGCTCAGTTCAAAGGTTTCGCCGTTGTATTCGACGGATACTTTTTTGTCGGTATCCTCGGTGCCGAAACCGCCTTCTTCGATCGGCTTGGTCAGCGTGTTGTTCCAGGTTTCTTTCATGTCGGTCAGTTCGATCCGGTCCTGAGGACGACGGGGGCCGGCCAGGCTGGGTTTCACATCACCGAGGTCCAGTTCCAGGGTATCGGTGAAGGCCGGGTCCGGTGTGTCGTCTGTGCGGAACATACCCTGGGCGGTGTAATATTCCCGTACCAGCTCGACCAGGTTGTCGTCACGGCCGGTGTTGGCCAGGTAGTTGAGGGATTCTTCGTCAACGGGGAAGAAGCCCATGGTGGCGCCGTATTCCGGTGCCATGTTGGCGACGGTGGCGCGGTCGGCCAGGCCAATGTTGGAGAGTCCGGGGCCGTAGAACTCGACGAATTTACCCACTACCCCTTTTTCACGCAACATCTGGGTGACGGTCAGCGCCAAGTCGGTGGCGGTGGCCCCTTCGGCCAGCTGTCCGGTCAGTTTAAACCCGATCACATCGGGGGTCAGGAAGTAAAGAGGTTGCCCCAGCATACCGGCTTCGGCTTCAATGCCGCCGACACCCCAGCCGAGGATGCCCAGGCCGTTGATCATGGTAGTGTGGGAGTCGGTTCCCACCAGGGAGTCCGGGAAGACTTGCAGCTCGCCATCCACTTCGCGGGTTTGAGCCACTTTGGCCAGGTATTCCAGGTTGACCTGGTGCACAATCCCCGTGGCCGGCGGCACCGCGCGGAAGTTGTCGAAGGCTTCTTTTGCCCAGCGGAGCAGGCGGTAACGCTCTTCGTTCCGTTCAAACTCCCGGTTCATGTTGAACTCGAGGGCGTCTTGGGTCCCGAATTTGTCCACCATCACCGAGTGGTCGATTACGAGGTCCACCGGAATCAGCGGGTTGATCCGTTTCGGGTCACCGCCTACCCGGTCCATGGCGGAACGGAGGGCGGCCAGGTCGACCACGGCAGGGACACCGGTGAAGTCCTGCAGCACGATCCGGGCCGGTTTAAAGGCGACTTCCTGGTTTCCTTTTTTGGAAGTCCAGTTGGCCAGTTGTTCGATGTGTTGTTTGGTGACGGAGTGTCCGTCATATTGGCGTACAGCCGCTTCTAGAAGAACCTTGATGGAGAAGGGAAGGCGGGAGACGTCGCCGACACCCTTCGCTTCTAGTTCCGGCAGGCTATAGTACACATAGTCCTTACCGCCTGCGGAGAGCTTTTTGCGCACGCCGAAGAGGTCCTTTTGGGACATAGGAAGACAACCTCCTTCTATACAGTATGAAGACGGTTTGGTTTCATTGATTGAAACCAAGTTTCTTTTTCGGTTCCATTATACACTGTGCCCTTCCTTTTTGTATACCCCTTGAAATCTTATAACTTGCCCTTTTTTCTGGAACCGAATCAGCGTATAATGGATACCAAAAATTCATTTCACTAAGTGAAACAAAGGGGACACCGCCATCATGGAAGGAAAAAAAACGGTTCGGGCAGCGGAACGCGCCCTGGACATCCTGCTCTGTTTTACCCGACAACCGGAATTATCCTTGACTGAAATCGCGCGTATGACGGAATTGAATAAAAGCACGGTGTTTCGCCTGTTGGCCACTTTGGAGGAAAAAGGATTTCTCATCCGAAATGCGGAGACGGAAAAATACCGCCTGGGTTTTCGGATTTGGGAATTGTCGGCCCACCTGTCCCGCACCGATGATCCGGCGATCCTGTTTCTCCCGGAGATGGAGCAGCTGCGTGACCAGCTGGAGGAGACAGTCAGCCTCTATGTGCGGGATGGGCTGGAACGGGTTCGCGTTCAAGCGGTGGAAAGCTTGCAGGCGATCCGGCGAGTGGCTCCTGTCGGTGCCCGGATGCCATTGGCTGTTGGTGCGGCGGGGAAGGTATTGGCCAGCTTTTCTTCCCCGGTTGTTCTGGATCGAATCCTATCTGACCCGGAGTGGCCGGAGAACGTGGATCAGAAGGCCTATCTCGCCCAACTGGATCGGATTCGGAGACAGGGGTTTGCCACCAGTGTGGAAGAGCGGGAGGCGGGCACCTCTGCTGTGGCGGTTCCCGTATTTGGGCAGGATGGAAACATCATGGCTGCCCTCGCTGTATCGGGACCCGTGGGACGTCTCACACTGGAGCGTATGGAAGAGGTAGTTCCTTCGGTGATTGAAGCAGCAGAACGAATGCAGAAAATGCTAAAGACTTAACTGGCCTTCCTATCCCTGTGATATATTGGATATGAAGGAGGGGCGTTTCGGCCGGAATTTCCTTACTATTTTGATTCCAGCAACACAACTCTATAAGACTTTTTAAGGATTGGTCGTCTTTTTTTCTCCTTTATGATGAAAGATATACACATGGGAGGGATCCAGATGGATAAGTACAAAAAGGCGGATCGGGAAGAATTGCGGAAACGGCTTACCCCGATGCAATATGAAGTGACCCAAAACAACGGGACGGAACCTCCCTTCCGGAATGAATACTGGGATAATGATCGGGAGGGAATTTACGTCGATATCGTGTCCGGTGAACCTCTGTTCAGCTCGAAGGATCAGTATGATGCGGGCTGCGGTTGGCCCAGCTTCACCCGCCCCATCGAGGAGGCTCTATTGGAAGAGCGGCTGGATCGGAGCCACGGTATGATCCGGACCGAAGTCCGCAGCAAACAAGCCGACTCCCATCTCGGTCACGTCTTCAACGACGGGCCCGCCCCGAAGGGGCTTCGGTACTGCATCAATTCCGCCGCTCTCCGTTTTATTCCCAAAGAGGATTTGAAAAAGGAAGGGTATGAAAAATACCTTTCCTTGTTTGAGGAAGATGGAAAGGAAAAAAGAGATTGATCGTGACGGAAACCGCCTGCCTGAAGGAGGCGGTTTTGTTTTAACCAGGTATAACACAGACGGGCTAAAGGGAGTTTAAGAAAGAAGTTTTGATTGGAAAGGAGGATTTCCATGAACCGATGGATAGGCAGGTGGGTGCTTATCGCGGGGGTGATTCTGACGGTGTCGTTGGCCCAGATGACAGTGGAACCGATTCCCGTCACCGCGGAGGTAAACGACCGGACTCCAGTGGAAGGTGGGAGCCACTACCCCAATGTGGGAAGTTATGATAGGTATCAACCGACAGCTGCAGCTGATACCGGGGATAGCAGCTGGCTTGGAGTGGCTGGACTGCTGGGATTGTTAGGTCTCCGCAGGAGGCGGACAGCTCGGGATTAACCATCGGATGGAAATGCCTTGATCTTTGCGGAAAGACCCGATAAACTGGGGTTCATCGTTTTCTGCAAAGGAGATCAGTCAGATGGTACATCGAGGTGATACCGACGCGCGGGCTCGCAGAATCCTCCTCACCCTCGGCGTGGTGTTTGTGGCGTTCAATCTGCGGCCGGCGCTTACCTCCGTCGGTCCCCTGACAAGTTCCATTCGTGGCGATCTAGGCTTATCCAATGTAGCGATCGGTCTTTTAACCACCTTGCCCTTGCTCGTCTTCGGTTTGTTGGCGCTGCTGGCGCCCAAGATGGGATACCGCTACGGAAATGAGCGAGTGATTTTTGCCGGCCTCCTCGTGTTACTCCTCGGTATCTTGATCCGTTCCGTTTCCCTTATCTCCGCCTTATTTTTTGGGACCCTCCTGGTCGGGGTGGGGATCGCGCTGGGCAATGTACTGTTACCCGGTGTGATCAAAGAGCGGTATCCAGAAAAAGTGGGATGGATGACCAGTGTCTACTCCACGGCTATGACCGCGTTTGCTGCCGTAGGTTCCGGCTTCAGCATTCCCCTGGCGGTAAACCTGAATCTCGGGTGGCAGGGAGCGTTGGCTTTCTGGTGGGTGCTGGCAGGCATTGCGGCAATCCTGTGGTTGCCGCAATGCCGCTTTTCGGGCCGGCAACCGTCCCTTTCCCAAAAGCAGGTATCATCGGGATCCAGTCTTTGGCGTTCGCCTCTCGCCTGGCAGGTGACCGGGTATATGGGCTTGCAATCCTTCGGCTTTTATACCACCGTGGCCTGGTTCCCGACGATGTTGCATGACCGGGGCTTACATGTGGCCGATGCGGGCTGGCTTTTATCATTGGCGCTTATCATCGGTATTCCTGCCACTTTCATCGCCCCGGTTCTGGCCGACAGGCTGAAAGATCAGCGGGTGCTTGCTGCGGGGATCGGCGGGATTTACGGCGCCGGCTATCTCGTCCTCCTTTTGGGAGATCGTTACTCCCTGTCTCTTGTGAGTGCTGTCTTGGTCGGTTTGGGACAAGGAGCCAGTGTCAGCTTATCCTTCGCCTTTTTCGGACTGCGTGCCGCTACCGCTCGCCAGGCGGCGGAGTTGTCCGGGATGGCCCAGTCGGCGGGCTATCTGTTAGCGGCGATCGGTCCTTTTCTGATCGGATGGCTCTTCGACCGGACGCAATCCTGGACCCTTCCTCTGATCGTCCTGACAGGGGCCTGCCTACTCTTGATGTTGTCTGGGTGGGGTGCTGGCCGCGATCGGCAGGTGAGCCCAGTGACGGAAGGATAGAGGCTATCGTGTCA
Organism: Melghirimyces thermohalophilus; assembly: GCF_900102685.1. Classification (GTDB taxonomy): domain Bacteria; phylum Bacillota; class Bacilli; order Thermoactinomycetales; family DSM-45169; genus Melghirimyces; species Melghirimyces thermohalophilus. Next base: position 71,889 of record NZ_FMZA01000005.1, read on the forward strand.
GCGGATGGGATACAGCCCCTTTGGCTCTGGGATTGACGACGGGTTATGCGGCCAACCGTTGCCGATACTGGCGGAAGCCTTGATCGGAGGACGAAACTGCCCCCGATCAGGCGGGGGAGCGGCTGGAAGAATCGTTGGAAGATGTAGCCCGGTCGAGAAAAGCGAGCGTTTTTTTAAGCCGCTCTCTTTTCTAAAGACAGAACTAATAGCGCTTTTGGATCGGGGGAGGGTGAGACTCTTATAACTCCCCGCCTTCTATTTCCAGTAGACAAGTAGGCGAAACAGGGCGTCAAGAGGTCCGCGTCTCTTCATTTTCTCCAGCGCAATCGCGAGTCCCAGGGAGGTCAGCCAGATCAGCACAGCAACCATCGCCGCACCGGTGCTGTGCAACGTTTTTCCCAGGCCGAGTGCAACCGGAGATAGGATAAGAACCAGTATCGCTTCATTGAACACAAAGAAAGTGAGCGATCGTTTACCAAGTGCTGCTAAGGATCGGGTGGCCCGTCCCGTACCCTTGGCAACAGCACCGATCAGTCCAAATATCGCTGCATAACCACAGCCGCCAGCTAGCCCGGTCAATAGGTGTAGGGAGAAGACCAAACCGGCTACCGTCGGGGTGGGATGCCAAATTTCAGCGCCGATGAGGGCCAGGGGTAGACCGCCGATCACGGAGATCGAAATTCCTGCGATGACAATGCGGGAGAGCTGTTTCCGATGGTGGTGGGGTTCGATTAATAAGCGCTTGCGTCCCGCCCACATGCCAACCAAAATCGGCAACAGCATCGGCGTCGTTATATGGATGAACTGCACACTTGGGAAAGAAAACAGTCTTTCGAGCACGATTCCGGTATAAGTATCGGTTGCGGAGAACAGCCTGGGAAACCCTACCCCTCCCAAAGCGTTCGCCACATGAATGTACATAAATGGCATCAAAAGGGAGTAAAACAGGCCGACCAAAATCAAGGTTCGTGTAAGAACTCGATCCGGCCGGAACAACAGCCAACCGATAAGAAGGATAGAAAAGCCATAGACCGAGAGTATGTCAAGCCCACCGATGAAGACGTGAAGAACAAACCCGAAGAGGATCAGTATCCATGCACGACGGCGTAGTAAACGCTTCGCGGCCCGATCAGAGGTTCCCTTGCGGAGCTGATTTTCAATGACCATGACCAGCCCGTAACCAAATAATACAGCGAACAAGTACCTCGCACGGTTATCCACGAACAAGAGCCCTATAAAGTTAATCACTCGATCGAGTAGATGAACCCCCTCCGGTCGATTCATCACCCAGGGATCAGAAGTGAATAGCAGGGTGGGAGCGTGTGCGAGGACAACGAGCAACAGCATAAACCCACGAGCTAAATCGGGTGCGAGTGCGCGCTCTTTTTGAGAAATGGGTCCACGAGCTAATCGATCGGAACGATCATCGTTCACGAAATTACTCAAAACCAACGCCCCTTACCTTGTTTGATGACATGCCCATTATAGAGCTCTGAAAGACGAAGATCCATCATTATTTTTGTTAAGGGATGTTTATTCCTTTTGATCAGTCCTTGATGTTTTTTAAAATGTGGTCTGCCGTGAAAATCCTGACAGCTCGGGGAAGTTTAAATGAGTCCCTCTGTCTGGTGAACTACTATCCGGTCTGTCAAACAGGAACGGCGATGGTTCCCTTCATCGATGGAAGGGAATACCATTTCCGTTGTGTCGGCGATTCGGGGTGATTGTGGACGAAGATGGTTTTCCGGAAGCGTACTTTGTCGATGGTGGGGAAGACGTGCCCCAGTATCTTTACATGCGCTGGTTCGGCTTTTCAATCACCTACCCGAAGTGTTCAATCTACCAGCAGGCCGGTTAACCAAACAGAACCGCTCGTGAAAACGAGCGGTCTTTTATTCAGTATCTCCTTCGTACATCGACGAATGACCTGGGAAGAGGTGATCTGAAGGAAAGGATGTCCCACATGAAAGTGGAGACAGCCTTTTGCTACCCCGCAAGGGGGCATGGAGGAGTAAGCCTCAGGTTTACTTCTTCTGAAGTAGAATCGCTTGATGAGGGAAGGGGCTCTCGAAATCGGCCTGTTCCAGAGCCAATTTCAGCTCTTTGCGCAGTTCCCGTTCCACCGCCCACTGTTCACCGTTTTCGGTGCGGGCCAGAATGCGGATCACCACGTCGGAGGAGCCGAGGTCCTGTACGCCGAGAACGTTGGGACCTTCCACCAGCTGGGGGAGCTGTTCCCGAAGTTCGTCGCATCGTTTCTGCAGGATCTGAATCGCTTGGTTGACATCGGAGTCGTAGGCGATGCGGATATCCACCAGGGCCTGCATATTGCCCCGGGAATGGTTGGTGAGGGAGCTGATCTCCCGGTTGGGAATAAAGTGGAGGTCGCCGCTCACTCCCCGGACCTTCATCAGCCGAAGGCCCGTCTCTTCGACAACACCGGAGTACCCGCCGATGGTGACATACTCGCCGACGTTGACTTGGTTTTCCGTCAGTATAAAGAAGCCGGTGACGATGTCGCTAACCAGCCCCTGGGCACCGAAACCGATGGCCAGTCCGATGATGCCGGCACTGGCGATGATGGCGGAGGTATTGACGCCAAACTCCCCTAGAATCATGACCAGAGCGACAAAGAAGAGGACGTAGCCGGCGATGCTTTTCAACAGCGAGGACAGGGTATTAAAGCGCGCGTTGTTTTCATCTTGATTTTTCAGCTTATGTTCCACCATGCGGTTGATCATTCCTTTGGAGATGGTGTAGACCAACCAGGTGACCAGGGCGATGACGACAGCGGTCAGAATCGATCCGACGAGATTGGACGGAAAAAGGGCATTCAGGTTCAAGTGTTACCATCTCCTTTTAGATTGACCTGCAGAAGATTGTTCCCCCAGCGATGGATCAAAAAGACGGATTTCGATTCACATAGCAATGTTCGTTACAATGGAAATGGTAAGTGTTTTGCTGGTTCGGAGGTATCCGCTAAAGGATCTAAATCTTTATATAAGTTCAAGCCCGGAGAAGAGTGCAATCACTATCAACACACACAGTAACGCTAGTATTTTTTTCGTCGGATGTAGAGGTATATTTTTCCTCTTTGCTAAACTGTTCCGGTATGGTGGAGGTTTTTTCTTTATTAAATGCAGACAATCGATCATATAACCTAGGATGCTCTGCTTCCAAATAGCTGAGGAAATCGGAGTGAATATAAATGGAGACGGTTTGCTTTTTTTAAAATGCTTCAAAGGCAAATCCACCCCAGATATCCTGGTTCTTGTAACGTTTATATTCCCTGAACGTTTTACCAAGTTCCCATGAGAGATTTTCTTTATCGGTGTTTTAACGGGCCGAAAAAAACCGAACCCGGAGGTTCGGTTTCGGAGGGTCACGGCTCAACTGCGCAGTTGGCGGACTGTTCCCACGTGTTGGTTGAGGGGAAATCCGTTTCCGATGGCCCGGGTGATGAAGGTCTTGGCCTGACGTACTGCCTCTTCCACGCTGTTTCCGTGAGCCAGCCCGGCGGTGACGGCGGCGGAGTAGGTGCAGCCGGCGCCATGAGTGTGTGGAGGGTCCAGTTTTTCCGATTCATAGGTGGTAAAGGTTTTCCCGTCAAAAAGGAGGTCGACGGCTTGCTCATGGTCAATGCCGGAACCGCCTTTGATCAGGACGTAGCTCGGTCCGAGCCGGTGGATCACCTGGGCGGCTTCCTTCATCTCTTCCAGGGTGGTGATGGGTTCCATCCCCGCCAGCTGGGCCGCTTCAAACAGGTTGGGGGTGACTACCGTCGCTTTAGGGACGAGCCGGTCCCGCAGGGCTTCTTTGATCTCCGGATGGAGGACGTCTGTTTCCCCTTTGCATACCATCACCGGATCGATCACCACGTTGCGCAGGTGATGCTGCTCGATCACATCCACCGCCAACTGAATCACCTCGACGGTGCTGAGCATGCCGGTTTTCATGGCGTCGAGTCCGGTGGAGAGGATGGTTTCCAGCTGGGCTTCAACCGTCTCCAAGGGAATCGGATGCACTCGGTGGGCCCAGCCCTGTGGATCCATGGTGACCAAGGTATTTAAGGCTGACATGCCGTAAACGTCCAGGGTGTGAAAGGTTTTTAGATCGGCTTGAATCCCAGCGCCGCCGCTGGTGTCGGAGCCGGCGAGGGTGAGTGCTTTTTTCATGGATGTATCCTCCTTTGCACGGCTTACGAACATTCATCTATTCTTATTTTAAAACAAAACTCTCGGTTTGTAAGGAAATCGGTGCAAAAGGATATTGGAAATCGTGTCACCTAGGGTGTCAGCAGGAGGCGATCCAATATTCCTAATTGACGGACGTTTTTTCTCCTGGTTTAATGGTTGTACCTGGAGGCCCAGAAGCAGTGTGATTAAAAATAGTCCGTTTGTCACGAAGAGGGGAGCGTTTACCCGCAAGAGCGACTTTGCACCTGAGGGCACCACGAACCGATGGGGCTGACGCTCGAAGGTGAGGATGGACCACAGACACGACTAAACGATGGGTTGACGCCCAAAAGGTTGCTGTCCGGTCCAGTGGAGAATCAGCCTGCAAGGGCGTTTAGGGCCACTCTCATTTTTGAATTGACTTACCAAGATGGCTTTGTCCGCCACCCGCAGCAGGATGATTGGCAGGACAGCGTAGTTCAAGCGACTTCGGGTAAATGCTGTTACTCGCTTTTCACAACGCTTTCAGTCAGCGACGAGTGCACACAGGAGGTGACGAGGGGGATGACAGCTATGGTATTGGACGGCATTTTGCCTGCAGAACGGGCGGTCCGGTCCGGCCCTCCACACCCGTTGGGGAACGACGGGAGCTGGAGGGTCTATCCCCGTACGGAACAGGAGATCCGGGATCTGCTTACCCATGCGGATCGGGAAGGGTTGCAGGTGACGGTCTCCGGCGGCGGCACCAAGCGGGGATTTGGCGGCCAGCGCAAACGGTATGATCTCGAAATCTCCCTCGCGGAATATAAAGGGGTGATTGAGCACCGGGCCGGCGATTTGACGATGACGGTTCACGCTGGGACCCCGATCCGGGAGCTGGCTGAGGTCCTGGCGGCCCACGGGCAAATGCTGCCCGCCGATCCCCGCTGGCCCGGATCGGCCACGATCGGCGGGGTGATCGCTGCCAACGACACCGGACCGAAACGGCTCGCCTACGGGGCGCCGCGGGATTTTGTGATCGGTGTCCGGGCGGCCACCCCCGATGGGCGCATCCTGCGGACGGGAGGCAAAGTGGTAAAAAACGTAGCCGGCTACGATATGAATAAATTGTGGATCGGCTCCATGGGTACCCTGGGAATCCTGCTGGAGGTGACGGTCAAACTGCGCCCCCTTCCTCCGGATCGGGGATTGCTGTTGATCGGTTTTCCGGCGGGAGCCCAGGGGGAGATCCAGACTTATGTCAACCGATTGCAGGCTTCTTCCCTGGAACCGGTCGCCCTGGAAGTGCTCAACCCCTCCCTGTCCGCCCGCATGGCGGGTTGGGAGCGGGATACTTTGGCCATCGCCTTTGAAGATCGGCCTGAGGCGGTGACGTACCAACTGGAACGAGCGGAGGCGGAGCGTTCCGGCATGACCGAGTCGGTTGTGATGCGGGGGAGGGAAGCGGAAGATTGGTGGATGCGCTTTGCCGAGATCACCCCAGACGCCACTGCGTCGATCGATCCCGAGCGGCCGTTGATCTCGGCCAAAGTGGCGTTGAAAAATACCGACGTGGCCGCATTTGTTGGGAAGGCGACGGAACAGGCGGTTCAGCGGAAATTGGAGGCTTTCGTCCACGGTGGCGCAGGGCATGGAATCTCCCGGGTTTATGTTCGTGGTGAACAGGAGCCGGTCCTCCATTATCTGCAGGTACTCCGCACATTTGTAGAAAAACGGCGGGGGAGTCTTGTCTCTGATCAAATGCCTTTGTCATGGCGAAAACATTTCGACGTCTGGGGGTATCAGAGGATTCCCCGCTCCTTGATGGAAGGCATCAAGCAGTCTTTTGATCCGAACCGAACCTTGAACCACCAACGGTATGCAGGAGGGATTTGACCATGGCCGAAACGGGGCTTTCCGAAAAGCGCACCTGTTCCGATCAAGGGCTGGGTCATTATCTGCCGGGAGATGTTCCCGATGCCAACAAGTGGGCGGATTGTGTCCACTGCGGCCTTTGTCTGGAGGCGTGCCCCACTTATCTGGAGACAGGACATGAACACCAATCCCCGCGGGGACGAGTTCATCTGATCAAGTCCGTCGCCGAAGGCAAAGTGGAGATGGATGAAGCATTTATGGATCCGGTCTTCACTTGCCTTGACTGCCGCGCCTGCGAAACGGCCTGTCCCGCCAATGTCCAGGTGGGCGGGCTGATTGAGGAAGCCCGGGGACAGGTTCGGCGGGCGGTTCCTGTGACCGGTTGGCGAAAACAGATGAGCCGGCTGTTTCTCGAGGGCCTCTTTCCCCATCCGGAGCGGGTAAATAAATTGGGACAGCTGTTACGTTTTCTGAAAAGCAGCGGTCTATCCTCCTTCGCCCGCAAAAGCGGCTTGATGAAGCTCCTGCCGCAACACCTGAACTTACTGGAGCAGGTGACGCCAGAGCCAGGGGAGCCGCTAAGGAAGAAATATCAGGAAGTGATCCCCGCCCAGGGGGTGACCCGGGCCCGGGTGGCCGTGTTGACCGGATGCGTGATGGATGCGGTCTTCGGCGAGGTGAATGAAGCGACGGTGCGGGTACTGACCCGGAACGGTTATGAAGTTCATATCCCCCAAGGTCAGACTTGCTGCGGGGCGCTTCATGTTCATGCCGGTGAACGGGAAGCCGGTCGGAAGCTGGCTCGGAGAAATATGGAGGCCTTCGCTGAGGCGGATCACGTGTTGGTGAATGCGGCGGGATGCGGATGTGCGATGCAGGAATATCCCGAACTGTTTAAAGAAGAACCGGAGATGCGGGAGCAGGCGGAAGCCTTTGCCGCCAAGGTGACGGACGTCTCCCGTTTCCTCCATCACCGTGGCTTTGAAAAGCCGAAGGGGGAGATCCGAGCTCGGGTCACCTACCATGACGCTTGTCATCTGGCCCATGGGCAAGGGGTGCGGGAGGAACCCCGCCGGCTTCTCCAGTCGATTCCCGGCGTGGAGTGGGTGGAGATGCCGGAGGCGGATCGTTGCTGCGGCAGTGCCGGCATCTACAATATCACCCAGCCCAAGATGGCCCAGGCGGTCCTGGAAAGCAAGATGGAGTATGTGCCGGAGGACGTGGAGCTGATCTCCATGGGCAATCCCGGGTGCATGTTGCAGATGGCGGCAGGGGTGCTTCAGCACGGCCGGAACGCCCGGGTGGTTCACACGATGGAGCTGTTGGACCGTTCTTATCGAGAGGGTGACAAAAAGGAGGTGTAAGGCGTGTTTAGAAAAAAAGAGCGCCATTCCGACCCCTTGATCCGCAAACTGATGAAGCTGGTGGGAAAGGAGCATGTGCTCCATCGCCAGGCCGATCTGGTCGCTTATGAATGTGACGGATTTACGTTGCAACGAGGAAAGGCCCGGGCGGTGGTCTTCCCTGGGGAGACGAAAGAAGTATCGGCGGTGGTCCGTCTGCTCCATCGGGAGCGTGTTCCCTTTATCGCCCGGGGAGCGGGGACGGGGTTGAGCGGTGGAGCCACTCCCCTCGGCGGGGAAGTGATCATCAGTCTGGTGCGGATGAAGAAGCTGCTGCGGGTGGATCTGGATAACCGAACCGCTGTCGTTCAGCCAGGATTTGTCAATTTAAAACTGACCCAGGCTATTTCCAAAGATGGCTACTATTACGCGCCGGACCCTTCCAGCCAGTACGCCTGCACCATCGGAGGCAACGTGGCCGAAAACGCCGGCGGGGCCCACTGTTTGAAGTACGGGGTGACGACCAATCACATTTTGGGGGCGGAGGTGGTTTTACCCGACGGGGAGGTGATCCGCCTCGGAGAAGATGGGATCCCCGATCAGCCGGGGTATGATCTGTTGGGTCTGATCACCGGCTCCGAGGGGACCTTAGGCGTCGTTACCGAGATCACGGTCCGCATTTTGAAGGCGCCGGAGGGAAAACAGACCATCCTGGCTTATTTCGACGACGTGGAGGATGGTTCCCGAGCCGTCTCCGACATCATTTCAGCCGGAATTGTTCCCGCTGCCCTGGAAATGATGGATCGCACCGCGATCGAAGGGGTGGAAGCAGCCAATTTTCCCGTCGGCCATCCTTTGGATATCGAAGCGTTGCTCCTGATCGAAGTGGACGGGATCGAAGCGGGGTTCCAAAGCGAAGCGGAGGACATTGTGGACGTGTGCCGGAAATGGAACGTGCGGGAAGTGAAGGTGGCCAAGGATGAGCAGGAAGCCGCCGCCTGGTGGGCCAACCGGAAAACCGGATTTGGGGCGATGGGAGCGATCTCCCCTGATTACCTGGTGCAGGATGGGGTGATCCCCCGCAGCCGCTTGCCGGAAGTGTTGAACAAGATTCGCGCCATCAGCCAGGAGACGGGATTGCGGATCGCCAACATCTTTCACGCCGGCGACGGCAACCTGCATCCTTTAATCCTGTTTGATGCCCAGAAGCCAGGGGAGAAGGAAAAGGCCTTGCAAGCGGGCTCCCGCTGTCTGAAAGCCTGTGCCGACGCCGGTGGTTCCATCACCGGGGAGCACGGGGTAGGGATCGAGAAGAAGGAGGAGATGCGTTTCATTTTCACCGATGAAGAGATCGAGGCCCAGACCCGAATCCGATCCGTCTTCAATCCCGACAACCTGCTCAACCCGGACAAACTTTTCCCCCAACCCGGCCGCTGCGCCGAAGTAAAGCAGGAGATCAAGGAACAGCAGGGGTTGAAGGTGTGAGGGGTCCCTACCGGAGTTAGCGGTGGCTGCAATCAGGGAGTGGATCAGGAAAGGGGATATGGTATGATGCGAAAAGTCGGTACCTGGATGTTGTCTTTCCTATTTGCTCTCACCTTGATCATGCCGGGATCCGTTCAGGCCGTCTTCGTCCGGGAGTCCGCCGCTGAAGCATCTCGCCCAAAAAGCACGATCTGATCTTGTTGCACGGACTTCGAAACGGTCACCGATGGAGTGACCGCTTTTTAAAGGTAGTGGTCGACGAGTGGGGCTCCGGCCATGTATATGTGATCTATGCCAATAACTCCAATCAGGTCCGGACCCGGTCTTTCGATGGTGATCAGGTCACCTTCATCGGCAGAAATGACGGCACCGCTGGAACTCAACATGTGGCCGACTGGACCGATCAGGTTCATGAGAAAGTGCAGATTCTGCAGAAGGAACACGGACTCAGCCAGCGGTTTAACATCATCGCCCACAGTCAAGGGGGGCTGGTCGCCCGAAAATACATCTATGACCATCCCCATACCGTAGCGGGACTGGTCACCCTGGGTACCCCGCACCATGGCTCTCCCCTGGCTAAGGACTTTGCATTTTTTGCGAAATACGTGGTCGGGGGAGAAAAGGCCCAGTCCAACTTGAAACCCATTTGGGTGGAGAAGTTTAACCGACGGTATCCCGTAGAAGGAGCTTCCCTGTTTCACGGCGGAAATGTCTACACCATTCGGGGTGATGCCGACGGATACGACACTTGGGGGGTATCGGGGGAAAACTTTGCCGGTTGGCACGTGCTGTTTGCCAAATATCAAACCGACAGCGACGGGTTGGTTCCTACCGAAAGTGCCTATATATAGGGGGCCGCTGGCCACCTATGATTCTTACGAACACATGGAACTGGTGCAAAACCCCGATGTAGCGAAGAAGGCAGCATCCGTGCTGCCGTAAACTTTAAAGTGTCCCTGTGCTCTACCGCGAAAGGAAACAGGGATGCTTTTTTGTAGGTTCGTCGGGGGAATAGGGCATGAGCGTCTTTATAGGCGGCTTTTACGGTGTAGCGCATCGGGACGATTCCTCCTGAAACCATCGTGGATCGCTTGTCGCTGGAAAAAGCTAACACCGGAGCCCGCCAATCGGAGAGCCAGATGGGGCGGGGAGCTTGACAAGCCTCTAGATGTGTGAGAATATATCTGAAAATTGTACATATTTTGATTGCGTAGGGAGGAGTCGGATTGGGTACCGGGATGCAGGCTTTGTTGTCGTTTTTGCCGATTTTGGTGGTGGCCCTGTTCCTGGTGGGGATGAAGTGGCCCGCCAAAAAAGCGATGCCCCTTTCCTATCTGGTGGCGGCCGGGTTGGCGCTGTTCGTGTGGAAGGTTTCCTTCTCTCAAGTGGCGGCAGCTACCGTTAACGGTCTAGTCGTCGCCATCGAACTGTTGTACATCATCTTCGGAGCGATCCTCCTGTTGAACACGTTGCGGGAAAGCGGAGCATTGAGGACGATCCGGCAAGGTTTTACCGATATCACTCCCGATCGCCGGATCCAGGTGATCATCATCGCCTGGCTGTTCGGCTCCTTTATTGAAGGCTCGGCTGGGTTCGGTACCCCGGCGGCGGTGGCCGTGCCGCTGTTGGTAGGACTCGGCTTCCCGGCGATGTCCGCCGTGGTGGCAGGTATGATTATACAGAGCACTCCCGTCTCCTTCGGCGCCCTGGGGACGCCGATGCGAGTCGGGGTTCAGACCGGCTTGTCGGCCGATCCCGGTATCGCCTCCGATCTGTCAGCCTATGTGTCGATGGTGGCGGGCAAAGTGGCGCTGTTGCACACCCTGGCCGGGACATTGGTACCCCTTTTGGTGGTTGGAATCATGACTCGCTTCTTTGGCAAACATCGCTCATTCAGCGAAGGGTTGAAGGTATGGAAATTCGCCCTCTTTGCCGCCTTGGCCATGACCGTTCCCTATGTCATCGTGGCCAACCTGCTCGGGCCGGAGTTCCCCTCTCTGATCGGCGGTCTTGTGGGGTTGACCGTAGTGGGCTTCGCTGCCAAAAAGGGTTTCTTGGTGCCTTCCGTCGAAGAGCATTGGGATTTTGAGCCCAGAGAGCGCTGGGAATCTGGCTGGAGCGGGACCATCTCGATCCAGGAAAGCGGCGGAGGGCGCAGGATGGGTATGCTGCAGGCCTGGGTGCCCTATCTTATGGTCGCTCTCTTTCTGGTCATCACTCGGTTGAAGTGGTTACCGGTGGAGGGATGGCTCCAGGCTTGGGAGATCCGGTTGTCCCATCTTTTTGGCACGTCGATCACCGCCTCGTTGCAGCCACTTTATATTCCCGGGACCATCTTTATCGTCGTCTCTCTCCTCACCTTTATCCTGCACGGTATGCACCCTTCCCGTTATGGGCAGGCCTGGAAAAGTTCCGGTAAAGCCTTGATTTCCGCTTCTACGGCCTTGGTGTTTACAGTGCCGATGGTCCAAGTCTTTATCAACAGCGGGGGCGGTGCCGCCGGTTTCGAAGCGATGCCGGTGGTATTGGCCGATTATGTGGCTGGCCTCGCCGGGGAGTACTGGCCCTTTTTCTCTACCTTTATCGGTGGACTGGGGGCTTTTGTCGCTGGCAGCAACACCGTCAGCAACATGATGTTTTCCCTCTTTCAATACAACGTCGGGGTCAACATTTCCGTCGACCCCTCCTGGGTCGTCGCCTTACAGGCCGTGGGTGGCGCCGCCGGCAACACGATCTGCGTTCATAATGTGGTCGCCGCCTCCTCTACCGTGGGCTTGGTCGGCAAAGAGGGGGAAGTGATCCGGAAGACGCTGTGGCCCTTCACCTACTACGCTCTCTTTACAGGTTCCGTGGGATATGCTGTCGTCTGGACGTCGGAGAAAGGGTTGTTTAACCTGGGTACCCTCCTCGCCACCCTGATTGGCGTAGCCGCTGTGTGGACGATCGCCACCCATCGCTCCCGGCTGCCACAGGTCCCGAAGGCACCGGAACCGGAGAAACCAACGCCTCGAGTATGAAGGGGCGATGGTTTCCTTTCAGTATTCTATAAGGCGAGCGAGACGACAAAAACGAATTGAAAAGGAGTCGATGGATGACAACGAAAACGGGAATGTTGAAAAGGAACAAAATGAGCTGGGAAAAAGCGGCGGAGCATTTTTTGGACGAACAGCCTTTCCGGAATATGGGCCTTATTCATGGACAGAGGAGCACCTTCGCTTGGTTGGTGATATCTCAGGCAAAAGGTATTGGATATCGGGTGCGGGACATGATTATTTAAAGCCGGGTGGTTACCTATCATCGAAAATTGAGTACCTACATCCCCATTGGTATTCACCCCAAAAAGCGCAGCTTGTCCCTGTGACATTTATCATCAAAGCTTCTCAACCCTGTAAGATAAAAGCTTACGGATTGCCGCCAATCGGGAACCGATAAAGGGTTATACCGTCATTGAAGATCATAGATATTTTACATCTGCAAAATCTGTTGGGTGTCCAAAACAAAAGGAGTTGAGCTGATGAAACATCGATCCTCAGTCCCTGTCTCAAAGGGACTGCGATTCACCTCCCGGATGGTTCGCGGCCTGCAGCGTACCTTCCCCCGTCTATACGCGAAAGTGGCAAAACATGAGGGTCGAAAGTGGGGAGATTCTTCGATTCCCTGGACTCCTGTCAAAAAGCCGGTGACGGAAAGTCGTGTCGCCTTGATCACCACCGGTGGGATCATTTTAAAGACTCAAGAACCCTTTAACCTGAACGACCCCAAGGGGGACAGTTCCTACCGTGAGATTCCGGGGGATGCCTCCGGGGAGGATCTCGTCGTCAGTCATCTCTTTTACGACCATACGGAGGTGGAGGTGGATACGGAGATCATGTTCCCCCTCCAGGCACTGCATACGTTGCAGGCGAAGGGGGAGATCGGGGAGGTGGCCCGCCGACATTTCAGCTTCAACGGAGGGATTTCCGACCCCACGCTGTTGATCGAACGCCACGCCCCCGACGTGGCCCAGCAACTAGTTGCCGATCAGGTGGATCTCGCCCTGTTAACCCCCGCGTGAGGCCATTGTCATCGATCAGCGGGTCTGATCGCGCGAGTTTGTGAAAGTCGGGGGATCCCCACGCTGATGTTGACGTTGTTGCCCGAGGCCACCAGACAGCTGGGGGTGCCGCGAGCGGTTTATTCGTCCCAAAAGATCGGTTCCCCGGTGGGAAGGCCCCATCAACGAGAGGAGCATATCGATACCCTGAAGACGTGTCTGAAGGTGGTCGACAAGTTGGAAAAGGGGATGATCTATCATACCTCTAGTCAGACTTACGGATAGAAGAGCGAAAGGTGGGAGAGCTTCTCCCGCCTTTCTTTTTATAAATGGATACACTGAACCTCACAGCATCGTGCACAAATGATGGGGAAAAGACATTCATTCACGGTTATTCTAGGGGCAGAAGGAGGTCATACCGATGGATTCGCTGGAGAAAATGAATGAAGCTCTGCAGTACATTGAAGACCATTTGACGCAAGAGATCGATTACAAAGAGATTGCCAGGATTGCGTGTTGCTCCGAATACCATTTTAAACTTGCAGGTATTACACTGTCGGAATACATCCGTCGCAGGCGAATGACCCTTTCCTCCATCGAGCTGCAAGATCGTGAGGCTAGAGTGGTTGACGTTGCCCTAAAATATGGATACAACTCTCCAAACTCTTATGCCAGGGCGTTTCAACAGGTTCATGGCATCACCCCTTATGAAGCCAAACATCATCGTCATTCATTAAAAGCATATCCACGGATGACCTTTCAGTTAACCATCAGAGGAGGGAGTGAAGAAGGACCTGAATGATTGAGCCGTACAGATCAAGAAAGTGAGATTTGGGTTCCCATCATAAAAAAAGCCATCCTCATGATGGCGTCTATCCAGTCAGCCCCCAGAATGGCGAGTTGTTATTATATCATGTGCGTTTGTTGTTTACGAGCAGTCTACGATAAGGTTGTGGTGGAGCCATTTTTTCAATCGTTGGAAGCAAACAATCGGGTGACCGCTGCTTGATCACCGGTCGATAAACGTGTGGACCGATCCCTCGAACCCTTCTATTCTTGACCGTCAACCATGTGCTGAGAGGTATAGCCGCACCAAATCAATTTCACCGGCTCCCTGTTGTGAAGGGGGCCGGTTTTATTGGGTTCGTCACATTTTATAGCCTCTCGATATATCCTTCTGTTCCGTTGACGCGGATCCACTGCCCGTCTTTGATCAGGGTGGTGGCGTTTTCGACGCCAACCACAGCGGGCAATCCGTATTCTCTTGCGATCACCGAACCGTGGGTCATGTGTCCTCCCACTTCCGTCACGAGACCATTGATGGAGACAAATAGCGGTGTCCAGCTGGGATCTGTCGAGTGGGTGATTAAGATATCCCCCTTCTCGATGTCGGCGTCCTTCATCTTGTGAATCACGCGGGCGCGGCCTTCGACGACGCCGGAAGAGACGGGATTTCCCGGTAATGCGCCTTCAGGAAGGTTGACCTTGTCGTATTCGCCGAACAGGAGCTCCCCTTCAGAGGTGATCAACCTTGGCGGAGTCAGTTTTTCGTAAGCTTCATAGGCTTTTTTTCGTCCGGCGATCAGATCCCCATCCAGCCGATGCGTGCGGACAACCTCCTGCAATTCCTCAAAGGAGAGATAATAAATATCCTCCTTATCCCGGATGATTCCCCTCTGCACGAGGCTGGCAGCTTCTTTCAAGAGCGCCTGTTTATAGAGGAAGTAGCGCTTGACCCAGGCATATTTGGGATACTCTCGAAAGCCGATAAAATGACGTAAACGGCGGATCATCCGCTCGGTTTGTTTTGCCTTTCTGGTCCCGCCGGGCAACTGCTTTAGACGGCGCAACAGCTCCTCTTCCTTCTGTCTGGCGTTTCGCTGTCCTTCTTCAAATTTCATCCGACCCGCACCCGGCTCAAAGGTTTGGATATGGCTGAGGATGATGGGAATGAGAGCGGTCGGCTGTTCGCACCACCGAGGCTTGGTGATATCGATCTCCCCGGGGCAACGCATGCCGTATTTTTCAAGATACGCTTGCAAGGCGTCGCTGACGATCGGCCCCCCATCCAGTCGGGCCAGGTCCTCAAAGAGCGTCTCGTCCTTGGCTTCCTGCTCCAGATAGGCTCTCACCTCTGGGTAGGGGCGAACCGCATCCGCCACATCTAATAGGGCGAGCCCCATCTCGGAAGTCACGTTATTCGGCACCGATTGGGAAAGGGTGTCGGCCACATTCTTTTCCCCCAGCCACTTTTCCATCTTGCGGTTGATCCAGCTCGCCGCATACATTCCCACCCAGATCGCTCCCATGCCCCCATAGAGGATTTTCGTGAATCGCTGATGATCCGCTCTGATAAAAGCGAACAAATCGTATCCAGACACCTCTTGGATCTGGCTTTTCAGCGTTTCGATGGATGTCTCATTCTGGGAGATGAATTGTTGGATGATCGCAGGGTCATTCTTGAAATAGATCTTCAAGGTTTGGAGCAGCATCGCCCAGGGAGACATTCCCTCTCGCGTCAAGGTGAAAACCCTCTTGCCCCGCGGCAAGGAACGAATGAACTTCTTTTTTCGGACCAGGTTCCTCAGCGCGTCTACCATCAGTGGATCGGTTTTGCCCATCATGGTCAGTGCCATCTTTCGGCCGAGGGGTGAGGCCAAATCGTGTGAGATATCGATAAACAGTCTTCCTCCCGCCTGATGTATGGGAAATTTTTCCGCCGTGAGTTGGAGAAAGGACATTCCTAAGGGGCGGATCACATCCGTCATCATCTGTTGATGGGCGAAGGACAGATAAACCCGGTTTCGCCCATCGTTTCCCTCCGGGACGGGATATAAGGTGGTGATGGGACGGCTCTGCACGATATAAAACGTATCGTCGGCGAGACACCACTCGATATCCTGCGGGTGTTTAAAGGAAGCTTCAATGCTCCGGCCGATTCGCTCCAATTGCAAAATCTGCTCGTCCGTCAATGCCTGCTGCTTCTGTCGGTCAGGGTCAATTTCACGCTTTTCCGTGCCACCTTTTTTTAAAGGATCGATGGACACTTTCTTGGTGGAGACCGCCTTCTCAACGATTTCCCCCTCGCGCACCTTATAGCTGTCCGCGGACACCATTCCGGAGACCAGAGCTTCTCCCAATCCGAAGCTGGCATCGATGGACGAGACCTTCCGGTTGGATGTCACGGGATCGGCTGTAAACAAAATCCCGGAAGCTTGCGGGAAGACCATCCGCTGAACGATGACCGACAGGAAGACTTTCCGGTGGTCAAACCCATTTTGGATGCGGTAAATGACGGCCCGGTCCGTAAAGAGGGATGCCCAGCACTTCTTGATATGCTCGAAGATGGCGGATTTTCCGGTGATGTTTAGATACGTATCCTGCTGTCCGGCAAAGGAAGCATGGGGAAGATCTTCCGCCGTGGCGCTGGAACGGATGGCATAGGCATGTCCTTCACCCAACTGAGCGAGGACACGCAGCACCGATTCTTCGATCCCTTGAGGAATCTGCACTCTTTGGATGACGTGTCGGATTTTCCCGCTGATGTCGCGGATCTTTTCCCGATCTTCCACCTTCAGCGTCGACAGCTGATCGATCAACGGGTGTAACTCTTCGCGTTGTGTAACCACACGCTTATAAGCCTCGGTCGTGACACAAAATCCCTCCGGTACGCGCACTCCCTCCATCCGGGACAACCTTGCCAAATGGAAGGCTTTTCCCCCAACGAGTGGGTGGTGGGTTTGGTCGATCTCATGAAAAAAAAGAACATTGGAACCCATCCGGATCACCCCTTTTCCCTTTGTCCTTCAATTCCATATCGAATCATATCCAAAAACTGTTTTCTCTCATCCAGTAAATGCAGGTGAAAATCCAGGCTCTTGTCATCTGTCATCATCGATACATACTTTTGACTCAGGCCATCCAATGTCATTTGCACCAGTCGATATGCCGCTTCCCGGTCCACCCCTTCTCGCAGGGGGACTTTATCGAACAACTGCCTCCAGAACTGATCCCTTTCCGCCAACAGTTCGCCGTACTTTTGTTCAATTTCCGCTTTCACTTCCTCCGGTGTGGTGAGGAACGCTTCGATCCACACTTTGTATACATCGGGGTTCCTTTTTAGATAATCCACTTTGATGAGGCCGATCTGTTCTTTCGCTGCAAAGAAATCCTCGTATTGGATGAGGTCATCGATGCGGAGCGCCGTCTTCAAGTTTTCGACGCATCGATCCAGGATACTTAAATACAATTTCTTCTTGCTTTTATAGTGATGGAAAATCAAAGCCTTGGAGATACCAGCCGCTTCGGCCAACATGGCGGTTGAGGTTTTTTCATATCCGTGACGGGCGAAGACGGTCAAGCAGGCATCTAAAATCCGTTCTTTTTCATACCGTTGTAAAGGCAAAGGACATTTCTTCTCCTTTCATTTGCTGACCGATTGGTTAGTAAGATATTAATATATACGAACCGATCGGTCAATATAAATGCATAAAAAATAGCCGGGTACGCAAAAAATCATCGACCGCGATGACCATTGGAGAAGCACCCGTCGTTTTTCCAAAGAACGTTAGAAAGGTGGGCAATGGTTCAAATACCAGCTGACCGCCGCTTGCTCCACTTCCGATAACCGGTCCATGAAGCTGTGGTCCGCTCCCTCAATCACTCGAACCTGTGAGTCTTTTGTTAACCATTGGTATCCTTTCCTCGTGATCTCCGCCAACTGTTGCTCCTCCCACCCCTGGTCCCCGTGTAGAATCAGCACCGGACATGTGATCCGCTTCAGCAAGGTTTCCTGCTCGAACTGCTCAAAATCCAACAGCATCTGTCGATCGATGATCACCTTCTCCCGGCCCATGCCCGACTGATAGACGGTGATTTGCCCGGTTTCCCGCAACTCCTTCATCTGCGCTCCGGAAAAATGATCCGGCCAATGGTAGCGGATCGGACCGGTTCCAGCCCCGCTCAGGACCATCGTGGACACATCTTGCGGATCGAAGGCTTCCAGACAGACGCGGGCACCTAAACTGTGCCCGTATAAGGCGATCCGGCGGTAACCGAGGGATTGAACATAACGGATCGCTGAACGGAGGTCGTCCACCTGTTTGGCCAGCGTTAAGGAGTCATCATCGCTCTCCCCGCATCCGCTGAAATCGAAGGCCAACACACCGTATCCGTGTTGGTGAAACGCTTGGGCGAAACGATCGAAGCGTCCCCGGGAAGACTTATTGGACCGAAAGCCATGGCATAGGATGACGATCGCTGGGGATGGGGACGGATGAAGATGACCGACGAGCGTTAAATCTCTCGTATTTTGAAAGGTGACTTTCTCCATGGGCTTCCTCCTTTTTGAGGGGGTCATGGGGTGTAGGAAAGCCGACCGATTTGATTGCACTCTTCCGCAAACCAAATCGCTCCATCGGGAGCGAGGATGATCCTGTGAGGTTCAGCCTCTTCTGTCGGGATCGGGTACTCGGTGATCTGCCCGTCTACGGTGATGCATCCGATCGGATTGGGGGCGGAGAAGGCGTATCTCCGCTGAAGAAGAGGTGGAACGAATCAAAGATCGCTTGTAGTCGATCGGTGCTGAGGCGGCAATGGAAACCGATGGGCTGTTGACCACGGATCCCTTTGGGAACCGCATTCGGATCGGATTCTGATTCATTTTTTTTGCCCATCCTCCTTCACCCATTCAGAATAGACGATCGGGTAGGCCCGGAGGGCCAGTTGGAGAGTGAGCTTCCGATCCGGTGACAGATAATCTTTACCCAGCAAGCTCTCCAGCTTTTGCAGGCGGTAATAAAGCGACTGACGGACGATATGCAGCTTATCGGCGACCTCCTTTTTGGAGCCGTTGTGGTCGAGATAGACCCGCAGCGTGTTCAGGAGGTCGCCTCCTTTTACCCGGTCGTGATCGATGACCGGACCGAGGTGGTCTCGGACGAAGGTCGTGAGGTTCTGGTGGATGCCGGGATGAAGGAGAAGCTGATACACCCCCAGGTCCTCATAAAAGAGGAAGCCGGTCTCCCTCCGAGTGACCGTGAGCACCTGATGGGCTTCCCGGAGCGCTGCGGGAGCTTGGAGCAAGTCGTCGCGGAGGCGGCCGACACCCATCAGTGGCTGCAGGTTCCACGGGTTTTGCTGGCAGAGGTGGTCGATCTCTTGACATGCGTGCCGCAAGCGGCTTCCTTCAGAGGGATGGGGTCCCTGGTTGAAGGCGACGACGGCCAAGCGGGCGTTTTGCATGGTGATAAAGGGGCGGAAGCCCTGTTTTTCAAATGCGGCTCGAACCATGAGGGAAACCTCGTAACGAAAATCATCCAGCGCCCATGGAGCGGCATCCGGCAATTCCAGCAGAAATACTCGGTAGGAAGGGATGGCCGTCTGTTCGTAGTTGCTGTCCAGATGGTACAGGAGGTCTGATTCGCTCAGACGACCCAGGAGCCAATCGTTGACCCACAGGTGTTCCGAGTGAAGTTTCTTTTCCTCTAAGTAACGTTTTCTAAGCAGGTCTTGGGCGATGGCGAGGGAGGAGCCGTCTAACAGGAGGGACTCGTATTCTTCCGGCGGCGTTTCACAGACCAGCCCGAGATAAGCCCAGGTTTGTCCCAAGGCTTGAATCGGGTGCAGCAGGAGATGGCGTCCTTCTTGCTCCCATGCGAGTGGCATTATCTCCTGTTCTCTTTTTATCCTCTCCAGGCGGGCCCGGATGCAGGTGAAGAGGGGTTCCCTCTCTTCCGGTGGCAAGGTCGGTATGGAGAGGGGAGTCCCCTGTATTGGGAGAAAAAGAACCGGATGCCCGCAATGTTCGTGAAGCAGCTTCAAGATGTTTTCTAAACCTTGGGGAGCCAGGGTGAGTCGGTGAAATTGGCGGGAGAGGCTTTCCAACTGCCGGATCTGATCATGGTGCCGGTGGATAATGTGGGAATGGAGATCCTGGGTGATATCGACAAAACGGACGGTTTTTTCAAAGACAATCAGGGGAAAGCCTCGCCTCTCCGCAAGTTCTACCATCTCTTGGGGGAGCCGGATAAAATACTCTCCCAATTCGATGCAGAGACAGGCGACGCCGAGATCGATCAGCTTTGCAAGGTAAGTGACAGGCGAGTCCGTCCCTGACCGGAAGGCGATGCCCGTGGTCAAGATCATTTCTCCGCCGCGGATGAGGTGTTCGAAGCGAGTTACTTCCAGGATGTGTACCCACCGGATCGGCCGCTCCAGTTGGTTCTCTCCGGCCACGACTCGGGCGTCCTTGAAAAGGGGGCGGTGGAGGGCGTCTTGGATGGTAAAGCGTCTGGCAGTATCCATCAGTTTTTCCTCCCCTGCTGACGAAGTCCAGTGGTCTGCATGGTTCGCCCAATATTCTTTCTATTTATTATAATAGAAAAAATCGTGTTTGTCGTCTGAGTGGAGAAGCCTGATAGGGTGGTGTTAAACGGAGTGGCTTCGAGGAGAAGGTGGCAATGGTGCCGGGAGGCGGTTTAGGTAGCGGTGGTTGACCGCGGCGAGACAGTCGTCCGGCAGACGGGGGCCATCCAT
This sequence comes from Melghirimyces thermohalophilus, assembly GCF_900102685.1. Taxonomy (GTDB): domain Bacteria; phylum Bacillota; class Bacilli; order Thermoactinomycetales; family DSM-45169; genus Melghirimyces; species Melghirimyces thermohalophilus. The sequence continues at coordinate 92,315 of NZ_FMZA01000005.1, forward strand.
GGTTTGCAGGAGATGGCGGCGGTTGCAGATGTGTCCGAGGGAGCGTGGGTGGCGCGGATGGAGGAGCAGCTAGGGGTGGGCAGGCACAAGAGCTTACCCATGGACGAATTGCCGTTTTATGAAAAAGAGGACGGGCCTACGTCAAGGTGCGTCGGCCCGTCTGTGACAGATCTGATTTCAGCTAAGAGTGGGTATTAGATGTTACATTCAAACATGATAAAATCGCTCACTTGAATCCATCCGAAACCATCCCGTGCCACCCATCCGTCATCAAAGATGAATCCCCGCACATAATGCATACCTTCCGGACCGTAGCGTTCGATCACGGGACTCGTTACACTTTTTTGCTCATAAACCGGTGTATTTGCTCCTACAAAACCGCTTCCCGAACAAGCCATGATATGTGCCTTTCCCTCAGAGGCGAACCCTTGAGCGGAAACGGTCTCCGTTGTCCCAAAAGGAACCATCGACAGCGACAAGACGGCCAATAGAGCGAACAGCTTTTTTCTCATAAGAGATCCCTCCATCATTAAAATATCTTTTTGTTCAGAAACAGAGGCGGTGATCGCGACAGCATCCAAAAGCATGGTTTTTCCTTTGCACCTCTTGCCCCATCGATCCCCTCCTTAAAACGTTACTTATATAAAATTATGGTTGGAGAAAAAAATACCTGCTTTTATTCAACCATGTTTGATAAATCATTCTTTGATTTGACATACAAGGAGGACCCGGTCGCTAGTAAACGACCGGGTCCTCCTTGTTTTTCAAAACGGTAGGTGGCGTAGGAACATACTCTCTTTCCGTCCATGCAGAAGTAACCCTTATCGGGAAAAGACCAGGCTGTTGCGAATCAGAAACCGCCCTCCAAACCGGATAGGAACGCCTTGCCCGTTTTTTTCCGCATGGATGTGAAGGTGCGGTTCTGATGTATTGCCCGAATTGCCGACTCGGCCGATCGGATCCCCTGCCTCGATTCGCTGCCCTTTTTCCACCTGTAGGCTCCCTGGCACGAGATGGGCGATGACAACCTCCACTCCTTTACAGCCGATCCGGACATGGTTGCCTGTCGGGTGTTGCTGTCGATAGGATTGCGTGTCCCGGTTCATCTCGAAAGGTTCCAACTCCTTTAAACCGTCCACTGCCTGGATCACTTCCCCAGAACAGGGACTGTACAGGGGGTCTTGATAGATGACAAACTGGCGGAGTGACTCAGGGGACAAGTGATTGGCCCGCATCCCGGCGCGATTCAATTTCACCATATCCAACGCGTAGGCTTGGGCGCGATGGGTATGATGATAGTTGATCGCTGTGGTGCTGCCGCCGTGGACCACATGGTACACCCCATCTTGCAAGGGGAAATGTAGGTGGACGGGCTTCTCTCTGTCGCTCATTCCCCAGAGGGCCAGCAATACAAAAGCCCCGAAGTAGAGAGAAAGGGCGGTATATGTGATGAGGTTGAACCGGTACTTCCAACTTTTTCGCGGACCGCGGCGGGCGAGATCTCTGTTTTTGAAGAAGGATCGCACCGCCGCCGTGAGAAACATCACGACGATCAGGATGCGCGGAAAATAGCCGACCACATCCCATCGTCCGACCAAAAAGAGATAGGCGATAAACAAGCCGGCCATCACCGTGTAGAGAGTCCATGCCCGCCGGCTGGTAAATTTGCCGCGCCATAACTGGATAAAAAACACGAGGGGCACCAACACATAGATCAACCAGTAGAATAGCGTCATGATCGCTTCTCCATTTGAAAGTAATACAGGATATCTTCCAAGGTCGGCTTTTCAACGACCAGAGGATGATCGCTGCCCAAGGCCTCCCACTGGGAAACTTGATCGGTCAGCCCGTGGAAACCGATCTCTGTCTGACGCATGCCGATCAGAGTTCCTTTCCGATCATCGTCTAGTAGCGCACGCGGACCCTTGATAACTGCGTACTGCTGAAACAATTCATCCTTGGGCCGGTTGAAGATCATCTCTCCACGATCGACATAGATGACAAAATCCGCTCTTTCATCCAGCTCCCGGGTGTTGTGCGTCGCCATCACAATCGTTTTGGTCTCATCCTGCAGAATCTCGCTGAAGATATCCATCAATTCCCGTCGGAAGACTGGATCCAGCCCGGCGGTCGGCTCATCCAACAGGAGCAGTTCCGCATCGTGTGAAAGGGCGAGGGCCAATGAGAACTTCATGGTCATGCCCTGGGAAAGTTTTTTCATCTTTGTTTCCGGATGTAATCCGAAGCGATCCAAATACCCATGAAAGGTCGCCTCGTTCCAAGAATCGTAGAAAGGGGCGATCATCTTTTTCATGCTGTTTACCGTCTGATCTCCATAAAAATCGGTCTGAGCAAACAGAAAGCCGATCCTCGATTTGATCACCCTCTCGTTTCCCGCAAGGTGTTTTCCAAACAGCGTGATCTCCCCCTCATCCGGATGGATCAGATCCAGCATCAGCCGGATTAACGTGGTCTTTCCGGAACCATTGGGTCCGATGATCCCCGTCAGGTACCCGCGGGGGATCATAAGCGATACCTGTTCTAGAGCAAAACGGTCATAACGTTTGGACACGTTTTTCATCGATACGACTGGTTCCATCTCGCTGCCTCCTCACCCGATATCCTTTCTGCGGTATTTCCACTTCGCCCACTGGTATGAGCCTCCGTATAGCAATACGCAGAATGCGAACAACAGAACCCAGAGGGCATTCCCTTCCTTGAGAGCGGAGTCCATATACTGGTTGAATAGAAAAGAGAGTGCCAGAGCGATGATGAAGGCCGTCATCGTGGAACCGATCTCTCGATGGAACCAGAAATCGATCCCATAAAACACGGCCAGCCCGATCAATCCTGTGGCAATACCAATCAACCCCTCAGCGGGAGTGAACTGGAGAGAGTCGGGATAAACAATCCACCGAACGGGAAACTGCAGGATCCACGCCAGCAGGTAACCGCCGACAGCGAAAAGTACTCCCTCCAGATACTTCGCGCCAACCAGCTCCACCCGGGAGATCGGCAAGCTGTTCCAAAAGGCCTCCATGTTAGCAGATCCGCCATCCATCGTTGCCAGATAAAAAGCGAAGACGAGTGTCAAGAGGGATCCGGAATAATGGATAGCCAGTGGATCATCCACCCAGATCAGCCAGTTCCACAACAAACCGAAGGTGAGGGAGACAAACAGCAGACCGGGTCGCAACAACAACCAATCTTTTCGCAACACTTTCGCCATGTCACAACCTCCTGTGATCTTTTTCAACCCTCCGCTTTCGTCTGGTCATCGATCAACTCCAACATCTCCTTCAGTTCCGATAAGGACAGGCCGATCCTTCGCCCTTCTTCCACCGCTTCCGTCAGTTTGTCCTCAATTCTCTTCAACTGCTGTTCCCGAACCCACTCCTCTGACTGTCCGGCGATAAAGGACCCCCGTCCGACGACGGATTCCACAAACCCTTCCCGCTCTAGCTCCTCATAGGCGCGTTTGGTGGTGATGACACTCACCTGCAACTCCTTGGCCAACTTCCGGATCGATGGCAAGGGTTCCCCGGGGTGCAAGGTTTGGTTGAGTACTGATTGTTTGATCTGTTCTTTGATCTGCACATAAATGGGCTCTTTGGAACGGTTGGAAATGATGATATTCATGGGTGCCCCCACTCCCTGATTAAGTGTGAATGCGAGAGGGTATTGTATATAAACAATATATACAATACCGACGGCAGTGTGTCAACTAAAGGGATAAAAAACCTTTGATTAAGGGAAGGGCCCAATCCTCTATCCCTCATGTCCCCACGTTTCTTGAGTGAATCCTGTCTCAGGACATCTACAAGGTGGATTTCTGGTTACCGTGTGCAACCAATTTCTTGCGGGAAGGGATCTGTTGCAGGTGGTTTCCACCTAATCCTTGTACACTCTGTATCTGGATTTGTGAAGAAAGGGGTTTTAAAAGACTGCAAGAGGATCCACTTCACACCCCCGCATGACCGGCTATACCTCACTCTGACCTCTCTATTGTCCAAATCAAACGACCGTGTTCTTCACACATCGTCTAATGATGAAACCGTGCAAAGATAATATACTGAATATTATAACTAAACAGGAGAGGGAGGGAGATAGATGTTTGGGTTACCGATGGAAACCTTTTATTGGTTTGCACCCTGGCCTGTTTTTTGGATGGGACTGGCTCTGGTGATGTATGTCAAATTGAAGAGAGAAGATGAACAGGAAGAGCGTTCACTTCCGAGAGAGGGGGAGGATTGAGGTGAATCTGGAACTGTGTATTTTTACGGTTTACCTCGTCGTTTTGTTGATGATCGGATATCTCTCTTCCAAAAGGGCTTCCCAATCCGTAGATGATTTTTTGCTCGGCGGTCGTTCCGTGGGCCCAGCAGTGACCGCGATGACCATGCAGGGAACCTATATGAGCGGTTACATGTTTATGGGCGGGCCAGCTCTGGCCTATCAACAGGGTTGGTATGCCCTTTGGTACGCCTTCAGCGACGCAGGTGGATCGATCGTCAACATCTCTGTGCTCGGCAAGCGGATGCGGCGGTTGTCCGAACGGCTGGGGGCCTTATCCCCGGTGGAGTATTTAGGGAAAAGGTACGAAAGCTCCCTGGTCCAATTGATCGCTTCCATCATCTCCATCGTTTTTATCTCTGTCTATGTCTTCGCCCAGTTTATCGCCGCCGGTAAAGCGTTAACCTCCTTGACCGGGATGCCCTATGTACCCGCCTTGACCGTTGGAGTGGGCGTGATCGTGCTGTATACGGTGTTCGGGGGTTACCTGGCGGTGGTTTGGACCGACTTTATCCAGGCGATCATCATGGTGCTCGGGGTGGTAGGGATTACCGCTGTTGCCCTCGTCCATCTGGGCGGGTTGACCGAACTGAATCACGCGCTGACCCGGATCGATCCTACGTATCTCAGCATCTGGGGCAAAGATCTGGCTTACCAGGGGCAATGGGGCGTTGTGTTGGGGGCGGTACTCATTTATTCCATCGGTTACATGGGACTTCCGCACGTGGTGGTACGGCACATGTCGATGCAGAGTCCGAAGACAGCGCGAACGGCAATTCTCTGGTCTGCCAGTTGGAACCAACTGTTTGTGTTTGCGCCCTACCTGTTGGGTCTGTGTGGGATCGTCCTGCTGCCCAATCTGTCGGATCCGGAAATGGTGATACCGGAGCTGGCTTATACGTTTTTTCCGGGAGTCTTTGCCGCCATCCTGCTGTCTGCGGTGATGGCGGCGGTGATGTCGACATCCGATTCGTTATTGATGCAGGCGGGTACGATCCTGTCCCGGGATATTTACCAGCGGTTTATCGATCCCAAGGCAGATCATCGACGGATGGTGTGGGTTTCCCGGCTGTTGATCTTGTTCGTGGGGGTTGTCGGGGTGGCGGTTGCCGCCTTTGAACCGCCGTCGGTATTCCAGTTGGTCATCTTTGGTTTTGGGGTTTTGGGAAATAGCTTTATCGTGCCTTATGTGGCATCGGTCTATTCCACGAAAGCCAACCGGGTGGGGGCGATCGCCGCGATGGTGTCCGGGGCGGTCACCCACATCCTGTGGACGGAATGGAACTTCGAGGCAGTCACAGGACTCCATCCTTTTATCGGCGGGTTGGTGATGTCCATCTTGGGTATGCTGATCGGGAACTTCTTCGGTAAAGTTCCCTCCCAAAAGATCCAGCAAGAAGTGGAAGGAGCCAAGAAGGGGCGCAACATTTCCCGAGACCTTGATCGACACGCTTCCCGGGAGTTGGCTCCCGAGGCGAGGAATATTGAGCTTCATTTCCGGAGTTCGTCTGAGGTGAGGCCGACTTGAAGGAAGGATCCATTATTGCTACCGATTGGGACGAGCCGGCGATGGTTGACTGGATTGCCCAAAAAACCCGGGCCCGATCGGTTTATGTTCAGAATCAGGTCTATTATCCGTATCTATATATCCAATACCGGCTGCAACAAACAGGTGGCTTGTTCCGGAAAAAGGGTCGGATCGCATGCACCGTCGATCTTGTCTCCGGAAAGGAAGCGATAGCCGATACGATGCCGGTGATGGAGAGTCGATGGGTTCCAGTAGAAAATATGATTCAGGAGGGGGTGCAGCGCGAGGAGGCCCGGAAGCGAGCGGAGGCTTATGTTTACGCTTCCCTCTCCGTTGGTCTCAAGTGGTTGGGGACACCAACCTTGATCCTAGAAGAGGAAGAGATCTGCTACCGCCCCTTCTGGGTCATGAGCTGTGAATGGGAGCGAGCCGATCCCGCCAAGATCGTCGTGGACGCGGTCTCGGGCCGCTATCATCCGCTATTCACCTGAGGGGCAACTGTCTAAAACCAAGGATCATTTTCCTAACAGGACGTCTAATGAAAAAGGTGGTTTTCTCCTATACAATCCATAATAGAGGAAATATTCGAAAACAGGGGGAAGGGGAGATTCCATGGAACAGACAGCAACGGCGACCCGATTGAAAAACTGGATTGGTGGACAGTGGGAGGAAGCTCATTCCAATGAGACGGAAACGGTGCCCAATCCGGCTACTGGTGAGGTGTTGGCCCTGGTGCCCCTGTCGGGCCGGGAAGATCTGGATCGGGCGGTGACTGTGGCGGCGGAGGCGTATCCCGCATGGCGGCGGACACCGGTGCCCCAGCGGGCACGAATCATGTTCCGATACCAACAACTGTTGATCGAACACAAAGAGGAACTGGCGCAGATGGTGACCCGGGAGAATGGAAAAAGTTACTCCGAGGCTCTCGGTGAGGTGCAGCGGGGGATCGAGTGTGTGGAATTTGCAGCTGGTGCCCCCACCCTGATGATGGGGGAACAGCTTCCGGATATCGCATCGGACATCGAATCCGGCTTGTACCGATATCCTTTGGGAGTGGTCGGCGGCATCACGCCCTTCAATTTTCCGATGATGGTTCCCTGTTGGATGTTTCCCCTGGCGATCGCCTGCGGCAACACCTTTGTGTTGAAACCGTCGGAGCGGACGCCCTTGTTGGCCAACCGGCTGGCGGAGCTGACCCGGGAGGCGGGCCTGCCCGACGGGGTGTTCAACGTGGTCCACGGTGCCAGACAAGTGGTGAACGGCCTGTTGGAGGAGAGTCGGGTTCAGGCGATCTCCTTCGTCGGATCCCAGCCGGTGGCCAAGTATGTGTACAAAACCGCTGCCGCTCACGGCAAACGGGTGCAGGCCCTGGCTGGGGCGAAGAACCATACCATCGTTATGCCCGACGCTGATCTGGAGCAGGCCGTGCCCAATATCATCAATGCCGCCTTCGGTTCTGCCGGCGAACGGTGTATGGCTTGTTCCGTGGTTGTAGCCGTCGGAGAGGTGGCTGACGAGCTGGTGGAAAAGCTGACGGAGGCGGCGGATGCCATCCGTATCGGAGACGGGATGGAGGAGGATGTCTTCCTCGGTCCGGTGATCCGTGCCGCTCACCGGGACCGCACATGTGCTTACATCGAAGCGGGTGAGCGGGAAGGAGCCCGGCTGATTCGGGATGGGCGAAAGGATACCGGCCCCACAGGTGGTTTCTTCATCGGTCCCACCCTGTTTGACGAAGTGCAACCGGAGATGACCATTTGGCAGGAGGAGATCTTCGCCCCGGTTCTCTCCATCGTGCGAGTGAAGGATCTGGATGAGGCGATCCAGGTGGCCAATCAGTCGGATTTTGCCAATGGTGCCTGCCTGTTTACCGACAGCGCCAAAGCGATCCGCCGCTTCCGGGAAGAGATCGACGCCGGCATGCTGGGGATCAATCTAGGCGTTCCCGCGCCGATGGCTTTCTTCCCTTTCTCCGGGTATAAAGACTCTTTCTACGGCGACTTACATGCCAACGGGAAGGACGGGGTTGAATTTTACACCCGCAAAAAAATGATGACGGCGCGCCACAATGGATGGAGGTGATCCTATGAATATGAAAGTGGATGAGGTGAAAGCGAAGGACCAGCGGTATGTGTGGCATCATCTCACTCCTTACGGTGAGAAGATGGTAGTGACGGAAGCAGAGGGATGTTGGGTGACGGACAGTGAGGGGAATCGGTACTTGGACGGAATGGCGGGGCTCTGGTGCGTCAATGTGGGCTACGGGCGCCAGGAGATGGCGGAAGCGGCCTATGAACAGCTGAAGACCATGCCTTACTACCCCTTGACCCAGAGTCACCTCCCGGCGATCCAGTTGGCGGAAAAGCTGAATGAGTGGTTGGATGGAGAGTACGCGGTCTTCTTCTCTAACAGTGGCTCGGAAGCCAATGAAGCGGCCTTTAAGATCGCCCGTCAATACCACCGGCAAAACGGGGAGGGAGATCGTTACAAATTTATCTCCCGTTATCGGGCTTACCACGGCAATTCCATGGGGGCGCTGGCGGCGACGGGGCAGGCGCAGCGGAAATACCGGTATGAACCATTATCACCGGGCTTCGTCCATGTGCGGCCGCCGGACAGTTACCGGCGACCGGAAGGGCAAAGCGTCGAAGGCTTCAACCGGGATTGCGCCCGGGCCATTGAAGAGGCGATCCTGTGGGAAGGAAAAGAGACCGTGGCCGGGGTGATCATGGAGCCGGCGATCTCTGGTGGCGGGGTGATCGTGCCCCATCCCGTCTATATGGAGGAAGTGCAACGCATCTGCCGGGAGCACGGGGTGTTGCTGATCATCGATGAGGTGATCTGTGGGTTTGGACGGAGCGGTGAAACGTTTGGGCACCACAATTTTAAGCTGCGCCCCGATATCGTAACTATGGCCAAGGGGCTGACCAGCGGCTACCTCCCCCTTTCTGCCACCGCCGTGCGACGGGAGATCTACGAACGATTTATGGAGCTGAAAGAGTATCAGCATTTCCGGCATGTTAACACCTTCGGCGGTAACCCCGCCGCCTGTGCTCTCGCGTTGAAGAACCTGGAGATCATGGAAAGAGAGAAGCTACCGGACCAGGCGGAAGCTCACGGTTCCCGGCTGGAGGAGAAGTTGCAACCCTTGTGGAGACACCCCCGGGTTGGGGATCTGCGTCGCTTCGGCTTTATGTTGGGGTTGGAGCTGGTGGAGGATCAAGCGGGGAAAAAACCTCTGGCCACGGAGCAGATGGGCCAGGTGATCGCCGCCTGCAAATCCCGAGGGCTGATTATCGGCAAAAATGGGGATACCGTGGCTGGATACAATAATATCCTCACCTTGGCCCCACCCCTGTCCGCCACAAAGGAAGACGTAGATTTTATCGGCGAGACTCTGATCAAAGCGATGGAGGAATTGGACTAGACGAGGGGAAAACAAAAAGCTCCGCCTGCTTCAGGCGGAGTGGGGAGGTGCTTTCCGTCAAATCCAACCCCGGGCTTCCATGGCCTCGGTGATTCGTTGGATCGAGATCATATAGGCTGCAGTGCGAAGATCGGTTTGGTGCTCATCAGCCAACGCGTAAACTTCCTGGTAAGAGTGAACAATGATCTCCCGCAGCTTCTTGTTCACTTCTTCTTCGGACCAGTAGTAGTTCATCAGATTTTGCACCCATTCGAAATAAGAGACGACCACTCCGCCGGCATTGGCCAAAATGTCGGGGAGGAGGAGAACGCCTTTTTCAAATAAAATCTCATCCGCTTTTGGTGTCGTCGGTCCATTGGCCGCTTCCGCCACGATGTTGGCTTGAATCCGGTCCGCATTTTGGCTGGTGATCACATTTTCCAGGGCCGCCGGAACCAAGATGTCCACGTCCAGTTCCAGCAGGTCTTCCGGATTTTCCAGGGGAGTGCCATTGGAGTCGTCCAGAATCGTGGCGGAATCATCGTCTTTCAATTGTTCCACTTGTTTGAGATTAAGTCCCTCTTTGCAATAGATGGAGCCGGTAGAGTCCCCGATAGCGACGATCTTACATCCCTGTTCCATCAACAGACCAGCGATGATGCGGCCGGCATTCCCAAATCCTTGAACAGCCACCGTTGCCCCTTCCATGGGTTTACCCAACGTTTTCATCGCTTGTTCGATGGCAAAGGCACACCCCCGGGCCGTCGCCTCGTTTCGTCCTTTGGATCCGCCGATGCTGAGGGGCTTACCGGTGATGACACCAGGGCTCACCTGTCCTTTCATCCGGCTGTAGGTGTCCATCATCCAGCCCATGATTTGGGAATTGGTATATACATCAGGGGCGGGAATATCCTTTTCCGGGCCGACGATATCGGCAATCGCCTCCATAAAACCGCGGCTGATCCGTTGTATTTCCCCTTTGCTGTATTTGCGGGGATCGCATACAACACCGCCTTTTCCGCCGCCGTAAGGGACATTGACCACACCGCATTTAAAGCTCATCCACATGGATAAGGCTTTCACTTCATCCATCGTAACGTCGGGGTGGAAACGAATACCGCCTTTTGTAGGTCCCACTGCATCACTGTGTTGAGAACGGTAGCCTTCAAACACTTGGATCGAGCCGTCATCCATCTTTACCGGGAATGAGACATACAAAACGCGTTTCGGTTTTTTCAGGATGTTGAGAACGTCTTGGGATACACCAAGGCGTTTCCCTGCTTGTTCCAGTTGCGACTGGACGATTTTATAAGGGTTCAATTGCTCTGCCTCAACAGGGGTCACAGTAGATATTGGCAAATTGCGTTCATCCTTTCTCTTCAGTAATATAATCGACTCAATTTCCCTAAAAAATTTACTTATATTCTACACGGCGCTGATTGATCGAATCAATATGTTATACAGAACGATTCAATACCGAAATGAGATGAATAGAGTCGGGGGGGTTTTTATGACCGATCGGACGACGGCATTTGTTAACGGGCAGATCTTGACGGCGGATGCGGATTTTCACCAGGCGGAGGCCCTGGCGATCCGTGGTGGAAAGATTGTTGCTGTAGGCTCCCAGACGGACGTGGAACCGGTGATCGATCCTGATACAAAAATCATCAATTTGCACGGCGCCACCCTGATGCCCGGCTTTGTCGACGCACACGCCCATCTTGAATTGTACGGAACCAACCGATTGGGAGTCGATTGTAAAGCGGTGGCTTCCATCGGGGAGATGGTGGAAAAACTGCGTGCCAGGGCCCGACAAACGCCGAAGGGAGAGTGGATCCGAGGATGGGGGTACAACCAAAAATCATTGGCGGAAGGGCGACATCCGACTCGGGAAGACCTGGATCAGGTGTCGACAGAACACCCGGTGATCGTAACGCGAACCTGTGGCCACATCTCCGCCGTCAATAGCCGTGCCTTGGAAAAGGCTGGTCTAAACGAGTGTGCTCCGGATCCTCCGGGAGGAAAACGGGTTCGCCGGGAGGGCAAACTGACGGGGGTGTTATTGGAAGCGGCTCACATGGAGATGTTTCTTCGAGCGCAATATCCGGAAAGGGAACTGCGCCAGGCGCTTTTGCTGGCTTCCCAAGATTTTCTGAAACAGGGCATCACGTCAGTCCACGATGCAGGTGGCTATGGCAACGATCATTTCCGCAGACTGCAGCAAGGAGTGGCCGCAGGGGAGATCGGGCTCCGAGTGACATCGCTGGTCGGCTCCCTTCACGACTCTCCCGGAGTGGTCCGAAGAGCGCTGGAGGCGGGGGTTGTTACCGGACTTGGGAATGATCGATTCCAGTTGGGACCGGCCAAAGTTTTTATCGATGGAAGCAGCAGTGGTCCGACGGCGTCCACCCGCCAGCCTTACACCAGCGCTCCCGAAGACAGCGGCATTCTCTATCTCCAGCAGGAAGAGTTGGATGAGTTGATGGGGGCTGCCCATCGGAAGGGGTGGCAGCTTACCGCCCATGCGATCGGGGATCGGGCGGTGGACATGATGGTCACCTGTATCGAGAAGCAGTTGCGGGAACATCCCCGAACCGATCACCGGCACCGCATCGAGCATGCTGGTATGGTGCCGCCAGACCTAATGGCGAGGATTCGGCGAGCAGGGATCGTGCCGATCCCCAATCCGGCCTTCGTCCACGAATTCGGAGATGGCTACGTGACCGATTATGGCGAGCGGGTCCACGGGATGTTTCCCATGCGCTCCTATATGGAAAAGGGGATTCCTGCCGCCATCGGTTCCGACAGCCCCATCACCACGCCGGATCCCTTTGTCGGTTTGTTTGCCGCGGTCACCCGGCAATCCCGGAGCGGTCAGGTGATAGGAGCGGGTCAAACCATTCCCCTGACGGAGGCGATCCGACGTTACACATGGTACGGAGCTTACGCTTCCTTTGACGAGGGGAAACTGGGAAGTCTCGAACCGGGAAAGCGGGCAGATCTGATCGTGTTGGACCGTCCGTTGCTGGGTACGCCGCCAGAGCGGCTACCGGAAACGCGGGTGGATCTGACGATGGTAGACGGCACCATTCGATATGAGCGATAAGGAGGAGGTTGGATGAAGAAGCGAAGCTTCCAACGGTGGTATGCCGGAGTGATGATGATCCTGTTTCTGCCGGTTCTGTTTCCCCTGTTTATTCTTGGTAACCGGGTTCACCCCTTTGTGGCAGGCCTGCCTTTCAATTTTTTCTGGGTGATTTTTTGGATTCTGGCGGTTTTCTTGGCGCTGTTGATCTTCTATCGCCTCGATCCCGATAAAGAGGAGAGGGAGGGGTAAGGATGGCGTCCTGGCAATTTGCACTGATCATCATGTGCGGCTACCTGATCCTGGCCCTCGCCATCGGCATCATGGCCGGGCGGGGACGGGGGGGCTCCCTGGATGAGTTTGCCGTAGCCGATCGAAACTTGAGCCTTTTGGTCACCTGGTTTTTGATGGGTGGAGCCGTTTTTAGCGCCTTCTCCTTTCTGGGGGCGCCAGGATGGGCGTATTCGCGGGGGGGTCCGGCTTTTTACATTTTGGTCTATACCGCCTTCGCTATCCTTCCCTGGTACATCGTCGGCCCCAAGGTGGGACGGATTGGACGAGCTTTCCGGCTCTACTCTCTGGTTGGCTTCTTGCAGCAGCGATTTCCCTCCAAAGCCCTCGGCGTGCTCGTGGGTATCATCGTCCTGTTCGCCTCGATTCAATACCTGGCTACACAGATGAAGGGGATGGCCTACATCTTCCATATCATGACCGAAGGGCGGATCCCCTTTTGGCTGGGGGCGCTGGCCGCCTACGCCATCGTCGTGATCTATGTAGCCACTGGCGGCCTGCGGGCGGCTGCCTGGTCTGATGTTTTTCAAGGGCTGTTGATGATTCTAATCTCCTGGGGAGTTGGACTCGCCATCGTGTTTCAGCTTCATGACAGCCTCCCGGCTTTGTTTGAGCAAGTGGCGGAAAAGAAGCCCGGCTTTCTGCTCATCGGAAAAGAGGGGTCTACGATGTCGCCCGTGGCGTACACCACCACCATCCTCGTGTCGGCGATCGGTTTCCTCATGTGGCCGCACCTCTTTTCCAAATCCTTTTCCTCTCCTGCAGGAACGATCAAGCGGACGGTGATCGCCTATCCGATTTTTGCCCTGTTTCTGGTGCCCTTGCTTTTGGTCGGTTTCGCCGCCATCGGAGTGGTGGCGCCTCATGAGCTGGACAACCCGGATGAGGTGTTTCCTTATCTGATCACACAGGTGCTATCCTTCCCCGGTTGGCTGTACGGGCTGGTGGGTGCTGGCGCCTTGGCGGCGGCCATGTCCTCGGCAGATGTGATTACCCACAGCGCCTCACTGGAATTTACCGACGGAGTGGTGCGAAACATCCGTCGAGACTTGTCTGACCAAACCGTCCTTCGGATCATGCGGCTCAGTGTGATCGGGATCGGGGCGTTGGCCTATCTGGTGACGGTCTTTGGGGGACAGGGGCTGATCGCTCTCCTCCTGGGTGCCTACGGGTCTATCGTCCAGTTTGCTCCTGCCGTCTACAGTGCCCTCTACTGGAAGCGGGCTACCCCGGTTGGGATTTTGGCGGGATTGATCATCGGGACAGCGACCAACTTCTATTACCAGATCATCCACCCGGTGCCCCCCTTTGAGATTCATGCCGGGATTGTCGGCTTGATTCTCAATCTAGGGGTGATGGTAACGGTCAGCCTGTTGACCCGCCCCCAGGATGAATCCCATTGGAGGGAATACTTGCATGCCCCAGCAGGGAATCGGGCGTCCAAACAACGGAATACGAGCGCATTTTAAGAAGACAGAAGGAGGAAAACGTGTCCATCCCCCTTTCCCATATCGATGCGCGACGTCTACATGATCGGATTTTAGAACGGGCCCAAATCCGGTCGGCTGGGGGAGACTGGCGTAAGGCGGTTGGCTCTCTCTCCGGAATACCGGAAGGGGGTGGATCGGGTCCGTGTTTGGGATGGAAGAGGCGGGGCTTACCATACGGGTGGATGGGTTTGGCAACCTGATCGGCCGGTTGGAGGGGGCAGATCCCCAAGCGCCGCTGCTGATGATCGGCTCCCACATCGACTCCCAACCGGCGAGGGGTCGCTACGACGGCACCGTCGGCGTGCTGGGCGGATTGGAGGTGCTCCAAACCCATAAGGAAGAAGGGATCCGCCTTCGGCGTACCGTGGAGGTGGTCCCCTTCTGCGATGAGGAGGGGTGCAGGTTTAATCAGGGGTTATTCTTCCCGGGGCATCTTGGGCCGGGTGGATCCAGAAGAATTGGATCGGAAAGATGAACAGGGATGTGACCCGCCGTTTGGAAGCGACCCGGATCAGTTATCAAAAGGGAGGATCGGCACCTAACTGGAAATCCATATCGAGCAGGGACCGGTGCTGGAGTCCCAGGATCAGCCCGTGGGTATCGTCACTGGCATCGCCGGTCCTCTGTGGCTGACGGTGGAGTTGACGGGGGTTGCCGGACATGCCGGCTCGGTGCCCATGCCTCTTCGTCGGGATGCCTTAACCGGGGCGGCAGAGGTAATCACCGGCTTCCACCAGGCGGTCAAGGAAGCCGGTGGAAGTGCCGTCGGCACCGTGGGCAACCTGTAAGTGCACCCCAACTCCCGCAACATCATCCCCAATCGGGTGACCTTTACCGTCGATTTGCGGGATATCGATATGGAGCGGCGCCATCGGTTGGAGGAGACGCTTACCTCCTTGTTGCAGGAGGCATGTCGTGCCCACCGGTTGCAATACCGGGTGCGAGAAGATGCCCGCAGCGCCCCCCGTTACTGCGCTCCGGAGCTGGTGGAGCTTTTAAGCGGCGAAGCCCGGAGCATGGGATTGGCGCCTCCCCGGCTGATGAGCGGCCCCTTCCACGATGCACTGGCTTTGGCCGATGTCTGTGACTTCGGCATGATCTTTGTCCGCTCCAAAGACGGGATCAGTCACCACCCGCAAGAGTACTCCTCTCCAGAGGATATCGCCCTGGCGACTGAGCTATTGTACCGGGCGACGCTCCGTCTGTCTCAGGTATAGGCCGGCGTGGTTTCTCGTGACCTCACAACTGGGGGTATGGTTATTTTAAAAAGGAGGCCTGCCCATGTTCTCCATGGCAGAAGACCGATTGCCCGACTCAGCGGTGCAATGGGTGGTCCAGTCTGTCGATTCCGAGGCTTCCATCCAGTCGGTGGAAGGAATGAAGGGGGGCACCTCTTCCCTCCTTCACCGTCTTTCCCTTCAGACTGATCAGGGGAATGTTCCCGTGGTGCTGCGTCGGTTTCATAAAAAGGAATGGTTGCGCCAGGAACCGGATCTGGTGCGGCATGAGATGGAAAGCCTCCGCCAGGCCGCCGATGTCCAGTTACCCACGCCTGATCTTATCGCTGGAGATGAGACGGGGAATGGCTGCGGGATGCCGACGGTCTTGATGACATGTCTCCAGGGGGACGTCGATTTACAGCCGGAAAACCGGGCGCAGTGGTTGGATCGCTTGGCTGAAGCCTTGGTACGGATCCATGATGTGCCGGCAGAAGGCTTTCCGTGGACCTATCGTCCCTATATTGGGAAATCTGACCTGCGTGTACCGACTTGGACCCGTGCCCCCGGAGCCTGGCAGCGGGCATTGGACAGAGTGATGGGAGCCGAGCCTTCCTTCACTCCCCGGTTTATCCATCGCGATTTCCATCCGGCCAATCTCTTGTGGAGCGGGGGGCAAGTGAGCGGGGTGGTCGATTGGGTGAATGCTTGCCAGGGACCGGCAGCCATCGATGTCGGTCACTGTCGCGTCAACCTGGCCATGTTATTTGATGTGGCTTCCGCAGATCAGTTTTTGGCCGCTTATCAAGATTATGCGGGTTCCGCTTTCTGTTGGGATCCATACTGGGACCTCCTATCCCTTTTTGATTTCGGCTCTCCCCAGGTGTACGCGGGCTGGGAAGCCTTCGGGATCTCGGGACTGACAGAGGGGTTGATCAAGGAACGCGTCGATCGGTATATCATTACCTTGGTGAAGCAGCTGTCATCCTGACAAAAAAGAGGGAAACACCTGCCGGACCCCGAAACTTTTTAGTGGATGAATGGAAAAAGGAGGGGCCTCTGGTGGCTTGGCGATCGTGGATGATGGTACTGTTATCGCTGGTGTTGCTTTTATCTGCTGGTCTTTCGATTCCTCCCACAAGGACCGAGGCGAAAGGCCAGCCGGTGGTTTCACCGACACCGCAAATCTACAAAGTGAAAAAGGGCTCGATCCCGCTGTCGGCTGACGTGGAAGTGAAGACGGTCAATGTTGTGGATGAGGCGACGGTGAAGTCCGTACGCCATTCCCTGGAAAAAGGGGATGGAAAAGGCCAGTTGTCAGTGATTCTCGGTCGATTGGATGGGCAGATGAAAAAGGCGCTGCAATCAATCGGAGTAACGCCGCGGGATCTGCCTGCAGAAGGGTATGTGGTGGCGATTGGAAAGGATGCCGACGGCCAGTCGAAGATCATTGCCGCTGGAAAGGATGACCGAGGCACCTTTTATGCGGTGCAAACCCTGCGGCAAATCGTGCGGCAAGGGAAAGAGTCTCTCCCGGTGCTGGAAATTCAGGATTGGCCGACCATGCAGTTGCGGGGAGCGATTGAAGGATTTTACGGAAAGCCCTGGTCCCATCAGGATCGGTTGCGTCAGCTGGATTTCTACGGTTCCCATAAGATGAACACTTACGTCTACGCCCCCAAAGATGATCCCTACCACCGGGAAAAGTGGCGGGAGCCCTATCCCGAGGAGAAACTTGAGGAGCTTGAGCAGTTAGTGGATCGGGCCGAAAGAAATCATGTGGAGTTTAACTTCGCAATCTCCCCGGGGGTTAGCATCTGTTACTCCGACGAGAATGAGTTGGAAGCCTTGATGGACAAAGCGCAGGCGATGTGGGAGATCGGGGTGCGATCCTACTCCATCCTGCTGGACGATATCGACCCCTCCCTGCGGTGTGCGAAGGATAAGGAGCGGTTTGGGGAAGATCCCAACCCGGCGGCAGCAGCCCAAGCCTATCTGTTAAACCGTTTCAATGACGAATTTATCCAGACCCATCCTGGAGCCGAGCGGTTGGTGACGGTTCCCACCGATTACTGGCAGGAGGGGGAGACTCCCTATCGCAAGCGGTTTGCCGAGCTGGTGGATCCCGATGTGATTGTCTATTGGACAGGGATCGGGGTGGTCGCTCCCACCATCACTGATGAGGATGCGGAGAAAACCCACCAGATTTTTCAGCACGATCTATTGATCTGGGACAATTACCCTGTCAATGACTATGAGCGGAACCGGCTCTTTCTCGGTCCTTTGGTCGGACGGGATAAACACCTGACCGATCATGGAGTGCTCGGTCTGACCGCCAATCCCATGAACGAGGCGGAGGCGTCCAAGATCCCCTTATTTACCGTGGCGGAGTATGTGTGGAACCCGGAGGCCTACGATCCTCAGGACTCGTGGGAGCGAAGTCTGCGTCAATTCGGGGGAAAAGCGATGCAACCGCTGAAAACATTCGCTGAAAACAGCTATTCCTCCCCGATCAACGACAAAGAATCCCCCACCCTTCAACCTCTGATCGAAGCTTATTGGCAAGGGGTAGAAAAGGGAGACTTCACCCGGGAAGAGGACGAGCTGATCGAGGAGTTGAACCGGATCGAGCATGCGCCGGATCAGCTGCGACACCGTTTGGACAATCAGAAATTTTTGCAGGAAACGAAACCTTATCTAAATAAGCTAGAGTTGTACGGAGAGGCCGGTAAACTGGCGGTTCAACTGGTTCGATTTACGGAAGAAGGCGACATGGAGCAGGCGTGGAAAACCCGCCTTCTTTTGGAGGAAAAGATGAAGGAAGCGAAATCGATTCCGCAAGAGGTGGCAGCCGACGTGATGGCTCCATTCCTGGAACGAGCGATGGAGCGGTTTGACCGGAGCTTGGGGCTTCGCGTTGAAAAACCCTAGACGTCCGGTCACCATGGAGTGATTGAGGCGCAAGTAGAGGGGAAATGGACAACGATCGGAAAGGTGCTGTTCTCGTATACCCGGGTACCGGTAGAGGATGCAGATGCGATTCGCCTCCGATATCAGAGTGGAAAAACACTCCCGGTGATCCCGGACTAACGGAAAGCCACCGCCCCCTGGGGCGGCTCTTTTTTGCTCTGCGCTTTTGTCCGCCGTGATTTCTGGAAAGTTCCATCCGATCGATCCTGAAGCGATAAGAGATTTTTCTTCCCGGAATGGCATCCTTGATGCAAATGCATGATTTCCCCCTGAAGTTCACATGATGAAAAGGATAAAGCACCGGACAGGAGGGAACCAGATGCCCAGTTACGGAATCACATTGGATCAGGCGATGCGAATCGTTAACGGTTTGGCCACTCGTGAACAGATTGAAGCGGAGGTGATCGGCGACTATGCCTCTGCTGTCGATACCGACGCCCCAATTGAATTTCACATCATGGTCGATCTGTATGAAGCTCTGGAGCAGGCGCAACAACATTCCCCCCGTTCTTCCCTGAGTTTGTTTTGGCCCCGAAAAAAAAAGGGCGGACTGATCGAGGATCAAGATGCGGCGGCTGCTCGGGATGCGCTGGCTCGTGTGTTGGTAGAGCCCAAGGAGGAACAGACGGTGAGGACCGATCGGAGGGAACCCGGGGAACTCGTCTGAGCTGCCGTCGGGGACCGCCCCCCGATCTTTGCATCGGGTTGGGGCGGTTTTTGTATGGATTAAGGTTGATTTTAGTCGATTCCGAGTACAGAATGATAAAATTAGTCGTTAGAAATGGAGGAATCCAAATGTTCAATCAACTCCCTAGAACCACCCTAATCAACGGTGTTACGATGCCCTGGATGGGCTTGGGCGTCTATAAAGCGTTTGAGGGAAACGAAGTGGTCCAGTCGGTGAAGACGGTGCGGGATGTGGGCTACCGACTGATCGATACACATCGATGGGTTCCCATCGCCCAGGGTAATCAATGCTGGGTCGGATGAGGACGACGAGCGGGAAGTCGACATAGCGGCACAGCCGAAACGATCATATATGCACCTTCTAAGAGCCGTTCGTCTTCTGACGGGGATTCTTTTTTCGGTATAATGAAAGGGAGAACAGGGAGGGGGTTCCATGAAACTGTTGATCGCCGATCGGGATGTCAATGAACGGACCGGATTGGCATGGGTGGTCCGCTCCTATCCGATTCCCTTTTCGTCAGTGGATACGGCGGAGAATTATGAAGAGTTGCTGGATAAGTGGGTCCGTGAACTTCCCGCAGTGGTTTGTGTCGAATTGGACATGATTTCCCGGGACCAGTGGGAAGTCTTCCGACGGTTGGTCCGAACCTATCGCTGCCAGGTGATCGGGATCACGGCGGAAGCCACCTTCGAGCGGGCGTTGCAGGCGATCGAGCTGCATGCGGAGGACCTGTGGGTGAAACCGGTCTCACCGGATCGGATCAAACGGACGCTGCTTGAGATCGGCCGGGAACGAAACGATCCATCTCCAACGGTGGAACCCTCCTCCCTACCCCCTCTTTCCTACCGCTCCCTTTTTCTTGACGAGGAAGGAGAGACCGCACCCCTTCTTCTGTTTCAACCGGAATCTGAGCGAAGTGTCTCCCGATTGCATCAGTTTCTAGAGGATGCTCCCTTTTCGGAACCACCGCGGCTCTTTCCCCTGAGTGATACGGTAGCGGCGGTATTTCCCGGCATCAAGCCGGAGAAGGAGAAGATGGAGACCTTCCGCCGGGAGGGATATCGGCTGATCCGGGAATGGTGGGATCGCTATCGGGAGGCGCTGTTTCTCGTGATTCAGCCGCAGCAATCGTCTGCTCCTTCGCTCTATCGGCAGTATCAGCTGGCACGGGAGGCGCTCTCCCTCCGTTTCTACCGGGGAGATCAACCGATCTGGATCGCGGAGGAGCCGGTCCGCTGGAACTGGATCGACCCGTTTCTAACTCCGGAAGAACAGCGGATGTGGGTCCATATGCTGGATCAGGGGGACCGGGAAGGGATTCGAAAATGGATGCGGCAGGAATTTTCCGGTTTGTATCCTCCGTATCCGGAGCCCGGTTTGCTTCGCATCCGGTTGACCAGTCTGTTGGCACAATTGCGCCGGTATATGAAAACTTGGTCGCTGACGGAGAATCCAGATCTGGAGAAAGCGTACCACCGCATCTTTTCCACGATTCTCTACGCTCCACTGTTGGACCGGATTCTGCAGGAACTGTTATTGTTTGTCCATGCGTTGATGGAGGGAGCGCAGCAACAGACGCTTCACCAAAATATAGACCCGGTGGAACGGGGAATCCAGTATATCGAGCGGGAATTTCACCGGCCGGATTTGGGCCTGGAGGAGGTGGCCCGGGAAGTGGGTCGCAACCCCTCCTATTTCAGTCATCTCCTTTCCCGCCAGCAAGGGATCTCCTTTCGGCAACTGCTTCAATCGGTCCGCATGAAGCATGCCAGGCATCTGTTGGCCACTACCAACCTCAGTATCCGGGAGATTGCCTCCCGCTGCGGTTACCTTCAGCCTCACACCTTCAGCCGCACCTTTCGCCGGAATTGCGGTTGTTCTCCACGGGAGTACCGCTTACAAAAGAATAGACAACAAATCAATTAAAAGGGAGGTTTCCGGTCAACAGCCGGCCCTTTTCTTTTTTGTCTTCTAAAGAAATGCTTCTTTTTCAAATGGGAACATTCTGCAAAATAGGCCCCTCCCTTCTCTATAATGAAAGGAAAGGCGAATGAGGAAGAGGAAGGGTGAGGAATATGAGCCAGCGGCAGGCAGAAGGGAAAGCCTTGCGCGCTCCACGGGGGAGCGGGATGCAGGCAAAGGGCTGGATCCAGGAGGCCGCACTCCGGATGTTGTTAAACAATCTCGATCCCGAGGTGGCCGAGCGTCCCGAGGATTTGGTCGTTTACGGGGGAATCGGAAAAGCGGCCCGCAACTGGGAGGCCTTTGAAGCTATCTATCGAACTTTGACCGAGTTGGAAAAAGATGAAACGATGCTGGTGCAATCGGGCAAACCGGTGGGCGTCTTTAAAAGCCATCCTGATGCTCCCCGGGTGTTGATGGCCAATTCCAATCTGGTTCCGGCCTGGGCTGATTGGGACCATTTTCACACATTGGATCAAAAAGGGCTGATCATGTTTGGTCAGATGACGGCGGGCAGCTGGATCTACATCGGCAGTCAGGGTATCGTCCAGGGCACCTTTGAGACCTTTGCCGAGTGCGCCCGGCAACATTTCGGAGGCACGCTGAAAGGGACGCTGACGGTGACGGCGGGGCTGGGCGGCATGGGCGGTGCTCAACCGCTGGCGGTGACGCTAAACGGCGGCGTGGTGATCGCTGTGGAAGCCGATCGCTCCCGTATCCGCCGCCGCCTGGAAACCCGGTATCTGGACCGGATGGCGGAAACCTTGGAGGAAGCGATTGCGCTGGCCCGTGAGGCTAAAGCATCGGAAAAGGCGCTGTCTATCGGCCTTCCGGGGAATGCGGCGGAGATTTTACCGCGCATGGTGGAACGAGGGTTCATTCCCGAGATTGTCACCGATCAGACCTCCGCCCACGATCCCTTAAACGGGTACCTGCCCCGAGGTTTCTCCCTGGAGGAGGCAGCGGCGATGCGCACAGAGGATCCGAAGCGGTTGACGGCGCTGGCCCGGCAAAGCATCGCCGACCATGTCCGGGCGATGTTGGAGATAAAAAGTCGGGGCGCCGTCGCCTTCGACTACGGCAACAACATCCGCCAGGTGGCTTGGGATGAAGGCGTGGAAAACGCCTTCGATTTCCCGGGCTTCGTTCCGGCTTATATCCGTCCCCAGTTTTGTGAGGGAAAGGGCCCCTTCCGTTGGGTCGCCCTGTCAGGGGATCCAGAGGATATTTACCGGACCGATGAAGTGATTTTGCGGGAATTTTGCGATAATGAACGCTTGTGTCATTGGATCCGGATGGCTCGGGAGAAAATCGCTTTTCAGGGGCTCCCCTCTCGCATCTGTTGGCTGGGCTACGGAGAGCGGGCCCGTTTCGGCAAAATCATCAACGGCATGGTGGCCCGCGGAGAGTTAAAGGCGCCGATCGTGATCGGACGGGACCATCTGGATTCCGGTTCTGTCGCCTCCCCCAACCGGGAGACGGAAGGCATGAAGGACGGAAGCGACGCCGTCGCCGATTGGCCGATCCTGAATGCCTTGATCAATGCCGTCGGCGGAGCCAGCTGGGTGTCGGTCCACCACGGCGGTGGCGTGGGCATGGGTTACTCCATCCACGCCGGCATGGTGATTGTCGCCGACGGGACCGATGCGGCGGAAAAGCGGCTGGAACGGGTGCTTACCACCGATCCGGGGATGGGTGTTATCCGCCACGCCGATGCTGGATACGAGAAGGCGATTCAGACGGCCCGGGAAAAAGGCGTTCGCCTTCCGATGGTGGATAGCGGGAAAACGAAGGAGTCACAAGGAGGATCCACATGAGCGGAAAACCCCTGTATATTCGAAACGCCGCCCAATTGGTAACCTTAAAGGGCCCCACCGGTCCCCGGACCCGAGGTGAGATGGAACAACTGAGCATTATCCAAGGGGGAAGTGTCTGGGTGGAAGCCGGCCGGATCCGCTTTGTGGGGACGGACGAGGAGGTGAGACGCCGCTTGCGCTCCCGGATCGAGGAGGCTGATGAGATCGATGCCACCGGCCGGCTGGTCACCCCCGGTCTGGTCGATCCCCACACCCACCTGGTTTTCGCCGGCAGCCGGGAGGGGGAGTTTGAGATGCGTCTCAAAGGGGCCACCTACATGGAGATTATGAAGGCTGGCGGCGGTATTCACGCCACCACCACCGCCACCCGCCAGGCAAGCCGGGAACAAATCTATGAGGAGAGCCAGTGCCGCTTGGACCAATTTCTCCGCCATGGTGTCACCACTCTGGAAGCGAAAAGCGGCTATGGTTTGTCCTTGGAACAGGAGCTGAAGCAGCTGGAGGTTGCTCGGGACTTAAATCAGGATCACCCGGTGGAGGTGGTTTCCACCTTTATGGGGGCACACGCTGTGCCCGCCGCTTATCGGGACCGTTCCGACGATTTTGTAGACCAGGTGATCCGGGAAATGATCCCGGAGGTGGCACGCCGGAAGCTGGCAGAGTTTAACGATGTCTTCTGTGAGCGGGGCGTCTTTACCCCGGATCAGTCCCGGCGCATTTTGGAGGCGGGGAAAGAGCACGGCCTTGCACCAAAAATCCACGCCGACGAAATTGAGCCCTACGGTGGTGCCGAACTGGCCGCCGAAGTAGGAGCTGTCTCTGCCGACCATCTGTTGAAAGCCTCCGCGGAAGGGATTCAGGCGATGGCGAAAAAAGGTGTAGTCGCCGTCCTGCTTCCGGGAACCGCCTTTTTCCTGATGGCGGAGATGGCCAACGGTCGCAACATGGTGGACGCTGGTGTCCCGGTGGCCCTTTCCACCGACTGCAACCCCGGCTCCTCCCCGACGGTCTCGCTTCCGCTGATCATGAATTTGGCTTGCCTCCATATGGGGATGACCCCTGCGGAAGTGCTGACAGCCGCCACCATCAATGCCGCCTATGCCATTAACCGGGGAGATGAGCTGGGCAGCATCGAAGAAGGGAAGCAAGCCGACCTAGTCCTCTTTGATGTTCCCAACTACATGGGACTCCAATACCACTACGGGTCCAACCATGCGGCGGTGGTGGTAAAAGGAGGAAGAGTGGTCTATCGTCGCGATTAAACCGATTATTTCCCGGGAAAGGAGGAGACCCTGTGGAACATCGTTATCCCTATCCCCTTCTGAACCCGCCCCGCTTCCGTTGGAACCGGCCGGATCCGTTGCCGGAGGATCTTTCTGTCCATCACTGGATCGAGACGCTGTCCGAGGCGGATCGTGAGCCGGTCGACTGGTCAGAGGTGGATGTCACTCTGCTGGGCGTGCCCCTGTCCCGTTCTTCCATCAGCGCCTCTGGTGCCAGTGAAACCCCGGATGCTCTGCGGCGGGCGTGGAAGGGGTTTGCCACATACAACCTGGAGGAAGAAGTGGATCTCAACGCTTTAAGGGTGGTCGATCTGGGGGATGTGAAACAGCACGTCACCGATATCGCTGTCTGTCACCGCAACATCACCGAAGCGATGGTGGCGATGCGCACCCACCATCCCCATACCCTCCCTTTTACCATGGGGGGCGATCATTCCATCACGGCGATGTTGATCAAAGGCTGGAAAAAGGCCCATCCGGAGGAGCGTATCGGCTTGTTGCAGCTGGACACCCACTTTGATCTGCGCAGTTTGGAGGCCGACGGCCCCACCAACGGAACACCTGTTCGCAATTTGATCGAAAGCGGAACCCTTCGCGGGGAAGATGTCTGGAATATCGGTCTCCACGGCTTTTTTAACGCTCGTTCCCTCAAAACATACGCGGACCAAGCCGGCATTCGGTATGTCACCTTGAAAAAGGCCCGCAAACAGGGTGTAGATGCTACGATACGGGAAGCGATCGCCGCGCTGTCGCAGCAAGTGGATACCATCTATCTGACAGTGGACATGGATGTGTTGGATATGGGGCTGGCCCCTGGTGCCCCTGCCGCCACTCCCGGCGGCATGAGGACAGAAGAGCTATTTGAAGCGGTCCGGATCGCGGGGACTTATCCTAAGGTCCAGGCGATGGATCTGGTCTGTCTCGACCCCTTGCGGGATGTGCGGGAGGCCAGCGTAAAGGCGGGGGTGCATGTGATGCTCTCCTTTCTGACGGGTCTCGTTCAGAGAAAAGGGTGAGGGAAGGGCCAGCCCCTTTCCCTTGCTCTCAGCAGGAGGTGCAAAACCATGGAAAAGCCAAACACCCAGATGGGAACCGGCGGCGGTCCCCAATTTTTATCTAAAGAAGTCGCAAAATTGGTTTTATTCAGTTCCCTCGGTATCTTTCTGTTCTTTGTACCGATGACGGTGGGAGGGACATCCAGTATTTCTTTAGACCATATGGTGACATGGATCCGGGAGACGTTTCCTTCCCTGCTTCCTGTTTATGCGCTGATCGTGATTTTGGGGGGAGCACTCCGACCTTGGATCGTCGGTAGTTGGAATCGGAGTCGGATGGATCGGGTGTTTGCCGTTTTCAAGGGATTCGGCTTGTTCATCGCTCTTCTTCTCGTTAGCGGAGTGGGCCCCAGCTGGCTGTTCGCTCCTGATATCGGCCCGTTTCTTTTTGACAAGCTGGTGATTCCCGTGGGGTTACTGGTTCCTATCGGCTCCGTCTTCCTCACCTTGTTGGTGGGGTACGGGTTGTTAGAATTCGTGGGGGTGTTTCTCCGTCCCGTGATGCGCCGGATCTGGCACACCCCCGGCCGTTCCGCCATCGATGCCGTCGCCTCTTTCGTCGGCAGCTACTCCATTGGGTTGTTGATCACCAACCGCCTGTACCGGGAGAGGCGATACACCGTAAAAGAGGCCACCATTATCGCCACCGGATTCTCTACCGTCTCCGCTACCTTTATGGTGGTGGTGGCCAAAACTCTGGGGCTGATGCCTTATTGGAACCTCTATTTTTGGCTTACCCTGGTGATTACCTTCCTGGTGACGGCTATTACCGTACGAATCCCGCCGATCAGCAGAAAAAGCGATGCTTATCATGGAGGCGATGCGGGACATCCGGAATCGGCACCCGCCACTTCGCTCATGAGAACCGCCTGGCGAGAAGCGGTGACAGCGGCCGGCAAGTCGCCCTCCCTCGGCCGAAATGTCTGGGACCATCTGAAAGACGGGCTTGTGATGACGATGGAGATTCTGCCATCGATCCTTTCTGTCGGTCTGATCGGGTTGTTACTGGCTAAGTACACCCCGCTTTTCGATTGGATCGGCTATCTGTTTTTCCCTTTTACTTGGCTGCTGCAGCTTCCGGAACCGCTTTTGGCGGCCAAAGCGGCGGCGGTGGAGATCGCCGAAATGTTTCTACCAGCGCTGCTCACTGCCGATGCTCCCTTAGTGACACGATTTGTGATCGGTATCGTCTCCGTCTCTTCAATTCTATTTTTTTCCGCCTCTATTCCCTGTATCCTATCTACGGAGATTCCCGTTCACATGGGTGAGTTGTTGATCATCTGGATGGAACGGACCATCCTCACCTTGCTGATCGCCGCCCCGCTTGCCCACCTGATTTTATAATTTATCAATCGAAGCGACCGGTTTCTGTCCGCTTTCTTCTATGGGAAATGGAGGTGAACGGTGGGGGCGGAAATCGGATGGAATGAGGGAAGGGCAATGATTTGGCGCGCACGAAGGGTGATGATAAACGACAAGAAAAAGAACCGCCTGTTAACAGGTGGTCCTTTTTTCAGGTTTTGAGCGCCCAAAACCAGTCATCGATATAGGTACAAGGTTTAGTTTCATCGGTGTTACCAAGGTCTCGGATAGGGAAAGGGATACCCCCACGGAGGATAAGGTTGATAGGACCACCACGGGTACGGCGGATAGGGTGCGGGGTACCAGGGACGAGGGCGCCAGCGTCCCCAACGACCCCAACGCCTCCATTGCGAGGCATCGGCATCATCCCAGTCCTCCCATCCTTGATACTCCATCCCATCGTTAATGGGATCGGGTGCTTCGAAGGAAGTTTGTTGTAGAGCGGGCGTTTGTTGTGACAGGTCGCGGTTTGGCGACATGGAATCCACCCCCTTTTTAAACTGCAATCATAATGTATGTAAACGGTTGCCTGTGGACAGTTGTCCAGATCAATTTAGACAGGTGCCCAGTGATAAAAAAGACACCCCTTCAAAGCAAAGGGGTGTTCTTTATGGTTATTTGGTGGTGACGGAGAGGATGCCGGTTTCTCCGAATTTCACTTTACCCTCTTTAAGCAGGGTTACTTGTTCTCCCTCGGCCAGGTTGGTGATCACGACCGGGGTGATGGTGGAGGGAGCGGCTGCTTTTATTTTGTCCAGGTCCACGTTCAGGAGCGCTTGTCCTTTCTTGACTTCGGCGTTCTCCTCCGTCAGCAGTTCAAACCCGTCTCCATCCAGCTTGACGGTGTCGATGCCGATGTGGACGAGCACCTCCATCCCGTTGTCCCCTTTGAGGCCGATAGCGTGCTTGGTGGGGAAGATGTTGACGACCTTACCGTCCACTGGGGAGACGACGGTGCCATCACTGGGCTCGATCGCGAAGCCGTCCCCCATCATCTTCTCGGAGAAGACTTGGTCCGGTACTTCGCTGAGGGGAAGGATGGTTCCGGAGAGAGGAGCGGCTATCTCTTCCCGGCCATCGGTGGTTTGGACCGCCTGTTCTCCCTCAGTGGTTTTTACCTTGGATCCACGAGGCTTTTCGCCGCGGATGATATCCCGCATTTGTCCCTTCAAGGTATCCGACTGAGTACCGAAGATGGCCTGCACGTTGTTGCCGTAAACCAGCACACCGGAGGCGCCCAGCTTCTTCAGCCGGTTTTTATCCACTTCTCCGGCATCTTTGACCGAGATGCGCAGGCGGGAAATGCAGGCGTCCAAGTGTTCGATGTTGTCGCCGCCTCCAAAGGCGTCGAGGACGTCGTAAGCGAGATCATCGCCCTCGGCGGAACTGCCTTCCGACGTGTCCTCCTTCTCTTCCTCTTCCCGACCGGGAGTTTTCAGGTCCCATTTGCGGATGGCGAATCGGAATCCGAAGTAGTAGATCACCGCGAAGGCGAGGCCGACAGGGATGATCAACAGCGGGTTGGTGTCCTGTTTAAAGAAGAGGATGTAGTCGATCACGCCGCCGGAGAAGGTGAGCCCAGCTTTCACGTTGAGCAAATCCAGCGTCATAAAGGAGATGCCGGCAAAGATAGCGTGAATGACGAACAACAGCGGCGCTACAAACAGGAAAGAGAATTCGATCGGCTCCGTGATCCCGGTCAAAAAGGAGGTCAAAGCGGCGGAGAGCATGATGCCCCCCACCACTTTTTTCCGCTCCGGACGAGCTTCGTGGTAGATGGCTAACGCCGCCGCGGGCAGGCCGAACATCATGAAGGGAAACTTCCCGCCCAAAAAGGTGCCGGCGGTGGGGTCTCCGGCAAAGAAGCGGGTCTGGTCGCCTTTGACGATCTCCCCGGCCGCGTTCTCAAAGGTACCGAATTCGAACCAGAAGGGGGCATAAAAAATATGGTGGAGGCCGAAGGGGATCAGGGAACGTTCAATCACTCCGAATACAAAGGCGGCCAATGTCGTGTTTTGCTGGGTCATCAAAATGGAGAAGCGGTCGATTCCCGACTGGATCGGGGGCCAGATAAAGAAAAAGGCGATTCCCAACAGGAAGGCGGTGACGGCGGTGATAATCGGGATAAAGCGCCGTCCGCCGAAAAAGCCCAGCACCTGGGGCAGGTTGATATCGTGAAATCGATTGTATAACTGGGCGGCGACCAGACCGATGATGATCCCGCCGAAGACGCCCATATCGACGGTTTTAATTCCCAGCACTTCATCGGTCTTGACGCCGGATCCTTCCGCCAAAATCCCCATGGTGGCGTTCATGATCAAATAACCGACGACAGCGGCCAGGCCGGCGGTGCCTTCATTGTCGGCGAGGCCGATCGCTACTCCGATGGCGAAAATCAGGGCCAGGTTGCTGAAGATAATCTGGCCTGCCTGCTCCATCAGCGAAATATCCATCGCATTGCCGATCCCGAGCAGCAGACCCGCCGCTGGCAGGATGGCCACCGGTAGCATCAACGATCGGCCGATCCGCTGCAAAACACCGAATGCTCGTTTAAACAAAGGATTCCCTCCCTTAATAAAATCAAGTACGGAGTTTTCTCCGTGCTTTCATGTATTCTTTGCAACCATTAATCATAGCAAAAGGGATAGCCTGCGGATAGAGGTTGGTTCGTGGAAATGAATAATTTTTAGTCTGCCTGTTCCGGGGCTCGTCTAGTCGGTCGGCCGTTTTTTTTGCGCAGGGGGAATACGATGAATCGGTTACAAGGGATGTTGGAACACAACCGCAGATTTGTGGAAACAGGAGCTTATGAACCTTATCGAACCTCCAAACATCCGGACAAAAAATAGGTTGTCCTCTCTTGTATGGATACCCATCTGGTGGAATGGTTACCCAAGGTGATAAATCTGAAGAACGGAGACGCTAAAATCATCAAAAATGCGGGAGCGATCGTCCGAGCCCCCTTTGATCGGGTGACGCTATCTATGAACTGGGTACGGAGGAAGTCTGTGTGGTGGGTCATCACCGCTGCGGGATGAGCAGCATCCAACCGGAAAAGACGGTGGAAAAATGGTGAAGCGGGGGGCTCCCTTTTTGTTATCGACCCTCTGAAGCAGGGGGCATCCCCCTGGAGGAAAGTGTGGAACAGAGCGTGGGCATCATCCGCATCCGCTGTTACCGGCTGGTGTTCCGGTACACGGATTGGTGATGGATCCTGAGACCGGCAAACTGGATGTTGCCACAAAAGGGACCGACGGAAAAGCCCCTATTCCATAAAAAAAGAGACCGGTTTCCTATAAAAAGGGGAGCCGGTCTCATTTTAAAAGTGGGTAAGGTATGTTTTTTAACCGGAACCGGGCAAGTCATCCTCCAGTATATGTTGTGCCGCTGTCACTTCCGTTGGATTCCCTTGGGTGGATGGATGGATCAGAAGCCATCCGATCGCGAGGATGGAAAACAGGCAAATGGAAATAAACCCTTTAGTCCAATTCTTCCTCAATCAACTCCTCCTCCCCTTGAACCCTTTTTTGTACTGTATACATATTTCGGAGACACTGCTGAAATTCCTGCTCATCGATTTTTTCATAGCACTGGGATAGACGGAACAACGCCTGGTATTTGCTTTTGGGGTAATCGTGTTTGTCCGCGATTTGCAACATTTTTTGATAATAGGGGATCGCTTCAGAAAGCAACGATTGTTTACGATAGTAGTCTCCCATCGCTTGATAAGCGTAAACCAGACGAGGAGCAGCATTTTCACGCTCTCCGATTTCGATGGCTTTTTGCAACACCTCATAGGCTTTTTCCCATCGCTCTCTTTTCATATACAAGATTCCCAGGCGGGCATAGGTGGTAGAAAACTTTTCTTCGGCGGAAAATTTACCGGTCAATTTCAGAGCCATGTCAAAGCTGGACTCCGCCTGGTCCCAGTGTTCCAATTTCATATATACGCTGCCGAGAACGGTCCACAGATCGAACATGGAATGATATTTCCGGTTGAGCCGGGCCAATTCCAGCCCTTCTTTGGCATATTGAATCGCGTTTTCCAACATGCCGGTCCGCCGCAGCAAGTCGGAGCGCAACCAGTAAAAGCTGAGAATCGTCTCCACTTGGTCGATTTGGTGCAGGGAGTCCCATTCTTCCTGCACGATTTGCATCGCTTCACCCAGACGGCCCAATCGTTCCAGGCAGATCGCTTTATTCCGTTTGAGAAGATGTTTGTATTGGGGTCTCTCCCCGTTGTCGATAAAAGCCTCCAACCCGTTTTCCGTATATTTCAACGACTGGATCAGGTTGTTCTGAGAGAAGCTGACCAGGCTCAACTCATTGAAAGAGGCGGCTTCAATGTTATTCTCTTTGCTCTGGTTGCTCAGATTGGCTAGGCGGATTGCGTTAAAGAGATGGCGTTCCGCCCTTTTCCAATTTTTCTTCGCCCGAAATGATTTTCCTTTCAAGTAATGGGCGACAGCGGCAAATGCATGGCTATCATCCAGGTTGAGGTGGTCCAGTTTGTTTAGAGCCTCTTCCGTATTGCCAATATCCAACAGAGCCTCCACTTTAAATAATTCAAACTGGATCTCTTCCAACTCCTGCCGCTCATTCACCATCAGATGGGGAAGGTTGTCCAAGTCTAAATCCAATTTTCCGAGCAAATATTTGGTCTTTTCCATGTTGACATGAGGGACGCCCCGTTCGATGTTGCTGATGGTTGCAGGGGAGATGTTTTCATCGGCCAGATCCTCTAATCGAAGACCGCGCTGCTTTCTGACTTTGCGGATTACTTCGCCGATTTCGTGTATCTCTAATAGAGCCAAAGGGATCACCTCTCGTAAAATTCCATAGAATTTTGGTCTTTTCATCAGTCTATTATAAAATAAAGTGACTGGATATATTAAATTTCTGATCAGGAAATTTGAACCAAAAACAACCTGTTTCCGAAGAAACAGGCGATGTAAAAAGATGGTAAAATTTAATTTCTCATCAGGAACATGGCGACGGCGATAATCACGCTAAAACCGATGCCTGCCGTCATAAAAACGATCGGGAGCTGGCTGCGCCGATCCAAGTGCATGAAGGTGGTCAGCTGAAGCACCAATTGGATAAAAGCCAGTAAGACTATGATGGAAAAAGTGATCCACGGCGGGAAAATGCCAGTGCCGACGAGGGCGAAGGCGATCGCGGTGATCAGAAGCATCCAGCCAAAGGACTTGAGGTGCTTGGCAGGGGTTTCACGAGGGCGTGTATTGTCCGGTTGATCGGTTTGTACCATGAGGATTCCCGCCTTTGGTTCAAGTTGTTCATTATAAGAGGATGTGTCGAAAAGTCCGGGTTTATTCTTAAAACACTTTGCCAGGGTCGATTCCAAAATGCTCTAGCAGAAGACGGTTTCTCTCCTCAGTACTGTGGATCGGAATCTTTTCCTTTTTCCCGTGAGCCGTCAGCGTCAGGTGATCCTCGGACAGGGAAATGCGCCCGCTGGGAGTGGCCCGGGTGACGATCCATTTTTGCCGGAACACAGAGGTGGGCGATGTTTGCTGGTGTTGACACATGACGGAAAAATCCCGAAGTCGCCGGGGAATGGTGGAGAATCGATACTCCGGAACCCACCGCCATTCTCCCTTCTTTTTGACGATGTAACCGTTCTCAATATCGGGGAGAGGATGAATCCGGTACCATCCGCTGATGTCTTTTCGCCGTTCCCCGTTGAGGGGCAGGGGCTGTCGGGCAAAGTCCCCAAATCCTACATCGACCAGCCAGGACTCATCGAGATGAACGATCAGCGCCATGTGGTCGTATTCTGGACCAAAACCGCCCGAGGCGGAACGAACCCGTCCAGAGACCAGGGAGACGGTGAATCCCAGATGGCGCAGTAAGGCCGCAAAGGCGCTGTTCAATTCGTAACAAAAACCGCCTCGTCGTTGGTTAACAATTTTGTCAAATATGGTCCCAGGATGCAGGCGGATAGGTCGGTTACAATGAATATCCAGGTTTTCAAAAGGGACATGAATTAGATGCTGTTCCATGAGGAGGCTGAGGGTATCCAGGTCGGGTTCTCCGACGAATCCCAACCCGATGCGTGACAGATACGCCTTCACATCCATGGGAACACCTCCTACCCATTTATCATACTAAAGGTGGGTGCCAGTCACCAGCGGTTTATGGACTCACATCTTTGGTTGGGATACAATATTGATAAAGGAGGGATTCCAATGGCGCAAGATTTTTATATTCAACAAATGCAAGCGATGGTTCAGCCGATGCGGGACGAACTGACCCGGGTCGGCTTTGAAGAGCTGACCACACCGGAAGAAGTGGTGGAGGCTCTGGAGGGAAAAGGTGCTAAAGGAACCGCCCTGGTGGTTGTCAATTCGGTCTGCGGATGTGCGGCAGGGTTGGCCCGTCCCGCAGTTGTCCACTCGCTGGAGCACGATACCAAGCCCGATCACCTATTCACCGTCTTTGCCGGTCAGGATAAAGAAGCGACGGCCAAAGCGCGAGAGTACTTTGAAGGATATCCGCCTTCTTCACCGTCCTTCGCTTTGATGAAAGACGGAAAGGTCGTCCATATGATTCCTCGCCACGAAATTGAAGACCGCAGCTTGGAGGAAATCTCGGCCAACCTGACCGGAGCCTATGACAAGTATTGCGGATAACCGGACCCACTTATCATGTAGGTGCCGCCGATGTTGTACCCGGTAGGGAAAACATAACAACACAGGCGGCACTTTTTAAAGGAGGAGAAAATATGGCGGAAACACTGGATCGTCTGCTCGAACAAGGGGAGGAGGTACAGTCCCGGGAGGCCTTTGTCAAACAGAACGGCAAAGCGGTCAAAGTGCGTGTGTCCGATACGATCTATTGTCGAGCCGGCAGTATGATCGCTTACCAAGGACAGATCAAATTTGAAAGCACCTCCGGCGGGGTCGGGAAATGGATCAAGAAAAAGCTGACTGGGGAAGGTTTTCCCTTGATGAAAGCGACGGGGAGAGGAGAATTATTCCTGGCCGACGATGCAGCCGAGGTGACGATTCTAAAACTGGAAGGGGAAACCCTCTTGGTGGAAGGGCGTCACCTGTTGGCCTTTGAGGATTCCATCGATTGGGATATTTCCGTGATCCGAGGGGCCGGGGTCGCATCCGGAGGCATGTTTACCTGTAAATTGTCCGGTCATGGTTATGTGGCGATCAGTTCCCACGGGGAACCCATCGCCTTGGAGGCACCGGTGGTGGTGGATCCCAATGCGGTGATCGGCTGGACCGCTGGGGTATCTCCCAAGGTGAAGACGGATATCAACTTAAAAACCTTGTTGGGGAAATCCTCGGGAGAAACCTTTCAGCTTCATTTTACAGGGGAGGGTCGGGTGCTGATCCAACCGGCGGAATTGCACTCCTTCGGAAAGGTGGAATAAGCGGGATGATCCGGGCGCTGCTGTTTGACTTCGACGGGACCTTGGCGGATACTCTTCCCTTAATCTATCGTTGCTTCCGGGAGATGTGGGTGGAGATAGACGGACGCGAGCGAAGTGACCAGGAGATTATGAACCATTTTGGTCCCCCGGAAGAGGAAATCATCCGGCGAGAGGTGCCTGCTGAACAGCTGGAGTATACCCTTCATCGGTTTTATACCTTGTACGCTGAGCTGCACCCTGAGGAAGTCCGGCTAGAGACAGCCATCCACCGGTTGTTGCGCCATCTGAAAACTCATGGGTACCAAGTGGGTGTGGTGACCGGGAAAGGGCGAAGAAGCGCGGAGATCTCTCTTTCTCACTTGGGTATGGAAGAGATGGTCGATACCCTGGTCACCGGTTCGGAAGTGAACCGGTATAAACCGCACCCGGAAGGAATTAAAACGGCTCTGGAGCATCTGGGGCACTCTCCCGAGGAAGCGGTTTTCATCGGTGATTCTTCCGCCGATGTCCGCGCCGGCAAAGCGGGAGGACTGGCAACCATCGGCGTCCGGTGGTTTCCCGGAGCAGATCCGCGCCCCTTTGATCCGATGCCGGATCAGGTGGTGGCGTCACCGGAAGAACTTATGAGTTGGCTGGAAAGGAAGACAGGGGGATAAAGGTTCGATCCATCAGAGAAGTCCAATAAAAAGTGCGGCCTGGCAAGGCCGCACGTGGATCACTTTTCCTGGAAAAAGGTTTTAAGCGCACGGGGCAGATCTTTTTGCCAAAAGCCCCAGGTATGGTCGCCTTCCTGTTCCGAATAGTCGACCTGAGCTTCTTTTTCCCGCAACGCCCGATACACTTCCCGGTTGCGCGCCAACAGGTCCAGGGTGCCCATGTGGGTGGACACAGCGGTTTCCGACTTGCCGATGGTCTGATAAACCTCCAAGTGGGAGAGCTGCTCCGCCCGGCCGATCGCCTCCAGGGTCGGTTCTAAAAAAGCACCGGATTGTGAAAGGACGCGCCGGAATGAGTCGGGATACTCCAGGGCCAGATGCAGGGAAACCGTCCCCCCCAGGGAGGAACCCCCCAATACGCGGTCGTCTGGGTTGCTGGTTACTGGAAACTCCGCTTCCACAAAGGGGACCAGTTCCTCAGTGAAGAAGCGGAGATACGCTTGGTGACGATCCCCCTGGGGGGCATATTCCGCGTTTCGCTTCTCCTTGTCCACCGGTATGGCCACAGCCGCGAAGGGGCGGATATCGCCGTCCAGGATCAGTCGGTTGGCCTGGGTAGCCAATCGGCCCAGGTTGAAATAATCGTCTCCGTCCTGTAGGTAGATCACCGGATAGCGGCGATTTTCATCGTGGTCAGGGGGCAGGTATACTTGGATGGGGCGCGTTTCCTTGAGATGTGCGCTAGAAACATCCGCTTTTTTGATGGTTCGTTTCAGGTATCGCTTGTCCAAAAGAACACCACTCATTTCTTTCCAGCCTTTTTCTTGTACTCCAACTTTACCGGCTGTCTTGCGGGAAATCAAGAGCCGGCTGCGAGGGAAGGGTGATCGCGGTTTTTTTACCGAGTGTATCCCCGGGAGCGTTGCAGGGTTGAACCGATCCAATATCAGTATAAATCTACAAGGAGGGTCCTGTAAAAACGGGGCTCTTTTTTGGATATTATCTTTAGATATGGGAAGATGGCGTTTATAATATGGGCGTAGGTGTGATTGACGCATCTGTCGGCTTGTACCTCCTCTCTATTGAGGGGAGTATTTCAACATGGACTTTTTCCTTTCTGCTAAACCCCCGTCCATCATCTGCAGGTTTGGACGGGATTTTCCCGGTGGAACCTTTGACATAAGGCTTAAAGCCGAGTGCGGCTTTATTAAAAAAGAGAAAAATTGAACCACCGTCTAAAAACGGACAGAAAAACGTGCGAAGCTCCGAATATATAGAGTAGGGAGAGGTGTCGGCATTGCATGGTCCGGGGGATGGTGACCGCAATCTGCAAGAAATGGACGTGGAACAACGCGTTTGGATCGCTCAACAAGAACCCTCGTCCCGGATCCGGGATGAG
This sequence comes from Melghirimyces thermohalophilus, assembly GCF_900102685.1. Taxonomy (GTDB): domain Bacteria; phylum Bacillota; class Bacilli; order Thermoactinomycetales; family DSM-45169; genus Melghirimyces; species Melghirimyces thermohalophilus. The sequence goes on from NZ_FMZA01000005.1 coordinate 128,225, forward strand.
CTGATCGCCGAAAATCAACTGTACGTCAAAAAAATAGCCTCCAAGATCTGCAAACGGAATATCACCGCCCAGGATGATGAATTTTCGGTGGCATTGATGGGCTTTAACGAGGCGATCAATAATTATCGGCGGGATCAGTCATCCACCTTCCCTTCCTTTGCGTATACGGTGATGAAAAGAAGGTTGACGGATTACTTCCGCAGCGAGAAGCGGCATTTAAACCAGATGCCCTTGGTCCACCCCGATGCAAAGGATAACGAATCCACTTACCCGGAAGTGGTGAAAAAATCCTTTGAACAATATGAAGACAGGGAACTGGAGGAACATCGTCGCTCGGACGTGGCTGAATTCCGGGAACATCTGTCTCGGTTCGGCATCACGATGGAAAAGCTGGTCAACGTTTCTCCCAAGCACCGGGATACCCGGGAAAACTTGCTCAAGATCGCCCAGAAGATTGTTTCGGAAAAAGACCTGTTCGATTCGTTTTATAAACAACAGCGAATCAAAAGGGAGGTTGCGGAACGCCTCGGCTGCCATCGCCGGACATTGAAGCGTCACCGGCATTATCTGATCGCGCTGGTGGTGGTGCTGGTGGAAGATTTACCCACGATTCGGGGATATCTGGGTGTGTCGAGTGAACCGAAAGGAGGTGGCGATTCGTGAACAAGGGGATTTTGATGGAAGTGGGGAAGCACCACTGGATTGTGATGACCTCAGACGGGGAATTTATAAAAATCTCCCCTCAGGAAAGGGAAGCCCGGTTGGGTGAGGAGGTCCACTTCAAGCTGGAGGAGAATAAAAAGCCCAGCTTCTTCCAAAACTTTTTCCCATTTGCTAGGCGGTATGCATGGTTATCCGGGGGGGTGGTCATGGTGATGCTGATCCTTACGCTCCTGATCCCCCTGTTGCATCCGACAGAATTGAATGCCCAATCCTATATCTATATCGATGTGAATACCAGTGCCCACCCTGCAGTAAGTGTAGCAGAAGGGAAACCTTTGTCTGATCCTTCCAGTCGGGCGGACATCAATTCGAGTCTGGAAGTGGGTGTCGATCGGAACGGAGATGTGATCTCCGTACGAGGCGTCAACCATGCGGGGCGAAAGCTGATTGATAAACTGGGTAATGATCTGGATTATGAAGGAGCAAACGTGGGGGAATTTGTGACCCATATGCTTATTACCGCAACGGAGAAGGAGCTTGTCAATCCCAAAGATGGGGTCATCGTTTCCCAGGTATCGGGCAAGGGAGTAGAGACACCCGAAGTTGAAAAAGAGATGAAAAGCAGACTGAATAAAATCAAGGAAAATGTGGCGGAAGAGCCGCAGCTGAAGGGTGCGGAACTGGAGATGGTCAGTCTGACGCTGCCTGATCCAGTCAAAAAACGAGCAGAACATCACATGGTGTCCCCCACGAAATATGCATTATGGCTGTATTCCCGCCACGAGGGACATTCTGTCAGTATCGATGATCTGAACCAGAAGAGCGTCAACCAACTGTTGGATATATTGAAAGGCTCTTTTGATCCCAAAAACCCGCCGGCAGATGGCCAGTGGTCAAAGTGGATGGAAGATTACGACGCCAAGCCGGAAAACCCATCACAGCCGCCTGCTGATGAGGAGGGAGACGAACAACCACCGGCCGATTCGGAGGATTCAAGCCCGGGGGATTCGGAATCCCCCCCAAATGACGGGGAAAACACCGATGGAGAAGCTGGGGGCGACGATCCAACAGATACACCTGGGGAGACGGAACAGCCTCCGGAGGAGGAACCGCCTTCTGAACCCGGAGATGAAGCTGGAGAAACCGGAGAGGACTCTTCAGAACAGGAAGAGTCCCCTGAAAATAGGCATCCAGATCCCCGGTGACGAGAACTCCTTGACTCCCTAAAGGTTTGCCCGTTCAGGACAAGCCTGCTGTCATTCCTCCCGGGTCGTGCAAGCCGACATCTCCCCAGGCTTGCGAAGAAGAGTCTTTGAGGAGGGGGACCGCCCATGAGAGGAATCGGGATTGTCCGAAAAGTGGACCACCTGGGTCGGATTGTGTTGCCGAAGGAATTACGTGAAACGATGAATATCAGCCCCGATGATGGAGTGGAGATTTTCGTCAAGGATGATCAGATTGTGTTGCAAAAGGTTAATCCTTCCTGTGTCTTTTGCGACTCCACTGCAGAACTCTTCTATTTTAAGGGCAAGATCGTTTGCCGTGGTTGTCTCGAGGAAACACGCAGTCATGTGGTTTAATTCAGGCCCGTAGGGGCTTTTTTTTTGCTTTACCCCTGTAATGCAAATTACTGACAATCGAAACGGCTATTTGTTACAATAAAATGCGGAATCGACCAACTTTTCTAACAACATAAAGATGTAAGCGTTTTAATGAAGAGGAAAGGCTCTGAACCCCACGTGTACCAGGCGCATATCATGACCATGGTCCCTGGGGAAACATCGGTGTCCCACTCCCGCGATATGGAGATACGGAACACGGTCGGGCTTTTGGTCCCTCTCACCCTTACGCTACTTTCCGTCGATTTGTCGAGCGGGCGCTTGTTAGGATTTCAACTTTTACGAAGGCGGGGATGATCAATGAAAATACTGGGAAGCAACCAACATCAGAATCCCGAGACAGTGATGTCCGGGTCGGATGACGAGAGACATTCCCGGATGGATGACATCTTTGAACTGATGGAAGAAGGCGGTCACGAGGAGGTCATCTTCTGCCGTCACCCTGGAACCGGGTTGAAGGCGATTATTGCCATTCACGACACCACTATGGGCCCGGCGCTGGGGGGATGCCGTATGGTTCCATACCCATCCACCGATGAAGCATTGAAGGATGTGCTCCGCCTTTCCAAGGGGATGACATATAAGTGCGGATTGGCTGATGTCGATTATGGCGGGGGGAAAGCGGTCCTGATCGGAGACCCGGAAAAGGAAAAAGCGCCGGAGATGTTTCGCGCCTTGGGGCGGTTTGTCGGGGGTTTAAACGGTCGCTTTTTCACCGGAACGGATATGGGGACGATGCCCGAGGATTTTGTTCATGCGGCCCGAGAATCTAATTCCTTCGTCGGATTGCCGAAAAGCCACGGAGGGAGCGGGGACACCTCCATCCCCACCGCCTTCGGCGTGATGCAGGGCTTCCATGCGACCGCCCGTCATCTGTGGGGAAGTGACAGTCTTCAAGGACGAAAAGTCGCTATCCAAGGGATAGGAAAAGTGGGGGCTCGTGTGGTGGAACGACTGGTGGAAGAAGGGGCACACCCCATCATCGCCGATGTCTCCCCAAGCCGGGTGGAAAATCTCCGCTCCCGTTATCCCGAACTCCAGGTCGCCGAAGTGGATACCATCCACCATGTGCCTTGTGACATTTTTGCCCCCTGTGCCATCGGTGGAGTGATCAATGATGAGACGATCGATCAACTACAATGTCAGGCCGTCGTCGGCTCGGCCAACAATCAATTGGCGGAGGAGCGACACGGGGATGGCCTCCATGAACGGGGGATCTTGTATGCCCCCGATTATCTGGTGAATGCCGGGGGCTTGATCCAGGTGGCTGACGAGCTTGAGGGGTATCAGCCCGATCGAGTGATGGAAAAAACCCGGGGCATCTATGATATGTTGCTGCGGATCTATGAGCGGTCCCAGGAGCAACGTTTGCCGACGAGTCAGGCTGCAGACCAACTGGTGTTGGAACGTCTTCATCACGTCGCTGACCTGAAAAGGATCTTCCTCGGTTTGGACCGCCGAGGCTGAAGGAGGGAGTTCAAGCTTGCTCAAATCGATGGACAAGATGGACTTCAAGGTCGTACTTCCAGAGGGGAGGTTGACCGACGAAGGGCGATGCGTGTGGAAGGAGCTCAGCCGGGAGAAAAAGCTTGATTTTTATCGGTGGATGGTACAGGTTCGTCAGTTTGACCGCCGTTCTATCCTCTTGCAGCGTCAGGGACGGATTGGAACCTATGCACCGATGGCGGGGCAGGAGGCGGCCCAGGTAGGAAGCGCCTTGGCCCTGTCAAAGGAAGACTGGATTTTTCCCAGCTATCGTGAAGTGGGGGTAAACATGGTTGCCGGTATTCCGCTGAAACAGATCCTTCTCCACTGGATGGGACGGGTGGAAGGCAACCGGTTCCCTGAAGGAAGCCGCGTGCTGCCCCCCTATGTCCCCATCGCCACTCAACTGCCCCAGGCGATGGGGGCGGCTTGGGCCGCCAAGATGAAAAAGGAACCCTCTGTCGCTGTCGCTTACTTTGGTGACGGGGCAACTTCGGAGGGAGATTTCCATGAGGCGTTAAATTTTGCCGGGGTGTTTCGGTTGCCGGTGATCTTTTTCTGCCAAAACAACCAGTATGCCATCAGCACCCCCTTTCGTCGTCAATCGGCCGTGCCAACGGTAGCGGAACGGGCGGCTGCATATCATATACCGGGGATCCGAGTGGATGGGAACGATGTGGTGGCGGTCCATATTGCGATGGAGCAGGCGGTTTCCCGAGGGAAACAGGGGGAAGGCGCCACCTTGATCGAGGCGGTCACTTATCGGCACGGGGCCCACACCACCGCTGATGATGCCACCCGTTACCGGGAAGCGGAAGAAGTGGAAGAGTGGGTGCGAAACCGGGATCCGATCCACCGGCTGGAGGTACTGTTAAAAGCGGAAGGGTTACTAACCGATGCCGACATCCGCGACTGGGAAGAAGCGTCCCGTCAAGTCGTAGAACATGCGGTGAAAGAGGCCGAGAGCGTTCCTGCTCCCGCCGCAGATCACCTGTTTGCCCATGTGTACGAAAAAATGCCCCTGGATCTTATCAAACAAAAAAGGGATGTTTAGGAAAGGAGGGGGAATATGTCTGAGATCACATTGGTCCAAGGGGTTTGTGCGGGTTTAGATACCGCCTTGCGGGAGGATCCCCGGGTGGTGGTGCTGGGGGAGGATGTTGGTAAGAACGGAGGAGTGTTCCGGGCGACGGAAGGGCTGTGGGAGAAATTTGGAGAGGAACGGGTGATCGATACGCCTCTAGCGGAGTCGGGAATTGTGGGGGCGGCGATCGGGATGGCTGTCAACGGACTGCTGCCGGTGGCGGAAATTCAGTTTATGGGATTTATCTACCCCGCCTTCGAACAAATCATCAGCCATGCGGCTCGTTTGCGACAGCGGACCCAGGGGCAGCACCCCGCTTCCCTCGTCATACGTGCCCCTTACGGGGGCGGGATCCGCGCTCCGGAGCTTCATTCAGATTCCACCGAATCTCTCTTTGTCCACACGCCGGGCCTCAAGGTGGTCGTGCCGTCCACCCCCTATGATGCCAAGGGGCTGCTGCTGGCGGCCATCCGAGATCCCGATCCGGTCATTTTCCTGGAACCGATGAAGATCTATCGCTCGATGCGACAGGAGGTTCCCGATGGTTGGTATGAGGTATCCTTCGGGCAGGCGCGGAAGGTATGTACGGGAGAAGATGTTACCCTGATCAGTTGGGGGGCGATGGTCCCGGTGGCGGAGCAGGCGGCACGGGCGGCTTCTGATGAAGGCGTCTCCTGTGAAGTGATCGACCTCCGGAGCCTTTATCCCCTGGATATGGAGGCGGTGATCGACTCGGTGAAAAAGACCGGTCGGGCCGTCATCATCCATGAAGCTCCTAAGACGGCTGGACTGGGGGCGGAGTTGGCCTCCCGCATTCACGAAGAGGCATTTTTGTGGATGGAGTCGCCGGTGGAACGGGTAACCGGATACGATGTGCCTGTTCCGATGTTTGCATTGGAAGATGCTTTTCGTCCTAGTGTGGAACGAGTCGGAGCGGCGGTACAAAAAGTGATGAACTTTTAAAGGGAGGGGCGCATCATGGGCATCCCATTCAAACTGCCGGATGTCGGGGAAGGTGTGGCGGAAGCGGAGGTGATCCGCTGGCTGGTGAAAGAAGGGGAAAAGGTGAGTGCGGACCAACCTGTCGTTGAGGTTCAAACCGATAAGGCCGTGGTGGAACTTCCTTCCCCCACGGCGGGGGAAGTGGAGATGATCCGTTGGCGGGAAGGGGATACGGTTCCCGTGGGCGAAGTGCTGTTGGAAATCCGACAATCAGAGGACGGAAAGACAGAAGCGGCCGCGACGGCGGAGGCTGTCGACCGTCCCCCATCGAACAACCTTTCGGAGGCGAAGAGGAAACGACGCCGACGGGTGTTGGCGGCTCCTTCCACCCGCCGGTTAGCTCGAAATCTGGCGGTGGATCTCCATCAGGTGACCGGAACAGGGGCGAAGGGACAGGTGACGAAGGAGGATGTGCGGCGGGTGGCTGCCGCCTTGGCCGAATCTCGAGGCGAGGTCTCCTCGGCTTCCCATTTGATTCCGAAACCGGTAAAACCGCCGGTTCCGTCTCCCCCGCCGCTGACAGGTTCCGGCACCGAGGAGAAGAGCGGGGGGCAGGCAGAGGCTTTTTCAGATGAGCCCTTGAGCCGGACCCGGCGGGTAATCGCTGAACGGCTTCTCTTTTCCGTCACGCGCAAACCCCATGCCACCCACTTTGATGAGTTGAATGTCGAGGGGTTGGCCCGGTGGCAAGCCCGACTGAAGGCTCAGGCATCCAAGAGAGAACCTCGGATCGGCTATCTGCCCATTCTGCTCAAGGCGATCGCCGCCTCCTTAAAATGGCATCCCAAGTTGAATGCCCACTTTGACGAAGAAAAGCAGCAAGTGCGTCGTTTCAACCCTGTCTCCTTAGGGGTGGCAGTGGATACAGCAGAGGGGCTTTTGGTTCCGGTGTTGCGGGAAGCGGATCAGAAGAGCATCCGGCAGATTGCTGCCGAACTGAAAGAGCTGACCCATTTAGCTCGGGAGGGGCGCCTTGCCCCGGAGCAGATGAAGGGCAGCACATTTACCGTCAGCAACACCGGTTCCCTGGGCGGCCGTTTTGCCACCCCTATTATCCATCCACCGGAAGTGGCCATTCTGGCCCTCCATCCCGTGGAACAGCGGCCGGTGGTGGAGGATGGACAGCTGACAGCGGGATGGCGAATGAATGTTTCCCTTTCCTTTGATCATCGGGTCTTGGATGGTGCCGACGCGATTCGTTTTACCCAGACCCTGGCCACCTTCCTGACTGACCCGGGGAATCTTTTCTTGGAATTAAGTTAAAAGAGAGTGGGGGATAGATGCGAAAATGCCTTTATTCATCAGCACCTGGGGGAACTGCTTCTCCTGTCCCGGTTGGACATGCTGGGAGATTTGTTTCAATTCAACCTTTGGCACGAAGGGGTGCACCAGGGGGTGATCGACGGGATGAGGCTCACATTGAGCGTAAGGAGAATTGCGACATATATGTCTAAATCTTAAGACGATTTTATCGCGGGGAAGGATCTGAAGGGGCTACTCTGGGGCAGGGGGCGAACGGCTGCATCAGTGGGTGAACAGCCCGGACAGTTGACGTAATCGCCATGGTCTAGCCGGCGGCAAAACCAATCGGGATGACTGCAAAAGACGAAATCCAGATTCACCTGGTGCTTGTCGTAAGGGTACCCGATGGTTTGACCAGACCGGTTTGAAGCCTATGGAATGGGCGAATATCCGAGTGATCGAGTCCATGGAGGTACCCCATCTGAAATACCGTCTGATCCAATCGTCCTATAGGGAGGCTTTTCCTCGATCAAAAAGAGCAAGCCGAGCCGGAGGGGTGGATGGGTCCCGGTTCGGCTTGCCCTTTTTTGGTCATTTTCAAAGCTCCCTACCTTCTTCTGGATGTGCCTTTTCTTCCTCGCCCAACTCCGACAACACCCCTGGACCGAGGACACCGGCGGCAAAACCACCAACGAGACCGGCACGGCTGAGGGATTGGTGTTTGTGTCTGCTGGGGCGCGTCTGTTGCCAGTCAGTGGGATGTTCCACTGTTTCCGTAAGTCTATCGGCTAAGTGCTTCTTTAGTGTCTCTTCCTGATCCAGGAGCTGATTCTCCAGATATAGCTCTCGCAGGATCTCTTTCTCTGCTGCCGAGGAGATGGCATCCACCTCCAGTAGCAGTCGGACTCCTTTCTCTTCCATTGTGGCCGCAAATCGGATTTCCTTCACCTGGCTCTGAAGCAGTCGGGTGGGGAAGAGCATAAATTCCTGGGTATATCCGTTAAAGGTGCGGGAACCGTATTTTTCCCGGAAGCCGAGCTGGGAGAAAGCGCGGAGCACAGGTTGCAGCCGAGGTGGGGGTTGAATTCGGATGTAGTTTTGATTCGTGTGATCCATCCCCCCCTCGATGTCCAGGCGAGTAACCAGGCTATAGGTAACCGTTTTTCCGGAAACGGGCAGATCTTCCGGCAGACGGCAGGAAAAAGGGAACGTGCGCCAAGTATCCGGCGGGAGGGAAAAGGGTTCGCCGATCGGACTTTTGTGAAGCGTATGGCGGAAAGGTTTCTCATTAGCCCGAATCACTAGGAGGAGCTCCACCTCGATTTCGTTGATCTGTTGGGTCACCAGTCCTCCATCAACTTTTAATTCGCCCCGTACCGTTTCGCCAGGAAGGTACTCCGATCGGTCCAGCTTCAAGTTGGCTGTCGTTCCGCCTTTGCCCATCTTGACCAGTAAGTTTTTGAACAAATCTCTTCCTCCCATGGACAAAATCTTTTCTTTTGTTCAATATACCGAAAAACTGATAGGGATTCGATCCGCCTTTGGTTTTAATCTTGACAAGGAGCTGCAATTCTCTCACTGCATATCTGCGGCAGGATTCGTTTTCCAAACCGCGAATATCTCCCATGAAACGAGGAGGTGGGGATGACGGAATCGATCACCCGATTTTACGAGCGGTATCCAAAAGCCGCCCCCTTTGCCTTGGCCCTTACCTTAACCCTCACCGGCAGTCCAGTAGGGTTGATCGGGTTGAAATACCAGGTTGCCAGCTGGATGCTCCTTGTGTTGGGAGTATTGATCGCTGTGTTGGGATGGTTTTTTCACCAGCAAATGGTGAAATCGGTGACGACACGGGAGACGATCGATCATTCCAATACGATTGTGGACGCCCTCGAATATATTGCGGTGATCACCACGAAGTCGATGTGTCGCGCAGCGGAGGATCCCTCGCAGACGGTGCAGGAAGGGAGGTTGGAGATCCGATCCACCTTTGATCGCATCCTCTCCTCTATCCGGTTGGGCATCGAACGGACCAATCCATCATCCGTCGGAGAGGAGGCGGGAAGGACTTCCAAAGATCCGCGGGTGGTTCTGTTTATCCCAGATGATTTGGACAAGCCCCGGGTGCTTACGCCCTTCAGTCACGCCGGTCACAAAAACATAGAAGAGATGCCTCTGCCGGAAATCGATGACAAGAGTGATTTTACTGCGGTCAAAGCTTGGCTCGATAGAGTAGATCTGTTTATCGATGACGTCTGGAAAAAAGGGGAGCCGTGGGAGAAGCCTTCCAAGCGATTAAAACGAAAGGAAGAGTATCGGTCCATCGCCGCGGTGCTGATCCAGGTGGGGCATCAACCCCTGGGGGTGCTGAGTGTGACCGGAAAAGAAAAAAACGCGTACCACAGAGAAGTGGATCAGGAGCGGATCCGGCTGTTTGCCCAGGCGATCGCCCCGCTTCTCTATTTCTATCACGGGGTTCTCCCGAAACTGGAGTCCCGAAAGGCTGGTCGATAAATCATGAATGCTCCTCTTCTGCGCCAACCGCTGCAGCGACGACAGGAAGAGCGCTTTCGCCAATATGATCAGGCGATCCAACGGTATCAAAAAGGGGAATGGACCGCCAAAGAAGCGACTGATCACCTGTTTCGAATGCGCGGTCGGTTGATTCCCCACGCCGAAAAACGAAAAAATTTGTTCCGGCGAATGCTGGAGTGGTGATCAGTCCCTCTTCTTCTCTTCCTTTTTGGATCCTTGTTTGGGAGGGTTTTTTCTTTTTTGATCCCCTTGTGATATAATCATGAATGAATATTCAATCACATCAGGCGGTCGGTACATCATGGTGAAAAAGCGGGTAAAACAAGTACAGCATGAAGATGTAACTGCACTCCATTGTTCCTATTATTTCCTGGGAAACGGATTTCGCGCATGGACTTTTCATGTGGATGGGTTGATGGTGGAGACGGGGCCGCGTCGGGCGCGGTCAGAAGTACGTCGCTTTGCGCAACGTTTCCACCCCCAAGCGATCGCTGTCACTCATTTTCACGAAGATCACACTGGCAATGCTGCAGACCTGGCCACCCGTTACCGGATTCCGGTCTACATGAGTGCACAGACGGCACGGATCTTATCCGGCTCTCCCCGCATCCCCTTGTACCGCCGAGTGGTCTGGGGCCCCCTCGACCCGGTTCGGGGGGAGGTGCAGGATCGGATCGAGACGGACCGCTATTGTTTTCAGGCTGTTCCCACCCCAGGGCATGCCCGGGATCACGTCGCCTGGGTGGAGGAAGAGCAGGGCTGGGCCTTTACCGGGGACCTGTTTATCGCCAACCGACACACCTACGGGTTGCGGGACGAATCCATCTCCCAACTGGCCGCATCCATTCGCCGGGTGCTCCGCTACCCGATCCAAACGGTATTCTGCTCCCATGCCGGAGTGATTCCCGACGGCGTCACGGCCCTGAGGAAAAAACTGGACTTCCTGGAGTGGCTCCAGGCGGAAACCCTGCGCCTCTACAAGGAAGGAGCCTGCTCCCGGGAGATCGCCGCCCGCCTGCTCAAAAGACGGCCCGCCCTTGTCTGCTTCTCCAACGGCGAACTCTCCCCAGTACACCTGATCCGCTCCATCCTGCGGGAACACCGAAAAAAGGCATAAGACCTAAACACCGGCCTTCTGCTATGGGAGAGGCCGGTTTTTGATGGGAAGTTTTGCAAAAAGCTCTTCGTTTTTATGACCCCTCATGGATTTCTCGGCTTTGACAAGGAGAGGTGGATAGGGGTTGGGTTTTGTACGGCCACGACAACATGAAGCGGTGTCTGGTTCAGTATGTGAACGGACCTCCGCATATCGAAGAAATTCCCTCAAAAACAACCGGGGCTCAACCACCTGGTCCTGCAAGTGCCCAGTACAGACCACCGCCTTTCTACGGGCACAACAGATCTCGTTCCTCTACCAGAGCCCGGGCACCTTCCACGGCACCATCGAGGAGGGGAAGACATTCAAACATCACCATTGACATGTTCCGTGCAAAATTTTTATAATGGAAATGTTTTTATCCGATTAATTCGTATACGAAATAGTTGGGGGAGGGGTTGGTTGTGAAGGATGAGTTGCTGGATGAATTGGAGATATTGATGCGCCGGAATGCCCGGGCTTTTCGTCAGCGCTTGTTTCAGGAGCTGAAGGAATATAACCTCACGGTGCCGCAGAATTCGGTACTCCGGACGCTGTCCCTGGAGGGACGCCACTCTTTGGCTAAGTTGAGTGAGTCGGTGGGAATGACCACCAGCTCCGTCAGCGGTATCATCGATCGCTTGGAGAAGCAAGGATGGGTGCAGCGCACGCGGGATAAAGAGGACCGGCGGGTGGTTTGGATCGATCTGACCGATGATGGACGCAAGCGGATGTTGGAGGTGCCCGTCCTTCGGCCGGACCATTTTAAAAATATGCTCCGCAAATGCCTTTCCGAAGAAGATGTCGAGCTGTTGGTGATCCAGCTTCGGAAACTGCATCAAGGATTGGAAAAGGAGTTGACGAAAGGGGGAGACCGTTGAAAATCAAGACATGGACGATCCTGGTCGTCATCCTGTTTTTGCTGGGGGTGGGCGGATCTGGGTTTTATTATTTTCAGCAGCAGCAAAAATATCTGATCACCGATAATGCCCAAGTTGCTGCCGAGACGGCTACTCTCCATTCGAAGGGGGCAGGCCGGATCGGCGATTGGAATATAGCAGTCGGGGACCGGGTCCGGGGTGGCCAGCAATTAGGCTGGCAAACCGGGTCCGAGGGTCAACAGGTGATCCGTGCCCCGATCACCGGCCAGGTAGTAGCGTCAGGGGTTGACTCGGGTGAATCAGTGACCTCGGGCCGGCCGCTGGCGATGGTGGCTGATCTGGAGCATCGCTATATCCGCGCGTACATCGATGAGACGGAGATGGATGATGTGCAGGTTGGACAGGAGGCGGAGGTGATTTTGGATGCCGATCCGGACCGGAGGATCCACGGGGAAGTTTCCCGGATCGGAAGCGAAGCGGGCAGCGAACAGTCGTCATCGGGGGCCCAGGGTGAATCCCGGGAAGTGCAACGGGTTCCGGTTCAGATCACATTGGACGACCCCGATCAGGTCCCGCCGGTGATCGGGCTGAATGCCCAGGCTATCTTACACAAATAAATCATCTGAAACACAGAGAGAGAGGAGATTGAGATGAAAACATCCAGACTCATTTTGTTAAATGCCCTGATTTTCCTGGTGATTATGGCGGCTGGAGTAGGTGGTTACTACTACTACTTTCAACAGAGCCATTATGTCATTACGGATGATGCCAAGGTGAAGGGCGACATAATGCCGGTTCATGCCACGGCCTCAGGAAAACTGTCCAAGTGGGATGAACAAGAAGGGGAAACCGTTCAAAAAGGGGACGTGCTAGGCGTGGTGACTGGAGCCAAAGGGAAAAAGGTGGAGATCCAGGCACCGATGGATGGAACTTTGCTCCAAAACCAGGTCCATGAGGGGCAGACGATCACGCCGGGTCAACCCCTGGTCAACCTGGTAGATATGGATCAACTGTATATTGAAGCCAACATTGAGGAGACCGACCTGAAGGATGTGAAGGAAGGGGCCAGTGTGGAAGTGACCGTCGATGCCCAGTCGGATACCACTTTTGACGGTGAAGTGGAGCAAATCGGACTGGCGACGGCATCCACCTTCTCCCTCATGCCGGAACAAAACGCTAGCGGGGATTACACCAAGACGGTGCAACGGATTCCAGTGAAGATCAAGATCGATTCCGATGCCCCGGAACTGATCCCCGGTCTGAACGCCACAGTACGCATCTCCAAGTAACGGGAGATTTTTTAACTTCGTCAGAAAGGAGGCGTTGAGATGTCGGATACGGCTGATACCCGAACCGAACAACAGGGAGCTGCTTCCTACGTTCCCCTGTTGTTGGTTTGTATGTTGGGGATGTTTTTGGCCATTCTCAACCAGACCGTGCTCAATGTGGCGATTCCACAGTTGATGAACGATTTCAGTGTTTCCGCCAATACAGCCCAATGGTTGATGACCGGATACATGCTGGTAAACGGGGTGCTCATTCCCATTTCCGCCTACCTGATTGAAACCTTTGGTACTCGCAAGCTGTTTATGAGTGCATTGATCTGTTTTATGGTAGGCTCCCTCTTGTGCGGGATCGCACCCAATTTCGCCACCATTCTTATCGGACGTCTGGTGCAAGCGGTTGGTGCCGGAGTGATGATGCCTCTGGTATTAAATGTGATTCTGTTCATCTTCCCGCCGCATATACGGGGCAAGGGGATGGGGTTGATGGGTATCGGGATGGTGTTTGCTCCCGCCATCGGCCCGACGCTCTCCGGCTGGGTGATCGAGGAGTTTTCCTGGCGCTTGATGTTTGACGGGATGGTAGTATTGGCCCTGTTGGCCATCGGGTTTGGTTGGCTCTTTATGAAAGATGTCGGTACCCGCCGGGAAATTCCCTTCGACCTCTGGGGCATGATCCTGAGTATAGTGGGATTTGGCGGATTGCTATACGCTTTCAGCGAAGCTGGAAACAGCGGCTGGAGCAGTCTGGAAGTGGTCATCGCTCTGGTCGTTGGCGGTTTTACATTGGTGTTGTTCATCCTTCGCCAACTGAGTGTGGAAACCCCTCTGTTGGATTTTCGGGTGTTCAAATATGATATGTTCACCCTGTCCACGGTGATCAACGGGATCGTCACCATGGCCCTCTACGCAGGGATGTTTCTGCTTCCCATCTACCTGCAAAATCTGCGGGGCTTCACTCCTTTGGAATCAGGGTTGCTCCTGCTTCCAGGGGCGATTGTGATGGGGCTGATGTCCCCAATCTCCGGTGCGTTGTTTGACCGATTTGGCCCCCGTCCTCTGGCCATCGTCGGGTTGATAGTGACGACGGTCTGTACTTGGGAGTTTACAGAGATCACGCTGGAAACCAGCTATTGGACCGTGATCCTGATCTATACGATACGCGCCTTCGGCATGTCCCTGCTGATGATGCCGATCATGACCGCCGGGTTGAACCAGCTGCCGGAGGAGGCCAACAGCTACGGAAACGCCATGGCCAACACCATGCGTCAGGTTGCCGGTTCTATCGGGACGGCACTGTTGACCACCGTGTATACCAATCGGATGAGCCTGCATACGGAGAAACTCTCGGAGGGGATGAACCCCTTTGACACCGGCTTCTACCAGTCTTTCTCGGAAGGTGTTCGCAATTTCGCCCAATCCGTCGGCCTTCCCGTGGAACAGGCTCGGGAACTTTTCACTTCTCAATTGATCGGCGATATGGCAACACAAGCGGCGGTGATGGGCATCAATGACGCCTTTTTCTGGGCGACCGCCTTTACCGTCATCAGTCTCTTTTTGTGCCTGTTCCTTCGGGACGTGCGCAAAGACAAGAAACCAGACATGGAAGAACCAACGAAGGAAGTTGTCGCTTCCTGACCGATTAGGTCCCGCCTTTCAGGCGGGCTTTTTTTGATCTTGTTTTGTCACCGGTTTCTGTTCACAGGATTGACAAAACCGGGAAAAGTCGGTCATAATAATGTTACAATTCTGTGAACAAGCGACAGGAGGGTCACCATGGCACAACCTGAGCAAACGTCGGGGAAAGGTCAGACATCTCCGCAGACGCGGGAGGAAACCACGGGAAAATATCTGATGTCCTTTGCTTGGATGCTCTTGGTGACGGTGATCGCATTCGTGTTGGTGGGACTTCAATTGTTGCCGGAAAATCTCCTGATTCTCGTTATTTTGGGTTTGGCGGCCCTGCAGGTGTTGTTGCAGCTGTTCACCTTTATGCACCTCGACTTCGGATGGTATCGGATCGTTACCATCTTTATGTGCAGCGGTTGCATCGTGGCTGCCACCGCGATCATCGCCATGTTGTACTGGGTGTAAAACGGAAAATGGAAAATGCCCTCTTCCCCCACGTGGAAGGGGGCTTGTTTGTGTGATGACCGCATCAGTTGACAATGGTCGTGAAAAAGTTATAAATTTATCGAAAGGAAGGAGGAGAATGATGGAAGTCAGTCAAAAAACGGCACAGTCTGTCCGATCACAAGCCATTTGGAGTCCAACAGCGGTTGCACTTTTTTGTTTCTTTTTCACCTTTTTAGCTGCGGGGTTAATGAACGCCATCAGTTATGGACGGGTTGGATTCGCGAATAAGAGAAACAAGCGGTTACTGATCGTCATTCCCGGATTTATCGCTTTTTTGTTTCTGGCCATGGTTACGCCCGATGGGTTGAGCCCTTTGTTTACTGTATTTAACCTGGCCATGATTCTCTACTTTCGACAGGATCAGAAAAAATTATACGATTTGCATGTGGGCCGGGGAGGAGACAAAGCAGGTGTGGGAGTTCCGCTCTTGATCGGGATTTCGGCCTACGCGATGTTGTTGGTTCTCTTCATCCTGGGAGTATTGGTGGCCTGATATTCTTTCGCTGTCAAAACGTTTACCCTCTTCCTCTATGCGGAAGAGGGCTTTAAAATTGGCCGCTCCATTGGAACAGGAGGACGAGCAGGCCCAGTCCCCACACATAGACGGCAAAAGGTCTCAAGGAGCCCCGCTGCAGCAGTCGGATCATCCAGCGCACCGCCAAGTAGCCAAAGAGGGTGGACATCACGGTGGCCATCATCAGGGAAGACAGGGGCAAGGTATAGGTGCGACCGGTGGCCAGGTCGACCAATTGAAACAGGAGAGCCCCGGCAATCGCGGGAATGGATAGGAAAAAGGAAAAATAGGCGGCAGTCTCCTTATCAATGCGGCGGTAGAGGGCGGCGGCGATGGTCATGCCTGAACGGGAGACGGCGGGCAAAATGGCCGTTCCCTGAAAAGTGCCGACAACAATAGCATCGGTATAGGAGATCTTCTCCAAGCTTTTGTGACCACGCTGCTTCCAACGATCGGCCATCCACAGCACGGCTCCGGTGACGAGAAACTCCCAGCCGATGGTAACACCGGTTTCGGAAATCTCTTCAAAGACGTCTTTGAAGCTGAGGCCGATGATCACCGTCGGAATGGTGCCCACCACCAACAGTTTGGCCATCCGACTGAAGGGTTCCCGGATCACCGCTGCCACTTCCCGCCGGTAAACCATCAGTACGGCGATCAGGGTGCCCAGATGGAGGACGGTGTCCAGGAAGAGTCCGCCATCGTCCAATCCAAACAGATGGCGCCCCAGGTAGAGGTGGCCGGTGCTGCTGATGGGGAGAAATTCCGTCAATCCCTGAATGATACCCAGCACCATCGCTTCCAACCAGTCCAATACCATCCCCCCTTGCCCATCCCGGGATAGGCGAGTTGGTGTTAACCGAGCAAGCGGCCGAGGTCTTGAATCACGTCAGTGAAGGGGGTCTCCTCTCCGTAACGGCCGACGATCCGCCCCTCGGGGTTGATCAGGACGGAGGTGGGGACGGAGGAGATCTCGTAGGCGTCATAGGTGGATCGTCCATGGTCAAGAAGTACGGGGAACCGGTAGCCGTGTTCCCGGATAAAGGGTTCCACCCGGTCGGGATCAGCCTCCCGTCCGGTCACATTAATCGTGTAAAAGGCGAAGCGGGAAGCGTCCAGGGAGCGGGCAAACACTTCTTTTTTCGGCAGGTCCGCCTGACAGGAGGGACACCAGGTGACCCAAAAGGAGAGCAGGACTGCTTTTCCCCGCAGGTCGTGAAGGCAGACCGTCTGATCTTTGTTCAATGTCGGCAGGCAAAAATCGGGCGCTTGTTCCCGCGACATGGCTTCAACCTCCTTCCAACTCAGATCCTTCTGGGGATGATCATTCCCATTTTCCCTTTCAACTCATTTCCCTATCCTCAGACGACATCAAATTTCAGATGGTTTTGATAAGGGCTCGGTCGACAAACTGCTTGAGCCGTTTGCGCATGGTTTGTTCGGTGGCGGGATCGAGCTTCCACGTGGAGATCTTGGAGATTGGTGGCAAAGCGGCGCACAGCTCCCAATACGGGAGGTGTGTGAAATCGATCTCCGCCATGATCGATCGATAATGATGGGTGAACGCCACCATCGCATCGGTTCCCAAGGCCCACAAGAGCTCCAACCGGCAATTGGCCACATCGGCGAGAGGGTCTCCCTGCGCCGCATCCTCCCAATCGATGATGGCGATGAGCCGTCCGTCTTTCCACAGGGTATTGCCGGGCCAATAATCCCCGTGCAGCAATCGAGGTGGGTTTCGTGAAGGCAGGGGGCCTATTTTCTCTAGCCGCCTTCGAATACGTTCCTCCTCGCTGGTGCCCGCCTCCTTTGGTTGCGTGTTGGCCACTCGCTTTTCTTGCGCCGGTAAAAAGGATAGTCCCCATTTGGCGATATCCACACGATGAATGCGGGCCAGGTGGTTGGCTAGCTGCCATAAAAAATCAGCCGGATGAGTGGAAGCCTTTCCCGATTCCCCCTCCACAAATTCCATCAGGATGGAAGAGGTCGACGGATCGACATCGAAAGGAGATGGAATGGGGATTTCTGCTTCACGCAAGAGTCGCAGGAGTTGATACTCATCTGCGGCGATTTGCGGGTTTCGGTTACGATCCGCTTCCCCGTGTTGGCGTAGGACCATCTTTGTCGTACGGCCGTCGGCGAGTCGTATCTCCAACGCGATCACCCGCGCGGAGACACCACCTCGTAACCGCCATGTGCGCAATAAGCGGCTGTTTGGATGGATTTGCTGAATCCACCGTTCCAATCGCTCTCTTTTAAGAGGTGGATACATTCTCTCATCTCCCTGTGAACCTCGTGGTTTTTACATCCGGCTGAGGGCCAGCCCCACGATGAGCAGGGCGAGGGAAGCTGCTTGCAACTTGGACAGCCGCTCACGGAAGAAGTGGATGGATAAGAGCGCCACCACCAGGCTGTTGGTGGCGAACAGGGGAGCCACAATGCTGGCCGGCCCTTCGATCAAGGCGATGGCGTACAGTTGCATGCCGGCAAAGGAGAAGATGCCGGCAGCCAGTCCCCATTGCAAGCCGTTGCGAGCCGAGGCGGCCGGTGTACGGGGATGTTTTCGCACCAGTTCCACCGTCATCCATCCCAGGCTGAACAGATACCCGTAAAAGAGAACGGACTCCCCGGCCAATCCCCATTCATCGGTCACTTTCAGCCCGCCGTTGCGGAAGGTGAACAATATAGTGGCCGTCACCACCAATCCGTACCAGGTCCGGTCCCGGATCGACAGGTTCTCGTCTGGATCGATCGGGATCAGGAACACGGCCAGCACCAGCAGAGCCACACCGGTCCATTCCATCGCGGACAGCCTTTCCCCGTAAAAAGCGACCGAAATTGCGATAACCAGTAGGATATTGGTATTGACCAGGGGCGATGTAAGGCTGGCCGGCCCCCGTTGCAGCGCCAGCATAAACAGCCAGTTTCCGGCGGCCGAACCGAGACTGACAGCCACCCCTCCGAGGAGGACAGCGGCGTCCAGCCGAAATGCCCCGCTGAAGGCGAGCCAGACCGCAAATCCCAGGGTTCCCGACAGGTAGAGTCCCCACAGGGTGTGGGGAACGGACCCCAGACGGGCGCTGCTGGCCTTCATCAGAAAGCCCGACACCCCGAAGGTGAGGGGGCTGAGTAGGGCCCAAAGAAACCACATAGGTGTTTTTCGTTCCTTTCTCTGCATTCATAGAGTCCCGAAAAACACCGTATCATAAGCGGCTGACTCCGTCCACGAAAGGGAGGAAGTAACCTCCTTGCTCCATCTTATTGCCGATGAGGGACAAACATGACTCCGCATAAAGTCCGCCTCCTGATAAACACTAAGATGGCGACGAAATCACTGTATCGGAGGGAGTCGACGATGGAACGGAAAGACAGACAGCGAGGGCGCGGGCATTTGGATCCCCTGGAACAGGCAACCGAATCTCGGCCTCCGGCACCGAAACACATTAAAGAAGATTCGGAGGATCAAACGAGACTGGACCATGAGCCAGAGGTCCGGGATCCTGAGTCCCTCTCCTACAGCGACCAGTTAAAGCGCCTGTAATCCAAGGTTCTTTGGACCGACACTTCTCCTCCTGTTTGGTTCCTTTTCTATTTGATAGAATAAACCATAGAATCCCCCTTATAGGGGTTTTGCTGTGGAGGGAAGAGGAATGGAACACCTGGATCAATTGAAGGAGGCGGCCCGGGAGCAGGTGGCCCACCTGTTACCCAATGATATCTTTGCTGAGTTTGACCAGTTGAACTCCCGCTTGCTGATTGCAGTCACCCTGTTGCAGCGGGGGATGAAGGAGCTGGCTTACCAGCTCTTTGAGACCATTGCCGCAAACGGCCCGGACGAAAATGAAAACCGCCATTTCGCCTATGTGCGCAGTTTGGCAGAAATGGCGGAGATGGATGCAGAACAGGGAGACTTCGCCGAAGCGGAGGAAAAGATGGCGACCGCCCTGGCCCAATTTCCTTCATCGATGGAATACATGATGAGCCGTACCCACCAAGAGGTATATCTCTGCTATTACCGGTTCCGCTTAGGCAAAAGAGAACAGGCGTACCGGGAGCTGGAGGCGATTGTCCAGCGGGAGGCGGATCGATTCCAAAGCCATGAACTGGAGCACGGGCGTAACCTGGTGGGCCCCGGTCTCTGCTATGCCGTGCACCAGCTCGCCCTGTTTCACGCCGAAGAAGGAGAGTGGGAGAAAGCGGTGGATACCTTCCGCCCGATGGAAACCTACGCCATGTCCGTCGACCGCTCACAGTGGGATCAAGCCTTGAAACTGGCGGAAGAAGGACAGTTTGAAGAAGCTTTTCACCAGATGGAAGAATCGGTTACCTATCATGCGGGATAATTCCTTCATCTTTATAGGGGCCAAGTAGAGGGAAAGGCCACGCTGGGAGTAAAAAAGGAGGCGGACAGGATGCGGGCAGTGATTGTGAACGAAGCGGGCGGTCCGGAGCAGCTGGAATTGGGGGAACATCCCACCCCCCGTCCCGGGGCGGATGAACTGTTGGTCCGGGTGAAGGCGACAGCCCTCAACCGGGCCGATATTCTGCAACGGAAAGGACATTATCCGCCGCCGGAAGGGGCCAGCCCGATTTTAGGACTGGAGATGGCCGGTGTGGT
Source organism: Melghirimyces thermohalophilus (assembly GCF_900102685.1). Classification (GTDB taxonomy): domain Bacteria; phylum Bacillota; class Bacilli; order Thermoactinomycetales; family DSM-45169; genus Melghirimyces; species Melghirimyces thermohalophilus. Next base: position 148,422 of record NZ_FMZA01000005.1, read on the forward strand.
GGAAGAAGTGGGAGTGGCGTGCGAGGGGTGGACGCCCGGGGATCGAGTTTTCGGACTGCTTCCCGGAGGCGGCTATGCCGAATACGCCGTTATACCGGCAGCTCTCGCCCTGCCCATTCCCGACAGACTCGGGTTTGAAGAGGCGGCGGCGATTCCCGAGGTGTTTCTCACCGCCTACCAAGCCTTGTACTGGCTCGGTGAACTGGCCGCAGGGGATCGGGTTTTGATCCATGCTGGCGCTAGCGGCGTAGGAACGGCGGCTACCCAGTTGGCCAAAGCTTCCGGAGCCCAGGTCTATACCACCGCCGGTTCCCCGGAAAAGCTGGAAGCCTGCCGTGCCATGGGAGCCGAGGTGGCGGTCAATTACAAAGAAGGCCCCTTTGAACCCCACATCAAAGAAGCTGCGGGCAGGCAAGGCGTTCAGTTGGTTCTGGATTTCGTGGGCGCGCCCTACTGGGAGCAGAACCTGAACGTCCTGGGGTTGGACGGCAAACTGATTCTGATCAGCGCCCTCGGCGGCACCAAAGTGGACAAACTGAATCTGGGCATGATATTGGCCAAGCGGTTGCAAGTAAAGGGAACCACCCTGCGCAGCCGCAGTCTCTCTTATAAAAAGGAGCTGACTCAGGATTTCGTCCGCGATGCGCTTCCCCTGTTTGCCGACGGGCGACTGCGGCCGGTGATCGACCGAGTCTTTCCCTGGACCGAGGTGGCCGATGCCCACCGTTGGATGGAAGACAACCGAAACATCGGCAAGATCGTCCTGACCGTAGATTAACCCCCTTTTCCTGGAACCGAAGGTCCCATCGGTTCCAGGTTTTTTATATGGCGGAGGCGGCTGTTGCATGTTTGTGAACGGGTTGACGCATGATACAAAGCGAACCCAGGAAATGGAGGTTTTACCATATGGAACAAGAATCAGTGATGCAGGAAGCCCTGCAACAATACAAAGAAGGTATCGGCATCTTTGAGCGTCACCTGCCTGAAGTGGCCCGGCAGTACCGGCGGTTTACGGAAGCATGCTTTGCCGAAGGGGATCTTTCCGTCAAAAATAAGCATCTGATTGGAGTTGCCCTGGGAGTGATGACCAACGATGAGTACTGCATCATTTATCACACCAAAGGATCCGTCGACCATGGGGCTACAGAAAAAGAGGTGTTAGAAGCGGCGGCCGTCGCCGGAGCTTTCGGGGGTGGAATGGCTATGTCCCAGGCGGTGACGATGCTGCAGGAGGCCTTAAAAGAGTTTCAAAACGGACACGGAACCGACCCCGGCCAGTCGATGAAACACTAGAATTAGATGAATGGCTGTACCTGCTTAAGTTTCCCGTAAGATAGAAATATCAGCTACAGATACCACGAACTGATGAGCCTCCAGCCGAAGCGAAGGGGCTGTCCTGCTGCGGACAAGGGTGTTTAGATGATTGGTGCCCCTGCCGTCGCCGGATGCCTCTGCGGGAAGAGGGAGTTGTGTCTATAGGTGCAGTTTGGTTGTCCCCGTAGTGCACCGAGGGCTGGAAATCGTGTTACGATGTTGTTGGGAACCGACCAACAACATTTTTTAGGAGGTCCTCCATGGAAACCAAAGATGTACTGCGCCAACGACGTTCGGTCAAAGATTTTGACCCGGATCGCCGGGTGACCGACGAACAGTGGACTGAGCTGTTTGAATTGACCACCCTGGCACCTTCCGCCTGGAACTTTCAACATTACCAGTTGATCTTGGTCCAAGGACCCGAGGCGAAGAAACGACTCAGACAAGCGGCTATGGGTCAGGAAAAGGTGGAACAGGCTTCAGGGACCGTGGTGGTCTGCGGTGATCTCCATGCATATAAGCGGGCTCGCCGGGTGGCGGAGGAATTTGCCGACAAGGGATTTTACGGTCCCGATGGACAGGAGAAGGTGGAGAAGCAGGCCGATATGATGCGTGACGCTTACGCCAATAACCCGGAAAAGGCCCGGGATGAAGCGATGCGTGCCGCCTCCCTCGCCGCAATGAGCCTGATGGTGGCAGCCGAGGACATGGGACTGGCCACCTGTCCGATGAGCGGCTTTTCTCCCGATCAGGTGCGGGAAGCGGTCCACTTGCCCGACCATCTGTTCCCGGTGATGTTGATCGCCGTCGGTTATAAAGGAAATTTCAACCTGTCCCGGTGTGCTCGCCTTCCTCTCGAGGAAGTGGTGCATATCGACGGGTATGGGAAAGCATTCTCCCCTCAATCGTAAAAGATTGGGTTCTCCCTTTTAGCGTGCCCCGTCAAGGACGGTTCAGGTCCTCAAATCTGGTGATAGCCGATTTGGTAAGGATTTGGAGACGTGATATCATGGCACCGTACTTCGAGAAGGGAGAGGTTCTTATCTTAAACCAAAAAGTTTCCGCCAGTATCCGAAAAGCCATGTTCTCCTCCCACCACATCACCTATGCCGAATATGCCAACAATCTGGAAAAACGGCTGGAGGTGGAGCAGAAGCGGGAGCGGGAATACAAAAAAGCCAAACGACTGGTGGCGGAAACGGCATGACCCCATAAGAGTTTGAGCGTGCAAGAAGCCGGCGGTGAAAACCGCCGGCTTTTGTCTGCGCACTTTTCGGAAGTGATATAATGGCTGTGGATCAAAAAGGAAAAAAGGGTGAGTCGATGACAGCAACATACCGTTTGACCTGGGATATGGAGACGTTTTTCCCCGGCGGGAGCGCTTCTTCCTCCTTTCAAGATTTTCTCGATCAGTTGGAGACAGACATGAAGGCCTTTGACGAGTGGATCGATCGCTTGTCCCGAGAGGGATCGCAAGATTTGGAACCTTGGCGTCAGGTCTTGGAAACTGTCCAAGATTTGAGCGCTCGTCTCGGTGAAGCGGGTGCCTTTACCGTCTGCCTCGCCTCACAAAATGTGAAAGACGAACAGGCGAAAATCCTTCAAGGGCGGTTGTCCCAAACCGGCGCTGCCTTCCGCTCGACGATGACACAGTTGGATCGCCTTTTTTTGGAGATGCCTAACTCCCAATGGGAGGCCTTGTTGCAGCACCCGGAGATCCAGCCGATCGCCTTTCCCTTGGCTGAACGACGTCAGCGTGCCGCGGAGAAGCTGCCTGCGGATATGGAAAGCCTGGCGGGGGATCTTGCGGTGGACGGTTACCATGCCTGGGGGGAGCTTTATAACACGGTGGTTGGCCGGATGACGATTCCCTTCGAGGGTGAAGAACTCTCTGTTGGACAGGCGGCCAACAAATTGTCCAGCAGCGACCGGGAGATCCGGCGGAAGGTCTTCCATGAACTGAATAAAGCCTGGGCGCGGGAGGAAGACCTTTTGGTCTCCACGTTGAACCACCTTTCCGGCTACCGGCTCAATCTCTACCGTCACAGGGGTTGGGAGTCCGTATTAAAAGAACCCCTGGAAATCAACCGGATGACTGAAGAAACGCTGACCACGATGTGGGAAGTGATCCGTCGCAACAAAGATCTTCTCCTTCGCTTCTTTGAGCGGAAAGCCTCCCTGCTCGGTTTACATAAGCTGAGCTGGTATGATGTGTACGCACCGCTGTCGAGAGAGGAATCCCATGTTTCCTACGATGAAGCCGCCCAATTTATCATGGACCATTTCCGTCGCTTCCATCCGGCCATGGCCGATTTTGCCCAACGCGCCTTTAGCGAGCGCTGGATCGAGGCAGAGGACCGTCCTGGAAAACGGCCAGGGGGATTTTGCACCAGTTTTCCGCTGAGCAAACAATCCCGCATTTTTATGACCTTCTCCGGTTCGGCGGACAATGTGGCCACCTTGGCCCACGAACTGGGGCATGCCTACCATCAGCATGTGATGGAAGATCTGCCGCTGATGGTGCAGGATTACGCCATGAATGTGGCGGAGACGGCCTCCACTTTTGCCGAATCCATCGTCGCCGATGCGTCGATTCGGAACGCCCCGAGCAAAGAACAGGAGATCGCCCTCCTCGAGGGAAAAATTCAGCGTGCCGCCGCCTTTTTTATGGATATCCACGCCCGTTTCCTCTTTGAAACCCGCTTTTACGAAGAACGGAAAAAAGGGTTGGTCAGCGCGGATCGGATGAAGGAACTCATCCTGGAGGCGGAAAAGGAAGCCTTCTGCGGAGCGTTGGAGGAGTATCATCCCTATTTCTGGGCCTCCAAACTTCATTTTTATATCACGGAAGTGCCCTTTTACAATTTCCCCTATACCTTCGGTTATCTGTTCAGCACCGGCTTGTACAGCCGTGCTCTCAAGGAAGGGTCCGCTTTTGCCGACAAATATGTGGCCCTGTTGCGGGATACCGGCCGTATGACCGTGGAAGAGCTGGCCCAGAAACATTTGGGGGTCGACCTGACCCAACCGGATTTCTGGCAGGAAGCCGTCGACCTGGTTCAGGCAGACATCCACCGGTTCCTGGAGTTGACAGACGAAAGCTAATCCAATCAACAGCAGACCATAGTCCTCCTTACTGGGAGGGCTTTTTTCGTGAAGGGGGGATAAAGTTTTTGACGAAATAATCAGTGATGGGAGGTGATCGATATGAAAGAGGGAGAGCTGATTCAACTCCAAGGCCCTCGGGTGATCCTGCGGGATGTGCGGGCGGATGATTTGGAGGATTTCTGGTATTGGCAAGTGGAGGCGGAAGACCGGGAACACCAGCGTTGGAATGGGCCTTACGCCCCTGTGGAGGTTCCATCCCGGGAAGATTTTGACCGTTCGTGGGAAGGGAGCTCAAGAGAGTCGGTACAGCGGCGGTTCGCCGCCGGCTGATCATCGAAATCGATGGCAAAGTGAAGGGGACGGTTAGCCGGTACTGGGTGGATCGGGTGACCGACGGGCTGGAGATCGGGCTGGTGATCTACGACTCCCGCTGCTGGTCGTGAGGTATGGGACCGAAGCCTATCAGATGTGGATCGACTACCTCTTCACTCAGATGAAAGCGATCCGTCGCCTCGGCATCTCCACCTGGTCAGGCAACCGACGGATGACCCGCCTGACCCCCGCTGCGGGATGGTGGAGGAAGGCCGGATCCGCCAAGCCCGCATTGTCGAGGGGAAGCCCTACGATTCGGTCAAGCTGGGGATCCTGCGGGAGGAGTGGGAACAGGGAAGCCGTTCTTCGATTCCTATGCTGAAGCCTAGTGCCGAGGGCTAGAAGCGTTGTGATTCATGGCGGTTGATTTGGAAAAGGACCCCGGAACAAAAGGGCTGGCGCCCTTTAATCGAGGTTGCACCCACGGGCAATACAAAGTAGGAGGGCTGGCGCCCTTTAAAATAGAGGTTGCACCACAGGAAAAAATGGCGGTGGAGCATAAAGGAAGCAAGGTCTCTTAGGGGCAATTCAAGACAGCTTTGCCTCTGCCTCATGAGGATCTGCAAAACTTTATACCGAGACCGACCGGAAACGGAGTGAGTCGGCGAGCCTTATGGTTCCGGCGGTGCAGCTTCGGGTATATCCCGCCACTGGCTTTCACAACGCTCTTCTAAGACAACTCCCATTCCACCAGCCCCGCCGGGTCGATAGCATTTTCGTATCCCGTCACCGCTTGGATAACCGTTTCGTGGCAGACGACAATGACACAGTGGTGATTCCGGTAGCGGGACAACACCCCCTGGCTCCGGTTTCGTACGCTCTCCATCGTCTCCCAGGGCCGCTCTTCCCCGTCGGGGTAACGGCCTCTGTGGCGGCGGAAGTCGGCCCGGAGCGTCTTTAACTGTTCATAGGTGTCATAGGAAAGGGATTTGTCCGGCAGCCACTCATGCAGATCATACTCCACAAAGAGCGGCAAATCCTGAACGCGGCTGAGGATAGCTGCCGTCTGCATGGCTCGGGTATAGGGAGAAGACAGAATAAATTCGCCGGCGGCGAGCCGCGGATCTGCGGCAGTGGCTTCCGCCTGTCGGATACCCCGTGTCGATAAGGGAACGAGATCGCGCTGCACCCCGACCATAACCCGTTCTTCTGTGATTTTCCAATCGGGTTCACCGTGTCTCACTAGGTAAAATCGTGTCAAGAGCAGTCCCTCCTTCAGGATGAAACAATGATGAGAGGCTGGCCATTCGACTTGAGGGAGACGCTTACCGAAGTGACGGACAGAAAGTCACCTTCGGATCAGTAATTATAAATAAGGTAGAGATCGGTTCGTATTCATCCAATTCTTTTGCCAGGGGGAGAGGAAATGGAATTTAAAAGTTATGAGGAGTTTTGGCCCTTTTATCTTTCCCAGCACAGCAAGCCGGAAACACGTCGCTGGCATTTTGTCGGTACGTCACTGGTGTTCGTCTGTTTGGTGCTGGCTTTGGTGGTAAAATGGTGGTTTGTCCTGCTGGCACCGGTGCTCGCCTACGGATTGGCCTGGTACAGTCATTTCTATGTAGAAGGCAATAAACCCGCCACCTTCGGTCATCCATTCTGGTCCTTGCGCGCTGATTTCCGGATGTTCTTTTTGATCCTGACCGGACAGATCGATGAGGAAATCAAAAAAGCCCGAGGAAAGGATTCGGAACAGCTGCAGGCATAAGCAAAGACCTTTGATCTCAACAAGAATCATACGTCTTTTTTCCGGGGAAAGCAAAGATGTCGGACTTCCTATAAAGGAAGTCTATTTTTTTGCTGTGAAAAAACGCATGGAAGGAGGAGTTCCGGCTCAAACTGAGAAGAAATCTCATCTTCGATCTTGTGAAAGAAATAAAAAAGCCCCCTCCTTCGGAGGCGGCAAACGGTTAGTCCCCTTTTTCTTTGTCCAGTGATGTCGGAGGGCGAGTGGAATCGTCGGATTCCCGCTTGAGATACCATCCGTTTCCCACCGGGCGGTATAGGTGGCGGTTGTCTTGGTGAAGAGGACAAAAATCACACCTTCCGCCGGGACGGTGTCGATAGCAACGGATACAGCGGATCGGTTTTCCGTTCATTTTTTGGCTAATAGATCACAGTAGGCCTTGGCGTAGGGCGCCAGGTCCGGTGGGCGGCGGCTGGATACCAGGTTTCCGTCGACCACAACCGGTTCATCCACCCAGGTGGCGCCGGCGTTGATCATATCATCTTTGATCCCCGGTGTGGAGGTGACTGTTCGATTCTGCAAAATCCCCGCGGAAATCAGTACCCAGCCGGCGTGGCAAATCTGACCGATCGGTTTTCCGGCCCGGTCCATCTCCTGAATGAAGGAGTGTACCTCGGGGAAACGGCGGATTTTGTCCGGAGCCCATCCCCCAGGGACCAGAACACCGTCATAGTCTCTCGGGTCCAGTTCCGCATAAGCTTTGTCGGAAGTGGCTGGAACGCCGTATTTACCATTGTATACTTTGCCGGCTTCATCGCCGGCGAGATCGACCTTCGCCCCTTCCTCTCGGAGTCGGATGACCGGATACCAGAGTTCCAAGTCTTCAAATTCCCGATCGACAAAGCAGACAACCTTCTTTCCTTTCAATCGCATCCAATCAACCTCCTAAAGCGGGATCCTCCCGTGGTGGCGAGACGGATTTGTCTTTTTAGCATATAATGTAGAAAGGAATGCAAGCCTTGAATCCCTCAAGTATCTAATATAGAATAATCATTAGTTGAGAATGAGTTTAAACACTAATGGTTCTCAACGCTCCTATCGTACCATATCTATTGCCACCTGCAAACGGGGCTTCTCGGCCCGGTTTGTTTATGATATATGGTGAATTGAAGATGATGGAGGAATGCAGAATGGCGACATCACCCAAACTGACGATAAACGATCTGCACGTATCCATTGAGGAGAAGGAAATCCTCAAAGGAATCGATTTGGAGATTAATGGCGGGGAAATCCACGCCATCATGGGTCCCAACGGGACCGGGAAAAGCACCCTGGCCCAAGCGTTGATGGGGCACCCCCGGTATGAGGTGACCGGAGGCCAGGTCCACCTGGATGGAGAAGATGTGTTGGAGATGGAAGTGGATGAGCGAGCCCGGAAGGGGCTCTTCCTCGCGATGCAGTATCCCAGCGAGATCAACGGGGTGACCAACTCCGATTTCCTGCGCAGTGCGATCAACGCTAAGCGGGGAGAGGGCAACGAAGTCTCTATCATGAAGTTTATGAAACAGCTGGATAAAAAGATGGATCAGTTGGGGATGGATGAATCCTTTGCCAACCGTTATCTGAACGAGGGCTTCTCCGGAGGGGAGAAGAAGCGGAACGAGATCTTGCAACTCTTGATGTTGGAACCGCGGATCGCCATCCTGGACGAAGTCGACTCCGGGCTGGATATTGATGCGCTCAAAGTGGTGGCTAACGGTGTCAACTCCATGCGCAACCCCGACACCGGGTTTTTGATCATCACGCACTATCAGCGCTTGCTCAACTATATCAAACCGGACTATGTACATGTGGTGATGCAGGGACGGGTTGTCAAATCTGGCGGCCCCGAGCTGGCGGAACGGCTGGAAGCAGAAGGTTACGACTGGGTAAAAGAAGAGCTGGGAATCGAAGACGAAACTGTCGAGAGTCAGGCTTAACGAGAGGGGGGGTGTCCTGATGAGCATCGATATGGAACAATTGTTTGATCGCCAGGCCGTCACCAAACTCTCCCAGTCTCAGCAAGAACCGAAATGGATGTTGGAGCACCGGTTGAAAGCTTTGGAAGCAGCCAGTCAGCTCAGCCTTCCCAAATTGCAAAAAACGCGGATCGATCATTGGAACTTCACTCAATTTGATCCGATCCGGAAGGAACCGGCAATCTCTTCCTCTAGGGAGTTGCCGGAAGAAATCAGTCGGTTGATCTCCACAGATGCGGGAGACGCCGTCTTCGTGCAAAAAAACGCCAGCCCGGTGTTCCAGTCCTTACCTGATACCCTCGCATCTCAAGGGGTTATTTTCACCGATATCTCTACGGCTGTCCGTGAACATGAGGATCTGGTGAAAAAATATTGGATGACAGCGGGCGGTAAAGCAGATGAGCATAAGCTGGCGGCGCTTCACACGGCGCTAGTCAGCGGTGGGGCATTCCTGTATGTTCCCCGAAATGTGACCGTCGACCTTCCCTTCCAGGCGCTGTTTTGGGCCAGCGGAAAGGGAATTGGCACCTTCCCGTACCTGTTGATCGTGGCGGATAACGAGAGCGAACTCAACGTGGTTGCCAACTTTGTCTCCGACTCAGAAAGTGATGCGGTGATTAACGGGGCAGTGGAAGTCTTTGTCGGAGATCAGGCACGGGTCCGCATCGCCTCTCTGCACACCCATGGAGAACAGACGACGGAAGTGGCTTACCGCCGGACGGTGGTTGGCCGGGATGCGGATCTGGAATGGATCGTAGGCGATCTCAACTTTGGGCGAACCATTTCCGATAACACCACGCACATGAAGGGGAGCGGCAGTAATGCCCGGATCAAAGGGATTACTGTCGGCTCCGGTGAAGAACGGTCCAATATCACCTCCGCCGTTCACCACCACGGTAAGGCGACAGAGAGCGACTTGGTGATCCGCGGGGTGATGAAGGATCAGGCGCAGACGATCCTGAACGGAATTACCAAGATCGAAAAAGGCGCCAGTCAGGCCAATGGCGTTCAGGCTGAAAAGGTTTTGATGCTGAGCAAAGAAGCTCGTGGCGATGCCAACCCGATTTTGCTGATCGATGAAAATGACGTTCAGGCAGGTCACGCCGCCAGCGTCGGTCGGGTCGATCCGATTCAGATCTTTTATCTGATGTCCCGAGGACTCTCCCTGCGGGAAGCGGAGCGACTGGTGATCTTCGGCTTTGTCAGCCCGGTGCTGGACACGATTCCCTTTGAATCTTTGCGTGAGCAGATCACTCACGTCATTGAAAGGAAATTGGGCTGATGAACCGCTACGCCAAGGACTTTCCAATTTTGAAACAAGAAGTAAACGGAAACCCGTTAGTATATCTTGACAGCTCCGCTACGTCGCAAAAACCGTTTCAGGTGATCGAAGCGGTGGAACAATACTACAAAGAAAACAACTCCAACGTGCATCGGGGAGTGCATACCCTTGGCACACGGGCGACCGACGGTTATGAAGGAGCGCGGGAAAAGATTCGCCGCTTTATCAACGCGGGTTCGGTGAAGGAAATCATCTACACCCGTGGAACGACCACTGCGCTTAATATTGTGGCTGCCTGTTACGCTCGGGCCCGTTTGCAGGAGGGAGACGAAATCCTGATCTCTCCCTCGGAGCACCACAGCAATCTGATCCCCTGGCAACAGGCGGCTCGGGCGACCGGTGCGGAGTTAAAATATTTCACCCTGGAACCGGACGGTACTCTGGATCTGGATAAGGCAAAAGCGATGATCAACGAGCGAACAAAGCTGGTGTCCGTCGCCCAGGTCTCCAATGTATTGGGTACCATCTTTCCCGTGAAGGAATTGGCTGAGATGGTTCACCGCTACAACGGCGTCCTGGTGGTGGATGGTGCACAGAGCGTTCCCCACATGAAAGTGGACGTCCAGGAGTTGGACTGCGACTTCTTGGCCTTTTCCGGTCACAAGATGGCAGGACCGACGGGAATCGGGGTCCTCTATGGAAAAGAGTCCCTCCTCGACGAGATGGAACCCTTTGAATATGGCGGCGAGATGATCGATACCGTCGATCTGTACGAATCGACGTGGAAAGAGCTCCCGTGGAAATTTGAAGGAGGAACACCCAATATTGCCGGCGCTGTCGGTCTCGGAGCTGCGATCGACTATTTGGAGACCGTCGGTATGGATGAGGTGGATGCCCATGACCGTCACTTGGCCGCTTACGCTTTGGAGAAGATGGGTGAAGTGGAAGGTGTCACCATCTACGGACCGAGCACAAACCGGACCGGACTGATCACCTTTAACGTGGATGGTGTGCATCCCCACGATGTGGCAACGGTCTTAGACGCGGAAGGGATCGCGATTCGAGCCGGTCATCACTGTTGTCAACCGCTGATGCGCTGGTTGGATGTGTCGGCTACAGCCCGGGCCAGCTTCTACCTCTACAATGATGAAGCGGACATTGACCGTCTGGTGCAGGGGTTACAAAAGACGAAGGAGTATTTTGGCAATGTCCTTGGATGATCTGTATCGACGAGTGATTATGGATCACTATCAGAAGCCGAGAAACCGGGGCCGGATCGAGGATGGAGCGGTCACCGTCGATTTAAACAATCCCACCTGCGGAGATAAAATTTCTGTTCAGATGCGCATCGAAGACGGAAAGATCGAAGAAGCCAAGTTTATCGGTGAGGGCTGCTCGATTAGCTTGGCCTCCGCTTCGATGATGACGGAAGCTGTTAAAGGATTGAGCGTCGAGAAAGCTCTGCAGCTGGTGGACCGTTTTTCTGAGATGGTGCAAGGGGAAGAGATCGATCCGGAGGAATTCCCCTTAGAAGATATAGAAGCCCTGCAGGGTGTCGCCAAGTTCCCAGCCCGTATCAAATGCGCCACCTTGGCTTGGAAAGCCCTTGAACAAGGGGCGAAGGAGTCAGCGGATCAAGACTGATCCTACCTCAAAGGAGGGGATTCAAATGGCAAAAGAAATACCGGATATTTCTACGGAATATCAGTACGGATTTCATGATAAAGACGTCTCGGTTTTTCGCTCGAAGCGGGGGTTGAGTCGGGAAGTCGTCGAAGAGATCTCCCGGATGAAAGATGAGCCCCAATGGATGCTGGATTTCCGGTTGAAATCCCTGGAGCAGTTTTTCAAGATGCCGATGCCCAGCTCCAAAAACTCCAAGTGGTTCTCTATCCTTCCTGGAAAGCTGGATGACTTGGACTTCGACGATATTACCTATTACGTCAAACCGTCGGAACGGCAAGGGCGCACTTGGGAAGAGGTACCCGAGGAGATCAAACGCACCTTTGACCGGTTGGGGATTCCCGAGGCGGAGCAGAAATTTCTCGCTGGTGTGTCTGCCCAGTATGAGTCAGAAGTGGTTTATCAAAACATGCAGAAAGAGTTGGAAGACCAAGGGGTCATCTTCTGCGATACCGATACGGCAGTGAGAGAGTACCCCGAGCTGGTGAAAGAATACTTCGGCACGGTGGTGCCGCCTAGCGATAACAAGTTCGCCGCCCTCAACAGCGCGGTCTGGAGCGGAGGCAGCTTCATCTACGTGCCTAAAGGCGTCAAGTGCGAAGTACCGCTGCAGGCCTACTTCCGCATCAACTCCCAAAATATGGGGCAGTTTGAGCGGACCCTGATCATCGCTGATGAGGAATCCTTCGTTCACTACGTCGAAGGCTGCACGGCGCCGATTTACAGCACGGACTCCCTGCACAGTGCCGTGGTGGAAATTATCGTCAAGGATCACGCCCGTACCCGCTATACCACCATCCAAAACTGGGCGCCTAACGTTTATAACTTGGTGACCAAGCGGGCTGTCGCCGAAAAAGGCGCCCATATGGAATGGGTGGACGGCAACATCGGTTCCAAACTGACCATGAAGTATCCCGCTGTGATTATGAAAGGAGAAGGCGCCAAAGCGGATGTCCTCTCCATCGCAGTAGCCGGCAAGGGTCAGCACCAGGACGCCGGTGCCAAGGTGACGGCGCTCGCACCCAACTGCACATCGACGATTGTTTCCAAGTCGATCAGTAAACATGGCGGCAAGGTTACCTACCGGGGATTGTCCAGCTTCGGTAAAAAAGCTCATGGTGCTAAAGCTAAGGTGGAATGTGACACCTTGATTCTGGATGACATCTCCACCTCCGACACCATTCCTTATAACGAAATCAAGACCGATGATGTCACTCTGGAACATGAAGCGACGGTTTCCAAGGTGAGTGAAGAGCAGCTCTTCTATCTGATGAGCCGCGGCCTTAGCGAAGAGGAAGCAACTCAGATGATCGTGATGGGCTTTATCGAACCCTTCACCAAAGAGTTGCCGATGGAATATGCCGTGGAGATGAACCGTCTGATCAAGTTAGAAATGGAAGGTTCAATCGGTTAAAACCTCAAAACCCTTGTCACAAATACTCCTTGTGACAAGGGTTTGATTTTTGTTTGATGTGTTTGTCCTCCCCCTTTGGATGTATCATCTAAAGGGATTTTATATAGCCATATAAACATCATTCTGGTAACTAAAGACCGAGAATGTTTCACAGGAGGAAAATCATACATGAAGCGGATATGGATACTTCTTATTTTCGCCGGTTGGATAACCATAACCGGAAGTTTGTTCCTGAGTTCTCTTTCTGGTACGGTTGCTGAACAGTTTGGCTTATCCAGAAATCCTCAATTATTGATTCAGGGTCTTGTGATGAGTGGACTGGTTGTTCCTATAATTTTGTATTTGTACAGGCATGTTGATCGAATGGCTGGGATGAAACCGAAAAAGTCGGTGTATTTGTGGAAAGGGGCATATCACTTTATCACTGGGTTCCTTCTAGCAATTATACTGGCTTCGTTGGGTTTCATCATAGCCATTTCTCAAGGTTGGATCGTCATTGAACAGTGGTATCACCCTGATCATTGGTTTGTTGCGTTACTTATAAACGTTTTAATAGCCTTTTTGTATGAAGCCTTGCCGGAAGAACTGGCTTTGCGTGGAATGCTTTATGATGTCTTGCGTTATCGTTTCTCCGCTTGGTTAGCTATACTGTTTCAAACACTGTTATTTTTATGTGTTCCTTTGGTAGCCACTCAGCTTCAAGTGCTCGTTGGACTTGCACCCGGAAACATTATGAATATCCCTTATATCATTTTGATTTTATGCTTTGGGATATGCTTGCAATTGGTTCGTCTATGGACGCGGAGCCTTTGGGCTGCTATTGGTTTCCATTTGGCCTATTTAGAAATCACCAGGTTTGTAGTCATGCAACATAATGGACCCTCCATCATAGCCTATAACGAAACAGTGCCTGGACTCGGTGAAATGTTTATCTCTTTCAGTATGATTGTGATTGGTGGCATCATTGTGTCACTCCTTATATTAGGTGCGAAGCGGGTTATACGGAAAAGACCGTAAGATTTATCGGTGAATGAAAACCGCTGATCTTGGCTCAGCGGTTTTTTGGTGCGCAGATTCCATCATTTTTCTGCTGATCCCCCCTTTTCTTTTGTTCTTTATCATAGTAAAGTGTATAGAGTGGTTATATATTTAAGATCGAGTAGGTCAAGCGAAGGGGGATTTTGATGGACTGGGTCGTCGTTGTGTCAGTCCTGATTCTTGTATGTTTAAGTTTATCGCGGGTTCATGTGTTGTTGGCGATGATTGTCGCCGCCGAAGCGGCAGGAGTGATGTCGGGTCGCTCCTTATCGGAAACTACTGAACTGTTGATTTCCGGAATGGGCGGCCAAGCCAACACCGCGTTAAGTTATATCTTGTTGGGGATCTTTGCCGTCATGATCGGCTATTCCGGGATTGTGGGCTTCCTGGTTAACAGTCTGGAAAAGCGGATGAAAGGAAAGCGATCGGTACTGCTGTTTGTGATTGCAGGGGTGGCCTGTCTCTCCCAAAACGTGATTCCGGTCCATATCGCCTTTATTCCCATTCTGATTCCCCCGCTGTTGCGTTGGTTTGACCAGATGAAAGTGGATCGACGCGGGGTGGCGAGCGCCTTAACCTTCGGCTTGAAAGCTCCCTATATGACGATTCCAGTCGGGTTTGGCTTGATTTTTCAAGAGATTATCGCAGGTGAGATGACGGCCAACGGGATGGATGTCTCCCTTTCTACGGTCACCCAGGCGATGATCTTGCCGGGAATCGGCATGGTTTTTGGATTGCTTGTCGCTGTACTGATCAGTTACCGCAAAGACAGGCAACCGAAACAGGTGAAGGATGGGGCGGCGACAGAGATTGACGCAGTCGATGGTCATGAACAGCTGGTCTTTTCAAAAGGACATTTTTTTACCCTGGTATCGATCCTCGCGGCTCTTGGTGTTCAGTTGGGTACCGACTCTTTGGTATTAGGAGCTCTTACGGGAATTATTTGTATGTTCTTGTTCCAGGTGGTCCCCTTTCAAAGTGGTGATCATTTCGTAAACAAAGGGATTACCATGATGGGCATGATCGCCTTTGTCATGCTGATCGCTTCCGGTTATGCCCATGTATTGACGGAGACGGGCTCGGTGAAGGCGCTGGTTACTTCCGCATCCAATATGTTGGGTGAGAGTCATCTGGTCATCGCTGCGGTCATGCTGCTTGTCGGCCTGTTGGTTACCATAGGTATCGGCTCTTCCTTTGGAACCATTCCGATTATCGCCGCACTCTATGTTCCTCTCTGTGCCGAGGTCGGTTTTTCGCCTTTGGCTACTGCAGCCTTGATCGGCACTGCAGGAGCACTGGGAGATGCGGGCTCCCCCGCTTCCGACAGCACCCTCGGTCCCACTTCCGGACTCAATGCAGATGGAAAGCACCATCACATTTGGGACACCTGTGTACCGACTTTCCTTCATTACAACATCCCCTTGTTTATCTTTGGTGTCCTCGCAGCGGTGGTCCTTTAATCAAAGCAAACCTCGGCTATTTGCGGCCGATTTTTGGCGATCACTATCGCCTGTCTGTGTGTCACTTTCCGATTGATCAATAAGAAAGCGGATGATCAGAAGCGGTTGAAGGTGGCTCGGATCTCCATCGCTGTCGCCACCATTGCCGCCGGTCTGGTGGCCTTGGATCCTCCTGGAGTGATCACCCAAATCGTACCCTGGGCTTTTTCCCTGGCTGCGGCCAGCTTTTTTCCCGTGCTGGTCCTCGGGTCTGGTGGAAACGGGTCAATGCCGCTGGGGCTATTGCCGGCATGATATCGGGATTGGCCGTCACCCTCGGTTACATCCTGATCTCCAAAGCCACCGGCTGGACCCTGTTCGGGATCATCAATATCGGGGTTGGTATCTTTGGTGTCATCGTCAACGCCCTGGTGGTTTATTTCGTCTCCAAAGCAACGTCTGCCCCTTCTCAAGAGATCCAGGATGATGTCACTGATCTTCGGTATCCGGAACAGATGACCTACAAAAATGGGGAGGCTTTCTCCAATTAAGAGAGCAATGGACCCCGTGTGTGATTCGCACGGGGATTTATCAATGGAAGGGGTGCTACCATTGCTGGCTGTGAGTCGCGGGTATTGAGGTGACGGGTTGATCGTCTGTTTCGGTTGACGAGTCCGAAAGCGTTTGCTTTGTTTCAGTTCCAGTATATCCTCTTGACTGAGAAGATCATCGAAGTCGTCTGCGGGTTTTGTTGCTCTCAATCGGTATACAATCCTAGCCATCGGTAAGCTGTTACTGTTCGTGGTCAACATTTTATATTTGCAGGCTGTTGGAACGGGAGCCGAAGAGGTTGATGCGGGATAAGGGAACGGCTTGACAGATTTAAACGAAAAAACGAAAGCCGGACTGAATCACTCCCACCCCTGGATTTTATTAATCTTAAACATGTCTATTTGTCTCTCTTTCCGGTGACGATCGGTCTGTTAAAAAGGGGATTCCTTTTAATTGGCAATTAAGTCTCGTTATGGTATTATATCTGAAAATATAAAATATTCAGCTGGAAAGGGAGAGGACTATGACAGGTTGGGAGTTCCTTTACAAGCGGTTCATCCCTTCAGGTGATGGGGGGAGAAGATCCGGTTCGCTCCTTAAGATTTCCCTCTGCCTGCTGCTAGGGGTGGGGATGCTCCTGCTGCCGCTGGAGGGTCCGATGGAATCGACCCAAGCTCAAGCGGCTGATCCCGGAGGCTTTCTCAATATTTTGCCCCCTGGACAGGATGGGACAGTCAATACCCTGGAGTGGGGTCGGTTTCAGCTGACCGGGAAATATCCGAAACACGTGAATGACCAGACCGAGATGTACGATTCTTTGGCTGAGGCTGCTCCTGGCGTGAAGGAGGGAGAGCTGCCCCAGTATTTCAAAGAAGCCTCCCTCGGACTGAAGGGGGAGGCGGAGCGCTCCTATTCTCCGACAGAGGGGGTGGCCGTGCATCGGGACCGATTGGGTGTTCCCCATATTGAAGGAAAAACCCGAGAAGCGACGATGTTTGCCATCGGTTATGTCACGGCGGAAGATCGGCTGTTTCTGATGGATGTGTTGCGCCATCTGGGCAGGGCCCGACTGAGCCAGTTTCTAGGTGCCAGTGAGGCCAATAAGGAGATGGACCGGGCTCAGCTAAAAGTAGCCCCCTACAAAGAGGAGGAATTAACCCGGCAATGGAAGTCGGTCTGTGATCGGGGGGAGGAGGAAGCCGAGGCTTGTGAAGATCTAAAGGCGTATACGAAAGGGGTTAACGCCTACATCCGCAAAGCGAGCCTCCATCCAAAGCTGTTGCCGGCAGAATACCCGGCCCTGCAACAGATGCCGAAGAAGTGGAAACCGGAAGATACGGTCGCCATCGCCAGCCTGGTGGGAGGCATCTTCGGTAAAGGTGGCGGCAACGAAGTGGCCAGTGGCCGTCTGCTCTCCCAACTCCAGCAACAGCACGGCAAGGAGAAGGGACGGGCCATCTGGGAAGATTTCCGCAACGGGGAAGATGCTGAAGCGCCGGTGACCACGGACAAGCCTTTCCCTTACAACCAGCCGAAAAAAGTGGATTCGCAGTCGACGGCTCTGTTGGATTTGAAGACAGTGGATCAGACCCTCAAACAGATGGAGAAGCCGGAAATGGTGGCGGACGGGCCCTTCGGCAAGATTCCGCTGAAGCTGCCGGAGGAGACCAGCAACGCCATTTTAATCAGTGGAAAACATACCCAAGACGGACG
This sequence comes from Melghirimyces thermohalophilus, assembly GCF_900102685.1. Lineage (GTDB taxonomy): Bacteria > Bacillota > Bacilli > Thermoactinomycetales > DSM-45169 > Melghirimyces > Melghirimyces thermohalophilus. The sequence continues at coordinate 166,042 of NZ_FMZA01000005.1, forward strand.
TCCCATCGCCGTGTTCGGCCCGCAAACCGGTTACTTCAGCCCGCAGCTTCTGATGGAGACGGATGTCAGCGGTCCGGGGATCAAGGCCCGGGGGGTCGGCTTTGCCGGGGTCAATCTCTATGTCCAGATGGGCCGGGGTCAGGACTTCGCCTGGTCCGCCACCTCCTCCGGCGCGGACAACGTGGACCAGTGGGTGGTAAAACTGTGTGAGCCCGACGGGGGCCAGCCCACCGAGAAGTCCCAAGGGTATTGGTACAAAGGCGAGTGTCGATCGATGGATGTCTACACCCATCGTCAGATCGCCAAACCTTCCGCAGCTGGCATTCCCAAACCCGGTTTGAAGAACATCTTTTTTAATACCAAAGTGGAACGGACGATCTACGGCCCAGTCAACGCCCGGGGAACAGTGGACGGAGAGCCGGTGGCTATCACCACCCAGCGCTCCACCTATGGCCAGGAACTGAACAGTGCCTTGGGCTTTAAACGGATCAACGATCCGACGTTTATGAAGGATGGGGCCCGTTCCTTTATGAAAGCCTTCCGAGGGGTGGAGTACACCTTCAACTGGTTTTACGTGGATGATGAGGACATCGCCTACAAGCATTCCGGTCTCGCCCCGATTCGGGATCCCCGCACTCACCCCGACCTGCCCACCTGGGGGACAGGGGAATACGACTGGACGGGGAAATTTTTGCAACCGAGTCAGCAGCCCCATGTGATCAACCCGGAGAAGGGCTATCTCGTCAACTGGAACAACAAACAGGCTCCCGAATTTCGGGCCAACGATGCGGAGTTTAGCTATGGGTCTGCCCACCGTTCGGACTTGCTCGAAAAAAGGGTGAAACAGGCGATCACTTCCGGAGAGAAGCTGACCCGGGCCGATGTGGTCAACTTGATGATGGACGCGGCTACCGTCGATCTGAAGGGACAGGAGGTGTACCCTTGGGTGTTGCAGGTGCTGGGAGAAAAAGCCCCTGAAGGCGACCCCACCCTGCAGGCGATGCGTGACCGGTTGGCGGAATGGGTGAAAAGCGGTGGTCATCGACGAGATTGGAAGCCCCGGGACGGTCAGTATGATCATGCCGTCGCCGTGGCCATCGCCGACGCAGCCTTTCCTCACCTGGTGGATGTTGCCTTCGGTGACGCCCTGGGGGGTGCGAAACTTCCCTTCTCCTTAGAAGATTCGCCGCGCCAGAAAGTGGGGTCCGCCTTTATCGGAGGCGCATACTCTCACCTGAACAAGGATTTGCGACAAGTGTTGGATGAACCGGTGCAGGACCCTTGGCACCAAACCTACTGCGGAAAGGGAGATCTGGAAAAGTGCCGCAGCGCTCTCTGGCACGCCCTGGATCAGGCGGCGGATGATTTACAGGAGGAGTATGGTTCCGCGGAGGTTAAGGACTGGGTCTACGACAAATCCCGGGACCGCATCCAATCACAATCCCTCGGGGTGATGACCACCCCCGACATGGACTGGGTCAACCGCCCTACCTTCCAGCAAGTCGTCCAGGTAGGGGTGCCCCTGAAAGAATAAAAAGATTCAATTGGCCCAACCCCCCAGAAACGGGGGGGTTGGGTTTTTGGTTGCCAATAAAAAATCTTGGTAAACCCTCAAACACATCTCCAAATCAAAACGGTCCAAGCTAGTAAAAATGGCACGACTATTCTACAGTTACAATAGGCCGAAGATCCAGAAAGTGGCGAAAGGTGCGAAAAAGAAAAGGCAGCAGGTTTTACCCTGCTGCTGTCTGCTTATGGATTCGCCTTCCAGGTGAGCCAGCGGATCATCAGATCGATGGCCACTGGGATCGCTTCTTCTTTGGGATCGATTTGGGGGTGGTGCAGGCCGTGGGGAGAGTCGACGCCCAGCCAGAACATCCAGCCGGGGATCTCCCGCAGGAAGTAGCCGAAATCTTCTCCAGCCATCGCTTCCCGGCATTCCACCACCTGAACGTCGGTTTCCCGGCGGGCCCAATCGATGAATTCCCGGGTGAGGTTCTTTTCGTTTTCCACCTGGCAGTAGTTGGCCCCCCAGTCGATGTGAGCTTCGCAGGCAAACCCTTCTTCGATGCCTCGGACGAGGGCGCGGATGCGTTTTTTGATCCGTTCCATCGATTCCATGGACAGGGTGCGGATCGTCCCCTCCAGACGGGCATTGCCGGGGATGATGTTTTGTTTCGTTCCGATGGTGACTTTCCCCAAGGTGAGGATGGCCGAGTCCAAGGGATCGATGTTGCGGGAGATAATTGTCTGCAGCTGCATCGCCAGCTGGGAGGCAGCGATTACCATGTCGTTGGCCCGGTGGGGTAAGGAGGCGTGGCCGTCGGTGCCGACCAGGTCGATGTACAGCTCCGATGTATTGGCGAACAGGATGCCGGGACGGGTGGCGATCGTCCCCACCGGGTAATCCGGCCCGATATGCAGACCGAACAAAACCTCCGGCCGCCACTGTTGGAATTCCTCGCTCTTCAGCATCGGCAAGGCTCCTCCCGGCCCCTCCTCTGCCGGCTGAAAGATAAAGAGGAGATCATCCCGGACGGGGTGGTTCACAAAGTGGGTGAGGATGCCCAGGGCGATCGCCATATGGAAATCATGGCCGCAGGCGTGCATCTGTCCAGGGTGCTCCGAGCGGAATTCGTATTCCGTCTCCTCATGAATGGGCAAGCCGTCGATATCCGTCCGGTAGCCGAGGATCCGGGTGGGTTGGGTTCCCTTCACCTTCACCAACACCCCGGTTCGCCACGTTTTGATCTCCAACCGATCCTGCGGCAGGCGGGACAGGTAGTCCAAAAGGTATTTCTGGGTTTTAAACTCGGCGAAGCCAAGCTCCGGGATCCGGTGGAGGTCCCGGCGGATGTCCACATAAGATGAGAGGGATGAGCCCATGGATCTACGCTCCTTCAACTAAAAGTCTGCTTTAAACGCCTCTCCAGCCGGTCGGCAAACCGGTCCGATTCATCAGGGGTGAGGGTGAGCGGTGGCAACAGCCGGATCACGGTCTGTTGGGCGATATCCACCAGCACGCCATCCTGTAAGAGATCCAGCTGCAACTGTTTGGCCTGAGCGGGTGTGAGGAAGGTATCGATGCCGATCATCATGCCTCGTCCTCGTATCTCCCCGATGGCATCGGGCAGGTATTTCTGAAGCCGCCGCAGGTGATTCCACAGGTAGTCCGCGTTTTTCTGTCCTTCCTCCAGTCCGCCCTGTTCCAACAACACATCCAACACCGCGTTCCCCAGAGCGGCACTCAGAGGGGAGGGAGCGAAAGTGGTTCCGTGATCACCGGGGTGGAACAGATCGGCCAATTTGCGACCGGCGATGATGCCGCCTAAGGGGAGACCGCCGCCGACGCCCTTGGCGAACAGAATCAGATCAGGCTGCAGACCGGCGTGCTGGTAAGCGAACAGGGTACCGGTCCGGCCAATTCCCGTCTGAATCTCGTCCATCAGGAGGAGCCGCCCCTGTTCCCGGCACAGCCGGGCCATCTCCTGCAGATAAGAAGTATCGAGGGGCTGGACACCGCCGGAACCCAGGATCGGTTCCGCCAGTATAGCCGCCGGATTCTCCTGCTCACACACCCGCCGAAGCTCCTCGGGCTGATTGGGTTCCACTTCAAAAACCGGCAGATCGGGTTGAGGATAATCCTGGTAGACGCCGGGCTGGCGGGTGAGGCGGACGGCTCCCAGCGTACGGCCGTGAAAGCTTTTTTTCATCACCACAAACCCGCGTTTCCCTTCCCCCTGCTCCTGGGTCCACTTATGCACCAGTTTGATCGCCGACTCTGTCGCTTCGGCTCCGGAGTTTCCGAAAAAGACTTTGCCGTCGATGCTGTGCTTGACTAACCGTTCCGCCAACCGGATGGCGGGGGGGTTGAGAAATTTGTTGGAGATATGAAGAAACGAGCCCCCCTGTCGATTCAGCTCCTCCATTACCGCCGGATGGGTGTGGCCCAGCACATTGACGGCCAGTCCTGTAAACAGATCGAGATATTCATTCCCTTCGGTATCATACAGGGTGTTCCCCCGGGCGTGGGAGATGGCGATGGGTAGCCTATTGTAGGTATTCATCAGGTATTGTTGGTCCCGTGCATGCCATTGGGTCAACATGCTCCCCCCTTTACACTTGTTCTTGTATAGAAAAGGAGGGCCGCCTGAGGACGGCCCCCTTGAAATTCAGAGTTGGCGGAGTTCCTGTTTGATTTCTGTTTTGGAGCGGGTCTGTTCGTCGTTTTTCTTGATCACTCGTGCAGGGGTTCCTGCCACGACGCTGTTTTCCGGTACATCTTCTACGACGACAGCCCCTGCAGCGACGACGGAGCCTTTGCCGATGCGGACGCCTTCCAGGATGACGGCATTGGCGCCAACGACCACTTCATCTTCGATGATGACCGGATTAGCTGACGGCGGTTCAATCACACCGGCGATGACGGCTCCAGCTCCGATGTGGCAGTTCTTGCCGATAGTGCCACGACCGCCGACGGTGACGTTCATATCGATCATCGTGCCTTCTCCGATCACCGAGCCGATATTGATAGAGGCTCCCATCATGATGACAGCGCCTTTTCCGATTTCCACCTGGTCGCGGATGATGGCCCCAGGTTCGATTCGGGCTTCCGTCTCCTTCAGGTCGAGGAGAGGGATAGCGGAGTTGCGGCGGTCATTTTCCACCACCAGGTCTTCGATTTTATCCCGGTTCGCATCCAGGACTGGTTTCACTTCTTTCCAATCCCCGAACAACACGCCGACGTTCCCGGTGATGAAGGAGTGGACTTCCTTTCCGAAATCGATCCCTTCCAGATCGCCTTTGATATGTACTTTGACTGGGGTTTTCTTTTCGCTGTCTCGGATGAAGTTAATGATTTGATTGGCGTCCATCATTTCCATTGAAAGTGCACCCTTTCTATATGAAAAATCGAATCTCATGGGGGAGTCGACATTTATCTAAAATTGAGTATAGCATAAGCCGTCGCTGTGCCGAAAGCGATGGCGACGGGAAGTTTCTCCCGGAGATTTTCCTCTCTGGCAAAAAACGCTTCCCAAACCGAAAAGAGTCTTTTATAATAAGTCCGTCCCAATAATCAAAATTCCTATTCCAGTTAATTTTTAAAATACGGATTGTTAGGAGGTAGACCGTTGGGACGTCTAACTCGATTGGCCGTTATATGGTTAACCGTGTTCGGTATCCTTTTGGCCGGATGCAGCCAGCCCTGGATACTCGGGGGAGAAGGTTCCGCTGAAGGAGGAGAGGTTTTACGCCTGACGGCCGAAGCCGAGCCTCCCAACCTGGACAGCGCGGAAGCGATTGACGCGCAATCGATCACCGTGTTGAACAACGTGATGGAAGGCCTGATGCGGCTGGATAAAGACCAACAGCCGCAGCCGGCGATGGCCGAGGATGTTCAAGTAAGTGATGACCGGAAGACATACATCTTTAAAATCAGGGACAATGCTCGTTGGAGTGACGGTGAACCCGTCACCGCCCAGGATTTCGAGTATGCCTGGAAGCGGGCGCTGGATCCGAAAAAACAGTTAGAGTCCGCCTATATACTGTTTCCTTTAAAAAACGCACGGGCTTATTTTGCCGGAAAAACCACGGTAGACACCGTCGGGGTGAAGGCTATCGATGAACGGACGCTCCGTGTGAAGTTGGAGGAGCCGGTTCCTTATTTCCTGACTCTGACAGCATCCGCCGCCTATTTTCCTCAGCGGAAGGATTTTATTGAAAAACAGGGCCGGATGTATGCCAAAGATGATAACCGGTTGCTTTATAACGGCCCCTTTGTGTTGAAAGATTGGAAACACGATCAAAGTTACCGTTTTGTCAAAAACCCGGAATACTGGGATGAGGAGAATGTAAAGTTGGATGAGGTCCAGGTGCGGATCGTCACAGATTCCATGCAGGCGGCCAATGATTACAATTCGGGGGAAGTGGATATGGCTCCCCTCAGTGATGAATTGGTCCATGCCTTCAAAGGTAACCGGGATTTTATCCAGGTGGATCGAGGCGCCACCTTCCTGATACTGTTCAACACCCGGAAGAAATTTTTCTCCAATGAAAAGGTTCGAAAAGCTTTCAGTCTTGCTGTGGATCGGGAGCAATTGGTACAGGAAGTGCTACAGAACGGATCCCGTCCCGCTCAGGGGATGGTTCCCGATTCGATCCAAGGGAGTCAGAAGGGGACCTTCCGTAAACAAGCAGGGGATCAGCTTGCATATGATGCAGCACGGGCCCGTCAGCTTCTGGACCAAGGGATGGCGGAGTTAGGAATGGATAAACCTCCCCGAATCGCATTAAACGTTAACGATAACGACCGCAAGAAAATTGCTCTGTTTCTGAAGGAACAGTTTCAAAACACGCTGGGGATCGATATTCTGATCAATCCGCGGCCGATGAAGCAGAAGCTGGAGGCGGAGCAGCAGGGTCGCTTTCAAATGTCCTTGGTGCGTTGGATCGGAAGGTATAACGACCCCATGGCTTTCCTGGAGATCGGTCACTCCCAGAGCGATGTCAACTTCGGCCAGTGGAGCGATTCAACCTTCGATCGGCTGATTGAGACAGCCAATTTGCACACCGATGCTGAGAAGCGGGACGAGAATCTGATCAAGGCGGAATCCATTGTAATAGAACAGGCCGGAGTGGTGCCGCTCTTTTATGAGGGCCAGGCTTACGTGCAAAAACCCTACGTGAAAAACTTGTACCGCTCTCCCGTCGGTGCCGAGTATACCTTGAAATGGACCTATATCGACAAGCCTTCGAAAAACAGGTGATTGTTGTGAAAACCGGCCGCTACGGCCGGTTTTTAGTTTTGTGGAGCATATTTAAAACAGCCTTTTTAATGGGAAATGCGAAAAAAGTCTTGTCAATTTTCGATCGTCTGTTATATAATACAAAGCAAATCAGACGCACTGTCCCCGAACAGTTGCCGAGCCAAAGGAGTGACATCTGTGAGCACACAAACTTCCTCTTTCCCTAAAAATGTGGAAGTAAAGGGGAAGATGACCGAGGAATTCAAGGAAATCTTAACTCCGGAAGCACTTGCCTTTGTGGCGAAGCTGGCCCGGAAGTTTACAGACGATCGGGACCGCCTGTTACATAACAGAGAGAAGCGTCAACAGGAAATCGACGGAGAGAACGGACTGGATTTCTTGGAAGAAACAAGAGAGATTCGGAACAGTTCTTGGTCGATCGATCCGGTTCCCTATGATCTGCAGGACCGTCGGGTGGAGATCACCGGTCCTACTTCCGATCGGAAGATGGTGATCAATGCTCTCAACTCCGGCGCTAAGGTTTTCATGGCCGATTTTGAAGATGCCAATTCCCCTACTTGGAAAAACACGATCCAGGGACAGATCAATATGAGGGATGCTGTCAACGGAACGATCAGCTTTACCAACCCTGACGGGAAGCGGTATGAGCTGAACGAAAAGCCGGCGGTGCTCCTGGTTCGCCCGCGGGGCTGGCATCTGGATGAAAAGCATGTGACGGTGGACGGACGGCCTGTGCCCGGCGGTCTCTTCGACTTCGGCCTCTACTTTTTCCATAACGCCAAAACCTTGCTGAAGAAAGGGTCCGGACCTTATTTTTACCTGCCGAAGATGGAGAGTCATCTGGAGGCGCGGCTGTGGAATGAGGTATTCGTCTTCGCTCAGGAAGAATTGAAAATCGCCCAGGGCACGATCAAGGCGACGGTGCTGATCGAAACCATTACCGCCGCTTTCGAAATGGACGAAATACTCTATGAATTGCGGAAACACTCGGCGGGACTCAATTGCGGTCGGTGGGACTACATCTTCAGCTACATCAAGCGCTTCCGCAACCGGCCGGAAGTGATTCTGCCCGATCGCTCTCTGGTGACGATGACGGTCCCCTTCATGCGGGCATACACCCTGCTGGCGGTGAAGACTTGCCACCGGCGGAATGCCCACTGCATCGGCGGAATGGCCGCCCAGATCCCGGTGCGGAACAACCCCGAAGCCAACGAAAAGGCGATCGCGAAAGTGCGAGCGGATAAAGAGCGGGAAGCCCTCGACGGCCATGACGGTACCTGGGTGGCCCATCCGGCATTGGTCCCCGTCGCCAAAGAGGTATTTGACAAACATATGCTACACCCCAATCAAATCCACAAGAAGCGTGGCGATGTAAACGTTAGCGCCGAGGATCTCTGTGAGGTTCCCGAAGGACCCATCACGGAACAAGGGCTGCGCCAGAACGTTAGCGTCGGCATCCAGTACATCGAAGCTTGGCTCCGGGGCTACGGGGCAGTGGGCATTAACAACCTGATGGAAGACGCCGCTACGGCGGAAATCTCCCGGGCCCAGCTTTGGCAATGGATTCGCCATCCCCAAGGGGTGCTGGAAGACGGACGCAAAGTGACGGTGGAACTTTTCCGTCAGACTGTCGACGAAGAACTGGCGAAAATCAAAGAAACCATCGGCGAAGAGCGATTTTCTGTCGGCCGGTTCCAAGAAGCCAAAGAGTTGTTTGATGAACTGACAGTGGCTGACGAGTTTGAGGAATTCCTGACCCTGCCCGGCTACGAGCGGTTGTAAACAAAATTTTAACAATCATATTAAGGGAGAGATGGAGAATGAGCAACCAAGAAGAAGCGAAGCGACTGCAGGAATCCTGGGATAATGATCCGCGCTGGCAAGGGATCGAACGCCCCTACACACCGGAAGACGTGTTGAAGCTGCGCGGTTCCCTCCAGATTGAGTACACCTTGGCCCGGCGCGGTGCCGAGCGGCTGTGGAACTCCCTTCAGGAGGAGCACCATATCAAAGCCTTGGGTGCCCTGACAGGGAACCAGGCGGTACAACAGGTGAAAGCCGGCCTCAAGGCCATTTACCTCTCCGGTTGGCAGGTGGCCGCTGACGCCAACCTGGCGGGGCAAATGTATCCGGACCAGAGCCTTTATCCGGCCAACAGCGTGCCCCACGTGGTGAAGCGGATCAACCAGGCGCTCCAGCGGGCAGACCAAGTGGAGCATGCCGAAGGAGGCGCCCAGCGCGACTGGTTTGCCCCGATCGTAGCTGATGCGGAAGCCGGCTTTGGCGGTACGTTGAACGTGTTTGAACTGATGAAAGCCATGATCGAGGCGGGAGCCGCCGGGGTACACTTTGAGGACCAGCTGGCCTCCGAGAAAAAATGCGGTCACTTGGGCGGAAAAGTGTTGCTGCCCACCTCCCATGCCATTCGCAACCTGATTTCCGCCCGCCTGGCCGCCGACGTGATGGGTGTGCCCACGATTCTGATTGCCCGCACCGATGCTAACGCTGCGGATATGGTGACCAGCGACGTGGATCCCCGGGATCATCAATTCCTCACCGGCGAGCGGACTTCGGAAGGCTTCTTCCGGCAGAAGAATGGGATTGAAACGGCGATTGCCCGGGGTCTGGCCTACGCACCCTACGCCGACCTCATCTGGTGTGAGACCTCCACACCGGATCTGGATGAGGCCCGTCAATTCGCGGAGGCGATCCACGCCGAATACCCGGGCAAAATGTTGGCCTACAACTGCTCGCCCTCCTTCAACTGGAAGAAGCACCTGGATGATGATACCATCGCACGCTTCCAGAATGAACTGGGCGACATGGGCTACAAATTCCAATTCATCACCCTGGCTGGATTTCATACCCTCAACAACAGCATGTTCGAGCTGGCCAACGCCTATAAGGATGAGGGAATGGCGGCTTACTCTCAACTGCAACAGCGGGAGTTTGCCAACGAAGCGAAAGGTTACAGCGCCACCCGTCACCAGCGGGAAGTGGGTACCGGCTACTTCGACGCCGTCTCCATGACCATCTCCGGCGGAACTTCTTCTACCACCGCCCTGAAAGGTTCTACGGAAGAGGCACAGTTTACATCGGCCAAGTAAGCAAAAAAAATTTCCCCCAAAAGCCGTCACCCGCAGGTGGCGGCTTTTTTTACTTCAGGGTGATTAGATCCTTCTTCCTAGTGACGATGAGGTAATCATCTCATAAAATAGGAGTTGGTAAAATATTTATATTTGTCCAAAGAGGTGTTGTCATTGCCGTTGAAAGGGCTGACGGCTTTGCTGGCGATCACGGCGTTGATCATGACCAGCGGCTGTTCACTGGCCGCCAAACAATGGGTGGAAGCCAACCAGGGACAGATAGAGCAAGTACAGGAAAAACAGGTGGCCGATGAGGACTCCCGGGAAGTGGATCCGAATCCGGATACTGAAGAAGAACCGGAAGCTGTCCCACCGAATAATCGGGACAGCGGGGGAGGCACCGACGACAATCAATTGGAGGCCAGCAATATCACCCTGATGGTGGATGATCGAAACTGGCAAAAGGTGGGCACCGAACAGCTGGAGCCCAACCACGAATACACAGAATTTACGCCGGAGGGACAGCCTAGCGAAGTCAGCAGGGAGCTGTTAGGTGTTCACTTCTTCAAAGGGCTTCATCAGCAGCTGACGGTGGCCCAGGCGGCTGAAGTTTTGAAGCAAGGAATGGAAGAGGAGAGTCAGGGTGGCGAGATCACTTGGAACCCCCTCGCTCAGAACGAGAAAAACATGCTGGTGGAGATCGCACTTTCCGATGATCCCCAGAACGGTAGCTTTTACGGTTACATCCGCTGTTTCAGTACCGATGATGGTATTTATGCTCTCCTCTATATGAAAGCGACTCCCCTGAGCGATGAAGAACAAGAGAAATGGCAGTCCCTGCTCAAGCAGGCGGATCAGCGGCAGCTGGTCCTGTAACTGGTTAAAACCGTCTCTCGTAATATCAGGCAGAGGCGGTTTTATTTTTTTGTCCATGGAAGCACGTTTATAACCCTGCAGACGATCCTGCTCGGCGTCTTTTTTATGGTTCTGGCGTTCGTCGTGTTTATCCTCGCCTCCCTGACCACCTACCGGATCGGCCGGCGGTTGATGGACCGGGCGGCTTCCGCCCGCTGGGGGAACTGGGGCAAGGCGGTCCTCTATTCGCTGTTGAGTTACGCCTGTTATGGATGGAGAGGGAATGAGGGATAGAGTTAACTCCCTGTGATCGTCCCCCCGTTGGAGTGGAGCACTTGTCCGCTCATGTACATGGAATCATCGGAAGCGAGAAAGACGTAAGAAGGGTTGACCGAGGGGAACCCGGAAATAAACAAAAAGCCCGGCCTGTTGGCGGGCTTTTTCGGTTATAATCGGCCGGGTATCCCGTAGGCGACCGCCTCCAAGGGGATGCCGCCGATGGTGATCGTCTCGGTTCCGATTTTCGTCCCGCCCAACCGCTCATAAAACCGACAGGCGGGATTGTCCGCCAGCACCCAGACATTGATCCGGAGGGGATACTTCCCGCACCAGCCGTTGTCCGATCCCCTGTTGTTGATAGTCCGGCAAGATATAAATGGCGTATAATTCCTCTTGATAGGAAGATAAGCGGTTCCGTATCGGGCCGCCGCTGGCAAAACCGACGATCTTACCGGCAGGGGTTTCCGCCACGGCGATCCGGCTTTGCCCGCTTTGGATCAATGGAGTCCACAGCTTTCTCTTCTCCTCGTATGAAAGGTGATCGAGAACATCGTCGGGGACGATGCCGCGATAGGTGCTTTTCCAGCTGTCCACATGAACCTTGGCGATTCCCGGAACATCATTCAGGATGGCCTTTCGAATCTGCACGAGATTTATCCCCCTTGCCCTATGGTTTTACTCCCATTCGACACCGGAGCAGCGGATCCCTTCTGTTGCAGGAAGGATGATCGCATCTGGAAAAAGGGATAAAGGGGGTTAGATGAAGGAAAGGGATGAACTGTGAAAAAGTACCTCGGGGTGATCCTGTCTAATTTCGTTGTTGGATGTGGACAAGGGACTGACTGGACATCCGAGCAAATTGCCATTGGTGCGGAAGAGTGGACCGTTTGAATAAAGAGAATAATCCGGTGTTAACCAGCGATACCGAAGGGCGTGTGATCGCATTACCCTTGGCGGCAATCTGGCACCTGTCGGCCCGGTCATCCTGGGTGATCACCTGATCGTTCCCAGTCAGGACAGCCGGATCTATGCGGTGTCCATTGATGAGATCGTCGCGGAATAAGTATAGGGGATTCAGTTTTTTTCTTTTGTCCAGTCCCGTTTTCCGTCGGATTCGAGGATGCCCATGGTGACATCGTCGATATCAGGATCATTCAACACCTTTTCCATCACGCGAAATTTGATATCATCGGCTGCCGCGAGAGACAAGCCCTTGCGAAGTTCGATGTAACTTTCCACGTGATACTGTCGGCCTTCCTGCAGGATGCGCATCCGATGAATATCCACCACGTCGGGATCATCCAGAATGATGTGGGCCACCCGCTCCTGGATCATCTTAGGGGCGGCGACTCCGATCAGCCCGACGGTGTTTTCATATCCGATCTTGATGGCGATGCCGGTTAACAAAATCCCGATGATGATGGCGCCGAGACCGTCCAGCATGTAGATGCCGGTCCAGGAGGAGACGAGAACGGCGATCAGGGCCAACAGGGAGCTGAGGGTGGCGATGATGTCTTCATAAAAGACGAGGCGAGTGGGGGGAGAAGCCAGCCCCACATGGGTGATGGAGCTTTTGATGATTCCCAACCCCGACGCCTCTTCCCGGGCTTCGCGCACAATTTCCTTCATCGCTTTCCAAAGGACATAGCCGTCGATCAAAATTGCGATCACCAGGACAGAGGCATTGATCAGAATATGTTCCGAGGGGTGGGGATTTTGAATCAGATTCCACCCTTCCTTGATGGTTTCATAAGCCATGATGCCGATGATCATCACCGCGATCAGCACAAACAGATTGACCGTCCGGCCAAAACCGGCGGGGAAACGCCGGGTAGGTTCTTTCTCGGCGAGGATGCTGCCGAAAAAAACGAAGAGCTGGTTGAGTGTATCGGCCACGGAATGAACGGTTGTGGCCAACATCGAACCGCTGCCGCTGACGAAAGCGGCGATTCCCTTAGATAGGGCGATGATGAAATTTCCTGCCGCTGCCGTAGCCGCGGAGCGGTTTCCTTTTTTGAGCCATGTGAGCATGCCAATTGTTCTCCCTTTCACCAACTGTTTCTTAGCATCAGGGTGCCCACCTGATCGCCTTCTCATCATGGGAGAGCATGGAGGTCTTCCCCAGGATGGGGCACGGGTATATACTCGTACCATCCCCTTTTTTATATTATCGTCGGGTCAGCTATGTTTTCCGAAAGGATTTATAATTGGGACGGTTATTGCGAAAATTCTCTCCTCCACCCTTGTCAACCATCTGTCCATCCGACACCGTGAGCGGTATCATGGTAGGTGAATGTATATGGAGAAAGGGAGATCCGGTTGCAGCAGCACCAACGGAAACAGTGGCGAATTCCACCTGTCGACACCCAGATGGAAGAGAAGGCGCGAAAACACGTGGATCAATTGACGAAACCGACAGGCGCCCTGGGGGACCTGGAGGAGCTTGTGGTTCGACTGGCGGGTATCACCGGCCAGGTGTTTTCCGATATCAGCAAAAAAGGCGTGGCGATCTTTTGTGCCGATCATGGCGTAACCGTGGAGGGGGTCAGCGCCTATCCCGCCGAGGTGACGGGTCTCATGATCGGCAATTTCAGCCGGGGGAAAGCGGCGGTCAATGTGTTGGCCCAACGCTTTCAGTCTGAAGTGGCCGTGGTTGACGTGGGCAGTCGTTTGCCGAAGCCGCCGGAAGGGGTGCTGGAGCGAAAAGTGCGCTCCGGCACAGCCAATATGGCACAAGGGCCGGCGATGACCCGGCAGGAAGCGGAGGAAGCGCTTCAGGCGGGGGCGGATCTGGCCAGCAGCTGGAAGGGAGCCGGCTTACAGTTGACGGCGGTGGGGGAGATGGGGATCGGCAACACCACCTCTGCCTCGGCAGTGGCTGCCTGCTTAACAGGAAAACCGGTCCGGCGGTTGATCGGCCGCGGAACGGGTTTAGATGAAGAAGGGGTGCGTCGAAAAGGGGAGGTGATCACCCGCAGTCTTCAGGTGAATCGGCCGGATCCACGGGATCCGCTGGATGTGTTGACCAAGGTGGGCGGCCTGGAATTGGCGGCTATGGCCGGGTTTATGTTGGAAGCGTCCCATCTTCGTCTACCGGTGGTGTTGGACGGTCTGATCACCACGGCGGCTGCCTTGGCGGCGGTCCGAATGGAACCCAGGGTACGCTCTTATCTGTTTGCCTCCCACCAGTCGGCAGAGCCTGGTCATGCCCTCTTGCTGGAGGCTTTGGACATGCGCCCTCTGATCAGCGCCGGTATGCGACTGGGGGAGGGAAGCGGGGCGGTGCTCGCTTTTCCTCTTTTTGACGCGGCGGTGGCCACAGCCAGGGAGATGGCCACCTTTGCGGAGCTGGGCATGGAGTAAGCCTGAATATCAATTTGGAATCGGTTTGCGAAAGGTTGTGATGGAATGGCAGCAGGATTGGAACAGTACGGACACGGTGGTGACCGACAGACGGCACAGGAGCGGTTTGGTCGGGAGGCGGATTCCTTTGTGGATTTTAGTGCCAATATCAACCCTCTCGGCCCGCCTCCAGGGGTGGTGGAAGAGCTGAAGCGGGCTTTGCAGGAGCCGGGGACGCCGACATTGACCGCTTATCCCGATCCCGTCTGTCGTCGGCTGACTCAAGTACTGGCACAGTGGCTGGGTGTGTCGCCGGAGCAGGTGCTGCCCGGTAATGGAGCCGCGGAGTTGATCGACCTCATCCATACCGTGGCGGAGCCCCGCGTCGTCGGCGTGATCCATCCTTCTTTTTCCGAATACGAAGCGGCGGCGCGCAAGCGGAAGCTAGAGGTGATTCCTCTAAAAACCCGGTGGGAAAAGGGGTTTCTTCCCGAGCGGGAGTCGCTGTTGGCCTGGATTCGAGAGGTGGATTTAGCTTGGATCGGACATCCTAACAATCCCACAGGCACTCGCCTTCCCTATGAAGATCTGGTCGCCGCCGCGGAAGAGGCGGCCCGTTGGGATACGGTGCTGGCTGTGGACGAAGCTTTTTTGGATTTTATCCCCGCTGAGGAGGCGACCACCCTCCTTCCTCACTTGGAGGCTTTTCCCACCACGCTTCTGTTTCGGTCCATGACCAAGTTTTATGCCATTCCGGGACTTCGTTTGGGCTTCGTGGTCGCCTCCGCCGACTGGATCGAGGCGATGAGACGGTGGCAGATTCCCTGGAGTGTCAATGCCTGGGCGCAGTTAGCCGGGGTGGCCGCTCTAAAAAAGACGGGTTTTGAAGCGGAGACCTGGGCTTGGTTGGTGGAGGAAAAGAGGTATCTCACCCACCAATTGCGCTCCCTTCCTGGTGTGGAAGTGCTTGCAGGCGAGGCCAATTACCTCCTCCTTCGCCTGGAAAAAAGAGCAGCGATGGAGGGGATTTCCTCCCGGTGGCTGCAGGAGAGGCTGGGGGCAAAGGGTATCTTGATCCGGGACGGTTCCACCTATCCCGGACTGGATGACCGTTACCTGCGGGTGGCCATCCGTAGCCGAGAGGAAAATGAGCAACTATTATCCGCTCTGACCCCACTCCTTCCCGCCGGGGGTGTTCCATCATGATCCGCCTGGTCACAGGAGGGGTCCGTTCCGGGAAGAGCCGTTTTGCCGAAAGGCTGGCGCACGAGATGGGAGAGCAGGTGTTGTATGTGGCTACCGGGGTCGCCGGCGACGGGGAAATGGAACGGCGGATCGCCCGCCATCGAGAACGGCGCCCCGGGAACTGGGGGTTAGCTGAGGAGCCTTATGCTTTGGCCGATGCCCTCCATCAGGCGGCCGACTATGACGGGGTGCTCATCGACTGTTTGTCCACTTGGGTGGCCAACCGGGTGATGGAGGACTCCGCCCCAGTTAAAAGCTCTTTGGAAGCGGAAATGGAGCAGGAGGTTTTAGAGATGATGAACCGGTTGCAGGAGCAGGAGGCGATCCTGGTCACCTCTGAAGTTGGTCTCGGCGGCGTATCGATGAACCCGATGGGGCGTCTTTTCCAAGATGTGCTGGGATGTGTCAATCAACGGGCGGCGGAACAGGCAGATCAGGTCTGGATGGTGATCTCCGGGATCCCTTGGAAGGTGAAAGGATGAATGCCTTTTTTGTCGCCCTCTCTTTTCTGACCCGCTTTCCCGTGCCCCGGCGGACCGATTTTAACGATTGGTCCTGCAGCGCCGCCTATTATCCGGCGGTCGGATGGGTGATCGGAAGTGCTCTCATACTCTTCCAGCTGTTGGTGGCGGATCATTTTCCACCGGAGGTTGGCAGTGTGCTGTTGTTGGTCTTCTGGGTGTGGCTAACCGGTGGCCTCCACCTGGATGGGCTGATGGATACCGCCGATGGCCTGGGAGCCAACCGGGATCCGGAGCAGACCCTGGGGATCATGAAGGATAGTCGGGTAGGAGCGATGGGGGTGTTGACCTGTCTCTTGCTGCTGTTGCTGAAAGGGGCAGCGCTGGCCTCTGTCCCCGGTTCGCTGTGGGTCCCGTTGTTGATCGTCCCTGTCGTCGCCCGGTGGGTCTTGGTGGCGGCGATTTGCTATTATCCCTACATCAGTCGGGATGGAATCGGCACAGGCTTGCGGGATGGGCTGACCGGGGTCTCCTGGTTCCTGGCGACGTTGTTGACGGTGGTCCTGGTCGGAGTAGTGTCGGGGTGGACAGGGGTCTTATTCCCCATAGTCGGGCTGTTGTTCCTCTGGTGGTTCGGCCGGATGATCCAGCGGCGGATCGGAGGTTTTACCGGTGATGCTTACGGCGCGCTGGTGGAGGGTACCGAGGGCTTGCTGCTCTTGTTGTGGTTGCTTGTATGAAGTTGATCTGGCTGCGTCACGGAGAGACGAATCCCAATCGGCAGCGTCGCTACTGCGGCCATCTGGATCCCCCTTTAAACGAAAAGGGCCGCTGCCAGGCCGAGGCGGCAGCTGCCCGCCTCGCTGTTGTTGAGCCGGTGGCACAGGTGGTTGCCAGTGACTTGTTGCGCGCGCGCCAGACGGCGGAACCCCTCCTCCGGCAGCTGTCGACGGCGACGATGCAGGTGACGCCTCTGTTGCGGGAACTCTCCTTCGGAGAATGGGAGGGCTTGACTTACGGGGAGATCTATTCGCAAAATCCGCAAGCCTTGCATCGGTGGCTGTCGGATCCCGTTCGCCGGTCGCCGCCGGGAGGAGAAACGATGACCCAGATGGGATCCCGTCTGGACCGGTGGTTACATGAGATCTTGCGACATGCCGGAACAGAGATGCGGGTGATTGCCGTCACCCACGGCGGTCCCCTCCGTTGGTTCATCTCCCGCTATCTGAAGCAAGATCCCGCTTCCTTCTGGGATCGGTCGATCCCCCACGGGGATGTGTTATCCGTGAAGTGGGAGGGGAATCGCTGGCGGGAACAGCCCTGAAAGATTAACCTGACGGTCCATGAACCCCCTGGGGGTGATCCTTGGAATACAGATGACAGAAGCGGCACACCCTGTAAGTGCAGAAGGAGGGTGAAGCCGATGGCAGACAAGGAGCCGAATCCGGATACCAAAGCTTATATGGGTCCGGATATGGAAGGGTCGCTAACAGCGATTCCAGAGCAGCAAAAAACCCGGGTAACCCGCCGCCCGCACCGGGTGGAAGAGGATCAGCTGCCGCCGGGTGAGATGGATATTCGAGGTCTGAAAAAGCGCTCCTGATCGAAGGACCCTGCCGATGCAGGGTCCTTAAGTTTAAATAAAAAATCCCCTCCCTCAACCGAAAGAAGGGGTCACGCTTGATCTGTTTATGTGCGGTGGTTGGCATCCTTCTCGGTGATTCGCTGATTGGTGCCTCGCTCGCTACGGTCGGCTTTCATGGCGTGTTTATCGTCCACCGGTTGGCTCGGACGGGGAATCCCATCGTTTTCTTTCGCTCCTTGTCCTTCTTTGGCCATGTTCCATCCCTTCCTCTCCAGATCGGTGTCTACTTGTAGCGTATCCAATCTTCCCGTATAAATCCCTCTCAGTCAGGCATGCTACTCACGGAAAGGGGGCATATTCATGGACAGGGACAAGACGTCAAAAGAGTTCAATGAAGAAAACATCAACAGTAGTATCCAGTTTGCCTATGAACAGAGTGGGGAACTGACCGATATCGATGTGGAGGAAGGTCGAAAAAAACTTTCCAAGCAGTATGAAAAAGAGTCCAGGAAACAGAAGAAATAAGTCTCTTTTATAGGAGCCATCTCCCGATAGGTGGGAGGTGGCTTTCTATTTTTCAAAAGGGGAGAACTGTTTTATATTGAAAGATAGAGAACAAGATGATCCCGGATCAACCGGCCCTGTAACAGAGATCGATCCGAAAGAGGAAGGAGAACGATCGTTGCAACAAAATACCACCCGTCGGCTTTTTGGCCCCCAGGGGCCGGTGCTTAAGGTGAAAAAAAGTCATTTGACGCTTCACTCCCCGACACCGCTGGCGGTCTTGTCCAGTGCACCGGTGGGCGGGGGGCGGCGAGAAACCCGAACCATCGTCAACCGGCATGTGGATAAGAATTATTACGAAGCGGATCCGATCGCCGAGACCCAGCACTGGATGGAAAAACAGGGACTGGATCCAATGGAGACGGTAGGGATGTTGACAGCTGTCTGGGTGGAACAGGTGGCGGTGGTGGAGCGGAAGTCGAGCCATGTTCACGTCGCCGCCATCGTCACAGCCGGCGCAGGCAACGCCGCCAGAGCCGGAGCGTCGGGGCCCGTTTACACCCAGCCGACCCCTGGAACGATCAATATCATCCTAGCGGTGGACGGATGGGTAACAGAGGAAGCGATGATAAATGCTGTCATCACGGTCACCGAGGGTAAAGTCGCCGCGATGCAGGAACTGTCAATCAGAGATGGGCAAGGGCGCATCGCTACAGGAACGACAACAGATGCGGTAGTGATCGCCTCTACCCAAAAACCGCGCCGGGGGTATCGCCATGTTTACGCCGGCACGGCCAGCCCCCTGGGTCAGGCGGCGGGTCAGGCGGTCTTTGAAGCTGTTCGGGAGGCTTTGATGCGGGAACGGCTGCTGAAAGAGGGGGAATCGTGGTGATGGGTTCCTTGTCCCTCTTGTTGGCTTTTCTGACCGACCGGATTCTGGGGGATCCCCGCCAGCTGCCCCATCCGGTGGTGGGGATGGGTTGGATGATTTCCCGGATGGAACAGGTTTTGCGTCCGCGGGCGGAGAAATGGTCGCATAAGGGTTGGGTTCGCCTGTTGGGCTGCCTCTTGCCGTTGATCGTGGTTGGTTCTGTTTATCTCATCTCCACCCTGCTCCTGGTGGGAGTGGAGGCGGTATCTCGGTGGGGAGCCTTCCTGCTGGAAATCTGGTTGATCTCCACCACCATCGCCACCCGCGGTCTGGCCGATGCGGCGCTTTCAATTTTTCGATGGCTGCGGGAAGGGGATCTAATGCAAGCCCGTAAGGAATTGTCTATGGTGGTGGGACGGGATACGGAGCAGCTGGACCAGCCGGAGGTGGTGCGAGGGACCGTGGAGACCGTGGCGGAAAACATTGTCGATGCCGTCACCTCCCCCCTTTTTTTCGCCGCCCTCGGAGGGGCGCCGCTGGCCTTAGCCTACCGAGCCGTCAATACCCTGGATTCCATGGTGGGGTATCGGGATGAGCGGTATCTTCACCTGGGGTGGGCTTCAGCCCGGCTGGACGATCTGGCCAACTGGATTCCGGCCCGGCTCACCGTCCCGATCATGCTGCTGGCGTTCGGATGGACGGGATACAAACCGGGACGGGGGTGGCGGATTTGCCGGCGGGATGCTGCAAAGCACCCCAGCCCCAACAGTGGAATCGCCGAATCCCTGATGGCTGGGGGCCTGGGGATCCAGTTGGGCGGGGTGAATCGGTATCGGGGACAGATCTCCCGCCGGGCCTTGTTAGGGGACCCGTTGGTGGAGAAACAGGCGGAACATATCGAAGCTTCGGTCCGGGTGCTGTTGGTGACCGGCTGGCTGGCCGCCTTGCTGGCGGCAGCGACCGGTTACGTTTTAAACGGACTTTATTAAAGAAGAAATAGGAGGCTCGCAGTTTGGAAACGCGACCGCTGGTGACACCGGATTGGTTATTTGAACATCGGGAGGATCCTGAGTTGGTGGTGGTGGACTGTCGGTTTGAACTGGCGGACCCCGAGGCAGGGGAGAGAGCCTATCGGCAAAGCCACCTCCCCGGAGCTCGCTACCTGGATCTGGAGAAAGACCTGTCAGGGCCTGTAGGAAAACATGGAGGACGACATCCGCTGCCTGATAGGGAGGCTTTTGCGGAAACGTTGGGACGAAGGGGAATTGATGAATCTAAGCTGGTGATCGCTTATGATGCTCAGGGAGGAGCGATGGCCGCCCGACTCTGGTGGATGCTCCATTATCTGGGACATCCCGAGGTGGCCGTGCTGGATGGGGGATATCAGGGGTGGGTCGAGAAAGGGTATCCCGTTACCGCCGACATGCCCCAGCCGCTGCCAGTTCGCTTTCGGCCCCGGATCGAGTCGGAGATGCTAGTAGGTGTCGATGAGGTGAAAAAACACGTCGGTCTTCTGATCGACTCCCGGGATCCCGATCGCTTTGCCGGCCGGGTCGAGCCGATCGACGCCAAGGCCGGTCACATCCCGGGGGCGGTCAACCGCTTCTGGAAGGAGAACCTGAAAGAGGATGGAAGCTGGAAGAGTGTAGAGGAGCTGAAAAAAGAGTGGGCCTTCGCCTTCGAAGACGAAGCTCCCATCGTTTACTGCGGGTCCGGTGTCACCGCCTGTGCCAATCTCCTTGCCCTCCACGCCGCCGGTCACCGAGGCGCTCGCCTTTACGCCGGCAGCTGGAGCGACTGGATCACCTACAGAGAAAATCCGGTCCAAACGGAGTCCTCCAAGAGATAGGGTGGACTCGGCTCGTATCAGTTATGGCTTTTTACAGGGATCAACTGATTTTTTTTGTCAACTGATAGGGTTTTGTTTTTTTAATATCGAAGCTTGATACCAGGTACTAAAAGGGGGAATCAGGGTGAAGCAGATGGATTCGGGAAAATGACGCGTCATCATTGATCGAACAACATGGAGTCCTTCGATCAGAGTGGGTAGGGTCTTGCTTCGTTTTGATCCGAGCAAGTGTGCCGCTCGCTTTTTACAGCACTTCTGCAGCGTTGTAAATGAAGCTGTCTGGGCTTTCTATAATCGGAATGTACCGAATAATCCGAATGGTGGTCGGTTTTGGCGCTCCAGTTTCTTATTATAAGGGTGCCCGGCCATATTTAGGGGGAGGAAAGCGATTTGAAAGGAACTGCCATATTTCGGGTTCCATCTGAGGTGTTGTACGGACGTGACGCTTTCACCCAAGTAGGGGAAAAGGTGGCGGCTCTGGGGCGGAAAGCGTTGGTGATCAGCGATCCGGTGATGGAAAGAATCGGATATGTGGATCGATGTCGACAATTTCTTCAGCAAGCCGGTCGGCCCCATGGGTCCTATCTGGGAGTCGATTCGGAGCCGACGGATCGGCATGTGGCGGAAGCGCTGGAGCAGTTTCAAAGGGAACAATGTGATGTGATTGTCTCCCTCGGCGGCGGCAGTTGTATCGACACAGGCAAGGCGGTAGCCATTCTCGCTGCTAATGGTGGGGATATCAGCCAATATGTGGGTGGTAAAAAAGTGGTGCAGCAGCCATCGGTCCCTCTCATCGCCATTCCGACCACGGCGGGAACCGGGTCGGAGGTGACCGATGTCACCGTGATCACCCAAACGGCCACCGATGTGAAATTGATGGTGAAACATCCCGCCTTAACCCCTGCGGTGGCAATAGTGGATCCGGTGTTGACCGTCTCCTCGCCTCCGCATGTAACGGCGTCGACCGGGGTGGATGCACTCTGTCATGCGGTGGAAGCGTATATCTCCCGCCGGGCTCATCCTTTGACAGACAGCCATGCTCGATCAGCGATCGATCGAATCTACCGGTACCTGCGACGGGCGTACAAGGATGGTAAGGACCTGGAAGCCCGGGAACAGATGTCGCTGGCAGCGATGGAGGCAGGCATCGCTTTCTCCAATGCTTCGGTCTGTCTGGTTCACGGCATGTCCCGTCCCATCGGTGCTGTATTCCACGTACCTCATGGAGTGTCCAACGCCATGCTGCTGCCGGCGGTGTTGGAGTTTAAGAATGAAGCGTATCGGCGCAACTTGGCCGACATCGGCCGTATTTTCCGGGAAGATGGGAACGCGCTTACGGAAGAGGAGGCGGCCCATACAGCTGTCGCAGAAGTGAAGCGGCTCTGCCTGGAACTGAATATTCCCAATATGGCCAATTGGGGAATCGATCCGCACTCCTTTGAATCCCACCTAGAAAAAATGGCCCAGGATGCCATCGACAGCGGCAGTCCCGGTAACCATCCGGTGGTACCTACCCAGGAGGAGATCATCCAGTTGTACCATGAATGCTACGATTACCGTTTCTCCGGGGCCATCTCATCTCACCGTTAATGTGTGGTGCCTCTCCCACTCGACAGGGTCTATCCACAGAAAAACTCCCCGCACAACTGTGATGTGCACCCCTTAAAGTAGACACAGGAAAAACCCCCTGTGAACGGAACTACTTTTAAGGGGTGTTTTCATGGCGAAAAAAGGACAGAAGTTCAGGCATTATCCCTTTTCACTGAAGATGCAAACCGTTCAAATGAGACTGCAGGGTGTAACCAAACGGGAGGTAGCCGAAAGGTTGGGGATCCATGACGTGAGCCGCTTGAAGGTCTGGTTGCGTCAATATAAGTTAAAAGGATCCGAAGGGCTACAAGACCGCCGGGGAGGGCGAAAGAGGCCACTGCAAAAGGATGAATATGTCCGTCAGCTGGAATTGGAGAACGATGTCTTAAAA
>NZ_FMZA01000020.1 GCF_900102685.1 Melghirimyces thermohalophilus
ACGGGATCAGTTTGAGAAGATCATGAGCTACCTGGATATCGGCAAACAGGAAGGGGCCAAGGTGCTGACTGGTGGTCAGGCTTTTAAAAACGAACAATATCCGGATGGGTTTTATGTGCAGCCCACCGTTTTCGAAGGAAACAATAAAATGCGGATCTTCCAGGAAGAAATCTTCGGACCGGTGGTTTCGGTCACCACCTTTAAAGATGAGAAGGAGCTTTTGGAGATCGCCAACGACACCCTGTACGGGCTGGGTGCTGGGCTCTGGTCTCGGGATACGCACCAAGCCTACCAGATCGCTCGTCAAATCGAGGCCGGCCGGGTCTGGGTCAACTGCTACCACCAGTACCCCGCCCACGCCGCTTTCGGCGGATACAAGCAATCGGGTATCGGCCGGGAGACCCACAAGATGATGCTGGAACACTATCAGCAGACGAAAAACCTCCTCATCTCCTACGATCAAAACCCCACCGGGTTGTTCTGATCCGAAAAAGGAGGGGATGTTATGGCGCGGGTGCCCCGCGTGCTTGTCACCGAAGAGGCGAAACAGGTGATCGATCGACTCCGGGAGGAGCATGGGGAGTTGATGTTTCACCAGAGCGGCGGTTGCTGTGATGGCTCTTCCCCCATGTGTTACCGAAAGGGGCAGTTCCGTACCGGCACGAGTGACTTGTTGCTGGGTGAGATCCACGGGTGTGAGTTTTATATGTCCCGTTCCCAGTTTGAATATTGGCAGCACACCCAGTTGACAGTGGACATCACCGAGGGGAGAGGCGCCTCCTTTTCTTTGGAGATTCCCCTGGGCCTCCGGTTTCTGATCCGCTCCCGTCCCTTTACGAAGGAAGAAGCGGAAAATTTGGAGCCGGTGGAAGCGTAGATCCAGTCCTGGATTATCACCGATCCATGAAGCAGGCCGGCTGTCCGGCCTGCTTTTGTTATGCCTGCAAGGTTTTATGATGGAGTGGGAGCTGGGTGGCGCGTCTCCTCGAACCCGAGGATCCGTTTCAAATATGGGTTAAGAAAGCGTCCCTCGGGATCGAGCTGTTGACGGACCCGAAGGAAATCGTCCCAGCGGGGATACCGACGAGCTAGATCCTTACCTTCCAGACTGTGCATTTTTCCCCAGTGGGGGCGCCCTCCGTAGCGCAAAAAAATTTGTTCCATGGCAGAAAAATACGCCTGATACGGCATCCCTTTATACATGTGAACAGCGACAAAGGCGGAATCTTGCTGATAGGCGGGGCTGAGCCAGATGTCATCTCCTTTGACAAAACGGATCTCCACTGGAAAATGAACGGGAAACCGATGAGACTCAATGGTTGCTTTCATCTCCTCCAACACCGGAGGGAGGGCGTTGGCAGGGATCGCATACTCCATCTCCTGAAAGCGGACGAGACGGGGAGTGACGAAGAGGGATTGTGCGGCTCCTTTTTCCTCAAACCGGGGGATCCCCCGGGCCGACATTCGGCTCACTCGCGGTGAGAGGGAGGGAAAGAGTCGGGCCGCCTCCGACAACAGCCAAAAGACTCCGTTTTCCAGAACCAGCTTGTTGAAAATGGACTTCCATCTCTGTTTCGACGGGAGCAAATCAGTCGGATTGAGAAATTTGGCCTGTACCGTGTCCGTATAGGGGAACCAGTAACATTCGAAATGGCGGTGGTTTTCCTTATATGCATCCAGGTTGTTCAATACCTCCTTTAGCGGCAGCGGTTGGCTCACATAATGCAGCTGGTACAACGGTTTGACTCGAAGTTGTACCCGAGTCAAGATGCCCAGGCTGCCCAGTGAGAGACGTGCGGCTTGAAAAAGGTCCCCGTTTTGTTTTGCTGAACAATGGAGAGTCTCTCCATCCGCCGTGACCAAGGTCAGGGAAACCACCTGCTCCGACAGACTGCCCAGATGAATACCGGTTCCATGGGTACCGGTGCTGATGGCTCCAGCGATGGATTGGGCGTTGATATCCCCTAGATTTTCAAAGGACCACCCTTTTTCAAGAAAGGACTGGCTCAAGCTTTTGAGCGTCGAGCCGGCCCGAACCGTAGCCAGCTGTTTGGTGGCATCGACTGCTTCCACCCCTTGGAGCCGTTCCAAGGAAATCAAGGTGGCATCGGTTTCCACCAAGGGGGTGAAGGAATGGCCGGAGCCGATCAATCGAATCTTTCGCCTATGGGTCCGGGTACGGCGGAGGAGCTCGACGATTTCCGCTTCGGTTTCGGGTTGGGCGATATCTCCAGGGGTAAAGCGGACCGAACCGGACCAATTGCTCAGCGGTCGCTTCATAAAAAGCACCTTCCCTCTCCGCGATAGGTGGGGTAACGATCCACCATCTTTCCGTCTGCGATGACAATCAGCTCCGGGAAATGTTCGCATAGCTCCCCCGCTTTGGCGTGGCGAAAAAAGATAGGGTCACCCAACTCCAATTCCGGGGATCCATCCCACCGGATGGGTGTTTGCACCTCACCGGCCCCTTCCAGGGATGTGAGACGGGCCCCTTTGGGCAGGGTGGGTTGAGGCAGCCGCTCGGGTCCCGGTGTACCCGAGGCGATGTAGCCCCCGCCGGCGCAGGTGTAGAGACCGGGTTTTGGTTTGCGGGTCACCTCCAGGACGAAGCCAGCAGCGGGTCGATAGCGGAAGGAACGGTAATGATCAAACAGTGCTGGCGAGTAGAAGCCGGACCCTACCGTCACCTCGGTCACCGTTTCCTCTCGCGCCGTTTCGCGAAGGCTTCCGGTGCCTCCGCCGTTGACGAAGCGAAGGGAATGTCCCTGGCTGCGGAGAGCGGCGATCCATTCTTGGCGTCGTCGGGCTGCCCGTTGGATGGAGCGGCCTTTTAACAGGCGAATGAGTCCGTTTCTCATGGGTTGTCCCGGTGTTCGATCTCCTACACCAGCCACCTGTGCCTCATAACCCATCACCCCGTCCAGCTGAACGGAATGGGATTGCCGGATGTGCTCTGCCAGTGCCAAAAAAGCATCCAGGCTTGAGAGGGGAGAGCGGTAGACGCCAAAATGGAGTCCGGGCAAAGAGAGGGCGAGGTCGATGTCGAGACAGAGGGGAAGCACGGTCTGTTCCTCCCGGGCGATGGCGTCGATGCGATCCACATGCTCCTTGCAATCCACCATCAGCGTAAGAGAGACGCCCTTTTTTACCGCGACGGCGATGGCTCGGATCGTATCCGCATTCCAGACGGGGTAAGCGACCAACAGATCATCCAGCCCCTTCTCGGCCAAAAAGAGAGCTTCCTCTCCTGTGTAGCACATCACGCCATGAAAGGGATCGCCTGAATTCAGGATATGTCGGAGCACAGGAACACTGCGCAAGGATTTGCTGGCGAGACGGATTCGTTTACCGCCGGCTGCCTCGCGGATGCTTTGAATGTTTTCATGGAAGAGATTCAGATCGAGGAAGGCAAAGGGCTTGGACAGTGATGCCGCCCAACGTTTGTAAGCTGCATAATGGGGTAGGGACACGTTCACACCTCCATAAATACAGGGGATGGAAAATTAGGTACTTTCAAATAGTTATTAATAAACTTAGAATAATAGATGCAGGGCGAAACAATCAATAGCGAAGGGAGAGGGAAAGGTTGAGGGTTGGAAAGATGGTGGTGTGGGTGATGGTTCTGGTGTTGATCGTGATCGGGTTTACCACCCCGGCGGGAGCGGTCAACGAGGGGAAAGGGCCAAAAGTCAACGTGAACAAAATCTTAAAGGGAATGACCCTGGAGGAAAAAGTGGGTCAGATGATGATGGTAGGTTTTGAGGGATCAGAGCCGACGGAAGATATTCGGCGGTTGTTGACGGAAGCCCAGGCAGGCAACGTCATCCTTTTTTCCTACTCGGATAATGTGGTGACACCGGAGCAGACGGCCCGGCTGACCAACGGTCTGCAAAAAATCGCTTCCACCACCCGACTCGGACTGCCCTTGATCATCTCCACCGATCAGGAGGGGGGCGTGGTCGCCCGGATGACAACGGGAGCTACGGAATTGCCGGGGAATATGGCCCTCGGGGCGGGCCGAAAATCAGCCGATGCCCAAAGGGCGGCGCAGCTGACAGCGAAAGAATTGAAGGCTGTGGGGATCAATATGAACCTGGCTCCGGTACTCGATGTCAACGTCAATCCGGACAATCCAGTGATCGGCGTCCGGTCCTATGGGGAGAATCCCAAATTGGTGGCGGATCTAGGTGCCAAAGCGGTGAAAGGGTATCAGAAAAGCAGAGTGATCGCCACTGCCAAACACTTTCCAGGTCACGGTGACACGGATGTGGACTCCCATCTGGGACTGCCGGTTATCGACAAAAGCAAGGAAGAGATGCAAGAAGTGGAACTGCTTCCTTTCCAACGGGTGATTGATGAGGGGATCGATGCCATCATGACCGCTCATATTCACGTGCCCGCCCTGGATGACACGCCCGAATTGCCGGCGACGTTGTCCAAGCCGATCCTGACTGGGCTGTTGCGGGAAGAGATGGGTTACGAAGGCTTGATCATCACCGATTCCATGACCATGGCCGGTGTGGCTGACTATTTCGGCGGCGTTCCCCAGGCGGCAGTGAAAGCAGTGGATGCAGGTACGGATATCATCCTTTTGACCCCGTCTTTAACTGCGGACGAGCAGATCGAAGTGGCAGATACAGTCGTGGAAGCGGTTCGTTCCGGGGAATTGTCTGAAAAACGGATCGATCGTTCGGTACGACGCATTTTGAAGCTGAAGAAAAAATACGGTTTGTTTACCGACAGACAGGTGGATGTCGATCAGGTGAAAGAACGGGTGGGGACGCCGGAACACCAACAGATCGCCCAGAAATTAGCAGATTGCTCCATCACCCTGGTAAAAAATAAAAATAATCTGTTGCCCCTACAGCTGGAGAAAGAACAGAAGCTGGGGATCATCAGTCCATATTCCATCCAGGACCACGTCCAAAAATATCATGCCAACACATCGGAGATGCACATCCAACCGGCCAACCCTTCAGATGAACAAATTCAGGAAGCGGTGGAGATGGCCAAGCAACAGGATGTCCTATTGGTGGGCACCCAATCTGCCAGCCAGTATTCCGGACAGGTAAAACTGGTCCGAGCCTTGGAGAAACTGGGTAAACCCATAGTGGTGGTCGCCTTCCGCAACCCCTATGATATCCAGGACTTTCCCCAGGTGGACGCCTACCTCAACGCCTACGGATTCCGCTCCGTCTCCCTCAAGTCGGCGGTGGATACCCTGTTCGGCGGCAATCCTCCCCAGGGAAAGCTTCCGGTGACGATCCCTGGTCAGTACGAATACGGTCATGGACTCACCTATTAAAAGTGATGCTTTGACTGGCCCCCTTAAACGGGGTCTTTTTTTTTTCGTCTGTTTCCAAATGAGGATCGACAGGGAGGAATTCCTTCGATACGCTGAAATGAAGGGATGATCCATACAGGGAAGGTGGAAGCAGGATGCGTGTGTTGGTTACTGGAGGAACCGGCTTTGTGGGACGCCATCTGGTTTGTCAGCTGCTGGATCAGGGACATGAAGTGACGGTTTTGTATCGACGGGAAAGCAGACGGGAGCGTCTGTCCGAACAGATAAGAAAAGAGGTCCGTTTTGTCAAAGGGGATATCATGGAACCGGAAAGCTTGCAGGGCTGTACCCGGGGCATGGACTGGGTGTTTCACACCGCGGGGGAAGTGGCCTGGGCCCGCTCCCTTCGCCAGCGAATGACCCGGGGTCATGTGAAGGGGACGGAGCATATGGTGGCGGAGGCGAGCCGCTCCGACGTTTCTCGGTTTGTGTTGACAAGTTCCGCCGCCGCCATCGGTTTCTCCATGAGCACCCAACCAGCGATCGAAAGTTTTCCCTTTAACGGTTATCATCTCAACATCGGTTATGCGATCGCCAAATGGGAAGCGGAACAGCGGGTGCTTCAAGCCACCGATGACGGCCGGTTGCCGGGGATCGTGGTCAATCCCACCGTTATCGTGGGGGAATCCCACCCCGGCTTTGTCCGGCAAGTGGCCAAAGGTCAATTAAATATCGCCCCGGATGGCGGAGTCAACTTTGTAGATGTGATCGATGCGGCGGAAGGTCATCTGTTGGCTGCGGCCAAGGGGCGGATCAGAGAGCGATATATTCTCGGCGGAGCCAACCTCCCTCTGCGGGAGTTTTTCCAGATGGTGGCGGATCAGGCTGGAACCGGGCAACGGATCCGTTCGATTCCCCGTTGGGCCGCCTTAGGTGCAGCGGCAGTAGGCGAGGTCACGGCCCGATGGAAAGGGAAGGAAGCCCCCTTGGCCTGGGATCTCGCTCGGTTGTCAGGACGAGATATCTACTATGATTCAGGCAAGGCCGAACGGGAGTTGGGATACCGTTGGAGGCCGCTGAAAGAAACCATCCGTGACAGCATTCGCTGGATGCGGGAACGGGGCCGCCTCTAAACAATGGTTTGTCTAGTTGATTCCAACGGGGTAAAATGATTCTGTATTTGATTGAAGAGGGGCTGTTGAAGATGAAAGAAACCTGGCGGCTGCTACATACCGGTTGGCGAAGCAGCGCTGAAAATATGGCGATCGATGAAGCGATTCTGATCGCCCACAGTGAAGGAAAAACACCGCCTACGATCCGGTTTTACGGATGGGACCCGGCTACGTTATCCATCGGATACTTTCAAAAGGTGGATAAAGAATTGGACATGGATCGATTGCGAAAGCGGAAACTGGGATTTGTGCGACGCCCCACCGGCGGTCGGGCCGTTCTCCACGATCAGGAGGTGACTTACAGCGTGATCGTCGGGGAAGATTATCCCGGCATGCCTACCTCTGTCACCGATTCCTACCGGGTGATCAGTCAAGGATTGTTGGAAGGGTTTCGGAAGCTGGATCTTTCGGCAGAGATGGTTCCGCTGGAAACGGAAGAAGAGAAAGAGAAATACGCTTCCATGGGGTCTGCGGCCTGTTTTGATTCCCCGTCCAATTATGAATTGGTGGTAGAGGGACGAAAAGTGGCAGGCAGTGCCCAAACCCGTCAACGGGGCGTCATCCTGCAACACGGTTCCATTCTCTTGGATATGGATGTCGATCTCCTGTTCGATGTTCTCCGTTTTCCATCGGAGAGGGTGAAACAACGGTTGAAAGAGGGATTTTTTCAGAAAGCAGTGGCGATTAACGAAGTGAGCACTACTCCGATCAGTGTGGAGCAAGCGGTGCAGGCCTTTACCGAGGGATTTGCCATCGGTATGGATATCCACCTGGAACCCGGAGAGCTGACCCCCTATGAGGAAACCTTGGCCCAAGACCTGGTGCGTACCCGTTATGGGACGGAGGCCTGGAATCTGAAAAGGTAGTCTGAGAAAAAGATACCAGCGTGATTCGATGCGCTCCTATCACACCGCGGCAGCCGCCCACATAGAGTGAATGACGACATTCCATTGTCATTCCTCGGGAAAGGCGGTGCCCGTTATGGAGTTGTCAGCGGCTCATGGGTGGTATGCAGCAGGGACCTTGATCATTATCCTGACCATGTTGTTGCGGCGGGTGGTGGTGCTGCCCGCTCTAGCGGGTACATTTTTGGTCACCTCGATCTATAGTGGAAGTTTAGTGACCGGCTTCCAAGCGATATTTAATGCCAATTTGGTGGCGGCCGGGGAACTGTTCAACATCTTCCTGATCATCGCTTTTATGGTGGCCCTGCTCCGTTCCTTACGGGATCTGGGGGCGGACCGGAGCATGATGAGGCCTATGGGCCGAATGATGGTGAACGGCCATCTCTCTTTTTTCCTCTTGGCGGGGATGACCTATGTACTCTCTTTGTTTTTCTGGCCGACTCCGGCTGTCCCTCTGATTGGAGCATTGCTGCTGCCATCGGCGGTACGAGCTGGACTGCCTCCGATCGGTGGAGCGGTTGCGATCGCTATCGCCGGTCAGGGAATGGCCCTCTCCTCAGATTATGTGATGCGGGTGGCGCCCACACTGAGTGCTAAATCCGGCGGGCTGGATCCTGCTCAGGTGGCGGATCAAGCGCTGATTCTCTCCTTGGTGACCGGAGCGGTGGCCCTTCTCATCGCTTACGGGATGTTGCATAAACGGATCGGAAAGCGTGAAGGTTTGCCTGAATCGGTTTTTTCATGGGAGGAGCCCGACCGTAACCGGAAAGCGGATGGAAGTCCTTGGAGAAAACCCTTTGCTGTTTTGGTTCCATCGTCACTGTTGGCGGTGATGGCGTATATGGTTTACTCCAAAGTTTCCGGAACGGGAACCCTGGAAGGAGAGGGGGGTGCCGCCCTCATCGGTGGGGTGGCCGCCATGTTGCTTATGGCAGCTACCCTCGCCCACAATCGAAGGCAGGCAGTGAATCGAATCGCTGAACACCTGGTGGAAGGATTTTTGTTTGCCTTTCGGACGATGGGTCCCGTCATCCCTATCGCTGGTTACTTCTTTCTGGGGAGCGGCGATTTCTCCGGGGCGATTCTGAATATCGATCAAGGGCCACCCTTCCTATTTGATCTGGTTCGGGCGGGACAGACGCTGATTCCGGAAAGCGGGGTTTTAACCGTCTTCGGTGTGTTGGTGATCGGAATGATCACTGGCTTGGATGGCTCTGGCTTTTCCGGCCTTCCCCTCACTGGCGGACTGGCCGGTTCCTTGGTTGGTCCGGGGATCGATCCGACGACCCTGGCCGCGATCGGACAGATGGGCAGCATCTGGACCGGCGGCGGTACGATTGTCGCCTGGTCCTCCCTAGTGGCTGTCGCCGGCTTTGCAGGGGTATCGGTGACGGAGCTGGTCCGCAGAAACTTTTTTCCGGTAGTGGTCGGATTGCTCGTCTCTACCCTGGTTGCGCTGTTGATTTGGTGAATGGCTGATGCGTTACCCACCCTTACAGGGTGGTTTTTTTGCTTTGGACGGGAAGGTTGTCTTGATTCGCGAACGTCCTTTCGATATTCTTCGAATAGGGGAGGAGAAATGATGAACGTCCAACAATTGATTGATCATATGAAAAGTCGGGTCGATATCTGGAAACAGGTAACCCATTGGGAGACGATTCCGGCTAAACCGGCACGCTATGCCGATTTTCCCCGCCGGCTTCATCCCGATTTGAAGGGGTCGCTTCGCTCCCGGGGTATTGAAGCGCTTTATACTCATCAGGCAACGGCGGTAGAGAAGGTGTTGGCTGGCGAAAACGTCGTCACGGTTACTCCCACTGCTTCCGGGAAGACCCTTTGCTATAACCTACCGGTGGTGCAGCGGATATTGGAGGACTCGGCGGCACGCGCCCTTTACATATTTCCTACCAAAGCCCTAGCCCAAGATCAAATGACGGAGTTAAATGAACTGATGCGTGGATTGGGAAAGGATATCAAAGGGTATACATATGACGGAGACACGCCACCCGCTGCCCGACAAGCGACTCGACGGGCTGGACATATTGTGGTGACCAACCCCGACATGCTTCACCAAGCGATCCTTCCCCATCACACCAAGTGGGTGAAATTGTTTGAAAACCTGCGGTATATCGTGATCGATGAGCTTCATGCCTACCGCGGGGTGTTCGGCAGTCACTTCGCCAACGTGTTGCGTCGATTGCGGCGGATTTGCCGACACTACGGATCCGACCCGCAATTTATACTGTCCTCGGCGACGATTGCCAACCCGGGACCATTTGCGGAGAAATTGACGGGCGTCCCGGTCTCCGTCGTCGACAACAATGGAGCCCCCGCAGACGGCAAACACTTTGTCTTTTTCAATCCCCCGGTGGTCAACGAGTCTCTAGGAATCCGTCGGAGCAGTCTTTTGGAAGCGAGACGGCTGGCGGAAGAGCTGTTGCAAAACGATATACAGACGATCGTGTTTGCCCGCTCCCGGGTGCGGGTCGAGGTGTTGCTCACATACCTGCAACAGGCGTTGCCGGGGAAGGTGCGTGGGTATCGGGGTGGTTATTTACCCACCCAGCGACGAAAAATTGAAAAAGGGTTGCGCAGCGGAGAGATACGGGGGGTCGTCAGCACCAACGCGCTGGAACTGGGGATCGACATCGGGGAGCTGGAAGCCTGTGTGATCTGCGGATACCCCGGCAGCATCGCCAGTACGTGGCAACAGGCAGGCCGAGCTGGACGGAGACAGGGGGCTTCGGTCACCTTCCTGGTCGCTTCCAGCAACCCTTTGGATCAGTATGTGATTGAGCATCCGGAATATTTTCTGCAGCGGACCCCGGAGCACGCCCTGATCCAACCGGACAATCTGGTGATCTTGGTTAATCACATCAAATGTGCTGCCTATGAACTCCCCTTTGAACAAGGGGAGAAGTTTGGAGTGGCAACGACAGAGGAAGTGCTGGACTTTTTGGCCGAGGAGCGGATTTTGCATCGGGCCGGTGATCGCTGGTATTGGATGGATCAATCCTTTCCGGCGAAGGAGGTGAGTCTCCGCTCCGCCGCCGCGGAAAACTTTATCGTTATCGATATCTCCGAAACGGGAAACCATCGAGTGTTGGGGGAGGTCGATCGGTTTAGCGCGCCCACTTTGATTCACGAGGAGGCGATCTACCTTCACGAAGGGGTCCAATACCAGGTGGAGAAGCTGGACTACGAAGAAAAAAAGGCTTATGTTCGTCAGGTAAATGTCGATTATTACACGGACGCCAACCTTGCTGTCCAGTTGAAGGTGTTGGAAGTGGAACGGGAGGAGCTTGATACGGCCCATTGCAGCAAAAGCATGGGCGAGGTCACCGTCAATGCACTGGCTACCCTTTTTAAAAAAATCAAGTTCGGGACCCATGAGAATATTGGATCAGGTCCGATTCACCTGCCAGAAGAGGAGATGCATACCACCGCTTACTGGCTGACTTTGGAGGAGGCGATCGCCGACCGGTTGAGCCGCGATGAGCTCCAAGCGGGTTTGGTGGGACTGGCCAATGTCCTGGGTCATCTGGCTCCCCTTTACTTGATGTGTGATCCTCGGGATCTGGGGGTGGCGGCCCAAGTGAAAGCGGTCCATTCCGGAAAGCCGACGTTGTTTCTCTATGACAAATATCCGGGGGGAGTCGGTTTGAGTGAAAAGCTTTTTGAACTCTCCCGGGAGTTGCTCCAGACCGCTCGCGGCCACATTGAGAAATGTCCCTGTGAGGAGGGGTGTCCCTCTTGTGTTGGACCGGCGGTGGAAACCGGTAGTCGAGGAAAAGCATTAACCCTTGATCTGCTCCGACGAATACTGGACGAAGAGACCGTATTAAAATGAGGAGGGTGTTCATATGCAGTTAAAGGGAAAAACGGCATTGATTACAGGAGCCAGCAGTGGGATCGGGGAAGCGACCGCCCGGCATCTGGCTAAAGCGGGAGCTCATGTGGTGTTGGCCGCGCGGCGAAAAGAGCGGTTGGCTAGATTGGCGAAACGGATTCAGGATGAAACGGATGTGCAGGTGTTGACGGTCGCCACTGACGTGACCAAACGAGAACAGATGGAAGCTTTGGTCCGACAGGCAGAAGAAGAGCTGGGCTCCGTCGATATCCTGGTCAACAACGCAGGTGTGATGCTGCTTTCATTCTTGGAAAAAGACAAGGTGGATGAATGGGAGCAGATGGTGGACGTCAACATCAAAGGGGTCCTGTTTGGTCTTCATGCGGTGTTACCTGGGATGCTTAAGCGGCGTGACGGCCATATCATCAACATTTCTTCCGTCGCCGGACATGAGGTATTCCCGTCATCGTCGGTATATAGCGCCACCAAGTACGCGGTTCGAGCGTTGTCGATGGGGATGGAGAAGGAACTCGCCCGTTCTGGCGTCCGGGTGACCAACATTTCCCCTGGGGCGGTGGCCACCGAATTGACGCATCACATCACAGACACCGACGTGACGGATCGCTTTGCAAAACAGTCGCTGACACCGCTGGAGTCGGAAGATATCGCCCGTTCCATCGTTTATGCCGTAACCCAGCCGGAAAACGTCAATGTAAATGAAGTGATTGTACGCCCGACTAACCGGAGATCCTAACGGGAATATCCCTATTTCCTAAAAATCCGTCCGGCCGTCAGGTGGACGGATTCTTCTCCACTGGGAACAGAGGATCAGGAAAAATTTTTCTACAGGAGGCTTATCAGTTGGGAAGTATATCCGTAGAAACTTTCATCTTACTGCTGGCTCTCTTTCTTGTAGGAGGTGTAATGGCTACTAAGCTGACGGGGCGGTTAGGGGTGCCGGCATTGGTTCTGTTTCTTGTGTTCGGCATGTTGGCTGGGAGTGAAGGGTTGGATCTCATCTATTTCGACAATGCCATTGTTGCTCAATTGTTCGGGGTTCTCGCCTTGATCATCATCCTCTTTGAAGGGGGCTTACAGACGGAAGCTCCTCAGGTTTGGAAGGTGAAATGGGAAGCCATCACCCTGGCTACTCTCGGAGTTTTGTTAACCGCCGCGATCGTGGGGGCGTTCGCTTCCTACATCCTGGATGTTCCGCTTTTGGACGGGTTTCTTCTCGGTTCGATCGTCGGCTCCACCGATGCCGCTGCCGTGTTTATGGTGTTGGGAGCCAAAAATATCAAGAAAAAATTGTCCTCGATTTTGGAGGCAGAATCAGCTTCCAATGATCCGATGGCGATTTTCCTAACCCTATCTCTGCTCCAGATCCTCGTCAATGATGAGGCAAATATCTGGGTTTTCATCGGAAACTTCTTTTGGCAGATGGGGGCCGGGGTGTTCCTGGGTTATTTGATCGGAAAGATTTCCGTGAAGATGATCAATAAGATCGAATTTGATGCAGCGGCGCTCTATCCTGTTTTCTCGCTGGGCTTGGGGATTCTTACCTATAGTCTCGTCGATTGGGTGAACGGGAGCGGATTTCTCGCCGTCTATGTGGCTGCACTGGTGATCGGAAGCTCCGAGCTGGCGAACCGTTACTCGATCCTTCGCTTTAATGAAGGTGTCGCCTGGATGATGCAGATTCTGATGTTTGTCATGTTGGGACTCTTGGTCTTTCCCAGTCAAGTGATTCAAGTGGTGGTTCCCGGTACGATTTTATCTTTGCTATTGATGTTTGTGGCTCGTCCCATCGGGGTTTTACTCTGTATGCTCCCGTTCAAGATGAGCTGGCGGGGACGGCTCTTTCTCTCCTGGGCCGGACTTCGCGGGGCGGTGCCCATTGTGTTGGCGACGTTCCCTCTGATCGCCGAATATGAGTACAGTCAGCTGTTTTTCAATGCGGTGTTCTTTGTGGTGGTTACCTCTGCGCTGGTGCAAGGGTTAACCATCTCTCCTCTGGCGCGATGGCTCGGATTGGAGGAAGAAGAGAAGGAAAGCAGCTCTTACTCCTTGGAACTCGTCTCCCTCAAACGGACCCGTTCGGACATTATCGAATTATCCATCGCCGAAGATGCCCCGGTGGTGGGACATCAGCTGCAGGAGCTTGACCTCCCGACGGATACTTTGATCAATGCCATCGTACGGGATGACCGGATTATTATCCCCCACGGGGAAACCCGCATCGAAGCAGGGGATGTCTTGTTTGTCCTCGTCACCAAAAAGAACAGCCGGGCCGTGAAAAAATATCTCTTAGGCAGTTCCTGATCTAATTAAATGTTTCCTTACGTTTGAGGGTTCCTGTCGGCACAGGGTTGCCCATCTGGTACAATATTTAAAAGCAGGTTCTCTCGGACGGAGTGATCAGCCATGTCTTCTTCTCTGCGCGATCGGTTACAACGCCATTTTAAAAGATCCACCCCATCAGATACTCCAGTGGCAGAAAAACCGGAACCTCATCTAAAGCAATCGGCGGACCGTTTCGGTTTTACCTGGAGGGAAAACGAACGAGGAGGCTATCTACATCGCCGCCAGGTGTTTTCCGCAGAGATGCAGCATGGCCGATATGCTCTCGGAGAGATGTTGCAAGGTTCTTCCGAGTTCCTGATGAAGAACGGCACCGGTTTTGAGGAACTTCTCTTTTTCGATACGGAGACCACCGGTCTGGGTACAGGGGCTGGCAACCTCATCTTTTTGTACGGGATCGGCTATTTTCAGGAGGCATCCTTTGTTCTGGAACACTATTTTTTGCCCCAAGTGGGGGATGAAGCCGCCCTGTTGCAAGATTTTCTGGAGCAGGTGGCCTCCTTTTCCGTTGTGGTCACTTACAACGGAAAAGCCTTCGATTGGAATCAGCTGCGTACACGGACGACGCTTCACCGCTTGCCCTGGGCGGGGGAGAAGGAACAATGCGACCTTTTGTATCCCAGTCGCCGATTGTGGAGCCGATGGCTTCCTTCCTGCCGTTTGCAGGAGGTGGAGTCAGCTTGTCTCGGACTGATCCGGGAGGATGATACACCGGGAAATCTGGCCCCACTGCATTATTTCCAGTTTTTAAAGGACCGGGATCTATCCAGGATGAGTGGGGTGTTTGATCACAACGAACGGGATGTGCTCAGTTTAGCCACCCTTTTCACCCATCTCCAGCAATTGTTGGAAGGGCGCCAGCCTCCGGGAAACCCGGAGGAGGCCATCGCTTTGGGACAGTGGTGGGAACGATCGGGACGGGTCAGAGAGGCTTTTGCCCGGTACGAGGCGCTTCTTTCCGATCGAAAAACCCCCTTGCATATTCGCCGGCAGGCGTATCGGGCCGCTTCCCGAATTCGGAAAGGAGAAGGTCATTGGGCGGACGCGGTGCAGCTTTGGCAACGGTGGATGGACGAAGATTTGTGGAATCCGGAGCCGTGTGTGGAGTTGGCCAAGTTTTATGAGCACCGGACCCGGGAGGCGGAGCGGGCTCATCAGATGACCTTGGAGGCGATGCATCGCTTATCAAAGAGAGGCCGCCTCGGTTCACAGCCTCGAAAAAAGGAGATGGATGCGTTAAAATACCGTCTCCGCCGGTTGGAGCAAAAGCGGGAACAAACCTTATTCTAACGGTCACTTTGACAGTCTTTTTTGTTGTTGGTTTTTTACCATTTATGACATAATCAACCCTAGAAAAATATGCTGGACCCCTTATGTTCCGCATGTTGTATGGGAGGAAAGTACTATGAGGTCCACGGGTAAAGGAAGGGGCCGGTTTTACGAACACTACCAGGTGGAGGACGTCCTGACCTTTTTTTCCGGCCAACTCGTTTCCGCCAAATCGCCGGACGGGATGCAAGTGCTTCTCCAAGAAATCGCCCTGAAAGATTCATTACCCCCTGGCTCGAAGGAACTGCTTACCCATCTTGAAAATGAACATCTGGCTCCTGTACTGGATGTGATTGAAGAACAGGACCGGATTGTTTTGGTCCATCCCCCTTTGACCGGTGAACCGCTTTCCTTGATGATCCATCCCCGACAAGGAATGGAACCAGCCCAGGCTCTTTCGGTCTATCGACAGCTGTTAAGAACGGCGGTTCGATTGGCCAAACTCCCGATCCCGCTATTCACCACACTGGATCCTCGCAATATCATTATGGAGGGCAGCCGCCCCTTTGTCTTATTTGTCAGCTTTGAAAAGTTTTCTAAAACACCGGCAGACGAAAAATGGCGTTTTCTCCTTCATTTCCTGTTGACCGGTTTTCAATTGGAACGTCGTCCGGAAAACCCTGAGTCGGACCGGAGCATCCAAGAGCTTCCCCAGTCGATGAAAGAATTGGTGTTGCTCTCGATGGATCCGAACCAATCGATGGAACGCGTTCTGGAGGTTGCGGAGAAAACTGTGCCACCTCCCGCGAAAAATCGTCCGACCAAAAAAAAAGGGCGGACCATGAAAAGGATCCTTTACTCGACAGTGGTGGTTGTGGTGCTGATCGCCGGAGCGATTGCGGGAAATGAACTGTTCCTGAACAACCGAAATGCGGCCGCAGAAGTGGAGGATCAGGCGGAAAAACGATTAGATCAGGAGGGAATCCTCTCTTTTAGCGATGTATCCTTTGAAAGAGAAAAGATGAAAACACAATCCCTTCCTCCGTCAGTACAAGATTCGATCCATGTGACCGGAGAGCTGAGTCAGTCAGACAACCAACCTTTTGTTCTTTCCCTAGCTTCTGAAGAGGTGGAATCCGATTTTGGGATCCGGGTGGATCAAAAGGGACAGGTCCACGTCTTTCAGTATGTAAACGGCGAGACCTATGACGTGGTGCAAACGGAGAGCAATTTTACGGTACAGCCTGATCGCCGCTACAAGGTCGATATTTTTCATTTTCCCGGAAAGCCATTCCGCGTCGCTATTACGGAGAAAGAGTCTTCAAAAAAATGGGTGGCCGTTGGACAAGTCCCGATGAATTCTGTCTACAAGATTCAATTGAAAGGGAAGGAAGGGACCCAATTCGCCAATCCGAAGGTGTCGAAGCTGGAGCCCAATAGCGATACCCTGTCGAAGTGGATGGAGTGGCAGCCGTGGCTGTTGGTGAGCGGGGATGGAGTCCTGCATCGCAACCAATTCCACGTGGACTCCGAGGCCCGTATCCGGGTGAAAAAGGATAAGAGCTCTTTTGTGTTTAAGCGGAAGAAAGGATTTGATGAGGATCCCCTCCGGTTGGAGATGGAGAGTGTCGATGGAGATCGGTATTATTTCACATGGTCAAAAGAAGGCCGGCTGGAATTAAACCGTCTGGGATACGAGAACAAAAAGCTAGGGGATGCATACATAGGGACCAACTATACCCCCGAAGAGGAGTCCCGGATCACGATACAGAACACTTCCAAGGGCTTGTCGATTCAGGTGGAGCAGGGCTCGCAGCAGAGCGAGATACAAACCCGCCCGGCAAAACCGATCACGTTCCGCAATTATACAATCATTACCCAATCAGAACTTTCGCTGATCAATAAGTGATATCACGCGACCAAAAAAACGCCCTGCATGGACGGCAGGGCGTTTCCTATGGTTGAACGGTGACAGGTTATTTTTGTAGGCTGCCGACACCAATCCGTTCCGCGAAGGCTTTTTGCAGACGGCGGGTCATCGGTCCCGGCTTTCCGTCAGAGACGGTCCGGCCGTCGATTGAAATCACCGGCGTCACTTCCGTGGTGGTCGATGTGATAAACACTTCGTCGGCTCGAAAGAGTTCTTCGATGGAGGCCGCCCTTTCCTCAACGGGCCAGTTTAATTCAGCCGCCAGCTCCAATACCACCTGTCGAGTGATCCCGTGCAAGATGAGGTGATCGGCGGGATGGGTGATCAAGGTTCCGTCTTTCACTAGAAAGACATTGGTGGAGCTTCCCTCAGTCACCCGTCCGTCCCGATGAAGGATGGCTTCTTCACAGCCACGGTCGGCTGCTTTTTGTTTGGACATGACCGCCCCGAGCAGGTTAAGGGATTTGATATCGCAGCGGAGCCAACGGATGTCCGGATCCGTGATGGTGTGAATGCCTTCATCCAACATTTTTACTGGACGGGGTGCTTCCATGGTGTAAGCGACCACCATCGGGCGGGTGTTTTCGGGAAATTTGTGGTTACGGGGAGCTGTTCCCCGACTCACCTGCAGATACACATTACCATCTGTGAGATGGTTGTTTTGCACCAGCTCCTGTAGAAGCTGCTTCAGCCGCTCCAGTGAATAGGGAAGCTGCAGGCGAATTTCCGAGGTGCTTCGCTGTAATCGTTGCAGATGAGGCTCCAGGCAAAACATCTTCCCCCCGTACACCCGGATCACTTCGTAGATCCCGTCACCGAATTGGTAACCCCGATCTTCAATATCCACTTTGGCTTGATCTCTTGGAGTGAATGTTTCGTCAAATAAGATTTCCATCATGCTGGCCTCCCGATTAAAAGGATAGATTCAGTGTGCCTGATTCCCGTTTTATTGACAAGCCGTTTTTTAAGGAAACGGGAAAAAGCAAATCCTAAAAAAGACGGTTTGGACAACTCAGATCCTCAGGAACAATTTATATCGATCCACCTCGCCTCATATCGATGAAATTCAGATTTTGTTCCATATATAGTAGTGTTATAATGTATTAGAACCTACATATTGCGATTTGCACATCGTCAGATACAAACATAAGGACATCGCAAATGTACTGGAAAGTCATGAAAGAGGGGGAATACGGGTTTGAAAATCCAACGTTACTTTACCCGAAAAGGCCAAGATCCCTACGCGTCCGTTGAGTATACCCAACGGGACTGCCGGATCACCAATCCGGACGGATCCGTCGTCTTTGAGATGAAGGGAGCGGAGGTCCCGAAGTCCTGGTCCCAGGTGGCCTCGGATATCATGATCTCCAAGTACTTCCGCAAAGCGGGGGTCCCGCAGGTGGATGAAAAGGGAAATCCCATTCTGGATGAACAGGGGAACCCGGTCACCGGTCCCGAACGGAGTGTCCGTCAGGTGGTTCACCGTTTGGTCGGTTGCTGGCGCCAATGGGGAGAAGAAAACGGTTATTTCGATACAGCCGAAGATGCACAAGCCTTTTACGATGAACTGGTTTATATGATCCTGCATCAGATGGCTGCACCCAACTCGCCCCAATGGTTTAATACGGGGCTCGCCTATGCCTACGGCATCAAAGGAAAGCCTCAAGGTCATTATTACGTCGACCCTAAAACCGAAGAACTTCGCAAGGGGGAAGATGCCTACAGCCGCCCCCAACCCCACGCTTGCTTCATTCAATCGGTGGAAGATGACCTGGTGAATGAAGGAGGCATTATGGACCTTTGGGTTCGGGAAGCGCGCCTGTTCAAATACGGAAGCGGGACAGGCTCCAACTTTTCCAACATCCGTGGAAAAGGTGAACCCCTGTCTGGAGGCGGTACCTCCTCAGGACTGCTCTCCTTCCTCAAGATTGGGGATCGGGCAGCGGGAGCGATCAAATCCGGGGGTACCACCCGCCGAGCGGCCAAAATGGTCACCCTGGATCTAGACCATCCGGATGTGGAAGAGTTTATCAACTGGAAATCCAACGAGGAGAAGAAAGTGCGGGCTTTGATCGAAGCCGGTTACGATCCCTCCTTTAACGGGGAGGCTTACGAGACGGTCTCCGGTCAAAACTCCAACAACTCCGTCCGAGCTCCCCACCGGTTTTTCGAAGCCCTCGCAGAGGATGGAGAATGGGACTTAATCCGCCGCACCGACGGAAAAGTGAGCAAAACGGTTCCGGCTAAGGAACTGTGGCGTCAAATCGCGGAGGCGGCTTGGGAGTGCGCCGATCCCGGCCTGCAATACGATGGAACGATCAACGAATGGCATACGACACCTGCAGGCATGGATGGACAGCTGGGAGCTCGTCACAACCGGATCAATGCTTCCAACCCTTGCTCCGAATATATGTTTCTGGATAATACGGCTTGCAACCTGGCTTCGCTGAACCTGCTCAAGTTTTTCGATGTGGAAAACAACCAGTTTAACATTTCGGCGTTGAAACACGCCTCCCGCCTCTGGACCATCGTCCTGGAAATTTCGGTCTTGATGGCGCAATACCCGTCCCGGGAAATTGCCAAGCTTTCTTATGAATACCGGACCCTGGGGCTGGGATATGCCAATATCGGAACCGTCCTGATGGTGTCGGGGATCCCCTACGATTCCGACGAAGCCTTGGCCATCACCGGTGCTGTCACTGCCATCATGACCGGAACCGCCTATGCCACCTCCGCAGAAATGGCAAGAGAGCTGGGACCTTTCAAGGCTTACCCGATCAACCGGGAGTACATGCTCCGAGTGATCCGAAATCACCGACGGGCGGCTTATCATGTACCGGAAGCAGAATATGAAGGGCTGACGGTGAAGCCGATGGGGATCCATCCCACCCATTGCCCGCCGGAACTGTTGGAGGCGGCGCGCCAAAGCTGGGATGAGGCGTTGGAGTTGGGTGAGAAGTACGGATACCGCAACGCACAAACGACACTGTTAGCTCCGACAGGGACGATCGGTCTCTTGATGGACTGTGATACCACCGGTGTAGAGCCCGACTTTGCCTTGGTCAAATTTAAAAAGCTGGCCGGTGGCGGCTATTTCAAGATTGCCAATCAGTCGATCGAACCGGCGTTGAAAAATCTGGGTTATTCCGAAGAAGAGATCCGCGATATCCTGGCCTACGTCACCGGGACCCTGTCCTTGACCGGCGCTCCTCATATCAATCGGGAATCTTTAAAAGAAAAAGGGTTGACCGATGAAGAAGTGGACCGGGTAGAAGCCAGCCTGCCGATGGTTTTCGAGTTGTCCTTCGCCTTCAACAGTCAGACGCTGGGTGAAGACTGCCTGAAACGTCTTGGCTTTGAACCGGAAGTGTATCAGGCGCCGGACTTTAACTTCCTGCGTGCTCTCGGTTTCACTCCATCTCAGATCGATGAAGCTAATGATGTGATCTGTGGACGGATGACCACGGAAGGGGCGCCTCATCTGAAAGAGGAGCATTACCCTGTCTTTGATACGGCCAATCCCTGCGGTAAATACGGGAAACGGTTTATCCACTACATGGGGCACCTTCGCATGATGGCTGCGGCCCAACCCTTCCTGTCCGGAGCCATCTCCAAGACGATCAACATGCCGGAGAGCTCCGAGTTGGAAGATATCCAACACGCCTATTACGAAGGATGGTCTTTGGGTCTGAAGGCGGTAGCGCTCTACCGTGATGGTTCTAAGAGTTCGCAACCGCTCAATTCCAGGGGAGACGACAAAGAGGACGAGGAGGATACGTCGGAAATCAAGCCCGAAACCCCTGTGGAAACGGCGGAAGTTCTGACGGCGGCTGCTTCCCAGATCAAAGAGATTTACGCTAAAGGCCATGTGCCCAGTGTCCGTCGACGGCTGCCGCGGAAGCGGGGAGGAATTACCCAGGAAGCCCGGGTAGCGGGACAAAAAATCTTTGTCCGCACCGGCGAGTATGAAGACGGGACTCTGGGAGAGATCTTTATCGACATGCATAAGGCGGGAAGCACGATGCGGGGGATGTTGGACGCCTTCGCTGTCGCTGTCTCCCTCGGCCTGCAACACGGCGTGCCCCTGGAGAAATATATCAATTCCATGACCTTTACCCGCTTTGAACCAGCGGGAACGGTTAACCATCCCAACATCAAGATGGCCACCTCTGTCATCGATTATGTCTTCCGGCTTCTGGGTATGGAATATCTGGGACGGACGGATTTCGTTCAGGTTCCTCCGAAAAAAGAGGAGCTTCGGAGTTACCAAAATCAGTGGAGACAAGAAATGGCAAAAGCGGAACAACGACAAGAGGAGGTCGACACCTCCGCTCATGCCAATTCGGAAGTGCAACAAGCATACC
This sequence comes from Melghirimyces thermohalophilus, assembly GCF_900102685.1. GTDB lineage: Bacteria > Bacillota > Bacilli > Thermoactinomycetales > DSM-45169 > Melghirimyces > Melghirimyces thermohalophilus. The sequence goes on from NZ_FMZA01000020.1 coordinate 21,136, forward strand.
AGGAAGTGACCGGCAGCCGAGAGCCTGCCCAGGATAACATCGAGGCAATTCGTGCCACCAGCGGTGCACCGCTGTGTATCGAATGCGGCGGAATGACCAAACGAAACGGTTCATGTTACGTCTGTCTCGACTGCGGTTCCACCACCGGTTGCTCCTGAGCGGTAGAAACACCAATCCCGCATCACTACAAGTGATGCGGGATTGTTTCATCATGCAGGACTTTCAGCAGGCGACGGGTGATCACCTGGTGTCCGCGCAGGTTGGGGTGGATCGGGTTGCCGCCGAACAGCCGGATGTCGGTCAGCCGTCCCGTCCGATAACCGTGAATCAATTCTGCTTCCCGGCCGCGAAAGGCGGAATAGATATCGACGATGGGGAGGTTTCGCCGGGCGCAGATCCTCATCAGAGAATGATTGATCGCCGAAACCCATCTAAGGGATAGCTGGGAGCGGGGAAATGGATTATACAAGTTACACACCACCAGCGGTGCCCTACTGAAGGATTGAATCCGAGAAAGGATACCATTCAGATGGGTCCGGTATCGGTATACCACCTGTTCATAGGAATCGGGAGTGTTTAAGAGATTTTTTCGGATGTAGGCGTATAGGAGGTCATTTCCTCCGATCCAGAGTGTGACTAGATGCGCCTGTCGAAGCGCCTGCTGCAAGGTGACTGAAAAACTGAGCCAAAAGAGGAGTCCTTCCGTGGTCAACCCCTTCTGGCCGGCATTCATGGTACGGACATCGGGATGGGTGGCAGCCAGCTTAGAACTCAACATCTTCACATAACCCCGCTTACCGGGAGCAGAGTATCCGCGTGTGATCGAATCTCCTAAGGCGGTGTACAGAAACACAGGGGTAGGTTTCATCAGTTGGGCTCCTGTCATGTATTCTCTTTTTTTATCGTATTCAGTCCATAGAAAAAACGGAAGGGCACCTCTCCTTTGCTGATCCGACTCTCTTTCCGTGGTATAATAAGTGCGTTCAATGAAGGTCCGGTATACGCAGAAAAAAGGAAGTGGACATGTTTTGTCTATTTACGCCATCAGCGATTTACATCTATCCTTTAACAAACCGGTGGGTCTCTACGATATCGATTTCGAATCGGATGTGGACAAACCGATGGATATATTCGGCTGGGAGCGGCATTATGATCAGGTTCGAGATCGGTGGCTGGATGTGGTGGGACCCGAAGATACGGTTTTGATTCCAGGGGATATCAGTTGGGCACTCAAGCTGAACCAGGCCCGCTACGATTTTGACTGGATCAATGCCTTGCCGGGCAAAAAAGTCCTCTCCCCCGGCAATCACTGTTATTATGCACAGAGTAAGAAAAAGGTGCGAGAAACGCTGCCACAGGGCATGGAATGGGTAGATGCCGATTACACTCTGGTGGAGGGAGTTGTCGTAGCTGGAACCCGGGGATGGAATCTGCCGGGAGACCGATTGTGGGATGAAGAGACTGATCGGAAAATTTACGAACGACAGGTGGGGCGGCTGCGGATCGCCTTGGAAACAGCGGCCAAAGAGCATCCCGACAAGGAACGGATCGCGATGCTTCATTTTCCGCCGGTCACCTCCCGTGTATCTTCGTCAGGGTTCATGGATCTGTTGAAGGAGTTTCAGGTGACCACCTGTGTCTATGGACACCTCCACGGCCGTGCCCATCAGGATGCGGTGGAAGGATTGGTCGACGGTGTCAGGCTGCAGCTGGTCTCATGCGACTACCTCCATTTCAAACCGGTTCCTGTCCAGTTGTAAGGATGACTCCGGTTGGTGGTGCCGGTTATAAGTGGGCTCGCCTGGATGATGTTCCAGGCGAGCCTGTTCATTTTGATTTTCTTTCTTTGAGCCAATAGTAGGATGTACTGAGACAAAAGATGGTGATCAAGAGCAAGGTCAAAAAGGGGGTCATATGCCACTGGTCTCCTTTCTCAAGTGAGGTTCTTCGGGTGTCGTGTTCGGTCTCCTGTTGAGAAGGAGCATCAACTTGCCGCGGTCCAACCAGAGCAAGATGACGCACATGATGGTCATGACCGTGCTCAGATTTTGTACTCCGATGTCATAGAAGTAGTTGACCATCGTGACGTTGATCACGATGGGAAAATAGCAGATCGCCCCTAACGTAGCCGTCCTGGGAAACATAATCAGCAGGGCGGACAAGGTTTCGCCTAGTCCGATCATGATTTCATAGGCGCGGGAATAGCCGAAAAAAGTCCATGCAACTACAAACCCTTCGCCGTTAATGGAGGCGACTTTCGGACTGGGTACTCCAAACTGACCCGGATATAACTTGGCCAGACCGTAGATGAGGAAGATCACCCCTAAGTACAAGCGCATCGTTGTGGGAACAGACTGTTTCAAGACACGAACCCATCGATCGCTATTCATCGACATCGTCCTCCTTTTCAATTTTCATCTCCTCTGACTCCGAGGAAGGGATCACGGTACAGAAAAACCTTAATATCACATTTAAAATATTGAAATCATATGGGGTCGGATCCTTCCCTTGTTGCCCATTCTTTGCTGACTTCATCCGTCAGCCAACCGCTTCGAATCAGTTCAGCTGCCTGTTCCACCTCGACGTAACCCGGCCGGTCCTCCGTCAAAGGGGGGACCGTTTGGCGCAGGAGATGGTGGGCGGCAGCGGTAGCGGGAGCGGTTCGGTACTCGGAATATTCCAAGGCCTGGGCCGCACATACATATTCCACCGCCAGGACACGGGTCACATTATCGATCACTTGTCTCAGTTTACGGGTGGAGATAGCCCCCATACTGACGTGATCCTCCTGGTTGGCGGATGATGGGATCGAATCGACGGAAGCCGGGTGGCATAAGGTTTTATTTTCCGATACCAGGGAAGCCGCCACATATTGCAGGATCATGTAGCCGGAATGAAGGCCTCCCTTTTTCGTCAGGAAAGGGGGAAGGCCGCTCAATTGAGGATTGACCAGACGTTCCGTCCGCCGTTCGGAGATGTTGGCCAGCTCGCTCAGAGCGATGGCAAGAAAGTCGGTGGCCAAAGCGAGAGGTTGCCCATGGAAGTTGCCTCCGGAGATCACTTCTCCCTCCTCGGGAAAGAGGAGGGGGTTGTCAGTGGCGGCGTTTAGTTCCCTTTCCACGACACGGCGGACATACCGGCAGGCATCCAGGGATGCGCCGTGTACCTGGGGAATACAGCGAAGGCTGTAAGCATCCTGGACCCGTTTTTCCCCGGGTCGGGTCAGCCCTTGGCTTCCCTTAAGGAGGGTTCGCATTCGGGATGCGGTCTCTGTTTGCCCGATTTGACCCCGTGCCTCGTGGAGGAGGGGGTGAAAGGCGTGAGCAATCCCTCCCAAGGCTTCCATGGTCATGGCGGCGATGATGTCCGCGGCCAATATGAGCCGATCTGCATCCAAGACCGAACGGGCCCCTAAGCTGGCCATCATCTGGGTGCCATTGATGAGGGCCAGCCCCTCCTTGGCCTGCAGGGAAAGGGGAGCCAGGCCGGCTTGTTGAAGGGCCTGCTTTCCTGAGAGGAGCTTCCCCTGCCAGCGGACTTCCCCTTCACCGAGAAGAGGAAGAATCATATGAGCCAGCGGTGCCAGATCTCCGCTGGCTCCCAGGGAGCCTTGGGAAGGGATGACCGGGTGAATGCCGAGGTTTAAAAAGTGAAGCAACATGGTGACGACAGAGGTGCGAACGCCGGAGTATCCCTTGGCCAATGCGTTGGCCCGAAGCAGCATCATCCCCCGCACCGTTTCATCCTCCAGGGGTTTGCCGATGCCGCAGGCATGACTGCGGATCAAATTTTTCTGCAACACGGATGTTTGGGAGGGATCGATGATCGTGTCACTAAATTTTCCGAAACCAGTGGTTACCCCGTAGACTGTTTTTTGATCTTGCAGCAAGGATTCCACCATGGCGCGGGATCGGTTCATCTTTTCCCGTGCCGTTGGAGCCAAATAGACAGAGGCCTGGCCGTGGACAATATTTTCAAAATCGCGGAGGGTCAAATGTTCTCCGTCAATGGCGATTTCTCGGTGATTCATAAGGACTTTCCTCCTTTATTTAAACAAAGATCAAATGAAAAAGACCGGGTCTCGATGGACCCGGCCCTTATGATAAAAGGCCTGTATTCGCGTTTTGGACGGTACCCGATCTGGGACCGGTAGTTGCAAAACATCGATCCCATACATATGATTCCCTCCCGTTGATAGCGGTTTGAAGGAAAAATAAAACGGGCGTTTACATGGTGAGAGCCGTCCGATCCAACCTGCACCTTTCCACGTAAGCTGTAACAGACTGGAAAGAGAGTGGGGATTTTATGAGTTGTTCCAGAAAAAATATTCTGTCCAACGGCAGTTTTCAAAAAGTTTTATCGCCGTGGCGGGGTCGCAAGATCCGGTTGATCGCTAATCCAGTCCGTCGTGGTGATACTTCCGTGGCTATGAAGGCTGGTAGTCTGCTCTACCAAAACGTCCAAAAACCTCTAAACACCGATTGTTCCTACTATCTCTTTTTCCGAATCTTTAACAACCGGCGCAAGTCGAATCCACCGCAGTTGTTTGCGACGGTTGCTTATCTGGATGGGAGGAATAGGTTGTTGCGGATAACACCGCTGTTGGTGGAACCTCCATATCCACGCACACCTCATTTTACTTCATATTTTGCCATTGTGTCACCCCCGCCCACTTATGCCCGAACTCTTTCAGTGATCTTTTCCCTCCGGCGCGGTTCGGTGTTGGTTGATTATATCTCCGTATCGGCTAGGGATTTGTCTCGTCGGGCCAGTCACATGTCCTGAGCGATCTTTCTCACCCCCCGTACATTGGAATATTCCAACGCCTTCTCGTATAATAAAAAAAGATGAACCGAGAAGGACCGATGATACGGGAAAAAAGCTGGATCGGGATCGGTCCCATGGATCCATCTTTTTGTGGTATACTTTCTGGTACAGAAAGGTGTGGAGCGATGTGACGGTTCCGATCCCGGGGAAATTAGATAGGGGGAGTGCCATGCCGACGCCCAGTATGGAGGATTATCTAGAAAATATATATAAGTTGATTGAACAAAAGGGTTATGCCCGGGTCTCAGATATCGCTGAGGCATTGGAAGTGCACCCCTCATCTGTCACCAAGATGGTGCAAAAGCTGGATCAGAGTAAGTACTTGGTCTACGAAAAATACCGGGGCTTGGTGCTCACTCCGAAGGGAAGGAAGATCGGCAAACGACTCCTGGATCGGCATACGTTACTGGAGGAGTTTTTGCGGATAATCGGGGTGGACGAAGAACGGATTTATGATGATGTGGAAGGAATTGAACACCACCTCAGCTGGGATTCGATCACCAACATCGAATATCTGGTGGAGTACTTTCAAAAAAACCCGGATCGGCTCGAGGAGTTCCTGGCTCTAAAAGAAGCTGAAGAAGTGGAGGATGTCAATTCCTGATCCCGGTCAGTCAGCGTTGGTATGGAAGTCCCCTGAGCAATTGCTTCAGGGGTTCCTCCTTTTTAAGGTTTTTTTATTCAATAACCGCATACAGATGTGGTAAACGAAGGGGAGGTTCCCTTCCTAGGGGGTGAGTCGGATCTTTGCCGATGCGGTGTTGGAAGGAGGGGGAGTGAAGGCTTTTGGTTTGGTAGGGGCTTTGAGTGTGGCGGAAGCCAAGGGATACGAATGGAGACGTTTGGCAGGAACCTCCGCCGGATCCCTCGTCGCCTCCCTGTTAGCCGCCGGCTACCGAAGCGAAGAGCTGTACCGTCTCCTCGAAACCTTTGACTTTACCCGATTTACACCGAGTTCATGGTATCACCGGATACCTGGTATCGGTCCCGGGGTCCGGTTGTTGATCAAAAAAGGGCTTTATTCAGGAAAACCCTTGGAACAATGGGTTGGAGAGCTTCTGGCAAAGAAAGGAGTTTATACTTTTTCCGACCTGAAAACGCGGAAACTTTCGATTATTGCCTCAGATATCAGCCGAGGAAACCTGATGGTATTGCCCGAGGATCTGAAGCATTATGGAATCCCGGCGGAAGATTTCAGTGTGGCCAGAGCGGTCCGCATGAGTTGCTCGATTCCGTTATTTTTCGATCCCGTCAAGGTGTCCCACCGTGCTTCCAAAAAGCCCAGCTACGTGGTGGATGGGGGCGTTCTCAGTAATTTTCCGATCTGGTTGTTTGACCAGAAACGTCCGCGCTGGCCCACTTTCGGTTTTCGGTTTGTCTCCGACGATCCCCAGCCCCGTTCGATTGAAGGCCCCGTCTCGCTTTTATGGGCCATGTTTACGACCATGATGGACGCTCATGACAACCGGCATATCAAAGAACAGGACCGGGTGCGAACGATCCAGGTGCCTACGTTAGATGTGAAAATGACCGATTTTGATCTCAGTCTGGAAAAGAGGGAGGCTCTCTATGAGTCGGGTGTGAACGCTGCGCAAAATTTCTTTAGAGACTGGACATTTAACCGTTATCTGACCTTGAGGGGTGTGGGAAAAGACGTCTCCCTTCGCTTCGGCAGTACACGGTCCGGTTAAGGGAGTGAAGATGTTCATGGGAGGGGAGCAGCAGAAAAAAGGGTTTTCATACCGGGTGTTATCTGTCAAAGAACAAAAAAAAATGCCGGGTTCGGTTCGGAAATGGATCAACAAAGTGAGAACAGAAAAGGGGGTGTACACCCGCCGTCATCGGGGGGGTTGCTATCTGGTGATTGCGGCGGGGATGAAGCCCAACCCCGGGTATCGCCTGGAAGTGTCCAAGTTGAGCAAAGAGGAGGATGGAAGACCCGCCATGTGGGTCAGAGAAACGATCCCTGAGTCCGGGCAAATGCAACCACAGGTGATCTCTTATCCCTGTTTGGTGATCCGGGTAAAAGGGGGGCTGCCCCATGTGTTTCGTGCCGAATCTGGCAATCCGATCCAGTATCGGGATTCTGACATCTAAAAGACCCGGTTCATCAAAACCGGGTCTTTTTGTTCCCATTTCCTTCGATGACGCGAAAGCGCCTTTTTTTGCGGGCTGAGCGTCTTTTCTCTGCTTTGCTGTTCTTTTGCGGCGGGGGAGTATAACGGGGACCGGTCATTTGAATCAGCCATCGAGGAGGACGACGGTACAGGTAATAGATGATACCGCCGATGGCTGCGATAAAGAGCAGGGTTTCCATCTGATAAATAAACAGACGGAGTAGACCGATCACCAACAAAATCAGCACGACGCTTCGCCAGATATTGTACCTGCGATTAGGCATGGCGATCACTCCCTGATTTGATCAACCGGAGTGGACCAGTGATGACGGATTTTTGGTGTCGGAGGCGACCGTGTCCAGCTCCTGCATGCGTTGAAAGGCGGTGATAGCAACCTCTACTTGATCATCATCCGGTTGGCGGGTGGTCAGTTTTTGCAACCATAGTCCCGGGTAACCCAGATAGTTGAGCACGGGTATATCCCGCAGGGCATTGGTGATGCGGAGCAGTTCATATGAGAGACCGACAACTACTGGAATCAAAAGCAACCGGGTGAGGATCCGGTCCCAGACATTGTCATAGCTGAAAAAGGAGTATAGGATCACACCTACGATCACCGTCAGAATGATAAAGCTGCTTCCACACCGGTAGTGGAAAGTGGACTGTTTTTGAACATTGTCTATGGTCAAGTCTACCCCGGATTCATAGGCGTTAATCACCTTGTGTTCCGCGCCGTGGTATTGGAAGACTCTCTTCACCAAAGGCGTCTGCGAGAGTGCGAACAAGTATCCCAAGAGCAGGATGGTTTTGATCCCGCCCTCGATCAAGTTTTGCAAAACCAGATTGGTAACCAGTCCATCGAAAAGGATGCTGGCCAAAAAGGCGGGAAGGGCGGTGAAAATCACTTTCCCCAAGGTCAGCGACAAAACACCGACCGCAGCGACTCCCAGCACCATTTGGAGGCGGGAGATGTTTTCTTCTGGCTCTTCATCCGGTTCCAGGTCATAGCGGTCGGTCGCGAATTGAAGATGCCGGGCGCCGGAAGCGCTGGAGGTGACCAATGCCACCATTCCTCGGAGGAGGGGAATTTTTTTCACCACTGCCAGACCCGGCCGTTCCTGTCGCTTATATTCAAAGGTTTCAATTTCGCCATTTTTGCGTCGGATCGCAGTCACCTGGCTTTGGCGACCGCCAAACATGACACCTTCGACTACGGCCTGCCCGCCATATTCCACAGCTTTTGTTGACACGAATCGATCCACCACCTGCAAAAGAATACCATGATCTTTATTGTATCATAAACCCCTTCTCCTATGAGTTGGCGGAATGGCCCTTTTCCTTCGGCGTTTGAACCATTATACTGGAAAAGACCCGGGTTCCGCCCGGGTCGGGGCATGAAACCCCTCCGTTTGTGATACAATGACGGAGGGATGAAACGGGGGAATTCCGGTGAGGAAGGTTCTGGTAATAAACGGTCCCAACCTGAACCGATTGGGCCAGAGAGAGCCGGAGATATACGGCAGGGAGACGCTGGATCAAATCAACCAGCACTGCTTGGCAAAAGGAAGAGAGTTGGGATTGGAAGTGGATTTTTTCCAGTCCAATCACGAGGGAGAGTTGATCGACCGGATTCACGAGGCTGCTGAAAAATACAACGTGCTCGTGATCAATGCGGGGGCGTTTACCCATTACAGTTACGCGATCCGGGATGCGCTCGCGTCGGTTCCGGTTCCGGCGATTGAAGTACATATGTCTAACATTCACAGCCGTGAGCCGTTTCGAGGGACTTCTGTGATCGCTCCTGTCACCCAGGGACAGATCGTCGGTTTTGGCTCGACCGGGTACGAACTCGCCTTGTCTGCTGCTGCGTCTCTGATCGGGGGTGGCAAATAAGGAGGAGGAAGGAGAGAAGCGAGTGGAAAAACGAGTGCAACGATTGCGCCGATTGATGGGAGAACGACAGGTGGAAGCCCTGTTCCTTTCCCATCCTGTCAGTCGGAGATATTTGACAGGGTTTACCGGATCCGCGGGTTGGGTGGTGGTCACGGAAAGTGATCAGGTGTTGATCTCCGATTTTCGCTATCGGTCACAGGTCCGGGAGCAAGCACCCGACTTTCGTTTTATTGAACATAAAGGGAAGCCCTTCCACGATGTTAAAGAAGTATTGAACGCGGCGGGTGTGGGCTCCGTCGCCTTTGAGGAGACACATCTTACCTTTGCCGAATATCGGAAACTAAAGACAGCCTTACACCCTATCGAGTTGGAACCCATGGCTGGCATGGTGGAAAAGCTGCGGGAGGTCAAAGAAAAAGAGGAACTGGAGGTAATCCGGGATGCGGCCCAGATCGCCGACAAGGCCTTTGCAGAGATTGTAAAGGAGCTGCGTCCCGGCGTAAAGGAACGGGATATCGCCCTCCGCTTGGAAGTGTTGATGAGGGAGCAAGGAGCTGTCTCCTCCTCCTTTGACACCATTGTCGCTTCGGGTCCTCGCTCCGCTATGCCCCATGGTGTCGCTAGTGATCGGGTCATGGAGAAGGGCGACCTGGTTACGCTGGATTTCGGCGCCCTCTACCAGGGCTACTGTTCTGACATCACTCGAACTGTGATGTTGGGTCAACCATCGGATCGTCAGCGGGAGATTTACGAGATTGTCCTGGAAGCCCAAAAACGGACGGTGGCGGCGATCAAGAGGGGGATCACAGGTAAGGAAGCAGATCGGGTGGCCCGGGATTATATCAGTCAACACGGTTATGGAGACGCCTTTGGACATAGTACCGGTCACGGATTAGGAATGGAAGTGCATGAACGTCCCAACCTATCCCTTCGGGGTGAAACCCCGCTGGAGCCGGGGATGGTGGTGACGGTGGAGCCGGGCATATACCTTCCCGAAGTGGGCGGTGTCCGCATTGAAGACGATGTCGTGGTTACGGATCAGGGGCATGAAGTGTTGACGAAAAGTCCCAAAGAACTGATGATCATCGACTAAATCGAAGGAGGTTTCCCATTGATTTCTACAAACGATTTTCGTACCGGCCTGACCATTGAGTTGGACGGTGATGTATGGCAGGTCATGGATTTTCAGCATGTGAAACCCGGCAAAGGATCGGCTTTTGTTCGCTCCAAATTGCGTAACCTCCGTAACGGTAACATTTCTGAAAAGACTTTTCGAGCGGGGGAAAAGGTGAACCGAGCCCATGTGGAAAACCGTCAGATGCAATTTCTTTATGAAAGCGGCGGGGACTACACTTTTATGGATAATGAAACCTACGACCAGGTGACGATCAGCGGCGGGGATATGGAGCGAGAGATCCAGTTTCTGAAGGAGAACATGAATGTGAATCTCATCACCTATCAAGGGGAGACGCTGGGGGTGGAGCTTCCTAATACGGTGGAACTGGAAGTGGTGGAAACCGATCCCGGCATTCGCGGTGATACGGCCACCGGCGGCACCAAACCCGCTAAGCTGGAGACGGGACTGGTCGTGCAAGTGCCCCTCTTTATCAACGAAGGGGATAAATTGGTCATCGATACCCGAAAAGGGGAGTATGTGTCCCGGGCTTAAAGAAGACATAAAACAAGCTGTCGGCATCGCCGGCAGCTTTTTCTCATCAGGGCCAAATCCACTGAAAGATTTTTAACAGAAAGGCTGTGATTCCAGCTGCCATCAAGGGACCAACAGGTATTCCCCGAAAAAAAACGATCCCGAAAATGGATCCGATCACCAGGCCGATGATCATTTGTGGATCCATTCGTAAGAGGTCCAGCCCTTTTCCGTTCATATAGGTGGCGATCGCACCACCGGCGAGGGCCAGGATACCGGGGATCGATGTAAAAACGCCCAGCACTTCCTTCAGGGAGATTCGACCGGTGGCGAAAGGCACTAGGACGGCGATGGTGAGAAAGAGCAGTCCAATCTCCAATCCCCTCCGTTCCACAGCCGGAAAAAAGCGTTCCATCTGGGTCAATTTCAGAATGAGGAGGAGACTGGCGGCGGTAGCGATGATAGGTGACCGGCCGACCAACCCGATCACGATCAGAATCACCAACAGAATATCCGGATTCATAGGCATCCCCTGTCCATATGGCTTTGTACAAGTTATGAAAGAACCGGAACAGGTATGAAAAAAAGCTGCGATCCGTGGAGTGTGGTTTTGACAGGATGGAAAGGCGATATGGTCAATAAATATTGGCTGGCCTAACTAGAAAGACAAACCCGACTTTTTGTGCCGGTTTGTCTTTAGTCTATCTCATCCAGGATAATCCGCCCCGCCTCAAAACGGGGAACGATGGGATTCTGGTCGATTTGAAGGCAGTTGGCGATGTCGGCCTTACGACCGCGTACAGCCAAACGTCTTCCTGCCTGACTCCCGGATAGGGTCTCCATCAGGGTGTCTCTACAGGCACGATAACTTAACAACAACACATGGGCCAGGTCGGTGCAGGAGATAGATGGATCAATCTGCAGCAGACGATCTAGGATACATCCGGCGGCCACTCCGTCTTCCAAGGAAAAATCACCGCGGGTGCCCGCACACAGAAAAACCACGTCCCGATGCAACGCCGCGATCGCTTTGGCACAGGCGGTAGCATTGAGGAAGCAGCCGACCAGGACGTGGGGAGCTCGTTCCGCTTTCAAGAGGGTGCGGGTTCCGTTGGTGGTTGTTAAAATGATACCTTTATCGCCGATTTTTTCCGAAGAGTATTCAGCAGGTGAATTGCCGAGATCAAATCCGTCCAAGTTTTTTCCATATCGTTCTCCGCCTGTCAGCACGTCCTTGTTGAGGGATAAATTCCGGGCCCGGGAAACCGTATCCACGGGAAGGATGTACCGGGCTCCGTTGGCCAGGGCGGTGACAATACAGCTGGAGGAGCGGAAAACATCGATGACAACCACGGTCCGGTGGGTTAAATAATCGGTATGCAGATCATCCACGTGGGCAAAAGCCGAAGCCATCATAGGAGGGATCCCTCACGTATTCCATTGCCGAAGGTAAAAAAGGTGTCGGAACGAAGCCCCCGCCGCAAGGACTCCACCGAAAGCACCTCCTGTGCCGGAATATTCCCCAGGTTGGCGTCGGCACCCAACAATTTCAATATGGTGATCTGTTGGGCGCTTTGTGGACATTCCCACCAGATTCGGGAAGGATCCACCTGTCGATGGACTTCCTGAACATATCGGGTATCCACGTCCCCTTTGGAATTAAATATGCCCACATTTTCACCGGATTCCCTTCCTTCTAGGATGATGTATTCCGCGCCTTGTTCACGATCCTGATGGAAAATTTCCACTATCTGAGAACTGGGGGTGACTGAGCCCTTCTCCTTTTTGCCAATTTCCGTAATCACTCGGAAGGAGTGGGTGCGGGCTTGTGCGATCGCATCCCTTCGTTCCCTTTCGTTCAAAGTGATTGTTCCGTCGGAAATCTCCACCCAGTCAAACCCAATCTCCGATAAGGTTCGCAGGTAGTGATGGATCGCTTTTTGGTGGTAGGCGGCTTCGAAAAAGGTTCCCCCCGGATAAAGGTGGACATCGTATTGATGAGCTGTCTCCAGCTTTTTCTGTAAGACAGGTAACGGGGTGAGTACCGCCGTGCCGAACCCCAGTTTTATAAAATCGATATAATCGGAAGCCAGTTCCAGCAGGTCTTTAAACTGGGTCCATCCCAATCCTTTATCAATGATCATCGTTAATCCGCTTTGACGTGGTTTCCCCTTTCTACCCAGGGAAGGATCGGTCAGTTGTTTATCCCAGATTGTTTCCGCTATCGGCTCCATAGCGCTCCTCCTCGCTTCTGCTGGAGTCATCTGCTCCCTATGCTATGCGTGAGGAGGGGTACAGGTGCCTGTAAAAAGACATTACGAGGGTTTAAGACGATTTTTGCCCATGTAAAGCCGGCTGCGTCCGTTTCGGTTTTTGAGACGTTCCGGTTTTTTGATCGCCCAGATCGCCAAGATTCCGGTTAGAGCGGATAACCCTGCATTTCCCAGATACAAAACATATTTGGAATCCATCAAGGCGCCAAAGATCGGCGGCCCCAAAGCGACGCCAAGGAACCGGACACCGTTGTACAGGGAAGTGATGATGCCCCGCTCTTTACTCCCTACCGACGATGTGATCAACGTGTTGAGACAAGGGAGAATTAAACCGCTACCGATCCCGATTCCCACTAAATCCGCCATCAAGACATATGTGTTGGAAACAAAGGGGACGATGCCCATACCGATGGCAACAATGAACAGACCGACCACAATGAATCGTTTCATGGTACGGGTTTTCTGTTTCACGTGCCGTCCGGCCCAAAGGGAGGTGGAACTCATAGCCAACAGAGGAATTGCCAGAATCAGTCCCTTGAGCACGCCATCTATTTTATAACGCTTCTCCAGCAAATCCGAGAGAAAAAACAGAACGCCAAACATAATAAACAAGGTTAAGGCGCCGGCTAAAAAGGCGACCAAAAGCCATCCGCCTTGACGTTTCCATGTCTTTGTCAGATTTTCTTTGTATTGGGACAGAGGTTGCGGATTCCGGTTTTGTTCCGGTTCTTTTACAAAGAACCACAGAGCGAGAGCGATGGGAACCGTCAAGACAGGAAAGGTGAAAAAGAGGGCGTACCAGGTAATCAAGGCGATCAGAGAGCCGAGAATCGGGCTGACCACCTTCCCTAGACCGTTGGCAGCTTCGATCGTGCCCAAAGCACTGCTGCGCTCGTCCTTTTTATACAGATCGCTGACCAAGGCCATGGTGATGGGGGCCGTTCCCGCCGCGCCAAGTCCCTGTAAAATCCGACCCGTCAGCATCAGCCAGTAGATCCCTCCGCCCCAGATAGAAGCAAACCCTGTCAATAAGCCGCCGGCTCCGTATAGGAGCAACGCCGGTGCGATCACTGGTTTGCGGCCATAGCGGTCCGATAGAATCCCGGCTACTGGAATGATCACCCCAGCCGGGATGGAAAACAAGGTAATAAGGAGGCTGACTTGAAAAGAGGAGATGCCCAGACTCGATTCAATGGTTGGGAGCACAGGGATCAACATCGAGTTTCCGAGCACCATGATCAGTGGCACGGAGCTTAGGATGGCAAGGACCAGTGCATTGCTCGTATTTCCTTTTTGGGATTTCTCGGACTGATTACCCACAAGGGTTCACCTCTTCTTTACAGTATCAGATCAGATCACCGTCCTTAGATTGCCCAAAAGCCTGGGAACTATTTGGGTGCTCAAAGGTGTAAGACTGAAAAAAATGGTGACACTAACATGAACCATATTTAGAAGGGATGATTGCCGTGGATTACCAATCCCGCATGCCCTCCGATCGCCTGAGTAAAGATCTGGCTTACATCAAAGGCCTGATGGAGGGCCATGGAACGATGGATACAACTCCTGAGGGGAAAGTGCTCCACCAAATGGTCCGCTTGATGGATCAAATGGCGGAGGAACACGAGCGGATGAACGTTCGTTTGGCCGAACTGGAAGAGTATGTAGAAGCGGTGGATGAAGATCTGAACGAGATGGAACTGTTGGTTTATGATGAAGTGGATGAGAACGAAGAGGAAGATATCGGGTTTTGGCAGGTGAAATGTCCTGAGTGTGGAGACTCGATGCTGGTCGATGAGGAAATTTTTGATTCTGGAAGCGCGGAGGATGTGGAATGCCCGCAATGTCAGACGGTGATGACGATCAGTGATGAAGGGGGTGTGAGCAAAAGAGACCTTCCCCACCATCAACGCGCCTTTCTCGATCAGAATGAGCCGATGGTGGAACAATAACCGCTTTGTTTTCTCTGGCCCCATCGCCTGTACAGGCGTGAAGGGGCTTTTTTGTGTGGGAGTTTTGGATAATAGTTTTGGATGGTAGAAATCAGCCCGTCCGGATTTTCCAGGTGAAGGGGAATAATGATTGTCCTTGCGCCATAAAGATTAGGTAAATCCAGTGTGGACAGGAGGTCACGCAATGTTATCTCCCATATTGGAAGTGCTCCCTCTGTCCATTCGCGGGATGGTAGAGTCATTGCCGGGCAAGAAAAAAGAACACCTGGAAGAAATCCGGGTGCGGCAAGGCCGACCCCTCGAAGTGGTTAGCCCATGGCAATACGGCTTTGTCAGCGACCGCGGTCGCCTGGTGAACCGGGAAGAAGAGGCTTACCGTCCCGGAAGGGAAGACTGCGAGAAGATGCTCAATCTGATCAGCAATCATTCACTGTACGCGCTGGAGGAAGAATTGAGGAGGGGATATGTCACCATCAAAGGGGGGCACCGAATCGGCCTGGCCGGTCGAGTGGTCGTAGAGGGGGGGCAGGTGAAACATATCCGGGAGGTTGCGGGGTTTAACGTACGCATCGCCAGACAGGTGAAGGGTTCAGCCCGTTCTCTTTTGCCCCGGATCCTGCGGGGGTCCCGATTGGAAAACCTGATGATCGTTTCACCTCCTCAATGTGGAAAAACCACCCTCCTGCGGGATTTGGTTCGCATCGTCAGCCAAGGAGAAGGCATCGCCTCCCGCAAGGTGGGGGTTGTGGATGAACGTTCGGAGATTGCGGGATGTATCGACGGAGTCCCACAACACGAAATCGGTCCCCGCACTGATGTCCTGGATGGCTGTCCCAAGGCGGAAGGAATGATGATGATGATCCGTTCGATGTCACCGGAATTACTGGTGGTCGATGAAATCGGACGAAGAGAAGATAGTGAAGCCGTCTTTGAAGCCATTCACGCCGGGGTCCAACTGTTTACCACGGCCCACGCCAAGTCTATGGAGGAGCTTTGCCGTAGACCGGGGATCTCGGAGCTGGTGCGGGAAGGTGTTTTTTCCCGGTACGTTCTGTTAAGCCGACGGAAAGGTCCGGGAACAGTGGAAGGGATTTATGACAGGAACCTGTGCCGCATCACCGGAAGGGAGGCGACGGTGACGGGATGATCAAATTGCTCGGTGCCTGTTTTATCCTGCTATCCACCAGCGCGATCGGGTTTCATATCGCTAAAAACTTTGCTGACCGACCCCGTCAGATCCGTCAGATCCGGGGGGCGCTGTCCTTGTTGCAGACCGATATCGTTTATGGGTCCAGACGGCTGGATCGGATTTGTGAACAGATTGCCGCCAGAGAGAAAGACCCGGTCCAATTCCTCTTTGCCCGTTGCGCCGAATACTTGCAACATTTAGACGGTGTTTCCACCTTTGAGTGCTGGAAGCGGTCAGTGGATGAAACATGGCCTCGTACCGCCATGAGAGAACCTGAACGAGAAGTGCTGACCGATTTCGGAAAAACTTTGGGGATTTCCGACCGAGAGGATCAACTGGCCCATCTCGCCCGCGTCCAGACCAGTCTGGAGGTGGAAGAGAGTGAGGCGCGGGAGGAACAGGCACGGTATGAAAAAATGTGCCGAAGTTTGGGAGTCCTGGCCGGGGCTCTGATTGTGATCCTGATTTACTGAATGGGGGGCACCGAGATGCCTTATAACGTCGACGCGATCTTTCAAATTGCGGGCATTGGCATCATTGTGGCCATGATGCACACCGTCCTCAAGCAGATGGGAAAGGAGGATTACGCCCATTGGGTGACACTGATCGGTTTTATCGTCGTGTTGTTCATGGTCGTGGTCCTGGTGGAAGACCTGTTCCAGACGATCAAAAACGTATTTTTATTCCATTCGTGACGGCAGGAGGCGGTCCACTTGGAAATTATCCAGGTGGTGGGTCTGGGCCTGGTTGCCACCTTCTTAATTTTGGTCATCAAGGAGCAGAAACCGGTTTTTGCTTTTCTGTTGGCTACCTTTACAGGTGTGGTCATCTTTTTAAGCCTGGTGGGAAAGATTGCCGACGTCATCGGCCTCCTGACCAAACTGGCGCAAGAGGCCCGGGTCAACTCCACCTTTCTTGAAACTGTACTGAAGATCATCGGAATCGCCTATATCGCCGAGTTTGGTGCTCAGGTGACCCGGGACGCGGGTCAGGGATCCATCGCTTCCAAAATCGAGTTGGCCGGTAAAGTGCTGATCATGGTGATGGCGATTCCGATTATTACCATGATGATCGAAACGGTGGTCGAAATTCTTCCTTCGTGAGGATGGTACCCATGGGTGTAGCGATCCGGGTGTTGGGACTCACCCTTCTGATTCTGTTCAATCTGCCACCCCCGATGACGGCAGCGGAGGGGGAGGGACTGGACGAGAAAGTGGTTCGGACGCAACTGGACCAACTCCAGACGGAAAAAATGGAAAGCTTTTGGGAAGAGATGAAAGAGGAATACGGTCGGTTTTTTCCGGAACAGAATCCGGGAGACCTCTTTGATCTGGTGCTTTCCGGAGAGGGATTGAGTTGGAGAAACTTTTTCTCCGCTTTCACCAAATATCTTTTTCACGAAGTGCTGTATAATGCAAAACTGCTGTCGACCATTATCGTCTTGACGGTATTTAGTATGATTCTGCGCACCCTGCAGACGGCTTTTGAACAGAACCAGGTGAGTCGAATCGCCTACGCCATTTCCTTTATGGTGATTATCATCCTTGCTGTGGATAGCTTTTCTGTTGCGGTGGATTCGGCTCAGGAAGCCATCTCTCGCATGATTCACTTCATGCTGGCGCTGGTGCCTCTGGTGCTCACCCTGTTGGCGTCCATGGGAAACCTGGGATCCGTGGGAATGTTTCATCCCATGATCGTCCTTATGATCCACGTGATCGGGACGATGATACACACCGTGGTCTTTCCCCTCCTCTTTTTTTCCGCGATCCTGGGGATCGTCAGTTGTCTTTCCGACAAGTACAAGGTAAATCGCCTGGCCCGGCTTCTGCAGAAGATCAGTGTCGGGATGCTGGGGACACTCTTAACCATCTTTCTGGGGATCATCTCCGTCCAAGGGGCGACGGCGGCAGTAACAGATGGTGTGACCATCCGGACCGCCAAATACGTGACAGGAAACTTTGTTCCCGTTGTCGGGCGCCTGTTTTCCGATGCTGCAGACACCGTCGTGGGCGCCTCGCTTTTGGTCAAAAATGCAGTCGGTATGGCCGGAGTGGTGATCCTGTTGGTCATCATCGCCTTCCCCGCACTGAAGATTTTGTCCCTGGCCCTGATCTACAGTTTTTCGGCGGCAGTGATGCAACCACTGGGAAACAGTCCGATCATTGAATGTTTGAGCATCATATCCAAAACGCTCCTTTATATCTTTGCCGCTCTGGCGACTGTCGGTTTGATGTTTTTTCTGGCGATCACCATTATTGTAGCCTCGGGCAATATCTCGGTGATGATCCGGTAGGTGATGACATGATCGAACTGTTGAGCGGTTGGTTGAAACAGATTGTCATTTTAGTGATGATCGCCGCCTTTATCGATTTGCTTCTCCCCAATAACGCCATGGAGCGGTACGTCAAACTGGTGATGGGGCTTTTGATCATCCTGGCGATCTTATCACCGATCTTTCAGCTTTTGCGGGAAGATTTGGACTTGAGTCGACTCGCTTTCAACGAACAAGGCACGGATGGAGAAAAGATGACTTCCCTTTCCACCATCCGCCAGCAGAGCAAAGGTATTCAACAAACCCAGGATCGGTTGATCCAAAAAGAGGCGGAAGAACGGCTGGCCGAAACAGTGAAAAAAGAGGTGGAGAAAGAGTTCGCTGTAAAGGTGGACTGGGCTCAGGTAAAGACCCGATCTGATAATGAGAAAGGAACAGCGGAGGTGGCCGGGATCAACCTGACCGTTCAACCGGAAACCAAGGAGGAGCAACAAGGATCCACCAGTACAGTCGAAGAAGTGGCGCCGGTTATTATTGACGGCTCCCAATCGACCGGAGAAGAATCTCGATCAGAGAGGCGATCATCAAGACAAGCGGACTGGGCGAAGAGAATCACCCGTTTCCTTCAGGATTCCTTTGCGCTGAGCGCCAATCAAATCGAGGTAAAGGTCCTGGAAGGGGACCAGGGGAGGTGACCACCGATGCTAAAGCGATTTTTAGATCGTCTGGAGCAGTCCTTGGGAGGGGGAGGTAATTCCCCCGGAAAGGGGAATACCTTTCGCTGGCTGATTGTCATCGGGTGTTTCGGGGTGGCGCTCATGATCCTGTCCTCTTTCTTCTCCGTGCGCCAGGAAGCGGTGCCGCCGCAAGAGGAAGCATCGGATGAGAAGAGTCAGGATTCCTCCGTGCCTGCCTGGAAAAAGGATCGTGGCGACAAAATGAGCATAGAAGAGTACGAAGATATGTATGAAAGCCAATTGTCTGAGGTGCTGGCAAGTATCGTCGGGGTCGAAGATGTATCCGTTATGGTCAACTTGGAGTCCTCGGCGGAAAGCGTCTATGTCAAGGATCAAAAACAATCGGAACAAGCTACAGATGAACAGGATAAACAAGGGGGGACCCGTAAAATTGAGGAGGAGACGACAGATGAAAAGGTGGTGTTGCGGCGAAAGGGAGACGGTGAGGAGCCGATCGTGGTTAAAAAGGTGAAGCCCCAGATCCGAGGGGTGTTGGTGGTGGCAAAAGGTGCGGAGGATCTGCAGGTGAAGGCGGCGATGATCGAATCGATTCAACGGTTGCTGGATGTTCCAGTGCACCGGATATCCGTGATGCCGAGGGGATAAGGAGGGTTTTTGATGAATATGAACAAACAGACAGTTTGGCTGGTGACCATGTTAAGCCTAATGGTGGTACTCTCCGCCTATTATATTGTAACCGGTCCAGTGGAGCCGGCAGACCAAGTGGCGATGGAGGACCAAGACGGGGATCCGGAAGGGGTACAAGTGGATACCGAGGAGAAAGATAAAGGAGATGAGGAGAATAAGGGGAAAGATGAAAAAGCTTCCGCCGGTGCAGAAAGTGATTACTTCGTCGGTTATCAGTTGCAACGGAGTTCACTTCGTTCCAAAATGACCGAAGATTATATGGAAGTACTGACCGATCCGGAATCTTCCAAGAAGGAACTGAAAGAAGCGCAGGCTAAGATTGATGAGTTGATGAAAGTGGATAAATCGGAGTCGGTGATGGAGGATTTGATTCGGGAAGAAGGATATCGGGATGCCGTGGTGATCACGGGAGATAATCAAATGGTCGATGTGATCGTCCAAAGTAAAAAACTGAGCAAAAAACAGGTGGTTCAGTTGATCTCCATGGTGAAAAAACAGATGGATATCCCTTCTCATAAGGTATCTGTTGCCTATCGCAATTGATCGACGTAGCGAGTAAAATTCCGACAAAACCCTCCGGCGGAGGGGTTTTCTTTTTTGACAAAAACCGCGAGCCTTCAATAAGGATCGATTGATTCCCGATGTTGGACAACGTAAAATAGATTTAGAGTGTGAACAAATCCTAAATGGGCTACACCGATTGGCAAGCTTGAGATTGATGGATCTTTTCTTTACAATCAAACGGTGGTGTGACGCCAGAATACCTGCATGTCCTTTTTAGAGGTCGTAGGATGATCATTTCATACACCCCAGGGAGGAGTGGACGTAGCCATGAAGATGCATGAGATCCGAGAAGTGATCCGGCTGGTGGACGAATCCACGATTCAAGAATTTGAGCTGGAGAATGACGGAACAAAAGTAACGATTAAGAAAGCGCTGTCCAACGCAGGCATTCAAGTAACTGAAACCCCGACGGTTCGGCCGGAGCAAACAACCCATGTAGAGCGGCAAGCAGAAGGACAAGCCCCTATTGTACAACAGGAGGAACCTCAATCGGTGCCGACACCGACGGCTAGCGAAGAGAAGGAAGATGATACCGATCTTCACCGGATTGTGTCACCGATGGTAGGAACCTTCTACCAGGCGCCTTCTCCCGATTCCGAGCCCTATGTAAAAGTAGGGGACCGGGTGGATGAAAAAAGCGTGGTCTGCATCGTGGAAGCGATGAAATTGATGAATGAAATTGAAGCGGAGGTAAAAGGTGAAATCGTGGAAGTGTTGGTGGAAAACGGGCAGCTGGTTGAATACGGTCAACCGCTGTTTCTAGTGAAGACGGATTAAGCAGCGAAAGGGGGGAGCAGCGATGTTTAAGAAAGTGTTGGTTGCCAACCGGGGGGAGATTGCCGTCCGGGTGATTCGTGCCTGCCGCGAGCTAGGGATTCAATCTGTGGCGGTGTATTCCGAAGCGGACCGCGATGCTCTCCATGTCAAGCTGGCAGACGAAGCTTATTGCATTGGCCCAGCGTCATCTAAAGAGAGTTATCTCAACATGACCAATATCATGAGTGTGGCCACCCTGGTCGAGGCCGATGCCATCCATCCCGGATACGGCTTTCTCGCGGAAAACGCCGACTTCGCCGAATTATGCGCCGCCTGTCACATGACCTTCATCGGGCCGAGCCCGGAATCCATCCTCAAGATGGGGGATAAAACCACGGCACGGGATACGATGAAGGAAGCCGGTGTTCCGGTGGTTCCCGGAACAGAAGGGGTTATCGAGGATGTGGAGACAGCGGTGGAAACCGCGCGGGATATCGGCTATCCGGTCATCGTCAAAGCGACGGCAGGCGGCGGCGGTAAAGGGATGCGCGTGGTACATACAGAGGAGGAACTGAAGCGGGCGATCCGGATGGCTCAGCAAGAGGCGGAAGCCAACTTCGGAAATCCCGGTGTGTATTTGGAGAAGTTTTTGGTCCAACCCCGTCACATCGAGATTCAGGTGTTGGCCGATGGACATGGTAATACGATCCATCTGGGTGAGCGGGACTGCTCGATTCAACGTCGATATCAAAAACTGGTAGAAGAAGCTCCCTCCCCAGCATTGGATCCTGAGTTGCGAGAAGCGATGGGCCGCTCGGCGGTTGATGCGGCTCAGGCCGTCGGTTATACCGGGGCGGGAACAGTGGAGTTTTTGCTGGATCAGGAGAAAAATTTCTATTTCATGGAGATGAACACTCGGATTCAGGTGGAACACCCAGTCACTGAATGGATTACCGGTGTCGACCTGATCAAGGAGCAAATCCGAGTGGCCGCAGGTGAGCCTCTTCTCCTGCAACAGGAGGATGTGGCATTGAACGGGTGGGCCATCGAATGCCGGATCAATGCAGAGGACCCGGACCAGAATTTCATGCCAACTCCTGGAACGATCACTTTTTATCTTCCTCCGGGAGGAGCAGGAGTTCGTGTGGACAGCGGGGCGTACCCCGGCTATCGCATCCCTCCCTTCTACGACTCGATGATTGCCAAACTGATCACCTGGGGAAAAGATCGTGAGGAAGCGATTTGGCGCATGAAACGGGCTTTGGGTGAATTTGCTGTTGACGGTGTGAAAACGACGGTACCTTTTCATTTGAAGTTGTTGAACAACCGCAAGTTTAACGAAGGGGATTTTCACATTCAATTTCTAGAAACTACTGATTTGGAGGCGGAAGACGATGGAGAGGGAACAGAACCAGTACAGTGATGCAGGAAGCACCCAGCTTGGCAAAGTGGAGATCGCCCCGGAAGTGCTTCAGATCATCAGCGGTCTCGCGGCGCTTCAGGTGGATGGGGTTGCCGGTACAAGCGGAGGAGTCGTATCCGATTTGACTCAATTTCTGGGACGGAAAACCCCAAAACAGGGGATTAAAGTCGATTTAGATGAAGAGGTTCGCATCCACGTCTCCCTGATCGTCCATTACGGTTATCACATTCCGGATGTGGGCCGAAAAGTGCAGGAAGAGATCAAAAACGCGGTCGGATCGATGACTGGCCTCGATGTAGCCGATGTAACCGTTCGTATCTCTGAAGTCCGTCTGGCGGGCGACGACCAAGATACCACGTAAACAAACAGAGAAACCGATAAAAAAATAGGGATCCGGGAGGAGGAACAGGGGATTGGGTGTACTAAATCGTCTCCTCTTGATGGTGTACAGTTTGCTGTTCCTGATGTTGTCCGCCATGGGGGTAGGTCTTTTCGTCAGTGCCGAGTGGGGTCAACAGGGGCTGCTGGCAGGGTGGTTGGATCGGATCTATCGGGATACTGGCGTACGCTGGTTCGTGTTGGCGGTAAGTATCATGGTCCTGGTCTACAGCCTTCGGATGCTGCGGCTCTCCCTTGAGAACAAGAAAGAAGAGCCAGGGGTGGATCGTTTGACTGAGATCGGCCACATCCGAATCTCGTTAAAGACGTTGGAAAGTCTCACGGTTAAACGCGCCCGTGGAATCAAAGGAATTCGAACGATCACAGCCCGGGTCCGACAGGATTCCGATCACACCTCGGTCGGTGTTGGTTTAAAACTGGTCGTGGACGGGGACACTCCTATTCAAACCCTATCCGAAGAACTCCAGCAATCCATCAAAACCCACCTGGAAGAGATCGCCGGAGTGGATGTCAGCCAAATATCGGTCTACATTGCGGATACGGTCCAATCGGACCGATCCCCAATCCGCGTGGAGTAGGTGGTGAAGGGCTTGGAGCGGATATGGAAACAATATGGGGGACGGCTTGCGGGAATCGCGGGAGGTCTTTTGTTCGGATTTATTTATCTGTTTATGGGATTATGGAAAACCCTGATTTTTGGGCTGTTCGTATTGGCCGGTTATGTGGTCGGTCATTGGATGGACACCCGTGAAAACCTTGGAGACGTTTTGGAAAGCATCGTACCGGACAAATGGTTTCAAAAATAATCATGGCCCCGGCCACCGGCTGGGTGTTTTTTTTGAAAGGAGGCGATTGGATGTCCAGGCGACAGGTGCGAGAAAAGGCACTGCAAACCCTTTATCAGTTAGAATTAAATCCCGATGCGGGCAGGAGTACTATCGACCACACGGCCCATGGGCTGAAAAAAGAGGTGCGGGAGGAAGATGTCGCTTTCTTCCTTCGCTTGACTCAGAGAGGATTGGAAAAGCCGTATCAGGTGGACCCGATCATCCAACGTTATCTGAAGGAGGATTGGACTGTCCCCAGGTTATCCACCATCGATCGGTCCATCTTGCGGCTGGCTGCCTTCGAATTGCTGTTTGAGCCGGATATCCCAGAAGGGGTGACGTTAAATGAAGCGGTGGAACTGGCCAAAAGATTCAGCACCGGAGAATCAGCCCGTTATATAAACGGGGTTTTGGGCACGCTGGTGAAGGATTTAGACTCGATCCAAAAGGAGATCGCTGGCGAGTAATACGAACAATTACTGATGGGCGAAGCATGAAAGTTCGTGATTCCTTTACACAAGCTTTCCCAAGGAGTAAACTGGGGACAAATGGTTTGGGAACAGGAAGGAAGAGGTTATAGTGGAACAAGGAAAATGGATCGATGGTAAGGTGCTTGCCAAAGAGATCAAAGGGGAACTGGCCAAAGAGGTGGCCGTACTGGCTGAAGAGACTGGAGAGCGTCCAGGTCTGGCAGTGATTCTGGTGGGGAACGATCCGGCCTCGGAGACCTATGTACGGGGCAAAGTGCGGGATTGTGAAGAAGTGGGGATCCGCTCTCAATTAATCCGCAAACCGGATACGATTGAGGAAGACGAACTTCTGTCCGAGGTTCAACGGCTTAATGAAGACCCGGCGATCCACGGGATTTTGGTTCAGCTGCCGCTGCCGGATCAGATCAACCCGGACCGGGTGATCTCCGAGATCCGGCCCGACAAGGATGTGGACGGGTTTCATCCTCTCAACGCAGGTCGTTTGGCTACGGGGCTGGACTCATTACTTCCGTGTACTCCTCATGGCATCCTGCAGATGCTGAAACGCTCAGGGGTGTCCATCGCCGGTAAACATGCGGTGGTTGTGGGTCGCAGCAATATCGTGGGTAAGCCGGTCTCCCTCCTGTTGCAACGGGAAAACGCCACCGTCACCATGTGTCACTCCCGAACGGAAGATCTGGCCCATCACACCCGGCAGGCGGATATCCTGGTGGCGGCGGTAGGAAGGCTCCACATGATCACTCGCCAGCATGTCCGGGAAGGGGCCGTCGTGATCGATGTGGGAATGAACCGGACCCCGGAAGGAAAGTTGGCCGGTGATGTGGACTTTGATGCGGTAGAGCCGATCGCTTCACGTATCACACCGGTTCCGGGGGGAGTGGGGCCGATGACGCGGGCGATGCTTCTCTACAATACCGTGAAAGCGGCCCGGACGTTTTTCACCAAGGGCTGATGGAGGATGATCGGGTTGCGGAAACAGGTGCAAGATGATGTTTTCTCTGTTACGGATCTGGTTCGTCGACTCACCCAGGTGATCGAAGAAGAAAAGGATTTTGCCCGGGTGTGGGTTCAGGGTGAGATCTCCAATTTTAAGCACCATGCCCGCGGCCATATGTATTTTACATTGAAAGATGACCGGACACGGATTCGCGCGGTGATGTTTGCCGGTCACAACCGACGGCTCCGCTTTTCCCCCAGGGATGGAGACGATGTTTTGATTCGGGGACGGATGGGGGTCTACGAACGGGACGGGCAGGTGCAGTTGTATGTGACCCATATGCAGCCAAATGGCGTCGGCGAACTGTTTGTCGCCTACGAACGTTTAAAAGAAGAGCTGGAGCAGGAAGGGTTGTTTGCGCCGGAACATAAAAAAGCCCTCCCGTTTCTGCCGGGGCGAGTGGGATTGATTACCTCTGCCCATGGTGCGGCAGTGCGGGATATGATCACCACATTGCGCCGGCGGAGCCGGATGGTGGATATTCTTGTCTGTCCGGTGGCTGTCCAGGGAGTGGATGCGCCTCGCCAGATCGTCGATGCACTGAACCGTCTCAATCGCACTCGAGATGTGGATGTGATTATCGTCGGTCGCGGTGGCGGCTCTCTGGAGGAGCTGTGGGCATTTAACGAGGAAGCGGTGGCCCGGGGAATCTATGAATCGCAGATTCCGGTCGTGTCCGCTGTCGGTCATGAAACCGACACGACGATATCCGATTTCGTAGCTGACGTACGTGCCGCCACTCCCACAGCCGCTGCAGAGATCGTCGCTCCCCGTTTTGAAGAGCTCCAATCCCAACTGAGCGGGATGAAGAAGCGGCTGACAACAGCGGTGGAACAACGTGTGCAATCAGAGAGAGAACGCTTGTCCCGGGTGATGGATCGTCCCGTCTTCCGCCGCGCAGAAGCCCGTTTAGAACCTTTTGAACAGCGGTTGGATGATCTAACCCGGGATTTGCTTGCCGCTGTCCGCCAACGTTTCTCCCCTTTGCGTTCCAGGCTGGAGGCGCAAAAACATCGGCTGCGTGGACAACACCCTTCCGCTCGGTTGCATCTCCTGTCTCAGCAGTTGACACGGATCTCTCGCCAGTGCAGACTGGGAATGGATCGCCAGCTGCAGGACAAACGAGCGGAGTGGTTACGACGGATGGAGTATCTGGATGCGCTCAGTCCTCTGAAAGTGATGCATCGCGGATACTCTCTCGTCTACCGCTATGGTGATCGTAGGTTGCTTAAGTCTGTGAAAGATGTCCAGGCCGGTGATCTGATCCGGGTGCGGATGTCCGATGGGAGACTGAAATGTCAGGTTTGGGGATGGGAGGATGATCCCGATGGAAGCGGATAAACAACCATTGCAGGAACTTAGTTTTGAAGAGGCTATGGAACGGTTGGAGGATGTGGTGAACCGTCTTGAAAACGGGGAGGTTCCTCTGGAGGAGTCGATCCGTCTGTTTGAAGAAGGGATGAAGTTGTCCCGGTATTGCGGGGCCAAATTGGAAAAGATGGAGCAGCAGGTGGAAATTCTGGCCCGGGAAAACGGTGATTGGGTCCGGAAACCTTTTCACCCCGATGAGGAGGCTGGAGATTAAGGTGCGGGAGATCGAAGGGTATCTGGAAGAAAAGGCGAAAACCGTGGAGCATCATCTGGCGGCCTACCTGAAGGACATACCGGGGACATTGGGTGAATCGATGAATTACTCCTTGCTCGCCGGAGGAAAGCGCCTGCGTCCGATTCTGGTGCTGGCCGCCGCCGATGCCTTGGGCGGATCCGAAGAAGCAGCGCTCCCCTTCGCGTGTGCAATCGAAATGATCCATACATACTCCCTGATTCATGATGATCTCCCGGCCATGGACGACGACGATTTTCGTCGGGGATCTTTGACCAACCACAAAGTTTATGGTGAAGCGATGGCGATACTAGCGGGAGATGCGCTGTTGACGAAAGCTTTTGGTGTGATGGCGGAAGGGGCGCTCAACACCGGCCTCGATGGCAAAGCCGCACTCCGCTTGATACAAGAATGCGCCGCTCGCGTCGGAGCGGAAGGGATGGTTGGTGGACAGGTGAAGGATATAGAGGCGGAAGGACGTGCAGTCTCCCTCAAGGAACTGCACGATATCCACCGATCCAAAACCGGGGATTTGATCACCTTTTCCGTCCGGGCCGGTGCGATTGTGGCCGGTGCCTGTGCCAAAGAGTTGGAAGCCTTGACCGGCTATGCCGAACGATTGGGACTTGCTTTCCAGATCGGAGACGACGTGCTCAATGTGATCGGAGACCGGGATAAAATGGGGAAACCGGTAGGCAGTGATGTGGAGAAGAAAAAATCCACCTACGCTGCGCTGCAGGGGTTGGACGTTTCCAAGAAGCAGGTGCGAACCCTGGTGGAGGAGGCCAAGAACCTGGTTTCCTCGGTTGAAGGCATTCGCCCTGATTACCTGCTCGGTATCGCCGACTATCTGTTGGATCGTGAGCGGTAATCAGGAGTGCGTTGCCGTATTTAAAATGGTTATGATATAATATCTATCAACAAGGAAGTGGTGCAGTATTCTAGTCGATCCACCCTCTCTGAAGGCGGGGCTAAAAATCCGCTAAAGGGCACATCGATGAAGTTCTTGGTGTTGGCTTCCGACGCCCAGTCGGGGGTCGATGCTGAGAGTTAAGGGGGACGGGCGATCCACAAAGGCATGTGGGCGTTGACCCGACCCCCGCGGAGGCCCAAGTGCGTCGCCGGAGCGTCACCGTGCGTAGGCGGCGGCTTGGGGTATGAACCTGTTACTAGGTAGGGGGACCTGGTGCAGCGTAGCCTGCCTTGAGTGGTGTTGTGGGGATACGATTTTTCGTTGAAAGCAACACTGCAAAAGAGGCTAGGAGAGGTGCTCGGATTGTTGAGGAAAACTCCTAGACTGTTTGCTGTGACAGGCAAGGCGGGCCGGGGATTGAAGTGCGGACTGAGTGGCAATCCAGTCCGGCGGCTGGTGACACCGCCGAAAAGGTAGTAAAGGGAAACCGCCGCATTGGCAACGGTGCGGATACCTTTTGGGAAAACCTACTGGACCTAAGCCGCAGGATTTATCCGGTCCGTTTCCACTTCCACTCGCCATGATTTCGGGTCAGTTTTGGCCGTTGGCAGACCGGCGGTGACTTACCGCCCGGTCAAGCCGGAACGGAATGCCGGCCGCCCATGCGGCCGGCATTCCGTTTTTTGGGCCGTAGAGGAGTCCTGATTGGGAGATGCGAAAAATATTACGACAGTCCTTTCGCTGGGCGGTTATCATCAGTATGGTGACAGCCATCCTGTCCATGATTTTCAATAGTGTATCCGCCTCTTTTTTAGGCGGTTTATCATGGCAGGGCGGCTTGCTGGTGGTTTTGATGATCATCCTGGTCGGTGTCTTCTTTGATATGTTGGGGATCGCCGCCACCGCCGCACGAGAGCCGCCCTTTCATGCGATGGCTTCCCGGAAGGTTCCCGGCGCGCAACATGCGATCGGGATCCTGCGGAAGGCGGACCAATTTGCCAACTTCTGTAACGACGTGATCGGTGATATCAGCGGGATTATCAGCGGTGCTGCCGGGTTTGCGGTGGTGGGAACGTTGGTGCTCACCTTGGATCTCTCCGGGAGTCGCTGGTGGCTGGAAACCTTGGCAGTAGGTGCGATTTCCGCCTTAACTGTCGGTGGTAAAGCACTAGGGAAGACCTTTTCCATACAATATTCAAATGAAATTATCTTTAGACTGGGCCAAGTCTTTTATATACTGGAAGAAAGGTTTCATATCCGCTTGTTTTCTGTAAAAACTAGGAAAAAACGAAAGCGAAAGCGAGGCGTTTTCCGTGCACCTCGAACAGATTAATTCGCCTGAACAATTAAAAAGAGTCCCCGTCAGCCAATTACCCCGTCTGGCGGAGGAGATCCGTCAGTTTTTGATTGACAGTCTGTCCATAACAGGGGGGCACTTGGGGTCCAACCTGGGTGTAGTGGAATTAACCCTTGCTTTGCACTATCTCTTTGACAGTCCTAAGGATCGGTTCATCTGGGATGTAGGGCACCAAGCCTACGTGCATAAAATTCTGACGGGTCGCCTCAAACAATTTGACACCCTGCGGCAGTACAAAGGAATGTGCGGTTTTCCCAAGATGCGTGAAAGCGAACACGATGTCTGGGAAACCGGGCATAGCAGTACGTCCCTGTCAGCGGCGATGGGAATGGCGGTAGCCCGTGACATCAAAGGGGAAAGCCATCGCATCGTTCCGATCATTGGAGATGGAGCCCTCACCGGGGGTATGGCTCTGGAAGCGCTCAACCATATCGGGAATGAGCAGCGGAATATTTTGTGTATCCTGAATGACAACGAGATGTCCATCTCTCCCAATGTGGGCGCGATCCACAATTATCTGGGCAAACTTCGAACCCACAAACACTATCACAAGATCAAGGAGGAGATGGAATATTTTCTGAAAAAGATCCCGACAGTGGGCGGCGCCTTCGCTTCTGCAGCGGAACGAGTCAAAGATAGCATGAAATACTTAGTGGTTTCCGGTGTGTTGTTTGAAAAGCTGGGGTTAACCTATCTGGGTCCGGTGAACGGACATTCCATGGACGAGCTGTTGGAATGTCTGCGCCAAGCGGATCAGACGGAAGGGCCGGTCCTTGTTCACGTGGTCACTCAGAAAGGGAAAGGCTATCTGCCGGCAGAAACCCACAAAGAAAAACTGCACGGGGTAACCAAAGGGTATAAACTGGAGTCCAACAAAGGGGTGAAAAAATCTAATACCCCGGTGAAATACCCCAAGGTGTTCGGAGACACCTTGATCCGGCTCGCAGAACAGGATCAGCGAGTGATAGGTGTTACCCCGGCCATGTTAGGGGGATCGGGTATGAATGAGTTTGCTGCTCGATTCCCTGATCGATGCTTCGATGTGGGCATCGCCGAGCAACATGCCACCACCTTTGCAGCAGGGGTCGCTACCCAAGGGATGAAACCGGTGCTCGCTATCTATTCCACCTTTCTGCAACGGGGCTATGACCAACTGATTCATGATATCGCCCGTCAGAAGTTGGATGTGGTGTTGGCGGTGGATCGAGCCGGATTCGTCGGCGCTGACGGAGAAACCCACCAAGGGGTATACGATATCGCCTACATGCGGTGTATACCCAATATGGTCGTTATGATGCCCAAAGACGAAAACGAATTTCAACACATGCTTTACACAGCGTATCGCTATGAGGGGCCGATTGCCGTCCGCTTTCCCCGGGGAACCGGCTTAGGAGTAGAGATGGATGAAGAGCTGAAGGAGCTGCCCATCGGCAAGTCGGAAGTGCTTCGCGAGGGTGGGGATGTGGCGCTGCTCGCATTTGGCACGATGGTGCCCTTCGCTTTGGAGGCGGCTGATCGCCTGGCCCGCGAAGGGATACGGTGTAAGGTGGTCAACGCCCGTTTTGCCAAACCGCTGGATTCGGAGCTGCTGGACGAATTGGCCCGGGAGCAGCTTCCGATCATCACCATCGAAGAAGCATCCGCCATCGGCGGCTTTGGCAGCGGCGTCCTGGAATACTTTTCCGAACAAGAAATTTACGACATGCAGGTAAAGACCATCGGCGTTCCGGATTATTTTGTTGAACACGGGGATGTCAAAGATCAGCGCGGCGAAGTGGGGTTGACGGTAGAACGCATCGCCCATACCGCTCATAACATGGTTCCCCGTCGCCGTCAACGGGCATAAGGTGATCTCTGGTGAAACAACGTTTGGATACCCTCCTTGTGGATAAAGGATTTTATAACAGTCGGCAACAGGCGCAACGAGCGATCATGGCCGGCCTGGTGAAGGTGAATGGCGACCGAGCGGACAAGCCGGGAACGCAAGTGCGTCAGGATGCCGATGTGGAAGTGATGGGAAAAGAACATCCCTATGTCAGCCGGGGAGGGCTGAAGCTGGAAAAGGCACTGAAGGTATTCGGGATTGAGATGGAAAACCGCGTGATGCTGGATATAGGGGCGTCAACAGGAGGCTTTACCGATTGCGCACTGCAAAATGGGGCGTCAAAGGTTTATGCCGTAGATGTGGGGTATGGTCAGCTGGATTGGAAGCTGCGCTCCGATGACCGGGTTGTGGTAATGGAACGGACCAATTTCCGTTACATGAAGCCAGAGGAGCTTCCGGGGGAATCACCGGACGTGGCCACAGTGGACGTCTCCTTCATCTCCCTCTCCCGGATCTTGCCTACTCTAAAAGAGATGCTTGAAGATCCGGCGGAAGTGGTGGCTCTAGTCAAGCCGCAGTTTGAAGCTGGACGGGATCAGGTGGGACGGAAAGGGATTGTACGCGATCCCCGCATCCACCGAGAGGTGTTGTTCCGTTTTTGTGAGATGGCCATCAATGAAGGATTTTCCATCAAGGGGCTTTCCCCATCGCCGATTACGGGAAGCGGCGGTAATATCGAATTTCTGAGCTGGCTGGGTTGGACCGCTACGGGGCCGACATATTTGGAAAATGTAGAACACATGGTCGATGGCGCCGTGAACCAGGCTCATCGACCGGAGACGGAAGGTTCGGGGTAACAGGAATTCTTGTGGCCGGATCCGAAGTAGTAGAAAAAGGAGGGATAACCCTTGTTGCGCGACGGGGATGTGATCGTCCTTTTTCTGCTGATTGTTGTGATCCTGTCACTGATGGCTCGAAAATGGAAAAAAAGTGAACCTCGTCCGATGGTGCGCCAGTCCGACCGGCCCATTCGCGGTGACATCCCGGATCTGCTGGAAAGAGACGGGTATGAGGTGGTTGCGGCTAAACAGCGTCTTCCCTTGCGCATCCAGGTGGGAGATAAGGGATATGACAGTCGGCTATATGCGGACTTTATCGCCCGAAAAAATGGGAAATACTATGTGGTGATTTTGGCGAAAGCAAAAAAGTCACTCCGTCTATCGGGTGCCGCTGTCCGTGATCGGTTTTTGGGTCATGTATTCGCTTTTCAGGCTGCCGGTGTTTTGTACATCGATCCGGATCAGGAAACGGTGAAAACGATACAGTTTGAAGTGTCGGGCATTCGATATCCGAGACGCCGCCATCTGTTATCACATCTCGTCATGTTGATTGTAGGCATGCTGATCGCTATCGCTGCAGGATGACCCAACCCGGGGGTAGATGGAGGTGGAGTCGATTGTCAAGCTTTGGGATACTGGTTAACAAGGGAAAACCGAAGGCTCGCGTCGTGATGAAAGAGTTGGTCCATCTGCTGGAGGAGCGACGCTCCGAAGTCAGGCTGGAGCCGGAAATCGCACGGGAAGTGGACCGGGATGACCTCGCCCTGCCGGTGGATCGTTTTCCTGAAGCGGTGGATATTGTATTCGTATTGGGCGGAGACGGTACCTTACTCGGAGTGGCGCGCCGCTTTGCTGCTTACCATATTCCGATTTTGGGTTTTAACCTGGGACACCTCGGTTTTCTTTCCGAGGCCGAACCGGACAGTTTGGCCACGGCGGTGGACCGGATTTTACAAGGGGATTACTACATAGAAAAACGGATGATGCTGAACGCGGAAGTGGTGCGGGGCGGCGAAGTGTTGGAGAAGAGTGTCGCCCTCAACGATGTGGGCATTGCCAAAGGGTCGTTCAGCCGCATGATCACAGGAACCGTCTATATGGACGGCATATATCTGGGCACCTATTCCGGTGATGGACTGATTGTCTCCTCACCCACCGGATCGACAGCCTACTCCCTCTCCTGTGGAGGACCGATCGTTTGGCCTGGTGTACAAAGTATCCTGCTGACACCGATCTGTCCCCATACCTTGACTGCACGGCCGATGGTGTTGCCATCTGAGTGCACCCTGGAAATCCGCGTCAGTGCCACCCACCAGGATATCGGGCTCACCATAGACGGACAGTTGGGTTACCGGCTGGAGGTGGATGATGTGATCCGCGTGGCAGCATCCAAACACATTACCTCTCTGATCAAATGGGAAGAGCGGGATTTCTTCGAGGTGGTGCGCAAAAAGCTGCAAGGTGAACAGGATGAAGGAAGCGGGTTGGAGGGCAAAAAATGAAAGCGCAACGGCACATCAAAATACGGGAGATCATTACCAATCAGGATGTGGAAACCCAGGAGGATCTTGTCAACGAGCTGAGGAATGCTGGATACAATGTGACCCAGGCGACCGTCTCCAGGGATATCAAGGAATTGCATTTAGTCAAAGTTCCCACCAACAAAGGGACATATAAATATTCGTTGCCAGCGGACAACCGTTTCAATCCCCATCAGAAATTAAAACGGTTGTTAACCGATGCCTTTGTGGGTATTGAGCTAAGTGAAAATCTGATCGTGATTAAGACCATGCCCGGGAATGCTCATGCAATCGGTGTATTGATCGATAACCTGGGATGGTCCGACGTGATCGGTTCCATCGCAGGGGATGATACGATTCTGTTGATCTGTCGGGACCGGGAAAGTGGGCCCCAGGTGAAAAACCGCTTGATCGACATGCTGTAGGAGTGGATGACCGATGCTGCGGGAGATGTCCATCCGTAACTTTGCGATCATCGAACAGGTGCAATTAACTTTTGACGAAGGATTTCACGTGCTGACCGGTGAAACGGGGGCAGGGAAGTCGATCCTTTTCGATGCCCTCAGTTTGATTGTCGGCGGGCGCGGCTCTGCCGATTTTGTACGGCAAAACGCCAAAAAAGCGACCGTGGAAGCATTGTTTGAGCTTCCTTCTCACCATCCTGCCGTAAAGGTTTTGGATGAATGGGGACTGGCGTCGGAGGAAGAACACTTGATCATCCGCCGAGAAATCACTGCCAGCGGAAAGAGCTCCTGCCGGATCAATGGTCAGATGGTGACGCTGGCGATGTTAAAACAAGTAGGTCATCATCTGTTGGATATCCATGGACAGCACGAACACCAGCGGTTGTTGCACGTGGAGGAACACCTCGGTTGGTTGGATGCCATCGGCGGCGATGAGCTCCAACGTTCTTTGGAACATTATCAACAAGCCTTTCGGAAATATCGGAATGTCCAACGAAAATTGGAACAGATCGAAACCGATGAACGGGCAGCGGCTCAGCGATTGGACTTATTATTGTTTCAGCGGGATGAAATCGCCGCGGCCCGGCTGATCCCCGGAGAAGATGAGCAGCTGCAACAGGAGCATACCCGACTGGCCCACGCGGAGAACCTGTTGCAAAACGCTTCCCGCGCTTTTGATGTCCTTTATGGCGAAGAGCGTGGGGCGGAAATGTTAAATCAGGCCATTCGCGATCTGGAGGATATTGTTGATTTTGATCCTTCGATGAAGCCGACGTTGGAATTGGTTCAATCCGCTTATTATCAGGTTGAGGAAGCGGCCCGGCAGCTGGGCCGGTACCGGGACGATCTCGAGTTTGATCCGACCCGCCTGTCAGTGGTGGAGGAACGGCTTCAGACCATTGACGAACTGAAGCGTAAATACGGGGAAACCTTGACCGAGGTCCTGGAGCATCAGGAACAGGTGGAAAAGGAACTGGAACAGCTGGAGAACCGGGATGAGCAAAAGGCAGAATTGGAACAGGAACGGGATCGCCTTTATGAGACCGTCAGGGAACGGGCAGAGGAGTTGAGTCGACTCCGTCAGGCTGCCGCTGCCACCTTGGAAGAGCGGGTGGAAACGGAGTTGATGGACCTTAACATGAAAGGGACTCGCTTTTCCGTTGCGATCCAAGAACGGAACGAACCCCGGTTTACCCTCGACGGATCCGATCAAGTGGAGTTTTTGATCTCGCCGAACCCGGGTCAACCGCTTCGTCCCTTGGCCAAAATCGCCTCAGGAGGGGAGCTTTCCCGGATCATGTTGGCTATTCAGAGCATTTTTGCCGATATGGATGGGGCGGCGGATACACTGATTTTTGATGAAGTAGATACGGGCGTCAGCGGACGGGCGGCCCAAGCGATCGCGGAAAAGATTGCGCGGCTCGCCCGCCGCTGTCAGGTTTTGTGTGTCACACACCTTCCCCAGGTGGCTTGTATGGCGGATCACCATTTCCATATCTTTAAGGAGACGATGGATGAGGAATCCACCCGCACTCGGGTCAAACTGTTAACCGATGAAGGGCGGACCCTGGAATTAGCGCGGATGTTGGGCGGCGTCGAAGTGACCGACACCACCCGCAATCACGCCACAGAAATGCTGCGCCTGGCACAGGAAACCAAACGAGCGATGTAACCAATGAACCACCCCCGACGTTTTCGTCGGGGATTTTTGCTGGCTGCCGGTAAACAAGGAATCATTTGCGTAACATAATTGGATTCCGGCGCGGAATACTTAACAATACGATGGCAACATCGAGGTGGAGGTGTAGGCAGGAAGCAGGAGAGTGAATCGTGTGGGGCACAACAAAAGAGCGAAGAAATGGACAGGCTTGTTGTTGGTCTTCGTACTGATTTTAGGCGGGTTGAGCACCCCATTCAGCCAGTATATGGCCCTTCCTTCGGAGATGCGCCTTTTTTCCGGAACCCTGAAAGAGCTAAACTTGTCACTTCCAACCACAGCGACGGTGACTGTAGCCAATCCCAGTGTGTTAGCGGTTAACGGGGTAAACCACAGCCCGGTACACGTGGATTTAAGTCGTCCATTTACCTTGTTATCAAGGCAAATGGGACATACCCAGCTAACCTTAAACCTTTTCGGCAAACTACCCTTGAAAAAAATGAAGGTAAACGTTTTGCCGGATCTTAAGGTGGTTCCCGGAGGGCAATCCATCGGTGTTCAGTTGAAAGCAAAAGGTGTTCTGGTCGTCGGACATCACCGAGTGGGCCAAGACCGGCTCTCTCCCGGAGCACGGGCCGATATCCGGGTGGGGGACTACATCCTGTCCATGGATGGAGAAAGCGTTCGAGGGGTGCAGGATGTGGCTCGTATCGTCAAAAAGGCCGGCGATGAAAATCGGCCGGTAAAAACGGTGATTCAACGAGATGAGCAAAAAAAACAGGTGATGTTAAATCCGGTCAAGGACAGCGGGAGCGACGTGTACCGAATCGGTTTATATGTTCGGGATTCCGCTGCCGGTGTGGGGACGCTCACCTTTTATGACCCGAACAAGAAGCGATACGGGGCCCTCGGTCATGTGATTACAGATATTGATACCGGTCAGCCGATTCGCCCCGGTGGAGGAAACGTGGTTCAATCCAACGTCACCTCCATTCAAAAAGGTCAGTCGGGAGACCCCGGAGAAAAACGTGCCATCTTTTTCCGGGAAAATCAGGTGGTCGGTTCCATTCTTCACAACACCCAATTTGGCATTTTCGGCAAGATGAAACAATCTCCTGATTCCAGTCATGATCAGCAAGCGATCCCAGTTGGACTGTCGGAAGAAGTAAAAGAGGGACCGGCGCAGATCCTCACTGTGGTAGAAGGTCAAAAGGTGGAACGGTACGATATTGAAATCGTCCATCTCATTCATCAAAAGTTTCCTGCGACAAAGGGAATGATCATCAAGGTAACGGATCCCCGCTTGCTCAATAAAACAGGTGGAATCGTACAGGGGATGAGCGGAAGCCCCATCATCCAGGATGGGAAGTTGGTGGGCGCAGTCACTCACGTATTTGTCAATGATCCGACATCTGGATACGGCACCTATATCGAATGGATGTTGAAGGATGCCGGCGTACTCAACACAGCGGGTTTACAAAAACCCGCTGTGTTTTGTTCATTTGCCGAAAAAGTGGTGAAGAGGGAGGAATGACTCGTCGATTTGTCGAAGGATAGAGTACCAAAAAAGGCGAATATAAGGAGAGGGAGGGGCCGATTTTGGAGAAGATGCGTGTGATTCTGGCTGATGATAATCGGGAATTTGCAGACTTGCTAAAAGAACACCTCGATTCTCAGGAAGATATCGAGGTGATCGGTGTCGCCTACAATGGAAATGAAGTGGTCGATCTATTGGAGGAGAAGGATGCCGATGTCCTGATTCTGGATATCATTATGCCCCACTTGGATGGTTTAGGTGTGCTGGAAAAGCTGAACAAACGTCCTGGACCCACTCCCAGGATCATTATGTTGACGGCCTTTGGGCAGGAGAATATCACCCAACGGGCCGTTGAACTGGGGGCTGCTTATTATATCTTGAAACCATTCGACATGGACGTGCT
This sequence comes from Melghirimyces thermohalophilus, assembly GCF_900102685.1. GTDB lineage: Bacteria > Bacillota > Bacilli > Thermoactinomycetales > DSM-45169 > Melghirimyces > Melghirimyces thermohalophilus. Next base: position 58,264 of record NZ_FMZA01000020.1, read on the forward strand.
TACCGATCGCATTCGGCAAATGCAAGGACGTCCGGTTGCATCCGGCAGGGGTCAAGCAGGAGGTTCGGATCCGAGCCGTACCGACAATCTTGATGCCAACATTACCCATGTGATTCATGAGATCGGCGTTCCCGCTCATATCAAGGGGTATTTGTACCTCAGGGAAGCGATCACCATGGTGTACAACGAGGTGGAATTGCTCGGGGCTATCACGAAAACCTTGTACCCCCGGATTGCGGAGAAGTATAACACCACTCCCAGCCGAGTGGAGCGGGCGATCCGACATGCTATCGAAGTGGCTTGGAGTCGTGGTAACATGGAGTCGATCCGCAAATTGTTCGGTTATACCATCAACGTGAGCAAAGCTAAACCGACCAATTCCGAGTTTATTGCCATGGTGGCGGATAAACTGCGTATTGAACATAAAGTGGGCTGAACAGTCCACCTGCACCCATCTTTCTTAAAAGAGGGTGTTATTTTTTTGTTCCCTTTTTCGGCGCATTGGTGTGGGTATGATGTGGGGGAAAGACTCCCATACTAAAAGCAGTCAATCAGGGAACAAGGAGTCGTGGGCATGTTCTACAGACCGTTGTCTTCTCGAAAACGCATCTTTCACGGTAAGGCGGTTGTGGACGGAAAAACCAAACGTTTGATCCATCGCATCCGTCCCGGCGAGATTGCGGTCATCGATCATGTCGATCTGGATGGCGTGGCCGCCGAAGCGTTGATCAAAAAGAAGGTGCATGCGGTGGTGAATGCTGCCGCCTCCATCAGCGGTAAATATCCAGCCCGAGGAGCAGAACTGCTGCTTCAAGCGGGCATCCCTCTTCTCGATGCAGTGGGACCAACGGTCATGGAATTGGTGGAAGAGAAGGATTGGCTTTATCTCCACTCCAATCGGCTCTACCGCCGACGGAAGGGAGAAGCATGGATCCAGGTGGCGACGGGATATCGGATGACATGGGAGTATTGGGAGGAGCGGATGGCGGAGGCGACCCACAATCTACACTCCACCTTATCTTCCTTTGTTGATAACACCCTCCAATACGCGCAGCGGGAGCGGGTATTCGTCAATCGTCCGTTGCCGGTTCCCGCCCTGTTCACCCCATTTCGAAACAGGGATGTATTGATTGCGGTCCGAGGGGGAGGACATGAACAGGATTTAAAAACCCTTCGTTCTTTCATCAAAGAGAAAGAACCGATCTTAATCGGGGTGGATGGTGGTGCGGATACCTTGCTCCAGGAAGGCTTTTCGCCCCATATCATCTTGGGGGATATGGATTCAGTCACCGATCAAGCCTTGGCATCGGGTGCCGAATTGGTTGTACACGCCTATCCCGATGGAACGGCACCGGGGTTACACCGGGTGGAACAGCTCGGATTGGCGGCCCATCTGATTCCTTTTCCAGGAACAAGTGAAGATGTAGCGATGCTGTTGGCTTACCAGGAAGGTGCTCGACGAATCATTATGCTAGGGTCCCACTCCAATGTAGTCGATTTTATGGAAAAAGGGCGTAAGGGGATGGCGAGTACGATGTTGGCTAGAATGAAAGTAGGGGAGAAATTGGTCGATGCCAAAGGAGTGACCCATTTGTACCGCAACAGCGACTCACCGAGGGTCCGGGATGTTTTGTTGTTGGGCTCCGCTGCTCTAACCCCGGTCATCGCCTTTGCCATCGTCAACCCCCATTTTGATCACATCGTCCGCATTCTGTGGCTGAATGTAAAAACTATTTTCTCCTGGGCGTGATCATACATGACTTCCACCCGCATGCTAATCACATCCATCAGCGCCGTGTTCATCTCTTTGGGAATTGGGATCATTCTTGGAGGGACAGGGGGGCAAACCTGGGTCCAACAGCAGGAACAGGAATGGCTCCATCAGTTGGAGACGCGGTTTGAGCAAGCGGCAAAGGAGAAGGGGCAGCTGAAAAGAGTGCTCCAACAACAGGAAAACCGCCTGCAGGGACTGAAGAAACAGAATCAATCCTTGCTGAAAGAGGCGGTTCGTGAACGGTTGCGAGGGCGTCATATCCTGCTTGTGGGTGGCGATGATCGATTGGCCCACAAGTTGGGACGGGCGATTCGTTTGGCAGGAGGAACCGTCAGTCGGCCGGCTTCCTATCCAATGCTGCCCGACCGATATGATGCCATTGTTTTTCTGGTGGATCCTGATTCCAACCACAGAAGGATGATTCGCGATGTGCGATTAACTTTTTCTGGACCGCTGATTTTGCAGGGTACCGAATCCTCCCGGGCGGTTTTTGGATCTTCCGAAGAACGTTCTTATTCTTTTCCGGGCTCTTTTACCGGGGATCCCCTGCAAACCTGCGAACTCATTCAATTGATTCAGAATGCAACTCACCGTGGAAATGAGGCTTCGTCATGAGAAAACAATCTGTGGTCAGCGCCGTGGTTCCTGCGTACAACGAAGAAAAGCGCATCGAGCGAACCTTAAAAGCGCTGCGGCGTGTGAAGGAATTGGATGAGATTATTGTGGTGGATGATGGAAGCACAGACGCAACCGCTCAAGTGGCTCGTCGGAATGCCGACAGTGTGGTCCAGCTTCCCCGGAATATCGGGAAAGGGGGGGCCCTCAGCCAGGGGATGAGCTACGCCGCCGGCAACATCATCTTGTTTGTCGATGCCGATTTGATGGAGCATGCCAAGTTGTGCGGGGCCTTGCTGAGTCCGGTGCTGAAGCAGGAAGCGGATATGACCATTGCCCGATTTCCTGCGGCACGGAAAAAGGGAGGGTTCGGGTTGGTGAAAGGACTGGCCCGAAACGGAGTCCGATGGTTGACCGGTTATCATCTGGAGGCGGTGTTATCCGGCCAACGGGCGGTGACCAGGGAGCTGATAAAGGAGGCGGGAGATCTATCCTCCGGCTTCGGGGTGGAAGTGGGTATGACGGTGCGGGCCTTGCGCTGTGGATATCAGGTGAAAGAGATCCCCTTGCCCATGAGTCACCGGGAGACGGGGAGGAATTGGCAGGGCTTTACTCATCGGGGCAAACAGTTTCTTTCCATCCTGAAAACCTTGTTCCGCCTGTGGAGGCAGCCGGCGTGAGCGCAGGACTTAGCCTCTGTTTCCTGCTCCTGTCGTTTTTGGCGGGAAGACGGACGCTGAAAACGGGTAAGGATTTCCTGCTTCAAGTGGGAGTGACGGGGCTGAACTATCGGGAAGAACGAATTCCCACCGCTTATGGAGGATTTCTCGCCTCGCTTCTGCTCTTTCTCTCCGTAATCGCCCTGGGCCTGGCCCAGTGGATCCCCCTCTTCTCCTTTTCCCTGTTTGCCGCGGTTTTGTTGGCCTCGATCACTGTCTCCTTTCTTGGCTGGTTGGATGATACTCTGGGTAATCATCGGGACAAGGGATTCTCCGGACATTTCCGAACCTGGATCAAAGAAGGGCGGTTGACGACGGGATTGCTGAAAGCGGCGGGCGGCGGTGCGGTGGCGGCGATTTCGGCAACGGTGACTTCCGGCGGCAGCGGAAAAGTGTGGCTGCTCCACACCTTGCTGATCGGGTTGATGACCAATTGGTTGAACCTGTTGGATCTTCGTCCGGGACGGGCCCTCAAGTTTTATCTGGTTGTCGGCAGTCTGTTATTTCTGGTCAGCCTGGGGCGGGGAGAACTCTTTTTATTTATTCCCTTGCTCGGATTGGGGGCGGCGATCCTGAAAGAGGATCTGTCATCCCAATTGATGTTGGGTGACAGCGGTTCCAACCTTCTCGGCGTCCAACTGGGTATGTGGTTGGCCTTGGTATCCCCGACCTGGTTGGTCATGGTGTGGATCGCTTTCTTGGCGATGGGACATTGGGTCGGGGAAACGATCTCACTGACCCGGCTGATCGACGGAAATCGTTTTCTCTCTTATCTGGACCGGCTGGGGAGAGAATGAAAAAAACCACGGAACTCCCGTGGTTGGCCGTTCAATTGACGATTTGAAGCTCCTTGGGAAACCGGGTCAAACGTTCATGCCCTTCTGCAGTGATCACCACATCATCCTCAATTCGAATTCCGCCCTTGCCGGGGATATAGACGCCAGGCTCCACGGTAAAGGCTAAACCCGCCGTAAACAGCTCCCGATTCTCCTCGTGGATAGAAGGGGATTCGTGAGCTTCGATCCCCAGTCCGTGACCCAGCCGGTGAGGGAAATAAGGACCATATCCAGCCTCTTTGATGATGGTTCGCGCCACCCGGTCGATCTCGCCGATCGGTGCCCCCGGACGGCATGCGTTAAGAGCAGCGGTTTGTGCCTTTAATACCGTTTCGTAAATTTGTCGAGTTTCTTCCTCGATAGAATGGAAGGCGACGGTGCGAGTGATATCGGAGCAGTATCCCTCCCATACCACGCCTAGATCAAAGAGGACTAAATCCCCTTTTTTAAGGCGCCGGGTTCCCGGGGTGCCGTGGGGGTCGCCTGTTTTCTCTCCGAATAGCACCATGGTGGAAAAAGACATGGCCCGAACCCCTTTACGTTTCATCTCGTATTCGATATGGGCCACGACATCCAACTCTGTACATCCCTCCTTAAGCGCTGCGATCCCCGCTTTGACGCCTTCATCGGCTAAGTGGGCCGCCTTCTTCATCGTCTCGATTTCCCGATCATCTTTGACAGAGCGAAGACGTCCCAACTCCTCGTTTACCGAGATCAAACGGCTGTTCGGGGAGAGGGAGCGCAAGGCTTCGGCTCGCATATATGAGAGTTGCTCCACTTCCACAGCCGCCTTCGTAAAGGTTTCCATGCCACGTTCCTTCAGACAAGCGGCGATTTTCTGCCAAGGATCTTCTGCATCCTCATATGTAATGATCGTATCCGACCATCCCGACAATCTTAGGCGATTTTCTTCCAGGCGGGGACAAACGATGAAGGGAGACTGTCCAGGCAGGATAAACAGAGCCAACAAGCGTTCATGGGGCTCGCATTCAAACCCTGTCAAATAAAGCAGATTGGATGGGTCCTGGATCAGAGCGAGATCCGCTTCGGAATTTTTTAACCATAAGGTCAATCGTTGAAGTCGTAAATTCACTTCAGGGGATGCCTCCTTCAAAATGCAGGTTTATCAACAATGTATCACGCCTTTGAGGGAAGGGAAACAGAGGTTTTCACGTCTATTGCATAAAAACAAGCCCCTTGGAACAGGATGAGACGGGAAGGAGGAAGATGGGATGAATGTGATGAGAGCGATGCAGATTGTTGACTCTCCAGAAGAGATTGAAGTTAGACACAACAATGTCCCTGTTTGGATCCAGCATGTAAATGAAGCGGAGGAGACAGCCCGTGTCTATACCCGCGCCCAACCCGATGACGAACAATCGGTTCCGGTAGAGGAGCTGCAAGAAATCGGCCCGCAAAAGAGATAAATGCCTGTTTGAGTGCATATGGTTTGTAGCGGGCGGGGCATGTGCCCAGCGTATACACTTAGAAAAACGGTTTCCCATCAGAGGGAAACCGTTTTTCTTCAGAGTGTGGAGAAAGCCCTTCACTGCTTTCTCCACACTCTTTTTTTATGGACAAAACCAGCTCATCGACGTATCAAAACCTGGATCAAAAAGGCCTCCCAACCACCTAGCCGGCTTTGGTTAGGTGGTTGGCAATCTTCTTGATGTTTTGCGCTGCGGCCGTCATCAGCGCTTGCTCTTGGACCTTTTCCCTTCCCCTCAACCGGCAGTAGCGAAGCCCGTGCAGCTCTTTCGCGTCTGCAAAGCTTCGCTCGATCGTCTCTTTCCGTTTTTTGTACAGGTATTTTCCCGTAGAGGAAAGGCGATGGGCTCGCACTTTTTCCTTATGTTTTTC
>NZ_FMZA01000022.1 GCF_900102685.1 Melghirimyces thermohalophilus
GAGAGGCAATTGCTTTGACAATGCCTGCATCGAGAGCTTCTTTTCCCACTTGAAAGCAGAAGCTCTGTACCTCCATGGTATCCAAGATATTACTGAAACGCAAAGGTGTATTGAGGAGTACATTCAATTTTACAATGAACAACGGATTCAACGGAGATTAAAAAAGTTGACGCCTGTGGAATACAGACGCCAACTTGTCGCTTAATCCGGGTTTTTTCCAAGAGTCTACAAAATGGGGGCTTGACCAACTGTGAGGTGTCGGAGTTTTTTGCGGAAGGGTCTTACCGGATGCGAGCTTCCAGTTTGGCCCGGTCAGAACGAACCCGGTACAATGTGGCAAGGTGTTTCAGGTTAAAAAATCCCCTCCCGGTCGTTATGAACTGGGAGGGGATTTTTTAAAAGGCCCAGTTACCCTGTCGGAAGATCGGTATCCGGGATCCGTCGGCGGTTTCGCCGTCGATGTCCAGCTGGTCGCTGCCGATCATGAAGTCCACATGGGTGATGCTGTCATTCAGTCCTATCTCGGCCAATTCTTCCTCTTTCATAGAGGAGCTGCCCTCGACGCAGAAGGAGAAAGCTTTTCCGAGGGCCAAGTGGCAGGAGGCATTCTCGTCGAACAAAGTGTTCAAAAAGATGAGATTGGTATTGGAGATGGGGGAGTCGTGGGGGACCAGGGCGATTTCACCCAGGTAACGGGCCCCTTCATCGGATTCCAGCAGGTTTTTCAGGGTATCGTAACCTTTTTCTGCTTGGAAGTCGACCACCCGTCCTTCTTCAAACCGCAGGGTGAAGTTCTCGATCAGGTTGCCCTGGTAGCTTAAGGGTTTGGTGCTGGTCACCACCCCGTGGGTTCCGCTTTTTACCGGGGAGGTGTATACCTCCTCGGTGGGGATATTGGCGTTAAACGGGACACCTTGGTCGTTTTCGGAGGCACCGCCGCTCCAGAGATGACGGTCTGGCAGTTCGACGGTCAGATCGGTGCCGGGAGCCCGGTAATGAAGTTTCTTCAAGCGTTTGCGGTTGAGCAGAGAGACCTTCTCATGGAGGGTGGCGTTATGCTGACGCCAGTTGTCCACAGGGTTTTCCCGGTTGACCCGGGTCGCTTGGAAAATGGCGTTCCAAAGGGCGTCCACCGCTTCCGACACCTCTTTATCCGGGAACACTTTTTGAGCCCATGCCGGGGAGGCGGCACCGATGATCGACCAGCTGATTTTGTCGGAGACGATGTAGGACTGCCACTTTTTCATCGCTTGCCCTGCCGTTTTAGAGGCAGCGGAGATCCGTTTGGGATCAACGCCTGCGAGCAGCTCCGGATCGTTGGAATCCACATGGAGAAAAGCGCCTCCCTCTTCAGCCACCTTCTCCCTGGCTTGCACCTTCCATTGGGGAAATTCCGAAAAAGCTTCATCTGGAGCCAAGTCGTACTTCAGACGGGTGACGGTTTCATCGTTCCAGTCGACATAGACGTGTTTCGCACCGGCCAGATACGCTTTTTTAACAATCAGCCGGACCAGCTCGGCGGTTTGGATGGAGGCAGTGACCACCAGCGTCTGTCCGGGTTGCACATTGACCCCTGTTTTGACGGCCAACTCCGCATACTTTTCAAGTTCGGATTGAAAAGACATAAGCCCCTCCTTTGATTCGTTTTCTCTTTTCTTTTGATCATATGAAGCACTTTCCTGCTTGCCGGGTTTTTCACTTTCCGTTTTCTTCACGGATTTGCCGATAGATGTTCTGAATCAGCTCCTGTTTGGTTTCCCACAAATCCTTGGAGAGGTCGACAGGATACTCCTCGGGATTTAATAGACGCAAATATTCTTCCCAAAACAGGGAACGTTGCTGTTGGTGATAACGACGGGCTTCCTCCAGTGTGGGCAGATCCTTCTGCCGTTGTCCCTTTTGGATCACAGGGGTCAAAAGCTCCACCGCTCGGAAGTGGTGCACCTTTTTCTTGCGGTAGGTGTGGACCGGGTGAAACAGGGTTAAGGGCCGTTTCTCGTCCAGCCCTTTGTGGGCGGGAGTGATCAGATCGCCTCTGGCTTTGCCGGTGTCCCGGTCGATGATACGATGCACCGTTTTGACTCCGGGAGTGGTCACCTTTTCAGGATTGGAGGAGATTTTGATGGTCGGCTGCCATTGGCCATCGACGTCTCTGGCGACCAGCTTATAGACCGCCCCCAAGGATGGCTGGTCATAAGCGGTGATCAGCCGGGTTCCGACTCCCCAGGAGTCGACGCGGGCCCCCTGGGATTTAAGATTGAGCAATGTGTCTTCATCCAGATCGCTGGAGGCAACGATCTTGGTATCCGTCAGACCGGCTTCGTCCAGCATTTTACGGGCCTTCTTAGAGAGAAACGCCAGATCTCCGCTATCCAGCCGGATACCCGCCAGGTTGTGGCCTTGTTTCTTCAGTTCTAGTCCGACCTGAATGGCGTGAGGGACACCGCTTTTCAGTGTGTCATAGGTATCTACCAAAAGTATGGCGTTATCGGGAAAAGCTTTTGCGAAGGCTCTAAAAGCGTCTAGCTCACTCTCAAAGTCCTGAACCCAGGCGTGGGAGTGGGTGCCGCTGGTTGGGATACCGAATTGCTCGCCTGCTTTCAGATTGGAGGTTCCGTCAAATCCGGCCAGGTAAGCGGCACGGGCTCCCCAGAGTGCAGCATCGGTCTCCTGGGCACGGCGGCTACCGAATTCCAACAAGAGGTCGTTCTCCGCCACGGTGCGCATCCGGGCGGCTTTGGTGGCGATCAGGGTTTGATAACCGATAAAATTCAACAGAGCGGTCTCAACCAGCTGCAATTCCATGACCGTTCCCTCCAAGCGCAAAAGCGGCTCATTGGGAAAGGCCAAGGTTCCTTCCTGCATGCTGTATACATCCCCTGTAAAGCGGAACTCCCGGAGCAGATCCAGGAAGGAAGGGTCGTAGTGCTCCGGTTGGTCGGCGAGATACCGGATATCCTCTTCGGTGAACCGGAGGTTCTCCAGGTATTGGATGGCTCGCTCCAAGCCGGCAAATACAGCGAAGCCGTTTCCAAAGGGAAGTTTGCGAAAATAAAGGTCGAAGGCTTTTCGCTTGAGGTGGGATCCATTTTTCCAGTGAGCGTACATCATGGTAATCTGATATTTATCGGTGTGGAGTGCCCACCCCTGGTTGGTTTGCATCAACTTCACTCCATTCGGTCTGAGGAACCGTCTTTGACAAGGTAGATCACCGGGATAACCTGTCCATCCCGAATATAATAGGCGGAAAGCCTGGGCTGGTCTCCTTTGAGAGACAGGATCCAACTGATCAATTGCGGATAATGCCATTCCCGGATATCCCGTGTAGACGGGTGTGGATCAGTGCAGGGATGGGAATGGACGATTCCCAGCAACTCCAGTTGCTCCTGCCGAACCTGTTTCAAAGTGCTCAGATAAGCCCGCGGTTCAAATGAGAAGGAATGGGGACTCCGATCACGGTTGGGAATGGGAAAAAAACGGGTGATCCGATTCCCTGAACCGGCCAATATCCCGCATCCTTCAAAGGGTTTTTCACGCAGACAGTGAGCTTCCAGCTCACGGATCACATCGGCGCCGATGGTGATCGTCGGTATAGCCACCGCTTCCACCTCTTGGTTTCAATCTGGAAGTCCGGTTCCTCCAGTTGGGTTTTGGACTTCGAATCGAGGGATTTCTTTTTTATTGTACTCTCCCCACCCGGATTTGTCAGCTTCTGTGATACAATGTCGGCAATGTAAGGGGGGATATGCGTTGACCCAATCAGCGGGGTCGGCTAATCCAATTCAAATCGGTGTCTGCGGTTGGGGGGATCATGATCTCTACCCGCCCGGTACGGCGTCCAAGGATAAGTTGAATCTTTACGCTGGGCATTTCCCGGTGGTGGAAGTGGACAGCACCTATCACGCGATCCAGCCCCGCGAGCGAATGGCTCGGTGGGTGGAGGCGACGCCGGCTTCCTTTCGGTTTGTGGTGAAAGCCTACCGGGAGATGACTGGACACGGGCGCCGGGAGGGGGCGCCAGTCCGGTCCATGAAAGAGATCCTTCGTGATTTTGTCGAGTCAGTGACACCGATGGCGGAGGCGGGAAAACTGACCGCCGTTCTGTTTCAATTTCCACCTTGGTATGACTGTACTCAAAAACATGTCCGGTATATCCGAAGCTGTCGCCAGGCGATCCCCGATCTTCCCCTGGCAGTGGAATTTAGGAATCGCACCTGGTTTGAACCCCGGTATCGGGAGGGAAGTTTACGTTTTTTGGAGGAGGAGAAGCTGATCCATGTGGTGTGTGACGAACCCCAGGCAGGCATGGGCTCCGTTCCTGCCGTTCCCGTCGTCACCCATCCGGAACAATCACTGATTCGCTTTCACGGCCGCAACACTTCCGGTTGGCGCAAAGTGGGGCGTTCCAATGCCCATTGGCGGGATGTCCGCTATGCTTACCGTTATTCGGAAGAGGAACTGACGGAATGGGTGGAGCGGGTTCGCCAAATGAAGCGATCCGCCAAACAGATTACCCTGCTCTTCAACAATAATTCGCGCGGGGATGCGGCGGATAATGCTAAACAGATGGCCCGTCTGTTGGGAGTGGAGTCGACCGGATTGGCCCCGCGTCAGATGGAGATGTTCTGATCCTTTTATACCACTCTCCTTTGTACAAAAAAAGGTGGCGGATGAGCTGGTGAGAAAATAAGAATGGTAATAGGGGGCCGAAGGCAGATCAATACGGATCTTATTGTTCAGGAGGGTCTCATGGGGATTTATCGTTTGCCGGTATCGGTGAAAGGTGTCTTGCTCGATGCGGCGGATCGGGTATGCCTGTTGAAAAATGATCGAAATGAATGGGAACTACCCGGAGGCAGGCTGGAACCCAGAGAATCGCCGGAGCAGACCCTGGTCAGAGAGGCCGGGGAGGAACTGGGGATTCAGGTGTTGGTCGGCTCTCTGCTGGATGCCCAGGTGGCGGAAGTGATTCCCGGTCGGGAGGTGTTTCTGGTCACCTATCGCTGTTTTTGGGATGGGGAAGGTCAAATTAGAAAGAGCAGCGAACACGAGGATGTGGGATGGTTCTCAGCGGAGGTACTCTGTTCCCTCAAAATCTCCGCTTGTTACACTCGGGCGATCAAGCGCAGTCTGGACGATTGATCAACCGGTTGACGCATGAAAAAGGGAAGTCCGCAAGGTCCGGGGCCGACAAGGAGGTCCCGGATTTTTTGACCTTTTTTCCACAGCTTCTGTTGCTGCCGGTTCTTTGGTAGGATAATAAAATAGAATACATAACGGCTGGTGTTGTTGCCGTTTGCGGGAGGGTAACATGTTATCGGAGTGGTTGTTGTTCTTACTGATCGGTCTGGTGTCGGGAACCGTAGGAAGTTTGGTCGGTCTGGGCGGCGGAATCGTCACCGTGCCGTCGCTGCTATTCATCGCTTCCTTATTTCCGGACTTAAGCCATATCACCCCGCAAGTGGCAGTGGGAACCTCTTTGGTCGTGGTCATGATCACCGGCCTATCATCCACCCTTTCCTTTTCCCGGCAAAAACGGGTTGATTGGCACAGCGGTCTTATCTTCTTCCTCGCCAGTGGACCAGGAGCGATCTTTGGGGCATACCTGACCCGCTTTTTTGAAGTGGAAGGGTTTTTTGTCGGTTTTGGTTTGCTGATGATCCTGGTGTCAGGATTGCTTACCTTTCGCGATCGTTTGCAGAGCCGAACGGTAAAATGGACTGTCAAGAGGGAAATTATCGGCCCCGATGGGAATTCATACCGATATGGTTACAAACGTTCCACCGCATGGGCCGGTTCCTTCGCCGTCGGCATCATTTCCGGGTTGTTCGGGATTGGCGGAGGGGCGTTACTGGTGCCGATGATGGTTTTACCCTTCCGCTTTCCGCCCCATGTGGCGACAGCCACCTCCATGTTTGTGATTCTGCTGTCGGCAGTACTGGGTTCCATGACGCATCTAGCACAGGGAAATATCGATTGGCTAGCGGTGTTGCTGATCGCACCGGGAGCCTGGATTGGAGCGAAAACAGGTGCCTGGATTTCCCGGAGGATGAGCAGCCGTGTGCTTCTGATCGCACTGCGGTTGGCGATCGTCGTCGTCGCTATTCGCATGATTGTTGAAGGTTTTCCGGGTTAGGGGGAGGATGGAGTTGAACCGAGCCAAACGGATACATCTTTTACATACCAACGATCTCCATAGCCACTTTGAAGCCATGCCCCGGGTTCATCGGGTTTTGCACGAGCTTCAACAGCGGCTGGAAGACTCCGGTGAAACGGTCATCCCTGTCGATCTCGGCGACCATATGGACCGTTTCAGTGTGGAGACAGAAGGGACGCAGGGATTGGCCAACCGGGCGGTGATGGAAGCGGCGGGTTACCAATTGATCACCCTCGGCAACAACGAACTGCTCACCTTCTCTAAGGAGGAGCTTCACCGCCTGTATATCGACGCGCCCTTTGAAGTATTGGCCACCAATGTAGCCGATGCTGACGGAGGCCGCCCTTCCTGGATCCAAACGGAGTCCATTCGGGAGGTCCAGGGGTTTCGCATCGGTTTTCTCGGGGTGACCATCCCTTTCCAAAACTTTTACCGCCTGTTGGGTTGGCATGTCTCCGATCCCTTTGAGGAACTGACATTGGCGGTGCCCCGATTGCGGAAAAAAGCGGATGCGGTCGTGATCCTGTCCCACCTGGGCCTGGGCAATGACCGGCGATTGGCCGAGGAGATTCCCGGGATCGATGTGATTATGGGAAGTCACACCCACCACCTGCTGGAGGTGCCGGAACGGGTCGGCGGTACCTTGATTGCAGCGGCGGGAAAGTTCGGCGGCCATGTGGGCCATGTAGTGTTGGAGCCAAAGGAAAAAGCGGACGGGCTGGAGCGGGTGGAGGCCGGCTGTGTCGCCGCCGCCGGTGCAGCGCCTGATCGGGGGCTGGTGGAAAAGATCCGCTCCTTTCGAGACCAGGCGGAACACACTCTATCCCAACCTCTGTTCACCTTAGATCAATCCTTGCCCATCAGTTGGTATGAGGAATCTCCCCTGGGCAACTTTTTGGCCGATGGATTGTTGGACTGGGTTCCTGATGCGGAATGTGCGATGGTAAACGCTGGCCAGTTGTTAGAAGGCCTAAAGGCTGGGCCGGTCACCCGAGGGAAGCTCCATCGGATCTGTCCCCACCCGATCAATCCCGCGCAGATGGTGCTAACAGGCGAACAGATCCGCGGCATTCTGGAGGAAACACTGATCCGGGAAAATCAGGACCAGGAGATTCGCGGTTTTGGCTTTCGTGGCAAAAAACTTGGGGTATTAAACCTCGCAGGCATGACGGTAGAATATCGGCCGGAAGCCCCGCCGGGAAAACGTCTGATTCAGGTACGGATTGACGGAGGGCGCTTGGTGCCCGAGAAAGAGTATCAGGTGGCTACCATCGATATGTTCACCTTTGGTGTGGGCTACCGAGAGTTCCGACGGGGTGACCATCAAAAATATTTTTTGCCCGAGTTTCTACGGGATGTCTTGGCCCACCACTTGCAACAGCCGGGTGCGGTGGAGCGCTGCCATCAGGTGCGCTGGCATCGGCGGAGTGAAAAGCAACCTCCCGGCATGTCTTGTTCCTGAAACGGAAAAGTTATACAGGGATGGTTGTTGTTTTGTCCCGCTTCCGGGTTCCATCAACTCTTTTGATAGGGTAGAATAGCTGGAGAAGAAGGAGGCTCAATATGCGATTTGTAGACGACCTGTATTCCTTATACCGGGATCAACTGGGTGAAGACGAAGAAAACGCTGTATCGGTGGTTCTTAATATACTGGAAGATCAGAGCCGAAATGATGTCCTGAAACTGATTCAGGAGATGAACGATGAAGAAGTGATCCAGATGATGGGCGTCTACCTCGTGGAGATGCTGAAGATGAAGATGGCCCAGGAGGGGCAGCTGAACGACTGGGAATCCCCCCTCAACCGTCCTCGGTATCACTGAAAGGGTTCAGGTGACGCTTCCCACTCGTTTAGAGAAGATCAAATCATGATTTTCATCTGGCAGCATCGGGACCACACCTCTCTCCCTTTTCCGACATAAGGTATATTGTCAACTGAAAAGGGGGGAGAAGTCCTTGGTCCGGCTTGAACCGATTGATCTGGATGGGCAGCAGGTGCTGGGAGTGGAAGTGAAACTGCCCAAAACCGATTTGTTAGTGATCACTACCGGTAAAGGGTATATCATGTGCGGAGCTCTCGATGTGGGTCTCTTAAATGAAAAACTGGCCGATCGGGAGATCCTGGCTGGTCGTGCCGTCGGCGTCCGCTCCTTGCAAGCCCTATTGGATGCACCTTTACAAATGGTGACGGTCCATGCGGAACGACAGGGGATTCACTCCGGTATGATCGGGCGGGAAGCGCTCCTTAAAATGATGTGAGGACACCGGGAGGGTGTCCTTTTCCTGTAGGGGGAAGCTCCGCAGAAGTTTTTATCGAGAGTGGGGATCCGCGGCGGCCTACTACATAGACTGATGGATGAAGCGACTGAATCGGTTTAGAAAGGAATGGACGGCATGTTCGACTTTTTTATCCAGCTACATCCCGTAGGGCAGGCATTCATCATCACCCTGTTCACCTGGGGGATGACGGCTTTAGGGGCCGCATTGGTCTTTTTTACAAAAAACATCACTCCCAAAATCTTGGACGGCATGTTGGGCTTTGCAGGCGGTGTGATGATCGCCGCCAGTTTTTGGTCGCTCTTATCGCCAGCGCTGGAGATGGCGAGTCAGTCTTCGGTTCCCAATTGGCTGCCTGCCGCTGTCGGCTTTATGCTAGGGGGAATTGTTCTGTCGCTGGTGGATAAAATTCTCCCCCATCTGCATCCCAACATGCCGAGAAGTGAGGCGGAAGGTCTCCGCACCGGGAAGCGACGTCGGAGCACACTCTTGGTTCTAGCCATCACTCTGCACAACATTCCCGAAGGGTTGGCGATCGGTGTTGCCTTCGGAGCGGTTTTAAGTGATTTTCATTCCGCCTCCTTGGCCGGGGCGATCGCTCTCGGCCTCGGGATCGCTATCCAAAACTTTCCCGAAGGAATGGCGGTCTCCTTTCCCTTGCGACGGGACGGCATGTCCAGGAAAAAAAGCTTTTTTTACGGTCAATTATCGGGGGCGGTGGAACCGATCGCCGGCGTGATCGGAGCCCTCTCCGTCCTCTTTATCAAACCGATCCTGCCCTATGCGCTAAGTTTTGCCGCCGGGGCGATGATCTTTGTTGTGGTGGAAGAGGTGATCCCCGGCTCCCAGGAAGAAGGGAACACCGATTTGGCCACCATATTTCTCATGATCGGTTTTGTGGGGATGATGATACTAGATGTGGCATTGGGTTGACGGTTGAACCAGAGCTTTTCCCGCTACGTGGGGAGGCTCTTTTTTGATGCGAAAATCTGTTCAGACGGATTTAGTGGGAATCGGAGAAAAGTCCGCTTTCCGGTTTTGGGTGGCCACCATTTCTCCCTATGTTGCGACATTTGTTGTCGATTCTGACAAAATAAAAATATTTTTGCAAAATCGGGAAGGAATTTGTCGTTTTATGTAAAAGAAAGTAACTAACCCTGATTGGAAGGAGAGATGGTTATGAAGCGGATGGGTGTTTCGGTGATGGTGTTAGGTGTGGTTTTTTCTGGGTGGGCAGCTACAGCCGATACGATCTGGGCTGCAGATGAGCCCAAAGGCACGGTGATCACGCCGGAAGTGGATGAACCCAAAGGCACAGTGGTGACTTCGAAAGCGGATGAGCCTAAGGGTACGTGATCATCGTAAGCAAAGAGACGGAGAAAAGGAATAAGAAGAGAGGAGACCCTTGCCCATTTAGGTGAGGGTCTTTTTTGGGTGGTTTCTTACGATGGGTTTTATTATTAAACCTTTCCTAGCCTCCGGTTGTTTCGGGTTGGAGGTGAAGATGCGCGCATTATAAAAAATAACGTCTCTTGTTGGTTTCATTCTACTGATCCTCGCTTTTTAAAAAAAGATATCATTTGTGACTTGTTGTCCTAAATACGGCGATGGTCGTCCGGGATGGGCGGATTGTGTGGGTGGGAGAAGAGGCGGGTTTACAAGGGTGGACTGGGAAGTGGATGAATCTGCAGGGGCGCCGGGTGCTCCCAGGCTTGATCGATGCCCACATGCATCCTCTTTTTTTGGCGGATACGGCTAGACAAATTTCCTGCACACCGCCCCTTATTCATTCCATCGAGGATTTGGTGACGGAGATCCGCCGTCAGCGGCAAAGTGGGGGAGCTGATGCTTGGATCAAGGCCTGGGGGTATGATGAAGGAAAATGGTCCGAAGGGCGGGCGCCGACACGTTGGGATTTGGATCGAGCCGCCCCCGATGTTCCCGTTATTGTCTACCGCACCTGCAGCCATATGGCGGTGGTAAACAGCGTGGCCCTCGCCATAGCTGGCATTAGCAAAGAGACCCCCGACCCGCCGGGGGGAGAGATCGTGCGGGATTCCGACGGGGAACCGACGGGCTTGTTGCGGGAGAATGCCAAGGCGTTGGTGACTCCCTTTATACCGGTTCAGACCATGGAGGAGAGCGCCACCGCACTGGCGGAGTTGAGTCCGCAGCTCCTCGGGCACGGTATCACGGCCATCACTGATTTGATGGCCCGAAGGGAGCCGGAGGATGATTTGGATCTTTATCGAAAAGCCCGGGAGCGAGGATTGCAGCCACGGACGGTGCTGTACTATTTATGGGAACATCTACGAAAGCGGCCGGTGATCGACCCGAGTATAAGATCCCGTCAATCTCCGGTTCATGTCGGAGGGATTAAGTTGTTTGCCGATGGCAGCATCTCCGGGCGGACAGCATGGATCGACCCGGTCTATAGAGGGAATGAGGTGACCGGGGGGATGGCCACCACTTCTTGGGAGGAATTGTTGGCCGCCGCAGAGGCCGCTAAAGAGAATCAAGTTCAGTTGGTGATCCACGGGATGGGCAATCGAGCGATCGATATGATTGTGGACACCTTCCGCGGAACAAAAGGTTGGTTGGCCGATATGCCTTCCATCCGCATCGAACATGCGGCGCTGCCTTCCCCCAAGGCGATTCAAGGCGCGGTGGAAACGGGGATCGCCATCGTTTTCCAACCGATTTTTTTGTTTGCGGAGATTGAAAGTTATCTGCACAATATCGGCCGGGAGCGGACCCGAGGGGCTTATCCGGTGCAAACCATGTTGGAGTGAGGGGTGTCGGTGGCCTTCTCCTCCGATGCACCGGCGACGACATGGGCGGATCCTGTCAATCCCTTTGTGGGCATCCAGGCGGCAGTCACGCGCAAGGCGTACGATGGAACGGACATCGGCGGGGGTCAAGCTGTGGATGTAGCTACAGCTATCACGCTGTATACCCGGGCTGCCCAGCAGATCACGGGTATTCCCGCCGTTGGCCAACTGGCTCCCGGTTATCATGGGGATTTTATCGTGCTGGATCAAGATATCTTTGAAGTGGAAAAGGAAAAGATTCACCAGATTCGTGTGGAGGAGACCTACATGGGTGGCCTCCAAGTCTATCAAAGAGGTGTTGAAGTGAAAAAATAAAATGATCGGTGATCACCAACCTCCTGCGAAGAGCGGGAGGTTTATCACTTGTTCGCCGTTTTTTCACAGTTAAACATCAAAATTATATTGAAAAATCAATCCCTTTATATTTCCATTGCAGAAAATATCTTATAAAATATATATGAAACAGGGAGGTGAATGAGATGCAGGCGCAATTGGAACCTAATGAGATGGGCGAAATTATTCGAAAGGTCAGAAAACAAAAAGGTTATCGCCTGGAAGACCTGGCCGATGGGAATGTGTCACCGGCTACCATCAGCAATATCGAACGGGGTGTTCCGCCTATCAACCAGACAGAAGCGTTATATTTGTTGGACAAGCTGGGAATCCCGACGGAACAGATCCCCCATCTCTTGCTCGACGAGCAACAACAACTGGTCAAACTGGAGCGGACCTTGTTAGTGCTGGAGTCAAAACTGGAGGTGGGAAAGGCGCGCGAAGTTTTACACCGGCTGGAATCCCTGAAGATCGATGATTCTCATCGATTGGCTCCTCTCCTTTATTATCTGCGGGGGAAGAGCTGGATCGGTGTCAATCGCTTGGATCAGGCGGAACGATGCTTCAATATGGCGATTCGTCTCTCTGCTCAGCAGGGGAGCACTTCCAATCTAGAATCGGCTAGTTTTGGGGAGTTAGGCCTGTTATATTACCGAAAAAACGATTTGGAGGCGGCCATTCAGTATACCGACAGCGGAATCGATGCTTTTGATTCCAAGGGAAAACGACAGCACGTCTGGTACATCCTGCACATGAACAAAGGGCTGTTTTTAGAACGGATGAATCGGATCGGTCCCTGCATCCAATTGGTTGAAGAGGTCTGGGAGTTTAAAGAACGGATTGCCGATAGTTATGTGTTGTCTGTCTTTTATTGGCTGAGATCGGAGATGTATTACCGGACGGGAATGTATGAGGAGGCGATTGATACCGCTTCAGAAGGTCTTGATCTGGCGCGACGGGGGAAATTATACCGTCTTATTTGTGCTTTGAGCACGGTGATCGGCAGTTCTCTGATCCGAATACAGCAGCTGGATTCCGCGGAGGAGTTTTTTCAATTGGCCCTGACCTGTAAGGGAAAGATGGAGGATGATCGGTCCTTGACCAACGTCTATATCCGGTTGGCACTGTTGTATAAAAAACAACATAAACCTCTGAAAGCGACCCAATGTCTGACAGAAGCGATTCGAATTGCGGAGACGTGTCAAGATGTTCCGCGCTTGGTCCGTTCATGGATTCTAATGGGAAGCCTGTTGCAGCAACACAACCGCGAGGCTGCGATCGGGTATTTTGAAAAGGCGGCTGACACCGCCCAGGAATACGGATTGGCAAAACAAGCCCATGAAGCGACGGTAAAGCTGGCTCAATGTTGGTATAAGCAAAATGAACAGCAGTTTCAGAAATATATAAAACGAATGTACGAAATCCAAGCCGCCGAGATCGACCGGGAAGAGAAAGACTGGGTGGAGGAGATGGGAAGGAAGGAATAGCTTCTTCTTTGGCCGTTTAACCAGGCGGATGGATGGTGCGTGCCATGTCCACCGCTTATTTAGCTTCCCAATCCAATTTCAGCTCCCGGGCCAGCCGGTTGAGATCCTCGGGAAGGGGGGAAGTGATCTGGAGGTTTTCGCTCCGCAACGGATGGTGAAAGGTGAGTTCACAGGCATGGAAAGCTTGCCGGCTAATCAGGGAGCTCTTTCTCCCGTAGAGGCTGTCTCCCAACAGAGGAAAGCCTAAATGGGCGAAGTGAACCCGGATCTGATGGGTGCGGCCGGTATCCAGTTCCACTTGGACCTTGGTGGCCTGATTGGTTTCGTCGATGATGCGGTAATGGGTGATGGCCGCGTCTCCCTGCGGTGAAACGCGGCGGCGCAGGGGATGATTCCGTTCTCTTGCAATTGGGGCATGGATCGTACCTGTGACCGGATGAGAGAGAGATAATCTTCCTTTCAGAAACGCAAGGTAAACTCGCTTTAACCGTTTTTCCCTGAGTTCCCGATCCATGAGCTGGTGGGCGTAGGCGGACTTGGCCACCATCAACAGGCCGGAGGTGTCTCGATCCAACCGATGGACCGGCCGTACTTTTCCTTCCCCGCCCTGTTCCTTCCAATGGTGGACGATTCCGTGAGCCAGAGTGCCCCTCTCCCCGGAGCGAACCGGGTGAACGTTCACCCCGGCGGGCTTGTCCACCACCATGAGATCGATGTCCTCATACCGGACCTGAAAGTTGACCGGCTCCCCCTCCAGATCGGCCCGCTCCCGAGGGCGAACCGCCACCTGAAGCCGGTCACCTTCCCGGACCCTGCGCTATAGCCAAGGCATGCTCCCGTTGAGACGGATTCCCCGACTCCGCGTCAGCCGGCTGATCATCCGATTGGACAACAGGAGCGGCCCTTTTAACACCTCCTGCACGGTTCGTTTGTTCCACTCCCCGGGCACCCGATAAGTGATCCACTTGTTCTCCTTCATTTACAGTTTCCCCCCGTTTCCCACTTATCGTATCTTTTATTGAATCTTTATTCGGATCATCCAACCGAATCTTATGGTAAGAAGAGACTTCGTCAATCTTCAAGGACGAGGTCCGCCTGATCCCCCTTCTTCATCTTACCCGGCCTCTCCACCACACAGACAATTCCCCGGAGACCAAAAGCTGCTTTGACAAAGCGGGAAGGGAGTCGGGGCTGATCGGGAAACTGTTTTTGGATGATTTCTCCCGGCTGGATGCAAGGAAGGTTTTCTCCTTCGCAGAGGAGACCGGATCCGTCCGGGAAGATGATCCGGCTTCCGGGAGGAAGAAGGGTCAGTTTCGGATATCCGCTGATGGCCAGATTGGCCCCCAACCAGGAGGGTAAAATCTGTTTAACCCCCAGGTTTTCAGCGATGCGGGCGCACTCCTCCATGGAGACGACGGAGATCTGCCTCCGGTTAAAAATTTCAGTCCCCCAAAGGTACATCGGTTCCCGGGATCCGGCTTGCTTCGTCAGTCCGAAGTGAAGGTCCCCCGGGATGCCGCCGTATTGCAACTCAGCTGATTCAACCGGCCGGGTGACAAAGCTGTCCCTTCGATCTGCGATGTAGACCCCTTCGATCCTTACCGGATGCTTTTTCCTCATCGATCATTCCTCTCCTTTTGCGGGTTTCTTTTACACTAACGACAGCGAAGACGACTTTTGTCCACAGGGTATCGGGTTTTGATGCTCACCCCGCAAGGTATATTCATGGTATAATGGCAAGTACTAGAATGGAAGATGGGAGGGATAGAAACCAGATGGGAAAGAAAAAGAAAGGTCAGAACCAAAAACAAAAAAGGAAACAGGCTCAATCCGGTTCCAACCTTCAGACACTGACTCTGGTGACTCTGCTGGTGGTTTTCCTCGGGTTGGGCGTTTATGCCATCGTAGATACATTTACTGGTTCAGAGAATGCGGATCAGGCTCATGAACAACCGAACGCCGTCGATGAGGAGCTGTTCGCCTACGACCAGCAACCGGTGCAGGGAGATCGGGAGGCTAACGTGAATATCGTCGAGTTTGGCGATTTTAAATGCCCAGTCTGTAAGGAGTTCGAGAGGGAGATCTTTCCGAAGTTGAAACAGGATTATCTCGATAACGGCCAGGCCGGATTCTACTTTATCAACAACCAGTTTATTGCTGAGGATTCCGTTACGGCGGGAATAGCTGGTGAAGCGGTGTACAAGCAGGATCCGGAAGCTTTCTGGAAATTTTATGATGCAATCTATGAGCAACAAGGTCCCGAACACGAACATTGGGCGACCAAAGAGTTTTTAGTCGATCTGGCCAAGAAAACAGTCCCCGAAATCGACCATCAAAAGCTGGAGCAGGCGATTGAAGATCGGAAATACGAAGATGAGGTGCGCAAGGATAAGTCTATTGCCACCCAAGCGGGAGTTACCTCGGTGCCAGTCTTGTTTATTAATGGAAAACCGGTGCCCACGAATAAAACTTTCGACTATAACTATATCAAGCAGATGATCGAAGAAGAATTAAAGAAACAATAACAGATCAGTCTGGAGGTGCCCCTGATCCGGACCTATAGTTTATATTTCGCCTGGCTGGTGGCCTTGGCCGCTTTGGTCGGCAGCTTGTGGTTCAGCGAAGTGGCCGGGTTTATCCCCTGTAAACTGTGTTGGTTTCAGCGCATTCTCATGTACCCGTTGGCTGTGGTTCTGGGAATTGCCAGCTATCGGAGCGACCGCTCGATCGTGCTTTATGCTCTTCCCTTCAGCCTGATCGGGATCGGGGTCTCCCTCTTTCATTACGCACAGCAAAAAATACCCGGATGGGCTGATGTGGCCGGCTGTTCCCAAGGCGTTCCCTGTAGCGGCCAGTATATCAACTGGTTTGGATTTATCACCATTCCATTTCTAGCATTGATCGCTTTTATTCTTATCTCCGTTTTTTTATGGGTCGGACGCAATGAGTCGGCTTGAGCCTGGGGGTGCCTTGAAGGGGAGGCACTCTTTTGTATAGAAAGAATCGCCTTCCATTTTATTGAAAACGTAAGGGTTTTTGTTGCTTGATGGTTAGCACTTTGATACATTAATTTCGATTCAAACAGGACCCTCTGAGGGTTGATGTAAACGATTCGGGATTCATATGGCAAAGGAGATGTCGCTGGTGAGTGGCAGGATGACGTTAAATGTGTTGCGCGTCACCGATCTGAATAAATCCTTAACCTTTTACCGGGACAAGTTGGGTTTTGAAGTAGATTGGGAGGACCCTGCCTTGCATTCCCTTCGTCTGCGGTCACCGGATGGTCAATCCATTTTCCTGACGACAGACCCTGAATTAGATGTGCAGGCGATGTATGCGCCGCAAGCAACGGAGTCGGAGTCCTTCCCGACTGATGATCCGGTCCCGGTACCGGAAGAAGTGGAAGATGATGCTCCGATTTTGGATGGACAGGGGAAAACCGAGGACAACGAGGTGGAACGCTCTGAAGCGGAGCCAGTGGACCCACTGGCGGAAGAAGGGCAGCCCACTGCAGAGTCGGAAGCGTTTTCCTCAAAACCAGAATATGAAGTTCGGGAAGTGAGCAAGGAAGAGGGGCTTCAGTTTCCGGGGGAAGACTTGGAGGTGTTCCAAGAACGGCTGGAGGCCTTCGGAATTTACGATCTATTGCTGGAAGAGACCCCTGGGGTGGAGCAGGTACTCAAGATGCGAGATCCGGACGATTACCTGATATCTCTTAGGGAAGAGCTGCGCATGAGCGATGAAGAAGTGTTGGAACTCTACCGAAAAGGTCCGGATCTCCTGGAAGGGGCTATTCTGGGACTGGAAGAGGAAGATTTGGATTGGGAGACCGCGGAAGGGCTTACGATCCGTCAGATGATCCTGCAGATAGTCGATTTCGATCTGGAAATGATGCAACGAGTCAAATGGGCGCTGGCCGAAAACGGACGGTCCTATAAGATTCCGTTGTTTGATCCCGATGAATGGGGGGAGCGCCTCCATTACACACAGCGGACCATTCATGTGGAAGTGAATCTGTTTCGGATGCTGCGGGAGCACCTTTTAAACCAGCTCTATGTCGTTGCTGATGGCATGGGACATTACCTGGTATCCGATCAGGGCGAAGTGGAAGTTCGCACTATGATTCAAGTCGCGGCGGAGACTGTCCGTGAACAGATCCAGATCATCATGGAGGCAAGGCGTCACTACGGAAAATAATCTTTTTTAGGTAAAAAAGCATGGACCAGACTGCGGCAGCCGGACCATGCTTTTTGTTTAACCCATTTTTCAGATTCATTATACAATTTGATATGCAATTCAAGAGAAGAGGTGAGATCGTCGTGAGATGGATGGGGGCCCAGCGGAGCCCCCTGGGTGTCATCACCGTGATTACATCGAGCATCTGCCGGGTGTGAAGCAGTGAAGAATGCCACCGGTATATAAAAGGGCGTTGTGGACTGCGGGGGTGCAGGATCACAATGCTTTCTTGTGTTAAAAGGCTTTCAGAAGTTTGAATAAGACTCGGAGGCCGCCAGGTTGTTCATCGTATATAATACATAGGAGGATCAGTATTACCACCACAACCAGAGCCATTCGCATATAAGGTTTGCGCCAAACTTTTTTCATTTCATCTACCTCCAACCCTTGTCTTCGGACGGCATGGATCGATGGAGAAGGGAGATTCCCGGGTATGAACAAAAAAATGATGGGCGACCGGCTGTATCTGCGCAGGCCGGAGCTGGACGATGCGGCGGCGTTTTTAACCCTTCGCAGCAACAACCGAAGCTTTCTCCGCCCCTATGAGCCCCACCATCCGGAGAGAACCTACACCCTGGAGGGGCAACAGGCGTCCATTCGAAGAATCATTCACCAGTGGGAGCAGGGGACGGGGTTTGCCACTGGGATTTTCCTTCATCACAGCGATCAGCTGATCGGCCGGGTCCATCTCAGCAATGTAACCCGAGGCGCCTGGCAGAATTGCACCATCGGATATTTCCTCGACCAGGAGTGTCAGGGAAAGGGATATATGACCGAAGCCGTTCGACTTGCGGTCTCCTTCGCCTTCCGGGAGGCCGGGTTGCACCGGGTGGAAGCTTCCGTTCTTCCCGCCAACATTCCGTCCATCCGGGTGTTGGAAAAGGTGGGTTTCCGCTACATCGGCTTGTCACGGGCCCACTTGAAAATCGATGGGGCTTGGCGCGATCATCTTCTCTATTCTCTCACATCGGAAATGGAGGTTTAACGTGTCCAGCCTTCCCCTCTCTTAACATCTTCTCAACCCTTCTTTCTGGGAAAGATTATTTTTCATTAAAGTGAGATTAAACTTGGAATTCCATAATACCAGAGGTGAGGATGTTTTCAGAAGGAAGTGGGGGATGATCGGTGAGTGGAAAAGATTGGGGGAAGATGGATCGACGGGCGTTTTTGCGAGAGACCGGTCGCTTGGCGATGATGGCGGCGGGAGCAGCCATCGCTGGCACGGTGCCCTCCCGAGAGGTGGAGGCGGCTCCGGTCTTCAGCAAGTATCCCTTTACCCTGGGCGTCGCCTCAGGCGATCCGCTGCCGGAGGGTGTGGTGTTGTGGACGCGTCTGGCACCGGAGCCCTTAAAGGGGGGCGGCCTGCCAGCCCGGGATTACCCTGTCCAGTGGGAAATGGCTACAGACCGGGATTTTACCGAGATCGTGCGCCAGGGGACAGCTGTTGCCCGAGCCGATCTGGGTCATTCCGTCCATGTGGAAGTGGATGGCTTGAAGCCGGGGCAAACCTATTACTACCGGTTTTACGCTGGCGGTCAAAAGAGCCCCATCGGAAGAACCAAGACCGCACCGGCGGCGGGGGCTTCTTTGGACTCCTTTACCTTTGCCTTTGCTTCCTGCCAACAATACGAGCACGGTTATTACACCGCCTATCGTCATATGGCCCGGGAAGAGCTGGATTTGGTGATCCATCTGGGAGATTACATATACGAATATGGGCCGGATGAATACGTGGCCAAGTCGGGCAATGTTCGACAGCACAACAGCCCGGAGATCACCACGCTGGAAGGTTATCGGAATCGCTACGCCCAATATCGCTTGGACAAGGATTTGCAGGCCGCCCATGCCGCCTTTCCCTGGGTGGTCACCTGGGACGACCACGAGGTGGAAAACAACTACGCCGACCATATCCCGGAAAAGGGTCAGGATCCGGAAGCCTTTATCCAACGGCGTGCAGCGGCCTACCAAGCCTATTACGAGCATATGCCCCTGCGCCGTTCTTCTTTGCCCCAGGGGCCGGACATGCAGCTATATCGTCGCTTGACCTTCGGGGATCTCGTGCAGTTTCACGTATTGGACACCCGTCAGTACCGGGACAATCAAGCCAATGGGGATGGTTTCAAAGAACCTAATGACGAGTCTCTCGATCCAAATCGGACGCTGCTGGGGAAGGAGCAGGAGGAGTGGCTTGTCAGCGGGTTAAAAAATTCTCCCACTCGTTGGAATGTATTGGCCCAACAGATTTTCTTCGCGGAGATGGATATCCAGCCCGGCCCGGGAAAAAAGTTAAACATGGATGCCTGGGATGGCTATGCTGCATCGCGCAACCGACTGCTGAAGTTGTTTGCTGGGGGCAGGATTTCTAACCCGGTGGTCATCACCGGGGATGTCCATGCCAACTGGGCCAATGACCTGAAAGCCGACTTCGACGATCCGGATTCACCGATCGTCGGTGCCGAATTTGTGGGCACTTCGATCACCTCTGGCGGGAACGGTTCCGATCTGCGGGAGGAAACCCCGTCCATTCTGGAAGAGAATCCCCACATCCGTTTCTTTAACGACTACCGGGGGTATGTCCGCTGTACCGTCACCCCCGATCGCTGGCAGACGGATTACCGGGTGCTCCCTTATGTCAACCAACCGGGTGCCCGCTTATATACTCGAGCCTCCTTCGTTCTGGAAAGTGGAAAACCCGGTATGAAACAGGTGGTAGACCAACCGGTTCCCGGCGGCCAAGCTCGCTCCACCGATGTGGAAATCGGCCGCTTCCAGGCCCAGGATAAAGCCCATGCCCGCCGTCTGGAAAAGAGCAACCGGTGATGTAGGTTCCGCCCCCTCATGAAAGAGGGGGCTTTTGCTGTTTTTTCCATGGCCATTACATTCACCGTCGACCGTCCTGCGAACGTTGGGGCTGATGACACTCAATTCCAGAAGCCTGTGTTTCAGTTTACCACTGCTTGATCATCGAGATGAAAGCGCCGGGTCAACTCGTCGTGGAACCATTTTAACGTGGTCGGATTGACGGAGTAGTCATGCCGCTTTCCCTGCTTCCGCTCGTACCAGGTGATTGATCCTGCCAGTGATCTCACCGCCCTCATTCAGCGTAAAGTTGAGCGCGGTTCATCCAGATCGAATTTCGCATAGCCGGGGTGTACTTTCGTCGGCTCTTCTCCAAACAGATGGCGGTAAAATCGAATGGAAGCATCCAATTGATGTGTCAACATTCCAAAAGGGGGAGGAAATAAAAGTGGAGAGGCGAGTCGCGTCGCCTCTCCACTTCGACAGTCAGGATAATATTACTGTCTTATGGCCGTTGAGGAAAATCTGGTCATTGAGATGCCAGCGGATCGCCCGGGCCAGCACCACCCGCTCCAAATCGCGGCCGATCCGTTTCAGGTCCGCTACCTGAAAACGGTGGTCGACACGATAGACATCTTGTTCGATGATCGGACCTTCGTCCAGTTCTTCGGTCACATAGTGAGCGGTGCCTCCGATCAGTTTCACACCGCGGTCGAAAGCTTGCTGATAAGGTTTGCTGCCGATAAAGGCAGGCAGGAAGGAGTGGTGAATATTGATCATTCGGTTTTTATAACGCTCGATGATCCGGGAAGGCATGATCTGCATGTACCGGGCCAACACCACGGTATCCACCTTTCCCTCCATCAGTTCCAGGTGCTTCTCTTCCGCCTCCAACCGCGTATCCTTGGAGACGGGCACGTGGTGGTAGGGGATATCGAAGGACTCTGCGATCGGTCGCATATCCGGGTGGTTGCTGATCACCATGGCGATATCGGCATTCAGCTCTCCGGTGCGCCAGCGAATCAACAAGTCTTGGAGACAGTGGTCCTCCTTGGAGACAAAGATAGCCAACCGCTGTCGTCGGTCGGCGGAAACCATCTTCCACTCCATGGAAAATTGCTGAGCGGTCGTTTGAAAGCCTTCCTGCAATTCCGGAAGCCGCTCTGTCAATTGTTCCAGTTCAAATTCAAAGCGAGCGAAGAGGGTCCCTTGATTCGGATCGGTCGAATACTGATCCAATTTGGTGATGTTGGCGTTGTGGTCGTACAGGTATTTTGAGACCGTTGCGATCACCCCGGGTCGGTCCGGACATGTGATCAGAACACGGCCTGTGTTGGAATGTGACATACGTTATTCACCCTAACCTATAGAAGTTGCAGCCTTTCCTATTCTAACCCAAAACATTGATCAGGTCTTTCCCTTATTTTAAATAATAAAGCCGATTCCCCCTTTCAGGGAAATCGGCTTTTTGGTGAAACCCAAATGTGGTTACTTGACACCGGCCGGGACCGACAGGCCTAACAGTTCAGCCACTCTTTCGCCAAATTCCGGGTCGGCTTTATAGAAGTGACCGATCTGACGCAGCTTGATTTCGTCGCTTTCCACCGGGCGCATATGATCGGCGAAGTTTTTCACCAGCCGTGCTCTTTCGTCTTCGCTCATCAAGCGATAGAGATCCCCCGGTTGGGTATAGTGGTCATCGGAATTATAGGCGACGCTGTCAGCTTCACCGTAGACCTCGAAGGCGGCCGCTTTCTTGGCGGCATCCTCCACCGGGCCGTTCAGGCTGTTCGGTTCATAGTTGGGGGCACCGCCGCCGTTGCCGTTCACCGTCATGTAACCGTCGCGCTGGTAGCTGTTGACCTCCACTTTCGGACGGTTGACCGGGATCTGTTGATGGTTGACCCCGAGTCGATAACGATGGGTATCTCCGTAGCTGAAGATACGGCCCTGCAGCATTTTGTCCGGGGAGGGCTCGATGCCGGGGACGAGGTTTCCGGGGGTAAAGGCGGATTGTTCCACTTCCGCAAAATGGTTTTCCGGGTTACGGTTCAGCACCATCTTGCCAACTTCAATCCGCGGATAATCCTTCTTGGAAACCGTCTTCGTCACGTCGAACAGGTCCCATTTGTAGGTTTTATAGTCTTCGTAAGGAATGATCTGCACATACAGCGTCCAGGAAGGATAGTTGCCTTCTTCAATGGCATTGAACAGATCCTGCCGGTGGTAATCCGGCTGTTCACCGGCTAGTTTGGCGGCCAGATCGGTGTCGAGACCTTTGACCCCTTGATCGCTGATGAAGTGATACTTCACCCAGAATTGTTCCCCTTCAGCGTTCACCCATTTAAAGGTGTGGCTGCCGTAACCGTTCATGTGACGGTAGGTGGCCGGAATGCCCCGGTCCCCGTGCAGGTAGGTGATTTGGTGCAGGGATTCAGGGGAATTGGACCAGAAATCCCAAACCATGTTGGGGTCTTTGAGACCGGTTTTCGGATGACGCTTCTGTGTATGAATGAAATCAGGGAATTTGATCGCGTCCCGAACGAAGAAGATCGGGGTGTTGTTACCCACCAGGTCGTAGTTTCCCTCATTGGTATAAAACTTCAAGGCGAAGCCCCGGGGGTCACGAACGGTATCGGCGGAGCCCAACTCACCGGCAACGGTGGAGAAGCGGGCAAACATCTCGGTCCGCTTTCCTTTTTCGCTCAGGAAATCAGCTTTGGTGTATTTGGAAATTTCATCGTTGGTGACTTCAAAATATCCGTAAGCGCCGGTACCCTTCGCGTGCACCACACGCTCCGGAATGCGTTCTCTATTAAAATGAGCCAGTTTTTCAAGCAGATGGAAGTCCTGGATCAACACCGGACCACGGGATCCGGCCGTGATCGAGTTTTGGTTATCCCCTACCGGAATACCCGCGCCTGTGGTCAGGGTTTTTCTGTTACTCAATGAAATCCCCTCTCTTTTCATGATTTATAGTCTAAGTTAATTATAATACAACTCAACTGAAAATCAATGTTAACTTACAACCATTATAATTTGCTATTAATCTGACAAGTCAGTATGCGGGAAATCGGTTAATCTATTTCGATGGTGAGGGATGGATGTTTGATAGGGAGTCTTTCGATTTATTGCAGGTGTGATCGATGGTTTCTTTCTCACGTTCGACTCGTGTCTTCAATCGGCAGCAAAGATCCAATGTTAAGAAAAAATGCATGGGAACGGACAAGCTGATCCTATCTATCAAAAGTGTAAAGAAAGGATCCTTTGCCAGTTTGTGGGGCAAGGATCCTTCCATCTCTGATCTCGATATTTCACTGTTTCGCTTGTAGCCTTGCGATCACCTCATCGGTGACCTCTTTTGTCGTTGACTGTCCGCCTACATCCGGTGTTAAAAAACCATCCTTCAATACGCTTTCAACAACATCCAACAACACCTCGCCCAGCTCTTCCTCGCCAAAATGATCCAACATCATTTTGGCTGTCCAAATTTGGCCGATCGGATTGGCGATCCCCTGACCGACAATGTCCGGGGCAGAACCATGCACTGGTTCAAACATGGAGGGATACTTCCCATTCACATTGATGTTGGCTGCCGGAGCAATACCGACGCTCCCCATAATCGCTGCCCCAATATCTGTTAAAATATCGCCAAACAAGTTGCTACCGACAATCACATCAAATTGCTCCGGGCGGGTAACGAAAAAAGCGGCCAGAGCGTCGATGTGTTGCGATTCGGTTTTCACATTCGGGTAATCCTTTGCTACATCTTCAAAAACTTCGTCCCAAAAAGGCATCGAATGATAAATACCGTTGGATTTGGTGGCACTGGTCACATGCCGATTCCGCTTTTTCGCCAACTCAAAGGCAAAACGTATCGCCCGCTCCGTTCCCTTTCGGGAAAAGACACCATTTTGGATGGCAATTTCATCTTCCCCTTGATAGATTCTGCCCCCGATGGAGCTGTACTCTCCCTCGCTGTTTTCCCTAACGACGATCAAGTCGAAATCTTTTGGGTTGGCCAGGGGGGACTTCACACCATGAAACATCTTGGCCGGCCGGAGGTTAATCACCTGTTCAAATTCACGCCGAATCTTGATCAACAATCCCCACAGGGAAATATGATCGGGAACCAATTTTTTATTGCCCACTGCTCCCAGAAAAATCGCATCATAGGGTTTCAGTGTTTCGAGGCCGTCTTCCGGCATCATTGATCCATTTTCTAAATAATAGTGGCAGTCCCACGGGAAGTCGGTAAACTCAAATCTCAGACCACCGTGGATCTCGGCCAACACTTCCAGCACATGTTTAGCAGCTGGGACCACTTCTTTGCCGATTCCATCTCCTGGTATCGAAGCGATATTGAATACTTTCAACGGAGTGCCCTCCCATCCGGATCAGTATATAGATTACAGTGACCGCATCGTATCAAGCCCATGCTAGCAGGTGAAAAGAGTTGAGGCAAATTTATCTATTGGGAATACTATGGAAAGGGCACAACATTCGAAATGGGGGTTAAAAGGAGGAGAGGACGGATAAATATTATGTAGAGGCCATGATGCCACGATCATAAAGGGGGAGAACTGTGAAAAAAATCTATCGCAGTCGTTCCGATAAAAAACTTGCCGGCGTGTGTGCGGGGCTTGCCCGGACGTTGGGGATTGGCCCTTTGTGGGTTCGTTTGGGAACGCTCCTGCTGTTGATCTTTACCGGCTTTTTCCCCGTCGGGTTGGTCTATATCTTGCTGATATGGCTTCTCCCGAAAGAACCGACGTAAAACGGCCCCTGTAATGAAACCCGCCTGATCCCGAATGGGAATGAGGCGGGTTTTCCGTCCAGACAAAAACCTCCGGAGAGACCGGAGGTGTTCATCCCATAATGTCACCGTCGGTCACGATCGCGGTCGCGATCGTGGTCGCGATCACGGTCGGGGCGGTAAGGCGGTCGGTAGGGCGGTTGATAGGGCGGTCGGTAGGGCGGATAGTGAGGCTGACGGTAGTAGGGTGGATAGGACGGGGGGTAGCTCGGCGGAAAGTAGGGTGGATAGCTGGGTGGATAATAGGGCGGATAAGTGGGTGGGTAGTAGTAGCGGAACTGACTGGTGTCCATTCCGCCGCCGTCTCCTGGATAGAATGATGTCTGGGCATAGGGGGGATGGGTGTAAGTGTAAGTAAAAGCATAGGGGTCCCACCCCCACCCCCCGTAATATGTCTGTTGCGGGTCACCTCCCTCTGGACTGTAGCCGTATTGGTTGACAGTCGGCTGGTTCCAGTCGTATCCGTAGGGATAAGATGGTCTGAATTCCCCCTGGTTTTCCTGTTCCCGGCCCAAGGTTTCGGCTTCCGGCTGGTTTTTCTCCCGCTCGTTTTTTCGTTGATCGGACAACCTGGCTCTCCTCCCTTTCACCTGTTTAGGCTTACATCAAAAATGTATGTGAGATCGAGCGTTTTTTGTTTGTCCAGGACAATTTTAATCATGAAACGGAAGGCCAATCTTAAAGGGTTTTTTCTTTTCAGTGTAAAACAGTATCTATTAGATCCACCCCAGGGTATCTGTTAGAAGAAGGAGTGGCCTGAATGATGATTGTCAGGGAACAGCAAGATCGGTATGTTTTGATCCGTCAGCACGATCATGCCTGGATCTCCGGCGATTTTGCCGATCATTGGAAAGTGATGCCGCCTCCCTCGACCCGAATCGGGATCCGTTATCACGATGTGGGGTGGGAAAGATTGGACGACGAGGTGAAGTGGAATCCGGAGACGGGTCAGCCTTATTCCTTTGTGGACTTTCCGATCAAAGAAAAGATCCCCGCTTATACCGCGGGGGTCGATGAGGTGGAAGCGATGGACGCCTTTGCCGCTTGTCTCTGCAGCATGCATTACGTCTCCTTTTTCAGCGGCCGAAGGGATGCGGAATCCCTCCGATTTATAAAAGATGAACAGGAGCGGCAACGTCGGCTGATGGACGAGATGGACCGGGAGAAACGGAGCCGTTTGGAAGAGGATCTCCGTTTATTAAAGCTGTGTGATGATCTGTCCCTCTTCATTTGCCTCAACGAGCCAGGAGTGAACCACCATCCCTGGTACCGGGAAGGATTCCGTTACGGTGATCGTCACTTGCGACCGGTGTGGGAGGCGCCGGATAAGCTGCGGATCGAACCGACTCCCTTTCGCACCTCCTTTGAAGTGACGGTGCCTTACCGGTTGGTGGACCGTACTGGCTGCTCTGTAGCGGAGGGTCGTCAGCAAATCCGCATAGGAAGATGAGCTGCGGTTTCTTTTCCTCCGATGGGGAGAGTAGGATATACTGGGGATAAGGGACCCGTCGGCCTCGGGTGTCTCTTCCGGAAATGTTTATCTTATATTGAAAGGGAGACGGTCGTGTACCCCCGAAGAGACCTTTTGCACCACAGGCACTACAAACAGAGTGGGCTTACGCCCGGTGAATATAGGATGCACCACAGGCACTACAAACAGAGTGGGCTTACGCCCGGTGAATATAGGATGCACCACAGGCACTACAAACAGGGCGGGCTTACGCCCTGAAACATGGGTTGCTACCCGGCCCAGCGGAGAATCAGTATGCAAGGGCGTTTAGAGGCAACTCTCATCTTCGAATTCACTTACCAAAGGGCGCCCGAAGCAGGATGAATTCGGAGCGGACCATCCTCCCATCTATGCCGGTTGGCATAGCGAGACCGGAAACGGAGTGACCTGAGAGACTTGTGCCCTATGGGTGCAACAGAACGTGGCACGATCTCCCCCAGATAGCGTGACTAAGTGGCACAAGGTTATCTGAAGAGGCACTAGTCGGAGGAGCCGTCGGAAAGAAAGGGTGGAGGAATCGGATGATCCGAGCGGTGATTTTTGATTTTGACGGATTGATTTTGGATACGGAATCGGCGGAATTTCGCACGTTTGTGGAGATGTATCGATCATACGGCGCGGAATTGCCGGTAGAATCCTGGGCCCGGGTAGTCGGCAGTTCCGACAGCGATTTTGATCCCTATGCCTATTTGGAAAGCTGTGTCGGACAAAAGTTAAACCGGGAAGATCTGCACCGAAAGCGCAAACAGCGCCATCTCGCCTATATCGAGGAGGAGGAGGTGCTTCCCGGCGTGGTGGAGGTGTTGGAGCAGGCCCGCCAGTTGGGGTGGGGGATCGGCTTGGCCTCCAGTTCTGATCGCCAATGGGTGGAAGAATACCTGAACCGTTTTCATCTCCGAGAGTATTTCACATGTATTCGCACCCGGGAGGATGTGAAGCGGACGAAGCCGGATCCAGCCTTGTATCTGCAGGCCGCAGAATGCCTGGGTGTGGACCCGGCGGAAGCGGTGGCGCTGGAGGATTCGCCGAACGGCGCCGTCGCTGCCAAGCGGGCGGGGTTGAAATGTATTGTCGTGCCCAATTCCGTCACCCAGCATTTTTCCTTCGGAGAGATCGATTTGCGTCTCGATTCTTTGGCGGAACTGGATTTACAGACATGGTCGGAAGGGTTGGCGGAGAAATCCCAGGGGGAAGTCTGATGAAGGTGACTGGTTTTAATCATGTGACCATCCGTGTATCTGATCTGGAAACGTCCCTCGACTTTTACCGGGATGTTTTAGGCATGGAATTGGTCCACCGAGGACGGATCGATGCTTATCTGGAATGGGGAAATGCCTGGGTCTGTTTGGTTGAGCGGGAAGGTGAAGACGGAGAAGCGACTCTGGGAGTGGATCATGTGGCTTTTTCCATCGAGGAGGAGGACTTTGACGAGGCGGTGGAGATACTCAGAAATCACCGCGTTTCCGTTATTCGGGGACCGGAGGCGCGGGGTGGCGGCCGGGTGATCAACTTTCTCGACCCCGATCATACCCAGCTGGAGTTGAACACCGGCAATCTGCATGATCGGATGAAGGTTTGGGTGTAATTCCTCGAATCGCAGCATTCCGCTTTTTCGCAGCATTCCGCTTTTCGCATCGGAGTGACGGTGATACCGTCGGGAGGAGGATCAGCATGCGAATTGCGATGACAGGTTCCACAGGACTGATCGGCAGCCGGTTGGTACGCCATCTGACCCAATCCGGTTGCAAGGTGACCCGGATTGTCCGCGGACCCACTCCGGAAGGGGTGAACACGCGTGTCCTCCGCTGGCAGCCCGATTGCGGTTGGATCGATCGTGACCGCCTGGAGGGGCATGATGTCATCATTCATCTGGCGGGAGAAAATATTGCTGCCGGCCGCTGGACAAACAGGAGGAAGCAGCGGATTCTCTATAGTCGGAGGGAGGGGACCCGGCTGCTCTGTGAAGCCCTCGCGGGGTTGAAGCATCCCCCGCAGACGCTGTTGTCCGCCTCTGCCGTCGGATATTACGGGAACAAGGCCTCTGGGCAAACGGTGACGGAGGCTGATTCGGCGGGAGAGGGTTTTCTCGCACAGGTGAGCCGGGAGTGGGAGCAATCGACGCTTCCGGCACAGGAGGCCGGTATCCGGGTGGTTCAGCTTCGTTTTGGCATGGTGTTGAGCCGGGAAGGAGGAGCGTTGGCCGCGATGTTACCGGTATTTCGGTTGGGCATAGGCGGCCGACTCGGAAGGGGCGATCAGATGATGAGTTGGATCGCTCTCGATGAGATCCCTTCCGCAGTAGATTTTATTCTGAAGGAGGAACACTTATCCGGGCCGATCAATATGGTGGCTCCCCATTGTGTAACCAATAGGGAGTTCACCCGCGCTCTGGGTCGTGTGCTCCGACGTCCCACCCTCTTCGCCCTTCCCGCTCCCGTGGCCCGTCTGGCTCTGGGAGAGATGGCAGAGTCCTTGTTGCTAAAAGGCTGTCCAGTGGTTCCACAGCGGCTAACCGATGCGGGGTACCGGTTTCGGTGGCCTGATTTGGAAGCAGCGCTCCGCCATCAGTTGAAAGCGGAGTAGATGCTGAATAGAAGAAGGGGGGTGGGGGCATGAAGCCGAAGTGGCTCTCATTGACCATCTTTTTTGCCCTGTGTTTTGTCTTGGCGGGATGGGGAGGATTGATGGCAGAAACCGGACCGGGATCTTGGTATGACGGGTTGCAAAAGCCGCGCTTCTCCCCGCCAGCGTGGATATTTGGTCCGGCGTGGTCCTTACTCTATATCCTGATCGGGGTCTCCGGTTGGCTCGTCTGGCGGGGAAGAGATGTGACCGAACGGAGGATCGCCCTTCTGTTTTGGGGAGTACAGCTTTTGCTTCATCTGATCTGGTTTCTGCTGTTTTTTGCCTTTCACCTGCCAGGTACCGCTCTCTTGGAAAGTTTACTCCTGTGGTTTTTTATCGGGGCGTTTATTATCGCCGCAGTCAAAGTGAGCCGTCGAGCGGCTCTGCTGTTTCTCCCGTATTGGGCCTGGATCACACTGATCGCCTTTTTCAATCTCAACATCTGGTGGCTCAACTGAAGTTTTCTTTTAAAAAACCCCCTCCGCGGCTGCATCGCCGGGTAAGGGGGTTGGGGTCCTCTACCTGCTACTCGATAAACAATGTTAATCGCGACGGATTGTGGGGGTCAGCCCACAGATTGATCACCGGATAGGCGGTCCCGTCCTCGTCTTCAAACTCGATGTAGAGCTCCTTGCGGGAAAAGGCGTCGTTGATCGCTGCTCTCTGAGGGGCTTCAAGGTGATATAGTTCCATGCTGCGCCCCATCCCCGGCAGTGCTGTCGGATTGAGCAACTGACGGGGTAGCTTGATCATTTTCATTGGTGAAAACTCCTTTTTATCTTGATTGTTTTCGATGCTTTGGAAAGTCCCTTCCCTATTTCCTCCGCCCTTAATCCCGATTCCGGAATAACCCGCAAAAAAGAGACGATCTTCTTCCATCGCGATAGACCTGAATCAACATGAAAAGAGCCTGCTATGCTGAAATTGCACCTCTGATGCCTGAGGATTTTGATCCATTTGATCCGTTAGACGGATTCGCCGGAATGTTTAATGCAGTGTGCGGGACCCCTTCCTCTCGATGAAGAACAACTGGCACGTCATCTTCAGGGGAACGGTGGGGAAGAGCCGGAGCGGATTAATTTTAAGGCTATCGATACCGACACCGGGGAGATGATGGTCCATATCGAGTGGAACCGGATCGATTGGAACAATGGCTCCACCACCTTGTCCCGGGTCCTTCCCGCAGAAGTGAAGGGTTGGGAACGGCGATGGTTTCGTGAGGCAGTTCGTTATACCTTTGACCCTCTTCATCTTCACCTCCTCGACCTGTATGTGTTCGACTTCAATCATTCTGTCATTGGTGCTTATGAACGGGGCGGATTCCGGCAAGAAGGAACGCTCAGGGAAGCCTGGAAAAGGGGAGACACCTACTGGAGGTTGTGTGTGATGAGCTTGTTGGACCGGGAGTGGCGTGGATCCAGATAATGGGCATGAGGCGGAGAGGTTTTTGCGGTTTTTGGTGAAAAGGGTTTATTTTCTATGCTAAATTAAGATTATGATTCGATTATTATATAATCGTAGAGGGGAGGGAAGAAGAATTGGAATTGGACTTTAACCGGTTTTCAAAACAATCCTTTCAACCCTTTCCCGTGGAGAGTACCGAACCGCTAAAAAATGCGGTGGGTCGTCGGGAAATCAAAAAGGATGACACGGTGTTGGTGGTGGGGCGCGGCGGGGAACGCCTGGCGTTCTGGATGTACCAGATGACCTATCACCATGTGGCTCAGGGAAAGTTGGCCGGGGAGCCTTACATCGTCAACTACTGAGCGATCTGCCACAGTGGAACCAGTATGGTTCCCGTCATTAACACTGTAGAGCTTCATTTTTTCTGTATCGGGGTACATAATGGAATCGCCGTCCTCCAGGATCGGGAGACCGGCTCCTACTGGAACCACATTACCGGGGAATGTATCCACGGTCCGCTGAAGGGAAAGAAGATGGAGTCGCTCCTGTTGGGGCAGATGACCGCGGAACAAGCTCTGAAGCGTTGGCCTGACCTGGAGCTGGCCTTGTCGAAACAGACTCCCTTTCAAAAATGGGTGCTGCAGCCAGTGATGAACCTGTTCGGCCGTTTTGGCATCTATCCGCCGGGGTTCAGAAAAACCATGGTGAAGCGGGACAACCGTCTCCCGGATATGACTAGCGGCGTCGGGATTATCACCGACGAGGTGAAGAGGTTTTATCCCATCGACACCATCGTAGCCGCCGGCGGAGAAGTGCGGGATCAACTGGAAGGCCGTCCGGTCATCGTCTCTGTCGATGAGGACGGGTTTCCCGACGTCGCGTACGGCGACACCGATGATTGGGAAGATGTGCCCCAATACCTGTACACCCGATGGTACGGTTTTGCGCTCACCTTCTGGGGCTGTGATATCTTTGAGCCGAAGGCGAAGAAACAAGTTTCCGCCTCATAGGAAAAGACCGCTCTGGCGGTCTTTTTTGTTACATGGAAGGAAGCGGAGCATAAGCCGAAAAAGAGGGGAAGAGGGGGAGAGGAATTGAAAGAAAAAGTAGGGGTCTGTATCGACTGCGGAAACACGGTGTTTTGTCTGGCGGGCTTTTTGAACGGGGTGGTGTTGAAGGAGGGACGGCTGCGGTGTTTCGATTGTGATCGGGAAGCGGAAAAAAAGGACGAGTCCCGGTAGAGCTCGTCTTTATTGTCATGCGGATCAGTACCTGACGGAGTCCTAGGCGTGGATTCGTTCGTACCGCCAATAAATGCGCTTACACACGGGTCCGATTGATACGGATCGGGTGAATTCAATATAACCCCCCACCGAATCAAACGGTAGGGGGTTAAAATAGCATCGTCGCTTACCAGTCGCGTTCTTCCATATATCGATAAATCGGCAAGGTCTCCCCTTCTTTCGACGGGATGAAGCCAAAGGTGACGTAACTGTCGGTCGATTCCGGCTCCATCGCGAGCGCGGCCAAGTTGGCGGTCGGTTGGTCCATGGGGATCATCCAACTTCCTTTTGGGAGGGTGATCGTTTGCTCGATGATGTCGGTGGTCACCTCGTGCTGCGGATGGCCCTCATAGGGTTGGTCGGCGGTCTCTTTGGATGTGACGGTGTAGGTTTCCACCGGGAGGGTGGTCTCCTTTTTCAACCGCTTCACGTTGACACCGGCGTTTTTCAGTCGCTCGACGGCATCCTGCTGTTCCGGCTCAAGGAAATAAGCGGTGGGTCGCTCCCGGGTGAGGGTCGCTTCCCCGTCGCTGTGGCTGAAAAAGCGAACAGGAATCTGTTTTATTTTCGCCTCGGCGATATCCACTACCGGCAAGGTGCTGTTGGGAATCTCCTTCGCCTCGCTTTTGACGATCAGTTCGTCGTCATCTCCAGCCGTTCTCCCTTTATCAACCAGGGATTGACGGGCGTCACCGACCATTTCTTCGATCTGGTCAGCGTGAGCGGCCGCGCTTTCCAGCAAGCTCTGATGGGTGGTCACCTGGGCGCTGACCCGGCGAAGGAAGTTTTCCCGTCCGATTCCGATTCCCCGAGTTTCCACGAGAAAGGAGAGGCTCGGTTTGAGCGCCAAGTTGTTGCGACCGATGCGCGGATCGGGCCCTCCCTCGGTGATCTCCAGTTGTCCGTTCTTGTTGGCGGCCGTGTAATAATCCCCGCTGGAGAACCCTTTTTCGGTCAGCGTTTCCTTGGCGTTGGCTACCATCGTCTCATCGGCGAAGGTGCGAATCTCATCGGGGATGTTCAGGTTTTTTCCGGAGAGGATCAACAAATCATGGTACTTGAGGGCTCCTTCTTTTCCCACATCCCGGAGCAGTTTTGGATCCGGGTTATACTCGTGGGCATCGATCGTCACTTCCGGTTGCACGCGGTTGTAAAGGGAATGGAGCGCCTGTACTTCTGGGGTGTCGAACTTCATATGGTCCCGGTTGCCGTCCAGATCATCAGCCATGTGGCGCTGAAAAGCATAGGAGCCGTCGGGATTGACCCGCGGGACAACGACGACGTTGATGTGGTTTAAGAGCTTCTTCCCTTCCGCTCCTGCCAGTCTTTTTGCCGTTGCCAGCACCGCTTCGCCAGCGGCGGGTTCATTTCCGTGAATTTGCCCTTGGAGCCATACCGTCGGTTTTCCCTTGCCGCTTCCTTTTTGGTAGAAGAGAGCGGGTAGCGCCCGCCCGTCTTGGGAATGGCCAAAGATGGTCAACTTCGTCCAAGGAGTTTTTCGATCCAGCTTATGTAAGTACGCGAGCATTTCTTCCTGGCTGGTGAAGCGCTGTTTCCCGGAGGTGAAAGCCGGTGTATCAAACCGCTGGTCCGGATCCGGATAAAGTGCTTGTACCTGCTCTGTCTGAGAATAATCCTTTCCGTAATATGGAGTCTCCGGCGCCGCTTGCACGGTGGGGGTGACCAACATACTGGCTGTGACGAGTACCGTCATCCATATGAACCATCCCTTCGAGCGAATCATCAAACTCCTCCTATCTTTCAGGATATATAAAAAATATTAACGGAAATGAGAGAATTGGGCAACGATTATGCCATCCCGTATCGACCTTGTCTCCGCCCGCGCTCTCCACTCCATTTCAGTCTACGGTAGGGGTGTTCCTTTAAATAAAATGTCTGCTTCATTAATGTGGAAGGATCATTACTTTTTTGGGCTTATATGTTTCGTTGAAAAGTACAATTGGGGAGATTGGAGGAAAAGGAGTATTGGATAATGAAGTTAGGTGTTTTAGATCAAATGGCGCAACCAAAAGGTATGACTGCAGAAGAGACAGCTGCCCGAACGATGGAGATGGCTCAATATGTAGAAGAGTTAGGGTATGAACGCTATTGGTTTGCTGAACATCATGCAACGAAGGGACTCGCATCAAGTTCCCCTGAAATCATGATGGCGGCAGTCGCAGCTAAGACGGTCAAATTGAAGGTTGGCAGTGGTGGCATCCTGCTTCCACAGTATAGTGCATATAAGATAGCTACCCAGCTATCTCAATTACAAGCCCTTTTTCCCGGAAGAATAGAAGCAGGTGTCGGGCGCTCACCTGGAGGAAATGAAACGATTCGATCGTTGTTGGCCGATGGCAAGCAGGATCAATTAGCTGACTACCCCGATAAATTGAGAGACCTCATCACTTTTCTAAGTAAAGAGGGTAAAGTTCGTGCCGCACCACGAACGGAAGACGCCCCGAACTTATTCTCGTTAGGTTTGGGGGAAAACAGTGCTAAACTTGCAGCGGAACTGGGAATTGGCTATGTATACGGTCATTTCATTAAACCGAATCGAGGAAAAGAGGCCCATCAGACATATCGAGCTCATTTTAGACCCGGATATTTGGATCATCCAGATACGCGTTCTGCCATTTTCGTTATCTGTGGAGAAACGGATGAACAGGCGGAAGAGCTGGCCATTAGCCAGGATGTTTGGCTGCTGAATGTAGAAAAAGGTCTTGATAGCCGGGTCCCTAGTATCGAAGAAGCAAAAGCGAAAATCTGGAGAGTGAAGGAGATAGAACAGATACGGGAAAACCGGAAGCGGATGATCATCGGTGGACCGGGAAAAGTAAAAAATGAACTGCTTCACCTGTCTGAGCGATATCAATGTAACGATTGGCTCATTCTTACAAATATTTATGACTTCCATGAGAAGCAACAGTCGTATCGGCGGATCATGGAATTGTTTTCGTAACAAGGAAGTTATGGAAATAGATTTTTCGAGCGTTTAAGAGAACGGCTGTCCCGTTGAGGACAGCTGTACCAAAGATAGAGGAGATGGAGGAGCCGGTTCTGCAAAGAGACCTCCTGCTTACCCGCACCATATTACCGGTAATGCTCTTCAAATGAATGTGAAGGGAACAAAGCCCCCTTCAATTTCGACTTTCTCATCAGGGACAATCCGTTGTTGCTTAAAACAGCTGGCCGTTTCTAATATCGAACACGGCAAACAGACTCCCCGCCAGAAAGCGGGGTTTTTTATACAAGTCATTGGATACAACACAGATCAGTGACCGTTTAACAAAGAAATACCGGCTGATTAGCCGGTATTTCGGAATCCATCCTCGGTCTCAGGGGATTTGTATATCGGTTCGCGTAAGAGGCTGGATTTAACATAGATTCGGGATTCTTTGTTGATATTGGGATACCAAACGATGGTTGTGTTCGTCCGTTCCTTCCATATTTCCACTTAACAAGATGGGAGGAGTGATCCCCTGCTCAGCAAGGAATTGAACAGCTTCTGCAAACATCCCCTGTAAAATAGCCGATCCCAATACCGTTGAAGCCGAACCGAAGGGGACTGTCACTTGTGGGTGTTTTAAGAGCGCGTCCCCTTTGGGGACATGGTTGTCAATCACGAGATCCACACATTGATATAGTCGTTTTCCACTTTTGTGTCGAGATGTTTCCTGGGCGTAAGCCGCGTCGATCACCGACCCCTTTGCTGCAATTCGTTTAGCGGGCCGTCTGTTGCATGACGGCCGATATGTGGAAGACCGTTATGTAGAGGCGATGCTGACCGCTTATGAACAGGCAAGTGTGTTTGAACGACGAATAGGTATGAGGGATTTCTTTGAATGACATATTTTTATTTAAGGAGGAGTCAACATGGAAATTTTTGCGGAATACTTAGCGCGTATTGATAACCCGCAACATCGGGCCCGAACGGAAGAGGTTTTGAGTTGGGTATCTGAGAAATTCCCAAATTTAATGCCAGTAATGAAGTGGAATCAGCCGATGTTTACCGATCATGGCACATTTATTATCGGCTTTAGTGTAGCCAAACATCATTTGGCTGTTGCCCCTGAAAGGGCAGGGATTATTCATTTTTCTGATGAGATTGTGCAGGCTGGATATCATCATAGCCAGCAGCTATTACGTCTCCCATGGGATCGCCCGATAGATTTCTCATTACTTGAGAGAATGATCGAATATAATATTTTGGATAAGGCGGATTGTTCGACTTTTTGGCGGAAATAAAAAATAGGATGGCCTTTAGAGGTGACCTGCTGGGGGGGTGGTAAAAAGTTAGAAAGCTAAAGGGAAGCGTGATCGCAATACATTTTGGTGTTAGGCAGAGACTGACTTTTTGCCGGGTCTCGGGTATTGCGGACCGTTCCCCCGGGTTTTTTAACTTCAATTTACCGCATCTTTCCCCTTTGTCGTCGCATCTCGTTCGCGCAGACGCTCTTTCTTCCTCTCTGTGTACCTTTCCTTCTCGCCGCTAGACGGCTTTTCGTGTTGCGGGGGAATATATTCATACAATATTGCCACATTGAAAGCGGAAACATTTTACGCGTGATTCCTTTCGAATCCGCGTGATAATCTTAAAGTAAGGTTCGTTCATTCATCTTTGCAGCAATGGGGGAGCGGTGATGGAACAGACGTTGACCCCAAGGCAACGGTCCCTCGGGCGTTATTTACTGAGTCGAAAGCAATATGAAACGGTTCGGTCTCTTTCAGCTCGCTTTGATGTCAGCCCGCGAACGGTTCGCTATGATCTGGACCAGTTGGAGGACTGGTTTCAGGCCCATGAGTTGGAATTGGAACGGCGACCCCGCCGGGGCGTTAGGGTAAACGGCGTCGATTCCGCCCGTCAGTCAGCGGAGGAAGGATTGGGAGAGATTCGACCGCCGGCGGTGGTGGCCTACTCCAAAGAAGATCGGTTGCGGCACCTGATTATTTCTCTGTTGCAAAGGCCTGAAAAACTGACGGTGGATGAACTGGCTCAGGAAATCGATGTGTCCCGGGGGACATTGCTAAAAGACTTGAATGAGGCGGAAGCTTGGTTGGCCAACCATGGTGTTTCCGTGATTCGGGTGCCGGGGTTCGGCATTCGGCTGCAAACCGATGAGTTTCACTGGCGTCAAGCGGCGGCAGCTCTTATGTCGGAATCCTGGACCCACGGCGAGGTGAAGGCATACTTACGCAAGCATCGGGAAGAAGTGGGTCGCACGGAGGGTTCGATACGAGAGTGGTTGTCGAGGGAGATGATACGAGAGGTCGAATCCGTTCTCTTTCAGTGGGACAGTCCAACCATCCAAGCATTATCTGATCTGGCTTATCAAAGCCTGGTCGTCCATATCGGTCTGGCTGTCCTCCGGTTGCGTCAAGGGAACAAGATTGTGATGCCAGAGGTGGAATTGTCTGAACTCATGGGCTTACCCGAGTTTGAGGAAGCGAAACGATTGACCGCTCTCTTGGGTCGCCAGTTTGACGTGTCTATTCCGGAAGACGAAATCGGATATATCGTCCTTCATCTGTTGGGAGCCCAACGGATGCGGACGTCAGTGGACATGAAAGCTTCGCCTCCACTCGAGCATTATGTCGATTCTGTTATCCATGTGGTGTCGGAGACCCTGCAGTTGCCCCTGAGCCGGGATCCGGAGTTGCGGGAAGGTTTGATGATCCATATGAAACCGGCTATGGCCCGCATTCGGTATCATCTTTCCATCGACAATCCGGTTCTTTCCCAAGTCCGGTCCCGTTACCCCCGGGTATACGCTGCCTGCCAGAAAGCCGCCTTCCAGTTGGAAAAGGAGATCGGCGCTCCGATCCCGC
The DNA here is from genome assembly GCF_900102685.1 of Melghirimyces thermohalophilus. Lineage (GTDB taxonomy): Bacteria > Bacillota > Bacilli > Thermoactinomycetales > DSM-45169 > Melghirimyces > Melghirimyces thermohalophilus. The sequence continues at coordinate 37,589 of NZ_FMZA01000022.1, forward strand.
CGGGTGAAATCGGCTATATGGCTATGCATGTAGGAGCGGCGGCCACCCGTCTTCACAAGAATTCAGTTACGGTGAAACGGGGGTTGTTGGTATGCGCATCAGGCGTAGGGACGGCAAAAATGTTGCAATCCCACCTGCAAAAGGAGATACCCGAAGTGTCATGGGTGGGGGTCTATTCGGTGATCGATGTGGAAGGGGCTGTCAAACAAACAGGGGCCGATTTTGCGGTCAGCACGCTGCCCTTAGACGCATCGGTTGCAGGCATCCCTGTCTTTATCCTTTCTTCCGTACCGGGGCATTGGGAACTGGAACGTTTACGTGAAGAACTTCTGCTCGGTTCAACCGGGCTTGGCCTATCTGTGGACGAGCTGGTAAAGAGAGTGGAGGAATATGCGACCATCCATGACCCTGATGGTCTGAAAAAGGCGATTCAACAATCCCTCATGCAACAGCAGCGAAAGCCACCTCCCACCTCCCATCTTTTCCAGGAAAGGACGGGTGACGACCCGATGTTGGATCAATTGCTGAAAGAAGAGACCATGATGTTGCGCCGTTCTTGCGGAGATTGGTGTGATGCTCTTCGCCAGGGTGCAGCCCCTTTGTTGAAAAGGGGAATGATCGAGGCTCGCTATGTGGATCAGATCGAGCGGAACTTGAAGGAACACGGTGCCTATATGGTGATCGCTCCAGGGATCGCGCTCCTGCATGCCCGTCCGGAGGATGGGGTCAACGCCGTGTGTATGAGTTTATTGACGCTAAAGGAGCCGGTCTGCTTCGGCCATCCGCAAAATGATCCGGTCCAAGTGGTGATCACCTTTGCCACCTTGGACAACGACATGCACTTGACGGCTTTGTCTCAACTGATGGAACTCCTCTCCGACGAACAGAGCCTGAAGAAGCTTCGGGAAGCGGAAACCAGACAGGATGCGGTTCAGGTAATCCAAAAATTTATCCCTTGAAGGAGGATGGATGTTCATGAAGAAAATCCTGGTCGTTTGCAGCAATGGATTGGGCAGCAGTTTGATGTTGAAGTCCAATATTCAAAAAGTGCTTGGAGAGAAGGGTATTCAGGCTAAGGTGGACCATTGTGATCTAGGATCGGCTCGTGCAGCTGCTTCCGACGTGGATTTGGTTGTTACCTCAGCCATGTTGGCGCAAGAGCTGGAGGACTTACAGACTCCAGTGGTGACCATCCTCAACTTCATCAGTGTACAGGAGATCGAGGAAAAAGTGGTGGGTCAGTTATAAGTTCATCGGGTAAAAGGAGGCCCTGCTGATGAAAGGCATCCTTGACTTTTTGGTGCATGACGTACTGAGCCAACCGGCGATCATTGCCGGCTTAATGGCATTACTCGGTTTAGTTTTGCTGAAAAAACCGATCCGGGAGATCTTAACCGGCACGCTGAAAACCATCATCGGCTTTCTCGTGCTCGGAGTCGGGGCCGATGTGGTGGCCGAATCGCTCAATCCTTTGGGGACGATCATCCAAAAGGGCTTTGGCGTGCAGGGGTTGATCCCAAACAATGAAGCGATCGTAGGGGTGGCTGTCAAAACCCTCGGACAACAGACAGCCATCATCATGAGCTTGGGATTTGTTTTTAATCTGTTGTTTGCCCGTTTTACCCCCTTCAAATATATCTTTTTGACCGGACATCACACCTTTTTCATGGCTTGTCTGCTCTCTGCCGTCATGATGGCCGCAAATATCGAAGGGGTTTGGGCTATTCTGTCAGGGTCAGTTCTGCTGGGATTCCTGATGGTCGCCCTTCCTGCATTGGCACAGCCCTTTGTTCGTCAAATTACAGGAGATGATAACTTGGCCATCGGCCATTTCGGAACCATCGGCTATCTGTCTGCGGGATGGGTCGGAAAATGGCTGGGGAACAAACAGAAATCAACGGAGGATTTGAAGCTGCCCCAAGGTTTAAGCTTCCTTCGTGATACCACCGTTTCCACTGCACTAACCATGGTCGTGATTTATGTGGTGGTCACCTTGGCGGCAGGGCCCGCGGTGACGGCGGAGGTAGCCAAGGACCAGAATGGGATTATGTTTGCAGTGATGCAAGGTTTGCTGTTTGCCGTCGGACTGTATGTCATCCTTGCTGGGGTGCGGATGATGCTGGCGGAGATCGTACCCGCTTTCCAAGGCATTGCCGAGAAGCTGGTCCCCGAGGCAAAACCTGCTTTGGACTGCCCGGTGATGTTTAACTTCGCCCCTACCGCTGTGATTCTCGGTTTTCTGGCAAGTTTCCTCGGGGGACTGATCGGGTTGGTGATCTTGTCCCTCGCATCGTTGCCGATCATTATCCCCGGTTTGGTTCCCCATTTCTTTACCGGGGCGACAGCTGGTGTCTTCGGAAACGCCGCGGGCGGAAGAAGAGGAGCCTTTTTTGGTGCCTTGACCAACGGGTTATTGATCAGCTTTCTGCCGGCATTTTTGCTCCCGATCCTCGGTGATCTCGGATTTGAGAACACGACCTTCGGCGATACCGATTTCAGCGTGGTCGGTATCATTTTAGGCTATCTCATCCGTCTGTTCTAATGACAACCGCGTCAGCTTCCGGTGGGAGCGTGACGCGGTTGTTGATTTAGGCCCACTTGGCTTTAAGACTTGGCTGCAGCCCCGTTCATGCGATCATCCGCTGCCGCTTAAGACGACCTTTTCGGGAATGGGTCTTTACTCCGCCACTCCTTCATAGGTGTGGGTGTGGGGGATGGCTCCCCCTGAGGTGGTCTGCCCCCAGATCTGGTGGTAGTGTCTCCCGTCAGGCAAAGGGATCGGGGGGCCAGTCACCCCGGAGAAGGTATGGACATGGCCGTCGTCAAAGGTGGTGGTTCCCTGGTATGGGTGGACATGGTCCGGAGTGTGGGGAGCCGGACCGGTCACCCCCGCCAGTTGGTGCCGATGGCCGACATCGAAGGAGGTGACGCCTCGGTATTGATGGGTGTGCATCTGGTGGATCCAATACTCTCCTCCGTGATGAAAAAAGAGTTGGAACCGATGCTCGTGATCCGACGGATTTCCCGTGTTCAATAAAACCGCCCCCTTTCCAATCTCCCTGATATATATGAAAGGGGGCGAGGCTGAATTCGGTGATCCTCACCTGGTTGGGGGGATTACTTCCACATGGTTAACAGGAAGTTCATATCCATCGGATATGTTGTGAGATGACTGCATTTCTATGTGCTTCTTCAATCGTCAGACATTCTAAAAATCAAATTCCCTTTTCGCCTTTCTCCTCTATCCTGATGGAGAAAGTATGGAGACCATGCTGGAGGTGCGATTTTTAGCGCCTCCGGTTACCTTGGATTGAGGTGGCAAGTGACAAGGTGGAACCCCTTGTAAAAAGTCTCGCACTCCTTCTCCTGTTTTCGATGCTACCGGTGAACGCCCGATCGCCGATGCGCTGTTTTCAAAAAAATTCACCCCCGACTCCATACAAAGTCGGGGGTGATCTTTTTGTTCGGCCCGGCATACAGGCCCCAGTGGGAGGAATAAAAATGGGATAAGCAAGGGGGTGTGGTTTGATGAAGAGAAGAGGCTTGATGTTGTCCATCGTCTTGGTGTTGGTTCTTGCCGGGTGTATGCCCCAAGGTGAAAGTGGTGATGGGCCGGCGCAGATTACGTATTTTCATCCAGGCTTGGAGCAGCCGGAAATGAGGGAAATGATTGACGAGTTGGTGCAGGAGTTTGAACAGAAGCATCCGGACATCGATGTCAAGGTGCAGTCGGTAGGCTGGGATCAGTCTTATCAGAAGCTGGTCTCCGGGTTTAACGCTGGGGAAGCGCCGGATGTGATTTACGGGGGATCCCGTTGGATCGCCTCCTTTGCCGCTATGCAGGCGATTCAACCTTTAAACGCTGAGGGAGAGAAGCGACTCGCTCTCTATCCGAAGCCTTTGCAGAAGGCGGCTCGCTATCAGGGGAAAGCGTACGGCATCCCTCGGGGATTCTCCTCCCGTACGCTCATCTACCGCACCGACCTGATCGAGGAGCCGCCTCAGACCTGGGAAGAGCTGGTGCAGGTAGCGAAAAAGGTGCAACAGGAGCATGAGGGGATTTACGGGTTTGGTGTCGCCGGTGCGAAACACGTCTCCACCACGACGCAATATTTCAACTATCTCTTCCAAAACGGCGGCCAAGTGTTTGATGAGAAGGGAAATGTGAAGCTGAACTCACCGGAGGCGGCGGAGGCCCTTCAGTTTTACGCCGATCTGTACCGGAAGCATCAGGTGGTGCCTAATCCTTTGGAGTACAACCGGGAGCAGCTTCCGATTCTATTCAAAGAAGGGAAGATCGCCATGTTTGTCTGCGGTCCCTGGGCGAGGCAGATGATGGCTCGGGCACCCGACAACGAGAAGACTCCCTACAAAGCGGCTCCCCTTCCCAAGGGGGGGAAGATGGCTAACACTCTGGTCTCCGACTCCTTAATGATCTCTGCCCAGACGGAGCACCCGGAGGCGGCTTGGACTTTTATCCAGTACATTACCTCTCCGAAAGAGCAGACCCAGTACGATATCGAACGGAATACGATTCCACTGCAAACCAAAGAGGCGGAAGATCCCTTCTTCCAAAATGACCCCTATGTCCGGGAGTTTGTCAAGATGATCGATTACGGAAAGCCGCAACCGGCGCCGAAGGCGTGGGAGCCCTTTGAGGAAATCGTCACCCAGGCAGTCCAGCGGGCGCTGAACGGGGAGAAGGCGGAAAAAGTGCTGGATGATGCTGCCGCCCAAATCAAAAAACAACAGCTGGAGCCGAAATAATTTCGGGGAGCGGCGCTCTTACATGGCTTCATAAGGAGGGGACGATGTTGAAACCGTTGCGACGCTTCACCCTATCCCCAGAAAAGTCCCCGTTTTTTTATCTGCTTCCGGTGTTGCTGTTTATGTCGGTGATGGTGGCCTACCCGATCGCACGGGTCCTCTATTTTTCCTTCACCCAAAACATCCTGACCCGTCCCGACCTGGGCGTCACCTTCGTCGGCTTGCAAAACTATGTCACCCTGTTCCAATCGGCAGAGTTTTGGGCGACGTTCACCCGAACTGCTCTGTGGACGGGGCTGTCCGTGGCGGGGAAGAGCTTGATCGGCTTTTTACTGGCCTGGCTGTTGGCGAAGGAGATCGCTTGGAAGCGGTTTTATATGGCCCTGCTCCTGATACCCTGGGTGACGCCGATGGTGGTGGCGGCAATCGCCTGGCGATGGGTATACGACGGGGAATTCGGGATGCTGAACTGGGTGTTGACGGAACTGCACATGCTGTCCGACCACTATGTGTGGTTGGGACACAAGTTATCCGCCTTTGTGGCCACCGCCGTCACCGATATGTGGTTGGGGATCCCCTTTATGGCCATGCTCTTTCTGGCCGGATTGCAATCGATCCCCCGAGAGGTGCTGGAGTCGGCTGACATCGACGGCGCCTCCTCCTTCCAGCGGCTGCGGCTGATCATTCTGCCCCTGATGAAGCCGGTCATCCTGGTGGCCACCACCTTATCAGCGATCTGGACCTTCAACTCCTTCGGGGTGATCTGGCCGTTGACCAAGGGGGGGCCGGTCAACGCCACCACAACCCTGGTGGTGGAAGCTTATCAGCGTTCCTTCGGCGCCTTTGACATCGGCATGGGCTCCACCATCGCCATCGTCATCTTCGTTATCCTGATGTTGTTCACTCTCGTCTACTACCGAGCCTTGATGCGGCGGGAGGAACTATGATGGGAGGGGGTTTGCCGTGAACAAACGCGGAAAGCATCTATGGGTTCATATTCTGCTGCTCAGCATATTCGCCGTACTGTTGTTTCCGGTGGCGGTGATGGTTTCCACTTCCCTGAAAACCTTTGCTGGCATCTTTTCTTGGCCTCCAACCTGGATTCCGGACCCACCCCAATGGGCCAATTACATTCAGGTGTGGTTCGGGCCCTACCAGTTTTCCGCCCCCTTTTTCAACAGCTTGTTTATTGCGACGACGACAGCGTTGATCACGGTGGTGTTGGCCTTTCCCGCCGCCTATGCCTTGACCCGATTCTCCTTTGTCGGGCGGCGGTCGCTTCTGTTTCTGATGTTGATGACCCAGATGTTTTCCCCCGTCATCCTGATCGTGGGGCTGTACCAGATTGTTCAGTCCCTGCAACTGCTCAACACCTTTACCGGGATCATCATCACCAACTGCGCCTTGACCGCTCCGATGGCGGTCTGGCTGCTGCAGGGCTATTTGCGCAATGTGCCCCTCGCTCTGGAACAGGCCGCTTATGTGGACGGGTGTTCCCGGGTGACGGGGATCTTGCGGATCATCCTCCCCCTGTCGGCTCCAGGGGTGGCGATGGCCGCCATCTATTCCTTCATCTTCGCCTGGAATGAGCTGTTGATTCCCTTGATCTTCATCTCCGACTCCCAGCTGCGGCCGGCCAGCCTCGCCCTGACCGATTTTGTCGGCCAAAATGTGGTCTACTGGCATGAGATGATGGCGGCCAGCGTGATCACCACCTTGCCGGTGGCGATCTTGTTCAGTTTCGTGCAGCGCTTTTTTATCCAAGGATTTATGAGCGGGGCGGTCAAAGAGTAATCGGTGAGGTTTAAAGGAGGGATACAGTGAAACAGGTGACAGCGATCGTGTTGGGGGCGGGCGACCGGGGGACCCGCGCTTACGCCCCCTATTCGCTTCAGTTTCCCCATGAGTTGAAAATCGTCGGAGTGGCGGAGGTGAACGGGAAACGACGGCAGCAATTTGCCCAGATGTACCGTTTAGAGGAGAAGGCTAGCTACAGCCGGTGGGAAGATCTATTGCAAAAGCCACGAATGGCGGATGTGGCCATCATCACCACCCAGGACCGCCTGCACTACGCCCCGGCGATGAAAGCGTTGGAAAAGGGGTACCATGTGCTGCTGGAGAAGCCGATGTCCCCTGATCCGGAAGAATGCATCCGCATGGAGCGAAAAGCCGCCGAGACGGGGCGATTGCTCACCATCTGCCACGTCCTGCGGTACACCCCCTTCTGGTCAGCGATCAAAGGGGTGATTGACCAGGGGAAGATCGGGGATGTGGTGTCGATTCAACTAAACGAAAACGTCGGCTATCAGCACATGGCCCACAGCTTCGTGCGGGGAAACTGGCGGCGGAGTGACCGCTCCAGCCCGATGATCCTGGCTAAATCCTGTCACGATTTGGACCTGTTGGCCTGGCTGGTCGGGGCTCCCTGCGAACGGGTCAGCTCCTTCGGTTCCCTGACCCATTTCACCGAGAAAAACGCGCCAAAAGAAGCTCCCCATCGCTGTCTCGACGGGTGTCCGGCGGAACCCCATTGTCCCTATTACGCGCCCCGTTTTTACTTGGGAGAGGGGCGGGACTGGGCCCGGAAAATTACCGAAACTGACACCGAGGAGGGTATCCTGGAAGCCCTTCGCTCCGGCCCCTACGGACGCTGTGTCTACAGAAGCGACAACAATGTGGTCGACCATCAGGTGGTCAACATGGAGTTTGCCAACGGAGCCACAGCGACCTTCAGCATGTGCGGCTTTACCCAAGATATCACGCGGATCGTACAGATCATGGGCACCAAGGGGGAGATCCGGGGCAACCTGATCCACAACCGGTTCACCCTCTACGATTTCCTCACCCGGAACATGAGCGAAATCCGGGTCCATGCCCCCGGAGACAGCCACGGCGGCGGCGATTACGCCGTCATTCGCCACTTCCTGCAACAAGTACGGCACCCCGATGGCCAGGAAAGCCTCACCTCCGCCAAGGCCTCCGTGCAAAGCCACCTGATGGCCTTCGCTGCCGAAGAATCCCGCCTCCACCAGGGGAAGGTGATCGAACTGGAAGACTACGCTTCCCGGATGATGGGAGGGTAAGGGGTGAGGGAGATTTGATTCGACACTCCCCGGTTACAGTAGAGACAACCAGGGAGGGATGCGTTTATCTTCCTAATAAGTCCACAAGTTCCACTGATGGGGGAAGGGGCCATAAACCGACCTGCAAAAAACGGATCGACCACGCCCAACGGATGGAGCAAGTCAGAAGCCCCTGGACGGCAAGCTGATGAAAGCTAGCATCGCAACTGTCTAAGACAAGAAAACAACCACCCCCGGCCGAATAGAAGGTCGGGGGTGGTTGTCCGTATACAAACGATTGTTCCCTAGACCATAACATCATGATGCAAATGACCTCTTCATTCAAAATGATCCCTTTCTGAAAAATCCATGCGATTTAAAAATAGTTATTCGGATGGGGGAAGAACCATATTCTATCTGGATGTATCTAGGGATCACAGTATTTCGATATACCCATCGGTTCCATTGACTCGGATCCGTTCTCCATCTTTAATCAGCTTGGTGGCATTTTCTACACCGATAACTGCTGGCAAGCCATATTCACGTGCGATAACTGCTCCATGGGTCATCAGTCCACCCACTTCGGTGACTAGGCCTTTAATGGATACAAAAAGTGGTGTCCAACTAGGGTCGGTAAAGGCGGTGACTAAGATATCTCCATCTTCTAGATCAGCATCTTCCATGTTTAAGATGACACGCGCTCGTCCCTCTATGATCCCAGAAGAAACAGGTAGACCTGCAATCGCTTCGGCTGGGAGATTTTCTCGTTTGTACTCACCCGCAATGATTTCACCATCAGACGTGATCACACGCGGGGGAGTGAGTTTTTCATAGAATTTGTACTCGCCTTTTCGACGGCTTACAATCTGGTCATCCAGTTTATTTGTGCGTACGACTTCACGAAGTTCCTCAAACGTGAGATAGTATATATCTTCTTTTTCATGAATAACCCCCTCTTGTACGAGTCTTTCGGCTTCTTTCAGTAAAGCCTGCTTATAAATGAAATAGCGATGAATCATACTGTATTTGGGATATTCCCTAAACCCGCTGAAATTCCGGATGAGGTCGATCATTCGCTTTGTTTCCTTGGCCTTTTGTTCACCATCCGGTAATTGCTTCAATCGATCGATTAACTCTTGCTCTTTTTTCAAAGCAACACGTCGCCCGTGCTCAAATTTTCGCTTGCTTTCACCAGGCTCGAAGTTTTTGATGTTACTGAGTATCATGGGGACAAGTGTAATCGGTTTTTCGCTCCAACGGGGTCTAGTCATATCGATTTCTCCGACACATCGCATTCCGTATTTGTTGAGATAAGCTATGATGGCATCTCGGGCTTTTTGTCCACCCTCAAACTGAACCAGTTCATCCAAAAAATGATCCTCTTTTACATGTTGTAAATAATCAACGACTTCCGGATAAGGACGAATCGCATCGGCGACATCCAGAAGCTCAAGACCCATTTCCGAAGTGATATTGTTTGGTACGGATTGAGAAAGTGTATCTGCTACGTTTTTTTCACCTAACCACTTTTCCATTTTTTCATTGATCCATGATGAAGCTTCCATCGCATCCATAATCACACCCATATGTGGGTCAAATAAAAACTTTTTTAATTGCGGGATATCTTCTTTGATAAAATCAATTAAATCTGATCCCGTTTTCGTTTGGATGTTTTCTTTTAGCTCTTCTATCGATGCTTGACTACTCTTAATCGATTCAGAAACAACTTTTAGGTTGTTTTCGATTTGTGCTTCAAAATCCGAAGACGACATATCCTTATTCCGTTTACCGGGACTCTGTTCTTCCTTATCATCCGGTGACGATTTGATAAAATCTCCTCGCTCTACGATGGTCATAAGTGCGTCTTTGATGAGCGGATCAGATTTCCCCAATTTATCTATTATTGTTTTTCTACCGGCAGGCGAAGCCAGCATATCTGTAACATCAACAAATAATCTTCCGCCCGCTTTGCGCATGGGGGCAGGAGTCGTTAACAGGAAAAAAGACAATCCCAATGGTTTCATGGGGTCGGTCATCATTTGTTGATGACCAACAGATACATAGACGTGATTTTCTTCGTCATTCGCTTCAGGGATGGGGTATAAAGTCGTGATGGGACGACTCTGGACAATATAAAATGTATCATCAACCAAACACCATTCGATATCTTGTGGCTGGCCAAAATAAGTCTCGATCTGTCTTCCGATGCGTGCCAGTTGTAAAATCTGTTGATCAGTAAGTGTCTGTGTCTTTTGCTGATCCGGATCGATCTGTTGTGTCTCTGTTCCGCCTTCTTTTCGTCCATAGATAGCCAATTTTTTGGTTGCTATCCTCTTATCGACGATTTCCTCTTCCTGTACTTTATAACAATCGGCAGAGACCAAGCCTGAGACCAGTGCTTCTCCAAGTCCAAAACTGGCATCGATGGATAGCAGTTTTCGGTTAGAAGTAATCGGATCAGCGGTAAATAAAATCCCTGATGTCTGTGGGAAAACCATCCGTTGAATGATGACGGATAAATAGACTAGGCTGTGGTCAAATCCATTTTGCATGCGGTACATCACGGCACGATCCGTAAATAGGGAAGCCCAACATTTGCGGATATGCTGCAAGATGGCTTTTTTTCCGATAATATTTAAGTAGGTGTCTTGTTGACCAGCAAAAGAGGCATGTGGTAGATCTTCATGAGTCGCACTGGAACGCACTGCATAAGCATGTTCATCTCCAAACTGGGAGAGATAGTGAGCAACAGCGTTCACCACATCAGAAGGAATCTCTACTTCCATAATGATTTTTCGAATTTTCCTGCTGATTTCACCAATCTGCTCTCGATCCTCTATGGTTAGCATGGTTAGTTGATCCAACAAAGCTTGAAACGTTTCGTTTTGTTCGATGGCTTTTTGATAGGCTTCTGTCGTAACACAAAATCCTTCAGGCACTTGTATTCCGTGAATCTTTGATAGTTCTCCTAAATTCAACCCTTTTCCTCCGACAAACAAAAGTTGCGTTTTATCGATCTCCCGAAAACTGACAACATAAGGGCTCATTTCAATTCTCCCTTTCAATTATCAATATATGTATAAATTCTAGAACTTAGCACTTAGAATAAACAGTCTATATCTTATCCTATTTATATTTTATACTTAAAATAGGAGATACGTATTTACATTGTTCGTAAGTAACCCCGTCGTTTCCCGATACCTGGTGACTCCTCGCAGGACCAATAGCCTGCGGCGGCCACAGTTGCTGGCGGCGATCATCGGATCTGCCCCCCTGGGGTGAGCCAGCAGGCGGCGGCAGTCACCGGTGGCGGTCTCTAGGGTGGCAGCCAAGGTACTGACAGCCGATCATCGGCGGCGGGCCCGGGATGGCGGCCGCTGCCGACAGCGATCATCGGTAGCGTAACTGGCAGGATTTTGGATTTGAATGTTGAAATCTTAGGCGAGGAACTACATCGGGGTTGGAACGGCCTGAGGCGGAGGCGGCGACCCTCCTTTTCTGCAGTTAGGGTTCCGCAGAAAGGAGGTGATGCCGATGACGGAAACAATCCCATTGCTTGTGCTAATCGTGCAAGTGGTTCATGTGGTTGTGTACGTTATGTCACAAAAAAGTGATCCGCCCAAAGGGTTGTAAATCTATCATCGGCCATGATAGGATATGTTTCAATAATATTCTTAATCTTTTGCTCGGGAAGGAGGTTTTCTGCCAGTGCGTCTAAAACCATTGATCGTCGCTTTACTGACGCTCTTTGCTTTAGCGCCTTTATTAGTGAATGTTTCGGAAGCAAATGAAAAAAAGGATTTTGATCTAGGAGCAGAAGGTGCCGCTGAATTTTTGAATGCCCAAGGCCTCCCTCCACCGGGTGCAAATGACCCGGAGTGTACATTGGAGGAAGGGAAGAACCCTATAATTCTCGTGCCGGGTACATTTGAAAGAAGTTCGTATAACTTTCTCGCTTTATCCCCTGAACTTGCAGACAGAGATTATTGTGTTTATGCCATGAATTATGGTCAGACATTATTGGGTCCTTCCACAGGACCTATCGAAGAATCTGCCCAGGAGTTACAAGCGTTTATTAATAATGTCCTTGAACTCACGGGGTCCGATCAAGTAGATATCATAGGCCATAGCCAAGGCGGAATGATGCCAAGATACTATATGAAGTTTATGGAAGGCGATGAAAATGTGGACGACTTGATTGCCTTCGCTCCATCGAATCACGGGACAGATGGATTACTAGGTTTTAGAAGGCTCACTGGATTAGTAAGTTTAATCACTGATATTGAAGCAATCCAGCAACAGCTTGCTGGTTCCGATTTTTTGGAAGAACTGAATGAAGGTGAGGAAACACCTGGAGATGTTTCATATACGAATATCACTACTAAGAGAGATGGCATTGTTACGCCTTATACGAGAGGCTTTCTTGATGGACCGGAAGATCAGGTATCCAATATTACGATTCAAGATCATTTGGGAGGCGTAGGACCAGGGCATATAGGGATTGTTTATCATAAGCCATCATACCTCTTTGTATTGGATGCCCTTGAAAATGAGGGACCTGCAGATCCCCGAAGGGCAGTGACTTCCGCACAGGATGATCTCACAATCTTAGAAGAAGAAGCCCCCGTAACCATCAGTGAAGAGGACATTGCAGAAATCAACCAGGAGATTATAGATGATGAGGAGAAAGATGCGGTCCAATTGGCGTATGACCGTTTATCAACTGAAGAACAGGAACAAGTACTTAAGGATTACATTGAAAATGGACAGCATGAAATCGCCCAGTACTTGGACCCGGAGCTATTCGATGAAATGGAAAATTAGACAGATCAAAGAGGCGCGTCGGAGTTTTTCTCCTGCGCGTCTTTGGAACGTGCACAAGGCAATTCAAATAGGGGCTCCCCGGGGACTATGTTTTCCGTTCTCGAAAGGGCGGAGGACCAATCAGCCGGCCTTGATCTAACAAACAACCAAGAGATCAAACCGGAGGAAATACAGAAACTTTGGGATGAGAGAAAATCAGCCAAAGATGATGAAGTCAATACAATGGCTGACTGCGTAACATATGTATCTACAATGTGTGGTTCATGGCCGGTCATGGGATAAGTAGTGTTTGTGCTATGTCCTTCTTTGCTGGAGGACTCCCTGGTATAGGATGTGCTGTTATTTACGCAGCAATTGCTAATTGTGCAAATGCTATCGATCTGTTCTGTTAAAATGATTAAGAGGGGAAATTTTCCCCTCTCCCTATTTTTTTGGCTAAAAAGGAACATATACTTAGAGCAAACATGGTAGCCAATAAGTAAATCCAAATGTAACTTAAGGGAAGACTTTGATAGCCCATAATGTCAAAGGTGGCCAAAAGAATGACACCGACTGATCCACTTCCAATCAGCGTACGTAGTATATAGACTTGAAACAAGTTTAAAACACGTTCATCCACTTCTGGAGCTTGGGACCTTTGTCTTTTTTTCTTAAAGATGAAAGACACCGATGCAGAGCCGATGAACGCGATGAAGAACAAAATCCAAGCAGTATCCATTTCATCAATCCTCCTTTGTGAGAGTGAAAATTTGATCAACCGGTAGATCGAAATAATTTGCAATTTTCAATGCCAACTCCAAGCTTGGATTATAACGGTTTCCCTCAATTGCGATGATGGTTTGTCGTGTCACTTGCAGATCCAGTGCCAATTGTTCTTGCGTCAGTTTTCGAGTCTTTCGCAGCTCGCGAATTCGGTTTTTGACCAATTTACTCCCCCTTTTATGGTAAAGGGATCTTTACATTAGTATATTGTCCTTGGCTCGAAATGTTAAGGATTCTTTATATAATAATCTGTCTAGAGATGGGTCCCAAAGCAACTAGAAGATCGCTTTCCACCACCACGGCATAAGGGATCCGATTGAATAACTGAAGCCTTTCCAAAAATAGACCCCACCTTTACTGCGAAATTAGACTATTGTATAACATTAGAAATCTTTAATGGCAAGGTTTACGGCATTTCAACTCGAAGGGGTTTTTGATTAACATAGTGGGATATAAAGAGCCCCCTGGACTTTAAAAGGCCGGAGGGCGTTTTAGATTAACGTAGTGGGACTAAGCAAAGAATTTCAACATATCCTCGCCAGATGGCGAGGATTTTTTAGACAAGTAATTAAGACACGTACAGGCTCTATGATATCAAGGCTAAGGAATATCCCATTTAACTGTACCCTAATGAGATAAAACTCCTTACATTATCGAAGGCTTTTTAAGGAATATTTTATTGTGGGTGAAGGAGGGATCCAAAATGAAATCAAAATTTGGAGAACAGAAAAAAACGAACAAACAGCAAAATTGATACTGCATTAAAAAGAGGAGGCTTGTTTATCGGGGTTAAAAAATGAGCCATTAATAAAGGGCACTGTCATTAAGCTCGACAGTGCCCTTTATTTGTACAGGTATTCCATGTTTGAATGGCAAAAACAAAGTCAATATGATCCTGTCACCAAGACCGGAAGGCCCTCTAACTCCCCGAATAGGACATCCTCGGAACCGGGTTGATATTTTTGAAACGACAACATAAGCGGGGATTGATTTAACTCAAATTGATGCAAAAAAGGGTCCGTATAAGATTTTGCCCAATTATAAATATAACATTTTGCTTTTTCAGAAGCTGTTACCCGGGGAATAAGGGATTCCTTCATCTTGACCTCCTTGGCCTAATTACATTGAATTACATCTCAAAAACTAGCCTTGCCTTGGCTTTTCCTTCTTCCACTTCTTTCAACGCCTCGTTGACATCATGCAAATGCCGTTTTTCGTGAACGACTCGGGTTTTTCCGGCCGCATGAAGTTCAAATACTTCCTTTAGGTCCACCCTTGTCCCAACAATAGATCCAAGAACTGAAACTCCATTAAGAACGGTTTCAAAAATGGGCAGTCTTACATCATTGTCTTTTGGAAGAGCCACAAAGACAACTTTTCCACCTCGGCGCAAGGAGTGATAAGCTTGTTCAAAGGCTTGGGGTGCTACCGCCACACAGATGGCTTGGTCGGCCCCTCCCAGTTTTTTGATTTCCTCTACCGGGTCTTGGGTTCGGGCATTAACTGTATAATCCGCCCCGAGCTCTTTTGCCAAACTGAGTTTCTCTTCAAATAGATCGACCGCAACTACAGATGCTCCAGCTATTTTGGCATATTGCAAAGCCAGATGACCCAGCCCACCAATTCCAAAAACTGCAACCAAGTCTGAAGGGCGTGTGCCAGCCACCTTTACCGCTTTATATGTGGTGACCCCCGCACAAATTAGAGGGGCTGCTTCCATCGAGTCGACGCCTTTCGGTATTTTTACTACTTGATCAGCGTAAGCGTTGGCGTATTCCGCAAAGGTCCCATCGATCGCATAACCAGTATTTAATTGATCTTCACACAAAGTTTCCCATCCAGATGTGCAGTACTCGCAGTAGCCACATGCATAACCCAACCATGGAATGGCCACCCGATCCCCTTCTTTAATTCCGCTTCTAACATTTTTCCCTAAGCTTTCGACGATGCCAACTCCTTCATGCCCGGGAATTAAGGGGAGCTTCGGTTTGATTGGCCAATCTCCATGAGCAGCATGGATGTCCGTGTGACACAATCCTGAGGTTTCGATCTTTACGCTGGCTTGGTTAGCGAGAGGATCCGGCAAGTCCACCTCTTCTACACTTAAAGGCTTTGAAAAATCGTGAACCACGGCAGCTTGCATCTTTTTACCCATAAAATACTTCCTCCTTATATGAGAAGTTACCCTAAAGGTTTGCAAATAACATGCCAAATGGGATTCTTACTAGTATTGCGTATATTCAAAAACACATATTGGCCATTTACAGAACAACGTTACAATTTGTTACACTTTTGTCCGTTCAAAGATTGGGAATTTATAATGTAGTGGTGAAGGAGGGGTTCTATGTTTCCTGATCGTCATCAACCAATCAAACAGTCTTGGGAACGAAGTCGTGAACTTGGAGTTGAACGACATCGTGCTGTAAACGATATTCTTAAAGGAGGAGAGTTAAAGGATCGCCAAGACAACTTGAGAGAGTTTTTTCAAGCTACGGATGACATTCTCGAGCACCTTTTTCTACAATTTAAACAATCAGAGTTCATGGTGATTGTCTCGGATTCCGATAGTTATATTGTTAGTGCTTGGGGAGAGCCTCCTTTTTCTGAACGAGCTAAAAACGTTTGGTTAGATACAGGAGCAAATTGGGATGAGAGTGTCAAAGGAACCAATGCGATTGGGACAGCTATTTTTGAAAAAAAACCGATCAGTGTCGTGGGGGACGAACACTTTTGTAAAGAAAATCACTTTTTATCCTGCTACGCGGCTCCTATATATTCACCGACGGGAGAACTGCTTTGTATTTTAGATGTTAGTGGAGATGCACGGTCTCATCATCCCCACACCTTGGGAATGGTGGTTGCTGCAGCACAAGCATGTGAAGCCAGATTGACCCTTCAACAGACAAAAAATGAGCTTACCTTAGCTTTGAATGAAAATAATCTGTTATTAAACGAACACCACCAGCCTTTGCTATCGGTAAATCAAGACGGCGTCATAACAAGGTTAAATAGACAGGCTGCCAAAATGCTAGGGCAGTCGATACAGGAGTGCATAGGGAAACCATTATCCAACTGGTTTCAAGAAGAAACCGATGAAATTTTGTCCTCCAACGGTTACAGTTCTAGGGTCGTGTCGTTAAAGTCTGTAGAGAATGATAAACAAACCAAGTGGATGGTCCATGCAGTTTTAGACAATCGAAAAAGATTATACCACGGAATGGTAAAACCCATCCCCCGACGAAAATCCAAAAATGAAATTGATTCCCATTTCGTTAGTGAATGCGAAAAAATGAAAAAAGCATTAAATATTGCTCAAGCGATCGCTCCAACCAAAGCTACCGTCTTAATCCAAGGAGAAACTGGTTCGGGAAAAGACTGGGTGGCTCGTACCATCCATAACTCGGGCGGAAGAAATGGGCCTTTCTTAGTTGTAAATTGCGGAGCGCTCCCAGAGAATCTTATCGAATCTGAGTTGTTCGGGTATGAAAAAGGAGCGTTTACTGGGGCACATAAAGAAGGGAAAAAGGGAAAGTTTGAGGCAGCCGATCAAGGAACTCTTTTTCTCGACGAAATCGGGGAACTCCCCTTAGCCTCACAAACGGTTCTACTAAGAGTTTTAGAAGAAAAGCACGTCACCCGGATTGGCGGTCACCGTCCGCGTCCAGTCGATGTTCGCATCGTAGCCGCGACGAATCGGGACCTTCCCGTCGAGATTCAGAAGGGGACCTTCCGATCTGATCTGTATTATCGTTTGTGTGAGTTTGAGATACGGATCCCCCCTCTTCGGGAACGGGAGGATATCCCGCAGATGATCGACTTTTTCCTAGAGGAAATGGCCAATGAGTTGGAGGCCGACTACCTTTACCTCGACGATTTGGGGATGAAAAAATTGACGATGTACCATTGGCCGGGGAATGTGCGGGAGCTGAAGCAGGTTGTCCGGCAAGCCTGTTATAACGCCTTTATATTACGGAAATCCAGGGTAATTTCGGCCAGTGACATTGATCATCCTCAAATGAACATGAAGCAAGGTTTTTTATTAGAAAACCAAGAAGAGAAAACGATACGCGAGGTATTGGAGAAAACCAACTGTAATATTTCCGAATCCTCCCGGCTGTTAGGGATCAGCCGTACAACCCTTTATCGGAAAATAAGTCAGTATGAATCGTTAAAGAATTTAAAGAAAGAGATGAAGAGAAAAGAAAAAAAGAAATGACCCGCCTCATGACAGTGCGGGCCATTTTTGTTTCTTAAACCTTGTATCGAGGAGTCTCCAGTCGATTGTAAAAGGTCGGGAGTGGATTTATGAACCGAAGACTCAGGAGGAAATTCCAGTGAAAAGGAGGTCCCCTCCCTCATGTCCCCCCTTTTTCGGATCAGAACAACCCGGTGGGGTTTTGATCGTAGGAGATGAGGAGATTTTTCGTCTGCTGATAGTGTTCCAGCATCATCTTGTGAGTCTCCCGGCCGATACCCGATTGCTTGTATCCGCCGAAAGCGGCGTGGGCGGGGTACTGGTGGTAGCAGTTGACCCAGACCCGGCCGGCCTCGATTTGACGAGCGATCTGGTAGGCTTGGTGCGTATCCCGAGACCAGAGCCCAGCACCCAGCCCATACAGGGTGTCGTTGGCGATCTCCAAAAGCTCCTTCTCATCTTTAAAGGTGGTGACCGAAACCACCGGTCCGAAGATCTCTTCCTGGAAGATCCGCATTTTATTGTTTCCTTCGAAAACGGTGGGCTGCACATAAAACCCATCCGGATATTGTTCGTTTTTAAAAGCCTGACCACCAGTCAGCACCTTGGCCCCTTCCTGTTTGCCGATATCCAGGTAGCTCATGATCTTCTCAAACTGATCCCGT